>CAVVIO010000001.1:0-253173 GCA_963748095.1 uncultured Bacteroidales bacterium
ACCGTAAAGGGAGTGATCGTATATTGTACCAACTGTTTCGTGGTGCTCGTGTTGTTCAGCGTCTGGATGATCGGGGTTCCCATCACCTGCCCGCTGCCCGTGGAACCGCTCTCGCCTGTTACGACCGGGTTGTCTACTACCGTCCACGTGTAGCGCATGCCGTTGGTGGTAACGTTGCTGCTGCTCACTACGATGTTCGTCGCCGTGTTGTCACAGATCGTGTCATTGACTGCACTTATCGTTACTGTCGGCTCTACCCAGATGTCTACCGTGATAGGTGTCCCGCTGCACTCGTTCACATCACCTGCATCTACCGTAAAGGGAGTGATCGTATATTGTACCAACTGTTTCGTGGTGCTCGTGTTGTTCAGCGTCTGGATGATCGGGGTTCCCATCACCTGCCCGCTGCCCGTGGAACCGCTCTCGCCTGTTACGACCGGGTTGTCTACTACCGTCCACGTGTAGCGCATGCCGTTGGTGGTAACGTTGCTGCTGCTCACTACGATGTTCGTCGCCGTGTTGTCACAGATCGTGTCATTGACTGCACTTATCGTTACTGTCGGCTCTACCCAGATGTCTACCGTGATAGGTGTCCCGCTGCACTCGTTCACATCACCTGCATCTACCGTAAAGGGAGTGATCGTATATTGTACCAACTGTTTCGTGGTGCTCGTGTTGTTCAGCGTCTGGATGATCGGGGTTCCCATCACCTGCCCGCTGCCCGTGGAACCGCTCTCGCCTGTTACGACCGGGTTGTCTACTACCGTCCACGTGTAGCGCATGCCGTTGGTGGTAACGTTGCTGCTGCTCACTACGATGTTCGTCGCCGTGTTGTCACAGATCGTGTCATTGACTGCACTTATCGTTACTGTCGGCTCTACCCAGATGTCTACCGTGATAGGTGTCCCGCTGCACTCGTTCACATCACCTGCATCTACCGTAAAGGGAGTGATCGTATATTGTACCAACTGTTTCGTGGTGCTCGTGTTGTTCAGCGTCTGGATGATCGGGGTTCCCATCACCTGCCCGCTGCCCGTGGAACCGCTCTCGCCTGTTACGACCGGGTTGTCTACTACCGTCCACGTGTAGCGCATGCCGTTGGTGGTAACGTTGCTGCTGCTCACTACGATGTTCGTCGCCGTGTTGTCACAGATCGTGTCATTGACTGCACTTATCGTTACTGTCGGCTCTACCCAGATGTCTACCGTGATAGGTGTCCCGCTGCACTCGTTCACATCACCTGCATCTACCGTAAAGGGAGTGATCGTATATTGTACCAACTGTTTCGTGGTGCTCGTGTTGTTCAGCGTCTGGATGATCGGGGTTCCCATCACCTGCCCGCTGCCCGTGGAACCGCTCTCGCCTGTTACGACCGGGTTGTCTACTACCGTCCACGTGTAGCGCATGCCGTTGGTGGTAACGTTGCTGCTGCTCACTACGATGTTCGTCGCCGTGTTGTCACAGATCGTGTCATTGACTGCACTTATCGTTACTGTCGGCTCTACCCAGATGTCTACCGTGATAGGTGTCCCGCTGCACTCGTTCACATCACCTGCATCTACCGTAAAGGGAGTGATCGTATATTGTACCAACTGTTTCGTGGTGCTCGTGTTGTTCAGCGTCTGGATGATCGGGGTTCCCATCACCTGCCCGCTGCCCGTGGAACCGCTCTCGCCTGTTACGACCGGGTTGTCTACTACCGTCCACGTGTAGCGCATGCCGTTGGTGGTAACGTTGCTGCTGCTCACTACGATGTTCGTCGCCGTGTTGTCACAGATCGTGTCATTGACTGCACTTATCGTTACTGTCGGCTCTACCCAGATGTCTACCGTGATAGGTGTCCCGCTGCACTCGTTCACATCACCTGCATCTACCGTAAAGGGAGTGATCGTATATTGTACCAACTGTTTCGTGGTGCTCGTGTTGTTCAGCGTCTGGATGATCGGGGTTCCCATCACCTGCCCGCTGCCCGTGGAACCGCTCTCGCCTGTTACGACCGGGTTGTCTACTACCGTCCACGTGTAGCGCATGCCGTTGGTGGTAACGTTGCTGCTGCTCACTACGATGTTCGTCGCCGTGTTGTCACAGATCGTGTCATTGACTGCACTTATCGTTACTGTCGGCTCTACCCAGATGTCTACCGTGATAGGTGTCCCGCTGCACTCGTTCACATCACCTGCATCTACCGTAAAGGGAGTGATCGTATATTGTACCAACTGTTTCGTGGTGCTCGTGTTGTTCAGCGTCTGGATGATCGGGGTTCCCATCACCTGCCCGCTGCCCGTGGAACCGCTCTCGCCTGTTACGACCGGGTTGTCTACTACCGTCCACGTGTAGCGCATGCCGTTGGTGGTAACGTTGCTGCTGCTCACTACGATGTTCGTCGCCGTGTTGTCACAGATCGTGTCATTGACTGCACTTATCGTTACTGTCGGCTCTACTAAAACCGTTATATCGAGACTATCACTTAAACAAAAAGGAGATGCCGGTGCTTCTGCAACAGTTCTGTATATTACCGTATCATATTCATCTGAAGGATTTGTAAGTGTTTGTTGTATGGTACTGCCCGTACCATCAGAAGCCCCTAATACAGTCCCCTTGATAACTTTCCAGGAAAAACTCGATCCCGGCATTGAACTACTTAATACAATATTTGTCTGATCCCCATTGCAAATAGTATCATTTTCCGGATCAGCAGATATAACAGGAGTTTCATAAACTGTAACATCATAAGTAGATGAATTTGTATTTGATGATCCATCTACCACCTGAAGAGATATTTGTTGCGTTCCAATTGTTGTCCATTCAACCGTTATTAAATGGGTCCCCTGTCCGGTGAGAATATTCCCATCTGTTAGAGTCCATGTATATGTAAATCCTGTATGATTTGGTACAGAATATGTTACAGGAGTATTCTGGCACACATTATCAAAACTGTAAACCGAATGGGGGGCTCCCCCGGAAACCGAATAAAAAGTGCTGGGTGAACTTTGATTATCGTATTCTGTTTTTATCCAATCGGCAGAACGAGCTTTATTTAAAACTCTTGCTTCATCAATTCTACCTGTAAAAAAATCAGCTGGAGATCCACCGTAATCGCCTGCTGCTATTGTAAGTGGAATATTATTCTGATCAATGTTCCCGGTTATTAGTGTACTTGACCCTGCATTATTCCCATTAACATAAATAGTACTGTTTGATCCATCATATGTTACAGCAACATATGTCCAATTAGATGTTGGAATAGAAGTATTTCCATCAAATGCGTTCTGAGTAGAACTTATTGAGACTTCAAGCCGGTTATGCTTTGGGGATTGATCATCAAACAACATCCCATAAATGGTATAGGGCGGACTATTGGAAGTATATGATTTTGCAATAATCCTATTCCAATTAGTGATACTTGTTGGCCTGATCCACGCTGATAAAGTGACCGCAGTGGACAAGTCCAATGAAGGTGCATCCGGAATACTTATATAGCCCGTGCTACCATTAAAATTATAAGCTCCGCCAATAGCGCCACTACCCGTGGCAGAAGTCCCTCCTAGAGCTGATCCATTATTGGAATTATTCGTTGCGTCATCTGTATTTTCAAGATGCCAAACACCCGCATAATCGCTACTCCAAACATTAGAGGTCGAGGGATCAGTATTGATCTGCGGGTTCCCATACAGTATTTTAATTTCGGTATCTGAAGAGCCTGAAAGTGATGGAATCCGTACCCATGCAATATATCTTCCCGTACTTGCATGAATATAATTCAATCTCATGATCAAGCTTGTAGCCACTTGCATCAGTAAAAACTATATCATATCCATTCGTATTATATACATTTCCTCCGTTTCCAGTAGTTCTTAGGCGTGATCAGGATCAGTAATATTAATGAGAACAGGACGAAATCATGTCAAATCTGAAGAACCTGAAACTTTAGTATGATCAATGGTAATCGTCTTCTCATACGCATATCCCAGCGAAGAAAAAGGACGGTTTGTGCAGAAACACCGGAAAAAAAAGCGGAAATAAAAAATAAAGCAAATAGCATCCCTGCCCATAAAGCAGGTCGATTTTTGGGGAGAATTGTTTGAATACCTCGTATAGTCTGTTTTTTATACAAGCTAATGCTTCATTTAGTTTAAACTACCAGGCCGGTTTAATTAGTCCCTGTAAAAAAATGCCTTTTCTTTATATCACATGTACTCACCAGGCCGGGAAAGGTATCCGGTCTTATTTTTTTGAATACTTCCTGGTTCGGGTAATGAATAAATGCATATCGAAAAGGAGATTTTATTTTGGGTTTTCTTACAGGCATTAATCAGTGTTTAGTTTAGTTTAGTTCTATTTAGTTGGCCCTACCGTTGCAAGATACTAATTAATCGTCGTCCTTCCTTCGGTAATTCCTTGTTTTAAGCTATTTTACAATACAATTCTTGTGTCTGTTCCTTTTTTTACAAGGTTATGAAATAGTTATTTTTCTATATATGTGCTTTTTTGTACGTTCAGGACTTTAAAAAGTTATAGATTATCAGTTATTTATGTCGTGTTTTCTGTTTAATTCAGGTTCGATCATCTCCTGTTTTTAACTATTTGAAAAAATCAGTTTTTTTAACAGCTTATTATTCTATCGGCAAATATCCGAAAACATTCATTAATTAACAGATACAGGTTATTAACAATTTCAAATAACTTCAATAAAAAATATTTATTTTGTTTACTGTAAATTACTTCTTATACAGATTTTATCTTTTATTACTTTAAAATTAAATGCCTGAATTTTATTTTTCAAATTAAAAGCAGTCATGCCGGAAGTTAGCGGAGATTGTCATATTGTCATTTTAATTTTGCTCCTGCATGTTCTTCGATATCATTCATTTATTTTGATTTAACGGTAACATTTTGTAATTTGTCATTGAATATTTTCAGATACCTACATCACAGATTCAACCAAAATGGCGGAAAATATAATTTCTATCGATCATTTTTTAAACCGGCAGGAAAAATCAAAAACCTATCAATCTGAGAATTATTACCCTGTTTATATCCTGTTGAAAGTAAAGGGGGGCCAAAAACTAATCAGAAGCCGGATAAATGAACACCTTAAAATTTACCAGAGCGATCTCGAACGGATTACCCAACGAGATAAAAAACTTGAAATACTTATCTTATCTGGATTTTTTTCACAATCCCTGTTTGACCAATTGATGAGTCATGAACAATTCCCCATATACCACCTTTTGAATGATGAAAAAAATGTACTGAATGCCATCCTTTCGGGTAAAGAATCTTCCGGTAAAAGTTCGTTAACCGATCTCGGTTCCGTAGAAAAAGAGTACAAACGATATACACTTGAAATTTCAGACGTAATCGGCAACAGGATAAAAAGGCAATATCTGGAGGAATTGCACGGTATTTTTTTGCAATCGATCGATCATGAAAAAGATAAAAAGCTTTTTAAAATTGTCAATTACCTGATCCATTTTGTGAATTGGGATAATTCCTTTTATAATTTTTATAACAATACATACGAAATTATTCCCGGCGGGTTGAAAGATGTGGAGAACCGGTTATCAGACGGATTGCTTACCCTAATTAAGGCATACCTTGCCCTTCACACACGTATTAATCTCATTAAACGCTTCCTCGAAAAACGGGAACTGGGGAAAATATCCACTTTATCTTATCTCGACTGGCGAACGGGAGTAAAAGATATCGTTTGCAAACACTTTGTCCGGTTGTTCGGTCGTGAAAAAGGACTGGAATACATTAATGCGCTCGATAAAGTGCTTACGGAAGAAGTGGTGTGAATTCAGAAGAAAGAGAAAAAGATACTCCACCCCCTACGCCCCAGCCAGCGGGGGAAAACCATTAAACAGGGGATCAGGTTTTTCTGAAGCAGATTCCTGTATTAATCATTAAATCATCCAACTTTTTTAAAAATTAAATCATTTGCGGCTTCCAATGGGGCTGTCCAAAAAGTAATATTTTATTATGATGTTCATACTAAGTCCTCCGGGATTTAAAAATACACAAAGCGGAATGACAAGGGGAACTATGAGGTATCTAAGATTAGATTAATAAAAATTTATTTAGATTTAAAAGTGATATCATAAGAGCGAGAGCTGAAAAATCCCGACAGAATATGTCGGGAGCGTGCCAGGGCAGACAATCTGACCGAACAGGAAAAGGACATCCGATCTATTACTGAATTCTATAAAAAATAAGCATTTTGATTCCATCAAAAACAGCTCGTTTTTTATGGTTGATTTAAAAAAAAGATCGACGAAGGATAAACGAAGGAGAAGCGAAGGAGAAGCGAAGGAAAAATAGGGGAACTTCCTGATAAAATTCCATCAAATCCCTTTGCAGATTATTACGATTTTATCCCTCCCTGAAAGCAATAAAAACCTTTCCTGTAATTATCCTTCTACTGACAACAGATCCTTCATGTCGTCTGACTTCCAGTCTTCAGTCTTCCGACTTCGGTCTTCCAGCTTCCAACTTCATTTACCACACATTGATCCGGTACATCCCTACTTCTTTTGCCAGTTGACGGGCATTCCCGGAAGATATCCTGTCCAGCAGTTTCCAGAAATCCTTCCCGTGATTTTTATGTACCGTATGCGCCAGCTCGTGCAGAATAATATAATCGCATAAGTGCTGCGGAAGCCGCATTAAATGAAGATTGAGATTGATATTATTTACATGGGAACAGCTACCCCAGCGGCTTTTGGTGTTTTTCACAAAAATACGGTTAAAAGTGAACCCATATTTTTCTGCCAGCAGCTTTGTCCGTTCTGGCAGGTATTTTTTCGCTTCAAGCCGCCACCCCTCTTCTATTCCCCGCCGAATAGCCGTCTGAATGCGTGGATCTTTTACATCGGCATGTTCCGGATAATAAATAAAGATATATTCTCCCTTTATAACGATCCGAAGCGTATTTGCCGGGTGGGTTTTCAGTACCAGCTGATGTTCGCTTGTATGGAATTGCGTTGAATGATCAAAAACTGTTAATCCGTTTTCAAGCGCTTTTACTTTTTTAACATTGCGTATTATCCAGCTTTGTTTCGACAGGATAAAACGTTCTGCATCCCTGAAACTAAGGCTGCGCGGGACATTCACCTTCACCCCCTCAAATGGTTTGATGGAAATACTCAGATTTTTCGATCGTGTATTCCGAATCAGGTTAATATTCCCTATCCCATCCAGATGAAATGTCGTGTTCATTTATTAGTTTTGCTAATTATTGATTTTTACCTGAAAAATCGTAATTTGTTACCGATTTAACTAAATGTCCTTTTTGATAGCCGATTTTGTGTTATTTAGTAAAAGAAGCTAATATTTGAATTAAATTTATTTTTTTATAAAAAAACTTTTAAAATAATTTTTAACATAAATCCGGGCATAAACCCAGCCCCATTAAAAGAATATTTATGAACTCAAAAAAACTTTTAAGATACCTGATAATTGCTGCTGTTGTAATTATTATTCTGGCTGTTGTAGGTAAAAAAGCAGGATGGTTCGGAAAATCCATCTCTTATGACGTTGCTACCGAAAAGGTAGAAAAACGGAATATTACCGAAGTAATCACAGCTAACGGAAAGATCCAGCCCGAAACAGAAGTAAAGCTGACACCCGATGTTGCCGGGGAAATAGTAGAGTTGAATGTGAAGGACGGGGATAAGGTAAAAAAAGGCCAGTTATTATTGAAAATAAAACCTGACAATTATATCTCAGCGCGCGCCAGGATAGAAGCCTCGGTAAACACTGCCAAAGCCAATCTGGCCAATGTAAAAGCTAAATTAGCACAGGCGGAAGCACAATTCGAACAGACCAAGTTATCGTATGAACGCAGTGAAAAACTCTGGAAAAGCGGAACCATCGCCCTCTCCGACTGGGAATCAGCACAGGCTTCTTTCGATATGGGCAAAGCTGACTTAGTTGCTACCAAACAAAATGTGGAATCGGCAAAATACCAGGTTATAAGTTCGGAAGCAGCATTAAAAGAAGCGGATGATGATCTGAGAAAAACCAGTATATACGCTCCTATGGATGGAACAGTATCGGTTTTAAATGTTGAAAAAGGTGAAAGGGTAGCCGGTACTTCCATGATGGCAGGAACCGACCTGATGAGCATTGCCAACCTCGATCGCATGGAACTACTGGTGGAAGTGAACGAAAACGATATCGTCCGGGTGAAGCTGCAGGACACGGCGCTAATAGAACTGGACGCTTATCTTGACAGGAAATTCAAAGGTGTAGTGACAGAAATTGCTAATTCAGCCAACACCACCGGTACGAGTGCCGATCAGGTTACCAATTTCGATGTGAAAATATTATTACTAAAATCTTCCTATCAGGACCTGATCACCCCCAAGGACCCGAATCCTCTTCGGCCGGGAATGTCGGCCACAGCCGATATCCAGGCACAGAAAAAAACAGATATTCTTACTGTGCCGATAGAAGCAGTTACAACCCGGAGCGACAGCGCCCTTAATAAAGCGCGGCCCGACAGCCTGAAAATAACGGATGATTCGAACGAAAGCCGTGAACTGGTCTTTCTGTATGATAATGGAAAAGCAAAACAGCAATTAGTGAAAACAGGCATACTCGATAATAAATATATAGAGATAACTGACGGGTTAAAAGAGGGCCAGGAAGTAATTGTTGCTCCTTATAACACTGTTTCGAAAAAACTGGAAGATGGAATGGCGGTTAACAAGGTTAGCAAAGAAAAATTGTATGCAGAGGATAATAAAAAATAGAATTGCGGATCAGTGATAAAGTGAGGGGATATGGGGTTAATACTGAATATTGAAACCGCTACACGGGTTTGTTCGGTAGCATTGGCAAAAGACGGAGAAGTAATAGAGGTAAAAGAAAGCACAGAAGAAAAATCGCATGCTGCTTTACTGGCTGTTTTTATAGATCAGTTGTTAAAAGACCGTCAGCTTTCTGCTGATCAACTCGACGCTGTTGCTGTCAGCAAAGGCCCCGGATCTTATACTGGCCTCCGCATAGGAGTATCCACAGCAAAAGGATTGTGTTACGGGGCAAATATACCACTAGTGGCTGTAAACACACTTCATGTTATGGCAAAAGGAGCGCTGGAACTTAACCTTTGGAAGGACCTGTCAGAAAATGAAAATATGATCCTTTGTCCAATGATCGATGCCCGGAGAATGGAAGTTTATACTGCACTGTTCGATACACAACTGAATTTACTGCATCCCATCGAAGCGAAAATAATTGATACTGATTCCTTCCACGAATTTCTGCAAAACAACAGGATCGTTTTTTTCGGATCGGGTGCCACTAAATGCAGGGAAACCATCGTACATGAAAATGCTGCATTTTTCGATCAGCCCGAACCATCGGCATCTTATATGGCCGAACTGACTGAAGCAGCATTCCGGGAAAAAAAATTCGAAGATGTTGCCTATTTTGAACCCTATTACCTGAAAGATTTTATTGCTACAGTTTCTAAAAAGAACATTTTGTTTAAATAAGAAAGATGAACCTGAGGTAAATATTTTATTACCATCATCATGAATATAAAAACCGCTCCCTGTATAATTATTTATAACCCTGACGGAAAATTTTTTAAAATCAAAAACCTGATATCTCTCTAAATATTTATATCGGACAACCGGTATTTCATTGATTTCATTATTTTTGTAGCATAAATAACTTTAAAATAGAATATGGCAACTACGGCAGATTTTAAGAACGGGCTGTGTATAGAGTATAATAACGATCTATATACCATTGTACAATTTCAACATGTAAAGCCGGGCAAGGGCCCCGCTTTTGTGCGTACTAAATTAAAAAGTCTTACTTCGGGAAAAGTAATCGACAATACCTTTTCATCCGGTGTAAAAGTTGAAGTAGCCCGTGTGGAACGGAGACCTTACCAATATCTTTACAGCGACGATACCGGTTTTCATTTTATGCATCTCGAAACTTTCGAACAGGTTAATATACCTGAAAACTTAATTGAAGCAAAGGATTTGTTAATGGAAGGACAGGAAGTAGAAGTGGTATATCATGCCGACACAGAGACCCCGCTTTCGTGTGAATTACCCCCATTCGTAGTAATGGAAGTTACTTATACCGAACCTGGTGTACGCGGGGATACATCGTCCTCCTCGTCACTGAAACAGGCTACTGTGAAAACAGGGGCAACCATTAATGTACCCTTGTTTGTGAATACCGGTGAAAAAATAAAAATCGATACCCGCGACCATACATACGTCGAACGGGTAAAGTAATAATTAAACCCATAATCGCCTGAATTATGAATAAATCATCTATCAAACGACTGAAACAAACAAATTTTAAGTTAAATGCTCTTTTAGATATTACGCAGGCGATCAATGAAAATCTTTCACGCGACCAGTTAATGAGCCGGTATGAAAAACTGCTCCGGGAAGATTTGAGTATTGGGAAAGTAATTATTTTCAAACTGGAAAACACCTGGAAATGTATACTGATTTCGGGGGTCGCCGACGACAGTTATGAAAAAATAGATGTGGAAAAAGATCTTTCAGGTATCAATGAGATTACTTTTGTATCTTCATCCCCAAACGAAGTTCTGAGTAAATTCGATATCATCATCCCGGTTTATAATAAAAATGTTCCCATTGCTTACGTAATTATCGGAGATATTGAAGAAGAAGGTGAAGGGATCAGCCCTACCATCAAACACCTGAATTATATTCAGACCCTTTCCAACATAATAATGGTTGCAATTGAAAATATCAGGTTATTCAATGAGAGCCTGCGCCAGGAAGCAATGAAAAAAGAGATGGAACTGGCATCAAAAATGCAGAACCTGCTGATTCCCGACAGTACCATTCTACCGAAAAACGATAAAATTTATATTACAACTTTTTACCATCCCACATCTCGAAGTTGGAGGCGATTATTACGATTATCTCGAACTGGACAAAGATGAGATCGGTTTTTGTATTGCCGATGTGTCGGGAAAAGGAATGTCGGCTGCTTTACTGATGTCAAATTTCCAGGCCAACCTGCGTGCCCTTTTTACGCATGATATTTCACTGGCTGCTCTGGTGGAAAAGCTTAACCACAGCTTGATGCGTTCGGCCAACGGAGAAAAATTCATTACCCTCTTTGTGGCCCGGTTTAATTTTAAAACCCGTGAGCTT
Source organism: uncultured Bacteroidales bacterium (assembly GCA_963748095.1). Lineage (GTDB taxonomy): Bacteria > Bacteroidota > Bacteroidia > Bacteroidales > UBA10428 > CAVVIO01. The sequence continues at coordinate 11,166 of CAVVIO010000001.1, forward strand.
GAATACATCAACGCCGGTCACAACCCGCCGATCATGTACCAGATCGGAGATAAACAAGTCAGTATGCTAAAAAAGGGATGTGTGGGAGTCGGTATGCTGGATGAAATACCCATTATCCGGAAAGGTTCCATTACAATCGAAGATCCTACCAAAATATTATGTTACACCGATGGTCTTATCGAGCTGATGGACGGGAAAGGAGTATCCGTGGGAACTGAGGAGATTGAAGAATGCCTCATAAATAACAACGGTATTGACAGCAACATTGAAGAAATCATAAAATGCCAGGGCATTCTGAGTGACAGCACTGCCATTTTTGATGATATTTCAATTATGGGAGTTGAGTTTTATTAAGGTTTGCCCTCACCTGCAGGTAGCTTTTCCACTTTATTATAAGTGGTTTTAATATCCATTACCACTATCAACGCAATATAAGCCCAAAATAAAGCAGATGCCTTATCTGTATCCAGAAAATTGTTTAGTAATCCGTGCGTAAAATAAGTAATTAAACCGAGAAGGACAGAGAGCAGCAGAATTTTGTCCGACCTGGTATCCATTCTTTTGTGGACTTTTAAGCCGGTATAAATTATAAAAATCAGGATCAGCAGAAATGTTAATGTTCCGAAAAACCCCGATTCTGCCAGTGGCCCCAGGTATTCACTATGGGCATTTCCCTTGTCTCCCATATTGGTACTGATTGGTGTTTTTTCATAACTGATCTGAAAAGGCGCATACTGAAACATATATGTTCCGGGTCCCCATCCGAAAAACGGGCGCTTCTTGAACATGCGTATGGCACAGTCCCAGCGGTTAAACCTTTCCACATTCGAATAATCACTTGTAATATTCGACATCGATTCGATATGCTGGGCAATATCTGCCGACGATGCTGTTTTATTCTGTTCGAGCCGGAAAAAAACCTTTGTGAAATTCTGGAAAAGAAGAAGTCCGGCTATAGAACTTATAATGAATATTGTTACAAATTTTATTCTCAGTCGCACTGCCAGTAACACTCCCAGTGCCACTACAAGACTCAGCCAGGCGGCCCGGCTGTAAGATAATACGATCGCTCCGATAAGAACCGGCAATACTATTGCTGCTATAACACGTTCAGTACTTTTTAATGATCCGGAAAATACAAAACCGATCATTACCGGTATTAGCATAGCCAATGTGGCTCCATAAGATGTATGGTCGTTGTAAAACGGGTTCATTACCCAATGTGCTGCCTGTTGGTCGAATAAACCTATGGAAAAAAGCCGGGTTGTTGCAAAGGCAATTACTCCGAGAAATGGGATAATATATGCCCAAACATATTTCCGGAAGTAATCACGCTTCAGAAATACTTCGGAAGCAATGAAATAAAACACAGCCACAAACCATAACCTGGAAAGAAAAAATTTGAAGGATACCAGCGGCATACTGGAGGTAAATGATGTTACAAGAATCCATACCAGATTGAAATAGATAACTACTGTAACCGGATGCTTCAATATCCTTTTGTCCGGGTATTCTCCTTTCAGAATTTTAAATATAAAAAGTACCAGTCCACCCACCAGTAATAACTCAGCCGGAAGCGAGAGATTAACCCCCAGCCCGCTAACCAGTTCATACATGGGTATGGAAACCGGTACCATGAAAACCGTAATGATTAGAAAATTGTCAAGCCTCAGGAAAGCCAGCATTACCACAATAATCACCAGGGGCAACAATCCAAGCAGGTAAAATCCCTTATAAATGAAAAATGCATTCGTGAGAATAAAAATAAGGGACAGCAGGTAGAACTTCGCTGTATCGGATATTTTAATCAAATCCTTAACCTTTATTATAATTTTTCCGGATAATGTCTATAATTAATAATAACAGATAAGCAAACAGGAAAGCAGAAATAGTGGAAGTCAATACAATAATGGACTTTTTGGGATACGATTTACGCTCGGCAGGATATGCAGCATCTACCACGTATTTATGAGGAAGCATTTGTTCCGCATCTACTTTAGCTTCGGCGTATTTTGCTTTCAGGTCACTCAGGTTCTCTTTTTGATAATCAAGAAAATCCGAAATGGATACATAAGCTCCACCGTATTTCGATAAAATGTTTAACTGACCTTTCAGAATATTCTCAGCCCTGGTATTATTGTCAAGAATAGCTTTGGCATATGCTGTATTAATCACTTCTGCCTGCGATTGATAATCGTTGATCCCCAGTGAACGGATTACATTCAGCGAATCTTCCATTTTCTGAATCTGATTAGTCAAAGTAATATACTGATCGGCAACTGTTTTAAGTGCTAAACTTGCCCGTGCATGCTGAATATTGTTCATGGTAGTATCCACCAGGTTGGCGATGTCGTTTGCAATATTGGCAGCTGTCTTCGGGTCGTAATCGAGCACTTCAATTACTACCGACATGTATTTTGTACGCTTGAAGGAAATTAATTTGCTATACTTTTTCTGAAGGGCGGTATTCCTGTATTTCTGATCCGGTTTTATCCCGTAATGGTCCATTAAATCATATTTTTTAATGATTCTCGACCGTATCTGATCCGAACTGAGTATCTGGAGTAACTGCTCTGCCTGTTCTTCCTCCCCGAATGATAACAATGCCTGGGTACCGGCATATTGATTGGATAAAAGTGATTTCGAGACAGATGTGCTCGGAGCAGGAAATAGTACAACTGTTGATTTATAAAGTTCCCTGATCTGAAACGATAAGATTATCGAAACTACTGCAGCTACTAATGAAATAATTAATAAAGGTTTCCTTTTTGCCCAGGCAAAGGTAATCAGATCGATCGATGAGAACCGGAAATTGGAATTATCGTCCCGTGTCATATTAAAATAGTTAACTTGATTAATTAATTTTTATGATAGAATAATTCTTTTTGCCTTTCTGTACAAGCAGGTATTTATTATTAAGCAGATCTTCTGCAGTTATGGATAATTCAGGATTGTCCACTTTCTTTTTATTCACACTGAAACCGCCCCCCTGAATTAACCGGCGCATCTCCCCTTTTGATTCGAAAATGGTTGCTTCGGATACACACAGATCCATTACATTAATAGTGGATTTTAACTTTTGGTAACTGACTTCAAACGTGGGTACCCCGTCAAATATTGTGAGAAATGTCTTTTCATCCAGTTTTTTTAGCGACTCTTCAGTGCCCTTTCCGAAAAGGATCTGCGACGCCTCTACCGCGGCATCATAATCTTCACGCGAATGGACCATCACGGTTATTTCTTCGGCCAGCCGGCGTTGTAAAAGCCTTTCATGTGGCGACTGCAGGTGTTCCTCTATCAGCTTTTCAATTTCAACTCTCGGAATAAAAGTGAAAATTTTTATATACCGTGCTGCATCATCATCGGAAGTATTGAGCCAGAACTGGTAAAATTCGTACGGGGAAGTTCTTTCCGGATCGAGCCACACATTCCCCTTTTCGGTTTTCCCGAATTTACCGCCATCAGCCTTGGTTATCAGCGGACAGGTAAGGGCATACGCATCTCCGCCAGCTTTACGCCGTATCAGTTCGGTTCCGGTAACAATATTTCCCCACTGGTCGGAACCTCCCATCTGCAGCTTACAGTTCTTATGCTGATACAGATGCAAAAAATCGTACCCCTGCACCAGCTGATAAGAAAATTCGGTAAACGACATCCCCTGTTTCGATTCCTCGCCAATACGTTTTTTTACACTGTCCTTAGCCATCATGTAATTTACCGTAATATGCTTTCCTACATCACGAATAAATTCGAGAAAACTGAATTCTTTCATCCAGTCGTAGTTATTTACCAGTTCGGCAGCCTGGGGCGAATCCGAATCGAAATCGAGAAATTTACGAAGTTGTTTTTCAATACCGTCCAGGTTTTTCTGCAAAGTTTCTTCATTCAGCAGGTTACGTTCCTGCGATTTCCCGGAAGGATCACCGATCATTCCGGTAGCGCCGCCAACCAAAGCTATGGGCTTATGTCCGGCTTCCTGGAACCGCTTTAATAATATGATCTGGGCAAAGCTTCCCACATGAAGCGAATCGGCCGTTGGGTCAAAGCCAATGTAGGCAGCGGTCATTTCTTTGGCAAGCTGTTCTTCGGTTCCGGGCATTATATCGTGGATCATTCCACGCCATTTCAACTCTTCTACAAATTTCATGAAGTAAAAATTTTCACAAAGATAGTATTTGAAGTTTATTTTCAGTAAAAATTCATCCCCTATACCCTAATTTCATAATTGGGGATAACTTCTTTTTTGATCTCGCGGAAATCGAAGCGGAAATAAGGAAACAGGAGCGGGGCAAATGAAGATAAGGGTTTATAAAGTAAAGAATTATCAATTGCTTTCCGGGGAAGAAAAGGGGCGCGACTGTCGATACTGTTCAGAATTATAAGAATAACGCTGATGATGAAGGCGGTTTTCAGCCAGCTGAACAGTAGCCCGAAAATACGGTTGACAAAACCAAGGGCTACGGCTTTTACCAGTTTATCGGCTATCCGTGCAACCAAATGAACACCTACCACAATTGCTACAAATGTAAGGGCAAAAGCGATTAAATGCAGGTAATCGGAATGGTAATCCAGTTTTTCCGTAATAAACCCGGCTGTAAGGTCAGAGAACTTTATAGCTCCGAAAATTCCCAGTAATAATGCGGCCAGGGCTGCCGCCTGGATAATAAAGCCTTTGGTTAATCCCTTATACGCCGCCCAAAGAAAAGCGATCGCAAAGATAAGGTCGATATAATTCATAGTTACTTTTCAAATATTTAAGCCCGGATTAAGATATCGGGGGTTAAAAATAGAAAAAATCACCCTAAGTTTTCCGCAGGTTTTTGAATTGTTATTAACTCAAAATTGACTGAAACAGAAACAGAAATAAAAAAATGTTTTGTCGGCTGAATGAATTTCAATATTTTTGTGCCGCAAAAGCGGCCTCATAGTTCAAGGGATAGAACGGAAGTTTCCTAAACTTCAGATTCAGGTTCGAGTCCTGGTGAGGCTACAAAATAGTGTGGAGTGTGAGTTTCGAGCAAGAGTGAGACACACACTCCACCTTGTTTTGTCCCTCAATACTCACACTCAAACTCACACTGAGAAATTTTCAAAAGTGTCTGATTACAGACAGTAATTGTTTCAAATCCTCCACTAAAAGTTCGAAATAAGGACGTTTGGTCTATGATTAATTTAATAACCCCTTTGTAACACAGCTTGTTATGAGGGGTTATTTTTTTAGGGGACGGTCGGAGGAGACTAATTATTATATAAAAATTCTACTTAAAGTTGTAACAGTCACCCGTATTTATAAAACTTCCTCTGGCAGATTTAAATTTTACCATGGCATTTATGGAACTTCCTTTTGCAGGTATAGATTTTGCTTGCAGTGAGGGTTTTCGTTTGCAGTAACGATTTATACTAACATTCGTCATTACGAAGGAGGAACGACTGAAGTAATCTCCTGCTTTGATAGGATGAATTACCTTATTAGTAATCATTTCCTCATAAGAAGGAGACTGCCACGCTTTCGCTCGCAGTGACGGCTGGGAGTGGGATTTTGCTTCGGTATTTATGGAACTTCCTTTGGTAAGTTTGAATTTTACCTTAGTATTTATGGATCTTGCTTTGATGGGTTTGGAATTTGCTTTGGCACTTATGAAACTTCCTTTAGCGGGTTTGGAATTTGCTTTGGCACTTATGAAACTTCCTTTGGCGGGTTTGGAATTAGCTTTGGCGTTTATGTAACTTGACTTGGCAAGTTTGGAATTTGCTTTGGTATTTATGGAACTTACCTTGGGGGAATGAAAAATATCTTGACATCCTTTCATAACACCTCGAATTTTCGTAAATTTAAACCAGGTACTTCCAATGTAACCGCCTTCTTTCAGAATTCCTTTTCCATTTCTCCATTCATAAACCTAAAATAAGGAGGAATAACCATGAGTGTATACAAAGTGATCGAACTGATCGGTACCAGTGAAAAGTCCTGGGAGGATGCCGCCCGCGTTGCCATCGACCAGGCCGGTAAAACGCTGAAAGATCTGCGTATTGCAGAGGTCGTGTCGCAGGACCTGAAAGTAGAGGAAGGAAAAGTAGTGGCTTACCGCACCAAGGTGCAACTTTCGTTCCGGTTTCGTACGGAGTGATGAAGGGACAGGCTGTTTCTATCCGTCATTGCGAGGAGGAACGACGAAGCAACCGGAGCGAAGCGGAGCTCACCGTAGGTAATCTCCTGCTATAATGAAATATATTAACTTATAAGTATAATTTCCTTCAAAAGAAGGAGATTGCCTGTCTGCAGCAGGCAGGCTTCGCTATCGCTTACAATGACGGTGAGGACAGAGTTTTCGCCTACAATAACATTTTTTAACATTGAGTCTTTTAGATAGCCATTTTATGAATAACCTGTTAATAACTTTTCCCGGGTTTACAATAGCTTAACCTGCTGTTAATTTCCGGTTAATCCTGTAGTGGTACTTTTACAGTATCATTAAATTACAGGATATGAAAAATACGTATGAGCACGAATTATTATCCCTTATCCTTGAGAAGGATGAATTGATAGATGATTACAGCTTTGAACAATTCATCCATCAGGCAAACCTTGATGAACGCATAGATGAGCAGGAACAGTTTAACAAGGAGGCCTGAGCATTATAAAGAGATGTCATAAGGATGAGATCCTGAATGTTTCTGATTCATGAAATAAACAGTTGTGATTTGCATAGGCACAAAGGTCGTTGTGATTTCATCACGACAAAAAAGACTAACCGCCAAACCTTTAAAACCTTTTCCCTGAATTATTCCGATTTTTTCTGGTAACAACGTACCCAGTCAATAGCCAGTTCGGCAGGTAACGTAGTTCCGTTGGTATCTTTATACAGGCCTGAGCTCAGCAGCAGGTACATGGGTTCATGCGGCACCCCGGTAACAGAAGTAGCAACCGTAAGCCCGTTTATTTTCCAGGTAAGCTTGTTTTCCTGCCATTCCAGTGTATAAATGAAATAATCCCCTGCAAAACGAGAGCGTTTCAGATTCGAGATTTTTCTATGAATTCCATTTTTCTCACCCGGATTTCCCCAGTAAGCATTCATCGAAAGTTTTTTATCGGCTTTCATAATGTCGATATGGGGGACAATCTTTTCCGATATCATCCAAAAGGCATGATTTACCGGATAAGAAGACGATAGACGTATCTTGGCCTCAAAAATCCCGTACCGCTGCCGAAAACTGTTACCGGTACTTATCAGTCCCGATGTATAATTAAACTCTTTGGGGAAGAACCCTACCGAAGGGTCCCATGTTTTTCCGGTAGCTTTTTCTTTACGTGTAACAATGCGTACTGCACTATCGTCGAATTCCAGGTTATTTCCATCGGTGAAAAAATGCTTTTCATCCGACAGCGCGTAACTCTCTTTTAATAAAGCATCCCCCCAGAAATAACGGGTAATCCATTTTTTCCGGTCGAGTTTATTTGCAGCGAATTCTTCCTCGAATGTCAGTTCCCATTTTTTCAGTTCGTTGAACTTATCCGATTTCAGCTGTTTGAAATAAGTGGTAATCTTTTCCGACTTGTCGAGGGTTAAAAACCGCTGTTCCAGTGCATATTCTTCCGATAGTTCATATTTTTTTGCGGCCGATAATGCCATGTAGTCCTTTACCTTTTTAAATTCTTCGGACTGCACAAATTTTTCCAATTCCGTATAATGCTTTAACCGGTCGGAATTTTCCAACTGATTCAGGTTCGTAAATTCTTTTGATTTTTTGAACTTAAAATATTGCTGGAACTTACCGGTTTGTTTCAGCCGGTTGTATTCCTTCTCGATCAGGTATTCTTCGGTATCTTCGAACTTTTGTTTTTCAATTTTCTGCTTCTCGTTCTTAAATTCTACCGACTGAATATATTTTTCGAGCTCTTTAAATGCTTCCCGTTCCTGTGAATCCCTAAACTCGTCGAAATCATTAAAGTACGGTGAATCGAGCAGTTTCAGGTAATTTTTTATTCCTTTGGATTTGCCCAGAGTCTTAAACTGCTGGAACTTTGCAAATTCACCGGAGCGTTTAAAGTCGGATTTTGACAGGGTATTTTTTGCTTTGTAGAATTCATCCGAGCCTGCAAATTTTTCAAGTTCCCTGTATTCGGCAAGCTGTTTGGAGTTTTCCGTTTCCTTAAAATAGTGATATCCTCTCAGCTTTTTGAACTTGTAGTAATTTTTAATCCGCACAGAATTTTTCTGTTCTTCAAATTGTTTCAGGGTATTGAACAATTCCGACTGTTCGAATTTTTTTCGCGGAGACTGGGCGCTGTATTCTTTTATCTTTAAATAATCAGGGGATTTCAGAAATTCCGAAAGGTTTTCATATTCTTTCAGGTCCTCGGATCCTTCCACTTCCATATAATTTTTATAGGACCCTGAACTTTTGGTTTTAAAATACAGTTTGATATCCTTAGCTTTTTTAAGCTGAAGATATTCCCGTTCTTTCCGGTATTCTTCTGTATCGCCGAACTTTTGCGACTGAATTTGTTTTTTGCGTTGTGCAAATTCAGCTGAATTTACCTTGTCTTTCAGTTCAAGATATTCCTTCAGTTCGTCTGATTCGGCAAACGCGCGGAAAACATCGTATTCATTCTGTAATGCTATCCGTCCCGCCTCATATTGGGATGTCTTGGGGAACATCCCCAGCATAGCTTTTAAACTTGCCATGGTTAAATTGGTATTTATGTTTTTGCCCCTGGTTTACTAATAATAAACTGATATTTAGTCAAAACATTGTTTTGTCCGCAGGTTTTTCAAAGCTAAAGATACAAAAAATGTAAAACCTGTTGCAGCACATTTGCCGGAAGTATGAACAACTTAAAATCAAATCCGGCAGTAATTTAACCTATCTACGAAAAATAGAAGAGAGAGTTGCTGTTTAAGGGATTAAATTTAATTTACATTCAGGTACTTCTTAATATACTCTGAAGCCCGAGAAAATTCCTGTTCCTGCTTCGGTTGCTGTAGCACCGTAATTATAAACAACCAAATTAACAATAGCTCCAGCATCCAGATATTTCATAAAACTAATTCTGAATTTTTTTGATTCGCACTAATTCGTACTACCGAAAGTATCAACTTTTGTATTATCTACATATAAATACACTTCTTGGGTACTGTTAGCATTATAAACAAAATAAAATGAATATAATCCACTTGTAGGTGCTGTAAAATTGCCATTTGAATGAATTGTATGCATTACCTGACATTTAGTCTTTACTTCTTCAAACTTTAAATATATAATTCTCCCCTGTAGATAATAGTATAAGTTGTAGTGCGATTCGCATAAAAGTTAACACTTTCCGGATTTTTCAACGTTTCCGTACTAACAGCATTGCCTCCTGCAATTCGCAGGGAATCTGTTTCGAGAGCCAGTGTTTGTTTATCCGTATTATCCAGGAACCTGTTCAGACTGATCCTGTTCCCTCCAGAAATTCCAATACTGTCGTCTTTATTGTAAAGGGTTTGTTTATCGGTATTATCAAGGTAAGGCCGCAGGTCAACCGGATTGGCATCGGGATTATTGGTAATGTTCAACATGTTGTTGTTCAGCATCAGGTCCTGGATCTCGTTGGTGGGATCGGCATCGGCATCGTCCACATTCAGATCCACGCCGTTCGTTTCCACGTCATTCAACATAATAGAAAGGTGTTTCCCGTTAATGGAAAGACTCTGTATTTCATTGGTAGGGTCTTTATCCTTGTCTTCGGGATCACCTCCTGTGCCGCCTCCGTTAGCTGAATATTCTGCATATAGAGCATAGGGAACCGATAACAACTGCGATTTCCCCAGGTTCTGGAACCCCTTACCATCGTTGAAATCAACTTCCACTTTAAGGAAATAAGCTTCCGCACCCCACTGTATTTCAGAGAATTTATCTTTTTGTCCGCCTTTTCGGGTTCCCTGGCCAATTACCAGGTTAAACAAACCGAATTTATTGGTAGTAGTAGTGTGTTCTTCAATCCATTGCGCCGTATCATTTATATTTACTATTGAAAACCTGACTATAATGCTTGTATTGGGCATTTCTTTCCCCCTGAAATCACGGGCAATGGCTTGGTAATTCATTCCTTTAGGGGCTCCCTGCGCAAAAAGCAGTGAAGGGAATGCTGCCAGGACTAATAGTATGGTTATGGTAAGTTTTTTCATACAGTTATTTTTGATACAGGTTGAATGTTTAAATCGGTTTACAACTTTTCGATTTTTTCCGTACGCGTCATTTTTCCGTCATGTGAATACACATGTACCAGGTATAAACCTTGTGCCAGTGAAGAAATATCAATCGGAACATTTTGATTATTCAATACTTCGTTCAATTGAATAATTGCAACCCTTGCGCCAACAATATTAAATATTTCGACCGTATATGTACTTATATCTTTTACTTTAAATGCAATGGTCAATTTCATTCCCTGATAAACAGGATTCGGAAATATATCCACAGAATTATAAGATGATGCCAGTGAATCGTAAACAGAAGCAGGTTGCTGAAAACCCTGGGTAAGATAATTCCCCTCATCAGCCTGAAAGGTGGCAACCATTGTTTCTCCTGAAGTTGCCGAAATATTAAAAAAATTATTGTCGTAATAATTGCCATAAGCGCCAATTACTACACGAGATAATTCCTGACCTGAAGTTACTCCGGCCATAAAAATCAACAACATTGAAAGCCCTACTGATAACCGCATATACAAGTTATAACTCCCTACACGGACCAAAAATAATTAAAAATTTCTACAATGCAAGTAATTATCAGTTGTTTAGAATGATTCGTTATTTTTTAAATGTCACTATTCGTACTTGATGGCATCTACCGGATTTTTGCCTGCAGCCTGGATTACCCGGAAGCTAACTGTTAATGCAGCTATCAACACGGAAATTGCCGCTGACAGTAAGAATATCCAGATGCCGATATTCATGTGATATTCGAAATTATGAAGCCACTTATCCATAAAATAATAGGCAATTCCACAGGCCAGTACATCCGCTATTAATACCCATTTTATAAATTCTTTCAAAAACAATCCAACAATCATCCCCGCCGAAGAACCCATAACTTTCCTTATACCTACTTCCTTCGAACGTTGCTGGGTCATGTAGGACGAAAGTCCGAGCAAACCTAATAAGGCTATGAATATACTAAGGATGGTAAAAGCGTTTAGTAATTTTCCCTTTTTTACTTCTTCACTATAGGATTTATTAAGATTCTCATCGAGGTATACATATTCAAACGGGAATTTATTACTGAATTCTTTCCTTATCTTGTCGATATAATCTATTGTCTCTTTCCTGTTATTTTTAGCCAGCCGTATATTCAGCAGTCGCAGGTAACGCGTTTTATTTTGCAATAAAAGTACCTGTGGTTCTATGGCATTGTGCAGGGATGTGAAATGAAAATCCTGGTATACGCCAACAATTTCTCCATCGCGTTGAACTGTTCCGTCACCATCAATTCCATATTGAAATTTTTTCCCCAGTGCTTTGCTATAATCAATATTACCGGCTGATGTAGAATCTACCCAACCAAAATTCCTGGCAGCTGTTTCGTTGATAATAAAAGCTTTTTTATCATCGGTTGGCATGTTTCGCTGATAATTTCTGCCGGCGACCATGGGTATTTTCATTAAATCGATATAATTATAATCGATAAAGTAATTACTCAGGGTACGGTCTACCATTTCCCCATTTTCTCCTTCCATACTCATTACCTGGATGCCAAATCCAAATCCAGGAGTGCTCGATGAAGCGGCTACGGAAAGAATATCCGGGTTTTTTAACAATTCCTGTTTAAGAGGTTCTATGTCTTTTCTTAGTGTACTGTCCCGCATAGTCATTACCAGCACGTCTGCTTTGTCGAAACCCAGGTAGGCATTTCGCATGAATTTTAACTGGCCGGAAACAATCATGGTTGCAATGATCATGGTAACCGACAAGGTAAACTGGAATATTACCAGGATTTTGCGTAATGTCCCTTTCCCGTCCGATGTGCTGCTGTTGCCTTTCAGTACTTTTACCGGCTTGTAAGAAGCAAGGAAAAAAGCCGGATATATTCCGGAAATAAGTCCAACAAATAAAGTTATACCGATCATACCCAGTATCATCCCGGTTGAGGTGAAAAAATGCATAGAAAAATGCTTCCCGGATATATCGTTGAACAAAGGCAGAAGTAAAAAAGTAAGGACGATGGCAAATACAAATGCCATTAAAGAAAGGATAACCGATTCGGAGAGAAATTGCGTTACCAGTTTTAATTTGGGCGCTCCGGAAATTTTTCGTACTCCCACTTCCCGGGCACTGGTAACTGCCCTGGCCGTTGACAAATTCATATAATTAATACTGGCAATAAAAAGAATAAATACGGCAATTATCATGAATACATACACATACCATTTGTTTCCGGTAGACAGTTCTCCTTTCAGATCGTTGGAATTCAGGTGAATATCTGCCAGGGGTTTTACCATCAGTTTAAAAGATGCTTTTATTTTTTCTCCGATATCCTTCATGTATTTATCATAGAACTGCGGAAACCTGTCGAGTATCGGTTGAATATCTGTTCCTTCCTTCAGCATGATATAAGAAAATATTTCGACATTCCAGAATGAATTTTCACTGCGGTCGTTAAACTTGTCTTTCCCAACCCATTTTTCAAGTGTACTCATTGAGATCAGGGCCGTATATTTCAAATGGGTGTTTTGCGGCAGGTCTTTTATCACTCCGGTAATTTCAAATAAATTGCCGCCAACAGTGGTAAGTGTTTGCCCGACCGGGTTTCCATCATCCAGAAATCTTTTTGCAAAACTTTGTGTGACAACCATTGTATTTGGTCTGGTAAGCGCTCTTTCGGGACTACCACTAACGAACTCATTTGTAAATACATCAAATACAGTAGAATCTGCATAATATACACTATCTGCTTCAGTCTCATACCCGCCTTTTTTGAAATAAAGTGTGCCTGCATTATTAAAACGCACATACGTTTCTATTTCGGGATTTTCATCTTTTAATGTGGGCGCTAAGGGAACCTGTGTTACACTGAATTTTTCATCTTTGTTATCGATGTTAAAGTGTCCCTCCAGCCGGTATATCCGTTGATAATTTTTATTGTACCGGTCGTAGGATAGTTCGTCTTTTACATACAACAAAATAAAAATTGCGGCTACAATGCCTGTTGCCAGTCCGAATATATTTAATAACGAATAAAATTTGTTGTTTAGCAGATTGCGCAGGATGGTTCTGAAGTAGTTTTTAAACATTTGAGCAAGATTAATTAGGGTTTTAGAAAAGAAATATACGAAAGTTTTGCATTTATTTATTGTTTTAATATAATAGACGACCGGATATGTATATTAGTTACAATCATACATTGAGAAAATTTTAATCGTACCCCGGAAATAATACCATCAAACAACCTCTGAGAAGCGTCAAATTCTGTGCCACAGGATTTTAGAAATTGAAACTTTCCAAAAAATCTTCTTATTTTCTTAGTGAAAACCTTACTATCATCACACTTTCTGCCGCGGGCAGGTTCGTTGTGGAATTAAGATGTTGTGATAAAGAATATGAATTACTGAAAAAAATTACGGGCAAGTTCAACTATTCTGTCCTCATCGATTTTCATCATGCAGTTAAAATGACCTTTCGGACATTTTTCAAAACCTATTTTTGAGCAGGGCCGGCATTTCAAACCTTCTACCTGTATAATTTCGGATTTGTTGCCTGTTAAATAGGGATACATGCCAAACTCCGGAACAGTATTCCCCCATACGGATATGATTTTCTTTTTAAAGGCCGCAGCAATATGCATCAGTCCGGTATCGTGTGTAATTACCACTTTTGCCTGCTTTACAAGGGAAGCACTCTGGTTAATGGAATATTTTCCACATATATTTAAAACATCGCCTTTTACCTGTTTTAAAATGTTTTCAGCCTTTTCATTATCTTCCTTTCCCCCCATCAGAATAACCGGAAGTTCAAGCTTGTTGCAAACAGAAATGATTTTTTCATCCGGCAGTTGTTTGGTAGCGTGTTTACCACCTATTACAAATGCCACATAACCATGTGAAAAAGCCCCGGGGAGTGAAGACATATCCATTTCATCCTCGGGTGGTATAAAATAATCGAGTCCCTTATTATCGTTTTTCACATCAAACAAAGTAACTGTTTTTAAATACCGGTCGACAATGTGGGTATCCGGCAACCGGTCAACCTTGAAATTTACAAGCAGCCATTTCTGCAGATTGAGTTTATTAAAAGAAAAAGTCAGAGCATTTAGCCGGTTCTTAACCAGAGAGGTTCGCAGGTTTTTATGCAGATCGATCAGATAGTCGAAACGTTCCTTTTTAAGCTGCGGAATTATTCCGGACAGGTCATCTTCGAGTAAATGAATTTTATCGATATAAGGATTAGATGCTATAACCGGGGCAAATTGTTTTTTGGTAAGGTAATGTACTTCGACATCTTTTACCTGTTGTTTCAGACAACGGATGACAGGAGTTGTTAAGACAATATCTCCTATCGAACTAAACCGGATGATCAGGAATTTTACCAAAAGCTGTTTATAATTTTTTTAATTAAATATAAAAGTAAGCAAGGGACAATATATTCATATCAATTGGACAAATGGAGTACTGGAATACTGGAATACTGGCCCCATACTATTAAATTCGTGTTATGCTGTATTCTGCATCATATTATAAAATATCTTCCCAATCACCATTTAACATTTTCTTTCCAAGCCCTTAATTGTTTAAAACCTCTGTTTATATTTATTCATTCCATTATTCCATCATTCCATTTCCTTTAACCCACCAATACATTTTTAAACAATTTACCATCTAAAATTATACAAATTTCAATCTTTACTCCTGAATTATTTGATTTTTTTAAAAAACAACAGCAGTTCCAGCCAGTATGCTTCACTGTCTTTATTTGAATTCCAAAGGGCTTTTGCTCCATGTGTTCCCTTACTGTCGGAAGGCGTATAAATGGTTTTCAGTTTCTCTGGTACAGCATCCATCATTTTTTCCACGTACTCATTTTCCAGTTTGGATGTTGCTACAAATACCGGTTTGTCAAAACCTTTTAATGCATCTCTCATAGTTATCTCCGGTCTGAAATATTCACCTGGACTAAATGCTACAACGGCTTTTATTTTCGGATTGTTTTTTGCCACGAGCAAACACAACGATGCGGAATAAGAACTTCCAAACAGTACCATGGGTTTTGAGCTTTTACCGGCAATATAACCAATAGCAGCTTTCACATCCGAACGTGCATCTAAAAACCGGTTGGGTAAATGTTTTTGTTGCGCATCAAGAGCAGTTTCATTTCTTACAAAATTCATGTTGTCGCCTGAGCGCAGGTCCACCGCCAGACAATTGTAATCGAGGTTCAATAATTTTTTGGCAATCTCACGGTATTCACCCCTACTTGATTCGGCCTGGTGAAAAAGTAAAATAAAAGGATAGCGATAGTCTTTCAGATACATGTCGGCTGTTATATACAAACTGTCGGGACCATAAAAGCCGACTTTTTCCTGTGCAGAAATACTTGAATAACATAAAAATAAAACTGTCAGAGAAAAAAATAACTTCATCCTGTATTTTGAAAAAGTCTTAGACTATATCAGCCAGCACGATTACTTCGTTTTTCTTTACTTCTATCACTCCTCCTGTGATTTCAATATGAGAAGTTTTTCCATCCATTGACGTAATGTCTATCATTCCATTCTCAAGGGTAGAAATGATGGGGGCATGATTATTCAATACCTCAAACGACCCTTTGCTTCCGGGCACCTTGATAACTTTGACATCGCCGGAATACAGGCTCTTATCGGGAGTTAATATTTCTAATTTCACTATTAAGGAATTTATAATAAGTTAACTTCCTGCCTCTGTCAACAATTTTTCTCCTTTGGCAATGGCATCTTCGATAGTACCTACCAGGTTAAATGCCGCTTCGGGATATTTGTCAACTTCCCCGTCCATGATCATATTGAAACCTTTTATAGTATCTTCAATGTTAACAATTACTCCGGGTATTCCGGTAAATTGTTCCGCTACGTGGAAAGGCTGAGAAAGGAAGCGCTGAACACGCCGTGCACGTTGTACAACCAGTTTATCCTGTTCGGAAAGTTCGTCCATCCCCAGAATAGCAATGATATCCTGAAGTTCTTTATAGCGTTGTAATAATTCTTTCACGCGTTGAGCTGTGTCGTAATGAGCTTTTCCGACAATTTCCGGAGAAAGGATCCGTGAGGATGAATCCAACGGGTCAACTGCCGGATAAATACCTAATGATGCAATCTTACGATCAAGTACAGTAGTGGCGTCCAGGTGAGAGAAAGTAGTCGCCGGGGCCGGGTCGGTAAGGTCGTCGGCCGGAACATAAATAGCCTGAACCGATGTAATGGATCCTCTTTTGGTGGAAGTAATCCTTTCCTGCATCAATCCCATTTCGGTAGCCAATGTAGGCTGATAACCCACGGCTGAAGGCATACGCCCTAATAACGCCGACACCTCAGAGCCTGCTTGTGTAAACCGGAAAATATTATCGACAAAAAACAAAATATCACGTCCTCCACTCTTCTCATCACCATCGCGAAACGATTCCGCAACAGACAATCCGGATAATGCAACAGTGGCCCGGGCTCCGGGAGGTTCATTCATTTGTCCGAATACAAGGGTTGCCTGCGATTCCTTTAATGCTTCATGATCTATTTTACTCAAATCCCAATTGCCTTCTTCCATGCTTTTTTTGAACGCGTCACCATACCTGATAACACCTGACTCAATCATTTCACGGAGTAAGTCATTCCCTTCCCTGGTCCGTTCACCTACACCGGCAAATACCGATAATCCTGCATATCGCTTGGCAATGTTATTTATCAGTTCCATAATGATAACCGTTTTGCCAACACCAGCACCGCCAAAAAGCCCTATTTTACCGCCTTTGGAATAAGGTTCAAGTAAATCGATCACTTTAATTCCTGTAAATAACACTTCCGTTTCGGTGGAAAGCTTTTCAAAAACCGGTGGTGCATTATGTATCTGATATCCTTCCGAATTGTCCAGTGCCCCTATACCATCGATTGGTTTTCCTATTACATTCAGTAATCTTCCCCTAATCTGCTCACCAACTGGCATTTTAATCTGGTTGCCGGAAGAACGAACTTTCATATTTCTTTGTAATCCATCCGTAGAATCCATCGCGATAGTCCGTACCGTATTCTCCCCAATGTGTTGCTGACATTCAATTATCAATATGTCTCCATCTTCTTTTTCAATTTCTAGTGCTTCATGAATTTGCGGTAATTCATCACCGGTATCTTCAAAACTAACGTCTACAACCGGGCCAATTACCTGTACTATTTTCCCGTATTTTTCAGCCATGTGTGTATCTTATTTTACTTAAAAATTGTACAAAAATAGGAATATTATCCTATGAAGATAAAAATTTGATGCAAATTAATCCTTATAAAAAATATGTTTTTGAACCGATATACGAAAAAAATGTATTTACAACTGAGATTTTAGATGATTTTTGAATACTTTTTTTTTATTACTTTTGTGAATTGCATATAAGATGTTATCTTAAATTCATGAACAAATCCATTGTAAAGCTTAGCATTGCATTTTCTATATTACTGATTACTGTTTCGTCATCATCCAACGCCCAGCAATTCAAAAAAGGTGATAAAGATTTGAATTTGGGAGTAGGATTCGGGGCAACATGGTATTCGGGAGACTACTGGCGAACTACTTTACCTCCTTTATCCGTTTCATTTGATTACGGGTTGCGTGATGATTTGGGGCCTGGTGTGATTGGTATAGGGGGTTATATGGGTTATGCGGGATATAAAACGACCTGGTACGGAGCGGATTATGGCTGGAAATACACTTCTTTTTTAATTGGCGCCATGGGAACCTACCACATGACATTTACAGATAATTTGGATACATATGCCGGGCTCATATTAGGTTTCAGGACAGAAACGCACAAAGAATTTGGTAATTTGCCGGCTGGAATTCCGGCCCCGACCAATAGTGGACTTGCGGGATCATTGTTTGCCGGAGCCAAATATTATTTCACAGATAATTTTGCTGTAAAGGGTGAGTTGGGTTTTGGTATTACATGGCTGACAATTGGGGTGAGTTTTAAATTATAAAAACTGTCAAGGCTTTTTTATTTATATGAACTATTTTTTATCCTTTCGAAAAGTTATTTTATACTATAAAATCTGACCATATATCAAATTATTGAATACACTTTTATAATTCTTACGTAAGAATATTTTGAATTAAAGCAAAACCTAACTACTATATAAATTCTATTGATAGATGAATAAATTAATTTTTTTTGTGGATGATGATAAAATGATGTTAAACCTGATGGAATATACATTTAATTGCCGCGAAGGTTTTATTGTAAAATCCTATTTCTCCGGTGAAGAATGTATAAAAAATCTAAGCCTCAACCCAGATATGATTGTACTGGATTATATATTGGGAGAAGCCGATTCGGATGCAATGTCAGGCCTTGAGACCATGAAAAAAATTCATGATATCAATGAAAATATTTCGGTGGTAATCCTCAGCCGGGAAAAAGACGAAGGATTAATTGATGAATTTATAAAATTTGGCGCAAAAAAATATGTAGTTAAGGACGATTATTTTATAGACACGTTGGTTGAAACAATTGAAGACCATTTCAGAGCTAATTGAAATTCTTTTTACTAGGGCATGGTTCGGCATTGCTATTTTTTTCTTGATATAAATTGTTATGCTCAGGAAAATTAACGAAAGATACTCCCTTCATCCCCACACTTCTAATTTAATCAGATTATTTATTTTTCTTTTTTTATTCTGATAAATATTAATACTTTTGCACGACTTTAAAAGGGGTGAAATTGAAATTAGGTAATCAATATATTATCCAATTCAAGGGGCTGAAAGAAGGGAAGCATCCGTTTAATTTTGAAATTAATAAACCGTTCTTTGAAGAATTCCAGGTGCTGGAAGCTGCTGATGGTAAGCTTTCTGTAGAAATTATATTGAATAAGAAATCGCAGCACTTGGAACTTGATATACAAATAACCGGGTTTGTAAATGTTCAATGCGACAGATGTCTGGATTATTTCGATTTACCCATAGCTTACAAAGAAAAGATTTATGTAAGATTCAGTGAACAACCCCTTGATAATAACGATAATATCATTGAGTTGCCCCCGAACGAATATGAATTGAATTTAAAACAATATCTTTTTGAAAGTGTAGGGTTGAGCATTCCCTATAGAAAAGTACATCCCGAAGATAAAAAAGGAATGACCAGTTGTAACAAAGAAATGATCAGCAAACTGGAAGCTCTTAAATCTTCAGACGAACATAATAACGATATTGACCCGCGATGGGACAAATTAAAAAATATAATAGTAAACAAAAATTAAAGTGTAAATACAATGGCACATCCAAAAAGAAAAACTTCAAAACAGAGAAAGCATAAAAGAAGAACGCATTTGAAGGCGGTTGCTCCAACAACCATGGCCTGCCAGAATTGTGGTGCTACCGTACAATATCACAGGGTTTGTCCGGAATGCGGCCATTACAGAGGAAAGCTGGCCATAGAAAAAGAAGTCTCAGCATAACATGATTTAATGTTACCTGAAATATCTTTTTGATCATGAGAATTGGAATAGATATTATGGGCGGGGACTTTGCTCCCAAAGCTACAGTTCTCGGCTCGATAATGGCCTACAAACAAATACCCCGGGACATTAAACTTGTTCTGGTGGGTGATGAAAATGAAGCAGGCAGAATTTGCAGGGAAGAAGGTTTTGACATATCAAACTTCGATACAATACATACCACCGAGATAGTTGAAATGGGTGAACATCCGGTAAAAGCATTTTCACAAAAGCCCAATTCCAGCATATTTCTCGGATTTAAGCATTTAAAACAAGGTAATTTAGATGCATTTGCCAGTGCCGGCAATACAGGAGCAATGCTGGTTGGCGCCATGCAAATAGTAAAATCGATACCCGGTGTAATACGTCCATGTATTACCGCCAGCATCCCTCGTGATTCCGATAAACCTACCATTTTGCTTGATGTCGGCATAAATCCCGATTGTAAGCCCGATGTACTCTATCAATATGCCCTTCTCGGTTCACTTTACGCAGAATATGTTTATAAGATCGAAAAACCCAGGGTTGGATTGTTAAATATCGGTTCCGAAGAGGAAAAAGGAAATCTGCTCACCAAATCAACGTATCAGGCCATGAAAGGAACCCGTGATTTCAATTTTATTGGCAACGTTGAAGGAACCCAGTTTTTCAGTGACGATGTGGACGTGATGGTTTGCGATGGTTTTGTGGGAAATGTTATGCTGAAAGAAGCCGAAGCATTTTACTTATTACTGCAAAAAAGAAAAATCAAAGACGAATTTTTCGAAAAGTTTAATTTTGAAAATTACGGCGGAACACCCATCCTCGGAATTAATGCCCCTGCAATTATTGGTCATGGTATATCCAATGAACATGCAATTAAAAATATGATCTATCATACCATTGATGTAGTTAAAGCCGAACTGCCCGAAAAAATAAAAGAAGCATTTAACTAAGCATGACAAAAATTAGAGCAGCAATTACCGGCGTTGGTGGCTATGTGCCTGATTACGTGCTGGACAATTTTGAGTTGGGCCGTATGGTCGATACTTCCGATGAGTGGATCATGC
Organism: uncultured Bacteroidales bacterium; assembly: GCA_963748095.1. Lineage (GTDB taxonomy): Bacteria > Bacteroidota > Bacteroidia > Bacteroidales > UBA10428 > CAVVIO01. The sequence goes on from CAVVIO010000001.1 coordinate 31,916, forward strand.
AACGTATTGGAATTAAGGAGAGAAGAATTCTCAAAGAAAGAGGAAAAGCCACCTCAGATATGGGGTCCCGGGCAGTAAAACAATTACTGGAAAAAACAGATACCGATCCCAAAGAAGTCGATTTTCTGATCTGTCCCACCATAACGCCAGATATGTCCTTCCCTTCCACAGCTAACCTCATTGCAGATAAAACAGGTTTAAAAAATACCTTTAATTACGATATTTCCGCTGCATGTTCCGGTTTTCTTTTTGCGCTCGAAACAGCAAGTCGTTTTGTGGAAGTGGGTGCCTATAAAAAAGCAATTGTAGTTGGCGCTGATATGATGTCGACTATTACTGATTATACAGATCGCTCAACCTGCCCCCTGTTTGGAGATGGCGCTGCCGCAGTATTAGTAGAACCAACTAACGATGACCTGGGAATAATTGATCGTATCCTTCGGGCTGACGGTTCTGGCGGAAAACACCTGTATCTGAAAGCAGGAGGCTCTCTCCATCCCCCAACGCATGAAACCATTGATGCCCGGCAGCATTATATTTATCAGGAAGGACAGACCGTATTTAAGTTTGCCGTTTCGAATATGGCTGATGTTTCCGTTGAAATAATGAACCGTAATAATATTTCGCCTGAAGAATTAGCCTGGCTGGTTCCCCATCAGGCCAACATGCGTATTATAGAAGCCGTTGCGCGACGCATGGGTATCACTAAAGAAAAGGTTATGATCAATATCCAAAGGTACGGAAACACCACTGCTGCTACCATTCCTTTGTGCCTGTGGGATTACGAAGACCAGCTCAATACCGGGGATAATGTTATTCTCAGTGCCTTTGGTGGTGGATTTACATGGGGAAGTATATATCTGAAATGGGCCTACGACGGTAAAAAATTCAAAAAATAATATTTAAGCCTGGATTATCTCAGGCTTTTTTATTTCCAGAAAATAATTGAAAACTTATTGAGTAATAGATTTAAAAAGTAATTTATATCTTTGTTTAATTATTAACCTCTTTGGAGGTCTGAAATCCAACAGCTAAACGATAAACAAAACTTAGAAAATTTAAACCAATGGCAAAGACTTTTGAAGTTGAAAACAATGCAATTAACCTTATCGGGGTTGGTACCGAAATCAAGGGTGATATAAACTCTAACGGTGATATTCGCATTGACGGGAGTTTAAAAGGAAACCTTAAAACAAAAGGGAAAGTAGTAATTGGAGCCACCGGCTTCGTAAATGGGGAAGTACATTGTAAAAATTCAGATATAGAAGGTAACATCGAAGGGAAAATTACCGTAATGGAATTGTTATCCCTGAAATCGACTTCCTCGATAAATGGTGATATAGTTGCCCGTCGTTTAGCAATTGAACCAGGAGCTAAATTCACAGGTAACTGCAATATGAGTAGTGAAACAGCTGTAAATGCACAAAAAGAACCGGAAAAAACCGCTGAAGGACAAAACAAACCTAAATAATGTTGCCAAATATTCGGGTACGGTTTTTCAAATGATTATTATTATACTGGCTGGCACCTTCGGAGGAATTGAATTGGATAAGTGGTTGCATTTAGGGTTTCCTGTTTTTACAGTAATACTGACATTTTTATCTGTAATATTGGCCATTTATTTTACGATTAAAGATTTTATACACTTTTAAAAATGAGTATTGAGATTAGAAAATTTGTATTAGGCTGCATATTAATCGCTGTTATCGTAGCGTTGATCGGTGCAATCCTTTTCACAACTTTTCTAAATGCTTATTACCTGCCGGTATTTCCTTACCTGCTGGTATTTGTTGTTACAATAAGTATCCTGGTTCATTATATACTGATACGCGCAGCAATTAAAAATCAACAAAAATTTTATACAAATTACCTGATAACTTTTGGGATTAAATTTTTCGGATATCTTTCATTAATTGTCATCTATTTTTTTGTGATAAAACAAAATTTAATCGCATTTTCCATAGCGGTCATTTTTTTATACATTATATTTTCTTTTTATGAAGTAAGGTCACTCTTAGCTTTTTTAAAAAGATCGAAAAATTTAAGTTAGTCATTAAATGAAACTTTATATTTATTATAGATATTGGAACAGGCTTTTAAACAGAAAGTAGATGCAGGGATACAGGAGATTTTTAACACTATTTTTTCTAATACTGGTTTTTTGTTTTTTTCACGCTTTTTCTTCATATGCCACAGAAGTAACTTCGCAACAGGAAAAAACGGATAGTTCGGATAAGCAGGAAAAATTTGAACCCGGGAAATTTATGTTCAGCCATGTTGAAGATGCGCATGATTGGCAAATAATTGACTGGCACGGGCACCCGGTACGAATAGCATTACCGGTTATTTTATACAGTAAATATAAGGGAGTTGATATATTCATGTCCGGTAAATTTGAAAACAAGGACTCGGAATATGATGGCTTCAAACTCATAAACGAAGGAGAAAACAAAGGCCATATTGTCGAAATTTTACCGGATGGCTCAATCTATAAACCTCTCGATTTGTCGATTACAAAGAATATATTTTCTCTTTTTCTCAGTATTATTTTGCTTTTCTGGTTGTTCATATCCATTGGTAATGCTTACAAACGTAATCCGAATAAACCACCAAAAGGAATGCAATCCCTTCTTGAGCCGGTAATCATCTTTATACGGGACGACGTTGCCAAACCATCCATAGGAGAAAAGAAGTATGAAAAATTCATGCCTTTTTTGCTTACAATTTTCTTCTTTATTTGGATAAACAATATTCTCGGATTAGTTCCTTTCTTCCCTGGTGGAGCCAACTTAACCGGAAATATAGCTGTAACAGGAGTACTGGCGGCATTCACATTTGTTATCACAACCATTAACGGCACAAAGACATACTGGAAAGATATTGTAAATCCTCCGGGAGTTCCGCTCTGGCTGAAATTACCCATCCCTATTATTCCATTTATCGAAGCAACAGGGATATTTACAAAACCTTTTGTACTCATGGTCCGGTTATTTGCAAATATTACAGCAGGGCATTTTGTCGGATTGGGATTTGTCTCTTTAATATACATTTTCGCCCATATGAATCCCATACTTGGATATGGCGTATCTGTATTTTCAGTTATTTTTGTGGTATTCATGATATTCCTTGAATTATTGGTTGGATTTATACAAGCTTATGTTTTTACATTTTTATCGGCACTCTATTTCGGAATGGCTATTGAGGAACACCATTAAAAAATATTATTATTAATTATTAAATTCAATTATTATGTTACTAAGCATTTTATTACAAGCAGCAGCAGCAGGAGCAGGATTTGCAAAACTGGGAGGGGCGATTGGTGCCGGACTTTCTGCTATTGGAGCAGGTATTGGAATCGGAAGAATCGGAGGAGGTGCAGTAGAAGCAATTGCCCGGCAACCGGAAGCTTCTGGTGACATCCGGTCTAATATGATCGTATCGGCCGCCCTGGTGGAAGGAGTTGCTCTTTTTGGCATTATTATTAGCCTGCTGGCAGTTGTATTATAATTAAAACAGGATTCAGCTGCCGGCTGGATCCTGTATATATTTATTAAAATAAGTATTATGGAATTATTATTGCCGCATACCGGAACACTGATATGGATGACGCTAAGTTTCTCCATTGCTCTTTTTATATTAACAAAATTTGCCTGGAAACCCATAATGGCTTTTCTCAAAGCCAGGGAAAACACAATTGAAAATGCCCTGAAAGCTGCAGAATCGGCTAAAGAAGAAATGACTAAATTAAAAAGAGATAATGAGAAAATTATTGCCGAAGCCAAACTTCAAAGAGAAGTAATAATTAAAGAGGCGCGCGAATTAAAAGAATCCATTATTAATGAAGCAAAAGCCAAGGCTGTCGAAGAAGCCCGGAGAATTGTCGAATTAGCAAACGAAGCTACCAGAAATGAGCGGGCTTCAGTTATCAATGAAATAAAACAACAGATAGCCCTGCTTTCTATTCAGGTAGCTGAAAAATTACTGCAGGAAAAACTGGTAAATGATACTGAACAAAAAGATCTGATTGACAAACTGGTACGTGAAATAAAATTGAATTAAAGAATAAAGAGAGAGCATCTTAAAAACATGAATGAGAGTAAGATTGCAGTACGTTATGCCAAGGCCCTGTTTCTGACCGGAAAAGAAGGAGACATTCTGGAGAAACTCCGGGAGGATATTAATTTATTCCTTTCCACCTGTGCTTCTATAAGTGAATTTAAAGAGTTTCTGTATAACCCTGTGATCAATCCCTCTGATAAAAAAAAGATTATTCATGAAATATTTTTGGGAAAAGTAGACCCTTTAATGATTTCATTTTTTGATCTGATTTTACACAATAAAAGGGAATTCTATCTTGAAGCAACAGCCTGGTATTTTCTTCATTTATATAAACAGGATAAAGGCATTATGTCTGCCACAATAACTACCTCCATCCCACTTGATCAGCAAATAAGAGATGCCATTATTAAACAAATCACAAAAAAATTCAAGTCAAAGATAGAATTGGAAGAATTTGTTGATAAAAATATTATCGGTGGATTTGTTTTCAGGATTGAAGATCAACAGATTGATGCCAGTATTTCAACCGGACTGGAAAAGATTAAAAGAGAATTATATAATTCATAACAAGCAAAAAATAAAATATAAGATGTCTGTAATAAAACCATCTGAAGTTTCAAAAATTTTAAAACAACAACTGAAGGGCATTGCCACCAACGTTGAATTAGAGGAGGTAGGAACCGTATTGCAGGTAGGTGACGGTATTGCCAGAATTCACGGTTTGTCAAATGTGCAGGCCAATGAACTGATAGAATTTGAAAGCGGTATCATGGGGATTGTATTGAACCTGGAAGAAGACAATGTGGGTGCTGTATTGTTGGGCCCTACGGATAAGGTAAAAGAAAATCAATCGGTAAAACGCACCAGAAAAATTGCATCATTGCCTGTTGGAGAAGGCCTTTTAGGACGGATTATTAATACCCTTGGAGAACCGCTGGATGGTAAAGGGCCCATTCCCGGTAAAACCTATAGTCTGCCTTTCGAACGGAAAGCTCCGGGAGTAATTTACCGGCAGCCGGTAAACGAACCTTTACAAACCGGCATAAAGGCTATCGATTCGATGATCCCGATTGGCCGTGGCCAAAGGGAATTGATTATAGGCGACCGTCAGACCGGTAAAACTGCTGTCGCTATTGATACCATTATCAACCAGAAAGAATTTTACGATAAAGGGGAACCGGTTTTTTGTATTTATGTAGCTATCGGACAAAAGGGATCAACTGTTGCCAATGTTGCAAAAACACTTGAACGCTATGGGGCAATGGCTTATACGGTAATTGTAGCGTCTACAGCAGCAGATCCGGCAGCCCTGCAGTTTTATGCCCCGTTTGCCGGAGCAGCAATTGGCGAATTTTTCCGTGATACCGGCCGTGCTTCCCTGATTGTATTCGATGACCTATCCAAACAGGCCGTTTCCTATCGCGAAGTAAGTTTGCTTTTACGTCGTCCGCCAGGAAGGGAAGCTTACCCGGGTGATGTATTCTATTTACACTCCCGATTGCTGGAAAGAGCTGCAAAAATTATTAATAACGACCACATTGCTGCTCAAATGAATGATCTCCCCGATGTGCTCCGGCCAATGGTAAAAGGTGGCGGTTCACTGACGGCGCTGCCGATTATTGAAACCCAGGCAGGTGATGTCTCTGCATACATTCCCACAAATGTAATTTCAATTACCGACGGCCAGATATTTCTTGAATCAAATCTCTTTAATTCGGGGGTAAGACCCGCCATTAATGTTGGTATCTCCGTGTCACGTGTGGGAGGGAACGCCCAGATAAAATCCATGAAAAGTGTGGCAGGAACACTGAAACTCGATCAGGCACAATTCCGTGAACTGGAAGCTTTTTCAAAATTTGGTTCCGATCTTGATGCTGCCACGTTGGCTGTTTTAGATAAAGGAGCGAAAAACGTGGAAATTCTGAAACAGGGACAATATGCCCCTGTACCGGTTGAAAAACAAATTGCCATTATTTTTTGCGGTACAAGGGGACTTTTAAAGAAAGTGCCTCTTGAAAAAATTACTGTTTTTGAATCGGAATTTCTCGACTTGCTTGATCTGAAACATAAAAAACTCCTTCAATCACTAAAAGAAGGTAAATTAACCGATGAAGTCGAAAAATCACTGGAAACTATCGCACTGGATGTAGCTGAGAAATTTAACATGTAACGGTAATTATGGCAAACCTGAAAGAAATACGCACAAGAATACAGTCTGTGGGTTCTACCATGCAGATAACCAATGCTATGAAAATGGTTTCTGCCGCAAAATTGAAAAAAGCACAGGACGCCATTATCCAAATGCGCCCATATGTATATAAAATACATGAGATACTGGAGAATCTTACCCGTAATCTTGAATCAGACATTGAGAGTATTTACAGTCAGGAAAGAGAAAAATTACGGGTACTTTTAGTTGTTATCACTTCCAATAAAGGACTTTGTGGCGCTTTTAATTCCAATGTAATCAAAAAAGCTATCGACCTGGCTGAAGAAAAATACCGTACACCCCTGATTAATAAAAGAGTTGATTTTATTACAATAGGCAAAAAAGGATACGACCAGCTGCGATTCAAAAAATATAATATTGTGGCTTCTCACATTGATATATTTGATAAGCTGACTTTTGAAAATGTAGCCCCTTTCGCTGATGAAATCATGCATAATTTCGCCCATAAAAGATACGATGTGGTAGAATTGGTATACAACCAGTTTAAAAATGCAGCTGTACATGTGTTGAAAGCAGAGCAATTTTTACCGGTTCCCAGGCCTGAAATAAAAGAGACGGAAAAATTTGAATTACAGCATGATTTTATTTATGAACCATCGAAAGAATACATTGTGCAAAAATTAATCCCAAAATCATTACGTATTCAGTTTTTCAGTGCATTGCTCGATTCACATGCATCGGAACATGGCGCCAGAATGACTGCCATGCATAAAGCCACCGATAATGCCCAGGAGATTAGAAAAGACCTTCAGTTGCAGTACAATCAAGTCCGTCAGGCATCTATCACCAATGAAATTCTTGAAATTGTCGGTGGAGCTGAAGCATTGAAAGGATAAATTTTAAATTTCACAATTTGAACAGGCTTCATGTAAAAATAGGTATACAAATAAAACTATTGCCTTATTACCTGTTTATTACATTTCTTGTACTGTTATCGTCTCATTTTTATTTTTTCTGGGATAAAGATATTCTTAATTCACGTCAGGCATTCGAATTTCTTAAAAACGGTTTTAGTATTCTTCCACCGACAAATCTCGACTCAGGCCATCCCCCGGTTATGGGTTTATTATTAGCTTTTCTCTGGAAAATCTTTGGTAAAAGCATTTATATAGGTCATTTGGCTATGCTTCCGTTCGCCTATAGGAATTGTGAATGGCAAATGTATCGGATTAATCTCCTATTTCATAACAAAATTCTGCAATTTATGCCGCCTTCTTATTGTAATTGTAGAACCACCATTACTTACCCAGGCAACCTTACAGGTCTGACCTGATATGCTGTTGTATTTTTTTTCCTATGCTTTGAATGCAATCTTTACAAAAAAGAATATTACCTAAAATTCTTGCAGCTTATCGGATTGTCATTAATAAGCATGCGAGGATGGATGATTGTATTCTGGCTTTTTCGTTTACGAATTGTTTTTGCTTTATCGGGAAAAGAGAAATAACGTTTCATTATCAGAAATATTCAAAAGTCTGAAATCTATATTGCCGGGTGGACTGATCGCATTTATTTATCTGATTGTACCATTACATCCAAAGGCTGGATCGGTTATCACCAAGATTCCCATGGGCCGTGTGCTTTGAAATAGTACTTAAAGGGTTTATTAGAAATATCCTTATTTATGGTTGGCGTTTGTTGATTTTGGGAGGATATGTCATTTGGGTAAGGTCTGTTTTTCATATCATTCCGGCAATTTATTAAAAGAATTACCTTCAGATAAAATCAGATTCAAAGGCTGGCTGTTTATCATGTCTTTACCGTGATATGCATTGCCTCATGTTATTTCACAAGAAGTCATGCGGGAATCGATATATGTTCCCGGTATTTATATTTTTCCACCCTTATTTTCAGGATACTGTTTTTCGAAAAAATACAGGGTAAATATTAAAGACTACATTTAAACGTTTAGCCTCCATAACAGGTATTAATACCATGGCCGGCAACTTATTGGGTTTACCCCGATCAGATAGCACAGTCATGGGATTCCTCCCTGGCCTATATCCCATTTTATAAATTACGAAAGAAAGTGATAAACTATATCGAAGGAAAAAAAAATCCAATTTAGGGAAACAGGTTCGGAATTACCTAATATAACTCCCTTTGGTATTACTGAATACTGAAAGATACGGAGAAGTTTTTACAGGAAAAAAATTTTTCAAGAAAATGAATATATTTTTATATTCCAATATATATAACATATCAGCTGATAAGAAATAAAAGCAATTCTAAATAAAAAATGGATCGAATTACAAACTTTTAAAAAGTGTGGCCGGTATATGTTAATTATATAAAAATCCTGATTACACTGAATTATTTCAAAAATTCCATTTTAACCGTAGAAATCCCAACCCTGTATTCTGCCGGAGTTTTTCTCCCGTATAAATATCTTTCATTCCTATACTGAAATACTGAACATACAACGAAAGATCCAGGTTTTCCATTACCGAAAGATCCAGGCTCGGCCCCAGGTAATATCCGTTCAGGTTTTTATCGTAAAAATACATGGATGAAAGGGTGCCCTTAAACAAAGGAGTGATCGGATAGGATACCTGTCCGAAAAAATTATATTTTGTGAAAGCAAGGTTTTTAACAGTCATGGGACCTGCATAAAATTCGAAAAAGCTTCCGTAATTCAATGTGGGTGGAATATAGCTGTAAAAAAACTCGAAATTCAACATTAACTCGTTAGTGAAAGTATAATCAACAGACATACTTGCATATAACTGCCCGGTAGTATCCACAAAATTCTTCTCGGGATGAAAATAGCTTACTTCTCCTCTGAAACCAGCATTTTTAATGGCCCCTGACCAGCCAAGTCCAGCCACATAATCTTCACTGTTGTAGTACCCGGCCAGGAACTGTATGTCGTAATTCCATTTATTAAAATGAAAAAGCCCGGCTGCCGTAATATTTTTGGCACTGTCCATCTTTACCGCTCCTTCAAGAGAAGAGGCCATTCCGGTATAATATTGAACCCTTATGGCATCGCTCCCGGGCCGTTCGGCATAATCAAAATCAAAAAAGTTATAGGAGTTAAAAATATCATTGGGATTCCATACAAAGGTCTGTCCCCAGTTAATTCGCTGTCGGCCGATTTTTACATCAAGCTTATTTTTGGTAAAATCTATCCATAACCTGTCAATAGTTGAATTCAATAAATATGCATTTCCTGATAACAGATTAAAAGAAAGGTCCATTAGTCCGTTGTCTTTACTGATTGTATTTTTATATACATTCCCCAGGCGGACAAAGTCACCATATATCAACCTGTTTCGCATCTGAACGGATGCTGTTACCGATTTTGACGGGTACCAGTAAAAATTCAGCCGGTTGTGCAGTAAAGTTTCAAAAAGGGAACTGTCGGCAGTACTTTGTTTCATCAGCGAAGGCATCAATGAAAGATATCCTTTGAAATCGACTTTACCCGTACCCTCTCCTTCCTGGGCCAATAATGAAAAACAAAAACCGGAAAGAAGTAAAATACAAATAATATGCAGAAAAACTTTTTTCATTTTCAGATTTTATTCTTATTCATACAAACTTTCTGTAATAAGAATCTTCAGCTGTTAGTGTTTAACTTCATCACTTATTACTTTGCCGTCTTCAACTGTGATAATCCTGTGAGCCTTTTTAACTACACGGGCATCGTGAGTGGAGAATATAAAAGTTATTTTTTCCTCTTTATTTAGTTTTTCCATGATATCCAGCAGGTTTTCCGTTGATTTGGAATCGAGGTTAGCTGTTGGCTCATCTGCCAGAATAAATTTAGGTTTCGATGCGAGAGCCCTGGCCACGGCAACACGTTGTTGTTGTCCGCCCGATAACCTGCTTGGTTTGCTGTCAATCCGGTCTCCCAGCCCTACAGCTTCGAGCAATTCTTTGGTTCGGGTTTCCCTGTCTTTCTTCGGAACCCCCTGCAGATGCATGATAAATTCCACGTTTTCTTCAGCAGTTAAAACAGGGATCAGATTATAGGACTGAAAAACAAAACCGATATTATGAAGCCTGAAATCGATCAGCTGAGATGGTTTTAACAGGCTGATTTCCGTTGAACCCACAACAATTTTTCCGGCAGTAGGAGAATCAAGTCCGCCAAGCATATTCAACAATGTTGTCTTTCCGGAACCCGACGGTCCGACAATTGCTGCGAATTCACCTTCTTCGAATGACAGGCTGATCCCGTTTACAGCATGAACTTTTACTTCTGAATCATTGTATATCTTAGTTACGTTTTCGATATCTATTACTTTCATGATATTGAATTTTTTAATTGTTATTATTCGGTTCTTAATGCATCAGCCGGATTTAATTTCAATGCTTTCCGGGCCGGATAAATGGAAGCGATTATCCCGGTGCATATAACCAGCAATGTTACGTTGATAAGTATTGGCAGGGTGATCCCCGGATAGACTATGGCATCAAAACCCATAGCTTCCAGTCCCTGGCTCCAGTTGGAAATATTTATTCCGGTTTTATGTGTAATTAGTACAGTGATGTATGAAAGAATAACACCGACGATCCCCCCGGTCAATGAGAGAAACACCGTTTCGAAAACGATCATCGAAAAAACCCTTAATTTATTCATCCCCACTGCCATCAGCATCCCCAGCTCTTTAACCCTTTCAAGTATCACCATCAGCATGGTGTTTATTATACCGAAAAGAAGGGCAAACAGAATGATGATGATGAAAATATACATGTAAAGGTCCATTGTCTGCACCAGGTATTCCATCATAGGTGACAAATCAATCCAGGGCTTTACATCCAGATTCGGATATTCTTTGGCAAATTCGGCCGCCATGGGTTTTGCCAGGTCATCGCTTTTAAGTCTAATTGCTATCTCATGAGCGTCAGAAGCAGGCATAGCAACCAGTTGCGACAAGTCGGAATATCGAACAAAAACATTCATTTCATCATACATCGAATTAGAAGTTTTATATATCCCGGCTATCCGAAAAGCACTCTGGATCATATTCCCGTGAATATCCTGAAACGTCAGTACAATCTTGGAATGAAGTTTTATATTAAGTTTTTCAGCCAGTTTTTGACCGATAACAATTGGATTTCGCCTGACTCCTTCCAGATAAGCTCCTTCTACGATTTTTGTATATAAATCAGTTACCTGCTTTTCTGTTGCAGGATTGATCCCAACAATTTTTACCCCTGTTCCGGTTTCGGCTGAGCTGGCCATTGCTGTGATTATAAGCCGTTTTGATGCTGCTATCACCGAATCATTTTTATCTAAATCGGATATGATTTTATCCGCATCTTTGATATAAAGATGCATCTCATCTTTAAGTAAAAAACCTTTCTGATGAATTTGTATGTGCGATAACTCTGTATTGATGGCTGTAGCGACTCGCTGATCAGCCATGCCTTTCATAAATGCTGTGGAAAAAACTCCCGCGAAAACTCCCAGCGCAACTGCTATAATGACCACCGTACTTCTGAGACGGTTTCTCCACACATTTCTCCAGGAAACTGCTGGTATCATAATTTCAATTATTTATATTGTTCAAATTAATTTTTTCATTTTAACTTATCCCCGCAATGCCTCTGCTACTTTAAACCGGGCAATGGAAAAAGCCGGGTACAATGCGATGAATAGTGTAATGATAAACACAGTGATGGCCTGATTCACAAAAACCTTTGCCTGCATTGAAAAATACATGTAGGGTTCAATGCCCATTTCCAGCATTGTCTGAGCGGCATTCCCGGTTAATTTAATCGGATGACCATAATAGTATGAAAGCACTAACAGGCTGAAAAGAACACCAAGTAACACGCCAATAATTCCGATAAAAATGGTCTCGAAGAAAATAATGCTGCTTAGTTTCCTTTTTTTCATCCCTACAGCAACCATTACACCCAGTTCTCTACGGCGTTCGGCTACCATCATAATAATGGTTCCCAGTACACCAAAACCGATTACAATATAAAGTATGGCTTTCATAACAATACCTCCTGAACGATCGCTGTCGATCTGTTGAACAACTTCCGGCTGCATCTCGTCCCAGGTCATTACGGTAAGATCCTTTGGCAATGATGCCATCAACTGATTTTTTGCCGGTTTTACATGATCATGGTTTTTTACCATAAGAACCAATGATGTTACCAGGCTATCAGCCGAATAAAAATTCTGTGCCTGTTTCAGATCCATATATACCAGACCCTTGTTTAAATCGGGAGTCGGAAAAGTAAGGATGCCCCGTACCGGAAATAATCCGGCAGCAGTTAATCCATGATAACCCTGACTAAGTAATACCAACGTATCGCCAATCCCGATATTCAGACTGCTTGCCAACCCACCGGTAATCAATACCCCGTTATCATGCTGTTTAAGATATTTTCCCGAAGTAATCCATTTAGAAATACCACTCATCTTTTCTTCCTGTTCAGGGTTAACACCAAAAACGCCGGCAGCTTTGGTAGATTCTCCATAAGATGCAAGTGCAAAAGATTCTAATTTCGGTACCACCTGTGTAATCTCATTATTTTGTGCAATAATTTGCATTACTTTTTTATCCGGCCTGAAAGTATTATTAATGGTTTTGTTATCCCAGTAATCCTTTTGTTGAATCTGTAAATAGCCGGAATAAAACTTTACTACATTTTCGACCATTTTGGAGTATGAACCTTCCTGCATAGAAGACATAAAAGCTGATAAGAATACTCCGAAGAATATGGAAGCTATGGTAATAAAAGTTCTCCTTTTATTTCGCCACAAGTTTCGCCATGCCATAAAAAAACTATTCATGATTTATGCTATTTATTGTTGAATTACCTGACCCGTTTCATGTTTTGCTGGGAAAAAAATGCATCAGGGATCGGTTTATTAAATTGTATTTCATCCATTTTAATTATGGTTTTATTCCCGGGTTTATCGGCCGGAATAAGTTCAAACTGTGACGGGATAAGCCGTCCATCCATAACTTTTATATCAGATGCCGTTTCTGTTTTTACCAGGTATCCATCCTCATCGTAATATTTATTTTCCATTTCCAGGTATTCCTTTTTGGAAATATTCATAATAATCTTACCCCATACAACAGCAGCATTCTCATGAGGGATCAGTTCAATCTGGTAACAATCGCGGCCATCAATGGTCGTATCTCCTGTTATTTTATGTGTGTAATCCACCACAATAGAGGATTCTTTTAACAGATCATCATTGGAAAAATCGGATCCCATCCATCCCTGCGACATCATCGAAGGAGGAAGCTTGATCAAACGATTTATGGTTGGGTTCCAGCTCCACATTTCATTTTCGCGTTTCAGAAATGTTTGTCCTTGTTCTTTCGGGGGGGAGGTTATGAGAGCAAGTGAATAATCCCTTCCCTTGGTCCATGATTTGAAAGAAATTTTCCGTTCCCAGGTAGGGCGTACAATGGTCATTGTCATTATGCTTTGACTGGTTATCTCACCCTGCATCTTGTCATTTGCTTTCTTTACAATTTCGGTAGCATCCTGAGCGAATGTTCCGGTTAACGAAAACATGACGACAGCCATTATTACAAACAATTTTGTTTTCATTTTTTAATCTTTAATAAATAACTCTATTATTTTATTTTTCACCTCTTCAAGAGGAAAATGTTCAGGATCAAGTACGTAATGTAGACTGACTCCATCTAGCAGTGCAGCAAACAAACGGGCGTCTGCTTCAGGGTTTACCGAGCCGGACCGTTGCAGAAAACCATGTAATACCTCCATTAAATGAGGACAGCGTCTCCATTAACCTGTGTTCCACCAGCTTCATCACTACGGGCTGAAATATAATGGTGAAATATAAACGCCAGAAACTGATGTTTTTTTCAATTGTACGAAAGGTTTCTTCAATGAAGAATATAAATTCCTCTTTCGTCAGAAACCCATCTTTATTCGGATCAAATCCTTTTAAAACTTCATCAAATCCATCAAAAACAATTTCTTTGATCAGTTCTTCTTTACTCTCGAAATAATTATATATCAATCCCTTGGATATACCTGCATTTTTGGCAATCTGGCTAATGGAAGTTGGATAATAACCCTCATTCGCAAACAATTCCAATGCTGCCGATTTTATAAGTTTCCTCTTTTCTTCCCTTATTACTTCAAATTGTTCTTCTGTTCTTGGTGCCATAATCTTTTTTTTGACCGACCGAACAGTCATTTTTATTTAATTTTTTAAGGCCTTTTGAGGACTTTATGATTTTTTGACTGAACGACTGGTCAAAGATAATATATTTCTAACCACAAAGTCAAGTTTTTTTTAAACTTTTTTTCTCTGCTGTAACTTTTCCGTAACTTGTCCGTCTCACTTTTGATTTTAGTAGTTGCATGACAGTTGCCGAATACAATAAATGCGTGGATGAATATGCCGACAGGGTATTTCGCTTTATCATCAAAAATCTAAAAGATGAAGACAAGGCGAAAGATATCGTGCAGGATTCATTTGAAAAGCTTTGGATAAGAGCGGCTGAAGTGGCTTATGAAAAAGTACGTTCATACCTCTTCACTACCGCCTATCACACCATGATTGATCAGATACGAAAAGACAACCGTATGGATGACTTTGAAAAAATAAAAGAACAGGAATTTTCGCACCGGACACAATATTCGGATTTGCATGAATTGCTGACCCAGGCTATTGAAAAACTTCCTGAGATTCAAAAATCTGTCATTCTGCTGCGCGATTATGAAGGTTATAGCTATAAAGAAATAGCTGAAATTACAGAATTAAGTGAAGACCAGGTAAAAGTATACATTTACAGGGGAAGAATGTTCCTGAAACAATATATTGGCAGTATTGAAACTGTTATTTAAAAGCTGAAAGATGGTTATTAATATTAATAATTACGAACGATTTATAATCGACTACATCGACGGGAACCTTGATAAGGCCCGCTCAGCTGAATTATTGTATTTTCTTTCGGAACACCCTGAAATAGAATCAGGCATTGACGAGTGGGAAAAGTTAACATTGCCCGTTCAACCTGAATTTGAAAATTTCCCCGGTAAACAATCTTTAAAAAAGGATTTTTCTAAAATAGAAAAAATCACTCCTGCTAATATTGATGAATTTATTATAGCACGAATTGAAGGGGACCTGGATGAATTTACTTTGCAAAAATTTGAGCTGTATAAAAAATTCCATCCTGAAGTAATGAAGCAGGAACTCCTGTATAGAAAACTAAAATTAATGCCGGATGAAAATATAAAATATCCTGGCAAAAAAAACCTGAAACAACCCATTCCTTTTTATATATCGCTCCGGAAAACAACTATATATATTTCGGCGGTGGCAGCTGTCCTGCTATTTATTTTATTGTTTAATAATCCGTTTAAAAAAATAATTTCTCCGTCCCCAGGCACATCAATAGTACAAAGCACTCCGGAATCTGTTCCAAAGAATGTTGGGCAACGCGCTGAAAACTCAAAGGTTGCTCCTGAACAAAATGTTACCATTGCATCTACTGAGCAATCTGCAGCTAACCGGAATAAAAAAAACAGATCTGTTAAAACATTCCCGGAAACTGAAAATAATGATCAAAATTTAAATGCGAATCGTCAAAAAATTATATTAAATAAACTAACACCTAAAAATATTACACTCCCACTTGCTGAAAAACAGAATAACGATATTTCACAGCTTGGATTTGCTAATACAAAAACTGTAAAAAAACAGATAATTCCTCCTGATAGTACTTCACTTCTTGCAATTGGGAATAAAATAGAAAAAAAATTGAATACCCTCAAAGATATGAATATGTGGAAGGCCATCGAAATGAGTTTTAAAGGTATCAACGACCTTACCGAATCGGATCTTTCCCTTGAAACCCAAACCAATGAAGAAGGTAAGGTAACAGCCTTTGCAATAACCAGTAACGACTTCAAATTTTGGCACAATTCAAAAAAATAAATCCTGCTGTAACATTTTATTTACTTGCACGTCTCACGACAAATAACTAAAAAATATGATTATGAAAAAAGCAGTATTATTTCTTTTTATTATAGCTTTGATTATACCAGCTATAAATGCACAGCAGAGCGACACGCTAAAACCGGAACAGGATAAAGTTAATACAACCATACTTAATGACGAAGACGACCAGGTAAGCGTTGGTACTGATGAAATTGTGAAAACCGAAGAAAATAAAGACACCACACATATAAAACTCGGGAAAAAAGATATCAGTATTATTGATGAAGGTGACGGAACTTCGGTAAAAATAACCGATCCCGATAAGTCTGAAAATGAAGACAAGTCTTATGAACACTCTGAAAAAACTGCAAAAACCAATAAAAGCAGGCGTTTTAAAGGTCACTGGGCAGGATTTGAATTCGGCCTTAACAACTACATGGATAACAGCAATTCCTTGTCCCGAACAGGAGAGACAGCTTTTCTTGACCTAAATACCGGAAAATCCTGGAACTTTAATCTCAATTTCGCACAATACAGTCTGGGGTTAGGAACCGATCATCTGGGACTGGTAACAGGTATGGGATTAGAATTTAGTAATTATCACTTCAACAATAACAATAATATTATAAAAAGCAATAATTATATTACTGAATTACCTTATACGCAACAACTTACAAAAAACAAATTACAAACAACTTATCTAACCATTCCATTGTTATTGGAAGGCCAAATACTTGATGGCAAACGGTCAAAGAGAATATATATCAGCGGTGGTGTTATCGGTGGATTTAAGTTAGGTTCCTTTTCCAAGGTAAAATATGTAGAAGACGGTTCTAAGAAAAGAGAAAAAGAAAAGGATGATTTTTACCTGAGTCCCTTTCGCTATGGATTAACAGCCAGGGTTGGCTACAAAATGGTAAAACTGTATGCAAACTATTACATTACCCCAATGTTTTTAAAAGATAAAGGTCCGGAATTACACCCCGTGGCATTAGGACTTGTAATCTCATTTTAAAATAACCATTCCTTTCTTCAGATCTCAGATTTTATAAATGGCAGGGTACATTTTAAGCAAAATGAAATCCTGCCATTTATAAAATTTATATATTTATGCAAAATTTGCAGCTATGAGATCTGAAATTCTTTCTGATAAAGAAATACGAAGATATATTGATCAGATTAATTTGCCTTCATTAGGTATTGAAGGACAGGAAAAAATCAAACAGGCGAGAGTACTGGTAATTGGGGCCGGAGGTAAAGGGACCTCCGTTCTGCAACATTTAACCACTGCCGGAATCGGCAAGTTAGGTATTTCCGATAATTATCCTGTAGAAGAAAAAGCCTTACCCCGTCAGAAATTATACGGAAACAGTGATCTTGGAAAACAAAAGGCAATTATTTCAAGTCAGCGGCTTAAGGAAATCAATCACCTGGTAAATATTGAATTACATAATGTTTGCCTCTCTGAAAACAACATTTCTCCTATTTGTGACGATTATGATATCATTGTTGATGCCACCGACAACTTTCCTGCTCATTACCTGGTCAACGATGCGGCAATTATTTTAAACAAACCGCTGATATTCGGTACTGTTTATAATTCACAGGGAATGATTACTGTTTTTAATTATCAGGACGGTCCTTCCCTTCGATGCTTGTATCCGGTCACCCCGGCAGGCAAAGAAAAACCTCCTCTCAAAGGTTTGTTTGGCAGCAGTATCCTGACTGATATTGTTGGTACCATTATGACAAATGAAATTTTCAAAGTGATATTGGGACTCCCTACAGAATTAAATGGAAATCTTCTTATTTTCGATGCGGTAAACTATGCTTTTACCCGCGAAAAAATCATTAAAAATCCTGAAAACTTTAAAAAAGTATCTCTATAAAAATTTTACTCCCCTTTATAAAATTTATTAACAATTCCATATCAATTCTCGTTATGGCCAACCGGGCATTATGAGTATCATGTAGTAAATATTGTTAAATACGCCGGGAGAATTGTGCATAACTTTTATCCAAATCCGCCCTGTATTTCGTATTTATTAATTATTTTGAATCCTTTTAGCAACTTGATATGTCACAATGATTAACTCGCTAAGAAACAAGCTGTTATTCTGGTATATAAGCTTCATAGTAATAACTGTTTTTACAGTCATTCCCTTTACTATTTTTCATAATCGTCAGGAAAAAAAAGCAACCAGCTTTGTTCAGCAAGTAAATACACTTCATATAAACCTATTAAAAGACCTGAGCCTTTCCGGAAGTTTCATTTCCAACGAAACAACCAATCCCTCCTTCTTTCTGTCCGGGGAAAGTAAATACCTTGATGAGCATGAAAAACACATCACCCAAATAGAAAGTGGTATTGATTTCATCAATAAAAATGAGATTTCCAGGTCGTCAAATATATCCGGTACATTAAAGCAGCTGGCAAATGATTTCAATAGCTATAATCAAATTTTTGACAGTATTATTTACTTTACTTACAAAAGAGGTTATAAAGATTATGGACTCGAAGGAGAATTAGAAAGCTATGCACAACAGATTGTAAATTTTAAAGAAATAGACAGAGACCAGTTCCGGAAAATCCGACAAAATGAAAAGGAATATATTATCCGTAAGGACTCCGTTTATGTTAAAAACTTTAACACATTCAGCAACCAATTCAGAAGCAAATTAATAAAATCGGAACCTTTAATTTCTGATAAAAAGCTCAAATTAGTAGCGCTTTTTGAAAATTATCAGCATTCATTCAATGAACTTGTAAGAATTGATAACCTGCTTGGGAATGATGGGAAATCGGGAATTAGATACACCTTGAATCAAAAAAGTAATTTAATAGAGAATCAGCTTAATAAATTAATTCAGGCTTCTAATTCAATACAACAAGCATCCATCCAAAAAACAAATATAGTATACGGTTTAATTATTTCGTTTTTATTGTTTTTAACAATTTTGGCTGTCTTTTTCATATCCAAACATGTTGTATCTCATCTTGAAAGCCTGACGCTATACATTTCCAATTTTACCAAATCACAATTTAAATACCAGGGTAATCTTAACCTGAAGAAATCCTCCCGTGAAATAGCACAGATTTACAAAGAATTCCGTAATATGGCTGCCCAGCTGATTACCTGGGAGAAACTACGGAATAAAGCACTGAATAATGCCAAGGAAAACGCACGAAGATATCGTGAACTTGCAGAAATGCTGACCCAAAGTATTTTTGAAACCGATCAATGGGGAAATTATACTTACGTAAACCGGGCCTGGTATAAAAATTTCGGATTCTCAAGAAATGATCTTGAAAAAGGATTGAATCTTATAGAAACCGTAATTTCAGCAACAGGAAGTAACATTCCTGATCATGGAAAGCTCGAAAATTCAGATTTCATCGCTATCAGAAAAGACGGTTCACGATTTCCTGCATCTCTATATTCCGATAATATTGTGAAAGGCGGCGAAATACTTGGCCGAAGGGGAATTATTATCGATGCTACCGAAAGAAATCAATATATTGAGGCATTAAAGATGGAACGTTCCGATGCCCTGGCGTCGAACCTGCACAAATCCTCTTTCCTGGCCAATATGTCGCATGAAATTAGAACACCCATGAATTCTATTATAGGATTCTCTAACCTTCTTGCTTCAAATGCCGTTCCCGAAGATCAGAAAAAGGAATTTATCAATTACATACAATCCAGTGGAGAGCAACTGCTGAACCTTATCGATGATATCATTGATATTTCGAAAATAGAAGCCGGTGAAATAAAAATCAACAAAAAAGAATGTAATCTGAATCAGATATTGGAAGAATTACGCATTACGTTTGAAAATCATAAAAATAAAACAGCTAAAACCAATCTTGATCTCAGGCTAAATATTTCTGAAAACTCAAATCTCATTATCAAAACCGATTCGCTCCGACTACGTCAGATTCTTGTCAATCTGATCGGTAACGCCATAAAATTTACCGATGAAGGCTTTGTGGAATTTGGATACACTATTCATAATGACAAGATTCTTGAATTTTATGTAAAAGATACAGGAATAGGATTATCAAGAAGTGAGCTTGATATTATTTTCGAACGTTTCAAACGTACAAAAATCACTGAACAAAGAGACATAAGCGGAACCGGGCTTGGACTTGCCATATCAAAAAACCTGGTGAAATTGCTGGGTGGTGAAATGTGGGTCAATTCGGTAATGGAGGAAGGAACTACTTTTTATTTTACTATACCTCTATTTCGGGTGGGGAAAATCAACGAAAATGTTTATACACAGGACGATGTGCCTGAAGAATATCACTGGAAAAATAAAACAATTCTGGTAGCCGAAGACGATGAAAGCAGCTATATGTTTATCAGGGAAATTATGATAAAGACAGGAGCTCGTTTTATCCGGGCGGAAAACGGAAAACAGGTAGCTGATATAGTAAAAAAACATGAAGAAATAGACCTGATATTGATGGATGTGCTATTGCCTGAAATGGATGGTTATGAAGCAACACGTAACGTAAAAAAACTTTTCCCCGACCTGCCTGTGATTGCTCAAACAGCTTTTGCCATGGAAGGGGATAAAGAAAAAAGTATTCTTGCCGGATGTGACGATTACATCACCAAACCCCTTCATGTAAAAAATTTACTGGCAAAAATCAATCAGTTCATCCACAGGCGTCACCCACAGCCTAATGAAAAACCAACTGTGAAAAATAATGATGAATCTGTTACGGTTGCTGTGGGAAAAAAAGAGTGGAAAGATCAAATGAACTAATTTCCGAAACATGAGGTTATTGTTATTTAGTAATTCGACCAATGCAGGTGAAAATTATCTGGAATATACTAAAAATTATATTCGGGAATTTCTGGGTGTAAATCCCTATAAACTGGTTTTTATCCCCTTTGCCGGTGTAACCATCTCAAGTGAGAGCTATACCAAACGTGTAAAAGAGATATTTTCTTCCATCGGATACACCATTCAATCGATTGAAGATTTCGACGAATACGGCAAAGCAATCGAAGCGGCAGAGGGCATTGTTGTCGGTGGAGGAAATACTTTTCAACTGCTAAAAAAATTACAAACATACAATCTGTTAGAACCTATCAGAAAAAAAGTGTTGGCGGGAACACCCTATATTGGATGGAGTGCCGGATCAAATCTCACCTGTCCCACTATTAAAACCACGAATGATATGCCAATAGCAGAACCTGCCAATTTTAATGCACTGAATCTTGTCCCTTTTCAAATAAATCCTCACTACACAGATAAAAACCCTGAAGGGCACGCAGGAGAAACACGTGAAATGCGAATTGAGGAATTTATTGAAGTAAATCAGGATATTTATGTAGTCGGATTACGAGAAGGCACCCTGCTGATAGTAGAAAATGAAAACCTGCATTTACTGGGTGATAAACCTGCCAGAATATTTAAAAAACAACAAGCGCCAGTAGAACTTACCTCTTCAGAAAACTTCAGGTTTTTACTCAAAAAATGAATTTTATATATCCCATTTTCATAAGTCAGTCTTTAGATAATAAAACTGGTATATCTTTGTTCTTTCAATGGCGATTATTTCATGCCATGAAAACGTAAATATTACGTATGAGAACGATAAAAAAAGCATTGATTATAGTTTCCTTCCTTATTTTATTATTTGTCGGATTTGGATTCGCAATGGCATTCCTTTTCAGAAATTCAGCTATTGATTATTTAAAAAAATACCTCGACAAGCATCTGTTAACTGAAATCCAGGTTGACAATATCCGTTTTTCCGTATTAAAAAGATTTCCATATGCAACCGTTGAATTAAATAATGTAGTAGTTAAATCCACTATCAATTTTAATGCCTCCGATTTTACCGGCTTCAATACAGATACCCTTCTTGCCGCTAAAAAAGTTCATTTTGAATTCGGGCTGTTATCGCTGATAAAGGGAAAATATAAATTAAAAAATATTGTAATCAGCTATGGTAAATTATTAACATTGACAGACCGTGCCGGACAAATCAATTATAATATCTGGCGAAGTGAAAAGCCGGGAAAAGGAGAAGCAATTACACTTTATCTTCAAAATGTAACTTTCTCCAATATCCGTTTAAAAGAAGTAAATCTGGCAAAAAAACTACAAACTGAGCTTGATATCAAAAAGATTAATCTACGAGGGGACTTTGCTGGTGATCGTTTCTCTGTTAACGCCAGGGGAATCGGAAGGCTGAATAATTTTCACCTTAATGATATAACACTTCCGCCAAATAAAGATTTTTCATTCGACATAGCATTAAATGCTACAGATGGGAAATACAGAATAAAAAAGGGAGGCATCATGTATTCGGGCATGGACCTTAAGATTATAGGTTATGTCAATCCCAAAGCCAATAATGAAGTAGACTTGAAAATAGATGGAGATAAAATCAGTCTTGAAACCCTGTTAACTTTCCTGCCGGATAAATTTCATCCGTTTTCTAATCAGTTGAATACCCGCGGATGGCTGACATTTCAAACGATAGTGAAAGGAAATTTTACAAGAAAGACATCTCCTTCAATTGTGACAACTTTTAATTTAAACAAAGGCTCATTAGTTAACCGAAGAACAAAATCTGCCATTACCAATATTTCGCTGAATGGAATATATTCTAACGGAAAATCACATAACCTGCGTTCTTCTTCTCTTCAGATAAAAAATGTATCTGTAATGATTAAAGATCAACAGGTTAACGGTCAATATCTGGTACAGGACTTTAAACAACCGTTCATAGATTTTAGACTGCAAGGGACCATTCCCCTAAATGAACTAGCCGGTTTTATCAATTCCGATTCATTGGAATATGTATCGGGAAATATGGAAACAAATCTCCGGATAAATGGCCGGATAAACAATCTCGACAGCATTTCACAGTTTGATCTGACCTACCTGAATAAGAAAGGAAGCATTCTTTTTAAAAATGCAGCTTTTAAGCTTAAAAACATGAAATTCCCGCTGAAAGATATCAATGGGGAGATACAATACAATGAATCGGTAGAGTTGCATAACTTTTCATTTCTATTTGCCGACAACGATTTTCTTTTGAACGGATATATGAAAAACGGATTGGAGTATCTTTTCCATAAAAAACGACATCTTGAAATTATTGCTGATGTAAAATCTGATTCTATCAATATTGATAAACTGCTTTTAAATAAAGGAGAGAATTCCGGCGATAAAGAAGATAAGGGAATAATGTTACCTGGTTTTCTGCAGGTTGACGCCCAGTTAAGTGCAAAAAATTTCATTTATGGAAAATTTCATGCAACTAATATTAATTGCATCGTTCATTACAGACCTGATACACTTTCCATTCAGCAATTTAATTTAAATTCACTTGAAGGGAGCATAAACGGACAGGCATCCGCAATTCAAGATAAATCAAATAATTTCAATGTTATATATAATTCTAATCTTCAACACATTAATATTAATCAATTATTTTATACATTTAATAATTTTAGTCAGGATGTTATCCTGGATAAAAATATGAAAGGGATCGTATCAGGAAATGTAAATCTCCGTGCCAAATGGGATAACAAGTTAAAAATTTACAAAGAAAGTGTTGTGGCGCTTTGCGATATCGAAATCCAGGATGGAGAACTTATTAATTTCGAACCGGTAATGGGTTTATCCCGTTTTATAGAAGTCGATGAATTGAAGGATATCCGGTTTAAAACCCTGAAAAACCAGATCTCCATTCGTGACCAGACAGTTACAATTCCACAAATGGATATACATTCTTCTGCATTTGACATTTCCGGTTCCGGAATACATCATTTCGATGACAGTTATGAATACCGGTTAAGAGTACTTTTATCTGACCTCTTATTTAACAAAGCCAAAAAAAGAAAAAAAGAAAACAGTGAATTTGGCGTAGTGGAGGATGACGGTTTGGGTAGAACAAGCCTTTATCTGACTATAAAAGGTAAAGGCTCTGATTTTAAAGTGTCTTATGATAAAAAGAAAGCTTTTGCCCGGTTAACTGAAAGTTTCAGATTGCAGAAAAAAGAACTTAAAGACATGTTAAATCCGAACTTAAAGGAAAATGAAACGTACCAGATAAATAATCCTAAAGAAAGCGGGAAAAGCAAAGAATTTATTTTGGATTGGGAAGATAGTCGTGTGAAAAAAGATACTATTTTTGAAAAAAAAGATAAGGCTACTAAAACTAAAAAACCTGAATTTATTATTAAATGGGATGATGATACTGCTACCGACAGTATAAAATAACCCCTTGTACTAAATCAATATTTGCTGTGAATATTTATACCCGAAGACTTCGTTGGAAATATTTTCTGCTCTCTGTAGCTGTTTTAATTGGAGTAAGTTCTCTTTGGTATACCAATAAACTTGTAAAACGACTCTCGGATGAAGAACGAAAAAAAGTAGAACTATGGGCCGATGCGACCACACAAATTGTCAATACGGAAATTCAGGGAAAATATCTTGAATTTGTATTTAAAGTAATAGAATATAACACAACAGTACCAGTGATAGTTGTGGATTCAAGCGATAATATTCTGTTTTATAATAATCTCGATTCGGTAAAGGTTAAAAAGAACAAAAAATACATAAAGCGAAAGCTTGCCAGGATGAAACAGGCAAATCCGCCAATAATAATTAAAATATCCGACGATTTTTCCGAATACCTTTATTACGACAAATCTACTCTTCTTACCAGTCTGACTTATTATCCGTACGTGCAACTGGGAGTTATATTATTATTTATCCTTACATCCTATTTTGCTTTCAGCTCATCACGAAAGGCTGAACAAAACCAGGTTTGGGTGGGATTATCAAAGGAAACAGCACATCAGTTGGGCACACCAATTTCGTCGCTTCTTGCATGGCTCGAAATGATGAAGTCGAAATCAGATGAAAAAGACCTGATTGATGAATTGGAAAAAGATATTAACCGGCTGGAAAAAATTACTGAAAGATTTTCAAAAATCGGTTCCAAACCAATTCTTAAAAAGCAGGAAGTCCAGCCTGTCATTACAGCAGTTATCAACTACCTGAAAACAAGGACATCTGACAAAGTACGATTCAATACAAGGTTGCCGTCCGAAGAATTAGTTGCTCCGCTCAATGCCCCGTTATTCGAATGGGTAATTGAAAACGTTTGTAAAAATGCCATTGATGCAATTGAAGGGAATGGAGAAATAACTCTAACACTCACTGATCATATACAGGTATTGTATATCGATATATCCGACACAGGAAAAGGAATATCCAAAAGTAAATTTAAAACTATCTTCAAGCCCGGCTATACTACAAAAGAAAGGGGATGGGGTTTAGGTCTGTCACTGACTAAAAGAATAATTGAAGAATATCACGAGGGAAAAATTTTTGTTCACAGCTCGGATGTTGGAAAAGGAACCCAGGTGCGTATTGTATTAAAAAAATAACCGGTGATTTCTGATTAATCTATTTTTACCCTTTATGGTTAAAAAATATTCCTTTACAAAAGCTGAACGCCTCACCAGAAAGAATTCAATTGACCGGATTTTCTTGTCAGGCCAGTCATTTAATGCTTTTCCGGTTAAGTTTTACTGGATATTAAGTGAAGAAGAACAATCTTTTCCCGTACAGGTTTTAATCAGTGTATCAAAAAAGAAATTCAAAAGAGCTGTTGACAGAAATCGCATTAAACGGAAAATACGAGAGTCCTATCGCCTGAATAAGTATCAATTGTATGACAGTCTTATTCAGAAAAATAAAAAGATACTTCTCGCCTTGGTGTTTATTGGCAATGAAGACGAGGTTTTTGAAAAAATAGAAAATAAAATTATCAAGGGTTTTAAAACCCTTGATTCGCTTATTTCATAAGTGCAGCAGAATTTGTTTCAGTATGTTTAAATTTTCCTTTTGCTTACTCAGGATATTTTTCTTATATTAAAAGTTTTATAATATCAGCCAAAATCTTAATCTATCCTGAAAATGTATATCAAAAATCTACTTAAATTTCCGGCTTTACTAGCTGTAGTAATTCTAATCCTGTTAGCTCAATGCAAAGGAAAACAAGAAAAAAAGGTTGAAGTCGATCCTGCTTTTACTTCCAGAATATCAGCCTTTACAACGGGAATTGTTTCCGTTGGATCATCCGTTCACATAAGATTAGCCGAAAGTTATACGAATGCAGTTGAATTAAACACTCCTGTTGGTCAGGAGTTATTTTCATTCAGCCCGAAAATCAAAGGCCATGCCTACTGGGTGGATAACCGGACTATTGAATTTCGTCCTGATGAACGACTGAAACCGGACCAGATATACAACGTAAAATTCTATTTATCTAAAATCCTGGAGGTTCCAAATAACTTAAAAACTTTTGAATTTTCATTTGAAACCATAAAGCAGACTTTCGCTGTTAATGTAGAAGGATTCATTACCCTCGACAATAATGACCTTACATTGAATCGTATTAATGGTTCAGTTTTGACCGCAGATATAACCGACGCCGACGCTTTACGCCGTATTCTTACAGCTGAAGAAAATAATGCGAAATTACCGGTAAAATGGACGTTTGGGGATGACGAACGCACTTTTAACTTTTCCATCGACAGTGTACAGAGAAATGATGAGGAACAAAAAGTCATCATTAACTGGGACGGTAAACCGATTGGTGTTGATGAAAAGGGCAGTAAAGAGGTGAATATCCCTTCTTTGAAAAATTTTACTTTACTGGATACTAAAATTTACCAACAACCGGAACAATATATTCTGTTGACTTTTTCAGATCCGATAAAGAAATCACAGGATCTTACCGGTCTTATCCGACTTGAAAATGGCACCTCACTAAATTTTACTGTTGATGGCAATCAGGTAAAAGCTTATCCTGTTGTTCGTCAGAATGGAACACTTAAACTTTTTGTTGAACAGGGAATAAAAAACTCCATGGGTTATAAACTTCCTGAACTTCATACAACTGAAATAACTTTTGAAGCTGTAAAACCAGGCATCAGGATCAGCGGAAAAGGAGTTATCCTGCCCAACTCGAAAGGATTGATTTTTCCATTCGAAGCGGTGAACCTAAGAGCAGTAGATGTAAGGATCATCAAAATTTTTGAAAACAACGTGGCCCAGTTTTTACAGGTAAATCAACTCGAAGGGGATTACCAGCTTAAACGAGCAGGTAGATTAATACATAAAGAAACCGTTAAACTGGGAACAGGCAAGCCCGTGGATTTTGGCAAATGGAATACTTTTTACCTCGATCTGGCAAAATTTATTCAACCCGATCCGGGATCAATTTACCGGGTGGAACTCGGATTCAGAAAAAATTATTCCCTTTACCCCTGTGGTGAAGACGTTAACGCGAAGTCTGACGACCTGTTAATTGATCAGGAAGAAGAAGAAAACAACAACAATGATGAAGTAGGTTATTGGGATACATACGATGATTACTACGAAAGTTATTATCCGGATGATTATAACTGGCGTGACAGGGATAATCCCTGTACAAATTCATATTACGGGAAATGGCGTTCGGTAGCACGAAATATTCTGGCTTCTGATCTGGGGATTATTGCCAAAAAAGGAGAAAATAATACCATGCGGTTTGCTGTTACCAACCTTGTTACTACCGAACCGATGGCAAACGTTGAGATTGGTATTTATGATTACCAGCAACAGCTTATAGCGTCAGCTACAACCGATAAAGATGGATTTTGTGAGATCAAACCGGAACGCCTCCCTTTCCTGTTAATAGCAAAATCGGGCAAACAGCGCGGATATCTCCGTCTGGACGATGGTTCTTCATTATCGTTAAGTAAATTCGATGTCTCAGGCAATGTAGTTCAGAAAGGTATCAAAGGTTTTGTTTACGGGGAACGCGGCGTCTGGCGACCGGGCGACACTTTGTTTCTTACATTTTTGCTGGAAGACAAGGAAAATCTTCTTCCGGAAAATCATCCTGTAATTTTTGAATTGTATAATCCGCAGGGACAGCAAATTACCCGGTTGGTGAAGACTTCTTCAGTCAACGGATTTTATAGTTTCATTACTGCCACATCCCCCGATGCTCCCACAGGGAACTGGAATGCAAAAATTAAAGTCGGAGGGATACAATTCAATAAAACCCTTAAAATTGAAACTGTAAAACCTAACCGGTTGAAAATAAAACTGGATTTCGGAAAAGAAAAACTCAGTGTTATTGACGGTTCAGTAAATGCAAACATGGAAGTGACATGGCTGCATGGAGCCATCGCCAAAAACCTCGATGCGAAGGTTGCAATGACACTCACCCCGTCTTCAACCAAATTCGACAAATACCCGGCCTATCACTTCACAGATCCGTCAAGAAGTTTTTCTTCAGAAGAAAAACAGATTTTCGACGGAACTACTAATGATCAGGGAAAAACATCTTTTTCACTTCAGATGGAACCGCAACAGGAAGCTCCGGGCATGTTAACCGCCCATTTTATTACCCGCGTTTTTGAGAAGAGCGGAGATTTCAGCATCGACCGCTTCTCCATTCCTTATTCTCCCTACACTTGTTACGTGGGTATAAAACCTCCCCGGCCCTCCAATCGTTCCTATGCCCTCGTTACCGATACTTTTCATACTGTAAATGTTGTAACTGTAAATACTGACGGTTCTCCGATGGCCCAGTCCAACCTGGAAGTAAAAATATATAAAATCGACTGGCGCTGGTGGTGGGAAACATCTTATGATAATCTGGCATCTTATACAAGTGGAACATCGCGGTCTCTTGTTTATAGTACAACTCTTTCAACCAATAAAAACGGCAACGGCCAGTTCCGGTTTAAAATAAAATATCCCGATTGGGGACGTTATTTTATACGGGTATATGACCCCGCCAGTGGCCATGCGGCCGGAACTACGGTATATGTTGACTGGCCGTCATGGGTTGGCAGAGATAAAAGAGAAAACCCGGGTGGTGCCACCATGCTTACTTTCAATGCCGATAAAGAAAAATACAATGTAGGAGAAACTGCCAACATCACAATTCCGACAAGTGGAAAGGGCAGGGCATTGGTCAGCATCGAATCGGGATCAAAAATAATAAATGCATATTGGGTGGAAACCGTTGAAAAAGAGACAAATTTCAGTTTTAAAATAACTCCTGAAATGGCTCCAAATGTATATGTAAATGTTACTTATATACAACCTCATGAAAATACAGTAAACGATCTTCCCATCAGATTATATGGCATTATTCCGATAATGGTGGAAGACCCGGGAACCATATTGAAGCCCCGGTTGAATATGCCCGATGTGCTGGAACCCGAATCGGAAGTTACAATTAAAGTTAATGAGGAAAATAAGCGGGAAATGACTTATACCATCGCTATTGTGGATGAAGGCCTGCTGGATCTAACACATTTTAAAACCCCTGATCCGTGGAATGTATTTTATGCACGGGAAGCGCTGGGAGTAAAAACCTGGGATGTTTTCGATGAAGTAATTGGTGCATACGGAGGAAAGCTGGAACAGATTTTAAGTATCGGGGGAGACGATGAATCTGCCGGAAATAGTCAACCAAAAAAGGCTAACCGGTTTAAACCTGTAGCCATTTTCCTGGGACCTTATACACTTGCAAAAGGAAAGACCAATACCCACAAAGTAAAAATGCCCCGATACGTCGGCTCTGTCCGAACAATGATAATTGCCGGATATAAAGGGGAATACGGATCATCTGACAAAACTACACCTGTTAGAAAACCATTGATGGTACTGGCTACATTACCACGTGTACTAGGTCCCGGCGAAACAGTCAAATTACCGGTTACAGTTTTTGCTATGGAAAAGAATATTAACCAGGTTAAAGTTAAAATTGAACCGAATAATTTACTGATCCCGCAGGATGAAACCTCAAAGACTATTCAATTCAGTGAAACAGGCGATCAGATAGTAAATTTCAACCTGGCCGTAGCATCCCGGCTTGGGTATAGGCAAAGTCAAGGTAATAGCTACAAGTGGCAGTCAAAAGGCTGAATATGATATAGAACTGGATGTGAGAAATCCCAATCCACCGGTAACTAACTATTATGATGCTGTTGTTGAACCGGGAAAAAACTGGAATGTAAGTTTCGATCTTCCTGGTATGCCCGGCACGAATGAGGGGGTACTGGAATTATCGGGAATTCCTCCAATAGATTTTGGGCGCCGCTTAAAATATCTTATGGAATATCCACACGGATGCATTGAACAAACAACATCCAAAGCATTTCCACAACTATACCTGGGAGATGTGATGGAACTGAGTGTTGATGAAAAAAACAGGACTGAACTGAATGTAAAAGAAGCCATTAATAGTATCCGGAAGTTTATGTTATCAGGCGGTGGAATTGGCTACTGGCCCAATTCCACAGAAGCTGATGACTGGGCTACTTCTTATGCCGGTCATTTCATGCTCGAAGCAGAAGCAAAGGGATATGCCACTCCTCCGGGATTTATTCAAAACTGGAAAAAATACCAACGTAAAACGGCCCGTCAGTGGTCATCGCGTAGTGGTAAATATAAATGGGAACGATATTACCAGGGTGACCTGGAGCAGGCTTATCGTCTTTATACGCTGGCATTGGCCAAAGAGCCGGAAATTGGCGCTATGAACCGTTTGAGAGAAACCAAAGACTTAAGTATTCAAGCAAAGTGGAGACTTGCAGCAGCCTATGCATTAGCCGGACAACCCGAAATAGGCAAAGAGATTTCAAATGGTGAATCTACTGAAATACAGGACTATTCAGGATTTTATTCAAGTTACGGTTCATCAACAAGAGATATGGCTATGATACTAGAGACACTTACATTATTAAATGAAAGAGATAAAGGCATTTCCCTGGCCCGTAAATTATCAGATCAATTAACAAGCAACCGCTGGATGAGTACCCAGACTACTGCATATTGTTTACTGGCAATGACGAAGTTTGCAGGTGTACAAGGCACATCAAAAGAGCTGAAATTTGCTTATTCATATAATAGCGCTAAAACAGTAAACGGTGTTACCACAAATCCGGTCTCGGAAATTCACCTTAAAACTGATAATAAATCAACCACCGGTAAATTATCCCTGGACAATCATGGAAGCGGCGTTCTGTTTGCCAGGTTAACTTTTAGAGGAATTCCAGAAACCGATAATCAAACTGATTCACAAAATAATCTTAATATGACGGTTTCATACAAAGACCTGAACGGAAATTCCATTGATATTTCCAGACTCGAACAGGGAACAGATTTCATGGCCATTGTCACCGTCACAAATACTTCAGCGACCAAAGAATATTACAGGGATATGGCGCTTACGCAGATTTTTCCATCGGGCTGGGAGATACATAATACGCGTATGGATGAATTTAAATCAACACATGAAATAAATACTCCTACCTATCAGGATATCAGAGATGACAGAGTTTATACTTATTTCAATATTCCAGGTGCTGTTTCCTCCGGCAACAATCCAAAAAGTTTTGTTGTTATTTTAAACGCCTCGTATCTCGGTAAGTTTTATCTGCCTTCTGTATATTGCGAAGCTATGTATAACAACCGGATTAATGCGAGAAAAGCAGGAAAATGGGTAGAAGTCGTAAAGCCGGGGAATTAAATCTATTGAACAGCTCTATTTTTAACCCCGGTCTTAAAGCCGGGGTTAATTTTTAAACTTAAAGATTAGATTATGTATGATATAACATTAAAGGTATATCTATTATGCTAATCGCAAACAACATCTTTACCCGGATTATTTTTATATTCAAACATTAACTGAATTTGAGACGCTGTAATTCTGAATTCAGAAAGCGGAGGTAATTCATTCAAACCAAACCATTGTACATCACTGGTCTCCATGCTTCCGCGCAAATTACCACCAGTAACTTCACAAAGAATAAACATTTTGTATACATGATAAATATCGATTGGATGTGGATGGCATTTCTTATCATGAACAGCTAGCAGGCGAATGGGTTCCACTTCCAACCCGGCTTCTTCAAAAACCTCTTTTTTAGCTACCTCAAAAGGTGTAAGTCCGATATCTGCCCAACCTCCGGGTAAAGACCATTTCCCGTCAATTGTTTCTTTAACCATTAATATTTTATCTTCTTTAAATACCACTCCCCTTATATCAACTTTAGGTGTCTGATATCCTTTTTCAAATGTAAATAAATCCTTGATTTTAAGTATGTCTTCACCTGTCAGTTCATTTAAAATTTCAATACTTATTTCACGAAGCTGCTGATAACGGTCAAGGTCGTATTTATTTTCGGAATAGGTCAGGCCGGCCTGAGCAATTGCCTGAATACGTTTTGTAATATCAAGAAGTTTGTGGTTATTTGCTTTCCCCACAGCCGTAAATTTTAGTTTTCAAAATGTTCAGAATAAAAACATCAATATTCATCCCAGCTTTTTATAGCAATATCTTCAAGACTTAATTTACATATTCCGATCAGAAATGCGCTTGCCAGACGCGCATTTGTAATAAGTGGAATATTATAATCCACAGCACTTCGCCTTATGGTATAGTCATTGCTTAATTCAGCGCTGGTTAAATCTTTAGGAATATTGATTACAAGATCAATCATTTTATTTTTCAGATAATCCAACGTATTTGGCTTTTTGCCTTCATCGGGCCAAAACAGCACAGTGCTTTGAATACCGTTCATTTCAAGAAACTGAGCCGTACCCGGAGTGGCAAATAGATTATATCCTTTTTCTGCAAGTAACCGGCAACTGTTAATCAATTCAACCTTTGACCGCATTGGTCCGGTAGATAAGAGTATGTTTTTCTTTGGGATAGTATAACCTACCGAGAGCATTGATTTAAGAATGGCCTCATAGAAATTTTCGCCTATACAACCTACTTCACCTGTCGAAGACATATCCACTCCCAGTAACGGATCCGCTTTCAGAAGACGTGAAAATGAGAACTGGGGTGCTTTTATGCCGATATAATCAAGATCAAAGATTGAATTATTCGGTTTTTCCACCTTTTTTCCCAACATAACCTGGGTAGCAGTTTCGATTAGATTTGTCTTTAATACTTTGGATACAAAAGGAAAACTTCGCGAAGCCCGCAGGTTACATTCAATTACTTTAATATCGTTATCCTTTGCCAGGAATTGCATATTAAATGGTCCGGTGATATTCAATGATTTCGCTATTTCACGTGAAATACGTTTTATTCTTCTCACCGTTTCAAAATATAATTTCTGCGGAGGAAAGACCATGGTAGCATCGCCTGAATGCACTCCTGCAAATTCAACATGTTCGGAAATAGCATAGGCGATCAGATCACCTTTATCGGCTACCGCATCAATCTCTATTTCTTTGGCCTGCTGAATAAATTCAGAAACCACAACAGGGTATTGCTTGGATACCTTGGCCGCCAGGTTCAGAAAGTATTCCATTTCATCTTTATTCGAAACCACATTCATGGCAGCTCCTGACAACACATAAGAAGGCCGGATAAGTAATGGAAAACCAACCTGATCTATAAATCCGTATATTTCATCGATACTTGTTAATTCTTTCCACCGTGGCTGGTCGATATGCAACCGATCGAGCAACATAGAAAATTTATGACGGTTTTCAGCATTATCAATCGACAAAGGAGAAGTCCCCAATATATTCACCTTCTGGTTGTGTAGCCTGATAGCCAGGTTATTCGGAATTTGTCCTCCCATGGAAATAATTACTCCTTTAGGCATCTCCAACTCAATAATGTCAAGCACCCGTTCAAACGAAAGCTCATCGAAATACAGGCGGTCACAAATATCGTAATCCGTACTAACGGTTTCCGGATTATAGTTAATCATTACCGAGCGGTATCCTTCTTTACGGATGCCATTTAAAGCATTTACACTGCACCAGTCGAATTCCACACTACTTCCGATTCTGTAAGCCCCCGAACCTAAAACAATAACCGATTGCCCGTCATTATCAAAATTAATATCATGACTGCTGGCACTGTAAGTGAGATATAGATAATTTGTCATGGCAGGATACTCGGCAGCCAGCGTATCTATTTGTCTGACATAAGGAACAATACCTTTCTTTTTACGGAAATCCCTGACCGCTAAAAGGCCCCCTTCCATATGGTCGTCCACATCTTTGAAAATAAAACGCGCTATCTGAAAGTCAGAGAAACCGGTTTTCTTTGCTTTGATCAACAAATCGATTGGAAGATTCTCCAATTTATTATATGCTTCAATTTCATTCTTCCGGTCGAAAATATTCCTGAGCTTGTAAAGAAACCATCTGTCGATTTTTGTAAGTTCGTGTATCTGATCGACAGTAAATCCTTTATTAAAAGCATCAGCAATAACAAAAATACGCATGTCGGTAGGATTGGAAAGCTCCCTTTCCACCTCATCAAATTCAAGGTCGTGGTTTCCCACGAAACCATGCATCCCCTGGCCTATCATTCGCAGTCCTTTCTGGATAACCTCCTCGAAATTTCTTCCTATTGCCATCACTTCACCCACGCTCTTCATACTACTTCCTATGTGTTTTGAAACTCCGGTAAATTTATTCAGGTCCCATCGCGGAATTTTACACACAATGTAATCGAGAGCTGGCTCAAAAAAAGCCGATGTGGTTTTTGTAATTGAATTTTTTATTTCATGCAATCCATATCCCAATGCCAGCTTGGCTGCTACAAAAGCCAACGGATAACCGGTTGCTTTAGAAGCAAGTGCGCTCGAACGGGATAAACGGGCATTCACTTCTATAACCCGGTAATCTTCCGAATAAGGATCCAACGCATATTGGATATTACACTCTCCCACAATTCCAATATGGCGAATAATCTTAATTGCCAATTGTCTTAATTTGTGATATTCACTATTGGTAAGGGTTTGCGAAGGGGCTACCACAATACTTTCGCCTGTATGAATGCCCAATGGATCGAAATTTTCCATGTTACAAACGGTAATACAATTATCGTACTTATCACGGACGACTTCGTATTCTACTTCTTTCCACCCTTTAAGTGATTTTTCCACCAACAACTGGCCGGAATAAGAAAAGGCCCTGTCGGCCAACTTTTTAAGTTCTTCCTCATTATCGCAAAATCCGCTTCCCTGTCCTCCTAATGTATATGCTGCACGGATAATTATAGGATATCCCAGTTGTTCAGCAGCTTTGAGGGCATCTTTTACATTTGTGACGGCAACACTTTTTATAGTATCTATATTTATCTCATGAAGTTTCTTTACAAAAAAATCTCTGTCCTCCGTATCCATAATGGCTTGTATAGGAGTACCAAGCACCCGGACATTGTATTTTTCAAGAATATTGCTTCTAAATAATTCTATTCCACAATTTAAAGCAGTCTGTCCTCCAAAAGATAAAAGGATTCCGTCGGGTTTTTCTTTTTTAATTACTTTTTCAACAAAATAAGGGGTGACGGGAAGAAAATAAATTTTATCGGCTATTCCTTCTGAAGTTTGAACGGTAGCAATATTGGGATTAATTAAGACTGTTTTTACATTTTCTTCTGCCAAAGCTTTTAATGCCTGTGACCCGGAGTAATCAAATTCACCGGCTTCACCAATTTTTAAAGCACCCGAACCTAAAACAATGACTTTTTTTATCGACTGATCCATTCGCCCTTATTCGTTAAAAATTACTATTTTTAAAATCCGTGCTAAATTACGAATTATTTATAAAAATTATATTGGATTTTCTAAAATATTGTATACTTTTACAAATTAATTGAATATTTATACTCATGGGAAACAGAACAGAAAGGCTGTTAGCAATAAAAAACATTATTGCAAAGCTGAAGGTTTCGAGTCAGGATGAATTGCTAAATATTCTTGAAGAGAAAGGTTTGAATTACACACAGGCAACTCTTTCCCGAGACTTGAAATTTTTAAAGGTAAATAAAATTGCTGATCCTGAAAAAGGATATATCTACGAATTGCCTGACCATCATAACCCGGCAAGAGCAAATTCAGAATATGCTGAAAATTATGCTGCACAAGGCTTTGTTTCAATTCAGTTTTCGAATAATCTGGGAATAATCAAAACCCTGCCCGGGTATGCCAGCAGTATTGCTTCGCTAATCGACCGGTCGAATCCGTTTGAAATTGTCGGTACCATAGCCGGTGATGATACGATATTGATAATTCCCCAGGAAAATGTAAATGATAGGGATGTAATTTATGCACTGGTATTGATCATACCGGAATTGAAAGATAAAATTTAAAGCCGGGGTGGCTGGTTTATTACCATTAATTAAATCATAGGTTAAAAATTTTAGGGATTATTGTGAACTTCCAGCCACCCTTTTTTATAGAAAAAATTTGTGTTTTATTTATAATTAATAGAAATGGAAAAGGTTGTTTTAGCGTATAGCGGGGGATTAGATACATCGGTTATATTAAAGTGGCTGATTGATAAAGGCTATGAAGTGATAGCCTATGTGGCAAATGTTGGTCAGGATGATAATTTTGAGGATGTAAGCGCCAAAGCAAAACAAATTGGGGCTTCAAAAGTATATATTGAGGATTTACAGGAGGAGTTTGTGACTAATTATATTTTCCAGGCAATTAAAGCCAATGCTGTTTATGAAAACAGGTATTTGCTTGGGACTGCTCTAGCGCGTCCACTTATCGCCAAAAAACATATTGAGATTGCTGAAAAGGAAAACGCCAGCTACGTTTCTCATGGTGCTACCGGGAAAGGAAACGATCAGGTACGTTTTGAGTTATCGTATTATGCACTGAATCCCAAAATCAAGGTGTTAGCACCTTGGAAAATGCAAGAATTTCTGGATGAATTCAAAGGACGTACAGACATGCTCAATTATGCCGAGAAAAATAATATTCCCGTAAAGGCAACACTCAAAAAACCATATAGTGAAGATGATAACCTGATGCATATCAGTCATGAAGCCGGGATTCTGGAAGACCCAAAATTTACTCCCGATAAAGAAATATATACCAAGATGGTAATTCCGCAGGATGCCCCCGACAAGGAAACCAGGCTGGAAATCCAATTTAAGGATGGAATACCTGTAAAGGTGGTCAACAAAGAAGAAAATATCGTAAAAACCAATGCCCTCGATTTATTTAATTATCTGAATAAGGTGGGTGGCGAAAATGGTATCGGAAGACTTGATATGGTTGAAAACCGCTTTGTAGGAATAAAATCACGGGGAGTATACGAAACTCCCGGGGGAACAATTCTCTATCAGGCACATTCCGATATAGAAGGAATTGCCATGGACAGGGAAGTAATGCGATTGCGCAATATGCTGTCTCCTGTATTCGCTGAGCTGGTTTACAACGGATTCTGGTTCAGTCCTGAAATGGATTTTTTAAGTGCCGCAATCGATAAAAGTCAGGAACTGATTGATGGAACTGTTTACCTTACTTTGTACAAGGGGAATGTAATTATTGACGGCCGTGAATCACCCAGTTCTCTTTATAACCAAGAGCTTTCAAGTATGGATATCGAAGGTGGTTTTGACCAGAAAGACAGTGCCGGATTCATTAAAATCAATGCCATTCGTCTGATGGCCCACCACGCTATCTTAAAACAACAAGGAAGACATTTAAGGTAATTTTCATTTGTGTTAACGATGCATTTTTTAGCCGTTTGGCTAAAAATACAGGATGAAGTGTATACTTAAAAGAAACATAAAATGAAGCTTTGGGATAAGGGTATAGATAGTAACGATAAAATAGAGAAATTCACTGTAGGTAAGGATAAAGAATTAGACGTTTTCCTTGCCGGAGATGATATTATTGGTTCCCTTGCCCATATTAAAATGCTGGAAAGTATACACCTGTTAAGCAAAAAGGAACTGGAATCACTCACAAAAGAGCTGAAGGTAATATACTCACAGGTTCAGAAAGGGAATTTTCTCATTGAAGAAGGTATAGAAGATGTGCATTCACAAATAGAATTATTACTTACACGGAAAATCGGAGAAACCGGGAAAAAGATACATAGCGGAAGGTCCAGGAATGACCAGGTTTTATTGGATCTCAAATTATATACACGTCGTAAACTGGAAGAAATTGTAGAATCTGTATCCGGACTTTTTACAACCTGGCAGGAACAAAGCGAAAAATATAAAAATGTTTTAATGCCGGGATATACTCATTTGCAGGTCGCTATGCCTTCCTCCTTTGGATTATGGTTTGGTGCCTATGCCGAAAGTCTTACCGATGATTTGCAATTGTTATTGGCCGCCTTTAAGATCAACAATCAAAATCCTTTGGGATCCGCCGCAGGATACGGATCATCCTTCCCATTAAACCGACAGTTAACCACTGACCTGCTGGGGTTTGACAATATGAATTACAATGTGATCTATGCACAGATGGGACGTGGAAAAGTTGAAAAAACGATCGCTTTCGCTTTAGGAGCTGTGGCTTCTACATTATCGAAATTTGCCATGGATGCTTGTCTTTTCATGAACCAGAATTTCGGTTTCATTTCCCTGCCGGATGAACTTACTACCGGATCGAGCATCATGCCTCACAAAAAAAACCCGGATGTTTTCGAACTGATAAGGGCAAAGTGCAACAAATTACAAGGACTCACCAATGAGTTAATTCTGATAACCAACAACCTTCCCTCGGGATATTTCAGGGATCTTCAAATCCTGAAAGAATCCTATATTCCTGCATTTGAAGTGTTACTGGATTGTCTGGATATAACAAATTACGTGGTAAAAAAGATGACGGTGAAGGCGCACATACTGGATAATGATATTTACAGATATATTTTCAGTGTAGAAGATGTGAATAAATTGGTTCTTGAAGGGGTTCCATTTCGGGAGGCTTATAAAAAAATCGGTGAAGAAATTATAAAAGGAAATTATAAATCTTCCCAACAGGTAGAGCACACGCACGAAGGAAGTATTGGAAACCTTTGCAATGAAAAAATAAAAGAAAAGATGGATTTGGTGCTTTCCGGATTTAAATTCGATAAAGCACACGAGGCGATAAAAAGGTTAATAGATTAAACATGCAACAGGAACTTAAAATAGTAGTTAGAATAGAAATTTCCACATTGCTGGATAGTAATGGCATGCTCAACCACAAAAAAATGGATAAGCTTACCCGAGTATTATCCAATTTACATAATAGCGGTAAAAAGCTG
This sequence comes from uncultured Bacteroidales bacterium, assembly GCA_963748095.1. Lineage (GTDB taxonomy): Bacteria > Bacteroidota > Bacteroidia > Bacteroidales > UBA10428 > CAVVIO01. The sequence goes on from CAVVIO010000001.1 coordinate 71,209, forward strand.
TTGCTCGTATCATCCGGTGCAATTGTACTGGGTACACATAAATTGGGGATGACCCAGCAACCCGACCTCTACACCGATATGCAGGCTGTAGCTGCAATTGGCCAGGCTGAACTGATCAAATTCTATCAACAGCATTTCATGGAATATAATCATATAGTTGCACAGGTTCTGATTACCCAGGATATTACAGAGAGCCTGGAACGGGTTCAAAATACCAGGACAACATTCGATACCTTGCTTAGTATGAACATCATTCCTATAATCAACGAGAATGATGCTGTATCTACATCCGATATTGAACTTGATGATAATTACCCGCTGGCATTGAAAGTAGCCAAAATTGTTGATGCTGATTTAATATTGATAAAAATCGACACCAATGGTAAATTTATGATCGTACCACGGAAAAACAGAAAGTCGGTTATTGTTGAAGACGAAAAAAAACTAATCGATATTGTGGAACAAATGATCGCTGAAAAAGAAAATAAAAGCATGGAGTTTCCTGCTTCAATTGAAGAAATATTAGTGTGATAAGGGATTATTAATAAATAAATGGGATGGACGCTCGGGAATTCTTAAAAAATAAAAAAAGAATAGTTATAAAAATCGGCACTTCTTCATTATCGTACGACAGTGGCAGGCTGAATTTTCAACATGTTGAAAATCTTGCTTATGTATTAAGTGCATTAAGACAAAGAGGATTAGATATATTATTGGTATCATCGGGAGCTATCGGAGTAGGTGCCAGCAGAATTGGTATGGTAAAGCGCCCCGAAGATCTGCATGTAAAACAAGCACTGGCAGCTATAGGACAGGCTGAATTAATTAAAATTTATCAACGCTTTTTCGAGGAATATAATCAGATTGTCGCCCAGGTATTACTCACAAAAGATGTGGTAACCAAACCTTTACGTCATGAAAAAGCAAAAAACACGCTGGAAAAATTACTAAGCATGAACATTATCCCTATCATCAATGAAAATGATACTATTTCTACATACGAAATAGAATTCGGGGATAATGATACTTTATCAGCATTGGTTGCTACACTTGTAAATGCAGATTTATTGATTTTATTGTCTGATATCGACGGCCTTTATTCTGCCGACCCGAAAACCGAACCCTCGGCCCATATTATTCCAACCGTAGAAAGAATTACCCCGGAACTGGAAAAATTAGCAGCCGGTTCAGGAAATATATTCGGTACGGGAGGTATGGTAACCAAGATATCTGCGGCGAAAATGTGTTACGAAGCGAATATAGATACCATCATTACAAATGGTTCAGATCCTTCGATAATATTTGATATTCTGGATGGAAAAAATGTGGGAACTCATTTTGTGCCAAATAATGTTTACTCTGTAAAGAACGAATCATGAAAGAATTGCTTCTTGAAAAAGGGAAAAAAGTAAAAGCTGCTTCAAGGGAGTTAGTAAAGCTTAATACTGAAATAAAAAACAATGCATTACGGCAAATTGCTGTTCTGATAGATAAAAATCGTGCTCTTATTAAAGCCGAAAACCAGAAAGACCTATCAGAAGGAGCTAAAAAAGGATTGTCAAATGCATTTATTGATCGCCTGACATTGAATGATAAAAGGATCGACGGTATGATCAGCCTACTAGATGATGTAATAAAGCTGAAAGATCCTGTGGGAGAAGTGATAGGAATGAATACACTGCCCAACGGACTAAAAGTTGGGCAAATGCGTATGCCGCTTGGCGTGATTGGAATTGTATTCGAATCGCGACCGAATGTATGTATCGAAGTTGCTGCTCTCACTATTAAATCCGGGAACGGCGTTATTCTCCGGGGAGGATCGGATGCCATCCATTCGAACATCTGTCTGACAGGCATTATCAAAGAGGGATTAAAAAGCAGCGGGCTTCCTGAACATGCAGTTGATATCATTGAAAACACGGAACGTGAATCCATTAAACACCTGGTGAGGATGAAGGAATACATCGATGTTATTATTCCCCGCGGAGGCTTACAATTGATCCGCTTTGTGGAAGAAAACGCGTTAATCCCTGTAATCCGTCACGATCAGGGAATATGCCATACATATGTCGATGAATTTGCACAAACAGAAATGGCTGTATCCATTTCATACAATGCCAAAGTTCAGCGTCCGGGAGTATGCAATGCAATGGAAACACTTCTCGTTCATAAGGCTATAGCAGGAAAGTTCCTTCCCGAAATGAAAAAAGAATTCGATAAAGCGGGTGTCGAATTAAGAGGTTGCCCAAAAACAAGGGCAATTCTTCCCGGAATTAAAGAAGCCACTGAAGAAGACTGGCGAACGGAATATCTCGACCTGATCTTATCAGTAAAAGTTGTCGAAAATATCGATGAAGCTATTGAGCATATCAATACGTATGGCTCCCAGCATTCAGATGCTATTGTAACCGACAATTATAACAGGGGAATGCAGTTTATAAATGAAGTCGATTCTGCCACCTGTTATATCAATGCCTCCACTCGCTTCACCGATGGCAATGAACTGGGTCTTGGAGCGGAAATGGGGATTAGCAATCAGAAACTCCATGTAAGGGGACCAATGGGGTTAAAAGAACTGACTTCGGCAAAATACATCATTTTTGGAAACGGGCAGATCCGGAAATAATATTACAGATTATTGTAAAAAATCTACATACAAACTAATTAATTCTTAACACACATGGACATACTGAAAAATTTAGATGAACTTTCTTTAAAGTCATCTCAGATAGATAAGGAATTATTTAACAAATTTAATGTCAAGAGGGGGCTTCGGAATCAGGATGGATCAGGTGTACTGGTTGGCCTGACCAATATTGGAGATGTTGTTGGATATGAAAAAGAGGGAGATAAAGTCATTCCCACTCATGGTCGGCTTTTTTACAGGGGAATTGAAGTAAATGAACTGGTAAGAGGATTTCAGCAAGATGGCAGGCATGGTTTTGACGAAACGGTTTACCTGTTGCTTTCCGGAAAGTTGCCAAACAGAACTGATATGGGTCAGTTTTCATCTCACCTGGTAGGATTAAGAGACTTACCTGCTTTGTTTACAAAACAAATGATACTTTCATTGCGTGGTAAAAATATCATGAACATGCTGGCCCGCTCGGTATTAATGTTATACACCATGGATGAATCAGCAGAGGATTTTTCACACATTAACCTGTTAAAACAATCGCTAAGCCTAATTGCCAAGTTTCCGGTGATTACAGCATATTCTTACTTTGGATTCAGGCACTCTTATCAACGTAAATCGTTAATAATCCGCCATCCCGATCCTACCCTGAGCACAGCAGAAAACTTTTTGTTTATGCTCAAAGGTGAAAATTATTCAAAGCTGGAAGCCGATATTCTTGATCTGAACCTTGTGTTACATGCTGAACATGGCGGAGGTAACAATTCATCGTTTACCACTCGTGTAGTAAGTTCATCAGGTACCGACACTTACTCAGCTATTGCAGCCGCCCTTGGCTCATTAAAAGGATCGTTACACGGAGGCGCCAATCTCAGGGTTATCGAAATGATGAAAGACATCAAGAAAAATGTAAAAGACTGGAATGATAAAAAAGAATTATCGGAATACCTGCTTAAAATTTTACACGGGCATGCCGGCGATGGTTCGGGAAAGATATACGGTATTGGCCATGCTATTTATACTTTATCTGATCCCAGGGCAATACTGCTTAAAGAAAAGGCCCGTGAACTTGCAGATGAGAAAGGGAAAAACGATGAATTTGAATTGTATGAAAATATAGAAGAACTGGCACCTGAGGTTTTTGCCAAATTCAAGGGAGAAAATCCAAAGGTTATAAGTCCTAATGTTGATTTCTATTCTGGATTTGTTTATAAATGCATCGAAATTCCAAAAGAGATATATACCCCGATATTTGCTGTATCGCGTATTGCAGGATGGTGTGCACACCGGATAGAAGAAGTCACCTTTTCTTCAAAGCGTATTATCCGGCCAGCTTACAAAAATGTTTTTGGCCGGGTTGATTATGAAACATTTGAATCGAGAGAATAATTTAAATAACGATAATATAATGTTAAAATCATTTTATGACTTTTATCATATAGGGAATTTGGCTATATTTGCATGTTCAAAATACGTGCATTATGGCTGTTACTACTATGATAAAATCACTTAATAAGAACAGAATCAGAGTCTGAGAATGGTATTTAATACACACGTATATCGGCCATTCTCAATGCAAGAATGGCTTTTTTTTGTAATAAAAGTTGAAATTAAGAAAACTAAAATAAGATGGCAAAAGGATTTCCAAAAGCACAGGGACTGTACGACCCAAAATACGAGCATGACAATTGCGGTATCGGGTTCGTTACACAGATAAGAGGTGCTAAATCGCACGATATTGTTAAAAAGGGACTGGAAGTATTGGTGAATATGGCACACAGGGGCGCTGAAAGTGCTGACAACCAATCAGGTGATGGTGCGGGCATTCTTATCCAGATTCCCCATAAACTGATTCTTTCAAAGGGGGTTCGTGTTCCTTCCATAGGTCAATACGGAACCGGACTTGTGTTTTTACCCCAGAAAGAACAAGAGCGTAAAAAGTGCGAACAGGTACTCATTGACTCACTTGTCGCTGAAGAACTAGATATAATTGATTTCATCGATGTCCCGGTTGACAGTACCGTATTGGGTGAAATTTCCAGAAGTACCGAACCATTTGTTAAACAGATATTTGTTACCGGCAAATTCGAACAGGATGAACTGGAAAGAAAATTATACATAGCACGAAAACAGGCTGAAAAAACTGTTCGTGAATCATCCATAAAGGATAAAGAAGCTTTTTATCTGCCAAGTCTTTCTACCAAGGTGTTCATATACAAAGGTATGCTCACTCCCGAACAGGTTGAAAAATATTTTATTGATCTGAAAAATCCGGCTATAGAAAGTGCTATTGCACTGGTACATTCCCGTTTCAGCACCAATACATTCCCAACCTGGGACCTGGCCCAACCTTTCCGTTTTCTGGCCCACAATGGTGAAATAAATACCATTAAAGGAAACCGCATGTGGATGAAAGCCCGTGAATCACTTATGAAAACCGAACTTTTTGGTGATGATCTGAAAAAATTGTTCCCGGTTATTGAACCCAATAAAAGTGATTCGGCTTCGCTGGATAATGTGCTTGAATTTTTGGTTTTAACCGGCAAGTCACTTCCGCATGCGCTGAGTATGCTGATACCGGAATCGTGGAACGATAAAAATCCAATTCCTGAAAGCCTTAAGGCTTATTATGAATATCATTCCACGATCATGGAACCCTGGGACGGACCAGCATCAATTATCTTCAGTGACGGCCGATATATCGGGGGAACCCTTGACAGGAACGGTTTACGCCCTTCACGTTATGTTATCACCCATGATGATGTTATTGTTATGGGCTCGGAAGTGGGAGTACAGGTTTTCCCTCCAGAACAGGTGAGGGAAAAAGGCCGTCTTCGTCCCGGTAAAATTCTGTTGGTTGATACAAAATTCGGAATCATTGTACCCGATGAGGAAGTTAAAAAGCAACTCACCGAACGAAACCCTTACAGTAACTGGCTTAAAGAAAACCGGATTGACCTTAATGATATTGAAGTCAAAGAACGTGTGCCGACCACGCTGAAAGATGAGTATTTCAAATACCTACATTCTTTTGGTTACACTAAAGATGATATAGAAGTGGTCATCAAACCGATGGTCAATGAAGGGCAGGAGCCGGTACATTCCATGGGAAATGATACACCCCTGGCTGTAATGTCGGATAAACCGCAGCGGTTATTTAATTATTTCAAACAATTATTCGCACAGGTTACCAACCCTCCCATCGATCCTATCCGGGAAGGACTTGTGATGGCGCTTACCAATTATATCGGATCGGTTTCAAAGAATCTGCTAACCGAATCGCCGTCTCATTGTAAACTGATCAAATTCAGGCAACCGATAATTACCAACACTGAACTTGGAAAAATCAAAAACCTGGATCAGAATGAATTTTCGTATGAGAATATTTCCATATTATTCCCGGCGAAAGGTAAGGGCAGTGGAAAAGCGCTGGAACTGGCACTGGAAGAAATCTGCCGTAAAGCAGAAGAAGCCGCCGATAATGGACGGAATTTTATCATTTTATCCGACCGTGGAATCAGCGCTGATAAAGCACCAATTCCTTCCCTTTTAGCTGTGTCTGCTGTACATCACCACCTGATTAATACCAAGAAAAGAATGCAGGTAGGATTGATAGTAGAGACGGCCGAAGCACGCGAAATAAATCATTTTGCTTTGCTCTTCGCTTTCGGTGCAAGTGTGGTAAATCCATATACAGCTTTCGCTTTAATAGAAGAAATGTGTATTGGAGGAGAAATCAAACTTGAATATGTAAGAGCCAGGGAAAATTATATTAAATCTATTGATAAAGGCCTCCTTAAGATACTCTCAAAGATGGGAATCTCAACTTTGAGAAGTTACCATGGCGCACAGATATATGAAGCCCTCGGATTGGATAAAAATTTTGTTGACAAATATTTTACCGGTACCGATTCGCGAATTGGAGGTATCGGACTGGACGAAGTTGCCAAAGAAGCGCTTATGCCTCATCAGGCAGCTTTTGATACAACTAATATAAAGGAAAACAGGTTGAGTACAGTTGGTGTTTATCATTACCGGTTCGATGGCGAAAAACACGGATGGAACCCAGAAACAATCGGATTATTGCAGTGGGCTACCCGTACTAACAATTATTTAAAGTTCAAGGAATTCACCGGATTTGTAAATGCCGAAAACCGTCGCCCGCAATTTCTACGTGGATGTGTTAATATAAAGAAAGGAAATCCAATTCCGATCGATGAAGTGGAACCTGTAACTGAAATCATGAAAAGGTTTGTTACCGGGGCAATGTCTTTTGGTTCTATCAGCAAGGAAGCTCATGAAGCTCTGGCTATAGCTATGAATAAAATTGGAGGGAGAAGCAACACCGGTGAAGGAGGAGAAGATCCGGAAAGATTTATTCCAAGACCTGATGGAACATGGGCAAGAAGCGCTATCAAACAAATTGCCTCTGGTCGGTTTGGTGTTACCGCCAACTATCTTGTAAATGCCGATGAAATTCAGATTAAAATGGCCCAGGGGGCAAAACCCGGAGAAGGCGGACAATTACCCGGTCATAAAGTAGATAAGATCATTGCCAAAATCCGTCATTCTACCCCGGGGATTACATTAATATCTCCTCCTCCTCATCACGATATTTATTCCATTGAGGATCTGGCCCAGTTAATTTTTGATTTGAAATGTATTAATCCAAAAGCCAGGATTAACGTGAAACTTGTTTCTGAAATGGGTGTTGGTACTATTGCTGCCGGTGTAGCCAAAGCACATGCCGACAGCATTACCATAAGCGGTACTGAAGGAGGTACCGGAGCAAGCCCTATCAGTTCTATTAAACATGCCGGCTTACCTATGGAACTGGGAATTTCGGAAGTTCAACAGACATTGGTAATGAACAACCTGCGTGACAGGGTACGGTTACAGACCGACGGGCAGATTAAAACCGGAAGAGACGTGGTATACGCAGGAATGTTGGGGGGTGAAGAATTCGGTTTTGCCACAACCGCCCTGATCGTTTTGGGTTGTGTAATGATGCGTAAATGTCACCTGAATACTTGTCCGGTAGGAGTAGCTACCCAGGATAAAGAACTCCGTAAACGTTTCATTGGCAAATCAGAATATGTAATTAATTATTTTCAGTTTCTGGCCCAGGAGGTTCGTGAAATCCTTGCTGAAATGGGATTTAAGAAATTTGATGATATCGTAGGCCGTACAGACCTTCTCGAAAAAAGAACAGATATCGACCACTGGAAAGCCAAAAAACTCGATCTTTCCAGAATTCTGTATCGCCCGAAGGAAGCATCCAAATATCCTACACATTGTGTTACTACCCAAAAACATAAAATATCGGATATTCTGGATATCGAACTTATAAAACTGTCCAATAAGGCTATAAAGAATAAAGAAAAGGTTTGGGTGTCAAAACCAATACATAATACCGACCGTGCTGTAGGTGCCATGTTATCTAATGAAATCACAAAATTATACGGACAGAATGCCTTACCGGATCATACGCTTAACTGTAAGTTTACCGGTTCTGCTGGTCAGAGCTTTGGTGCTTTTCTGGTGAAAGGAATAGATCTTATACTGGAAGGAGATTCTAATGACTATCTCGGAAAAGGTTTATCCGGTGGAAGAATTATTGTAGTGCCTCCCGAAGGCACCAATTTCAAACCGGAAGATAATATTATCATTGGAAATACTGTATTGTATGGCGCTACAGACGGGGAAGTATATATCAGGGGTGTTGCCGGAGAAAGATTCTGTGTTCGTAACAGTGGTGCCAAAGCAGTTGTTGAAGGTGTTGGAGACCATTGTTGTGAATATATGACCGGAGGATTAACAGTAGTGCTCGGTAAAACCGGACGTAATTTTGCTGCCGGCATGAGTGGCGGTATTGCTTATGTATTGGACACAACAGGTAATTTCGCTTACTTCTGTAACCAGGGTATGGTTGAATTATCACCGGTTGGGGATAAAGACGATATTCAGCAATTACAGGAAATGATAAATAACCATTTCCTGTATACCCGGAGTGAACTTGCAGAAAAAATCCTTGTCCACTGGGACGAATACTTGCCACGGTTTATTAAAGTCATTCCGTTTGAATACAAGAAAGTACTGGAAGAAATCAAGTTGCGTGAGATTCGCAAAAAGATCAGAAGAACAGAAGACGAACCTTTCTTCCATTATTAATAAGATAAATGAATTATTGACAGCATACAAAACTTTCAATTATGGGAAATCCTAAAGGATTTATGCAGGTAAGCCGTAAAAATGCAGGCTACCGGCCTATACATGAGCGCACAAGCGATTACAGTGAGGTAGAACAAACCTTAAATGAACAGGACAGGAAAGCTCAGGCATCGCGGTGCATGGATTGTGGAGTCCCTTTCTGTCAGTGGGGATGTCCGGTAATGAATAACATGCCTGAGTGGCAGGATGCTATTTATCGCGGAGACTGGAAACAAGCAATTGATAATTTACATGTAACAAATAATTTTCCCGAATTTACAGGGAGAATATGCCCAGCTCCGTGCGAAAATGCTTGTACTTTAAACATTCAAAAATCACCGGTAACCATTCGCGAAAACGAAGCTGCTGCTGCTGAACAAGGTTTTAAACTCGGGTTTATCCAACCTCAGCCACCTAAATTCCGTACAGGAAAAAAAGTGGCTGTTATAGGTTCGGGCCCCGCCGGAATGGCGTGTGCCGATCTGTTGAACAAATGGGGACACACCGTTACGCTCATTGAAAAAGATGATGCTATTGGCGGTTTGTTACGGTACGGCATACCTGACTTTAAACTAAACAAAGGGGTAATCGACCGCAGGCTAAATATTCTAATCGATGAAGGACTGAATATCCGGACCAGCACACACGTAGGTGTCGATGTACACGGGAAAGACCTGTTAAAAGAATTCGATGCTGTTTGCCTGGCAATCGGGGCAATGAAACCTCGCGATCTGCCTGCGGAAGGCAGGGAACTGGAAGGCATTCATTTTGCAATGGAATTTCTTACTCAACAAAATAAAGTAGTTCGCGGTATTCAAATCCCGGATAATGAACGCATTTTAGCCACCAATAAAAATGTAGTGATCATTGGAGGCGGAGATACCGGATCCGATTGCGTGGGAACATCGAAAAGACAGGGAGCCAGTAATATCCGGCAGATTGAAATTTTACCAAAGCCACCAAAAGACAGGACTCCGGATAATCCCTGGCCGTACTGGGCAAATGTCCTAAAAACCTCTAGTTCGCACGAAGAAGGCTGCGAAAGACATTGGAGCCTGGCAACAAAGCGATTTATTGGGGAAAATGGTCACGTAAAACAAATTGAAATTGTTGAAGTAACCTGGGTAAATGAAAACGGCGGAATGAAAATGGTTGAAAAACCAAATAGCAATAAAATACTGGATGCTGACCTTGTTTTACTTTCCATGGGCTTTGTTCATCCTGTTCACGAGGGACTGGCTGACGAATTCGGACTGGAGTATGATAACCGTGGAAATATTAAGGTGGATACAAAAAATCAGACAAGCCACCCGAAAGTATTCGCTTCGGGCGATGCTGTTTCAGGTGCAAGTTTGGTTGTCAGGGCTATATCAGCCGGAAGGAAAGCTGCAACGAACATTGATGAATTTTTAAAAACAATTTAGTTTATTTAGGGTTGGTTATTTATGTATAAATTACATCAGTTATGAACAAAACAGCAGGAAAACATCCTGCTGTTTTTTATATACTATAACCCTCAGTTATTATAGTCCATCTTGAAATTGTTATCATTCACGGCAATTCCCTATAGCTTACAAATTAATGGTTCAGTATTCAAGACGAATTGAATAACCATTGTGTTTCCGGATATTGATAACAGTTCCATCTGCGAAAATTAAATACTGTCCTTTTATTCCTGCAAGTTCTCCTTCATAAGAAGGTATTTTGTCGAAAGTGAGACTTTTTACTTTCAAAGGATAACGGGTAACCGGATAATTGATCCCTGTTATTTCATCATCACCAGATATGTACCTCCTTAAATCATAAGGAAGCATTTCTTCCGATCTTCCTTTCTCTTCCAGCAGGTCTACTTCTACCCTTTTATCCTGCAACATATTTCTCCAGTTGGTTTTGTCGGCATATATTTCTTTCAGAGCTACTTCAATAAGACCGGCAATATAACGATTTGGTGTATTAGCCAATCTAATAGCTAAGGTTGCTCCCTGATCGATCCATCGTGTAGGAATCTGCGTATTCCTTGTTACACCTACCTTTAAACCTCCAGTTACCGCCAGATAAACGAAATGATCGATCAGACAATGTTTTTTCGCAAATTCCATATCACGTGCGATTCCTTCATGTGCCCTGCATAATTCAGGACGAAGCACACATTCTTCTGTTTCAGGCGCTGTCTGATAACAGGAAAAACAATATCCCTGCGCAAAAGAGGTCTTGGTAACCTTTCCACATTTGATGCAATTAATCTTATTTAAATAACTTATTTTAATTGTAGTTCCGATTAGTTGATTCATATACACTTCTTCTCTGTTCACCGGCAAATAATAATCAACTACCGGATTATTCCTGGTTTTCATCTTTAATATATTGCCTTCTATAATCATTTTCGAGAGCTTTGTGTGTGTTAACAAAAATAACTAATATTTTATTATACATGATTCGTTTTGATTTTCAATCACATATGAAATATTTATTATTTTTTTAGTACTATGTATTGCATAGTACAATTATTTTTTTATATCTTTGTATAGTAATTTTCATTTTAATACATAGTAATGAAATTTTATAAAAACAAATATGAATACATTTTGATACTGATAGCCAATGCTGCCTTGTTCCTTTGTATAGCATTTGCAACACACAACAGTAAAGAATGCAATACTATGTATGAATCGATGTTTCACAAAAACAATATAGAAAAAACAATGAATGTGAGGCAATCCCGGGTTAACGAGACTGAAACCGACAATGAAACGAAAGAAATTCAAGCGGATCAACAAAAAAGACAAACTGTTGTATCGCGTAAACACTATCAGACTAAAAATGATCTGTATGAGACCTTTAGTATTTATTCATTTTTCAATTATTAAAATTATTTAAACACAATAATGCGATGAAAAAAACAATGACAATCAATCTGGCCGGAATGGTCTATAATATCGACGAAGATGCTTATGCTAAATTAAAAGCATATCTCGACCGGATAGAAGGATATTTTTCAAATGAAGATGATGGGAAAGATATTCTGCATGATATTGAAGCGCGAATAGCTGAAATTCTAAGTGTAAAAATTACCCAAAGCAGGCAAGTGGTTACCATGCAGGAGATAGATGAAGTAATCACAATAATGGGAGAACCAAATGATTTTGCAGGTGAAGAGAATCAACAGCAAACGGATAATTCATATAAGCAAAGTTACCGGCGTATGTACCGCGATCCTGACTCCAGGATAATAGGTGGAGTATGTAGCGGTTTAGGTGCATACTGGAACATCGACCCGACTTTGGTTCGCATTGTTTTCATTATTCTGGCCATTTTTGGCTTTGCAGGAGTACTTATTTACCTGATCCTGTGGATTGTTTTACCCGAAGCAACAACCGTGGCCCAAAAACTTGAAATGCGGGGTGAACCGGTTAATGTATCTAACATCAGTGATTTTATCAAGGATGAATTCGAACATGTTAAAAAGAGCATGAATTTCAAAAAATCAAAAAAATAAAAACCTCAGAATATGGATGCAAAGTTGGAAAATGCAAAAGCACAGATGCGTAAAGGAGTATTAGAGTACTGTATCCTTTCTATTCTTGAAAAAGGAGATGCATATACTACCGATATAATAAACCAGCTAAAAGAGTCAAAACTGATCGTGGTGGAAGGAACCCTATACCCGTTGCTTACCCGTCAAAAAAACGCCGGTTTATTAAGTTACAGGTGGGAAGAATCTACCCAGGGACCTCCGCGGAAATATTATGCGCTAACAGAAAAGGGAAATCAATTTTTAAAAGAGCTGAAGCTGTCATGGCAGGAACTGGTAGACGCTGTAAGTTCACTTAATAAGGATAAATAAACAGATATTCAAAAATGTACTTATCATGAAAGAAACAGTAAAAATCAATCTGGGCGGCAGGTTATTTCATATCGATGAAGATGCTTACCGGATTTTGCACAAATATATTGAAGGATTGAAAATGTATTTCTCGAAAGAACCGGAAAGCGCAAAAGAAATAATCGACGATATAGAAATGCGTATTGCCGAATTGCTGGAGGAAAAACTGAACTCAAACAAAGAGGTGATTGGTATAGAGGATATTAACGATGTAATATCACGACTTGGTAAAATAGAAGATTTTGAGTTGGAAGAAGAGGCTCCTGAAGGCGCCCCTGTAAATGAACAAACTAACGAACGAAGAGAACACCGGAAATTATACCGCGATATTGATCATTCTTTTATTGGAGGAGTAGCCGCCGGCCTGGCCGCATATTTCAATACAGATCCGATTTGGATCCGTGTGGCATTTTTTGCCCTTTTCTTTGCAAACGGATTTGGATTAATCCTATACATAATTTTATGGGTTGTGGTACCCTCCGCCCAGACTACGGCTCAACGGCTGCAAATGCAGGGAAAACCTGTAAATGTATCAAATATTGAAAAAAATTTCCAGGCGGAATATCACCGCGTTAAAAACAACCTGGGCCGGGTAAGGGAATCAAAAGAGTACGAGCGCACACGCGGTATTTTTCAGGATATCATATATGCCATCGGGTCTGTTATTAAGGTACTGTTTAAAATAGTAGTTTATGCTCTGGGAATTGCTTTTCTTATTGCCGGTATTTTCATATTATTCGGCTTCGTTTCCGTTTTGTTCTTTCGTGATCATGTTTTTGACTGGTTCCACTATGGCCCGCACATTTATATTCCACCTTTCCATGAAATATTCCCTTCAGCCGTTTCCATAAACCTGGTGACAATCGCCATTTTTATACTTATTCTTATACCGGTAATCGCATTGATATACGGTGGAATAAGATTATTATTAAATATTAAAAGTAATAGCCCGGCGCTGCGAGCTACAGCCCTTACCGCATGGGTACTGGCATTGGTACTGTTGATCGCCACGTTGTTTTTAAGCAATAACAATTTCACTTTCAGGGCCCAGAATTCAACAGATTATCCCATAAATACAATTGGTGTTCCAGCACTTTATCTGAACATGAACAATGATGATCCTCAATTTCAGCATCTGAATGTATTTTCCATCTTCAATTATAATTTTCTTTTCTCGCGGGATGATGAAAGTATGTTTGGCCAGCCTCAGCTTGTTATTACCCCGTCAACTGATGACAGCGTAAGACTGATAGTAAAAAAATATGTCCGCAATATTACACCGGTGGATGCTGACCGTTTCCTTGACAAAATCTATTATAGTTGGGCGGTAAAGGATTCCATGATTGAATTCGATCCCTATTTCAGTATTGATAAACGATATAAATGGCATCTTCCGGAAATGGAACTCGACCTGGAAATACCTGAAAACAAAGTAATATTTATTTCCCGGGATCTGCAGCCCGTCCTGAAAAAGTCAAGCTTTGAGGATCAGGATAATACTGACTTATGGCAGAGTAAAAAATGGATAATGAAATCAGAAGGATTGGAACCTTACAGGCAATAACCATAACTAGTTTTATGCCGTACAGTATAATCCCAAAATAAATAGCTTGATATAGTTATACCAGGACCGTGTTTTTTTACTTTGCTTTTATGTTATAGGCCTAATTTATAAATACTTATAACTTTATAAAAAGTCCTAAACTAATAGAATATGAAATCAAACCAAACTTCAGGTTTTGATTATTTATTATATAAATAATCGAAGTATAATCGGAGTTAAAACCAGCGCTTAAATCGATATTTTTCGAAATTTCATAATGTAGGCCTGCGTTCAGACACAATGAGTGTGTCATGTTTTTGTACCTATCCATTTTTATAGCATAGAAATTAAATCCGAAGCTAAATTGCGGTTTCAATTTCTTCGACGGATACAAATATTGTATTTGCAACGGGATTTTGTAAATATCCGTTTTACCATCTTCATAAGTAAATTTATTATAAACAATTCCTGTTTTAAAATATAATTTTTCATTAGATCGTGGAGCCCAGAAATATACCAGCCCTCCAAATTCACTCATAAATTTATCTTCCCCCACATATTTAATAATGCCAAAATAAGGTTCCAGAAATATTTTTATAAGAGGCGTTTCTCGTTCATAAATTATACATTTTTCATCCTTACAAACTTTGTTTTGATAGTCTTCTGCTAATTTAATAAGGCTCTGATGATCTGGCTTTTCAACCATCTGGATCCTTTTCTGAAAATTTGGGGCATCATTCATATAGTATTGCAGAACCCCCAGGTAACTCTTGGATTCGTAAAAATACGGCAGATTATCTTCATATCTAATTCCTTCTTCGTAAGGTATTTCCGTAAACGGAGCATTTTCCTTATCAATGAAATAATGGTCCCCTTCGTCATCTCTTAAATAATATATGTCTACTTTACCTTTTATCAAAAACTCAAAGAATTCTTTTTTACCTTTATATTGTTTTGACACATAGTATTTGCTGTTAATAAATCTGAAGGCTTGGATTTCATCAGGACAATATTCTTTTATACCGTCGTTTTTATCAGATCTGAATTTGCAGATTTTGCCCATCAAAAGATCTCCCCGATAATCAATTTCACCATACATAGTATCACCCTTCAGGGTAACAACATATCCGGGTCTGAAATCAGTTTGTGCTTTTAACAATGCTGATAAAAAGATAAATCCTGAAAATAAAAGGCTTTTGAGTTGCATGTTAATATTCTTTATCTTTTAAAAAATTCTTTAAGTAGTTTGTGCTTGTCCTGAGCAGGAAACACAACAACCTGATTTATTTGTAATGTTTAAAATTCTTTCACTTTAACAGGGTTAAATGTAACGTTTTCATTGTATATATGCAAATGATGAAGTTTATATTAAAGATGAATCCCTCTTTGTCAGGATGAAATTAAAATTGATCGAACCAAAATTGTATATGTTCCACGTAAACAAGTATTTAATTCATTATTTTAACAGAATATAATGTAATAGATCCCGGCACAGAATAAATACATAAAAAGATTTGCTAAAATTGTTTTTTTTATAACTTTGCACGACCTCTGAAAAAGAGGAGGGTTCTTGTCCCGTGGTGTAATGGTAGCACTGCAGATTTTGGTTCTGCCTGTCCAAGTTCGAATCTTGGCGGGACAGCTTTTTTAAAAAACCTCCTGAAGTTATTGGAGGTTTTTTTGTGCCTGACTATTTGCATATACATTATTCCACACAATATTTCCCGGAGACCGGACACTTCAAGAAACTTCCCAAAAAAATGTGACCATTCCCAATTTTTACGTCATAACCTTAAATTAATAATAGTAATTGATGCCGCTTTTTTCTGACAGTAAAATTCCTCCTTCCGAACAGGTTGTGTTAAGAATGCTTTCAATTGTCGTAATAGGCTGATATACTGTTGTTAACTAGCATGATTTATGAAAGTTGAACAAACTGTTTAAAAATAATTAAAATCCCTTGATAAAATATTGATTATAAGAGAACATCGTTTCAAATTTTACGTTACAATTGCATAAATTTTATATTCTAATTAGTTAAATATAAAACATTGTAGTACAAAAAGTTATAAAAATGGTTTTTAGAAATACTAAAAGAAAAATTATTCAATTTATTTATGAAATCAGAAAACAGCACTGCAAGGAATACTGCTTCTGGTGAGGCACCATCTTCCGATTCCCCCGTCCCACTTTTATATTTATCAGGGACACAAATAGTAAGGGAACATAATATTACTATTGACGATTTCCCCGCGGATGATTCAATACGTCGTTTTTTGGCAAAAAATTTCCCGGGTATTACCCTCCGCGATTGGAACAACTGGAGCTGGCAGTTAAAAAACAGCATCGTTTCTTCCTCCCAACTCACAAAAATTCTTGGCGATACAAAAGAAAACACCATTTTAAACCTTCCCGAAAATCATCTTCCTTTTCGAATAACTCCTTATTTTGCAAGCCTTCTCAGCAGATTGACTCCGGGCCATCCTTTGTACAAGACCGTTATTCCCTGCCAGGAAGAATTAATCCTGCATCCGGGTGAAAAACCTGATCCGTTGGATGAGTCAAGTGATTCCCCTGTACCCGCACTGGTACATCGTTATCCCGACAGAGTGTTATTTCTGGTAACCGGTTTTTGTTCTACCTATTGCAGATATTGTACACGCAGTCACATGGTGGCCAAAGAAAGCAAAAGCCACGCATCCACCCGGGAATGGGATAAAGCTATTGACTATATTAAGAAAAATGACCAGATAAGAGACGTGCTTATATCCGGTGGGGACCCGCTGACCCTTCCTGATCACAGGCTGGAATATATATTGATGCATTTACGTGCTATCCCGCATGTGGAAATGATCAGGATTGGAACAAAAGTTCCCGTAGTAATGCCCATGCGTATTACACATAACCTGGTTAATATGCTGAAAAAGTATCATCCGCTGTACCTAAGCCTCCACTTTTCCCATCCCGACGAACTGAGCATTGAAACAAAAGAAGCTTGCACCCGCCTTGCCGATGCAGGAATACCCCTGGGAAGTCAAAGTGTATTGCTTAAGGGAGTGAATGATAATACAGAAACCTTTAAAAAACTCTATCATGAATTATTGAAGGTTAGGGTTCGTCCCTATTATCTTTACCAATGTGATCCTATTCCGGGTTCCCATCATTTTCGTACTCCCGTAAGTAAAGGCTTAGAGATAATCAAAGGTTTAAGGGGACATACCTCCGGTTATGCTATTCCTCACTTTGTGATTGATGCGCCGGGTGGCGGAGGTAAAATACCGCTTTTGCCCGACTATGTGAAAGAAATCCGTACAGATGGTATCTCACTTTATAACTACCAGGGACAGGAATTTTTCTATCCTGAAATGGAATAATACAGCAAAATTATACTTTGATGAAAACAGTTGGATTGACTTTTGACCTAAAAGATGATTACCGCCTTCTCGGCTATTCGGAAGAAGAAATTGCCGAATTCGATTCCAGGGATACTATTGAAGCAATTGAAAGTACTTTAAATTCCCTTGGTTACAACACTATCCGTATTGGTAACATTCACAGCCTTACAAACTTTCTGGCCTCCGGAAAACGATGCGATATCGTTTTTAATATTTGCGAAGGTATGCATGGTGTCGCCCGGGAAGCACAAGTTCCTTGCCTGCTCGATGCATACAGGATACCTTATGTCTTTAGTGGTCCGGATATTCTGTCGCTTACGCTGGATAAAGCATTGACCAAATTAGTCGTAAAAGAAGCAGGAATTCGCACAACTCCTTATAAACTATTGAAACAAAACGACCGACTGAAAGATCCCGGTCTGACATATCCGTTATTTGTAAAACCGCTGGGTGAAGGTACAAGCAAAGGCATCGATGGTCATTCATTAGTACATAATTTTAACGAACTGAAAAGTTCGTGTAATTATTTGATCAATACTTTTCACCAGCCGGTGCTAATTGAAACTTTTCTTCCGGGAAGAGAATTTACAGTGGGTTTATTAGGTTCTGGCGAAGCAGCACATGCGCTGGGAGTAATGGAAGTTGTTTTCAATGAAAACTGCCCACAGAAAATATATTCTTATTCCGTTAAAAAAGAGTATGAAAAATATGTACGTTATCAAATAGCCGACGATGCCCCTGCCATGGAATGTGCAGTAATGGCAAAGAAAATATGGAAAATAATAGATGGCAAGGATGCCGGCCGTATCGATTTTAAATTAGACGCCACGGGAAGACCGAATTTTATAGAAGTAAATCCCCTTGCCGGATTAAATCCTGTGTATTCCGATTTGCCTATTATCTGCAAACTGATTGGTTTTGAATACCGGGAGCTTATCCGGGAAATTATCGATTCGGCAATTTCAAGGGCTATACTTAACAGACAAAAAGCTGTAGGCACGATGGCCATTTAAAATGAAGAAAGCAATCATATTACATAATCCTGTTTCTCCTTCAGCGAATGAAGATGAAAAGGATGTACTGCATCAGGCAGAGCTTATTGAAGATGCCCTGAATGGATCGGGATTTGAAACATCGAGAATGGATTTCGACATGAACCTCCCCTTCATGATGCATAATCTTCACTGTCAGCAACCATCAGTTGTTTTTAATCTGGTGGAGACTGTGATGAACCTGGGCAGACTGAATTTTATGGCCCCGGCCGTGTTGGAGACATTAAAAATTCCATTTACCGGTTCCGGTACAAATACTATTTACCTCACCACCGATAAAGTACTTACCAAACAACTGTTGCGCTTTCATCATTTATTAACACCCGACTGGTTTAATAATACTGCCCAACCCGATCCTGATAAAAAATATATTCTGAAGCCTGTTTCGGAAGATGGTTCGGTAGGTATTGAAGAAGATTTTGTTAAAGTGGGAAAAGACATCCATATCCTTCCGGAGAATTATTTCATCGAAGAATACATTCATGGAAGAGAATTCAATATTTCCATCCTGGGAGGGAAAAATGGCCCCGATGTGCTTGCCCCTGCAGAGATGCAATTTAATAATTACCCTGAATTCAAGCCAAAAGTACTTGGATATAAGGCCAAATGGAAGGAAAATTCCTTTGAGTACAAAAATACGGTGAGAACTTTTGATGTTCAGGAAGATGACCGGAACCTGCTCCTATTGATGGAACAAATGACCAAAAAATGCTGGGAAGTGTTTGGATTAAAAGGCTATGCACGGGTAGATTTCAGGGTTGACCTTAATAACCAGCCATCTATTATCGAGATCAACGCAAACCCGTGTATTGCACCCGACAGTGGATTTATAGCAGCCTGTCACCATGCAGGCCTTTCCAACAAAGAGATTATACAAAGAATACTTGAAGACGCTTTCTGAGCAACATGAAAAAAGATACTTTAACATTCAGGGATACAATTATTCCGGCAGATATCGAAAATGTCCGTCGCATTCTAAACTCCTCCGGATTTTTCAGGGAAGCCGAAATTGATGTTGCCATTGAACTGGTTGAAGAAACCCTGGAAAAAGGTGATTCGAGTGGTTATCTTTTTATTTTCCTGGAACAGGAGGGGGAAACTATTGGCTATACTTGTTTCGGTGAAATCCCCTGTACTGTTCTTAATTTTGACCTTTACTGGATTGCAGTGGATGAACGATTCCGGGGACACGGATTTGGCCGCATGTTAATGAAAAAAACAGAAAATACAGTAAAGTCAATGTGTGGTCGTGGAATTTATATTGAGACATCGGAAAAAGAACAATATAAACCCACCATGGCCTTTTACAAGTCATCCGGTTATGACCTGTTAAATGTCTTCAAAGATTTCTATGATACAGGAGACCATAAAGCTGTATTCTACAAAAAATTGTAATGCCAAACTGCCATTAGAATACAATGGCAGGCTAACATTTATACATGTTTTATTAAACTTATAAAGGCTTAATAAGCAGGATTTTATATTGTTGCAAATTTATAAACAGTAGTTTGTGTATATTTTTCTCCGGGATGTAGAATTACATTCGGGAATTGCGGCTTATTAGGTGAATCGGGGTAATGCTGTGCTTCCAGGCAAAATGCGTATTGTTTGTGAAAAACAGCTTGCTCATTCCTTTTGTAGCTCCCGTCCAGATAATTGCCGGTATAAAATTGAACTCCGGGTTCGGTGGTATACATTTCCATTATTCGTCCGGATACAGGATCAGAAACTTTAGCCGCCAGCGTCAGCGAATCAGGAGTCTTTTTATTCAGCACGTAATTATGGTCATATCCGTTTTCCATTCCGCCAATCTTATTGCCAATTTTCTGCGGGCTTCTGAAATCGAATGTTGTATTTTCTGTTTTTAAGAGAGTACCATCGGGTATTGAGTTTTCATCTACAGGGGTATAATAATCCGCATTGATCATTATCTGGTGTTCCAATACAGAATTCTTCACTCCGTTCAGGTTAAAATAAGAATGCTGCGTTAAGGTTACCGGACAAGCTTTGTCAATAGTCCCTTCATATTCGATTTTTAATTCATTATCTTCAGTCAGACGGTATACAACGGTTACGTCAAGGTTTCCGGGAAAGCCTTCTTCCATATCTGCACAATGATATTTTAAAACAACTCCGACGTTGTTTCCTTTTTTTAATTCCTCTGCCTGCCATACAACCTTATCAAATCCAACATTTCCGCCGTGAAGTGAATTTGGGCCGTTGTTTTGTGCCAGTTTATATTCTTTCCCGTCCATTACAAACTTTCCGTTTGCTATTCGATTGGCATACCGACCGATCAGGGCACCTAAAAAAGGGCAATTATTAACATATTCCTCACTGGTATATTTTTCCAACGTGTCAAACCCCAGCACTACATCGTCCAGTTTTCCATTTTTATCAGGTACGAGTAAAGATGTAACTATACCCCCATAATTGGTTATTTTTACTTCTAACCCATTTTGATTTGTAAGTACAAACAAATAAATATTTTGTCCATTGTAACTGCCAAAATCTTGTTTTTGAATTTTCACGACTATCTTTTTTTAATTGATAAACTTAATAATACTTATGTAATTTCTCTTTTATTTTTTCTTCCGGATATGACCGTTAATATAGCTCCAAGCATAACTACAGCTGCTCCTGCAAATATAATCAAATTAAAATGTTCATGTTGAATCCAGGTAACACCAATATATCCAAGATATGCCATAATTATAAATGTTATAATAGGGTTTAAGGTAATTATCACGCTTATTTTATTGGCTTCCAAGTATTTTAGTGCCATGGCGAGTGCACCGTAAGCAATCAATGTGTTTACACCCAGAAAGATCAACAATAACCATTCACCTGCTGATAATCCCTTCATTCGCGAAAAATGAACGAACGGCAGATAAAGCAATGCCGGTAACCCGAATAAAAACAAATTCAGTTGCATAGGGGGATGATTTCTTACAAGCTTTTTTTGTGAAACAGCATATACCGCCCAGGCAAGCGCTCCGATAATAATCCATATGACACCTTTATTCAATAACTGCTTATGATCGAACAGGAGTTTTACCTGCTCATGATAAAAAATACTTAATCCGATGACTACAAGTAATAATCCGGTTAACTGCCGAAAAGAAATTTTCTCCTTATAAATAACAAAACCAGAAACAGCCAATAATACCGGTCCAATCTGAATGAAAATCTGGGCAATGATAGGTGTGGTATAATTTAAACCTGTTATAAATCCCAGGTAATTAAGTCCTAAAGACAATGCTGCCAATATTAACAAAAGGGGGGGCCTGATAAGTATACCCAGTTGACCAGGCCTCCAGATTACAAAATAGAGTAACAACAAAAAAAATGCGGTACTGAACCTGAACCAGGTAATATCTACAGGCGACAAACCACCCAGGGACACTTTCAGGACAATGGCCAGCACACCCCACAATAAACCAGTAGTTGATGCAAAAAGAATGCCCTTTAATTTGGGATTCCTCATAATTTCTAATAAATTATATGTCTGAAAGTTTGCAAAGATAAATGATTATTTGTTGAAACAATTAGTAGTTAAAGAAATCCATGAAAAAATCAAAAAAGAAATTTGCTGTAAGAATTATAAGTTATGGCATTTATTCAAAATGGGATAATTCAAGCCGTGACATTCCAAAAATACTGGAATTTTCTACGATTATTCCAGCTATTGAAGGAAATGAATTTGGCATTACCTTGAAAATAAAGGGAGGGAAAGGAGCCAGGATAAAATATATTATCCGGCACCCTCCATTTAAAAATAAAAATGGTGAATTGGAAATGGATTATTCCGGAGATCAAATTGTGAATTCAAATGATTTCACTTTTTTTGTGGGAGACAGCATTCAGCCGCCGGTAAAGGATAAAACCGGCACGTGGACAATTACCATAATGTATGAAAATAAAACCATCGCCATTAAAGATTTTAATGTTTTCCTGCAAGATTAATTCTATTGCAAACTTCAAATTACAATGGTCTTTGTTAAATAATTATAAGAACAAAATGAATTCAAACTTTAAATAAAATTACATTCGGAGTACTTGCATTTATAATATTTGTATATTTGCCCATATTTAAGTTTAGTAAACCTATAGTTTTAAGTTACTAAATTTAAGGAGATGTATTATTTTAATTGTTTTTTATGTTCGTTAGATTTAGCAATCTGGCAGTAACTTTGAATAAAACGCCTAAAGAAATCATTACCGAATATCCTACGGGTTTCCAGGTAAAGAATTTGAACACTTTTATCAACTATTATCCTGTTTCAGTTGACCGGATAATCAATGATAGATTTATTTTTGACTTGTTTATTAAGTTTTTTCGCTTCTTTTCTTCTGGTTCATTACCTCTGAAAAAGACTGCAATTTAACTTCTAATACCGAAGAGAGTACTTCAATTAATCATCCGCTTTATTACACCAAAATCATTTAAAATATATCAGCATCCAAATAATCAAGCAATTATTAAAGTAATTTTAATTAATTATAATTTGTATTTAATCTATTTCTAACAATTAAATTTTAAGAAAATGAACATTTATGTAGGCAATCTTCACTACGGGATTCATGAAGATGAACTAAAGGAAATTTTTGAAGAATATGGAGAAGTAACTTCAGTAAAAATTATTTCGGATAAATTTTCCGGCAGAAGTAAAGGCTTTGGCTTTGTTGAAATGACAAACGATACCGAAGCCAATGCAGCCATCAGTGAATTAGACGGAGCCGAAGTCAACGGAAGAAATATTAAAGTTAACCAGGCTCGTGAAAAAAAAGAAAACAATAACCGCCAGGGTGGTGGATATGGCCGCCAGCAAAGGCAGTATTAATCAACAACACAACAAATCATATGACTGGAGTAGTAAAATGGTATAATGAAACAAAAGGGTACGGTTTTATCCAAACGGAAGATAATAAAGATATTTTTGTGCATCGTACCGGATTAGAAAATTCACTTCGCGCTCTTGAGACAGGGCAAAATGTTGAATTCGAGTTGAAAGATGGTGAAAAAGGTCCTGTTGCTGTTAATGTAACAGTAGCATAAAGTATTCCATTTATATTTCGGAATGCTTGTATTCCAGGCATTTCACAAAGAACAACATTTTTATAAAAGTTTAAAAGCATTTACCTGATTGGTAAATGCTTTTTTTATTTCTGAAAGCTGAAAGTCAGCTCAAATCTTTATCTGAAAAATATCTACACGGGAATTTTAATTACTTCGAAAAAATTCCTTAGTTTTGTAATCAAATAATTATAAAAAATAAAAATCAAGAAAGGACCAAGCCATGAAAATCAGGATTTATACCACCGTCAGTTGATTTTCTGTTAGAAGTCCTTATCCTTTCTACTTTTAACAGATCTCCATTTAAATCAATCAGTTTTTACTTTTTACAAACCACTTTTTCTTCTTAAAGGAAAGGAGCACATTTGCTAACCTTAAATTCATAAAGTTATATGTCAAGACTTTGGAATGACATTATAGAATCTATAAAAGGAACCGAACAAGATTTCACCCGGGGTAAAATAGGCCGGGCAATTTTATTACTTTCCATTCCAATGGTACTGGAAATGGTTATGGAATCTGTATTTGCTGTTTCTGACATCTTTTTTGTCTCTAAATTAGGTGCTGATGCAGTTGCTATTGTTGGTATTACCGAATCGTTAATGACAATCATTTACGCCATTGGCATGGGATTAAGTATGGCTACTACCGGAATGATCGCTCGCAGAATTGGTGAAAAAAAATCTGAAGAGGCTTCTGAAACAGCAGTTCAGGCGTTGTTTCTTGCAATTATAAGTTCATTAATTATTGCAATTCCCGGATTTATTTTTTCCTCAGGAATACTTAAAATGATGGGAGGAAGCCAGTGGGTAATTATTCAGGGGAAAAATTATACGGGTATTATGCTGGGAGCCAACCTGGTAGTAATGCTGCTTTTTATAAATAATGCCATTTTCAGGAGTGCCGGCGATGCCGCCATTTCAATGAGAGTATTATGGATCGCCAATATTCTGAATATAATCCTGGATCCCTGTTTTATTTTCGGATTAGGACCATTTCCTAAAATGGGTGTGACCGGAGCAGCATTGGCAACAACCATCGGCAGGAGTGTAGGTGTTCTGTATCAGTTTTATTTATTGACTAAAGGAAAAGGCAGAATCCGAATTTACCGAAATATTATTCAATTCAAACCAAAAATAATGTTTCGGTTATTAAATCTTTCTGCCGGGGGAATTGGTCAGTTTATTATATCTACCAGCAGTTGGGTGGGATTGTATCGTATTATGGCAGCTTTCGGAAGCGAAGTATTAGCGGGCTATACAATAGCTATCAGAATTGTAATATTTTCCCTGTTGCCATCCTGGGGGATGAGTAATGCGGCAGCAACGCTTGTCGGTCAGAATTTAGGAGCCCGCCAACCCAGTCGTGCTGAAAAATCGGTATGGATTACCGGTTTTATTAATACAGGATTTTTACTGATCGTTGCATTCATATTTTTGTCTATACCAGAAAAATTAGTTGCTTTTTTCACGACTGAAGAAGCAATTGTTATTGTGGCAGTAGACTGTCTGCGTATTATCAGTCTGGGCTATATTTTCTTTTCCTTTGGAATGGTAATGTCACAGGCCTTTAATGGTGCCGGAGACACAAATACTCCAACTGTATTGAACTTTATCTGCTTTTGGTTAATAGAAATACCTCTTGCCTGGATATTATCCCATACCATGGGATTAAATGAAAGAGGCATTTTCCTTGCCATAGTAATATCCGAATCATTACTTGGAGTATTAGGCATTATTTTGTTCCGTCGGGGGAAGTGGAAGTTAAAAGAGGTTTGAGCAAATAATTTTATAAAGATCCTGGATGAAAAAATTAACATAAAAATTCACCCTCTTTTAGAATGAATTTCAACATTAATTCGAGTAAGGGCCTTCGTTTAATTTGGTTTTTATTTCACCGGATTGCTTACTACCGGTAACTTACCGGAAACAGGTTTTTGTGTTCCTGCCAGTTCAATATTATCCAGCAGCATTGCTTCGGGCAGAATAAAAGATACGGGTAATCCATTAGCAGAAGCGCCAACCGATCTTATTGAGATAGAATGATCTGCTGAATAACTATCTGTAAGTAATGTATTATAAACTGCCCTGGAACTGGAAATACCCGGAACATGCCTTAATTTGTCCAATGTAACCCCCTCCATATTAACCGATCTTATCAATTGTTCTTTTCCGCTTTCGAGGTTAACTTTATATACATTGAGAGGCTGATGAGATTGCCCGGCCGTTACAGGACGAATAATGATGGCGTAATTAAGGCCTTCATCTGTAGCTTTTTTTATCAATTCCTTTTTCATTTCACTCTCAGACATAGTTTTCGAGCCGGTAATGGAAATAATTCCCGGCCCTACCCTTTCTGAAATTCCGCCGCTCATCAAAGCATAACGATCGTGTCCGTTTGATGTTTCTATATTTCGTGTTGGGGTCCTCCCGTTAAGTAATGTCTTCAAATAGCCGTTTTTTACCAGATTAAGCGTGTCGGGAGGAATAACACCTTCTGCATCCACATTAAAATTTCCTGTTAAAGGAATACCGTTATATTGTTTTAATTTAGGTAAAGCGGTAACAGATAAATTCTCATCCATGATCCGCTTGCCAATCCTCGATTCCAGTGAAAAATTGTTTTGCCCATAATACATGCGCATTTGCGGAACATTATATAATGGCTCACGACTTGCAATTAAATTCTGGGAGCCGGAAAAAAGATTTTCTGCCACAAGTTCAGCCACTGCCTGTTGCATAAATAATACCGGCCCATTATAACTATCATTGAATACAGGTGCATTTTTCAAGGCAACCAGATTATCAGCCAGTATCCGGGCATTTTTTTTCAAAGATTCCAAACCGGGTAATTCTTCCGGAAGTGGTGCATAATAAGTCATCTGATCAGGGATCATATCCCCGTCATCAGCCGTTGTCTGAGCGCTGATAAACAGTGAAGCCATTGTTAACGGCCGGCGAATTTCAATACCTTCACTATTGATAAAATAGACTTCAGCATGAAAAAATACAAGGAGTACCTCAGAAGTAACAATATCCGGATAACTTTTAAATACGGATGAAACCTCCCGTGCTACATGTTCATATTTAACATTGTCGAACTTCACTGCCGAAGGTGGAATATCTACCTTTACTACAGGCACTTTGCTGAAATCGGCCATCGGCAATTCTTTCAGGTCTGTGTTATTTTCCTTCAGGGCATTAAGTTTGCTTTTATAATTTTGTCCCGCCGATTTATAAACCTGATCGGTAGCTACCCAAAGTGCCCGGCGGATACCGTAGTAATCATTATCCAGAGGAATGCTCAAATAAGGCAGCCTGTTTCCTGAAGACGCACTTATATCCTGAAAATTTTCATCGTTTAATTGATAATTTCCTACCAGTACCCTGACCTGCCAGTCGCGGTTTGGTAAATTTTCAGACGTTACCAGGGCTCCAAGCGAAGCATTGATATAATACATGTTTGCATCTGTAATAGTATAACCAATGTAAAAGGGCCTGCCGTAATCCTTATAGTCAAGTTGCTTCAGGTTTCTGTTCAACTCGTCTTTCATCGCTTTAACAATAACCGATGAGTCCATCCCCCCGTAATCAGTGGCTGCTTTTGATAATAGCATTGAAAATGACAGGAGGAAGGATATTCCGATGAAACGTATATTTTTCTTAATTTGTAAACTCATAACTGTGACTACATTAATAATCTTCACTTTACTTTAATTTCCGAATCGGGTCTTGGTAATACAGGTAACTGTCCGGAAGTTTCCGGCTTTTTCTGTGTTTCAATTTTACGCACAAATAAGGACGGAGAAATAGCGGTCACGGGAATCCCTCCTGATTCTGCTCCGCAATATCCTGTAAATACTTCAGGATGATCTCCAGCTGCTTCAATTTCAGAAAACATAGCAAGAGGAGTGCCTATCAGATCAACACCACGTACAAGTTCGTCGGGACGACCGTCTACATAAATCCGATAAACTTCTGTAGGCATAATATTAAAAACATTGGGTGAGAACCGGTCCGTCATAGTAAAGCCTCCTGTAACCTGTTTGAAATAATAACCATATTGTTTCCCTTCTTTCTTACATTCCCGTATCAGCATTCTTCGTAAATCTTTATCCGATTTAGGTTCGGAAGTCTCAATCAGAAGATTGGATTGTCTGGCCACAGGAAGATAGCCTGCCTGCGCCCTTCCGTGCCCGTTTGAATGTAGAAATCCCTCAATTGGACTCCGTGACATCAGAAAATTTTCGAGTATTCCTTTATTAACCACCGTTACACGTTGCCCGGTAATGCCTTCTTCATCATATTTATAATGTCCGATCAGATCCTGTCCGTTAAAACGTGAAAGTGTCGGATCGGAAATGACAGACATGAATTTGGGCAAAACTTTATCTCCTACTTTGTTTTTAAAAGTCTGGCTGTCGAATTTATTTCTTAGCCGCTCACCTTCAATCCGGTGTCCGAAAATTTCATGAAAAAATACAGCAGCAGCACCGGGCGAAAGAATAGCCGGGCCCGAATAGGGTTCCGCCATTTTAGCTGCTTTTAATAATCTCAATTTCCCCACCAGTAGATGAACTTCCCGCATGACAATACTATCATCAGGTAGACCAGACGGATCGAAGGAATAAAATGATTTAAACGCAGGTAAAATATTTCCGTCGTCCGATTTTATAGCTCCCTCAATCTGTAACTGTACATAATATTGATTTTGTGCAATTGAACTGCCCTCCGAAGAGACAAAATATTCACGGTCGACAACTAAACGAACAGTTGCATTCCCACTAATAATCGCGGAATCATCCAGAAAAGGGGCTGAATATTTCTTTATCTTTTTCTGCCAGCTCAATTTATCAAAGGATAAACTATCCGGAGGTATACGAGGTTCAAAATAGT
The DNA here is from genome assembly GCA_963748095.1 of uncultured Bacteroidales bacterium. GTDB lineage: Bacteria > Bacteroidota > Bacteroidia > Bacteroidales > UBA10428 > CAVVIO01. Next base: position 99,899 of record CAVVIO010000001.1, read on the forward strand.
TTACGGGTGATTCTTTTGAAAAATCGGCTACATCCCCCGGTTTTTGTTCCTTCAATTTGCTCTTTATTGAAGAATAGGAACTTACTGCATTTAAATAAGCACTGTTTGTTGCCTGCCAAATAAGCTGCCGGATAGCTAATGAAGAATCTTCCAGGGGTAAAGAAATGCCATATCCAAATTCCATGCTGCCAAAATTCATACCCTCTTCAACAGGGTGCGAATTATCAAAATCATAATTACCTACCCGCAGGTCAGTTGTTAAAATTCTGGTTCGTGAGTCATTGGATGATATAAGGCTTCCAAAAGATGAAGCACAACTTGTAACACGCACATCATTAACCCTGTAAGCCAGATAATACGGAGAAATATCTTCGTGTTTAAGAGCTCCTGTTTCCCGGTTTAACTCCTGTTTGAGAATATCAGTCAGCGGATCTTGCGCCAGAAGAAAATTTACAGATAAAAGAAAGATCGCAATCATCAGGCCTGAAAACCTGAAAAAATATATTCTTTTCATACCAATGTGAAATTCTTTATGAAATCATACCTCTCAATTCGTTCCTGCTAAATAACGATCTAACAGAATACGAAAGTATTAACTTCTAAACTATTTGTTGGTGATTCTATCAAAAACTTAGCCTATTTAAACTCGTTTCTAATAAATACAAACATTATATCCTGACATTTTATTAAGAAAAATAACCCATTTAATAAAAGAAGTGCTTTTTTTGCGAACTTGTTATTTCATTCTGATCTTATAAAATAGAAATAATTATAATTAAATTTGAAGGCTCTTAAATTAATGCTGTGAAGGGAATACTGAATATCAAGCTGATATTTCATATCATTGGGATTGTATTATTTTTTGAAAGTTTTTTTTTATTGATAGACATTCCCGTATCGGTCATATACGGGAGTATTGATTTTTTCCCGATACTTTTTTCATATTTAATAACCGCTTTTACAGGAATAGCGCTGTTTCTTCTTACCAGACAAGATCTTGTAAAAGAACCAACCATAAAAGAAAGTTTTCTGATAGTTGGATTTAGCTGGTTGCTCATTTCACTTTTCGGTACTTTACCCTATTTGTTCAGTGGTGCTATTCCAAAATTTGTAGATGCGTTTTTTGAATCAGTCTCCGGTTTTACAACCACCGGTTCATCCATTCTTAAGGATATCGAATCGCTTCCCAAAGGAATATTGTTCTGGCGTAGCGAAACACACTGGATCGGGGGTATGGGAATTATTGTGCTTATTCTTGCAATATTTCCATTTTATAACATTGGCGGAACACAACTTTTCACCGCCGAAGGTTCCATGATAAGTTTCGAAAAATTACGGCCCCGGATTATTGAAACTGCTAAACGACTTTGGGGAATCTATATGGCCCTCACTGTTCTGGAAATCATTTTTCTTAATTTGGGAGGGATGAACCTGTTCGACAGCATTTGCCATTCATTTGCGACAATTGCTACCGGTGGGTTCTCTACAAAAAACGACAGCCTTATGGGATACTCCCCATATATTCAGTATGTAGTGACTATATTTATGTTCCTTTCAGGAGCAAATTTTGCATTGCACTATTTTTTTATAAAAGGTGATTTTAAAAGAGTCCTTTCCAACGAAGAATTCAGGGTTTATACAATTATTGTGCTGATTGCCACATTTATAATCAGCATTGCATTGATTAAAAACGGCAGATCGATAGAGGCAGCTTTCCGGGAAGCTTTATTTCAGGTAGTTTCTATAATCACCGCCACCGGATTTGCCAGTGCTGACTACCTTTTATGGCCCACATATGCCTGGGTCATCATATTTGCCCTTATGTTTATAGGAGCCTGCGTAGGGTCAACAGGCGGAGGAATAAAAATAGTCAGGCACCTGATAGTATACAAAAATGTGAAAGCATATTTCAAAAAATTATTCCACCCCAATAGTGTTAGCCCCATCCGTTATAACGAATCGATCATTAGCAGCCAGTTGATGCGCAGTATTTTTGCTTTTTATTTTTTGTACCTGTTAATATTTATTTTTGGCAGTTTCCTGATGACAGCCTTAGGCCTTGATCTGGAATCAGCAATGGGAAGTGTTATAACAACAATGGGAGGTATTGGGCCTGGATTAGGAACGGTGGGTCCGGCAAGTAATTTTTCTGCTGTTCCGGCGGCCGGAAAAATTGCACTCACCTTTTTTATGATCATTGGCCGTCTTGAAATCTATTCTTTCCTGATCATTTTTACACCTTTTTTCTGGAAAATTTAAACGAATACAAGTTTAATAATCAAATTATTTTTTGATTTGATCTTTGTAAGTAAACAAACTAAATTCACCCACCGGGACTATGAAATCAAGTTTCTACAGCCATTTTTTTCGCTTAAAATACATAACCAGGCTTAATCCAAATACAATTATTACTATCCAAAAAAACAGGTAGCCATATTTAAATTTTATTTCGGGCAGATATTCGAAATTTGTACCATATACACCAGCCAGAAATGTAAGTGGGATAAAAACTGCTGCAAAAACAGTAAGTGTACGCATCACCTCGTTTGCCCGGTTACTGATATTTGTATTATAAATGTTCAACTGATCGGAGATCATCGAATGGTAAATTTCCACCGATTCGGCTGCCTGTAATACAAGATCTTCCAAATCTTTAAAAAACCGGGTAGTTTTACTCTTTATCAGTGTATTTTCAGATTTCAAAATATGGTTTACCACCTCAATCATTGGCCGGATCGACTTCCGGAGAAAATTAATTTCCATTTTATGCTGATAAATCTCCTTTGTTATATCCTGATTCGGTTGTTCCAGGATATTTGCTTCCAGTCCTTCAATAACTTCCCCTATTAATTCGATATTTGAAAAATAACTGTCAACTATAGAATCGAGTAAGGCATAAGCCAGGTAATCGGGTCTATTTGCCCTGATACGACCTGTAGAATTCCGGATCCTTTCTCTTACGGGATCAAATACGTCTCCCACTCTTTCCTGCAAAGTTATCAGATAATTCTCGCCAAGTATTAAACTTATTTGTTCCGATTTAAGTTGTTTTACCTTCAGATCATAACTGATCAGTTTCACAATAATGGTGATGCTTTTTTCATTCTCCACAAATTTTGGCCGGTTATCAGTATTTAAAATATCTTCTATTATCAGGTTGTGTACCGAAGCATATTCAGCTACAGCCTGTATCAGGTTGGTTTCATGCAGACCATCAATATTCAGCCAGGTAACCGATCCGGAATCAAGATGTTCATAACTTTCATCAACTGTGGAGAGCTCCTTTTCCACCAGATGATCGGGTGAAAAATCGATTACCCTTATCCGGGGCTTTTCCATTTTTTGTTCACCGATAAAAATGGGACTTCCGGGAATTTGTCCCTTTGCTTTGTTTCTGCTTATTAAAAAACGTGCCATAAAGCTGAATGATTTATACCGGTTTCATCATTTTGAATGAAAAATCAATACTCCCGGTTATTGAATTAATTCCGAAAAATAAATTGTCCTTTAAAATTAAGCCTTTTTAAAAAAAGAAGGTGCCTGGATTTTATATAATTGCCTTAAAGAATGTACTTTCCCCGGTATGTCTCAGAAAATATTATTTTCTTACTTTAAAAAAACGACGATTGGTCACCGATTTGTTAACGGGACTTAACGAACGATTAACCATTCGTATATCCTCTATTGTATAAAAAGCGTTGGGATTGTATTTTTTCATAAACACAATAAAGTCCTTCAGATCACTTCGCTTAATAATACAATAGATAACGCCAACTTCTCCTGTACTTCCCTGGGCTTTGAGTGAAGTAATACCATATCCTTTTTCGCGAAGAATTTTTATCAATTCGGAAGCATCACGATGCGTAATAATGCGTATTAATTCATTCCCCAGTGCCAGTTTTTCCTCAACAACAACACCAACAAAATTTCCGGTGGCAAAGCCGGCAGCATAGGCAACGTAACACAACCAATTATCCAGGTGTTCAAATATCCGTGTTATGGCAATTAACCAGATCAACACTTCAAAAAAACCAAGTAACGGAGAGATGAGTTTGTTTCCTTTCGAAACCAGAATAATCCGTATTGTACCGATAGTTACATCCCCTATACGGGAAAGGAAAATTAAAAAAGGTAATAATATGTATAAAAAAAAGTTAGAATCGAAAAAATCCATTTTTTTAAATTAATGTCCGGTTTAATTTTTTGAGCTTGCGAAATTAAATGTAATCCCCGAAAATATTTGCGCAATCCATAGTGATTTATATCATCAATGTAATAATTAAACTAACCGATTATTTTATCTGCTATTTAAAAATACAATTAATTAGCAATTTAACAGGTACAATAAATATTTTAATTTTTCGTACTTTTATAAGATTTTCAGATATTATTGTATTTTTATAACCTGTGAAAAAATGCTGACACTTGAACCCTTTACCGGCCAGTTAGGTGAAAAACATGCCGCCCACTTATTGCGACGGGCAACTTTTGGCCCAACTAAACAGGACATTCTCGCTTTTGCGACGAAAACTCCAGATGAAGCATTAACCCTATTACTTGCCGATGTTCCTGTCCCTGACCCGCCTGTAGACCCAAAAACGGGAGAAACATGGTTAAATCCAAAAGCCGGGACCACGAACAGTGCCCCTGAGGATCTTGTGGATTATTTCATGGCATGGCACCTGGAGCAAATGCGTAATTCCGGGAATTCATTGCGTGAGAGAATAACATACTTTTACCATACTCACATTCCCACACGCAGAACACTGGTGAAGAACAGCGAATCGCTGTATTATCAGAATACACTTTTCAGGTATTATGCTTTTGGAAATTTTAAAGATTTATTCCGAAGAATCTGCGTCGACAATGCGATGCTGGTTTACCTCGATGGAGCTACTAACCAGGCAGATAGTCCGAACGAAAACTTCGCAAGGGAAATGATGGAGCTATATTCCATCGGAAGGGGACCACAGACCAAAGAAGGGGATTATACCAATTACACGGAAACGGATGTAAGACAGGCAACACGGGTGCTTACAGGATTTACTAATGACGATACTTATACAAACCTGGATGATGTAACCAAAATCCCAACCGGTAAGATGATCACAGAAGATTCAACCGGTCCGGATATTAAAAAACTGGCTGTTCAGCACGATAAGGGACAAAAGACCTTTAGCGCCCGATTTCAAAACACGGTTATTGAACCTTCTGAAATAGTGGATGGTTATGCCACAGATACCGCCACTAACGCCGAACTGGATGCTCTGATGGATATGATCTTCAACCAGGATGCCACCGCACGCTTTATTTGCAGAAAGCTGTACCGGTTTTTTGTTTATCACGAAATTCCCGATGAAGTAGAAACCCAGATTATAGAACCACTTGCAACCACTTTTAAATCGAATAATTACGAAATAAAACCGGTGCTGGAACAACTTTTAAAAAGCAAACATTTTTACGATTCGGATAACACAGATGTAACGGATAATAACCAGGGTGCCATTATAAAATCGCCCCTTGAACTTATCCTTGGAACGCTTCGGTTTTTTAATGTAGCATTACCCGATGCCAATTCCGATTTGAGTGGATTGTACCAACAGACTTATCAAAAAGGAATCTTACAAATGATCTATGATCAGGGCCTGAATTTTTATGAACCGTTTGAAGTAGCAGGATATCCGGCATACCAGAAATTTCCGGCTTATAACCGAAACTGGATAACACCTTATTACCAGGCATACCGCTACAAGTTTGCCCAGTGGATCATTGCCGGCGTTAATCCCGACGGAGGAGATCTCGGTTGTAAAATGGATATTCTTGAATGGGTAAAAAATACCGGAAATGTTGCCGATCCTTCAGATCCAAGTCAGGTTGTAAATGGTTTAATTGATTATCTCATACCATTCGATATGCAGGATACCCGGCGTAATTATTTTTTGAACGATGTATTTCTCGATGGCCTTTATCCGGCAGCCTGGACTGCAGAATGGAATACATACATTGCCGATCCTTCACCAAACGAAGCTTCTGTAAGAAGCAACCTGGAATTATTTATTTCAGCATTAATTCAATCTCCCGAATATCAATTATTTTAATCACAAAATCTCCTGATCATGGACAGAAGAAAATTTGTAAAGAATCTGACAGCTGGTACAGCCGGTTCAGTTCTGTTAGGCGGAATTCCTGTCAGACTGCTTGCCGGAAATTATGACCTGAAAAGAATGGCAGCCCAGAGCCCCAACGACAATGTACTGGTTTTTGTACAGATGCACGGAGGAAACGATGCTTTGAATACATTAATCCCAGTAGATCAGTACAACGAATATTACTCATACAGGGCAAACATAGCTATTCCTGACCATGGTTCACGAAAATTTATCAATGTAGATAATTCCTTGCCTGTTGCAGACCAGGTTGGCCTTCACCCGGATATGATCGGGTTTAAAAGTCTTTATGACGAAGGAAAGGCTACCATTGTGCAAAATGTGGGATATGACAATATGAACCTGTCACATTTCAGGGGACGCGATATTGTATTTATGGGTTTAGGAGGCAACGATGATACCCTGGGAGTACATTCGGGCTGGATGGGACGCTTTCTTAATTATGAATTTCCAAATTATCCCGATGATTACCCAAAATCCGACATGCCTGACCCCATTGCCATTGAACTTGGAAGTGCCCTTTCTGTTGCCTTTCATCGTGAAAATGGCATTCCCATCGGTTTAAATGTGTGGAGTCCGGAGAAATTTTATGAACTTATATCCGGAGTAGGCATTAACGATAGCTCCATACAATTTCCCGACGGACATGCCGGGGATGAGCTTAAATACCTGTGGCAATTCGAAAATGTATCGAACGAATACGCCGGAAGATTAAAAGAAGTATATAACAACGGATCAAATTCACCAAATGTGACTTATCCGGAAACGTATCCATTTAATGCACCTGAAAATTACAGGAATAATCCATTATCCGGCCAGCTTCAGCTTATTGCCCGGTTATTGAAAGGGGGTATTAAAACCCGTATTTTTTTGTGCAGGATCGGAGGATTCGATACACATGGCAGTCAGGTGGAGGAATACGATTCTTCACTGGGAGAACATGCTGCTTTATTGTACCATCTTTCAAGCGCTATCAAATCTTTCCAGGACGATCTTTCCGGGCTGGGAATGGAAGACAAAGTGCTCACAATGACATTTACTGAATTTGGCAGACGAGTGCACTCCAACCTGAGTTATGGTACGGATCATGGTACAGCTACGCCAATATTCTTATTTGGAAAAGGATTACAGGGCGGTATTGTAGGAACCAATCCCGATCTGAATGACCTTGATAATGGAAATCTTAAATATGCCATTGATTACCGTCAGGTATATACTTCAGTAGTTCAGGACTGGTTTGGTGGCAGTGATGAAGCGGTGAATGCTACCGGGTTCAGTAATTGGCTTGACAAAAAAATACCCCTTTTCAAATCTACCGGTTTACAGGATTTCCCTTCTGGTCAGGGGACCGAATTTATCGATTGTTTTCCAAACCCAGCCCGGCAGGGAGTAACTTTTATATTCTCGCTGACAAAACCCTCCTTTGTTTCATTAATAATTTATGATGTACAGGGAAAAGTAGTTAAGACGGTGTACCAGGGAAATAAACTTTTCGGTTCGCAGAAAATAAACGCTGATATATCAGACCTTCCTGCAGGTAATTATATTTACCAGATGAAAACGGGCAGTTATCAGGCTTCAAAACAATTAATTATCAGAAAATAAAATCATTAATTAAATTACCTGGCGTATTTAAAATTTGAGTTGTTCGGGAGATAGCTTGTAAAGAGCAATTCTGGGGAATCTGCCGGCGACAAATGTCCGGGCTAATAATGCCAGTCCTCCTTCATTGGTTGTTATCAAAGACGCTATTTCTACCGGGTTATCATTCCCCAGGTACTTGGTAAATAGCAGGTTCCCTTCTGTAGCATCGAAAATGTACAGCACAAGCTGATTTGTGCGGGTTTGACTGGCATATGTAATTACCTGTTTTTGATTCAATTCATTTTTTATTGTTCTTACAGAGGCATCCGGAGTCAATTCCGGAAGCTTGCTGTCGTTGAAATTGTTTGCATTTTGAGAAGTGCCCAAATCTAATTTTACCTTTGGGAAAATAAAATTATCTCCCAGGTAGTATCGCGAAATGGCAAAATTACCACTGTCAAGGGAAACTGTAGAACTTATTGCTGCTTCGTCCTGAAATGTGTTCAGTAGGCCGGTCTGGTTACCTGAAGCAGCGCCGACAAATACAAGGGTCATCGTATAGTTTTTAAACCCGTTGAAATAATAATGTCCTATTGTACCATTTTCATCAATTTCTCCAATATAAAACGGGTATTGTTTCCCTTTTTTGGCAAGATGTAATCTGATCTGGTTTTCCACATCACCTATAATATCAAATGTGGAAGACCATTCCTGTTGAAAGTTATTACCATATTTTGTTAATATGGTCTTACGCCCTACCCTATCGAAGTTCATAACAAGCACATTATCCTTGCTATCCGTATATGCTGTTAAAGGAAACATGAATGCACTGGATGAAACCTGACTAGTTTCACCTGTTTTAGTGTCGATTTTTACAAACCTGGTGTTCTGAGTGGTTGCGTCCATACATACAAAATAATAATTCCCGTTAATGTATAATAATTTTGGCACAGGACTTACATTGCTGTGATCGGGATAGGTCTCCCACTCAAAATTACCCAGGTTATCCGTTTTCATCAGGTATACCGGTAAAAATGAATTGAGTGTTGTGTCTTCCAACGCAGAAAGTATCAGAAAACCGCCATCATCGGTTTGTAACATATCCAGCGGATAAAAAGAAATATTATAATCAGGATTATGATATACTTTAATAAAGTTATTTTCTGGAGCTATATTGCTTTTTTTAACATCGCATGCAATCAATATGATACCAGATAAAAAAAGCAATAAATAAGATTTTAATGTTTTCATCTTTTCCTTAATAAGTTTTTACAACTGTCGTTAATTCGTCTGATAGTCTGGTTGATGGGGAAAAGCAGACTTACATTTATAACCAGGTTATGCAGGCTTATATCATCAGGAATATCATAAGAACCCCCTGAGAAGTTTTGTATGGAATATCGTCCGCTTTCATTTACCACATTGTTTAACCCAAAAAAATAGCTGGCATCTAAAGCCAGCAAAACAGAGTTTAAATCATATCTTACCCCGGCACCAGCTATCAATGTAAATCGCGATCGAATATACCAAACTGAAACATCGCCGGTATTATCATCCATATTCAGCGGAACGTCGCCGGTTAGCGAACGCTGGATCATGCGAGTGGTTACTTTTGCAGTAGCATTCTGTAGCATCCCGTATTGAAATCCTCCCTGCAAATAAGGCTTTAACAGACCCGATCCGTATGAATATTGCACAATTAAAGGAAATTCCAGATAATGCAACGTGTGCCGGCTTTCATAAGTCAGATCAATTTGATTGGATGTATTCGAATTATCTGTCCATGAATAATTGTTGCTGTAGTTGTAGGAATACTGTGAAATTCCGGGTTGAAAACTTAGAGCGATGTTATCTGTCAGATTGTAGATCATCACAAAACCATATTGATATCCCGGATTAGAAAGAAAGCTGCGATATTTTTTTTCGCCTGTTCCTTCCGGGCTATTTGTGCTGATTACGGAATAACGCGCAAGTGGAATAGGCTGGGTAAAATTAATACCTCCTTTAAACCCAACAAGGAATTTAGTATCTGTTTTTCCTTTTTGTGGATATAAAAAAAACAAATTATCAGGATCAAAGGCATAAGATCCCAAGAATATAAATAGGAACAAAGGAAAAAGAGTCAAAATTTTAGGATTTTGATTTATCATGGTTTAGTTTTTTTAGCAATAGAAACCCCAAAATACATGTTTTGTTCTAACGTATTAATACACATAAATATTATAATTGATAAATGAATATTAACCACTCCGGTCCAGGGAAATCTATGACCATAATAACTAATAGATATATCAACGATTTCATCCTTCGCTCATAATCACATTTATCCAGTTAATTGGATTACATATCACAGAAATACAATCTTTAGTCAATAGAATAAATCTATTTGTTAACCAACCCGTAGAACAGGTTAAAACAACCAATTTTTAATTAAAAAAAACGATCATGCAGGACCTTATTTTAAATCAGACGCCATTAACTCCCAGGATTGAATTTTATGCAAATGGAAATTTAAAAATGGAAGGCCGTTCACTGCCCGAGAATGTTGAAATGGTATATACTCCTATTATTAACTGGATTATAGGATTAAAAGCAGAAAAAGTGAATTTTGATATAAATCTTGAATATTTTAATAGTGCTTCTTCCAAAAAAATCATGGAAATACTCAAACACCTTGATGCCAACAATAGTATTAAACAACTTAATATCAACTGGCATTACGAAGAAGGTGATGACGACAGTGTAGAAATTGCACAGATCTATGAAGAATCGCTTTTAAGGGTAATTTTTAAATACATCGAATACGAAGAGGCTGCCTAATATTAAAAATTTTTCCCCTTTAACCAGTCCGGTAATCAGAATGTGAAAAACCTTCATTTCACGCGTACTTATTTTTTCTTTTGCCTTTATTCAATTATAAAGCAGTCTTTTTTAAAAATATAATCCCCTGACCGTTTTTTCTATCCTTTTCCGTTTTTATATTCCTTTACGGTATCCATAAACTGGTCGAATAAAAATTCGGTGTCAGTAGGCCCGCTTGATGCTTCCGGATGAAACTGGGATGAGAAAAAGGGCTTCGACACATGTTTCATCCCTTCGTTCGTATTATCATTCAAATTTATAAATAAAGGTTCCCATTCTTTGGGGAGAGTGGCATTATCAATTGCATAACCATGATTTTGAGATGTGATATAGGCACGATTGGTTCCGGCCAATAAAACCGGCTGATTATGGCTGCGATGTCCGTATTTTAACTTATAAGTGTCGGCACCTGCGGCCAGGGCCATTAACTGGTTTCCCAGACAAATTCCATAAATTGGTTTTTCCGTTTTATAAGCCTGGCTAATACTACCAATCGTAACATCACACTGTTTGGGGTCTCCCGGCCCGTTTGAAATAAACAATCCGTCATATTCTTCCTTCGACAGATCATAATCCCAGGGGACAAGAGAAACAGTAGCATCGCGTTTAATCAGGTTCCTGATAATATTATACTTAACTCCACAATCGATTAGTACAATTTTATATTTTCCGTTGCCATATACTTTTTTCTCTTTAGTACTTACCTCTTTTACCAGGTTTATTTTAGCGGGATCATAATACGGAATATCCTTGTTTTCATAAATAATTTTCCCGAGCATGGTCCCCTTTTCACGCAATATTTTTGTAAGAGTGCGTGTATCTATCCCGTAAATACCCGGTATCTGAAATTCCTGCAACCATTTTCCAAGGCTTTTATCAGCATTCCAGTGACTATATTCTTCAGTATAATCTGATACGATCAGTCCGGAAATATGCAAAGCATACGATTCATAATTTTTAAAAAGGCCATCCGCCTTCTCGTTCACCAGGAACTCCATAATTTCCTATCAATGGATAGGTTAATACCAGTATTTGTCCCTTGTACGAAGGGTCAGTAAGACTTTCCGGATATCCGGTCATCGCGGTATTAAACACTACTTCTCCCGATACTGATTTATTATATCCAAAAGATGTACCGGTGAATTCCGTTCCATCTTCCAGTACCAGCTTTATTTTTTCTGCTTGCACAATAATTATGAGTAATTAGTTTCTATTAATTTTTCTTTTCCTTTGTCAATGTATCAATAATATCTTTTACCTGTTCCACCCCAATTCGTTTTGCAATAATTTTCTTATCCCTGTCGAGAATAAAAATCTGTGGTGTAGATCTTACATCATAGGTGATTTTATATTTGTAGTCATAGGGATTCCAGGCATTCATCCAGTCATAAAGCTTGTGCTGGTTTACAAAATCCACCCATTTTATTTTACCGTCTTCACCAAATAAGGTGCTCACAGCCAGAATCTTTACTCCTTTATTTTTAAGGTCTTTCTCGTAAAGATCATGCAGTTCAGGAACGGCTTTTTTACAATGGCCGCAATCTGCCTCCCAAAATATGAGTACCGTATAATCAGCGTCGATATCATAAAGGTTTATAAAGCTCCCTGCATGCGGATAACGTTTCAGGGCGGTATCGTTTTCCGCAGCTATGAAATGATCTGTTGGTACCAGAAGCAGTTGAATATCCGGAGCAAATTTCCCAATCAGCAGGGGTTTAGTTACTTTCACCCTCTCTTTCAGTTCGTCAAGAAATTTTTTACTGCTCCACCATGCCTCGGTCAGGTAATACTTTTCTGCAAGATGTATCTGTACGGCATCCATTCCCATTATCTGGCTTTCGCCATAATGGTTAAACAAAGTAATGAGCATATACCTGAAAAGTGTTGAATCCGATTTCGACTTATCAATAAGCATATCCACTTCTGGTATAATCGAATCTGGGACCTGGGGTATTACCTTGTTGATATAGGTTAAAATCTTATTCTCATAAAGAGGAGTATGAAGCAACCTGGGATCGGAAATATCGAAATTATCGAAATAATGTTTCTTGTAATAATGATATTGCCAGGTTGAATCGATAACCTTACCGTTTTTGTCTTTTGGAGGATCGGGGACTTCTATATCAAGAGTGGCTTTAAGAAATGTTGACACAAAGAGGTCGGGATGATCATTGATGATTTTATGAATATAATCGAGTCGTTCTTTATTCAGGTTGTCATATTTACTAACCAATTCCTGTTTTGCTTTTTCAGTGTTTGCTTTTTTTTGCTGTGCCTGCAATGATTCTGCCTGATTACGCAATTTAAACATGTACTTTTGAAAATCGCTGAAAATCTGATTATTTTCTGAACCCTTTACAATCATTGAGTTAATAAAATTCGTGGTGTCAACCTCAATGGAGAATTTCTGATCTTTTCCCATCAAAAACTCAAAGTATTTCTGTGAAGGTAAAAAAACAATATACATCCCCCCCGGAAGCTCTTTTTTACCTTTAAAAACACCGGTTCCCTTATTATTTACCCACACTGTATCATCGGGATACATCGATTTATTCAGATAATGCCCCAGAATAATAGTAGTATCCTGAATTCCACGAACTGTGACATTAATATCATATCCCTGGCAATTCGCTGTAGTTGTTAAAACTCCCAGAGAAACGATTAAAAAGAAGTTATTAAGTATTCTTTTCATTAGTGAAAATTATTATTAGTACAATTGCCTTCAATAATTTATTGACGCCAAAATTAGCTATTATAATTTAAAAATGTATTATTCTGATTTCAATAACGAATAATATTCATTTCCATTATCTCAATATTAAAAATTAGATTTGCGGTTGAATTTGTTTGGTTAACTTTAAAAAAAATTACAGATGATATCTTTTCGCAACTGCACTGAAATTATTGAAAAGGAAATTCATAATCTGCTATTAGACAATGAACCAAAGGAATTATATGAACCTATTCGTTATATATTGTCGGTTGGCGGAAAGCGAATTCGTCCCGGACTTGTTTTGATGGGGTGTAATCTTTTTTCCGATTCGATAGAAGCAGCAATTAATCCTGCAATTGCCATAGAAACATTTCACAATTTCACACTTCTCCACGATGATATTATGGATAATGCTGTTGTACGCAGGAATAAACCGACTGTGCATGAAAAATGGAGTAAAAACATAGCCTTGTTATCGGGAGATGCCATGCTAATAAAAGCATACGAATTCCTTTCAAAAAGTGACATTACTGTCCTGAGGCAGATACTGGAGGTATTCAACAAAACATCTGTAGAAGTATGTGAAGGACAGCAATATGATATGAATTTCGAAAGCCGGCAAACTGTACCTGTAGAAGAATACCTGAAAATGATCGAATTGAAGACAGCTGTTTTAATTGGCGCTTCTCTTAAAATAGGAGCTATAGTTGGAAATGCTAAAAGTGAAGATGCCAATAACTTATACGAGTTTGGAAAAAATCTCGGACTGGCATTTCAACTACAGGATGATCTGTTGGATGTATATGCCAACCCTGAAACTTTTGGTAAGAAAAACGGGGGTGACATCGTTTCCAATAAAAAAACCTATTTACTGATTACCGCGTTAAATCTGGCACAGGGAGCCGTAAAGCATGATCTCACAGAATGGCTGCAAAAGAAAGAATTCGGATGGGAAGCTAAAATTAAGGCAGTTACTGAAATTTTCAATAAACTGGGAATTGAAATACTTACCCGCGAAAAAGCGAATGAATATTTTAAGCAGGCTTTTATTTCGCTGGATAAAATTCCTGTGGAAGAAAACCGTAAAACTCCTTTAAAAGAATTTGCTATAAAATTAATGGGAAGGGATAAGTGATATATCCCTTCCCAAATATGCGGTGATTATTGATTGGACATGATCCTTGAATACTTTTCAAGATTGTCGTTAAACAATGAATCAGCTCTTTGATAGATTTTATCCTGTTTATAATTTTTACTGGACAATGAAATGCTTCTGACTGCCTGCAGATCATAGCGCAAATCATTTTGAATTCCATTAATATAACGTTCCCCTAAAGAAAAATAATAGGTGAGATGCCCATCAAGAATATTGAGGTAATCACTCAGAATTTTATTTCCCTTATCAAATTCATTTACCTTGTAGTATTCATTGGCAACACCGATCATCGCAAAGTCATATGGAACATTATATTGGGGTGTCAGTTCCACGCATCTGTCTAAAACTTTAATAGCCTTGTCAGTTTTCCCCTGATTAATTAATGTATCAGCAAGTTGTGCAAAACGACTTCTAAGCCGAATGATAGAAATTGTATGTTTATGGAAATTATCCAGATAAACATCTTTCGCGTTCATTCTGCCATATTTGAACTTATGCATCAGGTTTTCATACATGATATCCGGAGCAATTCTTCCAGCTTCATACCTGTTTGCAGGAGATGTTTTTATGGGGACTAACCTATAGGCAAGACCTTCCAGCTGCATATAATCATCGAGCCCAAGGGTTCCTGACTGATTAAGAGTTACATAATATACCGGTCGTTTCCAGTTATTATGTGCAAGGATATCAAGCACAATGAGTTCTGATTTGCCAAGGCTTCCCCTGTTAAACCTCCATTTTATTTCAGGTACAATTTTACTGGCATCTGCTTCTTTTACCGTACCATTTTTCAGCACTGCAGAAGTATCAACCGGCAAAATAAAATTGCGTGTCGGAATATAATCGTATGTGTTTCCCGAGTTGGTCTGAATTTTAGTCTGGGGATTGTCACTCGCCACGAAATCCATTATTTCTTTCAAAGTTGCTGCCTGTTTGGTCCGCTCCTGAACATATACAAAATCGCGGGTTCCCATTAAATACTGTTCGTGCTTTAATGTAATAGGCAGCGGATCGGATTGATATGCTTTTCTTTTCATCTGATCAATATACCAGTCCATATTAAGAAGCATCAGATTAACCACTCTTACATCGGTACGTATACCTTCCACCTCCTGATCGTACCAAAGGGGAAATGTATCGTTGTCACCATTTGTAAATAATATAGCATTCGGGGCACAGGAGTTTAAATAATCAGCAGCAATATCGCGGGTTGTATAACGTCCCGACCGGTCGTGATCATTCCAGTCTTCTTGTGCCATTCTTCCGGGCACAAGAACCAGGGATGCCAGCGTAATTGCGCCCGCACTAACCACTCCCTTGTATTTATTTCCCAGCGAATCAAAAATACCCAGCACTCCCAGTCCGATCCAGATAGCAAACGCATAGAATGATCCGGCATACGCATAATCCCTTTCCCGTGGTTGAAGAGGTGTTTGATTCAAGTATACCACAATTGCTAAACCTGTGAAAATAAACAGGAACATTACTACCCAGAAATCTTTGTTGTTTTTTTGTAATTGGTAAACCAATCCAAGTAAACCAAGTAACAATGGAAGGAAATAAAAGGTATTTCGTGATTTTTCATTTTTAAAATCAGCAGGTAAATCCGCCTGATTACCAACCCTCATATTATCAATGAAATTAATTCCACTTATCCAGTTTCCGTGCAAAGGCCCTCCGTCACCCTGTTCATCATTCTGACGTCCTGCAAAGTTCCACATAAAATACCGTAAGTACATATAACCTACCTGATAGCTAAAGAAAAACTTGAGATTTTGAATGAATGTAGGGCTTTTTAAAGGTTTCGATCTGTCATACATGACATTTCCCTGTGAATCGTGAACGACATTTCCATTCTTATCTAGACGTGACTGATAGAGATCTCTTTCGTTCAAACCTGCCCAGTTAATATATTCATCGATATGATCATTCTGAGAACTCCACATTCGTGGAAAAAAGGTAGTATACTTTTTATCGTATACATAAGAAATTTTCCTGTTCGTAATTTTATATTTCCCATCTATTTGTGAATAAGTAGGCTTCCCTTCTTTTGTTGCTACTGGCTGGGCATTAAAATACTGTCCGAAAAACAAAGGCCTTTCACCATATTGATCCCGGTTCAGATACGACAGTAAGGAAAAAACATTATCGGGATTGTTTTCATCCATTGGCGGATCAGCCCACGAACGTATAACAATCATAGTATACGAAGAATAACCGAGAATGATAACCGATATACCTACAAGGATGGTATTAAACAATACTTTTTTTGCCCTGTATGTTCGTATGACACCGTATACAAGACTGCCGATCAGCAAGGCTGCATATATGAGAACCCCGGTATTATAAGGTAATCCCATCCCATTTACAAATGCAAGTTCAAACTGGGAGCCAAGCCAGATTAAACCAGGTATTATAATATACATCACAGAACCCAAAATAATGATGGAAATTAAAATAGCCAGGATGACACCTTTTCTTTCTACCTTGTAATTCTTAAAATAATATACAAGGACAATGGCGGGTATTGCCAGCAAATTTAACAAATGTACACCAATTGAAACTCCCATAAGGTAGGCAATAAGTATGATCCAACGATTGGCGTAAGGTTTTCCGGCAACATTTTCCCATTTTAAAATTGCCCAGAAGACAACTGCTGTAAATAAAGAAGAACTTGCATAGACTTCCGCTTCAACTGCCGAAAACCAAAAAGTGTCGGAAAAGGTATATGCCAGAGCACCAACCACTCCACTGCCCAATACAGCAATGCCTTTGGCTAATGAGATTTCTCCGTCTTTCACAGCAATTTTTCTTGCCAAATGAGTAATAGTCCAGAAAAGAAACATAATGGTAAATGCACTGGCCAACGCCGACATTGAATTTATCATTTTAGCCACTTTGGTGACGTCATGCCCCGCAAACAATGAAAAGAACTTTGCCATTAACATAAAAAAAGGAGCTCCCGGAGGATGTCCAACCTGAAATCGGTATGAACTGGCAATAAATTCCCCACAATCCCATAAACTTGCTGTTGGTTCAATAGTAAGCAGGTATACCACTGCCGCTACAAGAAATATAACCCAACCCAACAGGTTGTTATACAATTTGAATTTTTTCATTATTTATTAATTAGAACAATATTTATTAAAGGAATACGAAATTACATTTTTTTTCCAACCAAAAATTCTTTATAAAAATTTAGCCACAAAAATACAATGTTTTTAAAATTCAAAAAAAGTGTTTCAAATTACAAATAAAAAAAGAAAGGAACGTATGTAAGACAGCTTTTTAATAACTTTTAACAATCTTATAAAACACGAATCAAATTATTATTAAAATGCAACACAAGAATCCAATTGCTTCAACCAATAACAAGCAGGTTATTTATGTACTTATCTGTTATTAAACAACTTTAATAATATTGTAGAATAGAGGTCCTGAATTATTTTATATTTTCATGTTCTTTCGATAATTATTGTATTTATCTAAACAAATAATTCAATATTTACTATGAGATGATAATTATAGTAACTATCACACATGACTAGCACAACGGATTATGAATTAAATAATAAATATATACTTCAATAAGACAATGTTAATTTACTATTTTACAAATATTTAAATTTTAATATTAACCTAGTTAATTGCTGCCAATTCTGTCTTTTATAAACTAAAAAAGCTTCTGTAATAAATATTATAGGAAAAATAGTTATTTTGTGAAAATATTAGCGGATGATGAATGTAACGATCCCACAAAAAAAGAAGCACTCCATTTTTCGAAAGATCTGGCCGGTTCCGATAGTAATATTGCTTTTATTTTATTGGTTTTCTTTGCCACATATATTATTCAATGATCCTGTCAGCACAATAATTGAAGACAGAGATGGAAATTTATTAGGTGCAAAAATTGCCGACGACGGGCAATGGCGTTTCCCAGGCAAGGAGGATGTGCCCGAAAAATTTGAGAAAGCTGTCTTAACATTTGAAGATAATAATTTTTACTATCATGCCGGCTTTAATCCTTTGTCTCTTTATCGGGCAGCATTTCAGGATATCAGGGCAGGGCATATAGTCAGTGGTGGAAGTACATTAACCATGCAGGTTATTCGATTATCGAGAAATGACAGGCCCAGAAATATATACCAGAAAATGGTGGAAATTATATTAGCTACCCGGCTAGAGCTGACAAATAGCAAAAAACATATACTGTCACTTTATGCTTCAAATGCACCATATGGGGGAAACGTTGTCGGACTCGATGCCGCATCCTGGCGGTATTTCGGACGAAGCTGCCGTCAGCTTTCCTGGGCAGAAACAGCCACGCTCGCAGTTCTTCCTAATTCTCCTTCTCTTATTCATCCGGGTAAAAACCGGGAATTGCTTGTAAAAAAACGTGATTTCCTTTTAAAAAAACTTTTACTTAGAAAAATTATTGATACAACGACATACGAAATGGCGCTGTTAGAGCCTTTGCCGGATAAGCCACTGCCTTTGCCTCAAATTGCACCCCACCTGTTAAGCCGCGTATATCTTTCTGAAAAAGGGAAACGAATAATTACCACTATTAATCCCGGATTTCAAAATAAAGTGAATGCTATTATTGATAATCATTATAAAACACTCAAATATAACAAAATATACAATGCAGCTGCAGTGATAATTGAAGTGGAGACAGGAAATGTTCTGACTTATGTAGGTAATACTGTTTCCGAAAATAATAATATAAATGGTCATGATGTTGATATAATTACTTCGCCCCGCAGTACAGGCAGTATTTTAAAACCGTTTTTATATGCAGCCATGCTGGATGAAGGAAAAATATTGCCGACCAGTCTTGTTCCTGATATACCGATGCAATACGGGAGTTTTTCACCAAAAAATTATAATTATTCCTATGATGGCGCAGTGCCGGCCAAACAAGCACTTGCCCGCTCCCTGAATGTTCCGGCTGTACATATGTTAAAAGCATACGGAGTAGATCGTTTTCATCATTTGTTAAAAGGCCTGGGTATTAGCACCATTGACTATCCGGCAGACCATTATGGTTTAACTCTGATATTGGGAGGTGCGGAAGCAAATCTCTGGGATCTCACTGCTGCCTATGCCTCGTTAGCCAGAATTCTTATTCATTATTCGGAAGATAATATCTATTATACGAACGATTTCAGAAAATCCGATTATCATTTAGAGTCTTCGCAGACCAAAGAACCAATTGTAAAAATCAACGAGCCGGGTTTACTCAGTGCAGCTTCCATATGGTTTACATTTAATGCGATGGTAGAAGTTAACCGTCCCGAAAGCGAGGCAAACTGGAAATGGTTTTCGTCGAAAGAAAAAATTGCCTGGAAGACCGGAACAAGTTTTGGAAACCGCGATGCATGGGCAATCGGAATAACTAAAAAGTATGTTGTAGGTGTATGGGTAGGTAACGCCAGTGGAGAAGGAAGACCCGGATTAACAGGTATCGGCTCTGCAGCGCCTGTACTTTTCGATATTTACAATATTTTACCCGATGCCCCCTGGTTTTCCGCTCCTCTCGATGAATTGAGAAAAGTCGCAATCTGCAGAAAAAGTGGATACAAAGCCGGAATATACTGCACCAAAAAAGACTCGGTATATATTCCTGAAAGAGGAATGCGTTCACCGGTATGTCCCTACCATCAGTTAGTACATCTCACCAGGGATCGCAAATACAGGGTGAATAGTAACTGTGAAACCACGGATGCTATGATTCATGAAAGCTGGTTTATATTACCCCCTGTACAGGAATGGTATTATAAAACGAAAAACCCTGACTATCGAGTTTTACCACCTTATAAACCCGGATGTAATGATGAGACCATCTCAATTATGGACATGATTTACCCGAAAGATTACGCGCGAATTTACATTCCTGTTGAATTGGAAGGGAACAAGGGCAAAGTGGTTTTTGAAGTTGCTCATCGTAAACCCAATACAGAAATTTACTGGCATATTGATGACAGGTATGTCGGAATGACAAAATACATCCATCAACTGGAATTACAACCGGCTATCGGTAAACATATTTTAACTCTTGTAGATGAAAACGGAGAAACTCTTATCCGCCATTTTGAAATAATTGCTAAAAAGACAAATAAGCATTGAAAGTAGTTTTTGGCTGCCGTAAAACAAAAAAACCCGGTGGTCCCGGGCTTAAAATATGTATATTAACTATTTTTAAAGTATCAGCATAGCATCACCATAAGTTCCAAAGTGGTATTTTTCCTTTATTGCAACCTTATAAGATTCAAATAATAATTCATATCCCGCAAATGCCGATACCATCATTAATAAAGTAGACAAGGGCAAATGAAAATTAGAAATCATACTTGTAGGCACTTTAAAATCATATGGCGGAAAAATGAATTTATTTGTCCACCCATCAAAAGGTTTCAAATATCCAAGTGTAGAAACAGAGCTTTCAAGCGTCCGTAAAACAGTGGTTCCAACAGCACAGATGTGTTTTCTGTTGTCTTTGGCCCGGTTTACAACCTCAACCGCTTTATCGCCAATAATAATCCGTTCCGAATCCATTTTATGTTTGGTAAGATCTTCTACATCAACAGTTCTGAAATTACCTAATCCTACATGTAAGGTAATTTCTGCCTTTTCTATACCTTTAATTTCAAGACGTTTCAGTAATTCCCTGCTGAAATGCATGCCGGCAGTGGGAGCCGCGACGGCCCCTTCATGTTTTGCAAAAACCGTTTGATATCTTTCTTTATCCTCTGGTTGAACTTCCCGTTTAATAAACTTTGGTAATGGTGTCTCTCCCAGCCTGTAAAGTGTTTTTTTAAATTCATCATAATTCCCGTCAAAAAGAAATCGCAATGTTCTTCCCCTGGAGGTAGTGTTATCAATTACTTCTGCAACCAATACATCATCTTCTCCAAAGTACAATTTGTTGCCAATTCTGATTTTCCTGGCAGGATCAACCAATACATCCCAAAGTCTTTGTTCGCGATTCAATTCCCTTAGTAAAAAAACCTCTATTTCTGCACCTGTTTTTTCTTTATTACCATATAACCGGGCAGGAAAAACTTTGGTATTATTATATACCATCACATCTTTTTCATCGAAATAATCAATAATATCCTTGAATATCCGGTGTTCAATTTTTTTTGTTTTCCGGTTGACTACCATCAAACGGGCCTCATCCCTGTTTTCTGACGGATATTTTGCTATTAAATCTTCAGGTAAATTGTACTTGTACTGCGATAATTTCATGTTGTTGTGCTAATTTAAGAAAGGTATAATAAATGCGACCGTTTTACGTAAGAAAGGTCCTTTTGTTACAAAATTTTCAAATTATTTTTTTAAATTCTTCAAAACTAATAGCTTCGTCCAATGTGTAATTACCAACTGCTGTACGTTTTAAACCGGTAAGATGTGCTCCGGATTGTAACGCAATTCCTATATCCCGCGCCAAAGCTCTGATGTAAGTCCCTTTGCTACATGCTACCCGTATAGAGAACACTGGTAATTGAAAACTTAACAATTCAATTTCAAATAAGTTAATTTTTTTAGGCATCAATTTTACATCCTCTCCCCTCCGGGCATATTCATAGGCTCTTACACCGCCGATATTTTTTGCCGAAAACACCGGGGGCATCTGTTCCTGTTCTCCTATAAATCCATTAAGCGCCTTTTTCAATTTATTTTCATCTATATGATCTATAGGATATACCTCATCAACTTTTGATTCCAGATCAAATGAAGGGGTCGTTTCTCCCAGTTTTATTGTTGCAATATATTCCTTTTTAAGATCCTGGTATTTTTGAATCTCTTTAGTAAATTTACCGGTACAAATTATCATTAACCCTGTAGCCAGCGGATCAAGAGTGCCTGCATGACCTACTTTTATTTTCCTGAAACCATATTTTTTTTTAAGTTCATGTCTTACTTTATGCACTAAATCAAAGGAAGTCCATTCAAATGGCTTATCAATAAACAGTACCTTTCCTGTTAAATAATCATTCCCCGGTAATATTTCCAACATCTCTAACATGTAATATTTATTTACAAAGAATTATGAGAATCTCCGGAAGCCATGAATAACCTGCGTAGAAACTTTGTGATAAAAACTAATTTTTCCTTCGGATTTATATGAAATAAAATTTCTCCTGGCTGTTGCAAACTGTTGTCTTTTATATGTAAATATCGTATAAACCCCTGTTTGGAAGTTATCATTATAATTCCATCCATTAATTTAAAATGGTGGTTGAAAAAACTCTTTTAATAGTGTGTATTACTGGTTTTCTTCTTCCGTGTTTTTGGGCTTCTTCATGATTGCCCAAATTTCAAAAAGAAACCCAAAAAGCGCAACCATCGGAGCAATAACTATTCTTCTTGTTGAGAATATTGTATCACTGAAAACATTGGGATTATCTGACCTTCCTCCTATCATAAGAGTAAAACCAATTATAATAATTATAAACCCTATCACCAGGTAAAAATAATTCTCTTTACCCAAAGCAAATTCGGGTTGTTTTGAATGAGTTTGTTTTTTCGCCATTTTATTTATACTTAAGTATATAACTGATCTGTTTTAATTTTTAGATATTTTGTTACTGCCAGATATGTGGATATCCAGTTAATTACTATACCGATAATCAGCACTGCCCCAAAAAGAATCCCAAGAATTCTGATATCACCAAAATTGATCATATTTTCAGTTTCTTTTTGTGCCATGTATATCGCGATTAATAAAATACCGGAAGCCAATATAGCTCCAAGTACCCCCATAAAAGTACTCATAAATAAAAAAGGTCGTCGGATAAATCTGTTTGTTGCTCCAACCAATTGCATGGTACGAATCAAAAAACGTCTTGAATAAACAGCTAATCGTATAGTATTGTTTATTAAGGCAATGGCAATAAGTAACAGTAAGCCACTGAATGCCAGGATTATCAGGCTAATTTTTTTAACATTTTCGTTTACCAGGTGTACCAACGATTTTTGATAAGACACTTCACTTACATGATCAAAAGATTTAAAATCATTTTCGATATGTGCAATGCTGTCGGGATTAGCATATTTGGCATATAATTTAACATCTATAGAAGGAGTGAGGGGATTAAAGCCCAGGAAATCAATGAATTCTTCTCCCAGTTCTTTTTGGAATTCAACAGCTGCCTGCTCTTTGGTGATATATTTTGTTTCCTTCACATATGGTTTGGCATCCAGATTTTTCTGAATCCGTAAAATATCCACATCTTTAATATTATTGTCGAGATATACGGTAAATCCGATATTTTCTTTAACATAATCGGAAAGTTTCTTTGCATTCAACAACAATAACCCGATCAGGCCCAGCATTAATAAAACAAGTGTTATGCTGATGGTAGAAACAATGTAGGAGCTTCTAAATCTTCTGCGGGCAATGTTGCTCTCTTTTTTCGACATATTCGCATTTTAATGACCGGCAAAGATACAAAATATTGTTAAATTGGTTTTTAACAAAAAACCCGGGAATACAAAAAACTTCATTAAAATTAAAAAAAGCAAATACGAATTTTATTCCACCACATCAATCCACCCATATTTGTCTTCTGATTCACCATGCTGAATAGAAGAAAGCCTTTCATATAACCTTGTTGATACGGGACCCGGTTTACCATCTTTACAATATTCAAAAGTCTTATTATTAATATTGTCTACAATTTTTTTAACGGGTGTAATTACAGCCGCAGTGCCACAAGCGCCAACTTCATCGAATTCTGCAAGTTCTTCAAATGGTATTTTTCTTATTTCCACATCCATCCCTGCTTCTTTAGCAAGGGTAATAAGACTTTTATTTGTTATGGATGGCAATATCGATTTTGATTCGGGTGTGATGTATTTATTTCCCTTTATTGCAAAAAAGTTCGCAGGGCCACATTCATCAATATATTTTTTTTCTTTTGGGTCGAGATACAAAACAGCAGCATACCCTTTTTCATGCGCCTGTTGCGTGGGAACTAAACTGGCGGCATAATTACCTCCTACTTTAAACGAACCTGTTCCCAAGGGCGCTGCCCGATCAAAGTTATAGCAAACCTGAAGGTCAACCGGTTTGAAACCTTCTTTAAAATAAGGGCCTACCGGTGTAACGAAAATCATAAAAAGATATTCCTTTGCCGGTTTAACACCGACTTCTGCACCTGTACCAATTAAGAGTGGACGGATATATAAAGAGGCTCCTGATCCATACGGGGGTACACTTTTTTTATTTAATTGTACTACTTTCTTCACTGCAGTCATAAACATTTCGATTGGAACTTCAGCCATCATAATTCCTTTAGCTGTAGACAACATGCGCTTGGCGTTTTCTTCCATCCTAAAAATACGAATTTTCCCATCTTTCCCTAAAAAAGCTTTTAATCCCTCAAAAGCTTCCTGTCCATAATGAAGACATGTGGCAGCCATATGAATATTGATCGTCTCGGAAGAAGAAACCTCCAATTCTCCCCATTTCCCATTTCTGAAATAACACCTTACATTGTAGTCTGTTTTCTGATATGCAAAGGGTAATTTACTCCAATCTAAATTTTCCATACTTTTTAGTTTAAAACATTATTTTTCAATGACCCAAAATTAACCATTTAAAATATTATAACAATTTCAATCATTTCGTAATATTGAAAAAATATTTTGATAAAAGACCCTCAGGACGACATGAATAATGTCACTATTTTAATACTTTTAGATATATTTGAACGTTTTTTGTACAACAAATTTAAATCAAAAGAATCACTGAATATTTAAATTGCTGATAATTAGTTAAAAGATTATTTGGAGTATTTAAAATATAATCGTTAATTTATGTCTTTAATCAAAGATTTTTGCCCATGGAACAAGAAAAAAAATTGATATTGGTTACTTGGGATTTCACAGAAAAATCTGAATTTGCCCTTGAACACGCAATTAATATTGCGAATGCCCTGTCATACGAAATCGGACTTATTCACATTGTGAAAAAAGAATCCGATATTTCAGGAATTGAAAAAGACCTGGAAAAAATCATGGAAACCAAATTCAGTCATATTTCTCCGAAACCAAAGTTTTTCATGCGTGAAGGTTCTATATTCCATACAATAAGTGATGTTGCTTCTGATATTAACGCCCGTATGGTTATAATGGGAACTCATGGCATTAAAGGAATGCAAAAATTATTAGGTAGCTGGGCGCTAAAAGTAATTGCCAGTTCAAAAGTACCTTTTATTGTAGTACAGGCCCCACCTATTGGTAAAACCTATAAAAATATTATTATCCCTGTTAATTACCGTAGGGAACACAAAGAAAGTATAAACTGGGTTTACTTTTTTTCAAAAGCATTCCATTCTCATTTTCATGTTTTTACAGCCAAGCATACTGATCCGAATTTTGTTAAAGGACTGGAATCAAACATCATTTTTATTAATAAATATTTTAAAAGCAAAGGTATTGCCTTCGATACTTATGCAGCTCCCGGAGAAGATGACTTTGCAAAGGAAGTAATCGACTTTTCAAAGGAGAAAGATGCAGATGCCATCCTGCTGATGACAACAAAAGATATTGGTTTTGCTGATTATGTATTGGGGGCTAGCGAACAGTATATCATTGCAAACAGTGAAAAAATTCCGGTTATTGCCATTAATCCCAGACCAGCAAAAATAGGTGGCGGATTCAGACCTTCGGGCGGATAAAAATTTATGCCCCTTTTAAAATGAACAAAAACAAGGAATAATTCCTTGTTTTTTTATTTATTGTGCTTATGAAATTAGTTTTTGCAACAAATAACCAATACAAATTTCAGGAAATAAACAAGGCCCTTGAGAATAAAATCACTTTGTTGAATTTAAAAGATTTGGATTTTCATGATGAAATTCCTGAAACTCATGAAACAATTGAGGAAAATGCCAGGGAAAAAGCCCTGTATATTTACAATCGCTTCCATTTAAACTGTTTTGCTGATGATACCGGTCTTGAAATTGATGCCCTGGACGGGCGACCAGGAGTTTATTCTGCAAGATATGCCGGTGAATCCTGTAGTTTTGAGGATAATATGAAAAAGGTTCTTCACGAAATGACTGGTATTTCAATCAGAAAAGCAAAATTCCGAACAGTAATTGCTCTTGTTGAAGAGGGTAATATCCGCTATTTTGAAGGAATTATACATGGTAAAATTCTTGAATCACCTATAGGCCACGAAGGTTTCGGTTATGATCCTGTTTTTCAACCTGAAGGGTATAATAAAACATTTGCTGAAATGACTCTTCATGAAAAAAATAAAATTTCGCACAGAGCCATTGCAATAAATAAGCTTATTGATTACCTGAATAATAAGAAACAGTAAACTATTTATATTAACTTAATATTTTACCTGCTGGCAGTTAAATTATTATTTCATTAAAAAATAAGTTGGTATAAATTACGTATTAAAGGGAGTTTATAATAAACTAATAAAGATGATTAAGCAATTCATTAGGCTAACACTTTTATTTAATAGCATACTTTCAATCTGCCTTGTTGCCAGCTCCCAAATTCCTAATGGTTCATGGCGCGATCATTTATCATATGCTGAAGCTGTTGATGTTTCTGTAGTAGGCAATAAAGTTTTTTGCGCGACAAATGGAGGCCTCTTTACAGTAGATAAAAGGGATAATACTATAGAAAAATATTCGAAAGTAAACGGTTTGTCGGATATCGAAATTTCAGCAATTAATTATTCTGAAACAACAAAAACACTTGTTGTAGGATATGCGAATGGTAATATTGACCTTATAAGAAATGATTCTATTATTAATCTTCCTGATATCAATCTGAAAATCATGACAGGAAGCAAACGTGTTAATAATATACTATTT
This sequence comes from uncultured Bacteroidales bacterium, assembly GCA_963748095.1. Lineage (GTDB taxonomy): Bacteria > Bacteroidota > Bacteroidia > Bacteroidales > UBA10428 > CAVVIO01. The sequence goes on from CAVVIO010000001.1 coordinate 127,232, forward strand.
ATAAATAATAAGGCCTACCTGGCATGTGGATTTGGTATTGTAGTAATTAATCTTGAACGTTCAGAAGTTGGCGATACTTATTTATTTGGTACAGGAGGAGGACAAATCTATGTAAATGATCTTACTTATGATGGAAAATATATCTACGCGGCAACGAATCACGGGATCTATAAAGCTGATATAAACAGCACTAACCTTGTTGATTATCACTATTGGTCTTTAGTTTCATCTGTTCCGGATATGTCTGCAGATTACCCATCCATTGCTTCTTTCAATAACAAGATTTTTACAATATATCATAACCCTGTTACAGCCATTGATGCAGTAATAACTTTTAACGAAGTTGGCTGGAAATCATGGGAAAACAATGCAGAAAAAAACGATACACTTTTTAAATCCCTGAAAGTAAATAATAATCTTTTAGTTGTAACATCCACTTTAAATACCAGGTTTTATAATGCTGAAGAACAGGAATATAACTTCATTAAATCCACGGGTCCAAATAATGGAATTATGGATACAGACAATATTTTCTGGATCGCAGACAAGTATGACGGTTTAATAAAAGTAACCCCGACTGGCAGTCGGTCCACTTATATTCCAAATGGTCCCAGATACAATGATGTTAGTGACATGGATTGTATAAACGGACGCTTGTGGGTAGCATCCGGAAAACAAACCGGTGGCAAAGGCATGTATTCTTTTATAGAAAATCAATGGAAAAATTATAATTCAGGAAACTCTGCCGAGCTCTATAAAGTGCAGAATATATACAGAATAGCAGTGGATCCTACCAATGACCGTCATGTTTTCGGCGGTTCGTTCGGGTTTGGTCTGGTAGAGTTAGAAAACGGAACTGTTAAAAGTACTTTTGACGAAACAAATAGTATTCTCAGAAATATTGAGGGATATCAGCATGGTTATATATGGACTTTAGGACTTAATTTCGACCAGGATGGTAATCTTTGGATTGCTACAGATCTGGTAAAGGACCCTGTTTTTGTGATTCATCCCAATGGAGAATGGGAAAATTATCATTTTAAATATAATGGATTCAATGCCATTACACATACTGGTAAAATTTTGGCTGTGTCAAATGGACAAAAATGGATGTTAATGGAACGGACCGGCATCTTTGTATTTCATAAAACCCAGGATGGCCAGCTTTTGGAAAGACTAATTACGGTTAAAAATCAGAAGGGTACATTATTAGACCGGGTATACTGTCTTACGGAGGACCTGAATGGCAATGTATGGGTTGGGACAAACAAGGGTCCTGTCGAATATTCTAATTTGTCAGATCAGGAAATATTTGAAGCATCGGATGTTATCGGTAATCAGATACTAATTCCCCGAAATGATGGTTCGGGGTTAGGCGATTTTCTGCTTGCCAATGAAAGAATTAATGACATTGCGGTTGACGGAGCTAACCAAAAATGGATAGCTACTCAAAATTCAGGTGTGTTCCTTATGTCTGAAGATGGTAAAAAGGAGATCCATAATTTCACAGTGGATAATAGTCCTTTGTTTTCGAATACAGTAGTAAGTATTGCAATTAATAATAAAACCGGAGAGGTGTTTTTCGGAACCGAAAAAGGAATTGTTTCTTATAAAGGCCAGGCAACTTCAGGAAATTCAGACTTCCAAAATGTATATGCCTTTCCGAATCCTGTACGTGAAAATTATCGTGGAGATATTACCATTACCGGCTTAATTGCAAATGCAAATGTAAAAATAACAGATGTAAGCGGTAACCTGGTATATGAGACCACATCGTTGGGCGGACAGGCAATCTGGAATGGAGAAAATTTTAATGGGGAAAGAGTGGGCACCGGTGTGTATCTGGTTTTCTGTACCAACGATGATGGCAGTAAAACATATGTGACCAAACTGCTTTTTATACATTAATCTGTAAAACTATTTTTTTCAGATAAATTTATATGCTGCATAAGACTAACGGAATTGTATTGCATCATATCAACTATGGTGACACAAGTATCATAGCATATATTTATACCGATTTATTTGGCCGTCAAGCATTTATTGTAAACGGCGTGCGGAACAGAAAATCGAAAGTAAAACTTAATTTATTTCAGCCCCTTTCGATTGTTGAATTAAATATCTATTTTAAAGAAAACCGGGAGATACAGCGTATAAAAGACATCCGTTTTCTCATGCCCCAATATGAAATTCCTTCTCAGATCGTTAAAAGTTCCATTGCCTTATTTATCGCTGAAATTTTATACAAAACACTTCGGGAGGAAGAACAGAATAAACCGTTGTTCGATTTTCTTTTACACGCCATTCAACTTTTGGATAGTACAGGGGAAGGGGTAAATAATTTTCACCTGATTTTTTTAGTTCAGCTTTCTAAATTCCTTGGGATTTTCCCTGACGAAACTTTTATATACAGCTATGGCTCAAATGAATCGGAACGTCGTGTTTTACATGAATTGATAAACAGCTCTCTTCAGTCTTTAGACAAATTCAAAATAAACAACTCTATCCGCAATAGTTTACTTACCAAACTTTTAGATCATTTTCAACTGCATTTGGAAGGTATGGGCCAGATTAATTCTTTTCTTATTTTAAAAGAAATATTTAACAGTTGACCAACTTAATATACTTTTTCAATTACAGGAATTATTTTTTATAGAATATACAATATCATCTGTGTTTTTTTAAACTGTTATGGACAGTTATTATTAATCAATAGAAAATTAATTGATTGCCTATTAATTCAAATGCTACGGGGAAAAAACAAAATGAAATTTTTTATCCTTCGGATATATATATTTAACCCGTTTTTAAATCATTGGAGAACATGTAAGCCCGTTTAAAGACATTGTACATTAATTAAAGGATAATACGTCTCTGTCGTTTAGTTAAGCCTGTAAGGTACAAGTCATTTTATATAATTCCATAAGTAAATCAAAGGCGAAGACAAAGAAAATATTTGCAAATTTAAATCATTCTCAATGTCAGATTTTTATGTATTGAAATCCACTTTTGCCCTAATTATTGCATTGAATTTAAATATCCTGAAAAACTTAAAATCTCTAGTAGATTATGATTGTGATAGAATTACATTCCTATATTTTACTCATTATCTGCACACAAATAATAAGAAATACCATTGCAATGGGATAAACGGTAGCATAGGCAACCTGTGCTGCATTGGAACGACTGTATGAATCGGCAGCAGCAAGCCCCGGAGTGCTGGTCATACTTCCGGCCAGGGTTCCCAGTAAAACCAGCATGTTCATCTTTAAAAAATAATGGGCGATGATAGCTGTTACAAACATAGGGATAATAGTTATAGCTGCCCCTACCAGGAATAATTCGAAACCATAGTTATGGAAAATATCGGCAATATGTGCACCGGCATTGGTGCCAACAGCTGCCAGGAAAAAAATCAACCCCAATTGTCGAAGCAATAAATTAGCAGTGCCTGACATGGTCCATATTAACGGCCCGGTTTTACCAAGATTTCCCAGAATAAGAGCTACAATAAGCACTCCCCCGGTAAGTCCGGGACTAATAGATAAGGTACTTGAAAAATCTATTTTTATTTTACCTACCAGTATCCCCAATATTATACCGGCAGCAAGCGGAAGAAAATCGGTATCTGAAAGACGTTTATCATCATTACCCAGTAGTTTTACCACTTGCTTCATAACTTCTTTACCTCCGGCAACTGTAAGTTTATCTGCAAACTTTATATGTAATCCGGGAGTTGGAGATATCATTATACCGCTTCGTGTAACACGCGTGATAGTGACATTATAATTTGATAATAAATTTAACTGCCGGATAGTTTTATTCACCACTTTTTTGTTGGTTACCAGCACAGAAATTACCTCATAATCTTTACTCAAAGGCATCGTTTTTTCAGTAGTCTTACCAATCAATAACCTGACCTTTTCAAGTGAAGCCCTGGAACCTACGGCCTTAATGAGGTCTCCTGTTTGCAATAGTGTGTCGGCAGTTGGAGCTATGGCTTCCCCTTCGTGCAAAACACGGGAGATATTAGCCCCGGTCATCGATCTAATTTTTAACGACCCGATAGTTTTACCAATAATATTTGTGTTTTCAACAATAAAATTCATGTTAACTATTTCGGGATATTCCAACAGGGTTTCTTTTTCTACTTCCTTTTCCGATTTTTGAATGTCGGAACCCAGTAATTTAGGAAATATCCTGATAAATAATATTACACCTAACACACCAAAGGGATAAGCTATTCCATAACCGATGGATGCCAGGGTAGATTTGGTCGCATCGATTGCAACGGCTAAACCGGGAGTGCTGGTGAGTGCGCCGGTAAATAAGCCTATTGCGATTTTCTTATCAATTCCTAAAGCAAAGGAAAAAGCTATGGTTGTTACAGCACCAATAACTATCAATATCAAAGTGAATATCAATAGCTGCAATCCTTTTTTCTTGAAAGATCTTATGAATCCGGGACCCGCTTGTAAGCCTACTGTGTAAATAAAAAACAGAAGGCCAATTTGCTGGAGACTGTTGGAAATCTGAACACCATAGTGGCCAAATAAAAGAGCAACAAAAATTATAGCCGAAACATCCAGAGATATATCTTTAATTTTTATCCTTCCTATCAAAAACCCAATGGTGATAATAACGAAAAGAGCAAAGTATTCGGAATGTAAAAGATTCATCTATTTTTGTTTTGAAGCAAATTTAGAAAGAAATCTCATCTTCCAAAGTTATTAAACTGTACAAAATAGATTCTTTTTAACTTTCATTAAAAACAGGAATAATCAGTCCATTTAATTCAGAAATCATCGCCCATCTTAAGCCTGTAGCGGTTGGCGCTTCTTTCAAATTTTTCTATTTCCATTGCAGTTCGCCAGTCTAATTTCGAATCATATCTTGCAATTAACTCATTTTTACAGGAAGTGCATATAATATCTATAGCCTCATTTTTTCGACAACGTCTGCAATACTTAGTCTCTTTGTTCTCCCTGGAACTTTTCATGAATAAATGAGAGTTTGTTATTATATCCTGCATACGAAAATCAGGGTTTTAGAGTTGCAACATATGTTGATTATTCCGATGATGTATATCATTTCATCAATAGGAACAAAACGGTCAGGTTATCGTAAGACTAATAAAAATCACAATGGTAGTCGTTCCCGGAACTAAAAATACACCTCAGGTTGATTTTGAAAATAACCTGATAAATATTGAAGGCAGGCTTATTCCTACCGATTATGTGAAATTTTATAATTCATTGGATACATTTATAGGCAATTTAAATAACAAAAAGGCTATTCCTACAACAATTAATATCAATCTGGATTTTATCAATGCTTCTTCAAAAAAATTCATGGTGGATACATTTGGTCTTTTCGAAAAAAAACATGAAAAAGGCAACAAGATGGTCATTAACTGGTATTACGAAGAAGAAGATGAAGACATGTATGATCTCGGTTTAATTTATAAATCGATCATTAAAATACCATTCAAATTAATCGAAATTAAAAAAGGGGATCAATGATCCCCTTTTATTTTTACAAATAATTCCTTCTATTTTTTAATGTTTTTATTATATTCCTTAATAAACTGATCTAAAGCCATGGTCATAGATGGTGCCTGTGGTAAAGGGGCCTGAAGATCAAGGCGCAAACCGGCTTCTTTTACGGCTTTTGCAGTAGATTCGCCAAAAGAAGCGATTTTGATATTTTCCTGTTTGAATTCCGGAAAATTTGTAAGTAATGACCGTATCCCGGAGGGGCTGAAAAATACCAGAACATCGTAATTAACGGTTGCTAAATCTGATAAATCACTGTTTACGGTACAGTATAAAATTGCTTTGGTATATTTGATCTTTGCCGCATCGAGTAATTGTGGAATTCCCTTATTATGTTGATCAGAAAGGGGTAACAGGTAATTTTCCTCGTCATGCTTAGTAATCAATTCCATAAGTTCAGGGAATTTGCCAGTTCCAATGAAAATCTTCCGTTTACGGTATACAATATATTTCTGTAAATACACTGCTACCGATTCGGAAACACAGAAGTATTTCATGGAATCAGGAACAAGAATGCGCATCTCAGAACTAATTCTGAAAAAATGATCTATGGCATTTCTGCTGGTAAAGACCACTGCTGTGTGATCGAGAATGTTCACTCGTTGTAACCGAAAATCTTTGCATGATACACCTTCGACATAAATAAATGGTCGAAAATCGATTTTTACATTGTTTTTTTCCGCAATCTCAAAGTAAGGTGATTTAACTGATTGAGGCATCGGTTGTGAAACTAAAATTTTTTTTATCTTCATATTTGCGAGTCCTCCTTTTTAAATGCTTTTAGCTCAGGGCGTTTAAAAATTTATATCCTAATAATAACGGTAAAATTTCGAGGGTACAAAGGTACAAAATCAAATAGAATATAAAAACATCTTTTCTGAATATAATTTGAAATCCTCGTACCAATCGAAATAAATAAGTAGTAATTATCAATACCATACCAATTACAACAGAAATTTTTGCCAATTGGTATGGTAAATAGGCAATGCCTACCACTACAGGGATTAAGAACAATCCCAGATTCTTATTTGCCAGAAAAACGTTGTGAATATATTCTGCAAAAATATTTCCACTGTCGAAAATATAACCAATAAGTTTCAGAAGAATGAGCCTTACCAACAATATCAATACAATAATCCCGGTAAGTACCAGAAATGGTATTAATCCAGTGAATTCCATAATTTGCAGCTTATAAAATCGCAGGACTTCAACTATAAAAAGGCTTAATACAATAACATAAATACTGTTGAGAATAAAAAAAGCCCTTTTCATTACAGAATTGCGTTGTTGAAACATCTTGAACGATATCTGGTACGACAAGAGCGCACTGATAATTCCTGTAATAAATTTGTTAAATGCTAACCTTATCCATACGATCAGTACAATTACGAAAAGCACTATTCCTAAAACAAAATCATTGGGATGCTTAATAATATTCCGACCAAATAATAAAGCAGAAGAATGTTGTTTATTCTGGCTGTTTGACGTACTGTTAACAAAAACAGGCATTTTTTTTAATACTTTTTCGGAATCGCTTTTTGTTAACAGCTGTAAAAAATTTTTATTATTAACCGTTTCCGGTGAGATCAGAAGAGAATCCTGATCCGATATGATGTTTGTTTTCTTTTCTTTTACTTTTATATATTCCTGTAATGGTTTAGTTACCCTGACGATATGATTGCCAAGAGTATCGGTTTTGATATCCTTTTTTATTTTCTTTAAAACGGAGGATTGTTGTTTTATAGCCGAATCAGCAACCACATACTCCTTCTTTACCGTGTCACTTTTGCTTGTGTCTTTACGGGAAGAAAATTTTGAACTCAGAGTATCTGAAATAGAAACTTGCCTGCTAATTGTGTCTTGTAAATGACCGGGATTTTCTGACATTCCCTAATTATTTGAAACACTGCAAAGATAATGAAAAGTAATGAATCCTTTTATGTTAAGTTAAAAATCTTGTGAACATCCCTTCCGCTAAAAATATTGAACAGATTGTTTTTCACCTGTTCTTTTTTCATTAATGTCAGTGAGTAAATTATTGGCAAGACGGCTTGCCCCAATACGAAATAACCCGCTGTTCAACCATTCTTCACCCAAAACCTCCTTTATAACAAGAAAATAATGATATGCCTGAATTGAAGTTGAAATACCACCGGCAGGTTTTATTCCTGTTTTTATTCCAGTGCTTTTATAATACATTTTTATGCTGTTTGCCATGATATATACCGCTTCCAAAGTAGCTGCGGGCTCCAGTTTGCCTGTTGATGTTTTTATAAAATCGGCTCCTGATTCCATAGCCAGCATTCCTGCATTGTGTATTAATTCATAATCATTTAACAATCCCGTTTCAAGTATTACTTTTAAGTGCTTCGATCCGATTAGTCTTTTCAATTCCTGTATCTCCCTGGATACTTTCGTTTCTTTATGATCCAAAATCTTTCCAACCGGAAGCACAATATCTATTTCATCTGCTCCATCCGACAATGCTTTTTCAACCTCCTTTTTCTTAATTTCAAAATATGTTTGGGAAGAAGGAAATCCGCCCGCCACAGAAGCAATTTTAACAGCTTTGTCTTTCAGGTGATCTTTCGCTATTGCTACAAAGTTTGGATATATACAAAATGCAGCAACATTAGGTATCTCCTTAAAATGTTCCCTGAAAGCATTAATTTTATTACAAATTTCTGTTATTTTATTATCATTATCTCCAGTATTCAAGCTTGTTAAGTCAATTAAGCTGAATATTTTCTTTAAATTTTCCAACGAAATACTTTTTTCGCTTTTCAGAATGATTTCTTGTATTGAATCTTCTGTTTGTTGTTGCTTATTCATTTTTCAGTTTTTTGTTATTTATATGACGTGAGTGATCTCTCTTTGTTTTTTTTGTAAGATTTCTATTTAATGCTTCCGTAAGATCAATTCCGGTCTGGTTGGCCAGGCATATAAGTACAAATAAAACATCGGCCAGTTCCTCTTCCAACACCATTTTTTTGTCTGCGGGTTTCTCTGACTGTTCACCGTACCTGCGTGCCATTATTTTTGCAACCTCACCTACTTCTTCCGTAAGAATTGCCATGTTTGTCAATTCATTAAAATACCTGACCCCATAGGTTTTAATCCATTCGTCGACCTTTTGCTGCGCTTCTTTAATAGTCATCATTCTTTATTTTTCGTGTCCATGATTATGGTTACAGGGCCATCATTTACAAGTGCGACTTTCATGTCGGCGCCAAATTTCCCGGTTTTTATTTCTTTACCTGTATCTGAATGCAGTTGCCTCACAAATTGCTCGTATACCGGAATTGCCGTTTCCGGTTTGGCTGCCCGTATATAACTCGGCCTGTTCCCTTTTTTAGTGCTTGCGTGCAGGGTAAACTGGCTTACAGCAAGTATCTCTCCGTCGGTTTCCATCAGTGATAAATTCATGATGTTATTATCGTCAGGAAAAATTCTGAGGCGGATAATTTTCCCGCTTAGCCATACAATATCTTCGGCTGTATCTGTCTCTTCAATCCCAACTAACACCAATAATCCTTTATTGATAGAAGATATCTTTTCGCCATTTACCGAAACCGATGCTTTGCTGACTCTTTGAATAACTGCCCGCATATTTTTGTTATTTTTGCGTTTGGCTAAATTATAAATTATTCAATATTTGTATTGACCTGAAAGCAAATATTAGTTAACGAAGGCCTAAATCAGAAAAATAATTCTGAAATATTTTATGTTAAAAGCGAATATGTTTTATGTGGGAATATTTTAAAACAAGTTTATTTTTTTTCTGCTTTTTTATGGCATTGTGCAATATTGGAACTCCCACATGTGCGCAAAGTTTGCCTGAAAAACATGTTTTATATAAATCTGATTATACAGGAAAACTAGATTCACTTGAAAAAATTGATGGAATCAATAAGGTGTTTTTTAAAAATATAAAATTACCCGCTTTAACAGCTCTTCAATATTTTCCGGAATTAGATTCTGTGCCGATTTACTTTACAAGAAAAAAACTAGGGACCATCATGGCAGCGCGTCCGCGATTAAATTTTCTTTTCAGAAGAAAAAGGAATAGGGAATATCTTATCCTGTTAAATGAAAAGCCATTTTACAGTGATTCCGTTTTTTATAACTTGCCTTTCAATGCACAGGTAGGAATAATAGGACATGAACTGTCGCACATTAATTATTATACACATCTTTCCAATTTTGGTGTTATTGTTTTCGGGTTTCGGTACCTTTTTATGAAAAAGGAAATCGAAAGAGCAACTGACTATACAGCTATACAACATAATCTTGGCTGGCAGCTTTACGATGTACGCAGACATGTATTACTGAATAAAAATATCGATAATTACTACCGCCATAACAAAATCTCCCACTATTTATCCCCCACGGAAATATTAAAAGACACTGAAAAAATACATGCAACTAAATAACCATCTGTTTGAAATTTATCATGTTATTTTTTATCCTTTTCATTAAAAGAATAATGAATGAAAAACTATTTAAATGAGCAATATTTTCAGGTAATTAGAATTTAACAATACATATAACAGATTGTTTTACAGCCATTTTCTATGTGCTAACAAGAGAAATAAAAGTAATATTTTTATGATTTTTTATGAATTGATGTCAGTTTAAAATAGTATAAATAAACTACATTTGTAAATTATTGATAATTAATAAGCTTATAAAAATGAGACGATTGAAGTTAAGAATTTCCCGAAAAATAAAAGTTTTTGCAGCCATTACACTTTTATTGGGTAGTTCGGTTATGTTTTATGCATTTAATGATAAAGATTTTCAAATATCCAAAAACCTGGACATTTTTGTTAGTCTTTTCAGAGAGCTAAATCTTTATTACGTAGATGATATAAACCCGGAAAAACTTATTGAAACGGGTATCAACAGTATGTTGGCATCTCTTGATCCGTATACTACTTTTATTCCAGAATCTGAAATGGCAGATTTTCGTTTTATGACCACAGGCAAGTATGGGGGCATAGGAGCTCTTATCCGAAAAGCCGGTGATTACAGCATGATTTCGGAACCTTATAAAGGTTTTCCTGCTTTTAATGCTGGTTTACAAGCCGGAGATACCATTATCAGCATAGACAGTACATCGATAAAAGGAAAATCAATTAGTGATGTAAGTGAATTGCTCAAAGGTACACCCAATACACAACTTAATCTGGTTATTAAACGTATTGGCGTGAAAGAGCCGATTAGTAAAACACTTACCCGTGAAGAAGTTACTATAAACAACGTTCCATATTACGGAATGCTGGATGATAGCATAGGTTATGTAAGATTGACCAGCTTTACCAAAGATGCGGCAAATGATGTTAAAAAAGCATTGCTGGATTTAAAAACCAAAAATGCCAAATCCATAATTCTGGATCTTCGGGGCAATCCCGGTGGGTTATTAGTCGAAGCTGTAGGTGTTTCAAACCTATTTGTGCCCAAGGGACAGGAAATTGTAAGTACAAAAGGTAGAGTGAAACAATGGGATCAGACGTATGTAACGACGAATCCTGCTGTTGATCCGGATATACCCCTGGTTGTATTGGTTAATCATGGTTCCGCATCGGCATCAGAGATTGTTTCGGGTTCGTTACAGGATCTCGACCGGGCAGTGATAGTTGGCCAGCGAACATTTGGTAAAGGCCTGGTACAAACTACCCGACCATTAAGTTATAACACAGAACTTAAAGTTACTACTGCAAAATATTACATCCCAAGCGGACGCTGTATACAGGCGCTTGATTATTCTCACAGAAATCCCGACGGTAGTGTTGGACATATCCCCGATTCATTGATATCTGCTTTTAAAACCAAGGATGGAAGAACCGTGTATAATGGCGGAGGAATAAAACCCGATATTACCATTAATGGAGAAACTCCTGGTGCAATTACAATTAATTTATATGCAAAAAACATGCTGTTCGATTATGCAACGTTGTATAAGATCAAAACACGAATCTATAGGCCCATTGGATAAATTTCACCTGACAGATGCAGATTATAAGGATTTCGAGAACTTTCTGAAAAGCAAATCTTTTGATTATACAACAAAAAGTGATGATACACTTGAAGACCTGATTAAAATTGCAAAACAGGAAAAATATTATACTCAGGCAAAGCCTGAATTTGATGCATTAAAGCTAAAACTGGCACATAACCTGAATAAAGATCTTACCACTTTTAAAAGTGAAATTGAAGAACTTCTTTCCGAAGAGATTGTCAGCAGGTATTATTACCAGACAGGCAGGATTCAGGAATCACTTCAGGATGACCAGCAGCTCGAAAAAGCTATGGATGTGCTGAAATCAAAACAATTATACAATTCTATTTTAAATGGGACTTACACACAACCACAGCCTGTTGTTGCGCTCGGAAAATAATAATCAGTTTATCTGATGGAAAAATACCCGGTTTGATCAATTCGATTACCGGGTATTTTTATTTATGTTCTTTTATATAATTATTTACCTTAAAATCATATGCGTGCATTAATTCTCTAACTATTGGATTATTTATCATAAACTTATTATTATCAATGGCATTTACAGGTAATATTTTAGGAGAAGTCCCGCTGATAAAAACAGCATCAAAAGTTGCCAGCATATTTGCCGGAATCCTTTTTTCAATAACCTCAATTCCTTTTTCTAAACACAATTTGAGAATATAATTCCGGGTAATTCCTGGCAGAACCTCATCAGCAGGAGGAGTAAAGATCTTTTCGCCTTTCACCATAAATACATTGGCTTTACTTGCTTCCGTCACATATTCCCGCTGGTCGACCAGTAAAAGTTCATAAACCGGGTTAATTGTCAGTTCCCGGTTTCTGATTTGGTTCAACTCCGGGTTAATTCGTTTTACATTTGGGTTCTTCCGTTCGGTTTTATAAAGCATCAATTTTATTCCTTTTTCATACTGTTCTGCTGAAGGATAATTGTGTGGAATAAAATAGGTATAAAAATCGGCTGTTTGTCCAGTATCCTGAAAATTTACCACAATCTTTACATTTCCCTCTGTGAGTTCATTTTCCGATTTAAGAATTACTAACCTTTCAATAATAGTGTCATTGGAAATTGTATAGTTCAAATGGCTTTTCTGAATTGAGTAACTCAATCTATCAAGGTGATCTTCCAAAAACAGGTAAACTTCGTCAATAAGCCTGATAACCTCATAAAATGATCTTCCGGACAGCACTTGCTGATCATTAAATTCAGAACAATTTTTTATCATTTCATTATGAATGAAGAATCTTTCAGTACATTCGTTCATGCTGGTGTATATGAAATTTATTGCGGAATAAAGTTATACGAAATATAACCTTTCTGTCGTGACGGAGCATTAAAATCCATATTAAAAGTGGTCATAAGGGCATAAGATCTGGCAACTTCCTGCAAACATTGAGAATCGGAAGAACTCTTCCCGGAGATGTCAGCACTTACACCTGTCCATCCTGGTTCACCACAATATCAACAACAACCTTCCCTCCTCCCTCACATTTGTACACGGGCACTGGCAAATATCTTTTAGTCCTTTTATCTAAAAAGTAAGTGATATTGGTAGGACCCATGTATTTTTTCTCCTGACTCTTATCTTCCTGTTTCTTTTCCTTGGGCATATTTACACTTTCATCATTGATGTCGCGGGGAAGTTGCTGATGGAGGCTTTTTATGCCCAATTCTTTTTTTACCTCATCGATGTATTCTTTTGTACTGATTTGTTTTTCAAGTTTATCCGCCGTATTTACTGCAATATTTTTTCGTGGTTTGTTCAGACAATGGCTCCATCTCCTCTGCCAGTTTTTTCTTTTTTTGTTCGATAATCTTTTCAATATCCGGAAGTTGTTGAACAAATTCTATGGCAATAGCTTGTTCCTTTGCCTTTTTTACCTGTCCGATTTTGGCAATTAAAAACACGATGAGCAGAATCAGATGGAAATATGATCGTACCCAGTATCCCATAAAGATTATTTCGAAAAAACTTCTTCAATGATTTGATAAAATTTTGATTATTTCACATTTAGAAAGTATCTATTTCTTTAATTGTCAAAATTAATAAATACCTGTCCATATTTCATTAACTTCAGTGAAACGAATAATATTAATGCTTTTACCGGAGATAAATTAAAGTTAAATTAAGTTCTGAGCATTAATAGTATTAAACATTCCAGATATAACAACTATTCGGTTATATCTGCTGTTACTTCAATTTCCGGAGGGTCAGCAAGGTGCTTTTTTACAGCACACAAGTTGCCGCTTTTATTACAGCTTCTTTATATTTTTCCGGGAAATTCAGGCGGTAAAACAATGCTGATATCAATTTTATCAATCAATCCTTTTTCCCGGTTATAACTGGCTTCGTTGTATCAGTTTGATTTTATCCGATGGTATTTCCCGCTGGTCGCAAAACGATTTTACATATATTCCGGCACAAGTCCCTATCGATGCCATGAACAGCGTGAACGGTTCCGGGGCGCTTCCGTCTCCTCCGGCAGAAACAGGTTGGTCTGTTTTGATCAAAAAACCTTTGACATTTGCATTTACTCCTTTTTTCCCTTCAAAATTTATTTCAATTTCCATAATGTATTGTTTTAAAAACCAAATCTGTTATAATGTGTTGAATGTGCATTTTCGTTTTCAAACGAATGTATAAATTTCTAAATAATATATGTTATTTTTGAAATAAAGTTCAATTATTAATCAAATTAAAAAGTATAATGAAGTCTAAACTGATTGTTTTAACCGCAGCGTTAATATTCCTTACCGGAATAGAGCAATTGTCCGCCCAGCGGCCAAAAATTGAATTTCAGCAATTTGACCTCCAAAATGGCTTACATGTAATTCTTCACCAGGATAACACTTCTCCGGTGATAGCAATAAATGTAATGTACCATGTGGGGTCAAAAAATGAAAAACCTGATCGTACAGGGTTTGCACACTTTTTCGAACACCTGATGTTCGAAGGATCCGAATATATTGGCAGAGGAGAATATGATAAATACATCCAGAATGCCGGAGGTAAATCAAATGCTTTCACTTCCTTTGATATTACTGATTATTATGATATACTACCCTCCAACCAACTGGATCTGGGAATGTGGCTCGAATCGGAAAGAATGCTGCATCTGAAAATTGACAGCGTGGGACTGGAGACACAACGAAAAGTGGTGAAGGAAGAACGTAAAATGCGCTATGAAAATCAGCCGTATGGTTCTTTTTTACAGGAACTTTTTTCAACAGCTTATAAGGTATATCCTTACAAGTGGGTGCCCATCGGTGAAGTTCAGTACATCGATCAGGCCAAATTATCTGAGTTTATGAATTTTTATCATGAATTTTATGTTCCGCAAAATGCTGTACTTGTAATTGCCGGTGATATAAATATCGACAGTACGAAAGCTGTTATTGAAAAATACTTTTCCGGCATACCAAAAGGGAAAGAAACTATATACCGCCCAAAAGAGGTTGAACCTCCCCAGACAAAAGAAATTTCGAAAACAATATATGATAATATACAACTTCCGGGATTGTTTATGGGATACCATATGCCAAGCATGGGAACAAAAGATTATTACGCATTGGAAATGTTACAAACATTGCTGTCTGGTGGAAAAAGTTCCCGTTTATATAAAGAACTGGTCGACAAACAGCAAAAAGCTGTTCAGATAGCAGCTATTCCTTTAGGTCTAGAAGCTCCCGGATTATTTATTGTTTATTCATTGGCTAATGCAGGTGTTAATCTTGATAGTCTTAAAAATTCCATTGATGTTGAAATTGATAAGGTCAAGAAAAATCTTATTGACGAACATGAATTTGAAAAGCTGAGAAACCAGGTAGAAGATAATTTTGTCAACGGTAATTCGACTTTTGAAGGTATTGCACAGAATCTGGCAGATTATTATACTATTTTGCACGATCCCAACCTTATTAACACTTTACTTGATAAATACTATGCTGTAACAAGAGAGGATATCCGTCGTGTAGCCAACACATATCTTACCAAAGAAAACAGAACTGTGTTATATTATCTTCCGAAATCGCAGCAACCAGATTCTTCAAATAAATAATCCAAAACGTTGAAAAATAAATAATTATGAAAAGATATATTCATCTGATAATAATTTCCCTGTTATTTTGCTATACAGCAACTGCTCAGGTAGACAGAAGCAAGGCACCTCTTCCGGGTCCTGCACCGGAAATTAAAATAGGCAATTACGAATCGTTTCAATTGAAAAACGGACTTAAAGTATTTGTTGTAGAAAATCATAAACTTCCCCTTGTAGCCTATTCCCTCATTTTTAAACACGATCCTGTACTTGAAAAAAATGATGCCGGATACGTGCAAATGGCCGGAGAACTTATTGGTACAGCGACCAAAACAAGGACAAAAGATCAGATCGACGAAGAAGTTGATTTTATCGGTGCCACACTGAATGCCTCATCAAGTTCAGTATATGCTGCTTCGTTAAAAAAACACAATGAAAAACTTCTGAATCTGATGTCAGATATTGTTTTGAATTCTGTATTCAAACAGGATGAACTCGAAAAGCTTCGTAAACAATTCCTTTCAGGCCTCGCGTATTCGAAAACCGATCCGGGTAGTATTTCTGATAATGTTTCAAATGTAATTCTTTATGGAAAAGATTATCCATATGGTGAAATTGAGACAGAAAAATCGATCAACAATATTAACCTGGATATGTGCCAGAAATATTACAAAACATACTACCGGCCAAATACTGCTTACCTGGCTATTGTAGGGGATATAACCTTAAAAGAAGCCAAAAAACTTATTACTAAATATTTCGGTAATTGGGAACCTGGTGATGTACCAACTTTCACTTACAAAACACCACAAGCTCCGGCTAATGATGTGGTTGCTTTGGTAGATCGCCCGGCATCCGTACAATCAGTAATAAAAGTAATGTATCCGGTAGATCTTAAAATCGGAAGTGCAGATGCTATTAAAGCCCGGGTTATGAATACTGTACTCGGCGGGGGAACTTACAGGTTATTCAACAATCTTCGCGAAAAGCATGGATACACTTATGGAGCTTATTCCAGTTTGAGTGCTGATGAGCTTGTAGGAAAATTCACCGCCTTTGCAGATGTACGTAATTCTGTTACAGACAGTTCTGTTACACAAATATTATATGAAATGAATCGCTTGCGCAGCGAGAAAGTACCGGGAGACGAATTACAACGTGTAAAGAACTACCTGAGCGGTAATTTTGCGCTTTCGCTTGAAAAACCCGAAACGGTAGCACGGTTTGCTCTAAATATTGCCCGTTATAATCTACCTAAAGATTATTATACCAACTATCTTAAAAATGTTGCGAAAGTAAATAGTGATGATGTTTATGAGATGGCACAGAAATATATTGAACCGAACCATTCATATATTTTTGTAGTAGGAAAAAGTGATGAAATTGCTGATCAACTTAAAAAATTCAGTGCCGATGGTAAAATCATTTATTATGATACCGATGGTAATATTTATAATCCTGAAGATAAAGCAAAAGCTCTTCCTGCTGGACTTACCGGACAAAAGGTAATTGATAATTACATTAATGCAATTGGTGGTAAAGAAAATTACACCGCAATTAAAGATCTGACAGAAAAAATGAGCACAAAAGTACAGGGAATGCCGTTAACCATTGAAAGATATCAGAAAGTTCCTGATAAAATGGCGGTCATTGTTTCCATGAATGGCAATGTTATGCAAAAACAACTGTTTAACGGAAAAACAGGAAAGGCTGTACAGATGGGAACTGAAAAAGAAATAACCGGAGATGACCTGGAGAGTTTGAAACTCGAAGCTATGTTGGACCTGGAATTGAATTACAGTAAATACAATGTTGCTGTAAATCTTAAAGGAATGGACGAAGTAAACGGAAAAAAAGCATATATGGTAGATATTGTTTATCCCGACGGAAAGACAACTACAGAATACTTTGACGTGAATACCGGACTCAAACTGAAATCGGTAACTTCTGTTGATTCACCCCAGGGACCTTTAACCCAAACAACCATATATGATGATTATCGAAAAGTAGATAATGTGTTGTTTCCCTATAGTCTGAAACAGTCTTTTGGTCCGCAAAATATGGATATTACAGTCGATAGTATTGAAATTAATACCGGAATAAAAGACGAAGTTTTTGAATAGTTAACGCTGAAAATTATATTGTTATAAGAGTTGTCTGATGACTAGATTAATCAGGCAGCTCTTTTTCTTTTATAATTTCTTGATCAATTGTTCGGTTATTATTCATTTCATGATACGGTTTTTACATTTAATATCTAAATTTGATAGGATAAACATAACTAACAAAAATGCCTTTAATAACATCAATTGTTAACTGGATAAATATAAAAAGGGTTTACCAGATTGATCTGATGCGTAAATACCCTTTTAACATTCAGCAGGAAACTTTATTAAAACTGGTTGGAAAAGCTGAAAATACGGAATGGGGCAAAAAATACGATTTTGCTTCCATTAAAAGTATCAGCGATTTTCAGGAGCGTCTGCCTCTTCAGAATTATGATACGGTGAAACCTTATATCGACAGATTGAGGCAGGGAGAACAGGATTTATTATGGCCAGGCGAAGTGAAATGGTTTGCCAAGTCGAGCGGTACCACCAGCGATAAGAGTAAATTCATACCGGTAAGTAAAGATTGTCTTGAAGATTGTCATTTCCGGGGTGGAAGAGACGTACTGGCGATTTATGCGAATAATTATCCCGACTCAAAAATATTTTCAGGTAAAGGACTTACCCTGGGAGGTAGTCATAAAATTGATAATTTCAGCAACCAGTCATATTATGGCGACCTGTCTGCTATTCTAATTGAAAATCTTCCTTTCTGGACAGAATTTATTCGTACTCCGAGCCAGGAAATTGCTTTACTCGACAAATGGGAAGAAAAGCTTGAAAAAATAACCCGGGAAACAATACAGGAAAATGTAACGAGTATTGCCGGGGTCCCCTCCTGGAACCTGGTGATGTTAAAATATATTCTGGAAAAAACCGGTAAAAATAATCTGTTGGAGATCTGGCCCAATCTGGAATTATTTATTCACGGCGGAGTAAATTTTACTCCTTACCGGGAACAGTTTAAAAAAGTAATTCCATCGGGGAACATGCATTACATGGAAACCTATAATGCTTCAGAGGGTTTTTTCGCCATCCAGGACGAACCCGATAAACACGACATGTTGCTGATGCTCGACAGCGGTATTTATTATGAATTTATCCCCATGGAATCATTCGGGGAAGAACATCCCAGGGTACACAACATTGGCGAAGTGGAAAAAAACAGGAATTATGCCATTGTCATATCCACCAATTCCGGTTTGTGGAGATACATCATCGGCGATACCGTTAAGTTCACCTCCCTGTATCCCCATAAGATCATTATATCAGGCCGTACAAAACACTACATCAATGCTTTTGGCGAAGAGATTATTATCGACAATGCCGAACAGGCCCTGAAAATTGCCTGTACTAAAACCAATTCACAAATTGTCGATTACACGGCTGCACCCGTATACATGGGTGATGATAAAAAAGGAGGTCATGAATGGTTGATTGAATTCGCCGTTTCTCCAAAAAACATGGATTATTTTACATCCATGCTTGATCACGCTCTTATGTCAGTCAACTCCGATTATGAAGCAAAACGTTATAAAAACATCACACTTGATAAGCCGCTGGTGCACCAGGCGGCGCATGGAACTTTTTATCAGTGGCTGAATAAAAAAGGTAAACTCGGCGGACAGAATAAAGTCCCTCGTTTATCAAACGACAGGAAAATTTTAGAGGAATTATTAGAGATCCACCAGCAACTTACAACAAAAAAAGTATAACCAAGACAAGTTACGAACTGATTCTAAATCCGGAATTTAACTGCCGTGGAATAATTTCCAAATAACAAACTTTAAAAGTCAAATAAATTCCAATAATCCAATCTTCAATGATTTGCACAATTACAAAATTCTTTTTTGTGTTTTGGAGAATTGGAACTTAATGAGATTTAACCTGGGTTTTAAAATAAAATTATTTTCCAACGCACAATTAATTCGGGAAATTCAAAATTGTAACTTTAAAATTTTTCTTTTATAAATAATTTGTACTTTAGTACGCATTCGAAAAATGATAAAATATGCACATAGCTATTG
The DNA here is from genome assembly GCA_963748095.1 of uncultured Bacteroidales bacterium. Classification (GTDB taxonomy): domain Bacteria; phylum Bacteroidota; class Bacteroidia; order Bacteroidales; family UBA10428; genus CAVVIO01. The sequence continues at coordinate 146,982 of CAVVIO010000001.1, forward strand.
CGGGTAACATCGGCTCGGGGAAAACAACCCTGACAAAATTGCTCTCAAAAAATTTTGGGTGGGAAGCACATTTTGAGGACGTAGATGACAACCCTTATCTGAATGATTTTTATAACGATATGCAGCGTTGGTCGTTCAATTTGCAGGTTTATTTTTTAAACAGCCGGTTTAACCAGATATTGAAAATCCGGCAATCGGGCATCACAATCATCCAGGACAGAACCATTTATGAAGACGCTTATATTTTTGCCCCCAACCTGCATTCGATGGGATTAATGTCAACCCGGGATTTTGAAAATTATTTCACGTTGTTTAATCTGATGAGTTCGCTGATACAACCGCCCGACCTGGTTATTTATCTCAGGGCTTCTGTTCCTGTACTTGTTAACCAGATTCAGAAAAGAGGAAGAAAATATGAAAACAATATCCGGCTCGATTATCTGAACCGCCTGAATGAAAGATACGAAGCATGGGCAGAAGCTTATAACCTGGGAAAATTTTTGGTGGTTGATGTAGATCAATACAATTTCATTGATAAAAAAGAAGATCTCAGCACTGTTATCGACAAGGTAAATGCTCAGCTACACGGTTTATTTTAATCTGAATTTGTTGTAATAATTTCCAATAATATTCATTTAATTTCCTTTAAAAATTGTGTTCTGATATGCTATCATTACACAATCTTATGTTATAAATTTATTAAAATGAACACTAATTAATCTGTTTCCGAATATCTTTCCATGTTTTTTCGGGAATCTTAGCCCCGATAATTTCAATAACTTTTCCAGCAAGTAAAGCGCCAACCTGACCGCATTTATCAATTGAAAGATCATGAATAAGACCATACAGAAATCCGGAAGCATATAAATCTCCGGCTCCGGTAGTATCGAGACTTTGAGCTGTTATTACCCCTGTTTTAACGATTTTTTCTCCTTTTTTGATCAGGGATCCTTTACTACCAATCTTAACAACAGCAATATCCGTGATCTTTGATAATTCATCGAGAGCCTGTTCTGGTGACTTTCCGGTAAATGCTTTAGCCTCTTCTTCGTTGGCAAAAACAATATCTACATAATCTTTAACAATTCTATTTAAAAATTCAAGATTTGCCTCTACGACATTATAACTGGCCAGATCAAGCGAAACAATCAAACCTGCCTCTTTGGCAAGTTTTAAGGACGTTTCTATCAAATTGTGATCCTGCACCAGGTAACCTTCCACATGAAAATAATTGTATCCGCTGAACAGGTTTTTTGACAGATCCCCCGCACTTATCTCTACAGCCGCTCCCAGGAAAGTGGCAAAAGTCCTCTCTGAATCGGGACTAACAAGTGCCATTGCCCGGCCGGTTGGTGAATCGCTCTCAAATAACAACGGTTGAATTCCCCGGTGTATCATATCAGACTTAAAAAATTCCCCGAGTTCATCCTTCCCCACTTTCCCGATAAACCCTGTGTTGATGCCTAAATTGGCAAGCCCATGAATGGTGTTGGCAGCAGAACCTCCGGAGGTTAGTTGCTTATGTAATAATTTCGTGCTTTCCTCCAGTTTTTTTACAAACTGAAGATCAACCAGTTGCATGCTTCCCTTGGGCAATGAGAACTCATTCAGCATGTTTTCATTTTCGAGCCGGGTCATAATATCAACCAGGGCATTCCCCATTCCGAGAACCTTTTTCATGAGTAGATTTTAAAATGTTCAATTATTTTTTTGCAATTCCTTTACAAAGTAAAGAACTTCTTTTTAAAATCTGTACAAGTACCCCTGAAAATACTAATCGACATTGTTTACCTTTGAATTGTAATTTTTCCTTATGTGTAAATAGATGAACAGGTTATCCGATAATCTTTATTCCAGTGATAAAGAGCGAAAAAATATTTATAAAATATTTAGAATTACTGTTGCATAGTTTGGGAAATTAAATTAGTTTTGCCCCTCAAATTCCTCATTAGCTCAGTTGGTTAGAGCATCTGGCTGTTAACCAGAGGGTCCCTGGTTCGAGTCCAGGATGAGGAGCTGGCCGGAGTGAAACATCACTTCGGCTTTTTTATTTTGATAATATTCAGTAATATTAATTTTTTTATCTGACTTTAACCTATGTTTATATGTCCTGTTAATTCTTTTTAGCAATAAATTTAAACAGGTATTATACCGGATTTACTACCCTTTCTGTTGATAAAGTCTTGAAAATCATATTACTAATTATTATGATAATAAATTTACTTCTAAAGCCAAGGACTGGATTGTTTATTTGAAAATAAAATGTCCTAATGCTGATACAGCCCGTAAAGTTGAAGCGCACATAAAACGTATGAAAAGTAAACGCTATATTGAAAATCTTAAGAAATACCCCGAAATGGTTGAAAATCTGTATTGCAAAATATGATGATATACATCGTTAACCAGAGCTCCGATAGCTATCGGAGCTGGTTCGAGTCCAGGATGAGGAGCTGGCCGGAGTGAAACATCACTTCGGCTTTTTTATTTTGACAATATTCAGTAATTTAATTTTTTCTATCTGACTTTAACCTATGTTTTTATGTGCCTGTGTTATATCCTTTTTAGCAATAAATTAAACAGGTATTATACCGGATTTACTACCCTTTCTGTTGATCAACGTCTTGAAAATCACCTTACTAATTATTATGATAATAAATTTACTTCTAAAGCCAAGGACTGGATTGTTTATTTGAAAATAAAATGTCCTAATGCTGATACAGCCCGTAAAGTTGAAGCGCACATAAAACGGATGAAAAGTAAACGCTATATTGAAAATCTTAAGAAATACCCCGAAATCGTTGAAAATCTTATTGCAAAATATGATGATGTACATCGTTAACCAGAGCTCCGATAGCTATCGGAGCTGGTTCGAGTCCAGGATGAGGAGCTGGCCGGAGTGAGACATCACTTCGGCTTTTTTATTTTGACATTATTCAGTAATTTAATATTCTCTATCTGACTTTAACCTATGTTTTTATGTGCTTGTGTTATATCCTTTTTAGCAATAAATTAAACAGGTATTATACCGGATTTACTACCCTTTCTGTTGATCAACGTCTTGAAAATCACCTTACTAATTATTATGATAATAAATTTACTTCTAAAGCCAAGGACTGGATTGTTTTTTTGGAAATAAAATGTCCTAATGCTGATACAGCCCGTAAAGTTGAAGCGCACATAAAACGTATGAAAAGTAAACGCTATATTGAAAATCTTAAGAAATACCCCGAAATGGTTGAAAATCTGATTGCTCAAATATGATGATAAACATTGTTAACCAGAGCTCCGATAGCTATCGGAGCTGGTTCGAGTCCAGGATGAGGAGCTGGCCGGAGTGAAACATCACTTCGGCTTTTTTATTTTGATAATATTCAGTAATTTAATTTTTTCTATCTGACTTTAACCTATGTTTTTATGTGCCTGTGTTATATCCTTTTTAGCAATAAATTAAACAGGTATTATACCGGATTTACTACCCTTTCTGTTGATCAACGTCTTGAAAATCATCTTACTAATTATTATGATAATAAATTTACTTCTAAAGCCAAGGACTGGATTGTTTTTTTGGAAATAAAATGTCCTAATGCTGATACAGCCCGTAAAGTCGAAGCGCACATAAAACGTATGAAAAGTAAACGCTATATTGAAAATCTTAAGAAATACCCCGAAATCGTTGAAAATCTGATTCTCAAATATGATGATAAACATTGTTAACCAGAGCTCCGATAGCTATCGGAGCTGGTTCGAGTCCAGGATGAGGAGCTGGCCGGAGTGAGACATCACTTCGGCTTTTTTTGTGCTGTCGTTAAATCAGAAATACTACTTCTGTAAGAAGAAATTCCAATAATCAAATCACAAATATCATTTAATTCCCAATAACCTAAATTCCAAGGATTCAAACTTGCGTTTTCTGTTTGTTTGTGTTTTAGAAAATTGTGTTTTGAGATTTATTTGGTTTTTGATACTTGAGATTTGGAATTTGAATATGTTTATTTTTAAAAGTTCGCGGGAAATTAATAAGTATTTGATCCCTTTTTAGACAAGGACTCCTTTCTATAAACTAAAACCTGTAATCATTATTTGTTCTATCCGCATCCGGTATCTGATCATTACCCAGGCGTATTTCCGAAATATTTTTATTACTCTGAATAACTATTTCCACCGATTGATTATCATTTTCCCAGACTGTAGCCGATTTTTCGATGTGTTCGATTTCACCGTCATTAAAAATAAGCGTCAGGTATACCGGTACAGGCATGTTCCCGATCTTCTTTACAAGAATAGAAGTGTTAATTCCCCGCTTTTGTATTTTACCTAAACCAAGATCTGGGTATCCGTATTCCAGGAACCAGGGTTTCCAGAACCAGTCGAGATTTTTTCCCGTAACATTTTCAATGGTATTAAAAAAATCCCATGGAAGCGGATGTTTTCCCTGCCACCGGTTGACATATTCATGGATAGCTTTTTGAAACTCTTCAGGCCCTAATATATTTTGCAGCACTTCATAAGCCAGGGCTGGCCGGTAATAGGAGGCTGTACGCACTGATGGGTAATACCCACTTATCACAGCGGTTGGAACAATGGGAGGAATATCAGTTTCCCCGCCCGCTGTAGCAAGATATCTTTTAACTAACTTTTTTTGATAGTCAGCTCCTGTATCATATCGTTCTATAGTCTCCCGGGGCAAAAATGTTGCCCATCCTTCATCCATCCAGGCATATTTCCGTTCATTAATTCCCATGATAAAGGGAAAATAATTATGAGCAATTTCATGAAAGGTCAATCCAAGCGTGCCATCAAGATCCTCTTCGATACCATTATTTACCATCATGGGAAATTCCATGCCTCCCCCGTTTTTTCCGTTGCAGAAAACGGTAATGTGTGAATAAGGAAACGGAACTCCCGGAAGTTCGTTCGATAAATAAGCAATGGTGGTTTTTGCAAAACCGGCAACTTTATCAAAATTCCGGGCTGAATCTGGATAAATCGCTTCTGTTAGTACCCGGCGCCCGGTTGCTGAATCTACCACCAGACTTGTAGCATCCCATAAATAATGTTCGCTGGCAGCAAAAGCAAAATCCGTTACGTTTCCGGCATGAAACTGCCAGGTATTTTTGTTTCCTCCCCTTGTTAACTTCCCTTTCTCATAATCCTCTGCGGTAATAAGATGAACTACCGTATCCGAATTTTCTGCAAGCTGATATTTTTTATATAATTCTTTTTTGTAAACTTTTTCGGGATTATTAAGGATTCCGGTTCCCCACACCAGATATCCGGAAGGAACAGTTACGGCAACATCAAAATCGGAAAAATCGTTGTAAAATTCAACAGCTCCGAAATACTCGTACCGGTCCCAGCCATCCACATCATCATATACAGCTATCTGCGGGTAGAAATAAGCGATGAAAAAATTACCGTTCCCATATTGTCCCATGCGGATATTACTCTTTTGTGTTATATGGAATTGCCAGTCGGTTTTAAGTTCGATATTTTTCCCCGGCAATAAAGGTGAAGGAAGAGTAATAAACATATTGGTAAATGTATAATTTACTTTTTCCCTGTTATTCAAATCAATTTCTTCTCCGTTTATTTCCATGGTATTAATACTCATCCCATCAGTAAGATCTGCAGCAGATACTGCAAATTGTCTGGGATTTCCTTTTTTATAAATATTCTGATAAAGTCTTAATACAATTTGTTTTAGCGTGTCTGGACTATCATTAAAATAATTTATTGTCTCTTCTCCTTTCAAGATGCTGGTTTCGGGATCGATCTCTACATTGATATGATAAACAGAATGATTCTGCCAATAACGGGAACCAGGTTTACCATTGTAAGAGCGGGTTATATTGTTGTAAGCCTTTTTAATATTTAATGGATAAAAAAGACTGTCGTTTTGCGCTTTTGTAAATGGAATTACACCATAGGTGGTAAATATCAGTAATGAAAAATTTTTTAAAAAGAGATTTCATCTTTTGAAATAATATAATTAAAATTGAATGGATGAAATACGGAATTTTTTCATTTATATCAAAGAAATTTTATAGAATGTTTTTGATAAATCTTATAATCAGAATTGCAAAAATAAAGTTTTTACATTAAAGTCCTTTTTACTTCTTATTATAACCATTTCCAGTCTAAAAATTCCGAAAAATGGCAGGCGTAATTTTATCCCTTAGATTGATAACTTTATTCCTAAATCTTTATTTTTAAAGAATTATTATATAATTTTAAGACAAGCTTCATTAACATTATCAAATTTACAGACATATTTCAATATCTTTGATCTTAATATTATTAAAATTATAGTCATTTTGTTCCGAAATAATAAATCTTTATTTTAATTGCTCATAATCATATTATTCTTTTTTTCCGCGCGAAAAGGATATTCACAATTTTACCAGTCCGGGGAAGATCCTGCTTCGGTAAAATGGTCGCAAATTAAAACCGACCATTTCCAGGTTATTTTTCCGAAAGATTTTTATCCCGAAGCGAACCGTTTTACCAATCTGCTCGAAAAATCTTATGGAATATCTACAAAATCGCTTATTGTTCAACCGAAAAGGGTTCCTGTTATACTGCATAATTTTTCCGTTCAATCCAATGCATTTGTTTCGTGGGCACCAAAACGAATGGAAGTAATTACTACTCCGCCGGCTGAAATGTATCCCGAAGACTGGCTGGAGCAACTGTCGCTGCATGAATTCAGGCATGTAACACAGATAAGTAAACTCAACCAGGGATTTACCCGGGCTGCCTCATTGTTATTTGGCCAGATTGCAACAGGAGCAGATGTTGGATTTCTCCCAATGTGGTTCATGGAGGGGGATGCTGTTATTAATGAAACTGCCTTATCCTATTCAGGTAGAGGAAGGGTCCCCGAATTTAAGATGGGTTTCAGGGCAATTACCCTTGAAAAACCAAAAAGGTATTCTTATGATAAATCTTATTATGGGTCTTATAAAAATTTCGTCCCCGATTATTATCATATCGGGTATCTCCTCACGGCTTATGCCCGTTTGAAAAGCAATGCATTGATATGGGACAAGACCCTTGATGAGGTGGGGAAAAAACCTTTTCTCCTCGCTCCTTTTTATTTTGGATTACACCACAATATGCATGTTTCTAAAGTAAAGTTGTATAACGAAACTATAGATTCTTTAAAATATATATGGTACAAGGAATTAAATAACACCACTTACACTCATTATTCAACTATTTCAGATACTTCAGCTAAAAATTATACCAGCTATCGTTTCCCCCAGTTTGTTTCCGATAACAAAATTCTTGTCGAAAAATCCGGGATTAGCCAGATCAGTCAATTTGTGATAATTGATTCAACGGGGAATGAAACCCCCGTTTTCACACCGGGATATTACGATCCGGTGAAACTTTCTGTTTCCTCAAATATCCTTACCTGGGCCGAATATGCTTATGATCCGCGTTGGTCCTACAGGAGTTATTCGGTGATTAAAGTCCTGGGACTAAAATCCGGTAAAGTAAGTCAAATTACTTTCAGATCAAGGCTTTTTAGTCCGGCGCTCTCTAAAGAAGCTGATAAAATTGCAGCCGTTGAAATTAACCCGCAGAACAGGTACAGCCTGGTAATATTGAATCCACTAAATGGTAATATTATTCATAAAATTCCTTCTCCCGGTAATGAGTATATTACACAGCCTGGTTGGACAAAAGACGGGAATTTATTAGTGATGAATATAAATAATAAGGGAGAAGGCATTCTGCTATTCGATTTGAAAAATAATCGTTGGGAAACCATTCTGGAACCCGGATACACTGATATTTCGCAGCCAATAGATGGCGGAAAATACATCTATTTCAGAGGCGCTTATTCAGGAATAGAAAATATTTATGCTGTTCGTAAAACCGACAAAAAGGTTTACCAGGTAACTTCTTCCCGCTTCGGGGCTTTCGATCCATCATTAAACAGTAACTTTACAAAATTGGCCTACACCGACTATCATGCAGGTGGTTATCGGTTGGTTGAAACAGTGGTAGACACCACCAACTGGAAGCCTTTAAATACAGTAAAAAATTTATCGGATCATTGGAGTGATAAATTGGCAGCACAGGAAAACAACAATATTCAAAACATGGATACAACTCAGGTAAGGTATACGGAAAAACATTATTCCCGCTTACTGAACCTGTTTAACTTTCACAGTTGGGCCCCTTTTTATTTGGATTATACAAATATCAAGTTAGAAAACCACAATGTAACACCCGGGTTTATGTTGTTCTCACAAAACAAATTAGGGACTGCTGTTTCAAGTCTTTCTTATAGCTACCATAATGGAAACAATTATTTTTACCCTACATTCACATATTCGGGATGGTACCCGGTAATAGAATTTTCAGCCAAATTTGGAGGAACGGCATGGGTATATAAAACCAACAAAGACAGTACTGCCACGCCCGGAAAAGTTTCTTCCTACCGTGATTATACGCTCAGGTTTTATGTGCCTTTTAATTTCACGAACAATAAATATGTGAAATATTTACAGCCTTCTGTTAAATTCGATTATTTAAATGCCTATCATTATGATGTTGCACAAAAGGCCTATACAAAAGGTGTTCTTGTGCTTCAATATGAATTATGGTTTCAACGTTTTCTGAAATTGTCTCACCAGGATATTCATCCAAAATGGGGACAAACACTCTATTTGAATTTTACAAATTCTCCTTCTTCAAGTTCACCACACGGGAACATTTTTTCTCTTAAAACGGGCTTTTATTTTCCCGGCTTGTTAAAGCATCAGAGTCTAAGATTGGGTTATAGTTATGAAAAACAAAACCCAAAGGATTATTTATTTTCAAGCAATATCAAATTGCCAAGAGGTTACCCGGATTATCCTTCAATAAAACTGAAAAAATTTACTGTTGATTATTCTTTCCCCCTGATTTACCCCGATCTTTCAATAGGCCCGGTTGCTTATATTAAAAGGATAAGAAGTACTCTTTTTATGGATGTTGCCAACGGAACAAACATCTATGATCTCAGATCAGGATCTGTTCAGTTATATAATGGTCAACTGACCTCTTTGGGGGCTGAGCTCGTGAGTGATATGAATTTATTACGATTTATTTTCCCCTTTTCCATAGGAGTCAGGTATTCTTACCTTCCTACATGGAAGCAAAGTACAGCTGAATTCCTTTTTACGATCAACACCAGTGCATTATAAAAATATAATTGTTAAACCTTGTGGAATATTATTCCAATGATATTGCCGGGTGAATGCCGTTCAAATTATCCTGCCCGTTGTTTTGGAAATCACTTTATATTTTCGTAACTTGTTAGTTCTCCTTTTAAGAAATATTATCCTCTCATCAGTTAATTTTACTTTTCTGTTCATTGACATAACCTTTAAAACATCTTGCCATGGAAACACTTCAAACCATAGAGACCATAGGCAGTATTACAAAGTTTGAACAACTGCGGTCTGTAGAATACAATGTTCTGCCCAATACGCTGGTATTGGAAAACACCGATCCCTTCCCCGGATATGGATATCAGGGAGTTAATCTACCCTCGGATACCAAACCCCGTTCTATTTTCCTGGTCCTCCGTTACCGGTATGCACCTGAAAAAATTGCAAGAATATCTGTTCAACTTGCAAAAATAAGGAATGAAAAATGTCGTACAGGTTGTGGTGAAATTGAGATATCATCCCGAATTTATCCATGCATTCGCTTAAAGAGCCTGGCGTGTTTTGCCGATATCCCTGAAGTCCAGAATTTTTATAAAGACAACGAGATAAAATTCATGGGCTATCATAAAATAGATGCTGAAGGAAAAATTACTATTCATAAAAATTTTAAAATTATTGAGACTACTCCGGGTATTTACCGTGATCTTTATGATGGTGAAAAATTTTATATAAAAATCCCAAAACAGATAAACTGGAAAACATTTGAATCCGTCTCAAAATTTGTTAAAAACAATATACGTAATGGAAATTTTGACGCAGCTCTCGGGATGATCTATCGGTTTACCGGCGTTGAAGAAGTAATACGTATATACGACAGAAATAAAAGTCTGGAAAGGGCACTTGAAATTAAAAACATGTATAACAAAGCTTTGAAAAAGGAATTTATACTTGTTTAAACGATTTCCTTGTTCATCGTTTGTTTGACTGTGATCATCTTATACAATTTATCTGAACGCCGGATAACAGAATCTACGGGAATAGAAAAACGATCTCCCTTTTTTGTCTTTTTCACAGATTTAAGATCAACCTGTATTTCTGACACCTGAGTTTGTATTACTCCGGTAGTTGGTCCCGTAATAAGAATTTCATCCCCCACTTCCAGCTCTCCTGCTTCACATAAAAATTCACCTACTTTTAATTTGCTGAAATAATTCATTCCTTTGGCAATGTACTTTTTCTTTTTGGTTGCCTGCGAGCCATATACACTACTCCATTCTCCAAGCCGTTGCCCAAGGTAGTATCCGTCCCAGAACCCCCGGTTGAAAACAGAAGAAAGTCTTTCCTGCCAATTTTGAATTTTCTTTAAAGTATAGTTTCCTTCCTGGTAAGCAAGAACAGCATCGTTGTAACACGAAACTACGGTTTTAACATATTCCGGAGGTCTGGCTCTTCCTTCAATTTTTAAAACCGAAACTCCGGCGTCCAGAATTTTATTCAGAAAATGAATGGTACTCAGATCTTTGGGAGATAAAATATATTCGTTATCAATGTCCAGTTCAAAACCGGTTTCTTTATCTTTTACTGTATATGCTCTGCGGCAGTCCTGCAGACATGCTCCGCGGTTAGCCGAATAATTATGTTCGTGCAAGCTGAGATAACATTTCCCTGAAATTGACATGCACAAAGCACCGTGAACAAATATTTCAAGCTTAACAAGGTTTCCTGATGGTCCTTTAATTTGTTGTTGAATAATCTGATCATGTATTGCTCTAACCTGTGAGAGGTTAAGCTCCCGGGCCAAAACTACCACGTCGGCATACTGTGCGTAAAATTGGAGCGATTCGATATTGCTGATGTTCACCTGTGTTGAAATATGTACTTCAACGCCTACTGATCTTGCATAGTTTATTACGGAATGATCGGATGCTATAACTGCTGTAATATTAAACTCTTTTGCCAGATCGACCAGTTCTTTCATTTGTTGCAATTCCTGGTCGTAAAAAACAATGTTTAGTGTCAAATAGGTATTAATGTGGTTTTCCCGGCAAATATTCATTATTTCCGGTAAGTCTTCTTTCGTGAAATTAAACGAAGAGCGCGCCCGCATATTCAGTTTATCCAGTCCGAAATAAACCGCATCTGCCCCTCCCTGTATGGCTGCCATTAATGATTCATAAGATCCCACCGGGGCCATTATCTCAATATCTTTCCTGGCGGTTTTCATTCTAAACAAATTATTCAAAAAACCTTTTTATTGCTCCCCAATAATATTTTTCCCATCCTTCTTTTATATCCTCATATGCCTCTTCGGGAATGTTTGTGTGCGAAAGTTCTATGAAAGTGCCAATTTTAGTAGGTTTTAAATTAATGGTAACAATCGATTGTTCCGGCTGTTCACCAAAATACCATTCCTGCACAAGCTGTTGGTTGGTAACTATTTTAAGGTTTTTTCCGCTGATATCACCATCCCAGAGTGAAAATTCCACGTCTTCTTTTGCTTCCATCACAGCAGGATATCCACTCCATAATTCGATGGTAAAAGGATTAACAAGTGCATTAAAAACTTCTTCGGGAGTAGCTTTTATTTTAAATTGCTCTTTATATGTTTTCATAACCGGTTTATTTAAAAACTGTTACTTTGATGCAGCCATTCGCGTGTTCCAAAATACTTACACGATTCTGCCGCCACAACTGCAGCTTTCTGCAGCGCTTCTGCAAAATTACGTTCTTTTATATAATAATAACAAAAAGCTCCGTGAAATACATCCCCGGCCCCGAGTGTATCTATTGCACGTATTTCAGGAACCGGAATTTCATGCATTTTACCATTTTCTCTATAAACAACTGGTGAAGATCCCCTGGTGACGGCAATTTTTGAAATCTTTTCCCCGGCAAGGTACGTAATAACATCCTGTGTGCTATCAGTGCCGGGAGGAAAGTAATGTTCAGAACAAACTACCATATCGGTAACTTTCAATAATTCTTCCATATTGTCTTTCCAGCTTCCTCCATCCAGCACAACCGGAATATTGTAATTTTTAGCCTTTTCAGCCAACTTTACTGCCACCGGATTGTAAAACCCATCTACCATAATAATATCGTACGTGTCAATCATTACGTTTTCAAGCAGTTTATCATATAACTCCGGATCATGGTTATCCGGGTGGTAAGAAAAGACCGTTCGGTCGCCATTTCCTTTTGTTGTAATAACCGATGCAAAAGTAGGCGTTGTTTGTTTTTCCGAAATCAAATCGATTATTCCTACCTTTTGTTTTTTTAAATCCTGGTAAATGAAATCGGTAAAAGCGTGTTTTCCTATCAGGGTAAGTAAATCGGCCTGTCCTCCCAAATGTGAAAAAGTAATTGCTGCGTTTGTAGCAGGCCCGCCTGCATAAATTCCGTACTTTTCCGCTTTAATTTTGGTATTGGAGGGAGGATATTCGCCTACCAGAAACTGTATGTCAACTGTATTTAATCCAACAAAAAGGCTCTTCATTTTCTGCTATATTCCTCCCCTGTTTTCAAAAGCTATATTATCAACTAATACTGGGTTTGATTTACATTATTGGCTTTAAAAGATAATCCCAATAAAATAATTGTAATAACAAGACAGATCATCGATGCCTGGCTATAACTTCCGGAAAATTTTTCGGACAAGCTGAATAAAAAAGGCCCGATGGCGGTACCTATAACTATGCAACTGGTAGAAAAACCGGATATTTTACCCAGATGTGTAGTTCCAAAAAAACGGGGCCATACCACGCTAACCATAATACTGAACATCCCGGATGCAATACCGCTACCTGCAATCAGCAGCCACAACGCAACCTGGCTATCTCCCAGAAACTGCAAAGAACCCATTGTGATTATTAATGCTGCCAGGTAAGCTATTAATAAATATTTTAGTTTAATAAAATCACTGATCCAACTGCCCAGGAAATTAACAATTACCGAGATAATAGCAACAGGCACAAATATGGAAAATGCTGTTTGTTTATCCATGCCGGCAATCTGGAAAATAGATTCCACATTAAAAGTAAATGCAGTAATAAACAAACCATGCATTACCATGGTAAGATTGTAGATCCAAAAAGAATAGGTCCGAATTGCTTCTCCCAGATTATAATCGCGAATAGGCCGTGTTAAAGGTGTTCTTTTCTTTTTAATATTAACCTGAATTTCTCCATCGGGTTTTAAATTACATTGTTCCGGGTTGTCGCGAAAAAATAATATTATAATAATAACAAAAGGAATGCCGATAATAAAAGCAAGAACCAGCCACGCTCCTTTCCAGGTATATTTTTCAACCAGGCCAAATAACAAAGCCGGAGCTAATGAAAACCCTAAAGCAGTAAAAGTACCCAGAAAGGAATTGGCAAAACCTCTGCGGCGATCGAACCATTTCATCACCATATTTCGCGAAACCATTGTCAACACTCCCTGTCCGAAAAAACGGATAGCAAAAAACCCAAATATAAGTAATACTATTATCACATATTCAGGATTATAATCGGTATGAATGCGAAAAAAAGCTTCGATATTTTCAAGCCTTGTAAGAAATACCAAAGATAAAGCAAGCAAAATACTTGATATAGCAGCAATAATACGTGCTCCGTAACGATCGTAAAGGCTTCCGGCATAAGTAATGATCAACCCGCTTATACCGGTTCCCAGCATGTAGGCAAAAGTGAGACTGGTTCGTTTAATTCCGAATGCCTGTAACAAAGGATCTGTAAAAGCAGAAACACCGATAGTCTGACCCGGAATGCTCATTAGAACACCTAAAATACCAAGGACAATAATAACCCACCCATAAAAAAAAGGAAATTTAGCAGGTGTTAACGGAAAATTTATTCCCTGGTTTTTAAACGTTTTCATAGAAACATATTATAAATAATCTGCAAAGGAAGAAAAGTTTTTGGAATTTTCTCCTTACAATTGTGGAGTAACTGGTCAAACCTGCTTATATTTCAGGGATTTTGTTAGAATCAATTGTATTAACCTTTTAATAACCATTCAATTTTCAATTATATTTGTTGCAGAAATTTCCAAAAATTGAAACAGGGAACGGTAATAAAAACAACAGGAAGCTGGCATCTGGTACGTTATATGGACCGAGATATATCGTGTAAAATAAAGGGGAAATTCCGAATCAAAGGAATTCGAACCACCAATCCGGTAGCTGTTGGAGATCATGTAAAATTCGAGCTGCCGGATGATGAGGAAAACGGCATTATTACTGAAGTTCTTGAGCGAAAGAACTATATTATCCGTAAAGCTTCGAATCTTTCCAAGGAATCGCATCTGCTGGCAGCAAATGTCGATCAGGCCTTTTTACTTATTACTCTGAAATATCCCGAAACCACGAATGAATTTATCGATCGTTTCCTGGTGACTTCAGAAGCTTATCATATTCCAACTATTCTGGTTTTCAATAAAACCGATCTGTATGATCAGGAATTATCCGAAAAACTCAGGGAATACATTTCTATATATTCAACCATCGGATATACCTGCATTGAAAGTTCTGTAAAAGAATTTAAAAATATTGATGCCCTGAAAAAGATGATGCGTGGTAAAATAAGCCTTATAGCCGGTAATAGCGGTGTTGGAAAGTCATCTCTTTTGAATAGTATGGATAAAAACTTGAATCTTAAGACGGGTGATATTTCCATTTATCATAAAACCGGTAAACACACGACTACTTTCCCGCAAATGTTTGAATTAGGTGATGGGGGTTTTGTAATCGACACACCAGGAATTAGGGGGTTCGGTCTTATCGACTTCGAAAAAAATGAAATCGGCCTGTATTTTCCGGAAATATTCAAACTTTCAAAAAATTGCCAGTATTATAATTGCACGCATACACACGAACCCAATTGCGCTGTAAAAAAAGCTCTTGAAACTGGTAACCTGGCACAATCACGGTACAAAAGTTACATAAATATCTACACAGACGATAACGAAAAATACAGAAGTCCGTATTAATGAGAAACACTTAATTAAGTTATTAACATCAATTAACCGCATACCCATTTTTTTTTATGCGAATTATTGATATTTTAGAAGGTTTATTTAATTAAAAATTAATTATTTAGAATTGTGATGAAAAGGCCTAACCTGTTATTTCCTGTCGTAATTTTCATTCTAATCGCCTTAAATTCCTGGTTGTTTTATTACTTGTATAAGCAACAAATCAATTATCAGAAAAACATACTGTTCCAGGAAGCCGAACGTTGCGGTTCTGATATTGAAAAAGTAGCAGAAAAATTTGAAAAAGATATCAACTTCATATTATATTCAGATGATATAACTGAAATTTTCAGTAATGCCGAAGACAAATCCCGTGGACTTAGAAAACTGGAACTTTACTATTCTACCTATAATCAAATAATTGTTAACATCGATATTTATGACAGTAATAAAAATGTGCTGAATCTTTTCAAAAATAAAAAAGGAGATTTTATCACAGACCATTTTATTGCGCAACGACAACGTGACTTGCAGGAAAAGGAAAATATTAAAACACAGAATGGTAATTACCAGTATTATTTACCTGTTTTTAAAGATGGTAAAATTTATGCCAATATTGTGCTGACACTGGATTTAAACCGTTTCATCAATTCATTCCTGGACAAGTATCACCTGAAAAATACCCTTTGGCAATGGATTATCGATCTCAAAGAAGGAACGTATACCGCGAATGTACAAGCCAAAGATCT
Source organism: uncultured Bacteroidales bacterium (assembly GCA_963748095.1). Lineage (GTDB taxonomy): Bacteria > Bacteroidota > Bacteroidia > Bacteroidales > UBA10428 > CAVVIO01. The sequence goes on from CAVVIO010000001.1 coordinate 162,871, forward strand.
GGAAATAACAAATCTTGATATGATCGTTAATGAAATAAAAGCAAAAAACAACGGATTTATCAAGCACGGCGCTATCATTGACAAAAAAGAAGAATCGATCATTTCAGTATATTACCCGATTAGAGTTCTGAAACAGGATTTCGGAATCATTTTTTCATTAAACAACAGCATTTTAATTGAAGAAGTGATTTACAAAATTATTACAGTAAGTATTATTTGCCTTGCCCTCCTGATATTTCTAATGGTTTATTACATGCGAATTGTCCGGAAAATAACTTTTACGGAAAATGACAGGGAAAAAGAAATAAATAACCTGCGTACGATTATTGATAATCTCCCCATTGGCATAATGCTTCTTGAAAGCAACAACAAGATCAGAATGATAAATAATACGGCGCGGCAGATGTTACTGCTAAAATCAAACGAAGATCTGATCGGCCAGGATATTTCCGATCGCTTTTTAATTTCCAGAAATTACTTTCAGAATGAAATTGTTGAATCGGCATACGATTCAAATCAGTTTATTTTATATCAGAAAGAGGGAAATGAAGTGATTATTTTTAAGAAAGAAGTACCCCATTTTTATAATGGAGAAGAATTATTGATCGAAGCCTTTATTGATGTAACCCCAATTGAAAAAGCACGAAAATACGAAGCTGCAGCAAATAATGCTAAATCGGAATTTTTAGCAAAAATGAGTCACGAAATTCGTACACCCATGAATGGCATCATTGGAATGACCGAAGCGCTCGACCAGCAAAATCTTACAGAAAGCCAGAAAGAATATGTTGATATCGTAAAACGTTCTGCCGACCTGCTGCTCAGCATAATCGATGATATTCTGGATTATTCGAAAATAGAAGCCGGGAAAATGCAACTGGAAGAAATACCGTTTAATCTCAACGAAGAAATAAAGCTTTCCCTTGATCTGTTTCGTCCGATTGTAGAAGAAAAGAGCAACCTTACACTCACTTCAAAGGTCAATCCGAAAGTTCCTGATAACATCATTGGTGATCCTTTCCGGTTACGGCAGGTATTATCAAACCTTATCAGTAATGCAGTAAAGTTTACGCATGAAGGTACAATTGAAGTTGGTGTGGAACTGGAAGAGGAATATTCAGGAAATCTCACCTTATTGTTTTATGTAGCCGATACGGGTGTTGGTATTCCACGTGAAAAAATGGAAACCATATTCAATTCGTTTACACAGGCCGAAAGTTCCATTTCAAGGAAATACGGAGGATCCGGATTGGGAACTACTATTTCTAAGCAACTAGTTAACCTTATGCACGGCGAAATCTGGGTGGAAAGTCCATCAGGATTATCAACCGATAAAAAATATCCCGGCACAAAATTCAGCTTTACCATTGAAGTGTATTCCAATGAAAAATTAAATAAAGGTCTTAATTTTAGCAATATCAACTCATTCAGCAATGTTAATTCTTTAATTATATCCGCGAAAAAAGAAATTAATAAGCCTCTACTTCGCTTTTTAAAAAACATTCAATTGCATTTTGATCTTTTTGAATACAAAGAAGATAATTTCAATCAATTAAAAACATTGTTGAAGGAAAAAGAAGCTTTATATCACCTGCTGTTTATCATCGATGAACCTAATTTCGACGGATTGAAAGTCGGGAAACAATTGCATAAAGCTAAAGTATCTGATAAGTTTATTATAATTATGATCAGTTCGAATCATAAACAGGAAAATTATATTCAAACCAAGCGTGCCGGAATTGATAATTATTTACCAGAGCCTTATGAAAACAATGATTTAAAAAAGATAGCTTATGAATTATTCCCTTCCGTAGAACATGTGGATGACGAAAAATCGGGAACCATTCGTCCCGACTTGTCTATACTTGTGGCAGAAGATAACCTGATTAACCAGAAAGTAGCAGAAACAATATTTAAAACCCTGGGCTTTTCAATTGATATTGCCAAAGACGGTAATGAAACATTAGAAAAAGTAAAGGCAAAAAAGTATGATATCATTTTTATGGACCTGATCATGCCGGATAAAGACGGTATGCAAGTTACGGTAGATATACGCGGACTGGGATACCAAATGCCGATAATTGCCATGACCGCTTCGGCAAGCAAACAAACAAAAACAAAAGCTATTTCCGGTGGAATGAACGATTATGTGACCAAACCTGTTAAAACAGAAACAATACGTAAAATATTACTTAAATGGTTTTCATAAAATTTAGTTACTATGCGTGCACATGATATTGATTATAAGATTATTGGCGATGACATTCAACTCATAGAAATAGAGCTTGATCCGGGTGAAACCGTTATTGCCGAAGCGGGAGCTATGCTCTACATGGAAGAAGGTATTGAGTTTGAAACCAAAATGGGTGACGGCTCTGCCCCCAATCAGGGATTGCTCGGAAAATTGATGTCTGCAGGGACACGGGTACTTACCGGTGAATCTTTTTTTATCACTCATTTTACAAACAGGGGTTCGGGAAAGAAACATGTAGCTTTTTCAGCGCCTTATCCGGGGACAATTATTCCTCTTGACCTGTCGGAAATGGGAGAACGCATCATCGTTCAAAAAGACGGATTTCTATGTGCTGCATACGGAACAAAACTAGCCCTGCAGTTCAATAAACGGATAGGAACCGGCCTGGTAGGTGGCGAAGGTTTTATATTGCAACGTTTGGAAGGTGATGGGAAAGCTTTTATTCATGCGGGAGGTACCGTAATTGAAAGAACTCTTAACAATGAAACCCTTCGGATTGACACCGGATGTGTAGTTGCATTCGAGCCTCAGATAGATTTTGATATACAAACTTCGGGTAATTTACGTTCCATGGTTTTCGGCGGTGAAGGAATATTTCTTGCCACCCTCAGTGGAACAGGAAAAGTGTGGCTCCAGTCAATGCCTATCAGAAAACTTATTCAGGCCATTGCTCCTTATGGAAAAAACGCAGGAAAAGAAAGCAGTTCTATTCTTGGAAATTTGTTTGAATAACAAAATTATCTCCTTTTTACCTGTTTAACAGGTCGTTAAAATTTTTTAATAAGAGTTACTACTTGTTTCTCTTTCTAATAAATTTCTATTGATGCCTGAAAAGATGTCCTTCCTAATTGAAAATAAGATTTAAATATCTTATTTTTGATAATAACCCAATTCGGAATATATGAAAAAGATAAATGAATTCGAAACAATCGGTTCCATTGCGAAAGAGGAAACATTAAAATCAGTTGATCACAATATCATTCAAAACACATTTGTTTTATTTAACCTGGAACCTTTCCCCGGATATCACGGAGAAAATCTTCCTGATGATAAACATCCGGATACTGTCTTTTTAGTTACAAGTAAAAAATATTCTACGGAAAAAATAATACGTACCAGTCAGCATATTCGAAAATTTATGAAGGTTGACTTTGATGCGGGTCCCGGAAGGATCTGCGTTTATAATGATACCTATTTCTGTATCAGGATACGCGAATTAAAGAGTTTTGAAGCTATTTCGGAAATACAAAGCGGTTATATGGATGAAGGTATCCAGTTTATGAAAAAGAAAAACCTGAATGCCACTGCCCTGATCCTGCTAAAAAAAGCATTCCTGCTTAATGGTACCGACAATGAAATTTTCACCGATCTTGAAGATCCGTCCATGTTTTACTTACGAATACCCTATCAGCTTACCTGGCAGGTATTCAAAGCCATCACTAAAATTGTGAAGAACAATATGGATAATACCAATTTCGATGCCGCCCTAGGATATTTCTATATGCGAGAAATTGTTGATTTTATACGCATTTATGTTGCCAACTACGATATGGAAAAACTGCACCAGATACGGAAGAAATACCTGGAAGAGATCACCCGTTATTTTCAGGCTTAATGAGCTTCGAGCCAGTTTTTCCCTTCTCCCATATCAACTATTAACGGTACTTTAAGAAGAAATGCCGATTCCATCTCCTGTTTTACTAATTTTTTAATATCGTCCAACTCGGTTTTCAGTGTATCGAAAATCAATTCATCATGCACCTGCAGAATCATTTTGCTTTTAAAACTGTCTTTTATTTTATTGTGGATATTTATCATCGCCAGTTTAATAATATCAGCTGCCGAACCCTGTATTGGGGCATTGATGGCATTTCTCTCAGCAATTCCCCTCACCATGGCATTGCCCGAATTTATATCGGGTAAATATCTTTTGCGCCCCATCAATGTAGTAACATAACCCTTATCTTTAGCCAGTAAAATGCTGTTTTCCATATATTTGCCCACTTTAGGATATGTTTTAAAATAACCGTCAATTAAATCTTTTGCTTCACTTCGGGGAATATTCAGCCGCTGTGAAAGTCCGAAGGCAGATATACCGTATATTATTCCAAAATTCGCTGTCTTAGCTTTACTCCTCATCTCGCGGGTAACATCTTCCAGGGGGACATTGTATATTTTTGCAGCAGTTGCTGTGTGTATATCTTCATCATTGTTAAATGCAGTTATCATATTGGTGTCTTCACTCATATGTGCCATTATTCGCAGTTCTATCTGTGAATAATCAGCAGCTAGTAGCAGATAATCATCACTACTTGCCACAAATGACTTTCTTATTTCTCTTCCTCTTTCTTCACGAATAGGAATATTTTGCAAGTTAGGATTGTTTGAACTAAGTCTTCCGGTAGCAGCAATTGCCTGGTTGTAGGAAGTATGTATCTTTCCTGTTTCTTTATTGATTAGTTTTGGTAATGCCTCAATATAAGTAGATAATAACTTTGTTAAAGAACGGTAATCTAGTACGTTTGCAACAATTTCATGTTTGTCTTTCAATCTAACTAATACATCTTCACTGGTTGAATATTGCTTTGTCTTTGTTTTTTTTGCATTATCAGAAATCTTTAGTTTTTCAAACAGGATATCACCCAGTTGTTTTGGTGAAGAAATATTAAATTGTGTGCCAGCTTGCTCATAAATGCTTTTTTCAATTTGTATGATCTCTTCACGTAACACACCAGCATATTTTTCCAGATCGTTAATGTTTATCTTAAATCCCGCATTCTCCATATCGGCGAGAACATTAATAAGAGGCATTTCAATCTTTTCCGCCAACTCCATTAAATTGTTTTCTTTCAGTTCTTTATGAAGAATACCTGCTAATTGCAATGTAATATCTGCATCTTCCCCGGCATATTCCCTTTGTTTTTCAGCATCAACCTGTCGCATATTCAATTGTCCCTTTCCCTTCTTACCTATTAATTCTTCAATAGAAACACATTGATAATGCAGGTATCTTTCTGCGAGGTAATTTAGATTATGTTTTAATTCCGGTTGAACCAGGTAATGGGCAAGCATGGTATCGAATAGTTCCCCATTAACCTGAATATTATATCTTTTAAATATCTGAATATCATATTTTATGTTTTGACCAATTTTACCAATACTTTTATCTTCAAAAACAGGTCTGAATTCTTCCATAATATGTTGAGTTTCCTTCTGGTCTTTTGGAAAAATCACATAATACGCTTCATGTTCTTTAAAGGATATAGCCAGGCCAACAATTTCGGCTTTTTGCACATCCAAACCGGTAGTTTCCGTATCGAAACAGAAACTTTTTTGTTGCCTTAAGAAATTAATTAAATTACTTCGTTCTTTCTGATTTTGAATTAATTGATAAGAATGATCGACAGTATATATAGAAGACAAATTATCAAGATTGCTGTCGTTTGTGGAATTATCCTCAGAAAATAAATTACCCTGAACCGGTTCAATAGAATTCTGTTCCTTTTTAGTTATATTTCCGAGAATACGGTTGGCAATAGTTTTAAACTCCAATTCAGTAAATATCTCGTTTAATTTATCCCGGTCAAACTGTTTACTTTCAAAGTCATTAAAGTTTTGTTCAAGGGGTACATCCAAGGCTATTGTTACCAGTTTTTTAGATAACTCTATTTGTTCTTTAAAATTGATGACCGTCTCTTTCTGTTTTCCTTTCAATTTATCGACATTTTCAATCAATTGTTCAACACTTCCGAAATCATGGATAAGTTTTTTAGCTGTTTTTTCACCAATACCCGGAGCCCCCGGCACATTGTCGGAAGCATCGCCCCATAAGGCCAGAATATCGATTACCTGAAGTGGATTTTCCACTTCAAATCTTTTTTTCACTTCTTCAACTCCAAGTATTTCAGCATCATTGGAAGAATGACGGGGTTTATACATGAAAATATTTTCTGATACTAATTGGGCGTAATCTTTATCAGGAGTCATCATATACGTCTGAAAACCCTCCTTTTCTGCTCTCTTTGCCAATGCTCCGATAACATCATCTGCCTCATAACCAATTACTTCCACGTGTTTAATGTTAAAACCTTCAATTATTTTTTTGATATAAGGCACTGATATTCTGATGTCTTCCGGAGTTTGTAATCTGTTTGCTTTGTATTCTTTATACATCTCGTGCCTGAATGTTGGGGAAGGAGGATCGAATACCACGGCAATATGCGTGGGTTTTTCCTTTTCCAATATTTCGACCAGAGAATTGGTAAAACCAAAAACTGCTGATGTATTCATTCCCTTAGAATTACGGATGGGACGATTAATAAACGCATAATAGGCCCTAAAAATGAGTGCATAGGCATCGAGCAGAAATAACTTTTTTTGTTCCATTATTTTGAATTTATATACATATAAAAATATAACAAAAAAACCGGTTAATGTAAAATCAACCGGTTTTTGAATTATAAATTTCTTCTTAATACTAATAAGCACATTTACTTATGCATTCAACAATATTGCTCAAATTGTCGTGACGTAAGAAATAATAAGTGTTTTTACCGTCCCGCTTAGAAGTCAGGACTCCTTTATCCTTCAATATACCAAGATGATGTGATGTTGTTGATTGTTCTATTCCAAGCAATTCATGTATTTCAGTTACGGTAAGTTTCTTTCCGTCTTCGAGATAATTTATGATTGAAATTCTCATGGGGTGAGCAATTGCTTTCAGCATACTTGCTGCTTTTTCCAGCTGTTCAACCGTTAAAGTATTAAATTCCATGTGTGTAAAAATTGATGATACAACTAATAAATGCAAATATATAAATATATAATTGGAATCAAATTAATTGTTTTTTATTTTTTGCTGCTTTCAGCTAATACTAACCCGGTAAAGCATATAATTATTGATAGTGTCAAAATAATTCAACAATACAGTTATTAAAACGGATACAACACATTCATTCTATTCTTACAGTTAGCATTTAAAATTGAAAACAAAAACTCAGGCAAATATTATGCTGTTTCTCAAGACAAAACCTGTACTCTAATCAATGAAATTTCCTTTTTTTATAGAATAACACATTGTGTTTCTGCAATAAATTAATTATATACAAAATTTTAGTTATAATTTGTAATTTAGCCAGCAAATAACAAACTATGCCATCATTAGATGAGATCAGAAAGCCGATAAAGGAAGAACTTAAAAAATTTGAAGCTAATTTTCCTTCGCTTTTAAAAAGTAATGTACCGTTACTTAATATTGTTGCCAATTATATAGTACGTCGGAAAGGTAAGCAGATGCGACCCATGTTTGTTTTTCTTACTGCAAAAACACTTGGTGAAATCAATGACTCCACGTATACTGCTGCTTCTCTGATAGAATTATTGCATACAGCAACACTCATTCATGATGATGTAGTGGATGAATCGTTTGAAAGAAGGGGCTTTTTATCGATAAATGCATTATGGCATTCAAAGATTGCTGTTTTAATGGGAGATTATCTTCTCGCAAAAGGATTATTACTTGCCGTAAAAGAAAAGGAATTTCAATTACTGGAAATAGTTTCAGATGCCGTGCGTGAAATGAGTGAAGGGGAATTATTGCAGATTCAAAAATCGAGAAAACTCAATATTACAGAGGATCAATATTTTGAAGTAATCCGTAAGAAAACAGCTGCATTAATCTCAGCCTGTACTAGTTGTGGCGCAAAATCAGTTAATGCAGATGCTTCAATTTTAGATTCAATGAAACGTTTTGGTGAATATATCGGAATAGCCTTTCAGATTAGGGATGACTTGTTCGATTACGAAAAAACTACTCTTATTGGTAAACCAACCGGAAATGATATAAAAGAAAAAAAGCTTACATTACCCTTGATATATGCACTTGAAAAATCGAGCATCCAGGAACGAAAAAAAATAATTCACACCATTAGCCGACATAATAAAAATACAGTCAAAGTAAAAGAGATCATTGAATTTGTAAAACTGAAAGGTGGTCTTGATTATTCAGAAAGTAAAATGGATGAGTATAAAAACAAAGCTATCGACATTATTAAAGATATTCCCGAAAGTGAATCAAAAAAAGCGCTTATGCAACTCGTGGAATTTACAACCACCCGAAAAAAATAATTTCATTTTTGAATTTATGCAAATAGTGGAATTTTAAACTTCATTTCTTACCTTATATGCTGTTATTCTGATATCCTCTATAGCCTGCCTTTAAATTTTTGATTCTAAACGACTTAATTTACTCAAATTACCGATGTAACTTTCTAATTTAAAGCTTCTTATAGCAATTATTTTTATTATATTCTACTGCTTAAAATATTTCATGATAATTATTGTTTTTTGTTTTCCAATCAGTTTTTCCAGATTTTCCTTTTTTGCAAATTTAATTGCGTCTATATTGTCAAAATTATTTAATAACAGGGTAACCGTTTTTTCTCCCACTCCTTTTATATGATTTAATTCCGAATCGATCATTGCTTTTGATCGCTTATCCCGATGAAAAGTTATACCGAACCTGTGTGCTTCATTTCTGAGACGTTGAATTAATTTAAGTGATTCCGATCTTTTATCGATATAAAGTGGATATTGATCTCCAGGAAAATAAATTTCTTCCAGCTTTTTTGCTATTCCAATTATTGCCATTTGATTTTCAACTGACAATTTCTTTAGACTTTTAATAGCCGCATTCAATTGCCCTTTGCCTCCATCAATAATTATTAATTGAGGTAATGATTTTTTTTCAGAAATTAACCGTTTATATCTGCGATATACAATTTCTTCCATCGAAGCAAAATCATCGGGACCTGTTACCGTTTTTATATTAAAATGCCGGTAATCCTTTTTACTTGGTATTCCATTTTTGAAAACAACACATGATGCTACCGGGTTAGACCCCTGGATATTCGAATTGTCGAAACATTCAATATGTACAGGCAGGTTTTTCAATTTTAAATCTACTTTTAATTTCTCTAAAACCCGGTTATCATTTTTCTTAACTTGAATTAGTTCGTTTTTCTTTTGCTTTTCCAAACAATATATCCTCGCATTTCTTTCAGATAATTCCAAAAGATGGCGTTTATCACCTTTTTGGGGAACTAACAAATTGGCACTTCCTATTTTTTCATTTATTTTAAAAGGAACAAGAATTTCCTTTGAATCGCTTTTAAATCTTTCCCTGATATCTATAATGGCATAAGTTAATAAATCCTCATTTGTTTCATCTAGTTTTTTAACAAGTTCAATGGTATGTGATTGAATAATGGCTCCCTGCACAACTTTCAAATAATTTACAGCGGCATATTTTTCCTTGTCAATTATTGAAAACACATCTACATTATGAATTTTCTGATTAACGATGGTTGATTTGCTTTTGAATTTCTCAAGTATTTCCAATTTATTTTTCACCATCTCTGCTTCCTCGAATCTGTATTCGTCCGCGTACATTTTCATCATTTTCTTAAGATAAACAAGTACGGTTTGAAGATTCCCATTTATAATTTGCCGAATTTGAATAATTGTCTGGTTGTAATCTTCTTCGTTTTGTAAATCTTCGCACGGCCCCTTACAATTTCCTATGTGGTATTCCAAACACACCTTAAATTTTCCGTTTGTTATATTTTCTTTTGATAGATTATAATTACAGTTACGAAGATTATATAATTGATGAATTAACTCCAATAAAGTCCTTACCATTCCGGCAGAAGTATATGGCCCGTAATATTCAGAGCCATCATGAATAATTTTACGGGTGGAGAACACTCTCGGAAATCGTTCATTCTTTATACATATCCAGGGAAAAGTTTTATCATCCTTCAGAAGAATATTATAGCGTGGTTGTATTTTTTTTATTAAATTATTTTCCAGTAACAAGGCATCTGATTCCGAATCAACAATAATGTGTTTAATGTCTTCTATTTTCGAAACCAGTACTTTTATTTTATTTGACTCATGTCTGGTTTTATTAAAATAGGAGGTTACTCGTTTTCTTAAATTCTTTGCTTTTCCAACATAAATTATTTCATTCTTGTTATTAAAAAATTGATATACCCCGGGGTTATCGGGTAGTGTTTTTAATATGTTTTCTATGTGTACTTTTTTAATCATTCCTCGTTTCTTAATTTAAAAGTAACATCTTTTTCATTACTATCACAGACTCCTCTTATACTTTATATAAAAAAAGGATGTTCCACGTGGAACATCCTTATATTTTCATTTCAATTGTTCCACGTGGAACATTATCTCCCTAAATGAACAAGTAAAACATTAATATCCGAAGGAGAAACTCCAGTTATTCTTGAAGCCTGACCTATAGTTGACGGTTTAATTTTTGAAAGTTTTTGCCTTCCTTCCGTCGATATTGACTTTAATTCATTAAAATTAAAAGAATCGCTTATCTTAACATGATCGAGTCTGCTGATTTTTTCTGCAATTATTTTTTCTCTTATTATGTATCCGTTGTACTTTAATTCAATTTCAACCTGTTCAGCGATTTCTTCTTTATTACTTTTAATTAGATAATATTTCTCTTTTAAAGAATCTATTCTATTAATAACTTCAAAAATATTAATTTGTGGTCTTACAAGGATTTCATTCAATTTAACCTTTTGTCGAATAGGAGAAGTTTCCTTCTCTATTAAAAGTGAATTTATTTCCTGAGGTGTAATTGAATATGAATTTACAAAATTTATGAATTCTTCCTTTTCCTTCTTCTTCATAATTAAATTATCATATCTTTCCTTTTTTGCCAACCCAATCGTATAAGAGCGCTCTGTTAACCTTTCATCAGCATTATCCTGCCTTAACAAAATTCTGTATTCAGCTCTTGATGTAAACATCCGGTAAGGCTCATCTACTCCTTTAGTTATTAAATCATCAATAAGAACTCCAATATAGGCTTCATCTCTTTCTAAGATAAATTCTTCTTTACTGTTAATTTTTAAATAAGCATTTATACCAGCCATTATTCCTTGTGCAGCCGCTTCTTCATATCCTGTTGTGCCGTTAATCTGACCTGCAAAATATAAATTATCTATATGTTTCGTTTCTAAAGTTTTGTTTAATTGAGTTGGTGGATAATAATCATATTCAATAGCATATCCCGGACGAAAAATTTCAACATTCTCAAGACCTGCAATTTTTCTTAATGCTTTAAATTGAACATCCCAAGGTAGCGAAGAAGAAAAACCATTTATATAATATTCTACAGTACTATCTCCTTCGGGTTCTATAAAAAGTTGGTGTTGTTTCTTCTCGGCAAATGTTACTATTTTATCTTCGATGCTTGGGCAATACCTTGGTCCTACTCCTTGAATGGTACCATTATATAATGGTGAATCATTAAATCCAGTCCTTAAAACATCATGACTTTCAGTGTTGGTATAAGTTATATAACAATTTTTTTCTGTTACTATCTTTCTTTCTGATAGAAATGAAAAATTACCTCCTTCAACATCTCCATGCTGTTCTTCCATTTTCGAGAAGTCAATCGTCCTTCCATCCAATCTTGCAGGAGTTCCTGTTTTCATTCTGCCAACTTCAAATCCAAAATTCTTTAATTGTGAAGATATTCCATAAGAAGCCGATTCGGATGCTCTTCCTCCTTTTATCTTTACATTTCCAATATGCATCAACCCATTCTCAAAAGTTCCACTTGTAAGAATAACCGCTTTTGCATAAAAATTTATACCCATTTTTGTCTTAACGCCTATAACCTTTTTATCTTCTATTAATAACTCTACAACACTATCCTGCCACATTCGAAGATTTTGGATCTCTTCCAACCTCATTCTCCATTCCCATGAAAAACGCATTCTATCACATTGAGCCCTTGGACTCCACATAGCAGGACCCTTTGATCTGTTCAACATTCTGAATTGTATCATACTTTTATCTGTTACAATCCCAGAATAACCACCCAAAGCATCAATCTCTCTTATAATCTGTCCTTTTGCTATTCCACCCATTGCAGGATTACATGACATCTGAGCAATTTTTGTCATATCCATTGTAATCAACAACACATTTGCTCCCATATTTGCACTTGCAGCCGCGGCTTCACTTCCGGCATGACCAGCTCCAACAACAATAATATCATATTTGAAATATTCCATCATCCGAAAATATTTGTCATTCTTCTATTTTTCCTAAATAATAATCTTCTTTTTTACGCATTATCCCCTTTTCAACATCATTTTTATCAGTAAATCCAATCAAATGTAAAACTCCATGAATAATAACTCTATTCAGTTCTTTTTCAAAATTATTATTACTATAATTAATTGAATTAGTTTTAACTGTATCAATACTTATATATATATCACCATTTATATAATCTTTCAGATTATCAGCAAAGGTAATAACATCCGTTAAATAATAATGTTCCAGGTATTTCTTGTTTATTTCCAACAAGTAATTATCTGAAGTAAAAATAATATTAATTATTCCAATATTTTTTTTTACATCAGTTACAATACTTTTAATAGTATTTCTTAATGGGAGGGATTTCTTGAAATTAAAATCTATATCGGTACAATAAAAATTAATTTCCAAAAATTCTTTATTTCAAATTAAATTCTAATTCTACAATAGAACCGTTCTTAGAAAAAATCAATTTATCAGATAATTTCTCCATCAAAAATATTCCACGTCCATTAACATTCTCAATATTTTCCGGAGCTGTTGGGTCAGGAACATTATTATAATCAAATCCATCTCCCTGATCCTCTATTTTGATTTTTATTAAATTTCCTTCTTTTGCTATATTAATTCTTACATCTTTATTTTCATCGAGTTTATTTCCATGAAGAATGGCATTATTAGTTGCTTCTAAAGCAGCAATTAATATATTACCATATATATCAGAATTTATCATGTATTCACTCGATAAATCATCTACCAGTTTTTCAACCTTTCTTAGATTTTCTATTTTTGATGCAATTTTAAAACTTTTTTCCATCAGTTATAAGGTGTTTTTCTTTTCTTTTATACTGAATATTACATTTTTTGTTTCCTTTATTATATCAATAAATATATCACTTTTTATTTGAGGTTACGCAAATTTAATTAATATTTAATTTGCTAACCATTTTTCAGGATTTAATATTTCCTGTTCTTTCCAAAGTTCCACATGTAATACCGCAGCATTTGAATTTGGTTCATTTTTTACTCTTCCAATAATTTGCTTCATTTTTACAATTTGTCCTTGCCTTACATTTACTTCAGACAAATTATGATAAACACTCAGATAATTACCATGACGAACAATAACTGTGTAACTACTACCCATAATTGTTAATATCCGAGAAACCACCCCATCAAATATACAACGTACTTCAGCATTTTTAATTGTAGTAATATCAATCCCATGATTATTAATAATCACACCTTTAACAACAGGGTGCGGATGAGTTCCGAATCTTCCGGTAATTACGCCTTGTTGAGTAGGCCATGGTAATTTTCCCATATTGGCAGAAAAATTACTTGAAATAATTTTCTCTTCAGGAGTTAATCGGTTATAATAGTTATTTGAACTCCCCTTAGACATTTCAACCTTTATAAGGTTTTCAATCTCCTTTTCAAGTTTATCAGCTATTCTTTTCTTTTCTAATAAATCCTGCTTTATACTGGTTTCCTTTTTCTTTAATTGTCTTATTAACTGCTTCTTTTCATCAATATCCTTCTGTAAACTTGATTTCTCTCTTTTTACATCTACCAATAAATTAATCTTTTTTTGTTTATTACTTTTTAATTCATTGCTTTTAAAACTTATTTCAGATATTAAAACCTCTATTTTCTTTACCTCATTTTTCCTGTATTCAGAATATTCCTGTATATACTTTATTCGTTTATATGCCTGATTTAAATTATCAGCAGCCAAAATAAACATTATCGGATTTCCCGTATAGCGGTTTTTATATGCAATATAAATTAATTTTCCATATTCCTTCCTAATAACGCTTAATTCAGTATTTAATGAATCAATATTCTTCTCATTATTAGAAATATGGATTCCAATTAGATTTATTTGTTCATTTATTTCATGAATGTAATTACTTTGTAAACTTATTTTTTCATTTTTTAAATTGTATTCCTCTATAGAATTCTTTTCTTTTTCCTGAATATCATTCAATAATTTATTTGTCAATGAAATTTCGTCTTGCAATTTCTTTTTTCTATTCTGTAATTCACTTTTCGTTTGACAATAAATTTGATTTTTTGGCAATAATATGCTTATAAATAATATAATCAATAGAATTCTTACACCGGACAGTTTATTCATTTTATAATGACAAATTTTATTCAGCTTCAGCTTCTTTAATTTTTAGCTCAATCTCAGTTTTATTTTTTCCGTATTTTATTGCCTGGTTCCAGAAAAGTATTGCGTTTGATTTATCACCTTTTTTATATAATATATCACCATAGTGCTCTAAAATATCACCATTCGTTTTCCCACCATTGTTTAAAGCATCCTCAATATATTTTTTTGCTTTATCAATATCACCTTTTTTAAATAAAATCCATCCATAAGTATCTAAATAGGTGTAATTATCAGGTTCTTTTTCGATGGTCAATTTACTTAATTCTTCAGCTCTTTTCAAATTTATTCCACGTTCTGCCAAATAAAATCCATAATTATTTCTAACTAATAGATTAGTTGGATCAATTTTTAATATTTTTTCAAAATATTCATCTGATTTATCATATTCTTTTAAATTTCTATAAGCCTCTGCATATAGATTATAATATTGGATTTCTAAATTCTTGTTTTTACTGTCAACATACTGTATTCCTGATTTTAATGCCAATAAACCTTCTTCAGGCCGATTCAACTGTATCAATGAAATTGCCTTGGATAAATAAAGTCCCGGATCCTCATCAAAATAAGTCAATGCTTCGTTTGAGTAGTATAATAAAGAATCGTATTCATTCAATGAATTTTCAACATACATTAATTGTTCCCAAAATATAGGACTCTTAATTGGTTTTTGAACTAGATCCAATAATACTTTTTTTGCCTCTTTAAAATTTTGGTTTTGAATATAATTATCAACGCTCAATGACTTTATCCTTATATCATCAGGGTAATCCTTAGAAAGGCTACTAATATAACCCCTAATTTCTTTATTACATTTATTATAGAAATCATCATCCTTCATTAAATTAGATATGATGTTTAATTTGTTTGTAAGATCAAGGTCGTTATTATCTATTGCCAATCCATAATAAATACATGCTTTACTATAATTTTTTATTTGCCGGTTGAATTCTGCATATGAAATTTGGCCCTGAGGATTACTGGCATCTGTCTTAAATAATAATTGATAATATTTTTCAGCATTTAATGTATCATTTTCATCGGCATAAAATTCTGCTAACAATCCATAATTATTTGCATTATCCGGATAATATTTTATTAAATCCAATAATTCATTTTCCGCCTTTTTTCAATTCATTAGTTTTAGAGTATATCTGGTATCTTAAAATGTAGATTTTTTCATTGTCACCAAATTTCTTTTCAATAGAATTAACTAATTCTAACGACTTTTTATATTTTTTTGCACTATAATATAAAGAAGCTAGATTAAAAGCATATTGTGGGTCATTGGGAAATAAATTATACAGCTTTTCATAAGTAATAACAGTACTATCAATATTATTATTCATTTGATACAAATTCGCAAGATGATATAAATACCACTTATTTTTATCTCCGTACGTTACAGCTTTTCTACCATATTCAGTAGCTAATTTCATATTTCCTACCCGCATGTAAATATTTGATAATTGAAAAAATACAGCCGGACTAACGGGACGAACTTTTAAACATTCATTATACAATAGAATTGCCTGTTTGTAATCGTTATATAATAAAGCTTGTTTCGTCGCCTCCGTGTACGCGTAATAATAATCCAATCTATCTTCTTCAGATTTAAAAGTAGTATCAGATTTGCTTTTAGAAATACCTTCACTTATTCTCCTGCTACATCCACTAACTATCATTACTGCAACAGTAATTACAGTAAATAAATAATATTTTAATAAACTCTTTTTCATTACAAAACTCTTAAATTAAACTAAAAAATACTAACTATACATTATTAAATTCCTGTATGACCAAATCCTCCTTCACCACGATTTGATTCAATAAGAAATTCTACTTCCTCCCAATTAACCTTTTCATGTTTTGAAATAATCATCTGACAAATTCGTTCTCCGTCTTTAATAACAAATTTTTCATTAGAAAGATTAATTAAAATAATTCCGACCTCACCTCTGTAATCAGCATCTATTGTTCCCGGAGAATTTAAAACTGTAATTCCCTTTTTTAAGGCTAATCCACTTCTTGGTCGTATCTGTGCTTCATAACCAGTTGGTAATTCTATATAAAGTCCAGTAGGTATTAATTTCCTTTCTAATGGGGCTAATACAATTTCTGATTCAATATTAGCTCGTAAATCCATTCCAGCAGAATGCACTGTACTGTACTCAGGTAAATGATGTTTTGATTTATTAACAATTTTAACGATCATAAACTAATTTAATTAATTGATTTAACCTGAAATTTTCACGTTTGATAATATATATAACAAAACTAGCTATAAAAATAGTATTTAACAGTGTATTTATCAAAACATTAGACATATGTATATAGTGACTTAAAAAATACAATGCCAGTGTAACAGATAAATATTCCAACAATCTTTTTACTTTATAATCAATCTTATAATATTTTCTTCCCAATATCCAGGAAATTATAACCATTGCAGCATAACATACAAGGTGAGCATAAGCAGATGCAATATAACTGAATCTCGGTATAAATATTATATTAATTATTAAAGTAATTATTGCTCCAATGAATGTAAGAATAGCACCATATTTTGTTTTATCTGTAAGTTTATACCATATCGATAAATTAAAAAATAATCCATACAATAAATAAGAAAACAATACTATAGGAACAATACTCAAACCACTGAAGAATTTTTCTGCAATAAAATATTTGAAAAAATCAATATATAATGTTACAAGCAGAAATATAAATAATCCTATAATATAAAAATACCGTAATATATTACTGTATATTTCTCTTGCATTTTTTTCCTTTGCATAATTAAAATAGAAAGGTTCAGCAGCATAACGGAACATCTGAACAAATAGCATCATTACAATAGCAATCTTATAATTGGCTCCGTAAATTCCAATCTCATACATTGGATTATAATGACCAGGTAGCATATATTTTAACAAAATTCTGTCCATCGTTTCATTAATAGTACCTGCAAGTCCCGCAATAAGTAAAGGATAGGAATAGAGTAGCATTTTTCTCCATAATTCAGAACTGAATTTTATCTTAACCGAAAATATTTCACCTATTAATAAAAGCAATGTTAAGGAACTTGCCCAAACATTTGCAATTAAAACATATCCAACCCGAATATCTTTATTATATAAAAATCCGGGGATTTTACTAAATTTCGATAACCAGGGAAAAACAATAAAAAACATTACTACAAAAAATATTGTAAATGCAACATTTGCAATTTTGATAAAAGTAAATTTTCTGCTTTTCTCCTTTACCCGTAACCAGGCAAACGGAATGGCGCTAAATGCATCAATCCCAATAATTAATGCCAACCATCTTATATACTCAGGATGTGCATCGTATTCCAATAAATGAGCAATATTTTTCGAAAATAGAAAAACCAACAAAATAAAAGATCCAGATGTAATAAATAAGGATACTACAGCAGTACTGAAACTAAGGCTATTATCTTTCCCTTTTGTTGCAAAACGGAATAATCCGGTTTCCATCCCATAAGTAAGAATTACCAATAAGAAAACAACATAAGCATATAATTCCGTTATAACACCATACTCGCTTACTTTGAAAAGCCGTGTATACCAGGCTGTTAATATAGCATAATTCAAAAACCGAGGAACCATAGTTCCAAGTCCATAAACTAAAGTCTGACCAGCTAGTTTTTTATATAAATTCACTATATACCTGTTTAATTAGCAAATATCTCGTTTTTCGAAGAATAAACTACCCCAAACCTATTATAAAATATGTTAAAACATAATAAATATTATTATGTAAATTTGTCAACTATATTAAATTTAGAGCATCATGAAAAATATTAAATCTTATACATTAATCATATTTTTGGCAGTTTGCTCAACATTTATCGCAACAGCACAAAAAAATACCAAAATTCTCATTGAAACTTCACTGGGAAATCTTACAGCAGAATTATATGATCAAACTCCTTTTCATCAGGAAAATTTTCTTAAATTAATTGGAGAACATTATTACGATGGACTTCTTTTCCATAGGGTTATAAAAGATTTCATGATTCAAGCAGGAGATCCTGATTCAAGAGATGCCAAACCAGGTCAACTCTTAGGTAGGGGAGGCCCGGATTATACTATACCTGCTGAATTTGTGCCAGAGTTATATCATAGAAAAGGAGCAATTGCTGCTGCCCGTCAGGGTGACCGAATCAATCCAAAAAAAGAATCATCCGGCTCACAGTTTTACATAGTAGAAGGACGCAAATATACTGATGAGGAATTGGATGCTATGGAACAAAGAAATATGCACATTCGCTTTACTGACGAACAGCGTGAAGTTTATAAAACACAAGGAGGTACACCACATCTTGATTATTCATATACAGTATTCGGGCAGGTTACAGATGGACTTAATGTTCTTGATTCCATCGCTAATGTTCCCACTGATAAAAACAACCGTCCTTTAAAAGATGTTAAGATTATTACTATAAAAGTACTAAAATAGATTTCATTTTTTATTTAAATCAAATGCTTGATAAACTACAAAATATAAATAAGGAAATATCCTCGCTTGTTATTGAAAACAAAGAAGAGCTTGAAAAATTCAGATTAAAATATCTCAGTAAAAAAGGAATATTAAATTCTCTTTTTCAAGAATTTAAAAACGTTCCTCCAGCAATAAAAAGAGATGTCGGAAAGGAACTAAATTTATTGAAGCAAATTGTTCAGGACAAATATGATAGTTTATCACTTAAGATATCTGAATCAGAAAATACTTTTAACAAAAATGATCTCTCTCTTCCCACAGAATCACATACATTAGGAAGCCGGCATCCGGTATCCATTATCCGAAGAGAAATTATAGAAATATTTTCCAAAATAGGTTTTGTTGTATCGGAAGGGCCAGAAATAGAAGATGACTGGCATGTATTTTCGGGGTTAAATTTTCCAGAAGAACATCCCGCCAGAGATATGCAGGATACTTTTTTTATAGAAAAAAATCCTGATATATTATTGCGAACACATACATCTTCAGTACAAGTAAGGGTGATGGAAACAGAAACACCTCCTATCCGTAAAATTTTTCCTGGTCGAGTTTTTCGTAATGAAGCAATTTCTGCTCGTGCACATTGTATTTTTCACCAGGTAGAAGGTCTATATATTGATACGAATGTTTCTTTTGCCGATTTAAAGCAAACATTATTGTTTTTTGCCCGGGAAATGTTTGGTGAAGAAACACAAATTCGTTTACGTCCATCCTTTTTCCCGTTTACAGAGCCGTCTGCAGAAATGGACATTTCCTGCACTATTTGTGGAGGAAAAGGATGTAATGTGTGTAAATATACCGGTTTTGTTGAAATACTTGGATGTGGAATGGTTGATCCCAATGTACTAGGATCTTCAAATATTGATAGTAATAAATATACCGGTTTTGCTTTCGGTATGGGTATAGAACGAATCGCTATGTTAAAATACCAGGTAAACGACCTTCGGCTTTATTTCGAAAACGATGTTCGTTTTCTAAATCAATTTTCAAATTCTATATAATTTTTTATTCCAGTTCTTTATTAAGTACCAAATGGATTACCAAACCAATAAATACTATAATGCCACTAATTATTAAATGATGATTATTATCAATATTTAATAATACAACTATCATTAAATATATAGTACCTAAAATAACAACTATCATTCCAATGTATTTCATTAATTCTCTCATGAGCATAAATTTTAATATTAATATCTATATTATCTAAAACAACATATTAGTTTCTCCAAATTTTTTCTTTCCCAAATGAGAATAAGCAAGATCTGTAACTTCCCTACCTCTGGGTGTACGTTTTATAAAACCTTCCTTAATTAAAAAAGGTTCATATACTTCTTCAATAGTTCCCGGATCCTCGCTCACAGCAGTAGCAATTGTATTAACTCCAACTGGTCCGCCTTTGAATTTTTCAATAATAGTAAGTAAAATTTTATTATCCATTTTATCCAGTCCTCTGGTATCAATGTTCAAAGCTTCCAGTGCATATTTTGTAATATTCAATTCAACAACACCATTACCTTTTACTTGAGCAAAATCTCTAACTCTTCGTAGTAAAGAATTTGCAATTCGGGGAGTTCCTCTTGATCTGTATGCAATTTCTTTTGCTGCATTATCCATTATTTCAATTTCTAAAATACTGGCAGATCTTTTAACAATTTCTATTAAAATATCTGCATCGTAATATTCCAGATTTGCATTTATACCAAACCGTGCTCTCAAAGGTGCAGTTAATAATCCCGATCTTGTCGTAGCCCCAATAAGGGTAAACGGATTAATTGTTAATTGTAATGATCTAGCACTCGGTCCTTTATCGATTACAATATCAATTCTGTAATCTTCCATAGCGCTGTATAAAAACTCTTCCACAACAGGACTAAGCCGGTGAATTTCATCTATAAAAAGTACATCATTTATTTCGAGGTTTGTTAATAAACCAGCCAAATCTCCTGGCTTTTCCAGTACAGGACCAGAAGAACTTTTAATTTTTGAACCTAACTCATTTGCAATAATATTACCCAAAGTTGTTTTTCCCAATCCGGGAGGACCTGATAATAAAACATGATCCAGAGCCTCACCTCTCATCTTTGCAGCCTGTACAAATATTTTTAAATTTTCAACAATCTTTTTTTGACCATTAAATTCTTTAAAATCCTCTGGTCTTATTTTTTGTTCTAATTCCTTTTCTATTTTTCCTAAATCTTCATCTCTTATATCAAACTCATCATTCATATATCATTGCTATTTTATTAAAACAATGCTTTCTTCACTCAAATCGACTTTAACCCCATTAATTCTATATTCTTTATTATTCTTATAACTGATTGTAATAATCAAATCTCCCTTATTGTCATACTTTTTCCAATGACCTTGCTTTATCCCACTTACATAAATTTGTTCTTCCTTTAATATGTTCCCCGGATAATAATACTTATGCTTTCCATCCGGATTTCCCTGAATATAATTTCCTTCGAACATAATATCTCCATTCCCATAATAATATTTCCATTTTCCGTCTCTCAAACCGGTAACATATTTACCAGTTTCAATATGATCACCTACATCGTAATACCATTCACCTTCTTTTTCTCCATCTACGTAATCTCCCTTTGTAATAACACTTCCTGTTGTATCATATTCTATACTTGATCCATCTTCTCTGCCATTATAATAATTTTCATCTCTCCAGGTTTTCCCGTCATCATAATACCATATCCATTCGCCTGTAAATTTGTTATTTTTAAACTCACCACTTTCTTCAACTTTTCCGTTTATAAAGAAATATTTCCATTTACCTTCCTTCAGGTTATTTTTATATTTTCCTTCATCGCGTAATTTTCCCGAATCAAAATAATCCTTCCACTCTCCCTCTTTTTTTCCAGCATCTGTTATAATTCCTTCAGAAACCACAATTCCCTTATTATTATATATTTTAGCATTAGTAACATTTCCTTTTTCATCATAATATCTGTGTATTCCAACAGGAATCCCTTTTTTATAACCTCCACTGAATATTAAATTTCCGTCATTATCATACTTATTAACATAATTTATCTCTGTATCTATGGTACTATCATTTTTAGCAATATCTCCATTTTTATAATTTAAAGATAACATCAGCTTACCATTTTCATCGTATTCCTTATACAATCCATCCAATAAATTATTTTTATAATTTTCTTCAACTTTTACTTTTCCATCTTCATAATACTCTTTCCAGTCTCCTTGTTTTAATCCATTTTTATCAGTTCTGTTTACTTTTTCACGGTAAGTTAAAATACCTTTTATATATTCTTTTTCAGTTATAACAGTTCCGTTATTATCATACTCCTTCGATTTTCCATCCTTCTTATTCTTAGAATAATTATCAATTTCCTTTATTTTTCCATCATTATAATAATAATAAGACATACCTTCTTTAATATCATTTACATATAACTCTTTCGAAATAACTTTTCCTACATTCTCAGGATTATCTTCTCTTTTTGTATTATATGTATAATAATAACCATTCTTTTTTCCCATAACATAATTTATCTTATACAATGTATCCCCAACATTATTATAAAATATCCATTTACCATCCAGTAAATGATTTAACCTGTTTCCTTCCGATTTAAGTACACCGGTCATATAATACGTTTTCCAATAACCATCAGGTTTCCCATCCCGAATTGTTCCTTCGCTTGATATCTTTCCGTTTTCATAATAAAATTTACTATATCCATCCTGATTGATATTTTCCTGAGAAAAAACAACCCATGTGTTTACAATAAATATAAGTATGAACCACTTCTTCATGATTATCCTAAAAAAGTTAAATTTAAAGATTATTTAAAAACTTATAGTCCTAATTTCTCAGAAATTTGAAGCATTCTTTTAATCGGAATTGCAGCTTTTTCTATTATTTCATTATGTAAACTAATTTCTGGTAACTCATATTTTATACAATTATAAATTTTTTCAATTGAATTCAATTTCATGAAGTTACAATCATTACATCCACAGGTGGAATCTTTTGGGGGAGCAGGTATAAAAAGCTTTATCCGGACTGCTTTTTTTCATTTGATGCATTATCCCTGATTCTGTAGCAACAATATATTCCTTTGAACTGTCTTCACAACTGAATTTTAATAAAGCTGACGTTGATCCGATATAATCAGCAACAATAAGAATAGGTTTTTCACATTCTGGATGTGCAAGTATTTTAGAATTGGGATACTCTTTCTTTAAATCTAAAATTTTTTCTAATGAAAACTCTTCATGTACGTGACATGCACCATCCCAAATAATCATTTCTCTTCCAGTAAGATTTTGTATATAATTACCTAGGTTCCTGTCTGGTGCAAAAATTATTTTTTCACTTTCAGGCAAACTATTAATAATCTGAAGGGCATTGGACGAAGTACAGGTTATATCAGTCAATGCCTTTATTTCAGCTGTAGTATTAACATAACTTATTACAGTGTATCCAGGATAGTTCGATTTAAATGTAGCAAAATCTTCAGCAGGACACGATTCTGCCAATGAACAACCTGCTTTTAAATCAGGTAATAATACTTTTTTTCCAGGAGACAATATTTTTGCAGTTTCTGCCATGAAATGTACTCCTGCAAATACAATAATATCAGCATTAGTTTTAGCAGCCTGCTGCGAAAGAGCCAGACTGTCACCAACAAAATCTGCTATATCCTGTATTTCAGCTTCCTGGTAATAATGAGCAAGGATTACAGCATTTTTCTCCGATTGCAGTCTCTTTATTTCCTTTTTCAGATCGAGAGATTTATCAATTCCAATTTTTAAAAATCCAAAACGCATCAAATCTCTTTTATCAACAATTACATTCATATTTATATTATTATAAATTTTTTAAATAAATGTATGTATATGATGATTTCCTGTTAACACTGTTTAATTTTTTATTAATTTTTACTTGACTTTTTCATTATCAAAAAATGATTAAAACATAATTAACAGGTTATACAAACAGCATAAATTGATAATCATAATATTGGATGCAAAATTAACAACTTGTTAATATTAATAAATGTTAAAATATAATTTCAATATCAGATATTTCCGGCTGTTAAAAAAATGTTTAGTAAAATGAGTAAAATAATCAAAAAATCATTTTGATAAGTAAAAAATATCCATATACAATTGTAAATTTTTAAATGTCAAGAATTATTTATAAGAAAATTTGCTTTACTATTAACAACAATTTAACAACACGGATGTTGAAAAATTATATTTAATAAAAATGTGGATAGTTTATCAATAATGATATAGACACGGGATACTTTTTTTATATTTGGTATTATTTTCTACAAATTGGAATATGGATAAATTAAAAATAGCTGTGGCCAGTGATCACGCTGGATACGAAATGAAAAACAAACTGAAGGAATATCTGGAAAAGGAAGGATATGAAATCTATGATTTTGGATCATATTCCTCTGATTCTGCCGATTATCCGGATTTTGGACATCCTTTGGCCGAAGCTGTATCAAACGAAGAATTCAAATTTGGCATATCATTGTGTGGCAGCGGCAATGGGATTAATATAGTTGCGAATAAACATCCGCTAATTCGTTCGGCCTTATGCTGGAACAAAGAAATTGCCGAACTTGCCAGAAAGCACAATAATGCAAATGTTTGTGCTTTGCCGGCACGTTTTATTACCTTTGAATTGGCCAAAGAAATATCAGATGCTTTTTTAATTACAAAATTTGAGGGAGGCCGTCACGAAAGAAGAATAGAAAAAATACCAATAACACATTAGTTATGTTGTCAAATACATCCAAATATGCAATCAGGGCCGCTATATACCTGGCAATAAATGTGAAAGATTCCCAGAAAATAGGTATAAAAAAAATATCGGAGGACCTGAACATCCCTTCCCCTTTTTTGGGTAAAATTCTTCAATCTTTAGCCAAACACAAATTGTTAACTTCTACCAAAGGCCCCAACGGTGGCTTTGGATTGGCAAAGGATGCCAACGACATTACATTGTATGAAATTGTACAAATTATTGATGGTAACGATTTATTCGACCGCTGCCTGATATCACTCCGCACCTGCAACGAACACAAGATACCTTGTCCGGTGCATAATAATTACGAAGGAATTCGAAAAGATATATATAACTTGTTCAGAAATCAGACTATTGGTAAACTGGCAACCAGCGCCACACAAGCCGATCAGGAAATTTTCCTGTAACGCAGAAATAACCGGAATGTAAATGTTCCCAAAATCATTCCGCAAAGATTGGCCAGCATATCAAAAATACTTCCGTCACGGCTATCAATAAAAAAATATTGAATTAGCTCTATTGATCCCCCTAAAACAAGTGTAATAGTAAAAGGCAGATAAAACAAGGAAATTACTTTTGAAAGGCTTACTTGTCTGACTGATAAACTGTCGTACAACATTAAAAACGATAAAATAAAATACATACTGAAATGCACAAGTTTATCTGCATTATCAAATTTCAGAATGTCTATTTTCTTTACATCTTTTGCCGGTAACAGGCAAAGATATAAGATAACTGCTGTCCATAAGAACGTTTTCCAGTAAGGGATTAATTTAAATAAATACTTTTTCATTTCCGATATATTATCCGGGTCAAAGATAAATTCATTGTTTCAATTAATTTTTTTATCCGTCATTTTTTTATAACTTTTAACTTTTTAAAAATTATTTTGCTAAAAATTTAATACAAAAAACCAAAATATCTGCTTAAAGACATCAGTATTTATTTTATACAAACGGATATTTTTCGAATAACCGAAAAATTTAGCATTGAGTTACTAAAAAGAGGTGTCTTATAATTTTCAATAGAATAAACCAGGTTTACTGACAGTAAACAGTTTTTCAGAGATTATGAGTTATAGAATAACGACTGACAGGATGCTGGATATCCTGTACAAAGAACCCATCCATACGTGGTTTGATTTGGGTATATTTCTGGACCGTCTAAGAGAAACAAAACCGATTCCAACAGCCAGGTTTGATGGGACGTATGAAGAATTTGCACAGGAAATTTCCGAAAATGCATTAGCATTTATAACGTTTCATTATTCGGTAGACGGGGTCACTGTTGAAATAGAAAAATACGAAAAAATTCTCAGGCGTAATTTCAATAAAACAACCATCCATTATATAGGAGGAAAATTTTATCCGGAATCAGAGAAACTAATTGATCCGAGAGTCAGGAAACTTGAACTTCCTGAGATAAATGGTTTTGAACAATGGAAACTGTACAAAGAGTTTTTTTTCACCAAACTCGAGAGAGGCAGTGAAGAATACAACAAACTCATTACAGATTTCTGGAAAGAAGTTTTATCTGTCGTAAAAAAATTAGGGAATTATATCGAAAACAATAACATCAGGCTTCTATATCTGATTAATATTTGTTCTAATCCCGGCAATGTATCCCTGGCGCTGGCTACCGTGCTTATAAGTGAGTACATGGGTATTCCTGTCATTAACAACAACCATGATTTTTACTGGGAAGGAGGTAATCGAGAAATAGACAAGGAGGTGAATGATTTAAAAGACGGCCCCCGTGATTTTTTTTTCACAAACGCCCATCTGGGAGAAGTATTTTCAATAATCGAAGTTCTCTTTCCTTGGGAGTCACGTTCGTGGATAAATGTTAATATAAATAATGCGCAAACGGCACATCTTATCAGTCAAAACGGACATAATCCGGCCAATGTTACGGAAATAGGAACAGCTGTTGATACCCATGTTTATTTAAATATTAGCAAGCGCCGAAAAATCAATGCTTATGACCAATTCGAGAAAATTCTGAGCAGGTATAAAAACACACTTGTATGTTATTCTGTAACAGATGTAATAAATAACAGCCTGGTAGATGAGAACAATCCCCGGCCGTTGTTAATCGGTTATAAAACCAGGCCACTGGAGAATTTTTTAAACGAAAACATAATTTTTCTTCAGCCAACAAGAATAATAACCCGCAAACGAATTGAATTGGGTTTCAAACTCATCAAACGGATGTTTACGAATAAATTATTTATTGAACGGCTTAAAAGAACTTCTAATCTTAAAATTACCATACTGGTAACCGGACCGATCGCTTCGGGACATTATGATTATTTCACAAAATTAATCAAACGGTTTTCCCAACTGCTTGATTTTTTCGATGATCCATTAAAAAACAGGGTATTTCTGGCCTTTTTGTTCAGCGAAATAGATAAGGAAAATTTCAAGGAAAGATTCAAAGAGCCAGTTGGAATCCCCGAGTTATACAATATTGCATCCCTTGTTTTGTTACCCAGTCGGACAGAAGGCAGGGGATTACCTATCATTGAAGCAACAGCCTGTGGCACGCCGATATTTTGCCGCAGGTATTTTCCTGAAAATGTTTATTCTGAAGTGATTGGTGAAGATCTTCCGGAGCAGGATCGCCTCAAAGTCATTGAATTCGACGGAAAAAAAATTACTTCACACCATTCTGAAAAAATCATTAACCGAGTAATGTTTCCCCACAAATTTACGGAAGAAGTACTTCATAATAAGCAAGTGGTGCAAAAGCGTTACAGCCTTGAATCCCTGAATGATAATATTGAAAATATATGCCGGATGTTATATTCTCAGTTGGGGACAAATGAACAACATATGCATAAAGCCAGGATAGCACTGGAGATGTATAAAAAGAAAGTGGAATTTACAAATGATGATTTAAAAAAAATCTTAAAAACAGACAACAGGCAATATTTACCGGGATACGGCCGACTGGCCTTTATGCAGAATCTTGAATCGCTAATTGATCCAAGCTCATTCCGTAAGGAAGAACAACAAATCAGGGGTTTTGTACATAATTTTGCCAAAAAATTACTTATTGAAAATAAATTAGAGGATGAAATCTCCAAGAAAAAGGAAGCTGAGTTTTTCAATGCAGTGGATAACCTGTTTCATTATCATAAAGGAAAAGTTAAAGTGCTTCACGATCATTCTTTTACGTACAGGCACAGAAACAGGAATTACTATCCTTACCAGGATTATACTATTCAGGAGATCACAGGGATAATAACATCCCTGTTTTTTGAAATACTTACACCAAAGATCAGAAATGTAATTGATGAAAGCTCTCATTTTTTTACAGACTGGGACCTGGCGCTGGCACAGCTAACCTCCAGTGCTTATCTTGCCATCGACGATCGGAGGGAGCTTATCAATAAAATGCATGCCAACATCCCCATTGGTATATTTCCGGGAGAATATGTGAAATACCTGCTTGAGTTTTTTGCTTTACAGGCTATACGGTCCCGGTTAAAAATAAAAATAGAAAATGAGCTAACAGAAGAAATCCTTGAAAAAACCAAAGTTTCCCTGGCTCCGGTTTATGTTTTTGCACCCGAAAGATCAATTGGACGGTGGTTTAGTAAAAGTGATATTATAGATTATATTGAAAATGGGCACGAATATGAACTAAAAATTTTATACAAACATGGAATATTACAAATTATAGATACAAGGCAATTATGTATTGGCATTCATTTTTCGCAAATAGGAGAGGAGGCATTACAGGCTCTTTCCAAAATACATGACGGACTGGGATTTATTGTTTCCAATCGCACACATGCTTCTATGATGACAGATATTGTTGATATCGACCGCTTTCATATAGGAAAGGCATCGCTGCCGTTGCATGCCAATATTTTAGGGATACCACAGGACAGCGGATACATCCAGTTTGTTCCTGCCGGCATCCGCACAACATTATCGTATCCAACACCTATACAAACAGCCAAGGATTTCAACATGGTACTAAAAAGCCGAAAGTTTAAAGAACTGGCTTCACAAAACGGTGAACAGAAGCTGTTGACGTTGCTAAGGGAGGATGCAGAAACACAGGGTTCTCCTGCGAAATACTTCCTTGAAAAGTTACAGGACACCGGAGACAACGACCGTTATGTAAAATACCGGTACGTAAGCGGAATATACGAGGATAACTATCCATGGAACGGGGTATTTGCCAGTATTGATCTTAACGAATACAAATGGCGTTTTAAAACTTTAATGAACAGTGAAAAACCAAAAAAGGTAACTTCATTTGTTGCTAATTTTTACCGTAGCACTGGTATTCGCCCAAGAATTGCGTGGAATGGCGGTTATATTTTGAATCCTGAATTGGTTGGCAAATTGGGTTTGCCCGAATCATACATTGGTTCTCCCCTCGGATTACTGATAGCTGACGGAAAAATAATTTCCCCGCCATTATTTAATAAAGCAGCTTTATTGATCGATAAAAACGGAAAACTGGATATACGCAAAGTAAATTCAAAACAGGAGTTGACATTTACCATGGCAGAAACAAGTATTTCATTTAATACCGGCGATTATAATTTAAAATCACCACCGGAAAGGCCATGTTATTACGACTTGTTATACACCGAAGAAAACATATTCGCCAGGAACAGGGTCATTGTCAGATTAGCCGGAAATGTAATAAAAGAAATTATTTACCCGGGAGATCACGAAACAGTTAAAATAATTCCGGTAGGATTAACACTTTCATTTCCTGTTGATCAGTTTCCTGAAACATGGAAATCGGCTGAAAGAATGATGGAAATTAAAATAAAGGGAATGGAAAACATATTACATGCAGTGGAAGCTGGACCATTTTTGGTTGCCGGAGGAAAAACAGCCATAGACATGCATGATGAAGGATGGGATCATTTTAATTCGATAAAAACCCAGGCAGCACGCATTGATTATACCGACATGCGGGGACCAAAAATAGCTGTTGGACTCGACGGGAAAGGTATTTTATCTGTACTTACTATTAACGGCAGAATCAGAGAATCGGTAGGAGCAACCCATTTCGATATGGCAAAAATTATGGAACAGATGGGAATTGACAAAGCAATGGGTTTTGACCCTGGAGGAAGCAGCACACTTGTGGTTGAAGGAAAAACAATTAATATCTCACCCTATAATCACCAATATGAAAGAAATATATACGCGTTACCACCCGAACCCAGGGCAGTATCAAATGCTATAATTGGTTATGTAGAGGAATAAAACAATAAATCCTGCCGGGAGGCAGGATTTATTTTACCAAACACCATTAATTAAACCATGAAAAATCACCAAAATTTTTATTCTTAATACGAATATTCAATTGACAGCGCTTTTTCAAGGGCAGTAGTATTCACTTCATCCTTGATAATGTAGCTTCTTGCCCCGGCTTCTATCATTTGAACAATATATTTCATTTCTGAATGGAATGATACGGCAATAATTACCAGGTTGCGGTATAATTGTGACGCTTCCCGAGTTGCTTGTATCCCATCCATATTCGGCATATTTATATCCATAAAAACAGTATCGTATAATTTGTCATTCAATGCATTGAGGCACTGTCTTCCATCTGTCACAATATCCAGTTCCTCAATTCGATCCTGAAAAGTATCTAATAGCATAAATTGAAGCGCCTTTGCGAAATGCGGATTATCATCAACTATTAGTACTTTTTGTTTTTTCATGCGAATACTTTAATTATATAGACAAAAGTATTTAAACGGGATATTTAAAATAAGCGCATAAATACGCAAATTTCAGGATGAACTACGCATTTTCCAATACGTATTTTCCGACAAAAAAAACAGGATAACATTGCTGCTACCCTGTTTCTACCTAAATCCAACCAAACCCTACATCAAATTATTAACCATGAAACGTTTCAATCTTATATGATTGCTTTTTTAAATCTCTTTTGAATTATAATGTTCAATACAAAGATACGGTCACTTGTACTGTTTTTTTTGAGCGAATACACCTAATTTTCAAAAATTTTTACCCATTTTATAATAGGTAATTACCGAATAAATATTTAGGTATATACCGACATAAATTTTTTCGTCAGCTTTACAGCAAAAGTTCAATTAATTGATATCCCCGGTAAAAGAACTTATTTACCACCTTTAAAATAGCTACATTTCCTGACAGAATTATTCAGGTAGTAAAATTCAGTGTAAAGTTAACAGCAAAAATTGTAAATAATATGTATAAAACCACGCAATTTTCCTGGCGTAAAACCCTTAAAAAAACGGCGGTTTTCCGCCATAAAACAAATAGATATGAGGATTAGAATTGCCCGGTTAAATCTTAACCAGCTTATTTTTAATGGCATATACAACAAGGCTGATCGAATTTTTTGAATCGGTTTTCAACAATAAACTGGAACGGTGTCTTTCTACTGTTCGTTGACTGATAAAAAGTTTATCAGAAATTTGTTGATTCGAGTATCCTTCAAAAATAAGTTCAAGCACTTCTTTTTCCCGGGATGTGAGAATGACAGAATCATCTGCCGGTTTGTTCTTAATAAGTTGTAATAATAATTCCTGCGAGAAATAATTTCCGCCATTATTTATTTTATGAATGGCATCGTACAGCTGATCGTTATCAATATCTTTTAAAATAAATCCTTTCACACCAATGTCGATCATGGTGTTATAATATTCCACATCGCTAAACATAGATAATATAAGTATATTCATGTCAGGGTATTTCAAAAGAGCCTGTTTACTGGCTTCCACGCCATTCATTTCCGGCATGTTAATATCCATCAGCACCACATCGGGCTTAAGAAATTCGAGTTGTTTTATGAATTCTTTACCATTCGAAGCTTCAGCAATAACAGACATATCTTCCCGCTCGTCTAATATAAATTTCAATCCATTACGAAAAAGCTGATGATCATCTACTATAATTAATTTTATTTTTTCCATAATATAGTGTAAGATTAAAAATAGTAAATTATTAACATTTTCGAAATTTATTTTAATGCAATTGCCGGAAAATTTAAATCGAAACAAGTACCACTTGGTTTACAGGAATACAATCTGAAAGTACCATTGAGAGATTTTGATCTGCTGTAAATATTCGATATGCCCCTGCCCGTATTTTCCGGATTATTTATTTTGTCGATATCAATACCGACACCATCGTCCTTATAATTAAGATTCACATGTTCCGAATCATAAGAAATATTGATAAGAATATTTTTTGCTTTTGCATGTTTTAATGTGTTATTTATTAATTCCTTAATAATTCTGTACATGGAAGTTTCCATATCACTTGAAAACCGGAGTTCGTGCAAATTTGTTTCAACCTGCAGATTAATATTCTGTACAATTTTGTTTGTAAAAGATTCTATTGCCGGTATAACACCATAGTTAGCCAGGATATGAGGACTGAGGTCATTTGAAATCTCTTTGGTTGTGATAATAGCCTCTTTAACAATCTCATTGATTTGTTTGATGATAAAATCCATCTTTTTTTTATTGCTGTCAGTCTGAATGGAATTGATGTACATTTTTACGCTGGAAAGCAATGGTCCCAGATCATCATGGATGTTGCGTGCGAATTTTTCCCTTTCCTGTTCTTCGGTTCTGATAATTGCATCCAGTACTTTTTTTTCCATTTGTTTTCTTTCTCTTATATCCCTGATAATGGATAACACAACTCTCATTCCCTCATATTCAATAAGTTTACTGCTGATTTCGATAGGGATTGTTTTACCCTGACTGGTAATAATTTCTATTTCAACGGTTGGAACCGGTTTATTCAATTTAAGGTCCTCAAGTCTTTGATTCAGAACAGGCTGATAACTCATTGGCATCAGGTCGGATAAATTTAATTTTTTCAGAGCATTTTTTGAGATGCCATACTCTTTCAAAAGTACACTGTTAGCATCCAGAAGGGTTTTATCGAGTTTTGAAATCAGTATACCATCACTTGAATTTTCAAAAATATTTCTGAATTTTTGTTCACTCACCTTCAGCGCCTGTTCGGCCTTTTTTCTGTCGGTAATATTTCTTACGATCGCCTGAACGAAAACATCATTTCCCAGCTCTATTTTATTCAGCGTAACTTCGGCATCGAATTGAACGCCGTCTGATCTGATATGTTGCCATTCAAAGAATTGCGGACCTTTATCCAAAGCAGCCTGTATCTTTTTTTGAGCACTGTCTTTTGACAATGTTCCATCGGGTTGAAATTCAGGAGAAAAAGCATAAGGAGGTTGATTAATGATTTGTGATTTCGTACAGGCAAACATTTTGAGAGTGGCAGAATTACAATCGATAAACCGGTTACCTTTCATCATAAAAATTGCATCACTGGCGGTTTCAAACAAAAGGCGAAATTTTTCTTCACTTTCGCGTAATGCCTGGTCGGCATATTTTCTTTCGGTGATATCAATGATGGTACCAACCATTCTCACAGCTTTCTTTTCCTCGTCCCATTCTACGGTTTTTCCTCTTCCCAATACCCAAATCCAGTCATTACTTTTTGTCCTGACCCGGTATTCTATTTCAAAATTATCCCCTTTTTTGTAAAGGTATTTATTTACTATCCGTAATGTTTTTTCTTCATCATCGGGATGAACAAACTGAAGCCAGGTACCACTTTTCGATTTAAAGTCTTCGGGCTTGTAACCAAGCATATCGAAATACCGGGGACTGTAAAAAACCTCACCGGTTTTTACATTCCAGTCCCACAAACCATCCGAAGTTGCTTCCAGGGCAAGTTTCAGTCTGTTTTCGCTTTCTCTCAATGCTATTTCTGCTTTTTTACGTTCTGTAATATCGAAAAGAGCCCCGATAATCCCGGTGATGTTACCTTCTGCATCTGTATATACGGCTTTGTTGAAACTAAAATCCATAAGATCCCCATTTCTGGCCAGTAACGGAGCTTCGAAATTTTGCGGGGATTTTAATTTTAATAACTCATCATCCTTTGACTTATAAATTTGAGATAATTCTGCCGGGAAAAGGTCAAAGTCTGTTTTCCCGATAACATCTTTTCGTCCAAATCCGGAATACTTTTCAAATGTAGAATTACATCCCTTGTAATTACCATTTTTATCTTTATAATAAACGGGAATGGGAATAGTCTCAAGCAATGCGTTCAGGAATTCTTTTTGTTCTATTTCTTTTCTTTCAGCTTCCGTTTTTTCAGTAATGTCCCTTATAAAAACCTGCAATCTTCCATCTTCAAGTTTCTGTGTTATCATTTCAACGGGAACTTTGGTACCGTCTTTCCTTTTCATTGTTCTGAAGTTAACCACCACTTTTCCAATATCTACAAGATCATATCTCAACGGTTTGACTTCCAGTTCATCTTTATCGAAAAAAGTGCTAAAATTCTTTTGGAGGATTTCTTCTTTTGAATATCCGAGAATATTACTAACACTAATGTTTGCTTCGGTAATTATACCTAACCTGTTACCAACAAATATTCCATCAGCAGCCTGTTCAAACAGTGTGCGATAACGTTGTTCGCTGGTTGCAAGGGCATCTTCGGTTTTTTTTCGTTCGGTGATGTCCCTTACTACGGCAAGAACCCTTTTATGCCCGCCAATATTTGCCTGCCGGAGAGAAGTTTCAACCCAGAAATATTCCCCGTTTTTTTTACGGGAAAGCCATTCAAAAATCTGTGGGCCATCTTTTACGGTTTTTTGAATTTTTTCAAGTGCACTAATATATT
The DNA here is from genome assembly GCA_963748095.1 of uncultured Bacteroidales bacterium. Lineage (GTDB taxonomy): Bacteria > Bacteroidota > Bacteroidia > Bacteroidales > UBA10428 > CAVVIO01. Next base: position 197,496 of record CAVVIO010000001.1, read on the forward strand.
TGTATGTGCTAATGTTTGCACTAATACTTTCTAAATTATCACTTAATTCACTTTTATTTTCATACCCATACATTTCAAGCATAGCCTGATTTACATCCAGAATTTTACCGCTGGTTATTTCATGTATAAGAATGGCATCACTGGGAGCATTAAATATTTCCCGGTAATTTCTTTCACTTTCTGTGAGTGAATTAAATGTATTTTTGCGTTGAATGGCGCTGGTAAAAATTTCACCGACAACTTTCAGTAATGATATTTCATCGTTCAGCCAGAAGCGATCATCCATATTGGAAGTAAATCCGAGAATACCGTTTACTTTACCCTGATATACAACCGGAACATCAATAAGAGAATTGATTTTCCGCATTTCAATGAACCTTTTTTCAGATTTTGCCTCTTTTGGCAGCTCCTTTAGGGAGGAAATGGAAATAACTTCCTGGTTTTTAATTTTAGACATCCACCAGGGGAGTTTATCTATCGGCAGTTTCTGAAAATTCTTTTTAGAGATGCCGGATTTATTTTTGTTCCAAAGATGAATCATACTGAAATTACTCCAGTCTTCGGAGATTTGGTAAAGGTAACCAGAATCTGTACCAGCCAAATCGCCAATCTCTCCAAGAGCTTGTTCTATATTAGCGTCCACTTCATTCGGGGCGATATTTATAAAGCGGGTGGAAATATCTGAGATCAATTTTTCAAATTTACTGCGGTAAGCAAGAGCTTCTGCTGCTTTTTTTCTTTCAGTAATATCTCTTACAACGGATAATATCCTCTGTTCTCCGCTTATTTCGGTTAACTTCAGGTTAACCTCTGTCCAAAAGGTTTCCCCTGTTTTTTTTCGGGCAAGCCATTCAAATTCCTGGTCTCCTTCACGAATTGCAGCTCTGATTTTTTCATAAGCCGTGTTTTGATCGTAAGGTGCTTTCCCCAACGAAAAGTTATTAGAGGATAATGTAAGCGCTTCATCGTATGTACAATTGTACATGTTCAGCATGGTATTATTTACGTCAACTACCATACCCGTCATAGCATCGTGAATAAAAATAGCTTCACTGGTGGCATTAAAAATTTCACGGTAATTTCTTTCACTGTTTTTAAGGGCATTTTCTGCTTTTTTTCGTTCAGAAATATCTGAAGTAAAAGAAAAAACGTATTCACTTCCATTAAAATCCAGGTAACTGAAATGTTCTTCAACAGGAATCCGTTTTCCGTCTTTTTTCAGCAGTTCGGTTTCCATAACCCTTGTTTTTTCTCTTTTAAGCTTTTTCCACCTTTCCTTCCACGATTGTTTTGTGATTTCTGCACGAATGTCGTATACATGCATATTGAGTAACTCTCCACGCGAGTAACCCAGATTTTTTATAGCAGCCTCGTTGACATATATAAATTTACCATCGGGGCCAAACCAGAAAATGGAATTGTTACTATTATCGATGGAATATTGCACCAGGCGTTGCATCTCTTCTGCCTGTTTAAGCCGTGTAATATCAATAATATATCCGTCAAAAACCAGATTTCCATGATTATCGTTATGAGGGGCACATTTTATATGCAGCCAGTTTAATTTTTCCCTGTTTTTAAAATAGCGTAATTCGACCTCCAGTATCTCCAGGTTCTTTATAGAATTTTCAAACGCTTCAGTTAAAGCCGGAAGGTCATCGGGATAAATATTTTCAAGTAAATAATCAACTTTGGTTTCCATTAATTTATTACGGGGAATCCCAAGGATTTTTGATAGGTTTGCACTTCCGTAATTAATATGATAATTTCTGTTTTTGGTTATTGTCACACGCAAAATGGCCCCTTCAGGAAGATTATCGTTCAGGGTCCTGATCCTTTCTTCACGCTCCAGTAATTCTTCTGTTCGTTCTTTTACAATTTTTTCCAGGTGAAAACGATAATTTTCAAGTTCATGTTCCGATTTTCTTTTTTCTGTAATATCACGGGAAATACTACCAATGAAATTGCCTTTTTCTGTTTCTATTGGAAAAGTATTAATCGTAATTATTTTATTTTTTCCCTCTACAGAAGAAATTTCAAATTCCGATTCCTGTTTTGTATTATGAGAGAAAACATAATTCAGTTTATTAATAGACGTCTGACTATCAGTATTTAATTCATTTTTACTGGGATTGCCTTTTAAAATATCTTTTTCAATTTCAATAAAATTTTTGCCGAGGACATCGTTCTTTTTTATTCCGAAAATTTGTTCCATGCTTTTATTCCATTCCAGCACAGAGGAATCTGCATTAAACAAAGAAATACCATCAGAGGACTGTTCTATAAAACTCCGGAATTTGATTTCACTTTCTCTTAGCGCTTCTTCGGTCTTTACCCGTTCTCCAATTTCATTTTGCAACAATGAATTCATGGAGGCCAACTCTTCGTTTTTCTGATACAACACTTCATTGGTTGCCATCATCTCTTCATTCAGAGATTCAATTTTTATAGTTCGTTCTTTAACCAGTTCTTTCAGGTTATTCCTGTGCTTTTCGAGTTCGAAATAAGCATGATGTTGAAAAGTGATGTCTTCGTAAACACCCAGGACACCAATTATTTTGTTGTCGGTATTAAGTAGTGGAATCTTACTTGTTTTGATCCATATTTTTTCATTATTTGGATTCACTTGTTGTTCCTCGTAGTTTAGCATAGGACGGCCATTGCCGATCACAAAATTATCATCTGCCTGGTATTTGTCTGCGATTTCTTTCCAAGGCATTTCATAATCATTTTTTCCAATAATTTCATAAGTAGATTTTAAGCCTGCGTCATCCGCAAAATTTTTATTACAGCCCAGGTAATTAAGATGAAGATCTTTCCAGAAAACACTTACAGGTATTGTATTTAATATGGATTGTAACATTAGTTGAGATTCCCTGAGTTCCTGTTCATATTTTTTCAAGTCGGACATTTCTCTTGCTATACCCCAGAAACCAACCGGTTTATTTTTCTCTTTTATAAGATATACCTGTATTTCAACAGGAATATTTTTGCCGTCTTTACGCTGGTATTCTTTTTCATAAATGGGTGAAAAACCTTGTTTTAAAACCTGTTCCTGTATTATTCTTTGTTCGAATTGCTGCCATTTTTCCGGAGTTATTTTTTTTATGGAAAGTTTTTTTAATTCATTTTCACTGTAATTTACTATTTTACAAAAAGCAGCATTACATTCCTTGAAATTTCCATCCAGATCTGTTTGTATAAACCCATCACGCATGTTTTTAAAAAGCACCTTGAGTGTTTCATGTGATTTCCACACATGGTGATTTTTTATAGAATCTGTTTCCGATTTATTATCGGTTACATTTATTCCGGAAACTGGTTTTATGATTAACTGAACAACATTTATGTTTTTTATTTTATCAATATGGTTAGCTATAATGTCTGCTTCCAAAAATTCTTTTGCGTTTCGTTTAAACTTCCATGTAAAGTGGTTGTCTTTTGCGAGGTTAACTTCGTTGATCAGATTTGAAAATTCATTTCTTACAGAAGAATTTGCCATAAGCTCATCCGGGAAAAAATCAAATAATGAGGCATTAATGAGGTTTTGTTTTTCACGGCCAAAAAATAATTCTGCTTTTTCATTGCAATCAACAATTCTATCTGCTTCGAGGGAAATAACAGCATATTCCGAATTTTCCATCAGTTTCCTGTATTGAATGCCGGTCATACGAAGCTGTCGGTTTTCATCTTCAAGTTGATGAAGCCTCTTTTCCATTTCATCGTAGGATAATTTATTTTTCATTTTATCCTTTATTAGTATTAAATGATCAATTTCACGTTATAAATGTTGCGGCTATATTATTTTTAAGGTACGAAAATAATTTTCTTTACGTATATCCGGTGATAAAAAAATAGTCAACTTTGCTGTGCAACCTGAAAGAAATTAACAAAATGGCTGGAATATATGTTCATATACCTTTTTGCCGGAAATTATGTTATTATTGTGATTTTCACTTTTCGGTATCTTTTAAAAAAAAGGATGCTGTAGTAGAATCAATTCTAAAGGAAATTGAATTACAAAAAAATTATCTGGGGGATGATAAAATAAATACTATTTATCTGGGAGGAGGGACCCCCTCTGTATTGACCATACATGAAATAAACGCAATTTTTGAGACCATATACCGGAACTTCGTTATTTCGGAAGATGTTGAAGTTACGATGGAAGCTAATCCTGATGACCTGACCACGGAATATTTAAAAACATTATATGAAGAAAGTCCCGTAAAAAGGTTAAGTATCGGCACACAATCTTTCCGCGATGAGGATTTGAAAATGATGAACCGCAGACATACGGCAAATGAAGCAATAACAGCAGTTCGCAACAGTCAGAAAGCTGGGTTTAACAATATTAATATCGACCTGATATATGGAATTCCGGGACTTAGCATGAACGCCTGGAAGAATAATCTCGAAGAAGCTTTTCACCTGGGAATACAGCATATATCTGCATATCACCTGACCTTTGAGCCAAAAACGGTGTTCTGGCGTTATGTCAGCCAGGGAAAGTTAAAGCCGGTAAAAGAAGATTTAAGCCTGAAACAATTTGAATGGCTTGTTCAGAAGTCTTCTGAACAAGGATTTATTCATTATGAGATTTCAAATTTTGCCAGGGAAGGATATTTTTCAAAACACAACACCAATTACTGGAAACAGGAAAAATACCTCGGAATAGGACCTTCGGCACATTCCTATAACCTAACCTCACGGCAATGGAATGTGGCTGATAATGCCAAATATGTGGAAGCTCTCGCAAATAATTCTATTCCTTTCGAAAAGGAAGAACTGGGAGCGGAAACAAGTTATAACGATTATCTGCTTACCTCGTTGAGGACAATGTGGGGAGCAGACCTAATCTACATGAAAGAAAAAATCGGAGAAAAATATGCTGACTGTTTTTTACGGCAATCCCAGAAATTTATCGATAACGGAGAGATGGTTCGAAACGGCAACGCTTTTATTTTGAGCCTGAAGGGTAAATTCCTGGCAGATTACATAATATCGGAATTAATGTATGTCGGGGTATAACCCTCAGTCTTTTATTTCCCATTCAACCCCGTCTTTTGTATCTTTTATTTCGATCCCCAGACTGTTAAGCTGTTTGCGAATACTGTCGGAAGTGCCGAAATCTTTCCTGGCTTTGGCTTCTTTTCGCAGATCGAGTAAAAGCTCAATTAGTCCGGGAGTAAGGGTATCGCTATTTGTAGCCTTCTCTTCAATTTTTAGCCCAAGGATATCCGAAACAAAAGTCCGGTACAACGCTTTCATTTGTTCCAGGTCAGGCTGATTTATCGTTTCTTTATTTTCCTTAATCAGATTGATCAGCTTCACACCATCGAACAGGTGTGAAATAGCAATGGGAGTATTCAGATCGTCATTCATAGCCGCATAACATTTGCCTTCCAGATCCTGAACATCAACTGAGGATTTTTCGGAAGGTTGAAGTTTTTCCAGTGTTTCCAAAGCTTTCAGTAAACGGTCAAGGCCTTTTTCCGAGGCATCGAGTGCTTCATTTGAAAAATCGAGAGTACTCCTGTAATGTGCCTGTAAAATAAAAAACCGGATCGTCATTGGCGAAAATGCACGATCGAGTGACGGGTGATCACCCGAAAAAAATTCATTGAGCGAAATGGAATTATTTAACGATTTTCCCATTTTCTGCCCATTGATGGTAATCATATTATTATGCATCCAGTATTTCACATGGTCTTTTCCGTTGGCAGCCACCGACTGGGCAATTTCACATTCGTGATGCGGGAACATTAAATCGAGGCCCCCGCCATGAATGTCAAATTCATCCCCTAAATATTTCATGCTCATAGCCGAACATTCGAGGTGCCAGCCGGGAAAACCTTCACTCCATATTGACGGCCAGTGCATGATGTGTGCAGGAGAACTTTTTTTCCAAAGCGCAAAATCAAAACTGTTCCGCTTTTCTTCCTGACCGTCAAGTTTACGTGTATTACTTTGTAAATCTTCAGTTTTCCGGCCCGATAACCGACCGTAATGATGCAACTTATCGTATTTCTCCACATCGAAATAGATCGACCCGTTTACTTCATAACCAAAACCATTCTCCAGAATTTTTTTCACCAGTTCCTGTTGTTCAATAATATGTCCGGAAGCATGTGGTTCTATACTGGGAGGAAGTACATTCAATTGTTGCATGTTCTGCTGAAAATGATTGACATATTGCTGAACCACTTCCATGGGTTCCAGTTGTTCCAGCCGGGCCGCTTTAGTTATCTTATCTTCTCCTTCATCTTCCAACTCGTTTTCGAGATGTCCAACATCTGTGATATTTCTTACATACCGCACTTTATACCCGAGGTGACGAAGAAAACGGAACAACACATCGAAAGTGATAACTGACCGGGCATGTCCCAGGTGGGCATCTCCGTAAACAGTAGGGCCACACACGTAAAGTCCGACATGCGGCGGGTGGATGGGTACGAATTTTTCTTTCTTTCGTGTAAGTGTATTGTATATATATAATTCTTTCGGCATGTTGTTGAACCGGTTATTTAAATAAGATTCGTAAAATTAATAATTATAATTGGAACCATTTGATCAATCCTGCAAAACACTTTATTGATATCCTCCTGTTAAAGGACTTTCATAGCTTCTTCATAACCAATCTGAAAGATCTCCTCCTTTTTTTTCAGGTCAAGGATTCCGAATTTTATAAGTAAAGGAGGTTCGATAAAAATATCGAATTGCGATTTTTTTGATTCCAGGGACGAAGCTACGGCAAGATGAAAAGCACGTTCGGCCACACTTGCCACACCTTTTACCTGATCGATCTTCCCGAGCGGATTTACATGAACACCGATTAGTTTTTTGCAGGAATTCTTAACGGGTTCAACAGGCAGGTTATCCATGATGCCACCATCGATGTATGCTATACTATCAATTTTTTTTACTTCGAATAAAACCGGGATACTTGCTGAAGCAATGACTGCATCAACAAGATTCCCCTCATAAAGATATTCGGCTTTTCCCTCATAAATATTGGTGGCACATATAATCAGTTTCTTTTTCAGATCTTCTATGTTTTTACTTCGCAGGTTGTCTTTTAGCAGGTTATGAAGGCCGTTAATACGAAAAAATCCATGACGGGGAATAGTAGCTCTGAATAAATCCAGTAATTTTTTCCGGTTGAATATCTCAAGAATTTCTTCCGGCTCATAACCATCAGCATAAAAAGCTCCCACAATAGCTCCGGCACTGGTACCTGAAATAATTTCAGGATAGATATTTTTTTCATGAAGAGCTTTCAGAACGCCAATATGGGCAAATCCCCGGGCTGCGCCTCCACTTAAAACCAAACCGTATTTATATTCTTTAAAAATATTTAGCATCATTGAAAAATTTATCTAAAATATATTTAATTGTTGTGATTACCTAAAATTATTTGAAGGAGCTTGTTTAATTTACCTAACAAAGGATTATAAAAAAGAATAAATTCCCTGTAATATGTAAAGGTTTGTACAACATTTCCGAAAAAACCATGGAAAATATCCGGGAATTCTTTAACAGCGAAAGGCTGAATAATGAAGTATGCTATAAATGCCCGGGAAGTTAGTGGAAACGAAGAGAAACCGGGTGAAGCAAAGCACCATCGGCCCGAAGCAACGGACAAACGACTCGAAGCAAAGCACCAATCGGCCTGAAGCAACGGACAACCGGCCCGAAGCAAAGGACAAAGGTGTGGAAGCAATAGCCGACGGGCATGAAGCAAAATACGAACGGCCGCTTAATTAAATGGATTTTCGATAAATCTTTTAAAAAGGCGACTTTTTATCAGGCAACATTCGACATTTTCCGGATCACCCCTGCTGCCATTTTACGAGGGATGAGCCGCATGGAGAATACTCCTAATTTATTAATCAGTCCGGGGATTGCTACTATTTTGTTTCTCATTAAAGAACGATACGCGTACCGGGCAACTTTTTCACTGCTAACAAAAGGCAGCATTTTCATCAATTTTGAATGTTCCATTTCAGCTGTTTTCTGAAAACCGGAAGAAGTGGGACCGGGACACAAAGCCATAACTGAAACTCCGGAGCCTTTTAATTCATTCGATAATGCTTCGGAAAAGTGCAGGACATAAGATTTGGTGGCATAATAAACAGCCATTAACGGGCCCGGTTGAAAAGCAGCCGTGGAAGCCACATTCAGTATTTTACCTTCGCCACGTTTCACCATATCACGGGCAAAAAGTTTGGTAAGCTCGGTAAGTGTTGTAATATTCAGGTTGATCATCCGTAGTTCTTTTTCCCAATCCCTTTCCACAAAAAACCCGAAATCGGCAAAACCGGCATTGTTCACCAGTATGTCAATTGTAATTTTCTCTTTTTTTAATTGTTCATATAAAAGGCTTCCCGCTCCCGGCTCTGAAAGGTCCATTGCAATAACTTTTGTTTCTGTTTGATACAGCGACTGCAATTCACCGGCCAATTTTTCCAGTTTATCTTTACTTCTGGCAACCACCACCAGGTTAAAGTCCTTTTGGGCGACTATTTTAGCCAGTTCATATCCGATCCCGCTCGATGCACCCGTAATTAATATTGTTTTACTCATTATTTGTATTCAATTTTGGAAAGAAACATACCGAAACCATAAATGTTTGAATAATTTGAATTTGTGAATTGGAGATTATTTGGGATTTGAGTTTTGTAACTTATGATTTTTTAAAGTGTTGACTTCACCACTCCACCGTCCACGGCAATAACCTGACCGGTAATATACTCCGATAAAGGAGATAATAACCAGGCTGCCAGTGAAGCAAATTTATCTGTATCTCCCATTTTTTTCATAGGTATGTTTTGTTCAATAAGCCCGCGGGCTTCCTGAAATGAAAGTTCACTGTTTTCCACTTTTTTTACAATTAAACGTTCCGATGCTGGAGTATAATGGAAACCCGGAGCGAGTACATTGAAAGTAATTCCTTTGTCGGGAATTTCCTGTGACAGGGTTTTTACAAGTCCCACTACAGCAAGACGTAAAGAAGTACTCAGGACAAGGTTTTCAATAGGTTGTTTTACCGATGAACTTTCAACGTAAAGAAAACGGCCATACTTTTGTTGTTCAAATTTTGGAAGCAGCTGTTTAGTAAGTTCTACCTTCCATCTTAATAACTGATGATAAGCCTGGTCCCAATCTGCAATGTCGGTTTCGGCAAATGATTTGGCCGGCGGGCCCGATGCATTTACCAGTACACCGCTTAACAGACGGGAACCGATTTTTTCCAGCAGATCATGAATGGTGGTATCCTGGGTAATATCACCGCATAAAGTCTCGGTGTAGCGGGGGTTCGATTTAAACAGATTGGATAATCGTTCTTTACCACGGGCAACAGCAATTACTTTTGCTTTTTCGGCTACCAGCCGTTGATAGGTTGAAAAACCAAAGCCGCTGGTGGCGCCGCATACTACAAATAATTTATCTTTTAGTTGTAAATCCATGTCAGCTAACTTATTAATTTGTACTATTTGTCGTGTTATAGTAAAGGTAACGAAATCAGCACAATTTATTTAAAACAGATTAAAAAACTATTCGCATGAATTTACAGGAGTAATATCAGGTTTGACCTTAAGTCATAAAATAAAGGCTCACAGAAATTTTCCGTAAGCCTTTATATTGGATAAGGAATGGAATGCTGTTACTTATTTCAGTTTCATACCTTCTTTTACCGGATCAAAATCTGGAGGGAAAAGGGTGGAGGTATCATAAAAAGCTCCTTTAAAGATGGCTCCCTCATAATGAGACTGGCTGAAGTCAGTGCCTCTCATATCGGCATGTTTGAAATCGGCTCCATTCAGTTCAGCTTCTTTCAGATTTGTCCCTCTCAGGGAAGCACCTTTCATATCTGCTCCGTTAAGTTTTACTTCCTTCATGTAGGCATTATTAAATACGATTTCTTTCAGATCAAAACCGGAAAGATCTGTTTCTTTTAGGTTTGCACCTGTAAAGTTAACCCCCGACAGATCAGCTCCTTTTAACAGGGCTTCTTTCAAATTTGCCCCCTGAAGATTGGCATTACTCAGGTCTGCTCTTTGCAAGTTGGCTTCTTTCAGGTCTGCTCCTAAGAAATTAACACCTGATAAATCTGCTCCCGTCAAGTTGATATCATAAAGATAAGCCCCGCGAAGGTCTGGTTTTACAGATGAGTTTTCTTTTCTCCATTTATTCCATTCTCCGGCTCCCTTGCGTATAGCAGTAAGATGAGATTCATTACCCCTGAAATTTTCCTGAACATTATAATTTTTATCATTATTATTATTCACCGCTTTGTTTATATCGACTTCTTTCATTCCGGCATTTACCCCCTTCATGGCTTCGTTCACAATTTCGTTAATATTCATCTCATTGAGAGCAGCCTGGGCGCCTTTCAAAGCTTCATTCACTATCTTATCGATATCGACTTCGGAAATTCCGTCGTGGGTACCTTTCATTGCCTCTTGAATTATACTGTTGAGATCAATCTCTTTTAATCCGGCCTGGACACCGTTTACAGCATCATTTACAATTTTATTAATATCCATGTTTTTCAGCCCTTCTTCTATCCCCCTTGTAATTTGATCGGAGAGACCATCCATGTTTTCATGGTCCATTTGGGACTGCGTCATTTGTGCCTTCACACTTTCCTTTATCATGCGTTCCTGTTCCTTACTCAGTACTTCTTGATTTTCCCAGGCTTCCTTTTGTGCCTGTTTTGCATCAACAGTTTCTTCTTCCGCCTTTTCCTGTTGTTTACGGGCAGCGCTGTGTTGTTCCTTTGCTTCCTGTTTCAGGATTTCCAGTTCTTTGTCACTATCCATCTTTTCATTGTCTTCTTTAACCTTATGCTGATCTGCCGTTATAGTAGAATCTTTTAAAGACGTCTGGATATAATTTTTGGACGGAGATGTAACTGTGGTAGAAGAGACATTATTAAAACTTAATGTATTAATATTTTCAGGACTTGATGAATTGGCCCTTACATTAATCATCAGAACAAATATTCCGATAAAGATGATACACGATGCGGTGAATCCTTCCACAAAATTTGTTTTCATATTGGGTTGATTAATTAAACGTTGAATTCTTTTTAATAATTTATTTTTCTTTCCGGTAATAGCCATAGCCAAACCTTCATTTTTTAACAATTGTTCCTGGATTCCGGCCAGTGCCTTGGCAAAATTGATAGAATCCCCGGTAAATTCAATAGCAAGATCGTCGCAGCAGTTTTCACGTTCATTACGGATAACCGACGACATCCACCAGACAGCAGGATGATAAAAAAACAGGATCTCAACAACAGATTGTAGTAGGTTCACCAGGTAATCATGGCGTACAACATGAGCCAGTTCGTGTACCAAAATACTTTCCAGTTGTAGTGGTGAAAGCCCGGAAAAAGCGCTTATGGGAAACAAGATAACCGGTTTGACATATCCTATTACCATAGGAACTTTAGCCAGGGACGACTGGAATATTCTTACAGATTTTGAAACACCCAGTTCCCGGCAAAGTTTTTGAAATTTCTTTTCCCAAATTGCATCAACCGGGATGATCCGGTAATTTTTCATCCGTTGGACATAAGCCATGCTCCCCATAAATTTAAGCGCAAATACCAACATGCCTAAAATCCATAAGGTCACAATCAATGGAAAATTCTGGTAGAAATATTTTTTATAACTCTGAATATAATATTTGAAGCCCTGTTTTTCCCGGTTCATAACTGTTTGTGGGGCGGTAACGTTTACTTCATTCAGGGTATTCTGAACAACGGTTGTTTGCCCGATCAACTGCTCAGTATTTACAGGTTGTGCATTTTTGTATGAACGAATAAAAGTAAATATCGAGCAGCACAACATAAAAACAAGTGCTGTTACTGCAATAAAATAGCGGGTAGTAGAGGTAAACTTGTGGGTGGCGATCATAAAGATGCCTAGTAATAAGGCGATCAAAGCTCCCTGCCACAATGAATGGACAAACGTCCAACCCAGGGCTTCCACCACTCTTTCCGATAGCAGACTGTATATAAAGTTCATCATTTTTCTCCTTCCAGTTTGTTAATGAGGTTTTTAATTTGTTTCAGTTCTTCTTTCGAAGCCTTATGATTTCCCAGCACCTGTAAAACAAGATGTGAAGCGGAACCACTGAACGCGGTATCCAGAAACCGGTCGAGCAGCATAACCTGTGTTTCTTCTTTTTTCAGTAAGGCATAGTAGACATGACTCCGGCCTTTTAACTCGCGGCGAACCATGTTCTTTGCCGACATGTTCTGCATAATTTTCAGGGTAGTGGTATACCCTACATCTTTTTTACCTTCATGCATGTCATGTACAAACCGGACTGTACAAGGTTGGTGTGTCCAAAGAATTTGAAGTATTTCCAGTTCGGCAGATGTTGGTTTGATTGAATTCCCGTTCATGATAAATTTATTTAACTACGACATTTATCGTACAAATATATACGACAAAAATCGTAATGTCAAGTTTTTCTACGAAAAATTTCGTACTTTTTTATGTTTTGTGAAGATTTCAGGTATTTTGATTGCCACTAAAACCTGTTGATAAGATGAATTTCAAACAACTAAGATTTGGAATAGAAGTAGAATAAATCCGGGAAATTCTGAAAAACCGACAATGAAAATATAAACAGGTTAAAAAAAGTATTCGGATATTAAAAAAACAATGTATTATCTCTCTGAAAAATTTCGGTTTATCTTTGTAAAGACAAAAAAAGGGAAGAGTAATGAGTGAAATGGATGATAAAAACCTCAAAAAGTTTCAGCGAAGAAAAACGGTAAAGGTGATGATAGGAAATGTACCGACGGGAAGTGAATACCCGATTCGGATTCAATCGATGACCAACACACAAACCCGTGATACGGAAGCAACTGTAGAACAAAGCATCCGGATCATCCGTGCAGGGGGCGAAATCGTCCGGATTACCACACCTACCATGAAAGATGCTGAAAACCTTGCCAATATAAAGAAAGAACTGGTAAAACGTGGATACAATCAACCCCTGGTTGCCGATATTCATTTTAATCCGGCAGTAGCTTTTAAAGCCGCATCATTGGTTGAAAAGATAAGGATCAATCCGGGAAATTTTGTCGACCGGAAAAATTTTAATAATACCGGATATTCTGAGGAGGAATACCTTAAAGAGGTAGAGGGTTTGAAAGAGCAGTTTATTCCCCTGCTTGACGAATGCAAAAAATACCATACTGCCCTGCGCATCGGGACAAACCACGGTTCTTTGTCAGATCGTATCCTTAGTCGTTACGGAGATACACCTGAAGGAATGGCTGAATCGGCAATGGAATTTCTCCGCATTTGCAAACAACAACATTTCGATCAGGTAGTACTTTCCATGAAGGCCAGTAATACAAGAGTGATGGTTCAGGCCACCCGGTTACTGATAAAAAAGATGGAACAGGAAAACATGCATTTTCCATTGCACCTGGGAGTAACCGAAGCGGGAGAGGGAGAAGATGGAAGAATCAAATCAGCAGTGGGTATTGGCGCATTAATGGCTGAGGGAATAGGCGATACGATCCGGGTTTCACTTACCGAAGATCCCGAAGAAGAAATACCGGTAGCCCGGAAACTGGTTGAATATTATAAAGTAAAAGAAGGCGAACCGCAGGTACTTTTTGCCGAAAGCATTCCCTTCGATCCCTATTCGTATACAAGAAGAATAAGTAGTGAATTGAAAAATATTGGCGATTCAAAAGTTCCGGTTGTGATAGCTGATGTGGATCATTTGGAAGTTAATCCGGAAGCACTGTTAAATGGCATCGGTTGGCACAGGTTTCCAAATGAAAACACATGGAAATTCGATGATCAGGCTGCTGACTATCTGTATTTAAATAAAATTCCTGAAAATTATCCGTTGCCTGACAACAAAGGAATAATCGTCAACCGGCAAAACTGGCAGCGAATAATAGATCCTCCTCCTAACTGTTATCCGTTATTATCTCAAAAAGAATATATGGACGCACCTGCTTTTTCAGGCGGACTTAAATTTGTGGAAGTTACAGAGGATCAATTAGCCAGTTTCTGTTATCGAACGTTTTAAAAACGATCGGAAAGTAGTGCTGGTTGCAAAGGCAAATCATCCTAAAGGATTTGCCACACACCACCGTATTTTTATGGAACTGATGAAGGCGGGATGTGAGGTACCTGTTATTATTAAAAAGGTATATCATGAAAACGATGCAGAAAGTTTTCAATTGCAGAGTGCTGCCGATACAGGAGGATTATTCCTGGACGGACTGGGTGACGGGCTCTGGTTAAAAAACAGCAAATTGGATAACAGGCAGGTCAACAGTACCGCTTTTGGAATTTTGCAGGCCAGCCGGGTGCGGGTCACCAAAACCGAATTTATCTCATGCCCGTCATGCGGAAGAACGCTTTTCGATCTGCAGGAAACAACAGCAAAGATCCGTGAAAAAACCTCCCACCTGAAGGGATTGAAAATAGGCATTATGGGCTGTATAGTCAACGGACCCGGAGAGATGGCCGATTCAGATTACGGTTATGTTGGTGCCGGTCCCGGAAAAATCACATTATACAGGCAAAAAACAGTGGTAAAACGAAATATTCCGGAAGACAAAGCGGTGGAGGAGCTTGTTCAACTGATAAAAGAAAACGGGGACTGGATAGAGCCGGGATAATCAGTTAATCAGGATTATACTTTATCATCCTTGGCGTAGCAAAGCATCGAATTTACAGAGTATTGTTCTGAGCTTATATCCTTATTTAAAATTAATCATTTTAATATCTTTCACATCCACGGTGGATTCGATAATCTTATCGGTAAGCGGGTTAACAAGCTGCACTTTAATCTGATTGTATTTATCTCCGGCTCCGTAGCACGAAAGCAAAAGCTCTGCATTGTCAAGCGTAACCGTAACGCCATCCCTTCTTGTAAAAGTAACTTTTCCCTTTTCATTGCCAACAGAAGCAACGGGAGGTTTGGTAAATCCCTGAAGTTCCATGGAGGCGATTTTGGAATAATCTTTTAATTCAGTGGAAACGCCGTTATAATCTCCTTTTACAATGATGTAACTTCGTTGATACCGGGCACCGTTGCAGTTTAACTGGCCGAAATGATGAATATCTATTGTTTTCCCGTCCTTTAATGTGATAACGGCCGGAGTCTGGGCCTGGATACATGTCAGAGACAAAAAGAAAACCGTTAAGACAGCAGTAATAAATTTCATGTTTTTCAGGTGCTAATTTGGTTAATTCAATTTACTTATGGGCAAGATACTAATTTTTAAGGTTTAATAAAAAATTCATTCCCTGAATTTTTCACTGGCTGATTTTCTAATGCTTTTCGGATAATTAAAATATACCTGTCTATAATTAACTGATGAATAGCTGAAATATTGTTTAACCCAATTTATGCAATTTAGGTTTAATCGATTTAAACAATAGGAAAATATTATTTTTCCGTGGTAGTTTTTTCTTTAAAGACAAGTGGTACCGTAACCGGTTTTTTAGTATGGTAATCGAAAAACACCATTCCTGTTTTAACCAGGGCTACAATTTTTAATGTTTCAGCATTAATAATCCGGTAAAGGATATCAAATCCGATACCCGAAAAATCCGCAACAGCTATTTCAATTTGTAACTGGTCGGAGTAATGCCCTTCCGATTTATATACAATAGCGGCATCCGACATGATCAGAGATTTTCCTTCAATGTCCATTTCGGAATAACCCAGATTGTTCAGGAAACGCAGTCTTGCTTCGTGAACCAGCGATAAAACGGCATCGTTACCCAGATGACCGCCATAATTGATGTCAGTGATACGTACCGGTAGTTCCGTAGTGAATACAGGCCGGTCAGGGAAATCAATTTTTATTCGTGCCATTATCAAACAAATCTTTTAATGTATAGGGAGTTTTCAGATGAAAGGTTTGCCACCCGAGGGCTGCCGCCGTTTCTATATGAGGAAGCGTATCGTCGATAAACAGCGTTTCCTCCGGTATAATTCCGTTATTCTTACATATCATTTCGAAAATTCTCCTGTCCGGTTTCCGGATTCCTGTTATGTGTGAATAATAGATCTTTTCGAAAAGTTCCACAAAACTGTTTATTCCAAACTTCCGTTTTAAAACGGCATTGTAATGTTGCACGTGGATTTCATTGGTGTTACTGAGCAGAAAGGTCCGGTAATTTCTTTTTGCCCCTCTCAGAATTTCGATATTCTCAGCAGGAGTGTCAAGCAACATAGCTGACCAGGCTTCATCCAGTTGTTCATCGCTCACAGATTTCGGAATAAATTTTTTAAGCTGCTGTCTGAAAGCCTCCGGACCGATCTTACCTTCTTCCAGTTGAATAAATAAGTCCGACTGATGTAATTGTGTGTACTGATTATCAAAGTGATCAACACCAAGTCTGCTAAAGGCATTAATGGTTGTTTGGTAGTCAATTCGGGTGATCACTCCTCCCCAGTCGAAGACTACATTTTTAATTTGTGAAAAAGAAATATTTCCTGCGTGGGATAATTTCATTATTTTTATTTCTGAATTGTAAAAGAAATAAATTTTCCGCAATATAAAAAGATGAGAGTAAACGGAAAACACTATGAGAGTATTTGGATAAAAGAAAACGATCCCACGGTTGTTCAGATCATCGATCAGCGTTTCCTGCCATTCAGGTTGGTGATTGAAGACTTGAAAACCCCGGATGCTGTTGTAGTGGCCATTAAAGAAATGCATTTGCGAGGTGCTCCATTGATCGGAGCGGCAGCGGCATTAGCCATATACCTGGCATTAATTAATTTTAAGGAAAATAGTAATCCGGACACCTATTTATTACAGGTTGCTGAAAAACTAATAGCGGCACGTCCTACTGCCATTAATCTGAAGAACGCCGTTGACCGGCAGATGGAAGCATTAAAACATACCGGTTCCCTGCAGGAAAAAATTAAAAAATCTTTTAAAGTAGCAGAAGAAATCATTAGTAATGAAAGGGAAAATTGCAGGCTGATCGGAGAGTACGGTTTTCCTTTGATAGAACAATTAAGCAAAAGGAAAAAAGGTAAAACGGTTAATATACTTACTCATTGCAATGCCGGCTGGCTTGCCTGCGTTGATTACGGAACTGCAACTGCCCCCATTTACCTGGCGCATGACAAAGGACTTGATATACATGTATGGGTGGATGAAACACGGCCACGCAACCAGGGAGCCCGGCTTACGGTATGGGAGCTGATGCAGCACGGTGTGCCCTGCACCCTCATCACCGATAATACCGGTGGGCACCTGATGCAACACGATATGGTGGATATGGTGATCGTGGGAAGCGACCGCACCACCCTGAACGGAGATGTTGCCAATAAGATCGGGACGTATCTGAAAGCGCTGGCAGCCAAAGACAACGGAGTTCCCTTTTACGTGGCTTTGCCTTCTTCAACGATCGATTGGGAAGCCGAAGACGGGCTTACTGAAATTCCCATTGAAGAACGGGACGAAGAAGAAATAAAATACCTGGAAGGTGAGATTAACGGACGGATAGGCCAGGTTTTACTAACCGTTAAGGATGTGCCGGCTGCCAATTATGCTTTTGATGTTACTCCGGCACGTCTGGTAACCGCACTTATTACTGAAAAAGGAATCTGCCAACCCAATAAAGATGATATTTCAAACTTATTCCCTGACAAACTAAAACGAACTATCTTATGAAAAAAATTGCTGTCATTTGTGATACAGGGGTTGATCACCAAAGGATTTTAAAAGAGTTCACAACCGAAGAATCGGAAACACCTTACGGATTGCCTAACTCGAAACTGATAAAAGGCAAAAAGGGATCCGGTGAAGTGATATTGTTGTTACGGCACGGAGAAAAGCAGGATGTGCCTTCCTATAAAGTAAATTTTAAAGCCAACTTGTTTGCCCTGAGAAATGCGGGTTGTACACATATCATTGCATCATCTGTTTGCAATAGCCTGCAGGAAGAGATCGAACCGGGCGAATTTATGATCTTCAACCAGTTTATTGATCACACGAAGCACCACGACCTCACTTTTTCCGACAGCCTTTCCTATGAAGAAATGAACCACAACGCTCTGGCATTTCCTTTCACGAATGAATTGCGTGATGCTCTGATCGAGACGGCTGTAAGTCTGGGTATTACCGTGCACACAAAGGGAACGGTCATTTCTATCGACGGTCCCCGTTTTTCCACCCGGGCCGAATCGAATCTTTTCCGGCACTGGAATGCCGATGTGGTAAATATGACCACAGCCCCCGAAGCTATACTGGCACATGAACTGGGAATTCCATTTGCCGATCTTTCCTTGTGCTGCAGTTTCGATTCATGGCGAACCGATATCCAGCCGGCAACCCGGGATGAAAAAATGGAAGTGATCCGGAGCCAGCGGGATAAATTTACTGATATGATCCTGAATGCCTTAAATAAACTAGTAGATCAGGTTTTGGCGGAGTAAATTAAAATAAAAGCCTAAATATTAAGGATATAGTTGAGTAATTGCAATTTTTTAGCTACAATAATTCTTTCAGAAAGAACCATTTTAAATTTGAATAAAATTATTGTATAATTTGGAAGGATTATGTAATATTGCAATCCCTTAGCAGGAGCATGGTGTGGTAACACGACAAAAACCCCGGCTTTAAAGAAAAAGGGAAATTTAGAAATTAAAAGTTCTTTACAAAAATATTGGTCCCATAGCCTGCCTGCTTGTAGCAGACAGGCTCAGCTGTCCCGACATTCAGTCGGGAAGAGCACCTGACTCATAATCAGTTCCGATAGATATCGGAACGATAATAATCAGGATTGGTTCAAGCCTAATGGGATCATAGAATATAAAAAAGAAATTGGTCCCATAGCTCAGCTGGTTAGAGCACCTGACTCATAATCAGGGGGTCCTTGGTTCGAGCCCAAGTGGGACCACATAAAATCAGAGTGAGAGTAAAAGCAAGTTAAGAGCGAATACTCCTCTCTGATTTTCTGTTTATTCACAAGCTCCTCACAGTTTAAAAAATTTAAACTTTCTTCCATTACCCCATCAACCTCGCCGGTTTCCACGGCACTTGTAAATTTTCCAGTTTTTCGCCCAGCATTTCAATGGAACTTTCATTTATTTCACCCAGTCCCATTTTGTAACCCATGGCAAGGTGTTTCACCTTATCCGTATCGTGACTCATAATGCGGGCTGCAGTGGCATCGGCCGCCATAATATCCCTGCTGGCGATGATCGCCCAGGAACCCAGACGTTTTTTCATATCCACTGTAGTAGCACCATAATCCGTGGTTGGTCCGTTACCCTCAAGCCCGATGGAAAAATCAACAATGGAAAGATCGGGTTTAATCCCTTTTACTATATCAAGATAGACCTGTGCAATGTTATGCGGATTGCTGTGATCGAAGGTACCGCGGTTCCAGTATGTGTTGTCAATCAACTGGGCATAACGTGAAAGGGGAGTAATGCCTATAAAGTTTTTTGCCGCCAGTGTGAGTTGTGCCCAGGAATGTGTTTTAGCAACCGGAATAGAAATCACCTTGTCGGCATTGGCAACCAGTCCGGAAACAGAGATTTTTCCAAGTGGTGTTTCTGAAGGGAGCTCCACCCATTCCCGGGTAGCTGTTTCAAGGCATGCCAGTGTAACTTTTCCGTCATACTGGGATTCAAGGCGTTTTGCTTCCTTTATCAGGTTTGTGCTTCCATCCAGCGTTATGGCATACTGCCAGTCGAATTGGGGAAGGTGGGAACCTTCGCCGATAATTACTTCCGAAGCGCCTGCTTTCAGACATTCTTCTGCCACCGCAATGATGATCTCAGGCTTTGTACACTCCCCTTTATGAAAACAATTATTGGTATTTGCCCAGGGGATGGTAACAAAATTTGGTTTAATGAAAACTGTTTCCCCTTTGTTTACGATTGTTTTCATCCCACCGAGTGCATCCAGTACATCCCGGGTTATCGAATATAAATTATCACCCCGGATGGCAGCTACCTGAGCATTTATCTGATGAGATGTATTCCCAGCCGGTTTTGCATCATTGCAGTTGACAAGAATCCAGGGAGATCCCATTACTACAGCTGTACCGATACTTTTTTTCAGAAATTCACGTCGTTTTATAATTGTCATTGCATATTGATTTCAGATAAACAAGATACAATGTATTATAGCCGAAGTCAAGAAAAGGGAGATTTTAAAAAGTTATTTATTGTACTTCTTAATTACCAGGTATTTTAATTCCGTATCTCCCACATTCCGGATGCCATGGGTAACATTCGAAGGACAGTAAAAACTGGTGTAGGGTCCGGCCACCTTTGTTTTTCCATCGAGATAAAATTCGGCGGTTCCTTCCAGCACAAAAAAGAATTCATCTTCTGCGTGCTTGTGAGGTGGATGGGTAGCCGAATGCGGAGCAACGACGCTCATCTTAAGAGTACGGCCATCGAGAAAATCTTTATCGGCAAACCAGAATTGGTAGCCGGCCGTGGTTTTTATAGTTTTATCCATCGAAAATTCGGACACGCAGTTATCAATCGTGAATGTTTTTGATTGTGATGTGGAATCCTTCATTTCCTGGGCCTTTGCAGAAATACTGAAAATCAGGAATGCCAGTATCATCATCCCGCTAAAAGTTAGATTATGCTTGGTTTTCATAGTTTTAGGTTTTTGTAGTAAACTTATAAAAAGATTTGATTATATGAAATAGTAGGGAATATTTATCCATCATATACATTAAATAATCCCTTTAAATATTAAGAAGCGCAACTAATTTTAAAACTTGCTGTACCTTACAACGGTTTTTTCGGACACAAACAGCTAAAATTCACAATATCATTTTCTTATTTAAAATGAAAGCAATACTTTTAATGATCATTTTTACAAAATATTTCGTCATAATAAATATTTAATTTAAAACTGAAAACAAATACTTAAATAATAATCAATTAAACCCAGTTAATCATGAAAACATTTTTTTCTTTTCTATTATTGTCGGCCATGTTCTGTTCGTTATCTGCACAAAAACCGGTCGATTTAAAGTTTAATCTTGAGTTAAACAAAACCTACAGGGCAAAGCAGAACATTACACAGGATACCAAACAAACAGTGCAGGGTAATGAACAATCTGTTCAGACAATAAATACACTTGTTATGTCTTTAAAACCATTAAAGATCGAAGATCATGATATGGTTGCTGAAGTCCGTTTCGATACGATTATTACAAAAATAAGCATGCCGCAGATGGAAATTAACTCTTCCCGCGAAGGGGATCTGAATTCTTCCGATCCGGGAAAAATGCTCGAATGTATCCTGCACAGACTTAGTAACAGTACTTTTCTGGTTAGAATGACAGATGCAGGAAAAGTTACCGGCATCATGAATATTGATCAGGTAGCCACCAGTGTTTTACAGGGTCTTGATTCTATACAGGGACAGATGGCTGCTTTTGTGAAAACACGGTCAGAAATGATGATTGGCGAAAAAGCAGTTAAAACCATGATAGAAGGTTTTACGGCTTATTTGCCGGATAAAGAAATTAAGGCAGGTGACAAATGGGATTCCAACCTGAATATTTCAGCAGGAGGAATGGATATGACAATGAATACAACTTACAAATTAGACAATTTAAGTAAAAATGAAGCAGCAATATCGGGAGATGTAATTATAGATTCTTCCGGTTCGGAGCCAATGGAAATGAATGGCGCCAAAATCACTCCAGACATCAGGGGTATTGGGAAAACACAGATCACGGTAGATCCTAAGACCGGCTGGATTATTAAAGGAAGTATTAAACAGCAGTTAAAAGGAGAAATGAATGTAAGCGCTCCCGGAACTTCCATGCAAATTCCTGTTGAGATCAATTCCGAAGGTGAAATTGTTGCCTTGTAATATAAGGAAATCTAAAAAAGGCTAAAATTTCCGGGTTGGGAGGATCTTTAATAAAGGCTTCCAACCCGATGTAAAAAATTCAAAAACATGAAAAGAATATTCATTTTCATGCTGGTGATATTCCCTTTTCTGAATGTGAATTCACAAACCATTAAGGGGTACATATTCTCCGGCGAAAATAAAAAACCAGTCGAGTTTGCAAATGTGCTGATACTTAACCTGCCTGATTCTTCTCTTGTAAGAGGAGTGGTTTCTTATACGGACGGACAGTATACAGCAGAGAAGATCAAACCGGGAAAGTACTATATAAAATCCACTTGCATCGGATTTCAGAACAACGGCACTTTAGTGACGGTAACCGACAACCCCGGGGTAATAAAAGCGGATACAATTTTTTTAACTGAAAAGACAAATAAGATAGATGAGGTCAGGGTAACCGGAGATATGATAAGAGGTAAAGAACTGGTGGATCGTACAGTGTACGACATTCCTCCGGAGATCGAAAAGACCTCCACTAACGGGTACGATGTATTGAAAAAGATTCCTTCGGTACAGGTCGATTTTAACAACAATGTAACATTGGACGGAGGTAGCAATTTCATCATTCAGGTTGACGGTAAGCAACGCGATAAAGAGTTTCTGGCAAGAATTCTTCCATCGGATATTAAATCAATCGAGATCATTCATAATCCTTCCGGGAAATACGACGGCACCATTGATGGAGTAATAAACGTAACCCTGAAACAGGAGGCCCGTAACGGGATTAACGGAAATTTCGGATTTCAGGCCAAGCCGATTGGTGAGCCTACCGTGGCAGGATCGGGAAGCATCGATTACGGATTAAAGAAAATAACCTTTTATGTTTCCGGTTATTCATTTTTGCAGCGGCTTAAAAGTAATACTACCGATTATTACCGGTTAACATTACCTGTGTCTAATACCGACTCTACTACCAATCTTACCGGTGAAGGTAAATTCAACATTACCGCGAGCTCCATCAACACCGGTTTCGATTATTACATCAACGACAAAAACAGTGTTAGTTTGAATTACAGTTACAAACCGGTCGCCCAGGTAAATGATGTAAACAATGTGGGAAGTGTGCTGGTGAATAATGTCATTACCAATTACCAGGAAAATTACAGCGGAACAAATACTCATAGCGGGGAATCCAATTTTTCCTTTTTTTATCGAAAAAAATTCAAGAAACCAATCCAGGAGCTGACGGTGGAAACCAACTATTATTTTTTCAATTCAAAGAATGACAACAATTTTACTAACGACCTGTATGAAAACGATCAACTGACAAAGTTGTATTCCAATTTGCGATGGGAAAAAACGGACAACAACCGCGATTATTTCAGCAATAAGATCGATTATACCCAGCCAATAGGGGTTTCCATGCGTCTGGAAGCTGGCTACCAGATCTATTACCAGCAAATCGATTACAATTACAGAAGTAGTAATGATCAGTTCAGCAACATTTATAATTATTCCGAATTCAGAAATGCGGTCTATGCCAGTTTGGTTTATAATTACAAGGATTTCGGCTTCCAGGGAACGGTACGTATGGAAGGCAGTAATATAAAAATCAATAAAACGATCCCTTCTAATTACCTCACGGTTTTGCCATCCACAAATATCCAGTATAAAATTAACACAAAGCAAAATGTGAAATTTACCTATAACCGCAGGATCAATAGGCCGGGTATTTATAACCTGAATCCTTTTGAGAAATTAAATAACAACCTTTCCATTTCTTCCGGGAATCCTAACCTGAAACCGGAGTACAAGGATAAGCTGCAATTGACCTATACTGTACGGTTTAAAAAGAATTTTATTTCTCCTTATATTTATTATGAGTTTTTCTCGAACAAAATCGGTAATAAATACGCGCTGAAGGAATCTCCGCTCACCAACAAGCTGGCAATGTTCAATTCTCCCGCGAATATCCTCACCGGAAATGAAAAAGGTATTGGGTTGAATGCCATGATGTGGTTTGTAAATATTAACGGCACCTTTTACTCGGGACATTATAATAGTTACTCCGACTCACTTTCTACTGTCGATGCACGGAATTACCAATCGTACAGGATAACCAGTTATGCGTATGCTCCCCTCCTTAAAAAGAAGCTCAATGTTTTTGCTTTTGTAAGCTACAATGGGGTAACTATAAATGCCCAAAGCAAAACATACAATGCATTTTTGTATGGTCTGGGAGCCAGTAGTACCCTTAAGAACCACACATTTGGTTTCTTTTACCTGCTCCCGTTTTCAAAAGATATCGTATTCAGCAAGACCATCACGGAAACGCCTTTTTTGTATTCGAAAAACACATTTGCTTTCGATGCTTCCTGGTTTGTTCAGGTGATGTATTCGTATAAATTCAACAAGGGCCGCACAGTTAAAAAAACGAGTCGTAAAGCGGATGTGGAAAGCGACACGAAAGAAGGGGGATTAGGGAGATAAGCAGAGACGTTTAGCAATGCGTCTCTGCATAAAACCTATCTCGCTATTGTGAATTTCTTTATTATAGAATTTGATCTGAGTATATAAATTCCCGGTTCACCAATTTGGCCAACGGGTATAGTAAAATCGGAGGCAGCCTGGGGGCTCCTGTAAACAACAGATCCCAACACATTGTATATAGTAATCTTTGAACTGCCCCTGGTTAGGCGGATGTTAACAAAAGTAGTTGCCGGGTTGGGCAATATGGTGCAAGCCTCATCAGCCTGTACTTGCTGTATTCCTGACGGGGTCGAAACAGTCAGATCCTGTGAAACCTCAGGAGCAGGATTGTAAATTGTGTCTCCTTCCTGTTGAGCGGTGATGGTAGTAGTACCATCTCCTTTAATATGTATCATATTATCCATGATTGAAGCAACAGTTGTATCTGAACTGATATAGGTACACATTAAACCTGAGCTGGCTGTTGCTCCCGGAGAAAAATCCGGATCTCCTACCGTTTGAGCGGGCAGGGCTGGAAATGTAATGGTCTGGTCGGCTTTTACAACATACAGAGTCTGGTTAACTGTATCGGCGGCATTATAAAGACTATTACCTGTTTGCGAAGCAGTAATAACAGTAGTGCCAACTCCTGTAATATGAATTGTATTATTAATAATTGTAGCAACAGCAGTATTTGAACTGGTAAAGGAGCAGGATAATCCCGAACTGGCTTCGGCGCCCGGAGAAAAATCCGGGTCGATGGCTGTTTTATCGGTAATAGAAGGGAAAGAAATAGTCTGATCACCCTTGATTATGGTAAGGGGTATGCTAACCGATTCGGCAGCGTTGTAATTTACATTTCCGGGTTGCATGGCAATAATGGTAGCAGTACCGATTCCGACCGGCTTAACCAATCCGTTGGTAGTTATGGTTGCAACCAGGGTATTTGTGCTTCCCAACTGAACCGGAAGTCCCGAACTTGCAGTGGCAACAATAGCAAAAGGGTCAGGACTATACTTAACATCGTCTATGGAATCCATGGTAATTACCTGATCGGTTTTAGCTACAGTAAAGGAATTTGTATCAGGTACTGCCGGATTATAGGTCGTATCGCCATCCTGGTAGGCAATAATACCACAGGTACCGGCCCCGATAATCTGTACTGTATCGCCATACACTTTTGCCACACCCGGATTCATGGTTGCAAACCTCACCGGTAAACCGGAAGTTGCGGTGGCTGAAATGACAAAAGAAGTATCAGTCAGCGTTTTATCCGGTATCGGATCGAACTGGATGGTCTGATCCAGCAGACTTGTGTCCTGATCTACCAGAAGATAAAGGGTTGAATATTTTGGAAGGTTCAGTTTAATATCTCCCTGTATGCTGTCTCCGTAAGGTTTAAGTGTGGCATAATCTGAAGGTCCGCCTCCGGCATATGTGGTCGTTTTACCGTTTACATAAACTTTCCGTGAGAAATCTCCATTATCAGTACCACCGGTAAGCAGGTAGTAATAATAATGATTTCCTGCTTTGAAATTATTCATATTTACCGATATCACCTGGGCTGTAGATCCTTTGTTCACTAATACCACACCGCTCTGGCCTGATGAAAATCTTGATGCAAAACTAACAATGTCTGAACTTCCTGAAACCGAAGAGTAAACCATTCTGTCTCCAAAGAATTTCTGAAAATAATACATGTAAAAGAACGGTGCCCTGGGCGAATACTTGGGAACATCGGTTTCTTCATCGGCAAACAATCCATGGCTATTACCATCACTATAACCATTTAAAAAATCCCAGCGGGAACCCTGACCATAACCTTCCTTGATGAGTTCGCCCAACACCAGAGCGGCATGTATTCCGTTGATATAGGAAACAGCCTGGCCACTGCCGGTAGCAAAAATATTCCATTCGGTGAGAGCCAGCGGTATCGGAGCATGATTAATGGCGCTTTTCAGCCCGTCATCAACATATTGCCGGATATCAGCAGATGCTGTATAAGAATTAAGGATGGTGGAAATATTGGAATTTTGATTATATGGTGTGTGATAACTGTGCACAATGATATAATCCGCCATGTTACCGACTTCTTTCATCATTCCGGCATTCCAGTTATGTTCCACGGCATCGTAAGTGACATTCTGATCCATAGCCACCACACCTATTTTAATATCATTACCGACTTCTTTGGCAGCTTTCCGCATTTCTTCGATAAAAACACGGCAATGTTTTCCGTACAATTCACCAGAGATGGTGGCGGGCTGACCATCTTTATTATAAGACTGATCAATGGAATAACCGGCTTCCCAGCTTCCGAAATTTTCATTACCGATCTCCCAGTAACGTGTCCGGCCATTATCGTATCGTACCCAGTCAGCAGCATATTTAGCCGCGGTCAGAACAGGATCTTCACCGGTACCGTAACGGGCATAGGCATAATTTACTGAGATCATACCTGTTGAATGCGTTTTCTGTAACAAGGAATAAAAGGAATTGACAGACATGGTCCAGCTGGATTCATTCGATCCGTAATCCAAATCACCATAATTAAAAGTGGGTGGCAGATCCTTTGGACAGGTTGATTTGCTTGTCGCCTTCCAGAAATATTCCTGGGACAGATTACCTCCCGGCCAGCGGATGATATTCGGAGCCAAAGCTGTAATTTCCGTAACCAACTGAGCACTTTGTTCAATTTTGCCACCCCATGCCGCAGCATTGTGACCATACACATATTTACTCACTTTACTGAGTACTGAATCCGCATTTACTGTTACCATAACAGTTGCCGGATCGCTAACCGGAGTAATGGTGTCATAAGCCGACACCTGGATGTTTTTGGGAACCCAGTCGTCATTAAAGAATTCGGGTAATCCATTTTGAGCGTATAGAGAAGAGTAAAAAAAGGTTAGAAGGAAAAAGGAATAAAAAACAATTTTTGTTTTAAGTAAAAATGTTTTCATAATGAAATAGTTAAGAAAGTTTTGTAGTAATGTAATCGTGATCAAAGATAATAAAAATATCCTGTTAAAGTTACTTCTCGGTTTATACGGGAATTCCATAATAGGTCATAATAAGCTTGTTTTAACCGGAAAATGAATCTATTTACAAAAAAGTCAGGAACCGATTAACACCAAATTATTATCAAAATACGCCTAAAAAATTCTGAAAGCACAGAGGGTTGGCCAGGCTAACGGATTATAATTTTACCTGTTTCACTACTTGTTCCGTTATCCTTTAACAATATGAAATAAGTGCCCGGATTCAGGTTTACCTTCAATAGAATGTCATTTACTGGATGTGAAAAGGATCGTTGCAACACCAACTGAGACCGGGAATTATAGATGGATAAGGAATTAAAAGGAGTTGTCCGTGAAATATGCAGTTTATCGTGTGCGGGATTCGGGTACACCGTTAATGATGAATTTTTGTTTTCGGAAAGTTTTATTAGTCCGGAGGGTTCCAATGTATTTGTAATAACATAATCACTGAAAGCCTGAAGGAAGCCATTGTAATAACTTCTTATATTGCCTCCCGAGTAACTTATTTTTATTTCATCACCATACCTCACGGAAGGAGAAAACATGAAAATCAGAGTATCATAATGAACCGTTACCGATTCTATTGTCACCGGTTCATCATTAAGGGTTATTAAAAAAGAATCTTTTTCAATACCTGAATTAAGAAGGGGCCTGTCAACAAAAAGAAGAATAGAGTTGTAACCGGTACTGTCTCCCAGGATAGTGTCACTAACTATCTGAGGAGGGTAACCTTCTGTTGTATTTATTACCGGTAAGTCGGAAAAGTTTTCCAGAGCGCCACCGTTAGCGGCTTCAACTCCGGTTCCTGAATAAGTTAATGTAACGGTATCTTCATAATAGATCCTGTTTTCGGGCATCAGGACCAATACAGAAGAATCTCCTGTCATTAATCCGGCTGTTGTAACCGGAATACTTGCTTTTCCTTTTATTCCGATTGTAAAATCAGCGGCATAAGATGCCGGGGAGCTCATTTTTTTATTCAAAGATAACCATACCGTGTCACCTTTATCTTTTGTCTCAACAGATTCTATCCTGGGAATGGAACCGGGCGTCAGGTTGTCTACAAATGCCCCGCTAAATGGAAAAATACTTACGCTGTCTTCATTAACAATATGTACCCGGAGTATAGGAAGCAGTAATTTTATCGGTATTCAGAATGGGTACGGCCAGGGTTATGACCAGCATACCTGAATCATCCGGTGCCAGTGAAATATCTGAGATGGGGATATCTGTTGTGCCATTTGTTTCGATATGTAATCCCGAAGGCAAAGATGGCCCTAATACAGGGCCATCCAATTTCAGTAATACTTTTTCGCTTTCCACGGCATTGGCTGATACAAATGACGGTGGTACCTGGGAAACGAACTTAATCCATTTCAGGATAAACAGTCTTCCCGAGCTGCCTTTGAAACGCAGGTATACGTCGTGCATACCTTTGGTATTGGTTACCGGACAGGAAAATGTTTTGAAAGTGCTCCAGTCGCCGGTACCGGATATGGGACATTCGGCAATCTTTTTCCCGTTGATCGAATCGAGCCATACTTCCACGGTTCCGCCTGTTCCTCCGCAGGCTGCAGTAAATTCAACAGAGTGTGCGGCTTTCGGGTATTCCTTGTTCCCGAATTCCACGCCAGCATACAACGCCCAATCGTTATTGTTGATACTGTCCAGCTGGTAAATGCCGTCTTTTTTCCCATCGGCAATAGTGCCAAACTGATTAGCCGGACATTCGGCCAGTATCGGAGAATAGGCATCGCGATAAATATAATAATCGAAATAAGCGCTGCTGCCCGAAACATATAATCCCTGACGGGTTCCTGTAAATGTTGAATAATCGGAATAGGAATCAATTGTTGAAATATCAAAGGTATTTCCCACTTTTGTCCAGTCGTACCCGTTATTGCTGAAGTAGCCGCTTACGCTGTGATTTGACCTGAATATTTTGAGTAACAATGTATCTCCTGCCGTGTTTGGAGTTTCGTATTTGGTACTGTTAAAGCTGAAAACAACCACTTTCTGGTTGCTGTCATTTACCGAACTATACAGTTTCACAAAACTTTTTTCATCACCACGCATGATCTGCAGGCCTGCCTGGTTGTTTGTAGTAGCAGCATGAAAGTCGAGCCGTGTGATCAGTGAATAATTATGTTCTCCGTCGTTCTTGATAACTGTATTCGGTTTGGTCGAGTTTTTAGGTGATAATCGCAGCCATCCGGGCCGGTCGGTTAGTGAATGTGTATTATCAAGGGTATATCCCAGGAACGACCACTCCGGGTTTAGATTGCCGGAATCGAAAAAATCCGACTTTGGAACCATCCAGGGAATACCGTTGTCCGGCAGTTTTGGAGCTGTAAAGTACTTGTTTACCGGGTAATCGACAGTCGGTTTGTCATTCTGGTTATACCTTACCTGGTTCAGAAGGCCCTGCCGTCCCTGTCCTTTCCACTCTCCCTTTGCATACAACGGATGAATTACCCAGCTGGTACTGTCATCGATCATAACAGCAGCCGAGGCATGGTTGGGACTTGTAAATTTTGAAGTGTTTTTCAGGGGATCGTTTTCATTAAAAAAATCACCCAGCATTTCCCACGAGCTTTGATCCGCTGTAAGGGTATCGCTGCGCATTACTTTTTGTCCCCCCGACAGATCCCTTGCGAATGAGTAATAATAGTAACCGTGGTATTTCCACATCACGGGTCCTTCTGCCCAGCTATACGGGTAGTCAGGCGCAGGATTCAGCCAGCTCAGATTATAGACTGTTCCGGTAGGTTGCCCGTCGTCACCCAGTTCCACGATACCGTTGTTGGGTTGCCCGTTTTTAACAACCAGGTACCATTTTCCGTCATCATCAATAAAGACGGAATTATCGTACCCCAGTCCGTAATTAAGGGTTGAGGGGTTGTTTACTTTTACCGGGTCGCTCCATGGCCCTCGCGGGTCATTTGCTGTAACAAAATACATGGTATTGGCACGTGAAAAGTAATCCCAGTAAAGGCCTTTGTATAAAACCATCTGGCCTCCCCAGCATCCGCCACCGGGCCGATCGTCGTAATTCGACCAGGATGCTTTAACCGGTTGGGCAATGGCCTCCCAGTGAACCAGGTCGGTGGAATGATAAATTACCGGGGTTACATTGAAGGACGAGCCGGTAGTATAAAAATCATTTCCTATCCGGGTGAGTGTCGCATCGGGATGATCGCCCGGGATAACCGGGTTCATGTAAGTCTGAAAAGAAGGCGACTGTGTATGCCCGATGCTGAACTCAAACAGTAACACAAGGAGTACAGTTAACATTTTCGATACGGATAATTTCATGTCTGTTATTTTGTGTCAGATAATTCTGACCGGTTAAAAATTAGTTTACCGGATATCTTTCCTATTCTTTTTGATACCCGGGAAAATATCTCATGGATTCAAATATAATGAAAATGCCGGCTTGTAACTATTTATCCTGTGCTATATCAAACAAACATGAAAATTAGAAACAGGTAACTTTCAAAGAAACAGTAATAAAGAAGGAGTAAAAAGTTTGTTTCTTTTATAAAAAACAAAATGGTTTACTGTGGTAACTTCTGTTCAATTGTGGTGACGGCATGCGTGTCTGTTGAATCACATTCCATACTGGTTACTTCATTATTACAATTAGTAAAATAAACATAATGTCCCCGGTCATAAAAACAATATACTTTACAACCATCGTGTTCAAATAAATACTCCACCTCGTAGGTTTTGTTGTTTTCAGGCCTCACCTGTGAAATGGGTTGTTGTGTACTGCATGAAAAGAGAGGAATAAAAAGGATGAATAAAGCTGCCGTTTTGATGAGTGTTTTCATGGTGGTTAAATTTTGGTTTATGAATAAATGTATACAAGGGAGATGCCAAACTTTTACATTCTTTCTGTTTAGTAAAAGATTTGAGTTTGAAAAGGTAAAATGACGATCAATCATCAAAATTCCGGAAGATTCGTCTCCATAGACAAATCCGGTTATTGCCAGTGTTGGTTTTTTCGCCCTTTTTTAAGGTTTTGGCAACAGGTGTGAGGGTAAGATCGACAAGCTTTCCGAGCGACCAATCGCTGAAGTGCGTGGTTTCAACAGATACAGTTTTAGCAGCGGGATCAATAGCACTTTTCAAGTACTGTCATTTTCCTGAAATACGATCCAAAGGAATTCCGGGGGAACTGATGATAACAACTCGTCGGTATAATGAAAAGTAAGCGTTACGGGTTTATCAAAAGTCAAAACTTCGGGGTCCAGGCGATAACCCTTTCCCAGACCTAGTGGTGCTTGGTTAGACAGGGGCTGGATAGTAATTACCGTCTGATCCGGCAGCGCCCCTAGGGAATATCCACCGACAGCAGTCCGTTGGATGAGCTGGCAATACCGCCATCGGGTCCGATAGTTGTTTCGTCAGCCGGACCGGCGGGCTGTCCTGTTTCAGTAATTACTGGTTGATCCGGGGTTTTTACCACAGAATTATCATCCTTTTTACTGACGCTTAGAAATACTATTATTAATAGACTCCAGCGTATACAACTAAAGATATTTTTCATACCTAAATGAATTTTGATTAATTATTTCAGTCCGTTCATAGGCTTGTTAAAATAACTTATTGGTCATTTTTAAATAATACTGTAAATAAGGGATATTTTAATGCCGCGGATTCGGCATTTTTATTATTGATATTTTACTCAACTGTAATGAAAGTAATGAGTTATAAACTCAGTGTTCATGAATCATCGGGAAGATTTCTATTTTTTAAGGATTTTGATTTTATGAAATACTAAGACTTAAATTATTATGTGCAATTGCTAAAAGTGCATGTATTGATACTCCATAAGGACAAGATGCTTCACAATATCCTATGCAATCCAGACATTTTTCTGATCTGGAACCAGATAATTCAAAATATTTCTGAATGGCATACTTTTCCCTGCCCTGTGCCATAAAGTAATGATTATAACGCATTATTGTATTTACAGGTACATTATAAGGACAATTACTTTCACAAATTCCACAAGCATGGCGGCAATATAAATGGCCACAGGTATTTTTGAGTGAATTAATTATAGAAATATTTTTTGTTGTAAACCGGATTCCTGATAAATTAACATAGTCTTTTACATCCTCAAATGTCCTGAATGATATAAGTGCAGAATGCACAGATGGATTTTTTAGTACAAAACCAATAGCGGCTTCTTTTCTGGCATTATTATCGAATATCTGATTTTTCTGTAAAAAAGATTCAGCTTTTTTCTGTTTTTCAATGATAGCGTCATAAAATTTCCTGTAGTTTTCAGGAATTGGTTTATCCTCATTTATGTAATTCTTAAGATGTTCTATTATGTATAAATAATTTCCTCCAAAGGGATCAGTTTTCATAAGCGTGGTACCAATATTCTTTTTTATACATACTTTAAGAATGTTTTCCCCCATTTCCTGTTGGAGATAATTGTATACAAACAGGACTAAATCAAACCGACCATCCTCAGCAGCCTTACAAATAATTTTCTCCATGCTTTCTTCAGGTTCTGTTCCCATATTAGATCCATGACATGACACGCCGCAATATTTAACCCTTCCTTCATTTTTCAGTTGTTTAAATGCTTGATGAAAAGCTTTATTTTCAACTGCTTTGCTTGAACTGGCATTCCAGAGCATAAGTCCGTCAAGGTAATCTGTGTTTAGTCTTTCGAGACATTTTCGCACACGACTGACAATATATTCTCTGGTATCTGTTTCTGTGATGCCAATCTTTGTGTTGAGGAAAATTGAACTTCTGTTATATCCCTTTATTGCCCTTCCAACCATTAATTCATTATTTCCATTTCCATAAAATTCTGCAGTGTCAATGAAATTAACTCCAGCATCAATAGCTGATTTCAATACATTTTCATTAGTAATATTAGCCGAACCACATCCAATGTCCGATATCCTGAATCCTGTACGTCCAAGAACTCTGTATTCTTTAATTACCTGTTGCTCTGGTTTTTTGCTGAAATGATGATCTTCGTTTATCTTCCCACTATATATAAATCCGGTTCCAGCACCAACCAGACCAAGCGACGATTTTGTCAAAAAATCTCTACGGTTAATTTTTTTTGTTTTCATTAGTGTTTGTTTGGCTTATAGAAGGTTTTTTTAGCGATATATTTAATCAATGGTATGTAGAAAACATAATTCAAGTTAATAAAATATGGGATATTATCCAACTAACTTATTCAAAATTAGCATATATCGAAATTAAAGTCAAGATTTCTTTTGATTGCTTTAAAGGCGAAAATTTCAGGTTAATTCTATGATAAAAGTGTTACGTTGGGTTTCCGCTAACAAGCACATAGGACTACTTGCCTGCAAAAGGAAGGGGGATGGCTCTATGTTAGAGATGTTTTACACAGCCGGGATGAAAGTAATGAGTTATAAATTCAATGCACACGCATACTCGTCAGTAAACGAGGACGAGAAAATTATAGCTTCCAAAGTTTTAACCCTTGAAAATTAACACCAATTTATTTTGGAACATTGTTTACCATTGTATTCACCACGTCTGTTTCGGTTGAATCGTTTTCCATACTGGTTACTATATTATTACAATTAGTAAAATAAACATAATGTCCCCGGTCATAAAAACAATATACTTTACAGCCGTCGTGTTCAAATAAATATTCCACCTCGTAGGTTTTGTTGTTTCCAGGCCTTATCTGTGAAATGGGTTGTTGTGTACTGCATGAAAAGAGAGGAATAAAAAGGATGAATAAAGCTGAAGTTTTGATGAGTGTTTTTATGGTGGTTAAATTTTGGTTTATGTATAAATGTATACAAGGGAGATGCCAAACTTTTACATTCTTT
Organism: uncultured Bacteroidales bacterium; assembly: GCA_963748095.1. Lineage (GTDB taxonomy): Bacteria > Bacteroidota > Bacteroidia > Bacteroidales > UBA10428 > CAVVIO01. Next base: position 231,713 of record CAVVIO010000001.1, read on the forward strand.
CAGTTTAGTAAAAGATTTGAGTTTGAAAAGGTAAAATGACGATCAATCATCAAAATTCCGGAAGATTCATTTCTTTTGTCAATTCCTGTTAACCCGGCATGCCTGCTAATTCCTGAGCTTATATCAACGGAGATTATTTTATTTTAATTGTTTTGATTTCATTGTTTGCACTAAAGGTTGGGAAATACATTAATTCGATTTTTGCCGGATTTATTGTATATACACCTGTGTACCTCGGGACAAGCTCAATCACGAAAGAATAATTGCCTTTTGACAGGGATTCACAAAAGACAGAAGTTTCATTTTTGAAGTATTCACGGTGTGATTCATTCCCATAGTAGTTTTTTTTGTCGGAATATGAGCAACCTGCCGGTATCGGAATGTTTATCATAACATATTCCGCATCTTTTTTCACAGTTACATGTACAACAAGTTTTACTTCTTTACCGGCTGTTAAAACAGGAGCCGGTTCCGGATCAAAATGGCTTGTTATTTCAAAATCTTCATTTTTAACCTTCGGAGAACTGTTCCAGTATCTTTGATAGCTGGTAAAATAAACCGGAAAATCACCTGATTTTGAAATTCCCAAATGACTTTCAGGATCAACTTTCATTTCAAATGGAAATTCCGTAACCGTTTTATTTATATCTCCTCTAATTGTTAAAGCCGGTTTGGTTAATTTAGTTTTATTTCCCAGCAAATCCGGTAAAATCGTCTCTACAATCTGCGAAGATTCATAGGTGTTTCTCCAATATCCGCGTTTTCTGTTTTCCAGGAAGTAGTTACGGATCTTTCCCAATGTTTCGTTATGATCCAGGGAATCGGATTTTAATATACGATAGACCAGCAACGTATTTTGCAGATCATTTGTCAGTAAATTGTATCCCTGTTGTTCATCAGTATAATAGACATTTCCAAACAACGTTGTTTTTTTATAAGATGCCAGTGTATCCAGGTTGTAATTGAGATTACACAATTGTTTTAAGCGTATGATCTCAAGAATTTCACTAAATGACAACTTTCTTGTTTTTTCCAGGCCGGAAATATATGACTGAAAGTTAACACTGGCTTCGAGCAGATTTAAGATTTTCAATATTCTGACCCGGGTATAAAAATCCTGTTTGTTTTCAAGTTTCCAGATCAAATTTTCAATGATCTGATCCTTATTAATCTGTGATTCATACCCGAGACTTTCTGCATGCGAAAGTGCTTCGAGAACATGCAGGCTTATCCATAAGTTTTCATTTGAGTCTTTCCACCAGCCCCATAATCCGTTTTCCTTTTGGTTTTTTCTTAAAAGACGGATTAGCTTTATAACCTCATTCTCATTTTTGAATCTTTCGCCTTTATATCCGGCAATATTTTTTTCTGCCAGCAAAGCCTTGAGCTTGGAGGCCAATTGTTCATTGCAGGAATATTTATAGTGGATTATATGACTGATCTCGTCCTCCAGGATATTCAGAATATCAGCCCGGGCATACAAACTTACCTTACCTAATCCCGGATTAAAAGCTAATTGCAGGGTTGTGTCTTTATCAAGCACATAAAACTTTCCGTCCGTTTCTTCCAGCCCGACGGGAAAGACAGGGATCTTCCTGATTTCGCCATCGAAATAACCGTCTTCTTTTTCAAGAAAGTATTTTACAGACAGGGAATCATTCAATGCAACTACCGGTAATGTATCGACTATTGAATTGGTGCAGTACCCTGTGTCGACAAATTTGTTATCACCGTTTATTTCAAATTGTCGTGCGACATTTATCGAATCGGAAGTATAATTCAGGACTTTCCCCAGCGCGTAAGTTGTATCTGTCCGTACAAGGAATCTCGGGACAGCAAGCTGTGCCATCAGGGGTTTATATGATTTTATCATACCTTCTGTATGGCCGGATTGCCTTTTACTGCCCATTGCGAGGAAATAGGTTTCCCAGCTGGTGACATCATCCGGAAAAGTGACGTCAAAACCTGCTTTCCCGTCTTCATCGGTTGTTAGTTTTGGTCTCCAGAAAGCATAATCGGAAAAGTTTTCCCGTATGGAACTTGATTTTGTTGCTGCCTCAAAAAAAGTGTTATCATAGTCGGCTCCTTTACTGGAAGGATCCTTTGCCAGCCGATATGTTCCCGGCAGGGTCTCTATTATAACAACACCATTAGCACCCCTGGAACCATAAATAGCAGTTGCATTTTCATCTATAAGCGTTTCAATCTTTTGGATTTTTGCCGGATCCAGTTCCGAAATATCACCGGTATAAACATTTCCGTTTACAATAATCAAGGGAGTTTTATCAAATTCAACAGTTGAATTACCACGTATTCTAATTTCCATGCCATTGCCGGGACCTCCTTTTGATACAATAGCTACACCCGCAACTTTTCCCTGTAAACTCTGAGATATATTACCGCTTATTCCCGGGATACCCCTTATAAGATTTTTAGATACCACTGTTATTGCTGAAGCGGTCAGCGTTGATTTTTTAGTAGTTCCATATCCTATCACTACAACCTCATCAAGATGCATCTCGCCGGGAGATAAATGAGCATCTACCACATTGTTATATTCAATGGATTTGTCAACAGGAACATACCCGATGAATGAGAAATTCAGCATGGTTTTCCCTACAGGCACTTTCAACGAATAATATCCGCTAATATCCGTAAGGGTTCCATAGGTAGTTCCATTAATCAATACATTTACTCCCGGCAACGGTTCTCCTGATTTTGCATCATACACATGGCCTTCAACCACATCACCTACGCCTGTATACCTGAATTGCTGCTGATATCTGTTATAGATCTGCCTGAGTTCTTTCTCCTCGTCATTGTAGTATGGATATGGTTTAAACAGTGTTTCTTCAATTAATTTGCTTACATAAATACTAAATGTATCTTTTTTTAAAATATGTGGTTGGGTGAATTTATAATAATTAATCCCGTTTGGCTGAATGTATACGGAATCTTCGATTTGGTATTTTGCCCCGGAATAGAAAAGAATTAATTTATAATATCCTTTTTGCAATTCATGTATCAGTGAAGTATTGCCCGGATAAACCCGCAAAAACTCATGATTATCGTATCGGAATACCAGGATATTCAGCGGAATATCCTGAACGTTCCCCTTTTCACCTGTGAAATTAAGAAGAAGACGTCCGGCTCCCGGTTTTGTTGAGTTGGGATACCTATACCTTGCTGTCAGGTATCTTTTTTTGTCAAGGTAATCTTTCCATTGGTTTTCAAGTTTTTTTCTTGTTAGGATGAGATCACTCAACCTGTTTTCCGGATGATAAAGACTTAAATAATCAGGATATGATTTTTCATCCACGCTCCGCATTTTGAGCAAACCGGGAGAAAAGTCGTATTCAAAAAAAGGTTCGTGGTAAAAATCAGTTGAAAAACTGTCGATAAGATGAAATGTTACATTTCCTGCTACCGGACCTGCAAAATTTTTATAAAGCCGGGTATTTAATTCAGGGTTGAGAAACTGAACCGTATTTCCCTGCTCAATATATGCATACCGTTCACCGAAATTATTCCGGTAAGGGAAAATGTAGTTGTACAACACCCGTTTTTCAAAAGCACTTAACGAAGGCTCTGCCTTTCTGACGCTTACATTTTTAAGATGAGTTTCCTCGTTTAAGCTGATGATCGTTTTTTTACCCGGTTCGAAATAGAGTTTATCTATTATAATTTCCCGATCACTTGTTCGTAGTTTAATTTGGTGATAACCGCTTTCTATTCTGAAAGAATACGGTTGAGAATTGGTTGACCAGCTGAAATATACAGGCTTGCTATCCACATAAATTACATGTACGGGAAGAATTTCTCCGTTCCGGACGACAAATGGAGAAAACTGGGTATAAGAATCCGGTGACCGATATACAAACCGGTAAATGGTGTTTTCCGGATAGATAAACCGGTAATATTCAATGGTGTCTAACCCGGCTAGTATTTTCCATGCATTGTAATCCAAATTCAGCCCGGGATGAGCACTAAGATCAAAATTTTTAAAACTGAAATTATTGATAACGGTTTTATTTTTTCTGCTTTTGCCCAGGTAAGGAACGGCCGGAGGAGAATAACCGAATTTCTTTGTTACGGAAAAAGCAGTCAGGTCAACGCCTTCTACGGGTTTACCGCTGAGGTCTGTTACCAATACTTCAATATGTGATTTCTGGCCCGGATATACAATTTTTGGTTGAATAACAGACACAGTTAAATTTTTATCGACCAGCGGGATGCGATAATTTTCCTCCCTGATACGGCCTCCCCACAAATATCGTATCGACACAAAATAGTTTTGTCTGGACCCCGATTTGTAATGTATGTTTAACGAATCGGTATAGCCGGCAGCCCGCTGGCTGTTCCTTTTATAAACAGTGTAGCTGAAAGGTATATTGCGCGGATTATCTACAACGATAATGACCGAATCGCATGTACGTTTGGAATAACACTGAAGCAGCGAAGGTTCATCAGCAATGTTGATGGATGCGTTTAAGCTGTCGGATTTAATGATATATGATGAATAATACGGATTTAATTCCGTTGTACAGGGGGTAGTTCCCCTTAAAACAGGTGTTTCGTTTCCGAAATTGTCTTCACCTGTAATGACAACGTTTTTATGCTGTTGCCTTCCGTTTTCAGCATAAGTAAATTGTATGGAATCCGTCAGCAGCTTACCGGTTAACTCTTCTGATTTATAATAATAGTTAACCTTTTTATCTGCCTTAACAGTTTCGTTATCTGAAGTAAGTAACCGTACATTGATAGTATAATCAAAATTGATTTTCGGGAAAGTTGAATCCGGCAGGACAATCTCTGTCTCTCCGGCAGGATCAAGTTTCTTTTCAAGAAACAGCAGGGTGTCGGGAACATAGACATAGTTATCGAAATATTTATTTATTGACGTTGGAGTAACGAGTATTTCAACTCTTGCGTCCTGAAGATTCAGATCATTTTCGTCGGTTCCCTTTACAAACAACGTTGCCTTTTGACCTCTGAATTGTTCTTTATTTTCCAGTCTTATGGAGAGTTGATTTTTAGAGAGCTCGTAATCTTCGTATTTATAACTGCCGCTGATATACTCTTTTCTTTTGTTTAATTCCAGGTAAACGGTGTAGTTCCTGTCAAGTTGTAGTTGCAGCGAATCGTGAAGAAAAAACGCGTATTCATATCCACCTTTGCGGTAAGGTGCCAGTTGTGTCAGTTCAATCTTCTTTCGGGCTGTCTGTAAAATAACCTTTACCTGTTTATCAACCGAACGGCCTTTTTTGGTTACCAGAAATGCTTTGAATTTCACAGTATCTCCCGGCAAATATTTTGGTTTATTGAATACAATGTACCCGGTATGGTTTCTTCTGAATTTATCAGTTGTGTAATAACCACAATAATAATCGTCAAACATACAGGCAACTTTGCGAAAGGATTTTACAAAGAAATTCTTTGTCCTGTTGATTGTGCCCTGGGGCCAGCCCCGTATAACAGATTTAACACCGTCTACCGGCAGATAAATGATAAAATTAACAGGTATCCACACGTATTTTACCGGAGTGCCGTAAACAGCCTTGCGTATTCCCCTTTTTACAAATGAATTGTTATATTGCCTGGAGAGGTTGTAATAAGTAGTAAATCCGTTATAACTTACCTTAAGTAACCCCTTTTGATTCGATTTCTTATCAATGTATGATTGTGTTTTTATATTAAAGTGAAGGGTCTTCATTCTTACACTCACATCCGCATTACGGATGATATTTCCTTTCAGGTCGTAAATCTGTATGCACAAGTCCGTGTTATTGTTCAGTATAAAAACATCGAAGTTTTGTATGGTTGTAATTGAAAATTTCTGTTTGTTTTTTTCCGCGTATGTTTTTAAATAATGGCCAGGGGGTAGCGCAGGAATATGTTGACTGTCGGTCGGGAATGAGGCGGTTAACGTGTGGAAGAAGGATTCATCAACTTTCCGGAAATCATTTTTATAGATTTTTTTAGCCTCTTTATCGGTGATCTTATAGATATAAGTATAGTAACTGGTTTGTCGGCTTCTGATTAATTTCTGACCATTTACAGGGAAACATATAAACAGAATAAGAACAATGAAGAATAGATTTAATTTTTGAAGGATTTTTTTCATCTTTTTAACTGGTTATTTTAAAGATGCAGTATACTGCATAATTCCATAAAAAATGGTTTTATCGAACGGTTCTGAAATCTGTAATTCCCGGTTTTTTGTATTGATAGCTTTCAGGTTTATTATCGGTTAATTATTCATATGATAAAATAAAATACTATTAAAGGATCAGTCTATATATTTATCCTGTAATAAACTCATTTTAGGGTTAATTGAAACACATATTAGTTTTATTATTCTGTTAAATGCACCGTTTGCATCACTTACATCTACTTTCAACGACAGTTATACGAATTAAATGTAAAAGTTATTCCGGTAAAAAGCAAATCTGAGCGTATAACTTTTTGATTATATGTTATGAATATCACCTTTTAACAGATACCTGTTCTGATTTCCTTAATAGAAACAAACAACAGTTGTTCTTAAAAACAAACAATGTAGTTTAGTTTTATTGTAACAGATTAGAAAAGTTATTAAAAATAAAAAACCGAAGGGGTTGCGGCCAATTGGTGTTTTTTTAACTTGTTTTCGGTTATGAAAAATTTGGTAAATAGAGCTTCCGTTCTATATAAATATTTATCTTAACATAAGACATATATTTTTAAAAGCATTGATTTGTTTTTCTATGAAAAGGGTTGCTATTCCACTATTATTACTTTTTCTCTTCTATCCCGTTGTATCCGGACAAAACGCCGATATCAGCATCTTGCGCAACATAAATTTAAACAGAAACACTGCTTTGGATCCGGCTTTCCGGTTTGTGAGCAACTCGGTAGCACCTGTTGTAATTGCAGCACCAATTACAATGTATGGCCTGGGGATGTATAAAAAAGATTCTGTTTTAAAAAAGGATGCAATTTATATAGGAGCCACAATACTTACCTCGGTTATCATCAGTAATGTGTTAAAATACAGCGTTAACCGCGAACGTCCGTTTGATAAATTTCCGGATATTGTGGATGCAATGAGCGTTCACAGTCCTTCGTTTCCTTCGGGCCACACTTCACAGGCGTTCTCACTTGCAACCTCACTCAGCCTTACGTACCCCAAGTGGTTTGTTATTATTCCCGGCTACATTTGGGCAGGTACAGTTGCCTATTCGCGCATGGACCTGGGTGTACATTATCCTTCGGATGTATTGATCGGGGCCCTGATCGGATCGGGCAGTGCCTTCCTGTGTTATAAGATCAATCAGAAACTGAGAAAATACTGATCGAAATAAGGGGTTTGTACGGGCCGTTATGGAAAAATGGAGCTTTAAATTCCTGATAACAGGTAGGGAAGGAGATAACGTTATAAAAAACAAAAAAGGTCCGGATGTCATACTTTAAAGCAGAAGGAATATTTTTCGTTTTAAATTTTAATCAGGTAATCATAAATATCTTTATCCGAAATAAGCCCCATTTTTTTGCGCATACGGGTTTTTGCTTTACGAACCGATTCGGATTCCACGTGCAGAAATTCCGCGATTTCTCTGTTGCTTAGATTTATCCTGATATAGGCACATATCCTTGTTTCATGTTGTGTGAGCGAGGGGTGTACGAGCTTTAAATATTCAAAGAAACCCGGGTGGATCTTTTCAAAATGCATCAAATATTTGTCACCCTCATTTGTATTTAACGATAACCGGATCGTTTTTAACAACTCAGAATGAATATATTTATCTTCTGATTTTACAGGCGATATTTTTATCAGTTCTCCTTCAATTTGCTTTAATATTTTGTCTGTTGATGTTTTTTGCATCAATGCAGAAAGCAGTTCTCTTTCCTTAGTCTGAATAAGTTCATCGGATTTCGCCTGAACCATACTTTTCAAATTTCTATTGTAATTTTCAAGTTTTTTTGTCAAGCTTAAATTCTGTTTGTTTGTACGTGAAGAATCGACAGATAAAGCGAAAGACTGAAAAAGAATAAAACCAACCAGACCGTAATGCAGGGTGTATTCAAAATAAAATATTCGATTGAAAATCAGTATCTCAAAAAGCACAGAAAGCAAAAAGATTAAAATTCCAACGGAGACCAGCCATCTGTACGAGGATTTAGAAAAGAATGATTTAATTGTCCTGAAAAATAAATAAACAAAGCCGGTTATGACAACTACCTGAAGATAATGTGCCCCCACCGACACGGTATAAATCGGGAAAAACATTGTGAACAGTACACAACCTGTAATAAAATACAGATATATAGTAATAATTCTTTTTCCCAGCCACTCAGGATAAACACTATCAATAAACAGAAAAAAAATCAGAGAGATTATATAAACTAATGAAATGGCAATTTTAAGATAGAGCACAACATGATTTTGGATCAGGGGATCAAAAACCTTAATATCAGAAAGTAATGCCTGGCGCAAAAAAATAAATAATGCCAGCAGTCCGAACCAGAGCAATGAAATTCTTTTCTTATCTAACGAATACAAACCAAGATGGTATAAAGCCATCATTAATATAATCCCAAGCACAAAGGCATCAATAATCTGCTGCGTAGTGGCTCTTTCTACAATATCTGATTTATTCCCTATCAGGAATGCTTCACGAAAACCTCCATATTCTTCACGATAATTGGCCGTTTGCAATACAAGTTCATTGGCTCCTTTCTTTGGTAAAAACATAGCAATTGTGTTAATTTTGGCAGGTACCGTTTTTGCCTTCGATGTTCCGGGTATACCTCCGTCCGCTATCAACTTACCATTAATCCATAAACGGTATGCATTGCAATAATCCTTTATTTGAATGGCCATGGGACAAACAGTATCCATATATATGATTGTTCTGTACGTGGCATGACCTTTTCCAGGCAGTTTTTCTCCATTTATTATTTTCCCATTCCAGCTATCAGGAAAATCCAGTCTGCATGTTTTTTCAGGAGCAGGTGTTTTTTTAAAGTCCCCGGGTGTAAGCAACTGATTCCAGTAAAAATCCATCTTGCCTTCTAATTTCTTTATTTCGTTCGGATGAATAATAAATTGTGTTTGTTGAATGGCTGAACCAGGTTTGTCAACCATGCATTCAGCTTGAATTCCGTTGAAAAATCCTGAAGACACAATTATTGTCAGACCTGTAATGAAGGTTGTTTTGTATTTACTTCTATAAATAGTATTCAATGAGAATATAATTTTATCTGTTTTCAATAAAAAAGAGGTACCTGATCAACAAAAATCGTTTTTTCACACTGATAAATAGACCTGTCCCGCATTTGTCCCGCTTTCAAATTTAAGGTTATTAAAAAGAAAAAATACTTTAGCCCGGTCAAATTTAAAATATATTCTTATGAGGTACTTTACAATTTTAATGCTTTCTTTTTATAGTGCAATCAGTTTATTAAGCCAAACTGCAACACCTCCCTCAGCGGGTGATGGTTCGCAGGGTAATGCTTACCAGATTGCAACCTGGGAAAATTTATATTGGTTAAGTCAAAATGCTGCTGAATGGGATAAATATTATGTACAAACCGCAGACATTGATTTATCATCAGCTTTCCCAAATATAAGCACCTGGGATGGAAACAAAGGCTGGACACCTATCGGTTCATCTGTTACTGCCTTTACAGGTACTTATGACGGTGGCGGATTTATTATAAACGGCCTCATCATTAACCGCCCGACTTTGAATGATGTGGGTTTATTTGGGAATGCAAGTGGGGCAATCATTAAAGACATTGGGCTTGAGAATGTAACCGTAACCGGGAATGAATCTGTCGGATCTTTGGCAGGATTAATTAAGGCTACTACTTCGGTTAATAATTGTTTTAGTACGGGTGCAGTTGCCAGTGGCTCCTATTACGGGAAAGTTGGCGGATTACTGGGTAATGTTCAATATTCATCCATTTCTAATTGTTACAGTACTGCCAGTGTTACCGGAACCCGTACGGGAGGAACCCAAACATTAGGCGGATTAATCGGATATTTTTATTCTTCAACACTTAACAATTCATATAGCACAGGCTTTGTGAGTGGTGGATTAAATAATATTGGCGGTCTTATTGGTTATATTGTTGGGAATGGCGTATCTAACAGTTATTGGGATACTGAAACTTCTAACCAGTCAACCAGTAATGGCGGGGTCGGGAAAACTACTGCCGAAATGAAGGATCCTGTTCTTTATTATTCGGCAGGTTGGGATTTTCAAAACGAAACCATAAATGGTACTGACGATTATTGGGGAATTAATTCTGCTGAAAACAATGGTTATCCTTTTCTTTCTTTCCAGGGATTAAGTCCTTCATTGAATGCTGTTCTTACAACTCAGGGAGTCACCAACTATTCAGGTTCAACTTCAACCGCGACAGGAAATGGTACCATATATGATCTCGGCACACCCGCACCAACCGAACATGGAATCTGTTGGAATGCCACCGGAACACCTACTGTAGATGACAACAAAACTACCGAAGGAACTCCCGGGGCATCAGGAAATTTTACATCGGAAATTACAGGCCTCGCACCAAACATGGTTTATTACGTGAAAGCTTATGCAATAAATGCTAATGATACCATATATGGAAATGAAGTCTCATTTACAACAGTTGAACCAGAGGCTCCTGCAATTGGGGATGGAAGTAGTTCATCTCCTTATGAAATAGCTAATCTGAATAATTTAATATGGCTGTCACAGAATACAACCCAATGGAATAAGCACTATATACAAACTGCAGATATTAATGCTTCTCCAACAGCACACATGAATGATGGAGAAGGGTTTGTTCCTGTTGGGACAAACCTGTCGACATATTTTTCAGGCTCATATAACGGACAGGGATTTGTAATTGACAACCTGTTTATCAATAGCCAATCAACTGAATACACCGGACTATTTGGTTGTATAGAGTATGCTACTATTGAAAATCTTGGATTAACAAATGTTGACATTTCCGGCAAATATGCTGGTGCGCTTGTAGGTACAGGATATTCCTCTTCCAATATCATTAATAATTGTTTTTCTACAGGGAAAATTGTGGGAACTGGCGGTTACTCCGGAGGCCTGGTTGGATGGAATGCCTATGGTACTATGAATGACTGTTACAGCAGTGCAAACGTTCAGGGCACAGTTTATACGGGAGGTTTAATAGGACGAGTTATGGGTGGAAAAGTCAACAATTGTTATAGCACAGGTGACATAACCAAATACACATCAGGCTCAAGTACATATTTAGGTGGATTTGCCGGAGCAATTGATAATTCTTCCGCTGTTACAAATTGTTACAGTATCGGAAGTATAGATAATGTAGGTAATGTAGGCGGATTTGTTGCATATTTTAGTTCTTCTACAGTTAGTAATTGTTTTTGGGATGAGGAAACATCGGGAATATCAACATCTGCTGCCGGAACTGCTAAAACCACTGTAGAGATGCAAAGCTTTGATACACTCTTTAATGCAGGATGGCAATTTCCCGGCACCTGGCATATTGATGAGTCCGTAACCACACCGGATAATAATGGTTATCCTTCATTGTCGTGGCAGGGCCTGGCAAATATTCATCAAGCCGTAGTGTCAACCCAGGCAGCTTCATCTGTTTTAGAAACCACAGCAACATTAAATGGAACAATAGAAAACATGGGTTCTCCTGAAGCATCTCAACACGGATTTGTTTGGAACACAACCGGATCGCCCGTTGTGGAAAGTAACCCAAATATAACCCTCGAAGGGGAAGTTACTGCAACAGGTACCTTCTCATCTTCCATAAGCGGTTTATCATTAAATGAAACTTATTATGTAAGAGCTTATGCTACAAATAGTGAAGGAACTTTTTATGGTGATGAAATCACATTCTCCACAAAAACTAAACTTACCTTGTCAGGAAGTTTCACGGTTGATAATAAATCGTATGATGGAACTACCACAGCAACTATATCCGGTGATAATCTTTTACTCGACGGAGTTATCGGCAGTGATGATGTTTCACTTACCAGTGTTCAGGTAGCATTTGCCCAGGTAGAACCGGGAACGGATTTGGCAGTCTCTGTTATCAATGCTGAACTGACCGGAACTGAATCGGGAAAATATTTTCTTTCTCTTGACGGTGCTCCCAATGCTACAGCATCTATCAGTGCCAAAGAACTGACCCTTACAGGTATTTTCATGGTAGAAGATAAAACATATGATGGCAATAATAACGCTTCAATCCCATTAAATTTTCTTCAATTAGTCGGAGTTATCAGTGGAGATGATGTTTCACTCACCAACGTTCAGGCAGCATTTGCACAAACAGAACCAGGAACGGATATATCCGTTAAAGTATCCAGCACTGAACTGGCAGGAACCGAATCAGGAAATTATATTCTTTCCCTTACCGGAGCTCCTGAAACTACCGCTTCAATCAGTTCCAAAGAATTAACCCTTACAGGTAGTTTCGTGGCAGCAGATAAAACGTATGATGGAACTACAACAGCAGCAATAGCCATTGATAATCTGATACTTGACGGAGTTGTCAGTGGAGATGATGTTTCGCTTACCAACATTCAGGCAGCATTTGCACAAAAAGAACCGGGTACGGGTTTAGCTGTCACTATTAACAGTGCAGAACTGGCAGGAACCGAATCGGGAAATTATGTTCTTTCTCTTGTTGGAGCCCCCGGTGGAACGGGAACAATCAGTACCAAAGAACTGACCCTTACGGGTAGTTTCGTGGCAGATGATAAAACGTATGACGGAACGACAACAGCTACAATTTCAAGTAATAATCTTGTACTTAACGGAGTTGTAGGCAGTGATGATGTTTCACTTACCAATGTTCAGGCATCATTCGCGCAACCTGAAGCAGGAACTGATTTAGCCGTTTCTCTTACCAGCGGTGAACTGGCAGGAACCGAATCGGGGAATTATATTCTTTCTCTTGACGGTGCCCTCGGTGGCACAGGAACAATCAGTACCAAAGAACTGACCCTTACGGGTAGTTTCGTGGCAAATGATAAAACGTATGACGGAACGACAACAGCTACAATTTCAAGTAATAATCTTGTAGTTAACGGAGTTGTAGGCAATGATGATGTTTCACTTACCAATGTTCAGGCAGCATTTGCACAACCTGAAGCAGGAACTGATTTAGTCGTTTCTCTTACCAGCGGTGAACTGGCAGGAACCGAATCGGGGAATTATATTCTTTCTCTTGACGGTGCCCCCGGTGGCACAGGAACAATCAGTACCAAAGAACTGACCCTTACAGGTAGTTTTGTGGCAGATGATAAAACATATGATGGTACAGCCACGGTTACAATTTCAAGTAATAATCTTGTACTTAACGGAGTAGTCGGTAGTGATGATGTTTCACTTACCAATGTTCAGGCATCATTCGCGCAACCTGAAGCTGGAACTGATTTAGCCGTCATCATAACCAATGGTGAACTGACAGGAACCGAATCGGGGAATTATGTTCTTTCCCTAGTTGGAGCGCCCGGAACTACGGCGTCTATCAGTGCCAAAGAACTGACCCTGACAGGTAGTTTCGCGGCAGATAATAAAACGTATGATGGAACTACAACGGCAACAATATCCGGTAATAATCTTATACTTGACGGGGTTATTGGTGGAGATGATGTTTCACTTACCAATGTTCAGGCATCATTCGCGCAACCTGAAGCAGGAACTGATTTAGCCGTTTCTCTTACCAGCGGTGAACTGGCAGGAACCGAATCGGGGAATTATGTTCTTTCCCTAGTTGGAGCGCCCGGAACTACGGCGTCTATCAGTGCCAAAGAACTGACCCTGACAGGTAGTTTCGCGGCAGATAATAAAACGTATGATGGAACTACAACGGCAACAATATCCGGTAATAATCTTATACTTGACGGGGTTATTGGTGGAGATGATGTTTCACTTACCAATGTTCAGGCAGCATTTGCACAACCTGAAGCGGGAACGGATATAGCTGTTTCTCTTACTAGCGCTGAGCTGGCCGGGACCGAATCGGGAAATTATATTCTTTCCCTTGATGGTGCCCCAACAACAACGGCAGATATCATTCAGGAGTACGAGCTTACTTTAGTTAGCTCTCCTGCCGAAGGAGGAACCGCTACAGGTGGAGGTTCATTCTTATACAATGATACAGCAACCGTGTTAGCCACTCCTGCAGATGGTTATGAATTTGTTAACTGGACAGACGAAGAAGGCAATATAGTAAGCGATCAGGTTGGTTTTGATTATACAATGCCAGCAGCAGATGTAACACTAACAGCTAATTTTGCCGTGGTTAGTTCAATTGCCAATTTAAATGAAAATAAACCTTTGGTAATGCCAAATCCGTTTAACGAATACATCTCTATTGAAAATATTAATACGGTTTCCCGAATCATCATTTATTCTCTTACAGGGAACATCATTCTGGATAGAACCTTACCTGTTTCAAGAATCAATACAGATCAGATGGAACCAGGTATATATCTGCTAAGAATAGTTGATAAAGACGGAATAAGCAGTATTCAAAAAATAGTCAAAAAATAAATAGTTAAAAAAGTTATTTATTAAAAGAGGCTGTCTGATTTAGACGGCCTCTTTGTATTTATAGCAATATGTAGAATTATTTATGTGTGGTATTTCTGCATAGGGTCTTAGTATTTACACTTACAGCTTATCAGGAGGTAACACTAAAAAAACAAAAAAGGTCCAGGTGCGGTACCTGAACCAATTTTTTGTTTTTTATTGCATTCCATGGCTGGATGGGGAGAATGTTACACTATTTAATAATCCAGTGGATTTTCTCTTAATTTATAATAATTAATAGAATCAAGTTGAATATGTTCAATTTTGGGACCTTTATCATTTAAAAGGCTGTTTTGTTTAACGATTATCTTCATCTTGTATATTCTAGGTTCTTTTAATGTAATAGTTTTATCAATACCATTTACGATCATTGAATCACAAATAGGATCTTTTACTAATTCTCCTCCTTCAATTATCATTTCTTCTTTTACTGAGAGTACTATTAGATCATATTTTAACGACCAATTGCCTTTTAAATAGATGACTCTTTTTTTACAATTCATTTGACTATAGTTGAATTTAAAGATACCATTTTCAAAGAATTGATAATTGTTTGACCATCCATCTGCAATATTTTGTGAATCTTGCCAAATACCAATTAAATAATTTTCATCAATATTTTGTCCAATTGATTCAATTGATATCAAAATTAAAAAAAGACCTGACAGAAATATATTTTTTTAGAATCATAAATTACTAATTACCTTTAAACCAATCAATCAATCCGCAACTCTTTTATATTCCACCGGATCATTGTATCCCAGCATTAATTTCTGATCTGTTAATTCGGATATTTGAAACTCCATATTTATTCCATACAGCTTGTATTTGATTATTCTTCCGTCAAAAGAATAGTTTTCGGCGTCAAATTTCACACGAATGCCGGCACAAATTTTAATCTCGCTTAAGCCTGTGGATGTAATTAATAATTGTTCGGTACAACCGTTGGAGTTTAATGCCAAGGCTTCCCAGGTTCCGTTAAGTTGTTCCTGTGTATAGACAGCAGTATTATCTTTTTTGCATGAAGCAGTTACTAATGCTAAAATTCCCAGTATTACAAATAATTGTTTCATATGAATCTATTTAAATGGAATAATTATAAATGATCTTTTTCTGGTTTTTTAGACGTATGAGCATTTAAAGTAAATGAGTTTTATCGTAAATCCCTGAGGTACCTTTTACCCAACTTTTACTAACTTCCAACTGTCGGTACGGGGGTAAATATAAAAGATTACATAGTGAAATGCAAATTTATTTTATGAACTAAAATTCTGAATGACACCAGTTTATTCTTTTTCAAACAAATTATCAGGGTTATAAGCCACACCGGCCGATTTGTAGGTACACAACATAGCTCCGGCGGTAAACGCGGACTGGTTGTACGGAACAGAAGAACAACTTCCGTCAAGAATGCTTTTTACACAGGCAATCTGCTCACTGATAAATGTCTTGGGCAGCGGTTCATTATGACCCGGCATAATGATGTTAAAGTCATTTATATGTTTTTCAACCTTCTCCAGGCTTTTCAGGTATACTTCCAGCGGATAACTGTCCTTAAGAAACAACCAGACGATGGTATTGGTATTATCTCCGGCAAATAATATTTTGTTACCGGAGTCGAGCAGGCAGATACTTCCGTGTGTGTGGCCCGGCACATCAATTACCTCCAGCTTTCTGCCCCCCAGGTCGAATGTATACCCTTCTTTTATTGGGACAAGTTCCGGAGCCACAAAATCCCCGTGTCTCTCTCTTTCTTTTTTAAGATTGGCATTGATCAATCCGAAATCTTTGGCGTTTGCATATATTTTGGGAAAAAGATAATCACACCCGGTATGATCGCCATGCCCGTGCGTATTTACAACAATCAGCGGAAGTTTAGTGAGTGTGCGTACATATGCTTTCAGATCACCGTTACCGTAACCCGTATCGATAATCAGGGCACTGTCATTGCCTTCCACCACATAAATATTTACAGGGGTACCTCCGGCCGGACTTTCCACTATTGCCAGTACCTTGTCAGCAACTTTGTTTACTTTATAGTGGCTATTGTTCCTGGCTAAAAATAGCCGGGGTTATCATAATAAATAAAACTATAAAAGAAAACAGCCTTGATAGTTGTAAGTGTTTCATTTTGTGTTTTTTATGTTTTGTGTAAAGTATTAGTAAAGAAAACTTTTTTTATAACCGGCACAGTGCATGTTGTTAATTGTAGTAATTATCCAATGTCCCGGTTAATTATCACCTCATATATTTAGCTATTGATTCGCGAAATAAATGTAAATGATATTCTGTAAAAAAACAAATGAACCGATTGCCCTGTGATTACATGTTAATAACCGGATTATGTCTTTCGGACACCGGAAATCAAAACAACCGGCGAGGAATTGGTTTTATTTTACTAAACGGTAATTAAAGTAAGCCTGGATAATTTAAAGACACTAAAATTCCTTCATAATCCAAAGGAGTAAGTAGCTAAAACATTAATATATTAACCATATATATTAATAAATTAATGTAAAACATTAATATATTATTGTTTTATATTATTTTTTATTTATATTTGTCACGTTAAATCTAAATTACCGATAACAATGAATCCATCGAACCAAAAATTATTAAAAGGGATAAAGATCTTTTTTAAGGTTGTGTACATTATCCTGATCGTTGTTTTTGCTGTCAATTTACTTTCCCAGGGTATTGTTTTATTTCTGGGGAAAGAGCAAATCAGTGTGTTATCTGTTTTTCATACCATACAGCATCCTGACATTACCATGAAATTTGCTGGAAAAGCAGTACAACCTGAAATGTTATTTGGTATCGGAGCTGTAGTTATTAAAGGGGTCCCCCTGTATATAAAAATAAGCAATTCGCTTTCTGTGCTCATCGGATTGTTTTTGTTCATACTCATTTTACGAACCATCCGTTTGATCATTAAATCCATCGATCAGAACGATGTGTTTTCGATGCTTAATGCACAACGCTTAAAAAGAGCAGGTTTTCTTTTATTGGCAGAATTGATTATTACCGAATCGGTAACGCTGATAAATAGTTTTTCCATTCAGAGGATTGGCTCCTCCGATCTGGCCTCATTAATAGGCTTGATTGCCGGCGAAGCTTCCGGCAGCCTGATTGCCATCGTTTTCATTTTCTTTATGGCAGCAGTATTTAAGATAGGGGTCAATATGCAGGAAGAAAACCAGAGTTTTGTATAAAAAAAGAATATAAAAAATGCCCATAATCGTAAATCTGGATATCATGATGGCCAGGCGCAAAATGTCATTAAAAGACCTGGCCGACAAAGTAGGAATTTCAGTAGTGAACCTTTCGGTTTTCAAAACCGGAAAAGCTAAAGGAGTGCGTTTCTCAACCCTGCAGGCTATCTGTGAGGCGCTGGAATGTCAACCCGGAGATATATTGGAATTCCTTCCCGATGAAAAATAGAAATTCAAATCATAAATAAATAATCCAACTAAAAATTATCATCATGAAACTTGAAATTAAAAACTTAAGTAAAACATATCCCAACGGAGTACAGGCACTGAAAAATGTAGACCTGACCATTCCTTGCGGATTATTTGGCCTGCTTGGGCCGAACGGTGCCGGCAAATCAACCCTGATGCGTACGATTGCAACTCTGCAGGAACCGGATACCGGAAGTATTCAAATGGACGAATTAAACGTGCTCACCGAAAAATACCGGATGCGACTGCAACTCGGTTATCTTCCCCAGGAATTCGGTACTTACACCAATGTAACGGCTGCCGAAATGCTCGATCATATTGCAGTTTTAAAAGGTATTACTGACAAAAAAACCAGGAAAGCTCTTACAACGCAGTCTGTTAAAGCAAACCAACCTGTATGATGTCAGGAACAAAAAACTGGGAGGTTTCTCCGGTGGGATGAAACAACGTTTCGGTGTGGCACAGGCTCTTTTAGGAAATCCAAGGGTTCTTATTGTTGACGAACCTACAGCAGGACTTGATCCTGCCGAGCGCAAGCGATTTTTAAATATGCTGAGCGAAGTGGGCGAGCAGGTTATTGTAATCCTTTCCACTCATATTGTAGACGACGTAGAAGAAATTTGCTCCAATATGTCGATCATCGACAAAGGAGAGGTTAAATATACAGGAAAGCCCTACGAAGCGATGGAATTACTGAAAGGGAAAATATGGAAAAAGGTTGTTACCAAAAGCGAAGAAAGTCAGTTTACTGATAATTACACCATACTCTCCAGCCGCTTATCCGACGGCATGGTTGAGATTCATGTTTTCAGTGAAAGCAGTCCGGGAGCTTTCGACAAAACAGCACCCGACCTGGAAGATGTATATTTTGCAGCCATAAAGAATTGTTTACCAACAGCCAATTAACCTTCAAAATACCAAAGCCATGTTTTTAGAAATTGTAAAATTCGAAATCATATACCGGTTAAAAAGACCGGCTACCTATATCTACTTTCTGCTTTTTCTGGCAATTTCATTTATGTTTGTTGCAGTGCCCAGCATTTCATTCTCCAATTCATCAGACCATCTTTTGAAAAATGCTCCGGTACTTATTACCCAGCTTATGCTGATGATCATGATGTTCGGCTCTATCGTATGCGCTGCTATTATGGGTGTTCCGGTGTACCGCGATTACGAACACAAATTTCAAGAGATAATTCATACGTTGCCCATTAAAAAGGCAGAATATTTATGGGGGAGATTTTTGGGTTCCTTCATTATAACCGCCCTGGTATTCTCAGCAATTGTGCTTGGAATGATACTGGGATTTGCGATGCCATGGCAGGAAAGTGATACAATCGGACCTTTTCAGGTTTCCGTTTACCTGAATGCTTATTTCCTGTTTATACTGCCCAACCTTTTTATTCTGGGTTCCCTGTTTTTTATTGTCGGAAGTTTTTTCCGGTCACAGGTTGCTATTTATGCCCAGGGAGTGGTGTTTGTGGTGCTCTATTTTATTGTGGGAATATTATTTGAAGACAGTACTCAGAATCCGCTTTATACTCTGTTTGATCCTTTCGGAGCCGAAGCTATTGCCCAGGTAACAAAATACTGGACCACTTTTGAGAAAAACACGCTGGTTGTTCTTCCTGAAGGATTGATATTATATAACCGTATTCTGTGGTTATCTCTGGCCGTTGTTGTTTCTGTATTATTCAACTGGAGATTCAGTTTCTCACAGAGGCATTCGTTTTCTCTGGGCAGAAAAAGTAAGGCTAAAGAGGAAATTATTTCAGAGGAACCTGAGATGACTATTGAAAAGAGTATTGGTGAAATAGATTTAAAAGTCCGGTTAAATCAATGGTGGTACCTGTCAAAATTTTATTTTAAAAGTATTGTTCGGTCCATTCCTTTCCTGATCATTGTTGCGTGTGGTATAGGTTTTATTGCCCTGGCACAGTACGGTGGTGCAATGTTTGGAATTTCCTCACTACCAGTTACCTATATGCTACTGGACAATCTTTCCGGCGGATTCATGTTGTTTGCGATCATCATTATCATTGTTTATTCTGGAGAACTTATCTGGAAAGACATCAGTAACCGATTTTCCATGATCATCGATTCATCACCCCTGGGTAATGAGCAGATCATCCTTTCGAAATTTATGGCTATGATACTTGCTGAGTTTCTCATTTGCGGCGTCATAATTCTTACAGGTATGGCCATTCAGATCTTTCATGGATTTTATGAGTTTCAGTTGTTGGTTTATATCAAATACCTGCTTCTCGATTTCTTACCCCTTTTGATTTTGATGACCCTGTTTACCTTTTTAATACACACGTTGGTAAACAACAAATTTATGGGACATGGTCTGGTTATCCTGTTTTATGTATTGCAGGGTTTTTACGGGAGAATGGGAATTCAGCACCGGATGTTCCGTTATGCCAGCGCCCCTACACAAGAGTATTCGGGGATGAATGGTTTTCACAAGTTTGTATATCCGGCACTCTCATTCGATTTTTACTGGCTGATGCTCGGTATAGTATTTTTGGGTCTCAGTATTCTCTTTATAAAAAGAGGAACAGAGCGTAGTTTTAAGATTCGTCTGGGTTTGTTCCGGCTCAACTGGCAAACCAGCAGAATTAAACAGGTGATATTATCTGCCCTGGTTCTTTTTGTGATATCGGGTTGTGCGATCTATTATAATACCAATGTATTGAATACCTATCGAACAAAAAAAGAAAGCAGGGATTTTAAGGCAACCTATGAAAGAACCTACAGCAAATACAAAGATGCACTGCAGCCCCGCATTACCGATGTTAAGCTGGATGTAGACATCTATCCGAAAGAGTATGCCATGGCTGCACGGGGAAGATACATTCTTGTGAATAAGAATGAAAGAGAACTTGATTCCATTCATCTGCGGGTTTTACCTGATATAACAATCCGGAAAATTTCATTCGGCAGGAAAACGGAAATTGTCCACAGTGCACCAGCATACGGATATTATATCTACCAGCTCGATCATCCGTTGCAACCCGGAGACACCATGATTTGCAGTTTCGATGTTGAATACCGAGAAAGGGGCTACGAAAACAGTGGTCGTGGTACCGAGATCGTTCCCAACGGGACTTTTTTCCGGAACGATATTCTGCCTTATTTTGGTTATGACGAAAGTCTTGTATTAACCGATAAAAAGGACCGGAAAAAGGAAGGACTGCCGGAACGTGAATTTGAATCCCCGGAATTAAACGATACCGCTGCTTATGGAAATACCTATATCAGTAAGAATGCCGACCGGATAAACTATGAAGCCACAGTAAGTACCGACAGTGACCAGACCGCGCTAACCTGCGGAAGGCTGGTAAACGAATGGGAGAAAAACGGACGCCGCTATTTTCATTATAAAATGGATAGGCAATTA
>CAVVIO010000002.1:0-104414 GCA_963748095.1 uncultured Bacteroidales bacterium
AAATTCGTCACGATCTGAAAGACTTTCAGGCCAGGTGTCACTATCTCGATCCGGAAAATATATTGAAAAGAGGTTATTCCATTACATATATTTCAGGGACAGCCACTAAAGGATGCAAAAGATGCCGAAAAAGATAAAATGATCGAGACTATTCTCTATAAAGGCCGGATAACCAGTAAAGTCCAAAAATAATATATTAAAATCGTAAAATATGGCAGTAAAAAAACAAACTTATGATGAAGCCCTGAAAGAAATTGAAGAAATACTTGATCAGATCGAAAATGAACAATACAATGTAGACGAGTTGGCCGGTAAGGTGAAAAAGGCTTCGGAACTGATAAAATTTTGCAAAGGCAAACTACACGATACAGAGGAAGAAATAGAAAAAATTCTGGCTGATCTGGATACGGATGAGAAAAAGTAAAGTTAACTTATCGAAGACAGATCAACTTTTATATTTCGACAATCGAACCTTTAAGACTCGAAACATTCATACCCTTCGACTCCATTATGTGAAGCATATGATAAGAGCTTAGTGCATAACCAGCACCAAGGTAAGATGTTCTGTACAAGTCATTAGCCAGTTGCTTGATCTGATGTTGTGCTGCAACCATTACCTGAACCGGGTCTACTCCTGAAATCTCCATTTTACCCGTTGCCTCCCTGAGCATTTTAATATTTGTATTAATTATTCCTATCATTTGCTGATAGTTGATATCAATGGTATTTAATTTATGTCCGATTATTCCAATAACTTTATTCGTTTGAATATGGAATAACGGGCTACCTGAATTACCATGTGATAATATTCCATCGAATAAAAGAAATCGCTGCTCATTTTTCATTTTATAGGACGAAATAATTCCATTTTTGAGGGTAAGGCCCGGATGATCGAACTGATACCCGATCATTGCCACTGAAGATCCGATAAAACTTCTGTTTTCAAAAGATATAATAACCGATGGTACAGAATCAAAACCGAGATTATCTGTTGAGATAACTGAAAAATCATTAAAATCTCTGTCTCCGCTTGTAATCAACCGGTTAAAAAAATCCGCTATAGGAAGTCTAACGGTTATCCTTTTAATATTATCATCTCTTTTATTAAATGTAATTTCAACAGCAATAGCTTTTTTTATACGGGTAACTCCATCGTGCGTGAATATATAATTACCTGATTTAAAGCCTGTATACATAGAAATTTCAAAATCATGATTGTCAAAAAAACGAATCGAACATACAGATTGAAAGTTCCTTTTCCATACTTCCTGTAACATACTATAGGGGTTTAGTTGATTTTTACAAAGATATTTATATTGAGCAATTTCCACTTCCCATAAAATATAAATTTATGTTTTACGAATTGCAATTTTTTAAATTAAAGAAAATTTTGACTTTTTAATCGGGAAAGTGATCCTATAAAAAAGCCCGATTCAAAGAACCAACAACATTTCTTGTATATAAAAAAACCGGGAATTGATGTCCCGGTTTTTTACCCTAAAATTAAACCTAAAATTTTATGAAAAACTTTTTGAGAAAAATGCTAAAACTAAACCTAATTAAAACTATTCTTAATTTATTAACCCTACTGTAAATTTTAACGAAACTTAAACAAATATGTTACATAAGTCAATTTATTTTATTAACAAGTGGCTGAAACGGTTACGCTACCTGACTTGTAGTGCCAATCTAAAATTTAAAATTTGCAGATAACAAATAATTTATGCCTGCCTGCGGAAAATATCCGTCCATAACTTCTGGTTGGTCCTCATATATGTATCGGTATACCCAGGCATTCGATTCATACTTTGTATCAAATATATTGTTAATTATCAGGCTTATATTTATCGACTGAAACAATTTTGCAGAGAAATCATAGTTAAAAGTCAAATTATTCACCAAATAAGGGTTCAGTTTTCTTTCATCCGAAGAAGTATTGTCTATATATTGTTTTCCTACATATTTTGATAGCAGCTCCATCCGAAATCCTTTAAATGGTTGAAATAAGAGAGTGCTTCCTCCTATGATATCAGGAGAGAATGCAAGATCCGTTCTTCCAAGATTAAATACATCCTGTGCGCCTGTGTCCCAATTATCCACATATTCTATAAAATTATCTATTTTATTCCGGCTTAATCGTGGCATTCATATTCCACGACAGGTTTTTCAATAATCTTATTCCTGCCATAAATTCAGCTCCCATCCGATAACTTTTCTTAACATTTGTCATAATGGGCGCTCCCACATCATTGATCTCACCGGTAAGTACCAACTGATTGTCATAATCCATATAATAAAGATTCAGCCCCACTTTTGCTTTTGCAGATTTTATGTGGTAACCCATTTCATAATCATGAAGTGTTTCGAAAGTCGGACCCGGTTTTTCAGGATCCGCATCGGTAAAGTTATCACGGTTGGGTTCCCTGTGTGCGATTCCTAAAGATAAATAAGCCGATTGCTTCTCACTGATAAGATAACTGAAACCGAATTTAGGATTCAGAAAATTATAAGAATGCTGTTGGGTAATATTTCTCAGATCATTATCAATCCCAATTATATCATAATGAATGTTTCGATACTGGAAATCGCCGTACGCGCCAAAATTATCGGTGATCTGATAATTCACTTTGATATAATTATTAAAATCCGTTTTGATGCCGGTATTCCGGTACCATTCATGTCTGATATCACCATTACTTGCATATCTTGCCCATATTACCCGCCCGAAATGACGACCATCGTACTTGTTCCATGCACCACCCAAAGTGATTGCAAAATTCCGTTTATGGAAATTCAGCGAATAAGTTGTCCCATAAAAGTCATTATCCAGCCATTTACGCCGTATCAGATCAGTTCTTAAAATAGTGTCATTCCCTATAGTTACCGGATTGAGCAGATAATCCGAAAGTTTCTGGTCATTCTTTTTCTCTTCATAGTATCCCCGGCCATAAGTATAATGCAGGGCAGCATTGATATTTAACCAGGGTGAAAATTCATGTGAAAGGAATAACTGATAATTATCCTGCTGGTAATTATCGGTTTGATTGTTATACGTATAAAAATTATAGGTGCGACTGTTGGAATTTAATAAATTAGCTGAATCGGCCCTATTATAACCGGCATCACTAATTAACTTCTGCATACCCTGATAATCATTTTCGAGCCGTACTTTAGGCATCCCGTTCCATGCCTGGTAAGTCTTTTCTTTCCCGGAAAATACATTGGCCCTGATAATGGTTTTTTTACTGTAGTAACCACCAGACACGAAAAAAGATTTAAGATCGGAACTGGCCCTATCGATAAATCCGTCCGAAGTAATTTTCGACAGACGTGCATCGAGTGTGAAATGATTGTTTAACAAACCGGAACCTACTTTGATACTATTGTTAAACGTATTGAAAGATCCGGCTGATGTTTTGTATTCAGCATAAGGGTCCTTATTAAAACTTTTAGTCTGAAAATTAATAGTAGCCCCAAAAGCGCCGGCACCATTAGTCGAAGTCCCTACGCCACGTTGAATCTGAACATTATCCAATGAAGTAGCAAAATCGGGGATATCTACCCAAAACACACCGTGTGATTCGGGGTCGTTTAATGGAATCCCATTCACGGTAACATTGATACGGTTGGCATCGGTTCCTCTTATTCGTAAATTGGTATAACCTATCCCGGTTCCGGCATCCGAAGTGGCCACAACCGATGGGGTCATGTTTAAAAGATAGGGAATATCCTGACCAAGGTTTCTTGACTCAATATCCTTGTGTGAAATATTGGTATAAGCCACCGGATCGTTTGCTTTTGCCCTTGTAGCTGTAACAATTACTTCATCGCCAAGCACCGTTGCAGCTTTTAAAACCACATTAAGATGCACATCCCTGTTCAGTTTGATGGTTTTCTGATACTTTTCGTATCCAAGGAAAGATACAGAAATTGTATACTCCCCTTCATTAAGTTTAAAACTGAATTCACCGTTCAGATTTGTGGCAACACCCAGGTAGGTGTTTTTTACTACCACATTTGCCCCTGTTAAAGGATTACCATTGCTGTCATTAACATTTCCCGACAATGTATATTGCTGCGAAAATGCACCACTAAAAATACATGCAGCAACAAGCATTAAAACTACTCGTTTCATGATGAAATTTTTTAGATTAGAAAAAATCAGCAATGATTTTCATTGCCTCTATTTCCCTTCGCCGGCATTACCCGGATCAGGTTCTAAGGGTATGATCTCAGCCTGTTATTTTAAGGCACCCCCTTAGAGTTGTTGGAACAAAAGTAAGATATTTCTATAAAATAAAAAAACCGGCAGAACACCGGTTTTAAAAATTTTATATCCAATTAATTATTATTTCTCTACCTGAAGTACATCTTTTATGGCCGTCTCCAGTGATGTCTTGGGCAATGCACCCAGGGCCATCTGAGGTTGACCTTCCACAGG
Source organism: uncultured Bacteroidales bacterium (assembly GCA_963748095.1). GTDB lineage: Bacteria > Bacteroidota > Bacteroidia > Bacteroidales > UBA10428 > CAVVIO01. The sequence continues at coordinate 4,442 of CAVVIO010000002.1, forward strand.
AACAAAAAGCAAAGATGGGATACTTTGTATTCCAAACATACCTGCCAGTTCTTTTTGATCTTCCGTATCTACCTTGAAAATATTAATTTTATCTTTATACTCACCGGCCAGTTCTTCCAGTAAGGGTGCCACAATTTTACAGGGACCACACCAATCAGCATAAAAATCAATTAAACATGGTTTATCTCCCTCAAATTTCCACTCTTTGTTTTTTTCATAATCAAAAACCTTTTCTTTAAAGGTTTCAAGATTCAAATGTTCAATCATTATAAGAGATTTTTAAATTTTAACTATGATCTGTCTACTTGTAAATTTACTAATTTTTAGGTTGCTTTCAAAAGTCCGTACTAACTTATAAGAAACTGTTTATTGTAATAAAAGTTCAATTAATCGTATTTTTGCCACCGGAAAAATCATTATAAGTAAAAGATGCAGAAATTTCTTAACAGAAATATATTTAAAATTATCGCCGGGATCGTTGAGAAAAAACAACAACCCTGCTATGTTATTGGTGGATATGTTCGTGATGCTTTGCTTGAAAGGGAATCAAAAGATATTGATATCGTTGTACTTGGCAGTGGCATAGATCTTGCCAACGAAGTTGCTTTACATTTAAACAATCCAAAAGTAAGTGTCTTTAAGAATTTTGGTACTGCGATGTTGAAGTACAAAAATCTTGAAATTGAATTTGTTGGAGCCCGTAAAGAATCCTATCACCACGATTCCAGGAAACCCGTGGTAGAAAATGGTTCGCTAGAAGATGACCAGAAGCGCAGGGATTTTACCATTAACTCACTGGCTATTTCGCTAAATCATGATGATTTCGGGACACTCATTGATCCATTCAATGGCGTTTCCGATCTGAAAAATAAAATCATTCGTACTCCGCTTGATCCGGATATTACTTATTCCGATGATCCCCTGCGAATGATGCGGGCCATTCGGTTTGCCACCCGGCTTGGCTTCAACATCGAAGCCGAATCGCTGGCTGCCATTACCCGTAATAAAGACAGGATCTCCATTATTTCACAGGAAAGAATTGTAGATGAGTTGAATAAAATTATGCTGACGGATGAACCGTCAAAAGGATTTAAATTACTGGAAGCTACTGGACTGCTGGAAATCATCCTGCCTGAAGTATATAATATGAAAGGGGTTGATGTGATAGAAGATAAGGCACACAAGGACAATTTTCTGCATTCGTTGCAGGTGTTGGATAATGTATGCCGTAATTCGGATAATATATGGCTCAGATGGGCTGCTTTATTACATGACATAGGAAAACCCCCTACCAAAAAATATTCACCAACCATTGGTTGGACTTTCCATGGCCACGATTTTGTCGGAAATAAAATGATCCCGGAACTCTTCAGACGTTTGAAGTTGCCATTGGGTGCAACTCAAAAATATGTACAGAAGCTGGTCCTGTTGCACCTGAGGCCCATCGCCCTGGTTAAAGAAGATGTGACCGACAGTGCCATACGCCGGTTATTGTTCGATGCAGGTGATGATATTGAAGACCTGATGACTTTGTGCGAGGCTGACATTACTTCCAAGAATGACATAAAAGTACAGCGATACCTGAGGAATTTTAAACATGTCCGTAAAAAATTAAAATCAATCGAGGAAAAAGATGCCGTGCGAAATTTCCAGCCTCCTGTAGATGGAAAGATAATCATGGAAACTTTCAATCTGAAACCCTGCAAGGAAATCGGTATTATCAAATCGGCTATTAAAGAAGCAATCCTCGATGGAAAAATACATAATAATTATGAAGAGGCTTTTGCCTTTATGCTGGAAACTGGTAAGGAACTGGGACTGGAACCTGTTAATGCGGTTTAAAAAATACCATATTCCTATTCAAATAATTCCAGTAAAGTCTCTTTTTCAATGGATTTGAACGGATTGTTACTATTCACAAAGGCATCGGCCAGTTTCGACTTCTTATCCTGAAGTTTTATTATTTTTTCCTCAATGGATTCCTTACTAATATAGCGGTATACAAATACATGCTTATCCTGACCAATGCGATGCGCCCGGTTTATTGCCTGTAATTCGGCTGCCGGGTTCCACCAGGGATCGAGCAAAAACACATATTCTGCTGCTGTAAGATTTAGCCCAACACCTCCGGCCTTTAAGGAAATCAGAAAAAACTTAATGTTTTCGTCCTCCTGGAATTTATTTATTACTTCTTGTCTTTTCCTTGTTTCTCCCGTAAGCATGGTGTACGGTATATTCTTTTCATTGAAATAATTCGCAAAAAGATTCAGGTGTTTAACAAAAGAAGAAAATATAAGTGTTTTATGACCTTCAGCATATAGGTTATCTAAGTTTCTTATGATTTCACGGAACTTACCCGAATCGGCCATGTAATCGTTATCCACAAGTACCGGGTGATTGGCAATTTGTCGTAACCTGTTCAGTGTCTGCAATATCAAAATGGAAGATTTCTCGATACCGAATTTATTGATATTATCAAGAATTGCATTCCTCGCCCTGGATTTTTCTTTCACATAATATGACTGTTGAATCTCCGACATTTCACATGTTATCAACTGTTCTGAAAGCTCCGGTAATTCTTTTGCCACCTCACTTTTTGTCCTTCTGAGTAAGAACGGGTTAATAAGTGTTTTCAGTTTCTGCACTTTCATCTGGTCCCGGTTTTTTTCAATAGGAATTACAAATTCGTTCCGGAAAAAAGTGAGGTTTCCCAATAGGCCCGGATTGAGAAAATTTAACTGTGCCCAAAGATCGGTAAGCGAGTTTTCTATAGGGGTACCGGTAAGAACTAAACGATTAGCCGGTTTCAGTTGCATAATCGACTGATAGGTTTTTGAACCCGGATTTTTAATGGTTTGACTTTCATCAAGAATAACATACAAGAAATTTAACTTCATAAAGTCATCGATATCGTTCCGGATAATCCCGTAAGATGTAACAATGATATCTGCTTTATTATATAATTCCGACAGGTTTTTCCGGTTAACCCCCACATATGCTGAAGCCACAAGTTGCGGTGTAAATTTATGGATCTCATTTAACCAGTTAAACACCAGGGATGTGGGGACAATTACCAATGAAGGCATGCCGGGACCAAAAATATCGGTTCCGGGAGAATCAAAAATTGTAAGTTGCTGCTGGTACAATGGTTTACTTTGTCCGTAACTTTTTTCCTTTTGCAGGTTGATCACTTTCTGAAGCAGGGTCAATGTTTGTACCGTTTTACCAAGTCCCATATCGTCAGCAAGACATCCGCCAAAACCATTGTCATAAAGCTGGTACATCCACGAATAACCCGTTTCCTGGTAATGCCGGAGGACAGCTGTTACTTCCTCAGGAATTTCTATAGGAACATCCTGCTTTTCATTTAACCATTTCTGAAGCTTATTTTTATATCCTTTATTTATGCCTTCAATATGTTGATTCAGCAATGGAAAATGTTGTTTCTCCAGAATGATATTATCCCCGTCATCTTTTCCGAATGTGAATATATCCCTGAACTTTTCAAACCATTCTTCTGGCAGTATAGCAATTTCTTTGTTTGGTAATACATATTCACGTGTTCCTTGCAGGATATGATTCCTGAAACTGACAAAAGGAAGTAAATACTCTCCGATTTTAACAACGGCATGAATATCGAACCAGTCTTGTTGTTCCTGTGACACCTTTACATCAAGGTTCATCTCCTGAATGTAATATTTCTGTTTTCCTGGTGATTGACCAAGCTCAAATCCGGATTCTTCCAATTCCGCGGAATTAAAATTCAACCAGTTAACGATTCTGAATATACGGGGAGAATCTTCGTCTCCTTTGGTTATTAAAGGAATAAAATAGGCTGAATCGGTATTAATCAGCCCCAGACTTAACAACCGGCTGACACATTCATTTTCGAAAACGTAATCGCGTTTTAATCTCTCAAAAAAAACGGACCCGTTGTTCTCTTTCAGTACTACTTTAAGTTCTGATTTTTTATTCGCATAATAGCTTGTTTTCTCGTCATAACGGAAACGAAGTATCAGTACCATTCGTCCGGAAAGATCAGTTTCGAGAGTTAGTAAGGGTTTTGGTTGTATATCGAGATCGACAATTTCAAAACCTTCTGCCCTTACCGTATAACTTTTAATGCTGTTTCTGACAAAAGTATCGAGGTATTTTTTTTCTGTCTGGACCGAAACGTGTACGAATTTCTTAGTGAAAAATGGCAGGAGTTTTTTCCCGTCAATGTCTTTAAAGTTAAAAAGCTTTTTTTCAAGAATAAGTGTTAGCGGAGAGTTAACCAGAATGATACTTTCTTTGCCCGTCAGGCTTATATCATTTTCATTATGACGGATGGTCAGAAAATATTTAATTCCATCATCCTGCCGGATAAAATTAAAAATGGTTTCCACTTCCTCAGGTACCATAATAATGCGGTCGGAATCATAAATATTGTTTAATTGTTTTTTCAGGTATAACGGAATATCGTTATACATCAGAATATCAATACACTTTTCGATCCGGCGGTCGATATACGGACGGATATGGTCTGTTAAAACAGTACCCGACAGGGAAGACATAAAATCCTGTGGACCGACCTTTTTTTTCGAGAATTGCTTAACAAGTTGCTGATCATTGTATTGTTCTATGAGTGTTACCAGTTGCTTTTCATCTTCGGAAAGCACGTCTTCGTATTGTTCCAGATTCATGATGGTAACCCTGTCAGTTGTCGTATAAAACTCGTGGTCTTTACTTTTTCGGATAAAATAGGGAGCTAACAGCGTCCCCAGTACCCTGTGCTCCGTGATTGCAATAATAAACTTCATATCCATTGTACAAAAATGCTAAAAAGTAACTTCATGAAGAAAAAGTGAGGCAAAATTGTTTTAAAAATTACTTTCCCAAGAATTTTATTTCAGAAATGCGATACCTGATATTAAAGAATCAGTTATTTGTAGCAGACTTAAAATTTCAAGTTAACAACTAAAATATGTCTAAATATACAGGCAGATGATCGCTATATCCTTGCTGATAACGATACCCTTTGAAAGATCGGAAAGGTTTGTAACCCATATATTCGTCGTCGTATTCGAGAAGAAATTTATTATCAAAGATATAAGCATGCTCACACCCTGTAGATATTGAATCACCGGAAGATAATAACGCACCTGAAACAATCAACTGATCAAACCGGCTCCATTGCCCACGGTATTTAAGCGAGCCCGGAACATTGGTCGTATTGATACATGATGTAAGGTTATATAACCTATTGTTCCTAATGTATCAGTGCTTATATCCGCATCAAGTCCGGAAATAAGACTCCTGTCAGCAGGATCGTCGTTAAAATCTCCCATAATAATTATCCGGGCATTCCTGTTAAGAACCAAAAGAGAGTCTGTTTTCTTTCTTAATGTACGCGCCGCAACCATGCGGAAAGGTTCAGATACTTCTGCCCCACCATATCTCGACGGCCAGTGATTTACGAAAAAATGTAGTGTATCACCTTCCAGTGTAAGAGCTTTCATATAGACAATTTCACGGGTCTTATGATTTGGATTTTCGGGGAAGTTGACAGGAATAAAATCTTCCTCCAGTTTTTTTAGTTTGTCTTTCCGGTAAAGTATAGCTGCATCTATTCCCCTTCGATCGGGAGATTCGCGATGCACCATCTTATATTCATATTTCAGCAAAGGGGTATCGTATATTAATTTCTTCAACACGAATTCATTCTCCACTTCACAAAGGCCAATTACTTCGGGAGGTTCCCACCCACCCACCGCAACAATAACCTTGAAGATATTATTCAGTTTTGTATAAAAATTATGATCATTCCAATGGCGGTCGCTTTCTGGCAAAAACTCTTCGTCGGCAGTGAGTGAATCATCAGCGGTATCGAAAAAATTTTCTACATTATAGAACATAACACGGTATTTGCCCCGTTGGGCATCTACATTATATACAATTAAAAAACAGCCAGTTAACAGAAATAATATAATTAATCTCCACTTCATTTTTTTATTGAATGGTGTCGTTTTCAATACGTTCGTATGCACCCAGATCGGGCTTACCATCAGCAATACGGGAATTTCCATTAAAATCGTATTCCAGCCAGGGAAGCGTATTTATTATATCAATACTTCCTGCATCTTTCGCTGGCGACAATGTATCTAACTGTAAATCTAAATGATCCCATTTATAAGAAATAAATTCCGGATTTTCATTAAAGATCACTGCTTTGAAATGTTCCGGGTTAGAGCTATCCAGTGAATCGGGATCATTTTTCAGCAGGCAATGGTCGAATTTATAATTAAAAAGGTTATTCCCATTATTGACAAGATATATTTCATCAGCCAGGGAACCGTAAATAATGCTGTTATAAAAGTCCGCTGCCTTTAGGTCATCATCATAAATAACATTTACATTTTTATTTGTTTGTGTATCCGTTTCACTGATCAGTATCCTGTTAGTAATTACAACAGAAGGATCGGAATGTGGATTAAACGGAGCATCACCACTATTTGAAACCGTACAGTGATAAAAATGATAATCACCGCCCCTAAGACATGCTATTGCACTATTACCACAATCAGTAATAACAGTATTGCCCGCCTCGATCTTAGCTCCAAATGCATAGATCCCCATATATGAGGCATTCTGAATAATGGTATTACGAATAGTTACAGAAGGTTCGGAATAATCGTCGTATAACCCCACCTGTAATCCAACTATGGAATTTTTAATAATGGCATAATTTATTTCGTTATTGTAACTTTCCGGGAGAATAACAATGGTACCCCATTGCCCGGGTATGTTATCGTAAAAATGTTCCAGGCGATCGCCCTGAAAGGTAACCGGATTATCTTTTGTTCCATTTACTTTCAATGTTCCGAGTATCTGCAGACTGGAATGGATACCATGAAAATAGACCTTTGTTCCTGCATCCATGGTCAATATATTGTCTTTATCAACACCGGCCGAATTATAAATTAAATAAGGTTTATCAGCATTCCAGGTCTGGGTTGGGATATATTCATCGTTAATCAGGTGTACATCCTGACCGAAAGCGATAAGTTTGACATTTTGCTGATTCCCGTTAATATTGAAAATAATCGAATCTTTGATGATCAGCGGACTGTTGGACATAGTTGGATCGAGTGTTACTTCAATAAAAATATACAAACTGTCCTTTGAATAAATCTCAACATTATCGGCACGTTTTGTTTTAAGACCGTCAATATTCAACCTGAAATAAGAATTTTCGCCACCACCCAGGGATATAGAAGAAATCTTTACCGGTTGATTATAAGGATTATATACTCTGAAATTTTTTGTGGCTGATCCGATTGTGGTAAATATGGTATCGAATGTAACAGTGTCGGTTGAAAAGCCCAGCAAAGCAGATTTATCTGTAATAAACTCTTCCTTTTTACAGGTAAAAAGGAGTGTGGTCAGCAGGATTAACAGGTACCGTTTCTTGAATTTCATAATTAAAACAACAACAAATGTAAACAATTTTGCCGGTAACGAATGTCACGGCATTCATAAAAACGACTTGTAGACATGAATAGTATTTTCGTCCATTAATAGTTAATTACCCAAACATCTACAATTTGGATAATTTCAAGTTATTTTGATTTGCATTCGTAAAATAATTTATAAAAGTTGAAAAATAAACAAACCATCATGAAAAATCATTCGTTAAATTGCAGTATTCTATTTAGTTATTTTTTCTATTTTTGATAAACCTTTATAATTCGTAGCGTTAAGCTCATTTACAGGAATCAATTAAAGTTTTAATATTAATTTTACCAGATGGAAATATTACAAGGCGGACCCGAGGATTTGGTGGAGGTGACATACCTGATCAGAGTGTGTGTAAAAGATATGAATGCAAGAGGGTTAAAATACTGGAACACGTTCTATCCTGGCGGGGAAATTATAAAGAAAGACTTGGAAAGGAAGACAATATATCTGGCAAAAGAACAGGGAGTTTGTAAAGGAATGATCACACTTGATGAAGAAGCACCTGAAGATTATAATGAAGTTAAATGGGAAAACGAAAGTTCCAAACCATTATATGTTCACCGGATGGCTGTTCATCCAAAATGGCAGAATACCGGAATCGATAAATCATTACTTGAGTTCGCCGAAAAATACGCAACAGATAACCATTTCACCAGTTTACGACTGGACATTTATGGTTCCGATTCATTTACCACACAGTTTTATATAGATCATCAATTTGTTCAATCGGGTGAATTTCACAGCAATTATCAAAAAACTCCCTTTATTTGTTACGAAAAAAAGTTTTAATACTTATTACACAATAAGTGACCTCATGAATGTTCTTTTCACCTCATTGGCCATTAAAACTGAAATGTTTTTAATTAAAAAAGCTGCCTAAAATAATCCAGACAGCTTAACTTTTAAAAATTCAAATTACCTGAACAACTATAATTTTATAGTGGCACCCCGATAAAAATCGAGTATTTTCACTTGAAATATATATTGATATTTGGCACGTAACAGGTCAGATTGTGCCTTTGCCAGGTCATTTTTTGACTGGTTGTATTCCAGTGAATTAACCAGTCCCACATTAAATTTCTTTTCTGTATAACTGAATGCTTCTTTATTTGAAGCAACAGCTTCCTGAGCGGAATTGTAATTCTGAAGTGCTGCCATAGCATCGGCATAAGCCTGTTGAATTTCTTTGTAAAGTGCCTGTTTTGTCAGGTCAAACAGATATTGAGCATCATTCAATGCAATTCTCGACTTTTGAATGTTAGTTGCAGTGGACCACCTGTTAAATATGGGAATATTTAATTGGAATGTAATTATTTTATACTGGTTATCTTTTAACTGGTTATCTATTGAATAATCCAGAGCAGTATTGGGATAGGTTTGTCCAACAGTATACCGTGAAGAAATTGAACCGGAGAGTGAAATTTCAGGAGAGAGCATGCCTTTTGAAATAGCCAGACTTTTTACACTTTTTTCTACATTGTATTCCGCACTTTTTATCTGGGGCATATTGTTAAGAGCATCCTGATAAATATCTGTAACACTGGGGGATGTGTAATTTTCAGGTTTTAAATTTTCCGGCACAACAATTTCAAAATTTCCTACAGAATCAAGATCCAGCAATTGTGTAATGTTCAGATATGAAATATCCAGGTTATTTTTTGCACTGGTGACATTCGACTTTTCGTTAGCCGCCTGAGCCTGTATACGTAATAACTCACCCTGAGCCAGGTTTCCAACATCTACCAATTTTTGTGTCCGTTCTACCTGTAATTTGGTTATATTGAGCTGTTCCTGGGCTACAAGCAATAATTCTTTATCAAACAGAATTTGTAAATAAGCGCTGGCAATTGACAGGGAAATATCGTTTTTTGCTTTTTCCAAGTCGGATTCGGCTGCGAGAAAGCTATACTTATCACGCTGAATGGTATTCAGTTTTTGTAATCCATTAAACAATGTCACAGAACCTTGGAGGCCCATACTTCCCTGTTTAACACTGGAAGCATAGCTATAGTTCTGGGTTGCAACAGATCCTTTTCCTATTTGATGCTGGAAACCTGCATTTAAATTGGGTAACAGATCTATCTTGGATTGTGTATAATCTTTTTTAGTTGATTCTGTCTGTAACTCTTGCCTTTTAATTTGAATATTGTTTTGGAGGGCATAATTGATGCACTGTTCCAATGTCCAATTGTTTTGTGCTTTTACAGGATTCAAAAAAAACGTACCGGTTACCAGTAAGGTTATTATTAATTTTCTCATGAATATTTCGTGTTAAAGGTTGTCAGTATTAATGTTTGATTATCAAAATAACATAATTTTTATTGTCTTTTCCTGTATAATACATGAATACGGTCAGCATTTTCAGGAGGATTAAATATCTGGATCAGTTCCCAGTTCTTATCATAATTTTCGATTGCATTTTTAAGCCGGGTAATTCTGGCAAGTGACTTTTCTACCGGTTGTATAAGCTTTGATAATTCATCATCTACTTCCCATGGAAAAGATTCAACCCTGAAATTATAATTATATGCAAAACCCTTGATTTTAACAGTAACTTCTGCTATTTCATTATTCTTAAAATGAGGTACAGGAATACATAATTCATTCATGACTTTACCCTCCTTATTTTATATACTAGTTATAATACCTGTTTAATATTTTCCGTGACTATATGTCCGTCGAATAATTGTACAATCCTGTGTGCCTTATCAGCATCGGATGGTGAGTGGGTTACCATTACAATGGTTGTGCCGTCGTTGTTTAATTCAGTCAGGAGGTTCATTACTTCTTCTCCGTTTGCCGAATCGAGGTTACCGGTAGGCTCATCGGCAAGTATCAGACTTGGCCGGGTAACAACTGCCCGTGCAATAGCCACACGTTGTTGCTGACCTCCGGATAATTGTTGTGGAAAATGTTTTTTCCGGTGTGCAATTTTCATCCTGTCCAGAACTTCTCCTACTTTTCTTTTTCTATCTGATGAAGAAACCTTAAGATACAACAGGGGCAGTTCCACATTTTCGTACACTGTCAGTTCGTCAATCAGGTTAAAACTCTGAAAGACGAAACCAATGTTACCTTTTCGAAGATTGGTACGTTGCCTTTCCCTGTAATTGGCCACTTCTTCACCATTAAACCAGTAATTTCCACCGGAGGGATTATCGAGTAATCCCAATATGTTTAATAATGTTGACTTACCACAACCAGACGGCCCCATGATGGCAACAAATTCACCTTTTTCAATTGAAAGATTAACTTTGTTTAATGCAGTGGTTTCGACCTCATCAGTACGGAATATTTTCACTAAATTCTCAGTTTTTAACATGTTCTTGAGTGTTTTGAGATTAATAATTTAATGCTTATAATTTTTAAGGATCAATTTATCAATATTACCGAAATTATCATAATTCGAAACAATAACTTTTTCACCAGCTTCCAAACCTTCCAGCACTTCGTAGTATTTGGGATTCTGGCGGCCTATCCTGATGTTACGTTTAACAGCAACACCTGTAGCTTCATTTACCACATAAACCCATTGTCCTCCAGTGCTTTGATAAAATCCTCCTTTTGGCAGCAATAATGCATCCTGCGATTCACCTAATTCCAATCTTATCCGGGCAGTTTGTCCGATACGTATCTGTGATGGTATTTTACTTGTAAATTGCATGTCTACAGCAAAGGAACCGTTACGTACCTCCGGATACACCTTGGATATAGCGAGCGCGTAAGTGCCTCCGGCAAACTCAAATTCACCTTTCAGTCCCTTATTTATCCGGGCAATATAATGCTCATCGATCTCTACTCTCATTTTATAGGAGTCAAGAATATTGATCGTTCCGATACGACTACCGTAATTGATTACCTCCCCTATCTCAGGATTCAGCAAGGCAAGCTCTCCGTCAACTGGAGCTTTAATCTTAAGATTTTCAAGCCGTTGCCTTACCAGAGACAAATTACTTTGCATCCGGTCGATTGAAGCCTGGGATGAAACAATATTTGTAATCATATATAAGGAATCCTGAAGGTATTTTTGCTTTTGTAAGTTAAGTTGTTCTTGTGTAAGTTCCAATTGTTCTTTGGAATATTCGTATTCATCTTTCGAAATATGTTTGTCTTTATAGAGTTCTTCATTACTTGTATAGTTACGCTCCAGCTTTTTAAGTAAAAACTTTAACTGAAGAATAGTATTCTCGGAAGAGATTTTCTGATTTTGAAGGTTTATTCTTGCCGATTTCAAATCATTGATCGCACGTTCAACATTGGCTTCATTTCCTGATATTTCGAGCAAAAGATTTGTATTACTCAACCGCAGGATAACATCTCCTTTTTTCACCATGCTACCTTCTTCGATATATATCTCTTCCACTCTACCTCCTTCAACGGCATCGAGATAAATGGTTTTAATCGGTTCCACCGTACCATTAACTGAAATATAGTCCTGGTACTTATCATAAATAACTTCACGAATAGATATTTTATCCGTGTCAATATTCAGTTTTGAACTTCTATCACCGAATACTATTTTATAAAAAACAAGAATAAAAAGTACTCCGAAAACGCTTATCCATATAATTTTTCGTCTGCGTTTCCCTTTATTCTCTATTATTTTATCCATTCCTTCCATCGTGAAAATATGAAAATGAAAATTTGTATCATCAGATAAGCATGAATTATGCCAAAATATATAATATGTTGATTAACTATTAATTAATTAAATTCATTTAAATCATCCGCATAAAAAACTTGTCCGAAATTGTGACAGGGATAGTACGAAATCGTACATATAAAAATATTATGTACATTTGTTAAACCCAAATTACGCAATAGGAGGTGATCCGAACAATTTGTGTTAGTTGGTTTAAATTCTAATAATCGATTAAATTTATAATTATCCATACTATTTACAATTTTTAATTACTTAAAAAAGAAATGTCTGAAAAAACAGGTCACATACTTGCCGTAGACGATAACGAAGACATACTATTTGCTCTGAAGTTGCTGTTAAAACAACATGCAGAAAAAGTTACCACGCTAAATAGTCCAGATAATGTTATCGAACTGATAAAAAAAGAATATTACGATGTTATTCTGCTGGATATGAACTTTACAAAAGATGCTATCAGCGGACAGGAAGGATTTGATTTGCTCGAAAAGATAATGGAAGTTGACCCGAAAGCTGTAGTAGTTTTTATTACTGCATACGGTGATGCTGAAAAAGCGGTTAGAGCCATTAAATCAGGAGCTACCGATTTTGTATTAAAACCCTGGCAGAATGAGAAATTACTTGCTACCATATCTTCATCCATCAAATTAAGGAGATCAAGACTGGAGGCCGATGAACTGCGAAACCGCCAAAAAGAGATAAGTGCTGTTCTCGATCAGCCATTTCATGAATTTATTGGTAATTCTCCGGAAATGCAAACCGTATTCAATACTATCAGTAAGGTTGCACGGACAGATGCAAATGTGCTAATCCTTGGTGAGAATGGTACAGGAAAAGAATTGGTTGCCCGTGCCCTTCATCGGAATTCACCCCGTAATGAAGAAGTTTTTATCAGCGTTGACCTGGGATCGATAAGTGAAACCCTTTTCGAAAGTGAACTTTTTGGCCATGAGAAAGGTGCTTTTACCGATGCAAAAAAAGAAAAACCCGGACGTTTTGAAATAGCTTCGAAAGGAACTATATTTCTTGATGAAATTGGTAACCTCTCATTTCCACTGCAAACAAAACTACTCACAGCAATCGAGCGCAGGGAAGTTACACGTGTGGGAGCCAATAAATCGATACCGGTAGATGTCAGGCTTATATGTGCAACCAATAACGACTTGCTTCAGATGGTCTCAGATACCAGATTCCGGCAAGATCTTTTGTATCGAATCAATACGGTAGAAATACATTTGCCCCCTTTGCGCGAGCGTACAGGTGATATTACGTTGCTTGCCAATCACTTCCTGAAAATATATTCGAAAAAATACCGTAAATCCGTTAAAGGAATCAATGCTTCCGCCATAAAAAAACTGAACCATTATGCCTGGCCTGGCAACGTAAGGGAATTGCAGCATGCTATAGAAAGAGCCATTATTATGAGTGAAGCATCAATTCTGGAGGCTGATGACTTCATCCTTTCCTCACCCCCAATGAAAACAAACGAACTGGAATTCGACACCTTTAACCTGGATGAGGTGGAAAAGTCTATTATTGTAAAAGTACTTAAACAAAACCAGGGAAATATTAGTCAGGCAGCACAGGAATTGGGCCTCACAAGAACCTCTCTTTACAGAAGAATGGAAAAATATGGGCTTTAAAAACTTTCGCATAAACCTTATCGTCAGAGTATTGCTCCTGGCCGGAACTATTTTTTTGTTCTTTTATTCTTTCTCAACAAATTATTTTATTACACCTATTATTATAGGAGTTATCATCATTTTTCAAATATCTTCTATCATAAGATACCTGGATAAAACTAACCGTGAACTGACCAGTTTCCTGGAATCGATAAGGTTTTCGGAATTTACCCGGAGCTTTCAGATAGAAGGAATGGGAACCAGCTTCGATGAATTGAACAAGGCATTTAACGAAGTTATCGAAGATTTTCAGAAAGTCCGTTCCGAAAAAGAAGAACACTTTCATTACCTGCAAACCATTGTCCAGAATATTGATGTAAGTCTGATCGCTTACCAAAAAGATGGAAATATAGAACTGATCAATAAAGCTGCAAAAAAATTATTTCAGATTGCAAGCCTTAAAAATATCAAAGGATTGTCGAGCTTGAGTGATGAACTGGTAAATACCCTGACGACAATAAAACCGGGAGAAAATAAACTGGTAAAAGTACAGGATCGTGATGATATTCTGCAATTAGCAATATATGCTACAAATATAAAAATCAAAGACAACATCATAACCTTAACCACCATAAAAGACATTCAAAATGTGCTTGAAGAACAGGAAACAGAAGCCTGGCAAAAACTCATCAGGGTTCTGACCCACGAAATTATGAATTCAATTACTCCCATTGCTTCTTTGTCGTCTACATTGGAAAATATGATAAAAGAATATAATCATGGTGATAATACGAATGATCTGAATATGGACACTGATGCCTTAAATGAAATACAGGAAGCTTTGAAAACTATTAATAAACGAAGCACTGGATTGCTCCATTTTGTGAATACCTACCGAAATCTTACACGTATTCCAAAACCTAACTTTAGGATCTGCACTCTGACAGAACTATTTAAAAACATTCAATTGTTAATGGAAGAGGAGATCACACAAAATAACATCCGGTTTATTACCAGTGTCGAACCTGATAATATAAATTTCACTGCAGATGAACAATTGATCGAACAGGTATTGATCAACCTTATAAAAAATTCTATCCATGCTCTTTCGGGAAGGGAGAAAAGCGAAATTAAATTATTAGGATTTTTGAATAAACGTGGCCGGGTTACAATTCAGGTAACTGATAATGGACGAGGAATTTTGAAAGATGTACTGGATAAAATTTTTATTCCGTTTTTTACAACAAAGCCATCAGGTTCGGGAATCGGCTTAAGTCTTAGCAGGCAAATACTCAGACTGCATAACGGAACAATAACAGCCCAGTCTGAGCCCGATAATGAAACCGTATTCACACTTACATTTTAATTCTATATCCGTATCGATTTTACTACTGTGTTTTTATTTTCACGATCGGTAAAAATAATTCTTGCCGTCTTGTATTTCAACAGTTCGGGTTTTGCTTGAAGTATTTTATCCAGATCGATATTGAATTCATGATAGGTTTTGGGATTTAAAATAAGCGGATATACCGCATCCTCATTCAATTTAGGTTGAAATTTTCGGGCTTTTTTCCCGCGTACAAATTCAAGTACCGGAGCTTTAATTTCTATTTCATTCCTACCGCGGTTTTTAATTCTTATGTGCAGGTTTTTTTGTTTTGTCTTTTTTCCTTTTTTCATTTCACTATCCTGGATACTCGTTACATTTAATTGCAGTCTGTCTCCAGAGAAAAGTGCAGTATAGAAAAACCCGATTAATCCCGGCCAGAATATTATAAGAAATACCAATATTATTATAATAAACAATAAACTTGTTGCCATTTATTCTTTACAGATTTAATGAATATTAAATTATTGGAAATGAAAGACAGAAAAGTAATCACTAAAAAATTTATTTAATACCTATTGTCCAGTTGTCAACCTTAATAACATCACCCTTTCGCAATTTTGCCCTTTTGCGTGTTTCCACTTTTCCGTTTCTTAACACCCTGCTCTCTTCCACCATCATTTTGGCATATGATCCACTTTCAGCTACACCCATTAATTTTAACAATTTGATCAGTTCGATATAATCTTCTTTTAGTTCAAATTCTGTCATTTGTCGTAATTACGATTTAAACGAATAAGGTCTTTTTAAGTTAAAAACCATTTTTCAAATTTCTATTTATAATAAGCAACAATATTAATTTAAAAAGTTATATAATCTGATAATAAAGACAGAATGTGTCAAAAATATTAATTTTACAAAAGAAGTATTAAATGTAAAAGAATATTGAATATTAATTAATGTAGCGTGGAAATAATCGGTTTGATCCCTGCTGGAGGTAAGGCAACACGTCTGGGAAAATTACCTTTTAGCAAAGAAGTATACCCTGTCAATCCCACTGTAGATAATAACAGGGATAAACCCCGTGTGATTTCGGAATATTTACTGAAATGTTACCGGACAGCAGGTATTGAACAAGTTTATTTTATCATCCGAAAAGGGAAATGGGATATTCCTGATTATTTTGGTGATGGTGAAGAACAGCAGCTCAACATGGGTTATTTAATAATGAACAAATCGCACGGAGTACCTTTTACGCTTGATCAGGCTTATCCTTTTATACAAGGAAAATATGTAGCGCTAGGTTTTCCTGATATTATATTTCAACCTGAGAATGCATATTCGGAACTTAAAACTTGCATGCAGAAGACAAATGCAGATATTATCCTAGGAATATTTCCCATTAAAAAATACCAAAGCTGGGACAGAATTGAATTTGACTCTTCTGGCCGGATTAGTGGGATCTTTGTCAAACAAAACAGACCCGATTTAGAATATGGTTGGACTATAGCAATGTGGAATCCAGTGTTTTCTGAATTTATGCACGAACAATTGAAATTATTTCTAAAAAACTTTGATCCTGAGAAAGAAACAAGAGAGATTTTTGCGGGAGATATTATTAATGCAGCGATCAAACAAGGTTTAAAAACAGATTATGTAATTTTTGAAAATGGGACTTGTATCGATCTTGGAACGCCAAACGAACTCATAAAAACACTGAAAAACATATACTCATAATAAATTCAGAATATAATAATTATATGAATAGAATTTCATTCTTGTTAAAGTTTAATCAGCAAGAAAAAATTTCTGTATTTTTTTACACCGAATCGATGGAATATTTAGCTTGAATAATTCTCCAATCTCATTTATCAGTTTGATAACAATGAAAATACACTAAATAATAATATAATTCAGTGTGATTTAAGGACATATCCATTTTTTTCATTTACGGATGTGTTAAAAACTCGACAATTTTAAAGGTTTTCTCCCCTCTAAGTCATAATAAAGAACAAATGACTGCGAAAAATCCATTACTCCGGGAATAAAATGCATGGAAATTTGAAATTTTGCCTGCAACCTTTTTTTCTGAAAAGGCAACCAGAACATGTCTAAGCGGGTATACTGTCCGGCTTTATAAAAACCGTCACCATACATAAATACCAATCCTTCACGCGCGGGTGTATCATTCCAACATTATTCGAGTTGACTTTATTTCCCTGATAATAAGTTAATTTCAAACCAATTCCTTTGTGAACTGCAGTAACCTGTGAGAACCATCCACCGACGAAATTAAAATCGTAAACATTTCTTTTCCTGTCGTATGAACCGGCAAACCCTGATGCAACAACAACTGAATCGAGTAATAAATGGGATAAATTTACTCCTGCCATTACGGTCATCCCCCCGTTATCTCTGATATGATCTCCGGGAATAGGAACAGCCGGTCCGGCATAATGGTACATCAGTAAATTATGTGTGTAGAAAAACCTGTTTACCATAATTTTACCAGTAGCACCAACCAGGAAAGTTTCCCGTTTAGTGTCAGTCTGTCTGCTAGTCCAGTCCACCCACACATTTTGGTATCCCCATTCTTTTTTTGCCTGAAAAAACATACCTTCTACATTAGGGCGGTAATACGATAATGTATCTGTAAGCATACAATAAGGTAATTCTATAAGACCTCTCCGGGGAAAAGCACCCATATATAAATCAAAATTTTTATTTTGCCCATGATAATACATGGTTATATCTGGTGTCCTAAGGTCACCTTCACTACCAAATTCATAAAAATAATTAAGCCCAACATGCAGACTATGATACTCATTCAGACCAAATCCCAGTTCACCAAACACACGGGAACCTAATATTGTCTGCGGGGCAATAAAATTATTGAAATACTCCCGATTATCAGCAATTCCGTTGAACCCGATTTTCCATCCAAAATATTGACTGTAAGATTGTACAAACAAAAAAGAAAGGATGATGATGAGAAGATAACTTTTTTTCATGAAATGTAAGTAATTGAATATTTATTTTACTCAAACTGTTTCGAATGTTGAAATATGCTATTTTAGCGGG
This sequence comes from uncultured Bacteroidales bacterium, assembly GCA_963748095.1. Taxonomy (GTDB): domain Bacteria; phylum Bacteroidota; class Bacteroidia; order Bacteroidales; family UBA10428; genus CAVVIO01. The sequence goes on from CAVVIO010000002.1 coordinate 22,632, forward strand.
GAAATTACTGTTTTTTACGATTAATAATAACAAATATTATCATAATTTTATTGAGAATTATATTTGCAAATCATCTTGAATGAAGAATTTACTTATAAAAATTGATGAAAAAAAATACAGTATAGATCCTATCTTCTGGTTTTTAGCAATCTGGTTATTAATTAATTTGGTCCAATCGTATTTCACAGAACTTGCACACGATGAAGCATATTACTGGATGTATTCCAGATACCTCGACTGGGGATATTTTGATCATCCTCCTGTGATTGCTCTTCTGATAAAGGCTGGTTATGCAATATTTCCAAACGAACTGGGTGTCAGGCTTTTTCCTTCGATCCTGGGAACAGGAACTCTATTCCTTATTTATAAAATGATCGACCATCCCCGGAAATTACGTTCTCTTTATATTTTATTAGTAGGATCGATCGTGCTTATGTACACACATGTCGGGGGATTTCTGGCAATACCGGATATACCCATGATCTTCTTTAGTGCACTCTTTTTATTCTGGTACAAAAAATATGCAACACATGACAGTTATATTTATGCATTGTTACTTGGAATAACGGGAGCTTTGATGCTTTACAGCAAATATCAAGGATTGTTGGTGTTAATTTTCACTTTTTTATCTAATTTGAAGTTAGTAAAGCGGCGCAGTTTCTGGATGCTATTCCTGATTATTGTCCTGCTGATGATTCCTCATTTGCTTTGGCAGATCAGGGAAGGGTTTCCAACTTTTACATATCATCTTATAAGCAGATCAACTCCATATAAACTTGATCACACCATTAATTTTTTATATAGCCAGCTTCTTATTGCCGGGCCTTTTGTTGCCATTATAGTATTATATCATGGTTTTAAAAAGAAAGCAAGTACTACTTTCGAAAGAGCTCTCAGATATAATTTAATTGGGATATTTGTTTTCTTCTTTTTATCGAGTTTTAAGGGTCGCGTGGAAGCTCACTGGACAGCAGTGGCATATATCCCTCTGGTAATTTTGTCATATTCCAGTATAATAGAATCGGAAAAGGCACAAAAGTGGGTTAACTATCTGTTTATACCCAGCATTATAGGTTTTATGCTGATAAGAATATATCTTGTATATGATTTTTTACCCAAATCCTGGAATGTTCATAGTCAGTTTCATGGTTGGGATAAATCAGCAAATGAAATAAAGAAAACGGCAAACGGAAGAATTGTTGTTTTTAGCAATACATTCCAGCGACCTTCCAAATATACTTTTTATACCAAAGATTTTTCACTTACGCTGAATAGTATTTATTACAGGCAGAATCAGTATGATCTCTGGCCATTCGAAGACTCTATACAGGGAAAGGATATCATGCTAATAAATAACAAACTGGCTACCGACTCAATATTATGTTCGAACGGGGAACTTTATACATATTATTTTATCAACAACTTCCGGTCGTACAACAAAATAAAAATTACTTTTCAACGTCACAAATTTCAGTTTCCACCTGATTCCAGCGTCATTATTCCGGTTAAGATCATTAATCCCACCGATAAAACATTTAATGTTGGTGAAGGTGTTAAAAATGTACAATTGGTTTATACTTACATCAAAAACGGGAAATTTATTACTCCACCTAAAAAAGTTAAAGGGTTGCAGCATATTGAAATAAAACCAGGAAAATCAATAAACGTAAACTTAACCCTAAACACTCCTGTTGATTCCGGAAAGTATGAATGTTATATTTCCGTTCAGACAATGTATTTATACCCTGCCTTCAACAGCCGTATACTGGTTCTGGAAATTAAATAATATGTAAATTTTTATCATTGCCCAATATATTGAATGTCGCTATCCATCAAGAAGATACAGCTCCATTACCGGTTTTCAATAAAAATTTCTTAAAAAAAATTAAATATTCTCACTAACCGAGGGTTACTTTTTTGACTTTTTGGGAATAAAACCATAGAATGTGTTTTTAGATTAAAATTTGCTTTTGTCACAAGATCAAACTCTATTATAATATGTATTGCACAAAAGACTCGCGGAATTTGAGAAAAAAGAGAATACTGATCAATGAAGATGATTATATAAACTATAATATTGATAAATTTCAATTGATTTCAACTATTGTTGAGTTGTTGGAAAAAGATATATCATTGCCGTATCAGGTAACAGAACAACAAAAATCACCTCTTATAAATCTCACTTACAGAAAAAATGAAAGACATTATTGAAAAAATTGACTGGAAAGACAGAATATTTCTGATAGCTGACGATGATTATTACAGTTATTTAATTTTGGAACGCTTGATAAGCACTAAAAACGGTAAGGTTATTTATGCAAAAGATGGTACTGATGCTGTTTTACATTGCCTGAATAAAGAAAATGTTGCAGTAGCACTTATAGATCTTCTTATGCCAAAATTAAATGGCTATGAAACCATGGCTTTGATAAAACAAAACCGGCCAAATATTATATGTATTGCACAAACTGCTTATGGTTTATTATCGGAAGAAAAAAAGTGTCTGGAAGCTGGATTTGACAGTTATATATTAAAACCCATCACCAGTAATAATTTTTATAAAACTGTTCAATATTGCATTCAAAACGGGGAAGAACTCCAAAATGTACAAAACATGTTCATGTCATTAAATGAAAAATAATTATAAGTACGGAATAATTTCCTCCAACTTATTTCCCCTTGAACCTTTTATTAAAATATTGTATCCTTCTAATTTCTCAGATTTTAACCAGTCAATTAATTCTCTGACGTTGCCAAATGAAATCATTCCGTCATGATAATTACTTATGTTAAATGCTGATCCAACCAGAATAATACTATTCAAATTCTTATTCGTAACTAAATCTATAATATTTTTATGCTCCAGATCGGAAGATTTCCCTAACTCCAGCATTTCACCCAATATCAGCAATTTTTTGCCAGCTCTGAGTTCCGAAAAATTTTCTATAGCTGCTTTCATACTGGTAGGATTAGCATTGTAAGCATCCATTATTATTGTATTATGGTTGGTTCGGATAAGTTCAGAACGACTATTGGAAGGAATATAGTTTTCCAATGCATTTTTAATTTCACTATACGGAACATCGAAGTGCAATCCAATACATGAAGCAGCCACAATATTTTCAAGGTTATAGCGTCCGATAATATTAGTTTGTACATCCAACTCATCCGGTTTATGTCCGCTTGTAGCATTTATCACTATATTGAGTTTAATATACGGATCACCCGAAATATTTTTCCCATAACATACCGAACTATCTGTGTTTCCATAGTATATTATTTTCTCTGCAATTACAGGTAATACATTTAATAAAATCTCATTTTCGCCATTCACAAACAGTTTTCCCTTACGTTGCGCAATGTATTCATACATTTCAGCTTTTGCTTTAGCCACACCTTCAAGTGTTCCGAATCCTTCAAGGTGAGCTTTACCAATATTGGTAATAATACCATAATCCGGTTCGGCAATTTTACATAGGTTCCATATCTCTCCGGGATGATTCGCCCCCATTTCAACAATGCCGATCTTTAAACCAGGAGGAAAACTCAATAAAGTAACAGGAACTCCGATATGATTATTTAAATTTCCTTGTGTTGCACTGACACTGTATTTCTTGCTTAACACAATTTTAACGAGTTCTTTAGTTGTGGTTTTCCCATTCGAGCCGGTTATAGCAATTATACAAATATCAGTCATCCGGCGATGATAATTAGCCAGTAGTTGTAGTGTAGAAAGTACATTCTCAACAAGAATAAATTGATTTCCATCAGCAACATCCGGATCATCAATTACAGCATACGAGGCACCATTCTCTATGGCTTTTTGTGCATATTGGTTTCCATCAAAATTTTCCCCTTTTAATGCAAAAAAAATAGCATTTTTCAGGGTTGACCTCGAATCTGTGATAATTCCCGCAGATTGCAGGTATAATGTGTATAGTTCTTTTATTTCCAATTTATCGTTATAAAAAATTTAAAATTAAAAAAACCCCATTATTTCTAATGAGGTTTTTGAAAATATTATTTTGTATCTAATATTAATTTCCTGCTGGGCTTCCTACCCTTACCATAGCACACCGGAAACCCAAATCATCACGTGATTCTGATTGGTCTAGGAATCTTCTAGTACCAGGACTTAACCAATAAGCACGATCTCTCCAAGATCCGCCTTTATAAACTCTTGATTTATCACTGATTAATGAAGATGCATCATCAGGTTTCTGCGAATACATTCTATTTGAACCTCTTTCTTGTGCACTTGCCCCGGCTGTCCAGTCATTACCTTCAATAATACTCGATTCATAGTCTCCATCCTTGTAATTTCTGTAATCAGCTTTTTTATAGTTATACCTGTTCATAGCTTCGTCAGGAGTAATTTCCCTGCGTTTTAATCTTCCAAGGCTATCTTTTTCAGCAACATTCCCTTCTTCGTCCCTTACCAGGGTAGTAAAAACATTTCCCCTGAAAGGATTAAAATCATCGAAATCTTCAGATGAAGTCGGACGATAAACATCTTCCACCCATTCATTTACATTTCCTGCCATACAATATAATCCGTAATCGTTTGGCCAATAGGAATCAACAGGTGCAGGTATGCTGGCATTATCATTCAGGCTTCCGGCAACACCCATCATGTCACCTTTGCCACGAACAAAGTTAGCTCGCATTTCTCCCCTGTATTTCTTAGCGTCGTTTCTTACGTTATGTCCATCCCATGGATAAATTCTACGTTCATATACTCTTTCATCGTATGAGTTTCCAATCAATGCCAAAGCAGCGAATTCCCATTCAGCTTCGGTAGGTAAACGGTATTTTGGTAATAATATACCATCTTCCAGCTTAACTCTTCTTGATTCCTGATTAGGATCGAGGCTGGGCAGGTTCTGATTAACCAAACCTTCGTACTGGCCGGCTAAATATGCGTCTGTGTTAAAGTTTTCTTCTCCAATCTGGTTAGGATCAGGACTAAGAATCTTCTGCTTAATTAAAAGATTTTCATTCACACGGTCGGTTCTCCAACTACAATAATCATTAGCCTGCAACCAGTTAACACCTACAACAGGATAATCGTTGTAAGCCGGATGACGGAAATAATACTGTACATAAGGCTCATTATATGCCATTGGCCTCCTCCAAACTAATGTATCTGGTAACGCCTTTCTATAAACTTCCGGATAATCAACAAAAACACGATGTATCCAGTAGAGGTATTCCCTGTAATCTACATTTCGTACTTCGGTTTGATCCATATAAAAGGAACTGACAGTAACCCTTCTTGGTACATTATTCCAATCATATAACAGGTCCTGCTCAACCCGTCCCATAGTAAATGTACCGCCTTGAACCAATACCAGTCCGGGACCCGTCTGTTGTTCGTAACCAAACTTCACTTCAAATCCTCCATTGTCTGGATCATTATATTCCCATCCCGTTGTAGTGGAAACTTCTCTACCACCGCTACTACAAGCCGCAACTAAAATGGCCAGAGCAGCTAATTTTGGAACAGCAGAAAACTTTAAATTCATGGTCTTATAAATTTTATATTCAAATATTATTTAAATTAATCTCTGATTATTCAATAAAGATAACTAAAACTTAGGGCACTTTATTGCTCTCATCTTTTTTCTTTTGCTTTTATACTGGAAATGTAGTAAAAAAGTTACCTCATGTGCCCCCATCTTAGGAGAAAAAAATTTCCCACCCGAAAGATTAACATCATAAGTATAAGCAAATGTATAATTTGTCTGCGAAATTCCAAGTAAAAATATCAACGCATCAAAATTAAAAGATAAATTCTGTCGTAACCAAATTCCGCAAAAAATAGGATTAAAATTCAAATTACTACCATATGTCAAATGCTGATAAACATATTGTTGCTCAAAAATTATTCCGGGGTTCAGACTGAGGCCCTTCTATTTGATAAGCTGAAATTAAAGGTATCTCAGCTGAAAAATGCACCGTATATTTTCTATGTAAAATATCATCATTCGTCATACTAAAAGATTCTTTTGGTTGCATAAGGTGATGTACAGCAAAACCAAAAGTATACCTGTCAGAATATGTTCCCATAAAACCAACACCGAAATCTAAATATTTTCTTGAATATGCCGCCAGGTTTTCAGAGGGTATGGTGGCCCCGTTAGAATTTGAAAAATCGCTTTCAAAAATTAAATTACCCGGCGAAAAATTTTTAAAATTATAGGTAGTTTGTAAGCCTGCACTTATTTTAAAATCGCGGTTTACATCAATATAATAACTGTATATTGCATTAATTGCGGTATTTCTGATAGTTCCGCCTCCTAAATCATCGTTTGTTACTTTTACTGCAACACCTCCGTGCAATACATCCAACGGCTGAATATAAGATGTACCATAGGTAATAAATGCATTTGACAAGCCGGGCCATTGATTCCGGTATGTAGCTGAAACTTCTGTAATTGTTTTAATTCCAGCGTACGCAGGATTATAATAAATCAGGTTATGTTGAAAATCAGAAAAATAAAAATCCTGGGACAGCACAATAGCCCCATTATTAATAAACAGACTTGAAATCAGTATAATATATGTTACTTTTTGATTATTAAACATCTGAATACTGGAGTAATTTTTTTTTCATTATTTGTTTAATGTTTAAAACGGAAAATTACAATAATGCACCTTATGTCCCGTTTTTAATAGTTACTTATCAAACAATTCAAAATTTGTACATATTTTTTTTTAATTTCGGCATTTTCATAAACAAGTAAATGAAATATACCACCTTCATAGTTATATTTTTTTTTCAATCAGCTCTTTCCCAAGAGATTAATCTGACCAGGAAAATCGACTGGCAGACTAACAAAAAAATGGTGGATTATACGACCCAGGATAAAAAAACACCCCATTTCAGTGAATATATGTATTTTGAGGGAGCAAATTATCCCGATGTTGAATCGATGTTACCACACTATTATGAACTGATTGATGCATGGAAATATTTTCCCAATGCTAAAATTAAAATCGAAGATAAAAAATTTGAGGTTGTTGACACGAGTAAACTTACTAACATTCATTATCTCAATCTTATTAAATACGAAATAAATCCGGTAATTACAGACTATCGCTCAGATAAGAAACAATATTTACAAGTTTCTTTTATTCCATTACGAAGAAATCCCAAAACTCATAAACTTGAAAGATTAATTAGTTTCACGCTAAAACCTGAATACCTTAAATCAGCTACGAGCAATGAACTAAAAGCCACAAGCAGGGTATATGCCAATCATTCTATTCTTGAATCCGGTTATTGGTATAAAATTAAAATATTAAAAGATGGCATTTATAAAATCACATACTCTGATCTTGTAAAAATGGGATTCAATAATCCTGAAAAAATAAGAGTATATGGTAACGGAGGCACCATGTTATCTTATATGAATGCTGATCCCAGGCCGGATGACCTGCTCCAGAATCCCATTTTCATGGAAAAGGGAATTGATGGTACTTTCAACGAAGGTGATTATATTCTCTTTTATGGTAAAGGTCCGGTAAAATGGGATTATGACCCCACACAGGGAATTTTCAAACATCAGCTTAACTTGTATTCCAATGGATCATTTTATTTCCTGACGACAGATCTTGGTTCCGGAAAAAAAATCACAACAATGCAACCCCCTGCTGGCGATCCCAATAAAAATTCCGATTCATTTAATGCTTATGCCTATCATGAAAAGGAAAAGTATAATTTAATAAACAGTGGCAGGCAATGGTATGGCGAAAAATTAGGCCAAAATACAGCGTACGACACTACTATTGATTTCAACAATTTAGTGCTCACGTCCCCCGTAAAAGTTACCGTACGTGCTGTTAGCCGGTCAAGCGTAACCAGATCCTTTAGCATCAAAGAAAATAATAATCTTATAGGAACCATTCCTCTTCCTGGTGTTGATTTGAACAATACATTGTGGACTTATGCGCAGGTTGGAAGTAACAGTTCTGAATTTACACCTGTCGGTGATCAGTTTACGCTTGAAGTATCCTATAATTCCTCTAATGATGATATAGGTTGGTTGGATTACTTAACTGTTAATGCCCGAAGAAAATTAATAATGGCAGAAGATCCAATGTTTTTCAGGGATGCTGAAACAGTAGGCCTAAATAATATTACCCTTTTTAAACTTGGAACATCAAATCCAGGAATTACTGTATGGGATATAACGGATATTAGTAACGTAAAAAAAGTATTTAGTAATTTCAGTGGAGACTTATTGCAGTTTAAAGCTAATACAGATTCCCTGAGAAATTTTGTCGCGTTCAGCAGTACTGCCAATTTTCTAACTCCTATAACTGATGAAAACGTAAAAGGAGTAGGCCCGGTTAGCAATCAGGACTTACATGCATTGGGACCACATAATATGATCATAGTATCACATCCCGATTTTTTAAAACAGGCAAATGAACTGGCCGATTTTCACAGATCGCATGATGGATTGAGTGTGATTGTGGTTACCCCGGATGAAATTTACAATGAATTTTCATCAGGTGCACCTGATGTAAGTGCCATTCGTGATTTTGTTAAAATGATATACGATCAGTCAAACGGAGATGAAAACTCTTTGAAGTACTTGTTATTATTTGGCGACGGATCTTATGATAATATTTCAAACCAGGAAGGAAACACTAATTATATATTAACATACCAGTCGTATGAATCATTAAACCCAACCAGATCATATGTTACCGATGATTTTTTCGGGCTTCTGGATGATAATGAAGGTGGTTCAACAGGTATGTTGGATATCGGAATTGGAAGGCTACCGGTTATATCGGATAATGGCGATCAATTTGATGCCCAGGCGATGGTAAATAAAGTGATTTCTTATGATTCTGTAAGCACTATGAGCGACTGGCGAAATTATCTTTGTTTTGTCGGAGATGATGGTGAATTCGGCGATGGCAGTATGCATATGGAACAGGCCAACTGGTTGGGTACTTATGTAGAAAATAATTATCCCTCTTTTACAGTGGATAAAATTATGATGGATGCATACAAACAGGTAACCTCCTCTACACATGACGCCTATCCTGATGTTAATAAAGCCATTCTTGACAATATCAATAAGGGAATGTTAATATTCAATTACAATGGCCATGGAAGTGAAAACGGACTGGCATTGGAACAGATTGTTAATAAACCCGAAATCCAAAGTTGGAAGAACTCCGGTAAATTGCCCTTGTTTGTTACCGCTACATGTGAATTCAGCCGTTTCGATGACGTTGAGATAGATGATGAAGGGATAATAAAAAATAAAGTCTCAGCAGGAGAAATGGTATTGCTCAATCCGGATGGCGGAGGAATTGCCTTGCTTACCACTACCCGCCTTGTATATGCCGGACTTAATTTTAACCTGAATAAAAATTTCTATAAATATATTTTTAAACGGGATGCAAACGGGCAGAAATATCGATTGGGAGACGTCATACGACTTACCAAAAATGCTACCCAGGATGAAAACATGCTCAATTTTACATTACTGGGAGATCCGGCGGTTTCACTGGCTTATCCCAATAAAATGATAGTTACCGACTCTGTAAACCATAAAAGTATTTCCCAGCTTACCGATACGTTAAAGGCATTTTCGGAGATAACAGTTGCCGGCCATATATCAAATATTGACAATTCGCCGATAACAGATTTCAATGGTACAATAACACCTTCGGTTTTCGATAAACCGGAAACGGTAATTACACTGGGAAATGACGGAATAACTCCTTACACATTCAATGTACAAAAGAATGTTATTTATAAAGGTCGTGCTACTGTTAAAAACGGAAAATTTGAGTTCTCATTTATCGTACCCAAAGATATTTCTTATAAACTGGGGAAAGGGAAAATTTCTTATTATGCAGAAGATCAGAATACCGATGCCCAGGGATATTTTAATCAGATAATTGTTGGAGGTACTTCTGAAAATAACCAGGATGATACCCAGGGTCCCGAATTAAGTTTATATATGAATGATGAAAATTTTGTTTCCGGAGGAATAACAGATAAGAACCCGGTACTTTTAGCAATTATTAGTGACCAAAGTGGAATTAACCGTGTGGGAAATGGTATAGGTCACGATATAGTTGGTATCCTGGATGATAAGTATAGCAATCCACTTGTTTTAAACGATTACTATGAATCGGAAATTGATAATTTTACAAACGGAAAGGTTTCGTATCAACTTAATGATCTGACCGAAGGAAAACATACCCTCTCCGTTAAAGTATGGGATGTCTTTAACAATTCTACCGAAAAAACAATTGAATTTAATGTTTTGGGATCGCAAAACCTTGTAATTGATAAAGTATATAACTACCCCAATCCGTTTACCGATTTCACAACTTTTCAATTCGAACATAATATGCCGGGTACTGAACAGGATATTACCATTAGTATCTACGACTTATCAGGAAGGCAGGTTAAAAATCTGAAAGTGCACGAAAGTGCTTCCGGGTACCGCTCAGAACCGATTACCTGGAATGGCACAAACGATTACGGAGCCAGGGTAACTCAAGGCATTTATGTATACAGAGTAAAGGTTTCCACTGCATCCGGACAATCAGCCGAAAAATATGGAAAACTATTAATACTAAAGTAAAGGAAAAACCGTATTTATAATAATTATTTTATATTTGCTCCACAAATTATTAAAACATGATCTTGAAAAAAACAGGGATTTTATTACTGGCCTTGGTAAGTAGTTTTTGTATAACAACCGGACAAACATCTACCGGAGATTTAGGACAAAAACTAACAGGTGCTGATAAAAATGCATCACGTCCCATACTTACAGCGCTTCCATTTATGACTATAGCACCCGATTCAAGGGCCGGCGCCATGGGTGACGCCGGGGTTGCTACCTCGCCTGATATCAATTCCCAACACTGGAATGCTGCCAAATATGCATTTATCCATGGGGAAGGTGGTATTGCAATATCATATACCCCCTGGTTGAAAAAATTAGTTAACGATATCAATCTGGCATATCTTTCCGGTTTTTATCGTATTGACGACCAACAGGTTATCAGTGCATCGCTTCGTTATTTCAGCCTTGGTGATATCATTCTTCGAAATGAATTCGGTGATTACCAGGGAAATCGAAAACCCAGTGAATTTGCCATTGACGCCGGTTATTCGCGATTATTCTCCGAAAATTTTTCCGGCGCTTTGGTTTTTCGGTTTATCCGGTCCGATATTATGGGGGGAGGTGCCTCGGACGGAACTGAATACAATGCTGCCATTGCATTTGCAGCCGATATAAGTGCATATTATCAGAAAGACATCAAAATTGATGATAAGGATGCGCAGATGGCTTTCGGATTAAACATTTCGAATTTAGGAAATAAGGTTTCCTATACTTCCGATCAGGACAAGCAATTTATACCTACCAATCTTCGTCTTGGTGGCAGATTATCAATGAAACTGGATGAATATAATTCATTGGGAGTAACTGTCGACTTTAACAAGCTGTTGGTTCCCACTCCGCCGGTTATAAAAACAGATTCAAATGGAGTGTCATATATAGCAGGAGGTTATGACAATAATGTTTCCTTAACTAAAGGTATTATCCAGTCATTTTACGATGCTCCGGGTGGATTTTCAGAAGAAATGCATGAAATTACCTATTCCATAGGAACTGAATATTGGTATAGAGAGCAATTTGCAATAAGGGCCGGCTATTTCAACGAAAGCCAGTCAAAAGGCAACAGGAAGTATTTTACAGTGGGTTTTGGATTTAAATTAAATGTCCTTGGACTTGATTTTGCCTACCTGATACCTTCTTCCGGCAGAAATAATCCTTTAGCCAATACCATGCGGTTTTCCTTAAATTTCCAATTTGATAAATTCCGCAATCTCCGATAAATGAAAATCCGGGTTGGATTCGGCTATGATGTTCATCAGCTTAAACCAGGCATCGAATTCTTTCTTGGAGGTATTCGTATTCCTTATGAAAAAGGTTCACTGGGACATTCTGATGGCGATGTACTGATTCATGCTATATGCGATGCCCTGCTGGGTGCAGCCAACCTGCGTGATATAGGATTTCATTTCCCGGATACAGACAAGCAATATAAAGGAATTGACAGCAAGGTATTGCTCAAAAATACAGTGAAATTGCTCGAAGAATACAAGTATTCAATTGAAAATATCGATTCTACTGTTTGCCTGCAGCAACCGAAAATTAAAGATAAGATCCCCGAAATGAAAAAAACACTGGCAGAGGTAATGAATATCGACGAAGGGGAAATTTCAATAAAAGCCACTACAACAGAACATCTCGGTTTTGTAGGTCGTGAAGAAGGTATTGCAGCTTATGCCACCGTTCTCATTAAAAAATCAGAAGATTAAAAGCCACGAGTAATTATTTTTCTAATTTTGCTGAAAACCAATCTTACATGGAAAAAATGGTTGTGCTGGGCGCTAGTCCCAATCCCATGAGATTTTCCCATAAAGTTGTTAGAAGCCTTCTTCGCCAACACTATGACGTGATAGCTGTTGGCTACCGGGAGGGTCGTATTGAAAATATTGAAATACTCACCGGAAAACCTGAAATAAAAGATGTACACACCATATTATTATATATCGGAACCCGACACCAGGCAGAATACTATGACTATATTCTGAGCCTGCATCCGAAACGGATCATTTTTAACCCGGGAACAGAAAATGAAGAATTGAAGAATCTTGCCCTTGAAAATAATATTGAAGTCAAAAACGACTGTGCTCTTTTAATGCTGGGTTCCGATTTTTTATAATCTCTGAGTTATATTTTATTAGGTTTAATAGTTGCATATTTCCTTTTGTTTTAATACATTAGTTACCGTCCAGTTAAGAGGGATAATCATCTGATAAACAGTCATTTTATTTTCTAAAAAATAATTACTTCACAATGGGTAATTCGCAAAAGAAATCAATATTTCTTATCCGTAACCTTGCTCGTGGAATTGTATGGCTGGGAGTTATTATTGCCCTGTTTTTCATTTTTAAGAAATATGTGGATGCAAACTATTTAAAATGGCTGGCGCCTCTTTATGAAAGACCTATACTGGTCTTCCTGATATTCACTATTTCGGAAATTATAATTGGTATTATTCCCCCTGAAATTTTTATGTTATGGGGCCTTCGTGATGGTGTAGTTACCAATTACATATACATAATAATTTTATTAGCTATCATTTCTTATATTGCCGGCATAATCGGTTATTTATTTGGGTCCTATCTGGATTCAACCCGAATTTACAGGTTTCTTCGCCGAAAATTTCTGTCGAAATCACAACGATTGCTGAATACCTATGGTTTGTATCTGATTATTGTAGCAGCATTAACTCCACTGCCTTTTTCCGGAGTAAGTATGCTGGTAGGTTCAGTGAATTACCCTTTCCGAAAATTTTTGTTTTATTCCACTACCCGCTTCATCCGCTTTGGTCTTTATAGCTGGATTATCTGGGAAGCAAATATCTTCGGTTAAGAATGAAATATTAGCAAGGGTATACTGGTATTGTAAAATAATTTCTGTGTAAGGCTCGGTTTGAACAATTGGTTAATTAGATTTCTTCTACGTGTAGTCAAAGATATTATCTTAATCTCTCTTTCTTTGACAAACTTATCAATTTCCTCCAGCAGATTTTTATTTATAATGTAGCCACACTCTACCGGCGTTTGCCCGTATGCTGATTCGAAATAATCTTTTAATCCGTTCATTTTAACCATATCCCATTTTTCTTCACGATCGCTGATATGAATACAATATATTTTAAGGTTAAGGGGCTTTGTGAATTTCATTAATTTTCGGATGGAAATAAAATCGGATTCATCAAAATTAGTTAGGTATAATAAATTATGTACGTTCTCCAATCCGATAAATGTATAATTTTCGGGAACAGTAAGTACCGGATAATGTATTTTTTTAATAACAACTTCAGTAACGCTTCCAATTAGAGAATTGGTACGTTTATCTTTCCCCCGCGTACCCATCACCACCAAATCGGGTTCATATTCGTCACTCAGCGATAAAATGACATCTTCAGCTATACCCGGTAAAATTTTGTAACTCAATTTATTTTTAGGCACATGTGAAGATTTCAGGTAGGTATCTATTTCTCCCAGAAAATTTTCAATAGTTTCTTTTTCATTTTCCTCGAGATTACTGATTACATCAGCACGCAATTCCAACTGAGTTTGACCGCTTCCGGCCATTTCAATCAAATCGAATGCCGGGGAATAATAAGCATGTAACAGTAATATTTCCGCTTTCGATTCACCGGCAATTTTTATAGCATAGCGACATGCATTTTTTGAATACTCGGAGTAATCTACCGGAACCAAAATCTTTTGTATTTTTTCCGGTATTTGATCAGGTATATGTTGGAGTTCGGTCTCCATAATTTCTAAAATGAAGTTATTGTAAAATCCTGTTTAATTTACAAAAAAATAGCGGTTTAACAATGAATACTGCTACTTAAATAGTATTTACAATTCTACCGTATGAATTTACTAATTCTTAGTAAAAACAGCCGTGTATTTATCGAGTATGCCATCACCGATATCCGTGGAATAATTCCAGTTAATTTCTTTATAGTTCGATGAAATAACACCGGAACCCTTAAATGTGTATCCATCCGCGTTCTTTATTCCGTCAAGGGTAATGGTCATACCATTTAATTTGGCGTGCGCTGTAACATCCAGGCCCAGCCCGTTGAAACCGTCAATAAAAATCATGGTAGAATCATCGGGATCGGGGGTGATATAAACATCATAATAATCCATAGTTGATTTTAGGGGAGTATCATTCCCTTTCCATGAACCTTCTAATTTATCACGCGGATTACTATATTCCTGGGCAACTTCACAAGAAGTAACAAATGCTGCTACTAATATTATTGAGAAAAAAACAGTACTTTTTATTTTCATTTTACTTTCTGTTTTGTTTGTTATTAAAACGTAAAATTAGAATTTGTGTTACAGACTAACGTATGGAATTACCAAAATCATACCAAATAGAATTCTTTCTTGCTTTCGAATTCCAGTTTCATTCATTAAATAATCTTATTTTTGTAAATAATAACTAATTTACAATTAAAAACATCAACTATGAATATGAAAAGATCATGGATTATTATAATTGTCGTTGTCTTACTTGTGATAATTGTATATTCATCCATTAAAGGAACATATAACAAAATAGTAAGCTTGCAGGAAAATGTGACAAATCAATGGGCCAATGTAGAAAATGTATATCAAAGGAGGGCGGATCTTATTCCCAACCTGGTAAGTACTGTAAAGGGTTATGCCAATTTTGAAAAATCGACATTAACACAGGTTATTGAAGCACGGGCCAAAGCAACTTCGGTAAATATCGACGCATCCAAACTGACTCAACAAAACCTTCAGCAATTTCAGCAGAGCCAGGATGCGTTGGGATCTGCGCTGTCAAGATTAATGGTAGTAGTGGAACGATATCCTGATCTCAAAGCCAACCAGAATTTTCTGGAATTACAGGCTCAGCTGGAAGGTACTGAAAACAGAATTACCGTAGAACGAAGAAATTATAACAATATAGCAAGAGAATATAATACTTACATAAAGCAGTTTCCCAGAAATATATATGCCAATATGTTTCATTTCTCTGAAAAAGCATATTTTCAGGCTGATAAAGGAACAGAAAAAGCTCCTAAAGTTGAATTTTAAATCAAATAAATATGACCCCTGCAGGATTTTTTAGCAAAGAAGATAAAATACTGATTCAGGAAGCTATTAAGCAAGCCGAATTAGATACATCGGGCGAGATTCGCGTACATATTGAAAAGACTTGCAAGGACAATGTACTCGACCGGGCCGCTTATATTTTCGAAAAACTGAAAATACATAATACAAAACTACGCAACGGAGTATTGTTTTACCTGGCTTATGAGGACCGCAAATTTGCTATCCTCGGCGATGCCGGAATTAATGCAGTTACCCCGAAAAATTTCTGGGATGATATCAAGGATACAATGACCGGTTATTTCAAAAAAACTGAATTTGCAAAGGGACTGTCTGAAGGCATCAGGATGGCCGGTGAACATTTAAAGAAAAATTTTCCTTATCAGTCCGACGATGTCAACGAACTTTCCGACGATATTTCTTTTGGAAAGTAACAAAATGGATTAAGACAAAAAACAATAAGCATGAAGCGATTTATTACAATATTACTCACACTAATTTGGGCATTTAGCCTCTCAGCTCAGGATATACCAGATAAACCGCGTAATGAAAAACTGGTAACCGATTTCACGGGAGTATTAAGTCAAAGTCAACAGCAGGCACTTGAACAGAAACTGGAAGCATTTGCCAGGCAAACTTCTACACAAATAGCCGTAGTACTGGTTAAAAGCCTGAATGGTTACGACAAAGCAGATTTCGCCCAACGGCTGGCACAAAAATGGGGCATTGGTCAGAAAGGAAAAGAAAACGGGATATTGGTATTGATCAAACCCAAAACTTCCGATTCGAAGGGACAGGCATTTATAGCCACCGGTTACGGACTGGAAGGGGCAGTTCCGGATGCCATTGCTAATCGTATCGTTGAAAACGAAATGATCCCCCATTTTCGACAAAACGATTATTTCGGAGGAATTAATCAGGCTACTGATGTACTGATGTCACTTACAAAAGGAGAATTTACTGCCGATCAATATGCACAACGAACAAAAAAGAAGGATGGTTCTCCTTTTTTCGGCCTCTTCTTTATATTTATATTATTTTTCGTGATTTTTGGAAGAGCACGTGCTGCCAGGCATTATTCCCTGGGGCACAACATCCCATTTTGGCTGGCGCTTACCATGTTGGGGTCATCAGGCAATTCCAACAGTGGTAGTTTCGGCAATTTCAGCTCTGGTAGCGGAAGCTTCGGAGGCGGTGGAGGCGGCTTTGGCGGCTTTGGTGGCGGAAGCTTTGGTGGCGGAGGTGCCGGTGGTAGCTGGTAATAATTATTCGAACAGCATTTATGCAATTAAATAATTTCAAAATAGTAATTGTTTTTTTGTTATCCATGACAGGGATGATCCCTGTCTTAGCTTCTGATCCAGGACAGGATACATCTTACCTTAAAATTGTTTTTGCCGGAGATATTATGGGACACGACGCACAAATAGAAGGCGCTTATGATCCGCAAACCAAATCCTATAATTACGAACCTACTTTCAGGTATGTAAAACCTTATATTGAAAGTGCAGATGTAGCCATTGCCAATTTCGAAGTTACATTGGCCGGGCCACCTTATAAAGGCTACCCGCAATTCTCAAGCCCTGATGCACTGGCGCTTGAAGCACGAAAGGCCGGATTCGATATCCTGGCAGATGCCAACAATCATGCACTCGACGGAAGATCAAAAGGATTTTCACGTACAATAAAAGTGCTGGATTCGCTAAGGATCATTCATACGGGAACTTTTAACAACGAACAGGAACGTCAGTTGAATTATCCTCTGATTTTTGAAAAAAACAATATTCGCATTGCACTTCTGAATTTTACATATGGGACCAACGGACTGACTATTCCTCCACCGTATATTATCGACAGGATAGATACTGCTCAAATAAAAAAAGACCTGAAAAAAGCACGACTTGCCGATCCCGATTATGTAATAGTATTTGTTCACTGGGGAATAGAATATGAACGAACGGAGAACAAACAACAGGATAAACTGGCTATGTACTTTCTGAACAATGGTGCCGATGCAGTTATCGGCTCCCACCCCCATGTAATACAACCTGTTCGTAAATATTATAAAAATCCGGCCGACACAACTAACTATAACCTGGTGGTATATTCACTTGGGAATTTCGTATCGAATCAGCGTGCCGAATATAAAGACGGAGGTATTGTTTTTGAAATGGATCTTATGAAAACCCGGCATAAAACGACAGTAAAAAATTACAGTTATTTGCCGGCATGGGTTTACCGTCAGGATAACAATGACAAATCTACATTTTACATCCTTCCTGTACAGTTATATCTGAACAACAGGGATTACTTCAATTTCCCTGACTATATAAGTTATAAAATCAACCGGTTTTATGAGGATACAAAATCACATTTATCAGGTATTCCCGAAAATTCGTTTTATAAGAATTTCATTCTTTCCGGTCAGAAATAACCGAAATCCCGATTGCCGGAAAATATAATATTATACTCTGAAAAGGATCGACCAAATCTTCTATATTAAAATTGGATTCCAATTTCATGAATTGACTTCATTCAATTAAATCCAAAAAGAGTATAAAAAAACCAGTAATGAAAATTACTGGTTTGTACAGGAGGTGATAACTATAATTACTTCTGTTCTTCCTTAAGTATTTCGTCATCAACCAGTATTCTTCCACAATATTCACAAACGATGATCTTTTTGCGCGACCGGATATCCAGTTGCCGCTGAGGTGGAATTTTATTAAAGCATCCACCACAGGCATCACGTTCTACAGACACAACAGCCAAACCGTTACGCGCGTTTTTTCTTATCTTTTTAAATGCGGTAATCAGGCGTTCCTCAATTATTGCTTCAATCTCCTTCCCTTTGGAAGTCATTTGTTCTTCTTCTTTTTGTGTATCTGAAACAATTTCATCCAGCTCCTTCTTTTTATTCTGAAGATCACCATCCCGCTCTTCCAATACCTTTTTTGACTCTTCAATGGTATCGTTCCTCTCTTTTAATTTAGCGGCAAATTCCTTAATCTTTTTTTCACACAATTCAATCTCCAGTGTCTGATATTCGATCTCTTTTGATAAAGAGTCAAATTCACGGTTGTTACGCACATTATCTTGCTGTTCCTTGTATTTTTTAATTAATGCCTCCGCATTCACTATTTCGTTTTTCTTTCCCGAAACTTCCGTTTCCAGATTTTTCACTTCTGCTTTAAAGTTCTGAATACGGGTTTCAAGACCAGCAATTTCATCTTCCAGGTCCTGAACCTCCAAGGGTAATTCTCCCCGCAAAGTTCTAATTTTATCAATTTCCGAATATACACGCTGCAACCTGTATAATGCACGCAATTTATCCTCCACAGATATTTCCTGTTCAGTGGTTTTATTTTTAACTTCTGCCATTTTCTACAAATAATTTATTGGATTTGAAACGATTTTCGACAAATGAACCGCAAATTTAGGGAATTTTTTTGTAAGTAGATCATAAAAAATCTCTTTCGTAAATTGTTCACTTTCATAGTGCCCAATATCAGCAATTATTATCTCATTATCTGCCTCGAAAAACTGATGGTATTTCATGTCGCCGGTAAGAAAAATATCGGCATTTGCCGAGATTGCCTTTTGAATTAAAAAACTTCCACTGCCACCGCATACAGCAACCCTTTGAATGGGTTTTCCCAGCAAAACAGAATGTCTGATAACCGGAATTTTAAAAATATCTTTCAGTGCTGCCAGAAATACATCTTCTTCTTCAGGAGTGTCCAGCTCACCGACCATTCCAATTCCCACTTTCTCATAACTATTTTCGAGGGGATAAACATCATATGCAACCTCCTCGTACGGATGCACTTTCAACAAAGCATTTATAACTTTTGCCTGATAAATACCAGGGAAAATTGTTTCGATACGTGTTTCCTCTTCAACATGCAGTTTCCCCTGTTCTCCAACAAAAGGATTCGTATTCTCCGATCCCCTGAAAGTTCCATGCCCCTCCACATTGTAACTACACTGATCATATTCTCCTATTTTGCCCGCACCTGCCTCAAAAATAGCCATCCTTACCTTTTCCGCCTGGTCTTTAGGGACAAAAGTCACCAACTTACGCAATTCGCCGGTAGCAGGGGCAAGTATTCGGCACTTTTTTAATCCAAGCTTTTCGCAAATTTTGGAATTGACCCCTCCGGTTACACTATCAAGATTAGTATGTGCTGCATATACAGCAATATCATTTTTTATAGCTTTTATCACCATTCTTTCTGTAGAAGTGTAGCCGGTAATTTTTTTTAATCCTGAGAATATTAACGGATGGTGGGCAATAATAAGGTTGGCATTGAGTGAAAGAGCTTCATCAATAACTGCTTCGGTAACATCTATACACAACAATACAGCCCTCACTTCCATAGACGCATGGCCAATTAATAATCCTGCGTTATCATAAGATTCCTGATAGGCTAAAGGGGCTAATTCTTCAATCGGGGCAATTATTTCAGACAATTTCATTATTTCCGGATTATATGGTAATTGCTAAAGTATCAACAAAAATAAAACAATTCTATATTGTTGTTGAATGTTTTATAATCCATCCTTTATTTCCAGTAATATTCTTTTAATCTCATTTAACGTATTTATCACCTCAAAATTATTGATTGTATCTTCCTTGTTTTCTTTCAATTTTTTCTTGGCCCCGCTTAAAGTCATTCCCCGTTCTTTAACCAAATGGAAAATAACATGAAAATTATCAATATCCTGATGTGTAAAAAACCTGTTCCCTTTTTTGTTTTTCTTGGGTTTAATAATATCAAATTCTTTTTCCCAAAAACGGATCAGGGAAGTATTTACACCAAACATCTCTGCTACTTCACCAATAGAATAATATAGTTTTTCAACTTTCTTCTCTTTGTAAGGCATAATACTGATAAAATAAGAATAGGACTTAATTAGAAACTAAGGTACTAAATAAATAAAAATAACCCAATAAATTACAATTTATTACCTAAACAATAGAAATAACCATCTCTTGAAGCAACGTAAATTTTCCCGTCATTTACTATTGGGGTCGATTCAAACGGACCCGGTTTCATATCGAGTAATGTAAAATTAAGGTTCGTATCAAAGTTGAATAAATATATTCCGTTGTAACTTGCCGCAATCAATTTGTTATTCACGATAATAGGAGTTGAGATAGAGGGACCGGTATGTTTTTTAAAAACCAGTTTGGGTGTGGCATACACATGTTTATTATTGGGGCCAGCGACCTTTTTTGACGCATCTATTTTGGTGTGATCGACAACATAAAGATATCCGTCAATGGCCATAAAAGCTGCCAGGTATGGAGAATTGCCATCGTTATAAGAATCGTTAATACCTACTGAACCTATGACACCACCTTCCCAGCCGGCAAATTCCTTGTCGTTCACCGGAAAATACCAGACTACCGCATCTTTTGGCGGTTTTGAAGGATCAAGTTTAAAAATCCCACCATTACCCGCAATATATTGTTTCTCAACAGAAACCAACAGGCAATTATCATGAGTTACTATTGCCGAGCCATCCATATCGGAACCAATATAAAAATCCCAAACCAATTGTTTTTTATACAGGTCATATCCGTACACATGGCCTGAACCGGAAGCAACATATATCACACCATTCAATAATGAAGGAGACGATTCGGTCACTACATTGGATTTATGTGCTATAACATCCTGCTTTTCATACAACGAAGTTTCCTGGTAAATTAGGGGCTGAAGCATGCTATCTGTTATAATCGCTTTGGTATAATCGGGATTAAATACAGTGAACAAAGAATTTTCAAGTCCCAGGTAGGCTGTATCATTGATCACCAGAGCCGATCCATCTACATCGCGGCTGTAGCTATCGGTCCACTTCACATCGAGACGCCAAAGCTCTTTACCCGACTTAAAAGAAATGGCCCTGTAACTCGGAATATGTTTTGTATCAAGATAGTTACCAACACCCAGCCTGCTGCCTTGTAATATAACCAGCCTGTTATCGGGAGTTTTGCTCTTTGCATTATACCAAATGGTTCCTGTACCTTTTACAACATCGTCGAACAGGTATTGCCATACAATTTCTCCGTTAGCAGCATTGATTTTCTTGAGGTGGTGATCATAAGCTCCCTGAATGATATACAGATTGGTATCTTCCCGGATCAATAAGGGTTGTCCTGTCCACCCGGCACCTGCCCATTCTCTGGAGCCCAACTTTCTTGATATAACTGTTTCGCCTTTACCTAAATAAAGTTTCCAGTTCAGTTTAAGATTTGATGGCGCCAGGTCTCCGTAATAATTTCGTTCTTCATTACCCAGAAAAGTTGGAATAATTACTTTAAGTTGAGAACTGTCAATGGTTCCTTTTTCAGATTTTACAGGATTATCAGCACCATAAGTGAATGATGAGAAACTGAATACTAACAATTCAACTATTACAATAATTCCAATAGCCAAGATATGCTTTCTTACGCCTCTCATCCTTCGGCACAAATATTAGATGTAGAAATTAATCGAAAGACTGTCCGTTATTCATAGATATTTCTATCATTTCATCATATTCCTTAGCTGTAAGGTCGTTGAAATAATAGTTCACCGGATTCACTTTTTTATTATTATGAATGACTTCGTAGTGAAGATGAGGGCCAGTAGAAAGTCCTGTATTCCCAACATAACCTATTACATCTCCCCTTTTTACTTTTTGGCCGACTTTTACATTAAAGGCGCTCATATGTCCGTACAAAGTCTGATAACCAAAACCGTGGTCTATCACAACTTTATTTCCATAACCACGATGAGAACTATCAACTATTTTAACCACACCATCGCCGGTAGAATAAATTTCTGTTCCTGTGGGAGCAGTAAAGTCCATTCCATAATGAAATTTCCTGATTTTATAGATAGGATGAATACGGTAGCCCCATCCTGATGCAGTACGTTTTAAATCCTTATTTGATATTGGTTGAATGGCAGGAACAGCAGCCAGCATGGCCTCTTTGTTTACCGCCATTTTAATTATCTCATCATAAGATACGGATTGCACGTAGATCTTTTTTGCGATTTTATCAAGTCGTTTGGCTGTATTAATTACAATATTTGCATCGTTCAACTTTTCAAGAGAACGATAGCGGTCCACTCCACCAAAACCAGCTTCCCGAATTGATTTACTGATAGGTTCAGCTTCGAAGATTGTGCGATAAATATTGTCGTCCCGGTCTTTCATATCATCCAGTACCGTTTCGATCTGTCCCAACTGATTATTTAACAACTTGTAATTCACGCGCAATTCGCTAACCTGTCTTTTCAATCCTTTTTCCTTAGGTGAATCAAAGAAAAAAGCAAAAACCACATAGTATACAATTGCCAAAAGAATACTGGCTGATATGTATTTGGAAATTCTATACAGCTTATCCTTTGTGGTCCTGTTAACCTTATCATAGCTCAATGATTCAGGATTAAAACGATACTTACTTTTAGACATTTTCAGTAAAATTAAATAGTTCCTAGTTTTGTTTATTCTCAATGAGCTTGATTATCATCTTGTATTCTTTTCCAGACAGATCGTCAGAGTAATAATAAATGGGGTTAATTGGTTTGCCGTTATACATGACTTCATAATGTAAATGAGTTCCTGTTGAACGGCCTGTACTTCCCATAAGCCCTATCAATTGACCCCGCTTAACTGACTGACCCTTATTAACAAGGATCTTCTGCAAATGACCATATCTTGATGTATACCCAAAACCATGGTCGATAACAATCTCATTGCCATAGCCTTTACGTGAATATCTCGATAAGGTTACAACTCCATCTCCTGTAGCGTATATTTTGGTTCCTTTTTTTCCTACAAAATCAATTCCTTCGTGTCTTCTTTTCAGGAATGTAAAAGGATCTATCCTTACTCCAAAATAGGAACTGATCCATTCTATATCGTTGACAGCTACAGGTGTTATAGCGGGTACACATGCCAGCTTTTTCATTTGCTCAGCTGTTTTTTCTTCCAAAACTTTATATGATTCTTCCTGTATTTTTAATTGGCTTTTTACAGCATCCACCTTTTTTGATAATTTAATGATCTCATCGGAATAAAGTAAAGTACCAAATCCCGTGAATTTTTCAGATCCTCCTGTACCGGCATCCCGAATTGTATTAGGCAATGAATCAAGTCCAAGAATGGTACGGTAATAATTATCATCTTCAAAATGTTCCTTTACCAGAACTTTCTGAAAAAGATTAAGTTTTGTCTTTATAGTATCGTAACGTGAAATTAATCGTTTCGACTGATGGGTAAGAAAGATTATCTTTGGTGAACCTATTATCGTATAAGTTGCAACTATAATAACCAGAGCTGCCAGGCTGGCAATAAATATAAAAACAAGGGAATTTTTCACCCTTTCCCCGGATGTTAGCTTTATCTCGTTAAAACTTAACTCCTGAGGATTGAAATGATATCTTTTTTTTCTTGAAACCAAATGAGATCAGTATCTAAAAACATTATTTTTTCACCAACCCAACAAATCTATAAGAAAAAAATTAATTTTACAAAAGAATTGAAAGCTGAATTGTTCATAACATAAAAGTATTTTATCACTCAATATAAAATTTTCACATGGATTCTAATGTCATTCGTCAAAAATTTCTTGATTTTTTTGCTTCAAAAGATCACTCAATAGTACCATCTGCCCCAATGATAATAAAGGATGATCCCACGTTGATGTTTACGAATGCAGGCATGAATCAGTTTAAAGATATTTTTCTCGACCAGCGTAAACCCGATAATCTGCGGGTAGCTGACACACAAAAATGTTTACGGGTATCTGGCAAACATAATGATCTGGAAGAAGTGGGACGTGATACCTACCACCATACCATGTTTGAAATGTTAGGCAACTGGTCATTCGGAGATTATTTTAAAAAAGAAGCAATTGACTGGGCCTGGGAATTTCTGGTTGATGAACTGAAAATATCAAAGGAGCATTTATATGCTTCTATCTTCGAAGGCAGTCGGGAAGATCAGGTGGAAATGGATAACGAGGCCTTTGATTACTGGAAGCAATATTTGCCCGAAGACCATATTCTGAAATTCGGAAAAAAAGATAATTTTTGGGAGATGGGTGATACCGGCCCCTGCGGCCCCTGCTCGGAAATACATATCGACTTAAGATCGGATGCTGAAAAAAATAAAGTCAAAGGTGCCGACCTGATAAATAAAGACCATCCGCGGGTAATAGAAATATGGAACCTTGTTTTTATCCAGTATAATCGTAAAAGTAACGGCGAGTTGGTTACCCTGCCAAAAAAACATATCGATACAGGTATGGGATTTGAACGTCTGTGTATGGTCGTTCAGCAAAAAAACTCCAATTACGATACCGATATTTTTCAACCTGTTATTAAGGAGATATCCAAACTGGTAAACATTGAATACGGACATAGCGAAAAGACCGACATAGCCATGCGGGTGGTTGCCGATCACCTGAGGGCCGTTGTATTTGCTGTTGCCGATAGCCAATTACCTTCGAATACCAAAGCCGGATATGTTATCCGTAGAATTCTGAGGCGGGCTATCCGGTATTACTATTCATTTCTCGAAATTAAAGAACCTCTGATTTATAAGTTACTCGATACACTCATCGATACGATGGGAAATGCATTCCCTGAACTGGTTCGCCAACGAAAGCTTATCGAACACGTGATCAGGGATGAAGAAGTATCTTTCCTGCACACACTGTCTTCAGGAATAAAAATGCTGGAAGGCCTCATCCATGCTGCTAAAAGTTTCAATAAAGAAATTATCAGTGGTAAAAAAGCATTTGAATTGTATGACACCTTTGGGTTCCCGCTTGATCTTACCGAATTGATATTGCGGGAAGAAGGCCTTACTGTAAATAAGGAAGAATTCAACCAGGAAATGAAAGCTCAAAAAGAGCGTTCGCGCAAGGCTGCCGAAATGGACACAGGTGACTGGCAGGTACTGGAAGATGACGATGTACAGGAATTTATTGGTTATGATTACCAGGAAGCAAACCTGAAGATTACGCGATACCGGAAAATCAGCACCAAGAATAAAAATATGTATCAGCTGGTTTTTAATATCACCCCCTTTTATGGCGAAAGTGGTGGGCAGGTAGGCGATACCGGTTATATCGAAAATGATGAAGAACGTATTCAGATATTCGACAGTAAAAAAGAAAATAATGTAACCGTACATTATGTCGAAAAACTACCGGCGAACCTGACAGCAACATTCAGGGCCGTGGTAGATCATGAAAAACGAATGGCAACGGCAAATAATCATACCGCCACACACTTGTTGCACTATGCGCTTAGAAAAGTACTTGGAAAACATGTTGAACAGAGAGGTTCGCTGGTCCACCCGGATTATCTGCGTTTCGACTTTTCACATTTCCAGAAAGTCAGCGACGATCAGCTTCATGAAATTGAAATTTTGGTAAACCGTAAGATAAGAGAAAATGCACCTTTAGAGGAATTTAAAAGCATCCCTATAGCAGAAGCCCAGAAAATGGGAGCCATGGCCCTTTTCGGTGAAAAGTACGGTGATCTGGTAAGGGTAATTAAATATAACGACTCGATAGAATTATGCGGAGGCACCCATGTACCTGCTACCGGTCAGATAGGATTTATGAAAATTATTTCCGAATCGTCTATTGCCGCTGGTGTAAGAAGAATTCAGGCGTATACTGCCGAAAAAGCTGAAGAATATATTGATAATCATTTAGGAATAATGAATGATATCATAAAATTACTGGACGGACCTTCCGACATCAGGCAAAAAATTAATGAACTCAGCGAGCAAAATGCCGAACTGCAAAAGAAAATCGACAAAGTAGCCCAGCAGGAAATAAAAAGGATTAAAAACAACCTGAAAGAAAATGCAGAATTAATTAATGATATCAATGTTGTTAAAGGTACCATTTCCGCTGAGGATCCGGGAATAGTGAAAGACCTGGCATTTCAGATGCGCAATGAAATGGAAGACCTTTTTTTAATTTTAGGAGCAGAAATCAACGGGAAAGCACATCTTACCATCATGTTATCGGACAACCTGGTGAAGAATAAAAAACTGCATGCCGGACTGATCATTAAAGAGATTGCCGGTGAAATAGACGGCGGCGGCGGCGGCCAGCCATTTTATGCTACTGCCGGGGGTTCGAATCCGAAAGGGATTGATAAAGCCCTCGATCTGGCAGTCAGCAGAGTAAAATCTCATACAGGCCAGGAATAATAACTTAGTTTGGTTTAGGCTCTACTGAAACAAAATATCATTTCAGAGCTGATACTTTGTATCCATTCACTCATGACCCGCAACGCTTCAGGAGCGAATGTCTCATCTATTTTTCCATATTCCGAAGGTAAATTGTATTACTGATCATACAATAATTTTGCTGTTGAAGAAATTATTATTAAAGGATCAAGTTATGTTTAAATTTATATATTTGAATATAAATTTAACCTGAAAAAGTATGGAAACAATCCGGACATTTGATATACTCGACCGGTATAAGGCCCTTTACCCGGGGAAAGATGATGCGCTGGCAGGCAAAGAAAAGGGAATATGGGTAAGGTACTCAATAGACGAGTACATCGATTTTGCCACGAACCTGAGTTACGGTTTTCTGGAACTTGGATTAAATAAAGAAGATAAGGTTGCTACTATTTCGAATAACCGTCCGGAATGGAATTTTGTTGACATGGCGCTCAGCCAGGCAGGTTTCGTTCACGTTCCTATTTATCCCACTATCAGTGAGGAAGATTACAGCTATATACTCAATCATGCTGAATGTAAAATTCTCATTGTATCCGATAAAAATTTGTATGAAAAGGTAAAAGCTATTGCTGAAAAGAACAAAACTATCATTGATATCTATAGTTTTAATGAACTTGAAAATGTAAAAAACTGGAAAGAAATATATGAACTTGGAAAGAAGACCAGTAAAAAACACTTCATTGAGTTACAAAAAATAAAAGACAGCATCG
The DNA here is from genome assembly GCA_963748095.1 of uncultured Bacteroidales bacterium. Lineage (GTDB taxonomy): Bacteria > Bacteroidota > Bacteroidia > Bacteroidales > UBA10428 > CAVVIO01. Next base: position 50,349 of record CAVVIO010000002.1, read on the forward strand.
GGCCGAACGATTTGGTCACACTTATATATACTTCAGGTACCACAGGGAACCCGAAAGGAGTAATGCTTTCACATAACAACCTCGTCAGCAATTTCAAATCTGCAGGTAATTTACATTCTTTTAACAGCAGCCACCGTACCCTTAGCTTTCTGCCCCTGTGCCATGTCTTTGAAAGAATGGTGAATTATCATTATCAATATACCGGTATCAGCATTTATTATGCTGAAAACATGGGAACAATTTCCGACAATCTGAAAGAAGTAAAACCGCACGTATTTATCTCTGTGCCACGGTTGATCGAACGTGTATACGACAAGATAATCCAGGTTGGGAAAGATCTGAAAGGCATTAAAAAGATGATCTTTTTCTGGGCGGTTAACCTGGGAATGAAATATGATTATACTGCTAAATCGGGATGGTGGTACAGAAATAAACTAAAGATTGCTGACAAACTTGTTTTCGAAAAATGGAGAGCTGCATTAGGTGGCAGTACAGGCTTAATTATAGTCGGTGGCGCAGCATTGCAACCACGTCTGTCAAGGATATTTGGAGCAGCCGGTATTCCTGTACTCGAAGGATATGGACTTACAGAATCATCACCTGTAATTGCAGCCAACAATTTAGTAACCAAAGAAATTAAAGTTGGAACCGTTGGGCCAATATATGAAGGAGTTCAGGTGAAAATAGATAAAGACGGAGAAATACTTTGCAAGGGACCAAATGTAATGTTAGGATATTACAATGAACCGGAACTTACCAAAGAAATTATCGATGAGGATGGCTGGTTGCATACGGGTGATATTGGTGAAATGGTGGATAATAAATACCTGAAAATTACGGACAGGAAAAAAGAGATATTTAAACTTTCGAGCGGGAAATACATTGCCCCGCAGGTTATCGAAAATAAGTTCAAGGAATCTTTCTTTATCGAACAGATTATGGTAGTTGGTGAAAATGAGAAGTTTGCCAGCGCCCTTATTTCTCCCAACTTCCAGTTTTTGCATAACTGGTGTACCATACATGGTATCAAATACAGGGACAACAATGAACTTATTTCCAATCCCAAAGTTGTAGCCAGGTATCAGCGTGAAGTAAATGAGATGAACAGTAAACTCGGTCAGACCGAACAAATTAAACGGTTCAGGATGGTTTCCGAAGAATGGTCGACACAAACAGGAGAACTGTCCCCTACTTTAAAACTAAAGCGTAAGTTTTTGTATGAAAAATATGCTTCGTTACTGCGGGAAATTTTTTCTATGAATGCGAATAATTCTTTTGCTTCCAACGAATAAGGATAAGAAGGCCAATAAAAGTAAGCATTCCGTTGATAATGAGTATTTCAAAACCAAACTTGTACCCATTGAACCATAGCTCGGAGTTTTTTTCTATAAAATAACAAGCCAGCGGGGATAATACAGCTACAATTGGCACCCACTTTTCTTTGATCCGGAATCGGGTGAATAATCCGAAAGCATACAATCCCAACAAAGGACCGTAGGTGTATCCGGCTACATGAAATACAGCACTGATAACATTCTCGTTATTTATCTTTTTAAAAATTAATATTACCAGCATTAATAATATGGAAACGATAATATGTACCCTCATCCTGGTCTTTCGAAGCCTTTCCTCATTCATGTTCTTGACATTCAAAATATCCACAGTGAACGAAGTTGTTAAGGCTGTAAGAGCCGAATCGGCACTTGAATAAGCCGCTGCTATTAATCCCAGAATGAAAAATACCCCGATAATCACTGGTAAGTGCCCCTGGGTTGCAATTATTGGAAAAAGGTTATCCGTATTTTCCGGAATAGCAATGCCCGTCTTTTTTGCGTAAATAAAAAGTAATGCTCCCAGACTTAGAATGAGAAAGTTCACGGGAATTAATGAAAGACTAAACCAGTACATGTTCTTTTTAGCCTCTTTTATATTACGGCAGCTCAGATTCTTCTGCATCATGTCCTGATCGAGCCCGGTCATAACAATCGTTATAAAAGCCCCGCTGAAAAATTGTTTCAGAAAATAATTCTTACCCTGCCAGTGCGACATAAAAAATATCTTTGAATAGGAACTGTCGGCAATGGTATGCACCATCGATTTAAAGTTTAATCCCATCTCCTTACTTATGTAAACAATGCTTATACCGATGGCAAGTAACATAAAAGCTGTCTGCAAAGTGTCTGTCCAGATAATGGTCTTGATCCCACCCCGGAATGTATACAGCCAGATTAATACTATCGTAACCAGAACTGTTACTTCAAAAGGCACATGGTAGGAATCAAAAATAGTGAGTTGCAATACGTTTGCCACCAGGAACAAACGGAAAGAAGCGCCAATAATTCTTGAAATTAAAAAGAAGGATGCCCCGGTCTTATAAGTTACATTTCCGAACCGTGAATCGAGGTAGGTATAAATAGAAGTAAGATTCAGCCGGTAATACATCGGCATCAGAATATTGGCTACAACCACATATCCCAACAAATATCCGAATACTATTTGCATATATGAAAACTGGCTGGACCCGACCCATCCGGGAACTGAAATGAATGAAACGCCCGATAACGAAGCGCCGATCATACCAAAAGCAACAATGTACCACGGTGATTTTTTATTTCCCAGGAAAAAAGCAGCATTTCCGGCTTTCTTCCCGGTGAAAAAGGAAATTAGTAACAGGGTTGAAAAATAGAGCGCAATAATGAGAACAATCAATCCGGGTTTCATAATCAGGTATTCATGCGATTCATAAAAATACAAGATTACTAAAAACATTTAAACAAAAAAATATTGGATGTGCGTTGAAATGATATTATTTTTGAAGATTCGAGGAAACAGGAATTTTAATTTAAAAATGCAGTATGAACTTCTCACATTTCCCATCCAAATTATTGGAATCAGCCGTTAATGAATTTTCAAAACTTCCGGGGATCGGGCAGAAAACTGCCCTGCGACTGGTTTTACATTTATTGAGGCAGGATAAGGAAACGATCAGAAGCTTTGGCAACACATTAATTAAGTTGAGTGATGAAATAAAATACTGTACTGTATGTGGTAACATTTCCGACAACGAGATATGCGAAATTTGTGGTGATCATTCGCGCGATCATTCAACAATCTGTGTGGTTGAAAATAGCAAAGATGTGATGTCTGTAGAACAAACCCAGCAATTCAGAGGAGTTTACCATGTTCTGGGGGGCATAATTTCGCCGATGGACGGCATCGGTCCAAATGATCTGAACATAAAAGGGCTGGAAAAACGTTTGCAGGAAAATAAAATTCAGGAATTGATTCTAACGCTGAGTACCACGATGGAAGGGGATACAACAAACTTTTATATATTCAAAAAATTCAGTCCTTTTCAGATTAAAATTACAACAATTGCCAGGGGAGTGGCTATTGGTGATGACCTGGAGTATACCGATGAAGTGACCCTGGGAAGATCCATCCTGAACCGTACATTATTTGAATCGACGTTGCCTGTATAATACTTTATTGCAAATCGACTTAACTTTTCCATTCCGCCCTGGCAGCCAGCGCTGCTCCAACAATGCCGGCTTCGTTTTTTAAATTTGCCGCTACAATTCGCGTATCTACCGTAAGATGATCAAAAAACTTTTTCCTTTTTTTGCTTACACCTCCTCCGATAATGATCATATCTGGGCTGAACAGGCGGTAAATCTCTGTGAGATACTCGTTGAATCTTTCTGCCCAGTCATCCCAGGTAAGGTTTTCACGTTTTCTTGTAGCATCGGAAGTATAAGCTTCGGCATCCATACCCTTTAAATATTAAATGCCCCAATTCGGTATTCGGTAAAAGTTTTCCCCTTGTAAAAAATACAGTTCCTATTCCCGTTCCTACTGTAATTAATATAACTGCTCCATTCTGGTGTTTTCCTGCCCCGAATTTCATTTCAGCCATACCTGCCGAGTCCGCATCGTTCACAATCGTGACCGGCAGACCGGTTTGTTCAGAAAATAATTTTTGCGCGTCAATATCTGTCCACGATTTATCCAGATTTGCCGCGGTTTTCACTACTCCGTTACGCACCACACCCGGAAATCCACAACCAACAAGGCCATCCCATTTGAAATGATCGGTAATTTGCTTGATCACTTTAGCTATTGCCTCAGGTGTTGCAGGATCGGGAGTAGGCACCCTGAACCGGTCGTCAATTAATTTACCTTTTTTTGTATTTACAGGCGCCCCCTTTATTCCCGAACCACCAATATCAATACCCAGGATTTTCTTATGCTTCATCTTTATTAATTTATGACAATAGCTTTTTCTGCATTATTAAGTTGAAAAGTCCCATAATAAATCAATATAAAAACAATATTGTGAATATCTTGACCGATTTTTTAATGGACGTTTCATTTGTATCCTTTAATTTTATCCTTTAAAATAGTAAATTTATCTATTTTTATTGGACTACAGGATTATTTAATACATACAAACATAATCAATACTGTAAAAAATAACTGATTAAAAATAGAGATAAAACAGTTAAACTAAAATTATTTTAGCGTTAAAAGTACTAATTTCACACTGTATATTAAACACATAAGATGAAAACCAAATCAAATGGACAAGTATATAAATAAATTACTCGATGCCAACAACAGGGTTATTGTGCCTGATTTCGGAGCTTTTATTGTGAAACAACTTCATCCGCGAACCATCGTTTTTAATGAATTTTTACGCTATAACGATGGTTTATTGGTGGATTTACTGGCCGATGAAGAAAAACTGGATAAGGAAACAGCCCGGCAAAAAATTGTGGATTATGTGGAAGACATGAATAAAAAACTAGACAAAGGTCAGAAGTTTACCATTGCTTCGCTGGGAATACTCGCCAAAGAAGCTAACGGGAAAATTTCCTTTGTCGAGCCTTCTGGTGCTGTTCAGGAAAAACCTGACGAAAAGATAGCTGTAGAAGATGCCAAAAAGCCAAAAGACATTGCATTTGAGCAGAATAAACCGCAAACTGCTGAAAAACCACCTGAGAAAAAAGTTGAACCTGTAAAAGAATCAAAAAAAGAAGAAGCAAAGCCTCCCGTAAAAACGGTGAAACCTGAGATTAAATCAGAAAAAAAGCAGGAAGAAGTTAAGAAGGAAGACAAGAAACCTGAAGTAACGGCGCAGGTAAAGAAAGAGGAAACTAAAACAGAAGAAAAAGAAACGGAGAAAAAAGCCCCATTACAACCAGTACTATCAAAAACGGAAACAAGTGTAAAGGCAGGAACGGATAAAATTTCCACCCCGGAACCGGAAGTAAAAAAACAAGTCACTTTCGAAAAGCCTTCTGTCACTGTTTTGGACAAACCGGTTGAACCGGCACAGCCAGTAGAATATCAGCGACGTAACAATAAAACGCAGATTTTTATTCTGGTGGCACTAATTGTAATAGTAAATGGAGCTATTATCTATTGGTTTTTCTTTAACGATAAGGTAACCGGTATCTTTCAGCACAATGATACAGAACTAAGGCACGATAAAACTGAAATGCCAAAAAAACCTGCAGTTACCATTACTCCCGGACAAACGGATCAGGTCGATACGAAAAAAACAACAACAAAAGATTTAAAAGACAATACCATCAAAGAAAATAAGGCGTCAGGCCCCCCGTTTATGCCTCCTAAACCAAAACCGGCAGCAAAAAAAGTGACTGTCAGTAACGGTAAAACATACTATATCGTCGCCGGATGTTTCAAGGATGAAGTTAATGCAGACAAACTGGTTAAGGAGTTGCAGGATAAAGGATACAACGCTGTAAAATTCGGTAAAATTGGTCAGTTGTATGCTGTCAGCTACGGATCGTTTCCCGATAAGACCTCTGCCGATAATGAAATGATAAATATCAAAAAGAATATACAGCCCGATGTCTGGGTGATATCACGATGATGTGAGGATGTGAGGATGGATTAATACTGATATTCAAATTTGTGTATCCGGGACTCTTAATAAATTGAGTCTGTTTAAAAAATTCGTACTTACTTCCAAACCCTGAAACTTTTAAGATATGCAGAACTTGTTCCCCTCTTGAGAGGGGCTAGGGGTGTGTGTTTTCTAAATTCTGTATTTAGTACATAATTCTTCTTAAAATCCAAATTGCATATTGGTGCAATTAATTTTTATAAATAGGTCCGTTACACTTCCTATTGTATATTTTGTAGATTAAAATATTATTATATCAATTATAAACTTCAACATTCTAAAAAAAGAAATCAATTTTTCCAGGTATACAAATAATTCAATGACACACCCCTAACCCCTCTCAAGAGGGGAATTCTCATCATTTAATTCAAGTTTGTAACTAAAAATCAGTAATTAAATCATTTTTCAGATAATCTTTCTGATTCCTCAGTCAGCAGGCAATGTACCTATCACAGAAGAAACAAACCTGTTAAAGTCAAGCCCTTTGGAAGTAAAACCAAGACGTACAATTACCAGGTCCTTCGACGGGATAATATAAACACGCTGCCCTTTAAAACCGTCGCAGAAATAGGTGTCTTCCGGTACATCGGGTAAGGTTTTATTTTTATTCAGCCAGAAAAATGCTCCGTAAGCGCCTCCAGATCCTTTAGCCGGTGTTGCTGTATATTTCGCCCAGCCTTCCGGCAATATACGGGTTCCCATCCATACACCATCATTCAGGTAAAGCATTCCAAAGCGTGCCCAGTCGCGGGCTGTAGCAAAACTGTATGACGACCCCACAAAAGTACCTGATGCATCCGGTTCCATTACCATACTCCGCATATCAACCGGCCCGAACAATTCCTTGTAAGGGAAATTGTGATAGGTCACATCATCCGAAAAAATATTGCGGATGATTCCCGAAACGATATTAGCGGTACCGGAAGAATAAAACCAGACACTGTCGGGAGGATACTGATAATTTGCTTTAATAGCGTAACCATACATATTATCACTCTTGTAAAGCATCTTCGTAACATCCGACAGGTCGAAATAATTCTCCGTCCATCCCAGACCGCTGTTCATGTGCAACAGATCATTTAATGTTATCTTGCTGCGATTATCATTTGCCCATTCTTTTACCGGTGCCGGGGCATTAAGGTTGAGTCTTCCTTCCTTCACAAGGATCCCTGCCAGCGCATTGGTAAGACTTTTGGTCATTGACCATCCCAGTCCCGGTGTTTTGCGGGTAAAACCATCTGCATATTTTTCAGCCAGCAACTGCCCCTTGTATACAACAACCACGGCTGCTGTTTGCCGGATTTTTTCTTTTCCGGGTGCATCAAAAGCACTGTCAACCACCTGATTTAACATGCCTATATTAACCCCGGCCGGAATAGTATCCGCCAGCTTGTCCCCCACCGGCCAATATATTGAATCCGGAATTATTCCGGAATCTGAATGGTTGCGGGGAGCAATGGCCAGTGCATCATTAAGCTTTCCTGAAACAAGGCTGCAACCGTATCCTTCCCTGTAAACTGCTTTACGTTTTGATAATCCGAATAATGTAGCAGTAACATATTTCTTTTCGTAATTGATTTTTGTTTTTGCCAGGTTGATCGGAAAGAAATTCAGATCGTTCTGTTCAACCGATACCGGATTACGGTCGGCAACAAACACACAGGAAGCCATACCTTTCGCTGCATATCCTGTGATGATCGGCAAACGCTTACCGATATAAACACCGGCAAAAACAAGTACTGCAATAACAACCAGGGCAATAACCCTTCTACGGGTAATTAGTTTTGACATGACGGTACGTTTTAGTTTTGTATTATCTTCATACGATTGTCTGACGGATCCTTATCGGGGATCATATCATCCCCAAGATACAACGCCGAAATCGTTTTATCAAATTTTCTTTTGATGATATATTCGTTCGTATCCTTCCACACCGATAAACTCTCATTAATTTCTGCCGAACTGCCGTCGGTAAAGTTAATCTTCAGTTTAACAGGAACCGGTAGCACCCCTTTCTTTTTGATGGTGATACGTACGGTATCATTCCCGGATTTGAAATCCTTAATCGCCAGATCGGCCCACCCGGGCTGAAAAAACCAGGCATTCCAGTACCAGTTCAGATCTTTTCCGGTAAAATTGTTGAAGGTGAAGAAAAAATCATACGGTATCGGATGCCTCCCTTCCCAGCGCCGGATAAATTCGCGCAAAGCAGCTTTGAATTCCTTCTCGCCCAGCAACCGGCTCAAAAAATAAAAAGCAGTAGCCGCATGCCAGTAAGCTTGTTGCTGGTAGGTCCAGCCCCGGGTTTGGTTCGACGGGATCATCAGTGGCACTTCCTGTTCCTCACCCGAATAGTACTCAAAAGCCCTGATAATTTCTTCATACGGATTAAAATACGTATTCTTCAGCTGCATGATCTCTTTCGGCAACAGGGTGGCCAGCCCTTCATCCATCCAGGCATACTTGCGTTCGTTGGTACCCACCATAAACGGAAAATAAGCATGTGTCATCTCATGAGAAGTTACATCCACATTCCCCATGTAATAGCCATAATCCCCGTCGTTGATCATCATGGGAAATTCCATTCCCCTTTTACCGTTGAAGGCGGTAAGCTTATCATACGGAAAAGGTATACCGATTACCTTTGTGGACAGTAACGTAACACATTCCTTACCAATAGCTGCCACATCGTAAAAATCTGTGGAATTTTCAGGATAAACAGCATGTACTATGGTTCTTCGGCCCGTAACATTATCGGCTACAGCACTCACAGCATCCCACAGGTAGGAGTTACTGACGGCAAAAGAGAAATCCGTAATTTGACCGGTCTTGAATTTCCATGTCAGCGGCTCATCGCCTTTTACAATACCTCCCTTTTTTCGTTCACCGGCAGTAACAATATGAATCACCGTGTCAGTATTCTGTGCTTTCCTGAAACGGGATAAGTAAGGTTCGTTCAGTATCTTCTCAGGGTTCTGCCATTTTCCAGGCGCCCAGACCAAATAACCAGACGGTACTGTAATGTCAACATCGAAATCGGAATAATCGTTATAAAATTCCTGGGTTGTTGTATAATCCAGCGCATCCCATCCGTCGATATCATCGTACACGGAGATCTGCGGATACCAGTATGCCACAAAATGTGATATTTCGTTGTATTTCCCGAATCGTCGCTGCGTTTTAAGGGGCATCCTCACATTCCAGCTAATTTTCAATTTGGCTTTCTGTCCGGGAAAAACCGGCGATTTCAACCTTAGAAAAAGGTTGGTTCCCTTCCGTCTTATCTGTTGTGTATTACTGGTATCGTAATCCATTCCGTCCACACTCAGCGATTTTATCAGTACTCCGTTAGTGACATCGGAAGGATCGACAGCCTCGTCCCTGATATTTCCTTTTTTAAAAACATCCTGGTACAGCCGGATTACCATTCCCGCAAGGGTGTCTTTACTATTGTTGGTGTAAACTATTGTTTCGTCCCCGTTCAGTTCTCCGGCTACCGGATCGAAATCCGCTTTGATCCGGTATTGCGAACTGTTCTGAAAATAATTTTTACCCGGGTTCTCCGGAATAGGAACGACTGCCTTTCTGATAGGCTTTCAGAATATTATAAGACATGTATAAATCCTGTCCATTTGCTGAATTGGATGGAAACAGATCCGACAAGCAGAAAAATAATCAGGTAACTGGGAAAACCTTTCATGTATCAGTTTAATGCAAATTTGGCCACAACCGGTTCGTGATCGGAATTTTGAAATTCCTTGTCAAGCACTTTAATACCTTCACTTTTGACATTCGGTGAGATCAGGAAGAAATCGATGGTGGTAGTGAGTGTATTTTCCCTGTTATAGGGATGTACCACCCGCCGGTTGGTTGGCAGGGTATCACAAAATACCCACGACCAATCTTTTGGTAAATAATTATCGGGCACATAAGATACATTCAGTGTATCGAAAAGATTATCGCGGTACTTCGGTTTATAATCCGGCGGACTCTGGTTCCAGTCGGCGCCCACGATAATATAATTCCCCTTTTCATATTCTTTCAGTAAAAAATCCTTCAGGTATTCCATTTGTTTTTTGCGCAGACTGCCATCATCGTAGGCGGAATTATGCGAGTTGATCACCAGCAGCTCTTTCCCGTTTTTCACAGGATAACGGTTCACCATAAAACAACGGTCGAGCATAAAAAGGCTTTTCGGCCAGGCATAATTTCCCGGAAACGAATACCGCACCGACATGTGCGGAACAAACTTACTGAAAGTAATAATTCCCGATTTCACCTTCCCCAATGGAGAACGTGGCGGTACCGGTACAAAGAACACATCGTAATTCATGCCGAATTCGTGGTTGAAGGCCGGCAATTGAGCTGAAAAGCTGTCAATTTCATTGTAATAATAACTCCGTTTCGATTTCCGGTCGATTTCCTGCAGCAGAATAAAATCCATCGTATCATTCTGTCTCAATAAACTTCCGATATTATGAATATTGGAAATAACATGCTGCCGCGATGTGCGTACCTGTTTGCCACCGTCGTAAAAGAAATCCATGTCGCTGCTAAGGCCTGCATAGCCGATATTCCACGACAGAAACGAAAGCTGAGCTGAATCGGGGATCACCGTTGGATTGTCATTTTTTACAATTTCTTCCCGTGGGGCGGGTCGGTAATTGGTAATAGAAGCGTAAGCAATTAATAAAATAAATCCCACTATCAGAACAAGGATAATAATGAGCAGTGTTTTCAAAAATGTTTTCATCGTTTGAATTTTGAAAATGAATAACTAAAGAACCCGGAAAAGAAACAGTCTGTATACGGACTGATTAATCATTATGAACAATATTACAAAAAATCCGGGTGTTATTTTATGGGTTATGAAAAATTGTACTTATGTATTATTCGATTTTCAATAGCCCCGGCCTTAGTGCCTGGGCAACAAATTAGCGGTCAGACGGTTTAAAACCGTCAGACCGCTCACAATTCATCCTGCAACCCGGTTATTGTGAAGAATGGATTGTAACAAATCCCGTTTATCGATACAAAAAGAATTTATTCCCTTTGTTACTATGAAGTTAGATAGTGCTTGCCCGAAAAGTTCGGTGTTGGATAAGAAAAGTTCATTTTCAAGGCTTGCGAAGTCAGAAAATTCGCAGTTTACTAATGTAAATGAGGAATTTTCTGACAAGCGTAACGTGGAAAATGGAGTTTTCTTGCCGACACTAGATAAGTATATCCTTTCTCATAACAGAACCCCCAGCCCGGGTTTAGATTACATCCCCACCCCAATACCAAATTATTTCTGAAAAACATCCCTGACTATAGTTCATAAAAATCATTTACTTTTTCCCGGAATATCTTTTACATTTATTTCCAATATTTGTAATTGTAAGGTAGGAAAAGTGAGGGATCTGGTATTTCGGATAAGATCAAAAATTAACAACATGTTCTATAAAGCAGATAAAAACAGCTTGCCTGATGTCATGCAGGTCTACCTGCTGCAAGCAGGGTGTGCTTTTTGACCAATACGTGACAAAAAGAACAGGTGTGTTTATGGGGACATGGCGCATGGTGAAAAGAAAAAAATACCAATAATATTTTGAGTTTTACAGCCAAGATGTTTACAAACTTGTTAACTTTGTAAAATGACCCGAGAGATAAAATTTTATAAAAAGTTATTTTATAGATTTCTATATTTCTCTTGATTCATCGGTACAAGAAAAAATAGAATATGTTTTTAAAGTGATTAAAACTGTGGATTTAATTCCCCAAAAATTTTTGAAACATATTGAAAGTACGGATGGACTTTATGAAATAAGAATAAAAGTTGGTTCTGACATTTATCGGGTGTTTTGCTGTTTTGACTCTGGTCGGATTGTTGTTTTATTTAACGGATATCAAAAGAAAAGTCAGAAAACACCAAAGAAAGAAATTGAAAAAGCATTAAAAATTAAAGAGGATTATTTCAAAAATAAAAAAGGAGAAGGAGAAGGAAAATGAAAACAATAAAAGATACAACAAATTTTGATGAATTATTAGACATCAAATACGGAAAACCTGGGAACAGAAAAACGTGATGAATTTGAAATGAAAGCAAAAGCTTTTATTGTCGGAGAAATGATAAAAGAAGAAAGAAAAAAAGCTCATCTCACTCAGGATGACCTTGCAAAAAAAACAGGGACTAAAAAAAGTTATATCTCCCGACTTGAAAATGGGAAAATTGACATTCAAATTTCAACGTTGTTTAAAATATTTGAAGAAGGATTAGGGAAAAAATTAGGATTGACAATAAACTAAAATAAAACTACGAAGCCATAACAAAATGTAAATGTAATGCGGGTTGCAGTGGGTAATCCAACTGTAGATTCCCACCCTCATATCTTATTCCCCCGCTGATTTAGTCCGATCATTCAAAAACCTGCCGCCAACCCTACAGCCACCTTCATCCGCAACAGAAACATTGTCACCAACCTGGCGCGGCACCGCTTGTGCCTCCGCTTCGTTCCCAAACTCATTTCTCACCTCTCATCTCTTCCTCGCCCCATCGCTCTTTCGCCTATTCGCCCCCTCGTCCTTTCACCCTGTCACTTTTGTCACTCTGTTACCTTCACTATAATTTGCTTTTTATCGGAATATCATTTACATTTATTCGCTGCACCGGAAGAAAGATGTTTGTGAAAGAGAGGGATCCGGTACAATGGATAATAAAAAAAAATAACAACATGTGCTATAAGGTATATAAAAAGAACAGGTGTGTTTATGGGGATGTTTGGCGTTCATTGTAAGAAACCATACTACTATTAAAAAACTGTATATAATTAGAATTTAAATTAAATTATAAATATGAAAAGACTTGCAATTATACTTTCAATTTGTTTGATTTTATCAAGTTGTTCAGTAAATAAAAAAGAGATTATCATTCTTAAAACACTTGACCAATTTGAAACACAAGAGGAAAATGAGAGACTTGGTGTTGATATTTTGAATTATATGTTCCCTGTTTTCCTAAAACAAGAATTCCCTGATTTTACACAAACTGATTTAAAAAATATTACTTGGCAATATTTTATTCGTGAAAGTGATAAGCAGGTGTCGTTCAGATTAATATTGAGTAATGAGGCATTGTCAAAAAAAGACAAGATTATTGGTTTCTTTAAAAAGATAGTAAATGAACAAGTTGAGAGACAAATGCAGGATAAAGAAATTTTTGATAAGGCTGTAAAACTGACAGAAGTGAGTCTTAAACAACTTGATAACGGAGAGTTTGATAAATTTTGGAATAATACTGGTTCGTTAATGCAAGGTATGGTAACAAAAGATGATTTTTTTGCAACCATAACAGATAGGGAAAAAATAAAATCAATTGGAGGAGAACGTGTCTATCATAGCAAGCAATACTATAATAAAATGCCCAATACAAAAGAGAAAGGCTTTTACGTAGTAAACTTCACTTTCGAGAAGGATAAAAACATGATGGAGCAAATAACTTTTCAAATGGAAAATGGAGAATTAAAAATTGCTGGATATACAAATCGATTTCCACACTAATTTAAGATTTGAAATAGATAATAGAAAACAACGAAACGCCAACACTTATCCTCCAACAAAGCCTTGCTTGCATACGCTTTGTATTGGAGGCTTTGTTGAACTAAACATTGTTCGTAGGCCTGCCAGGTTTAATAATATGCATACTGGCCATCAAAAAAATCCATTAAATCGTGTTCAGACAACATCCCCACCCAATACCAAATTATTTCAGAAATACATCCCTGACTATAGTTCATAAAAATCATTTACTTTTACCCGGAATATCTTTTACATTTATTTCCAGAACGGTAATTGGAAGTTGGGAAAAAATTCAGTTTAGTTGTAAGTAGCCAGGATTAAAACCAATTCCAATCGTTACAAACGTTTACAAATGGTTAACTAAACTGCTAAATATAAAACAGAAACTCATATGAAGAACGTACTAACCAACTATACTGAAAGTCAGGATGGATTTGGTAAATCAGGAAGTTACAATCAGTTAACACATGTGTTATATTAGTCATAAAGACATCCCGAAGCATCGGGAGTGTTTATGCGTATGATGTTGGTTCTTAATAAGAACAAAATAAAAGATGTCGTATATTCAAACATTCATTTTTGGGATCACACTTGCTATTTCAATTGGTCCTATAGCTATTTTGATACTTAATCAAAGTATTAATTGCGGACTAAGGAATGGTGCATGGTGTGGTTTAGGAGCTGCAACGGCAGACTTCAGCTACGCCATAGTTACTTTTACCATCGGTGGTTTGCTGATTCCTCTTATAGAAAATCAAAAGGAGATTATTCCTATTGTTTCATCTGCTGTTCTCGTTATTTTCAGTCTTTGGATGATTTACACAACTTTAAAAAAACAATCATCTAAAAAAAAGAGTAAGTATTCGTTAACTTGTAAATATCCATTCTTAACTACATATGGATTGACCATAGCCAATCCATTGACCATTGTAGTATTTGCGGGTTATGCAGGGGTATTAACATCTGATGGAGAAGCAAATATATATATACATGCGTTAATTATTTTTATTGCCAGCCTCTCAGTTCAGATGCTGATTGCATTTGCTGGTAGTAAATTAGCAATATTCTTTTCCAGACCAAAAACCTTGCTATATTTTAATTTAGCAAGTGCATTGGGTATTATGCTTTTAGGTATTTCAAAATTGTAATGAAAAATGTACCCCCTAGCCTGTTTCTATCAATCCTTCCAATTCAGTATAATTCCTTGCTGAACTGTATAAATAATCTTAAGGATAAATCACCTCACTAAATACCCCAACCTGGGTGTAGATTGCATACCCACCCACATATCTTATTCCCCCGCTGATTTAATCCCGATCATTCAAAAACCTGCCGCCAACCCTACAGTCACCTTCATCCGCAAAAGAAACCTTATCACACAACCTGGTGCGTCACCGCTTGTGCCCCCATGCAAATGTAAGATCTATAACACATGCTATCCTGCAGATTCCCAAATTCACGCTATATACCGGCTAACCGGAACGTTTGTTTTTTACCGGAATAACCATTACATTTAAAACATAAAAGGTAACAGGCTGATGGGAAAGCAGGTTATTAAAAAACCGGAAAAATGAATTATTCTTACAGTATACTGCAATTGTACAATATGGCACAATGTGGTATGTATTGTTGGGTGCAATACCTGATGAGACTCTTGGATAAAGGAACAATAAACTATGAATTATCAATCATATGTTGAAAAATTGGCTTAATTGGAAAATAGCTTCAGGCGCTATATTATTAATCATCTGTGCGGGACTTATAAATAAATCTTTGCCAAAAAGTGATTCCCAACTTGAAAAATTAGCTATTAGAAAGTTTTATAGTATTAGATATGATTTTCAACCTACAGATAAATGGGATAAGTTCACTTTACTTCCTTTTAAAACTAATAAAACAAATGATGGATTAATTTTTTCATGGATATATATTTTAGATAATGGTGATACAGCCAGGGTTAATATAAATATGAAAAGAAAGATAAAATTCTGGCAGGGTGCATCATGGAGAGACAATACTACTGCCAATTATAAACTATCATATATTTTTGACTCAGATAAAGACCTGGTTAAAATAGTTCCTGAAAAATTCATCCATGACAGTCTCTACATAAAAAGATTGAATTTAGATGAAAGACAAGCAAAACTAATTGATAGTTGTTCTTTTATCATAGAGCCGGAAAGATTATATGATAATTTAATTAATGGATATTATAGTGTATTGGCAAGATATGATAATTCGACTTCTATTTCATTTTATGAACCGATTGCAAATTTGATTATTAATGGGATTGAAAAATCAACAATGACAGCGAAGATTATTTTTGATGATAGTTCTAACGTATTGATAAAGCCATACCAAGCAACAGATGAAGAATGGAGTAATTATAACAAAGAATGATTTATGAAAGTACTACACCCCAGCTTGGGTGTAGATTGCGTCTACCCTTCTGGTTAGGTATTTTATATCCTGCTTTTAATATATTACCCCACTAATATAGCTCAAAGCTTTTTAAAAAGAAAGTCAGGCAAAGCCATACGGCAACGTTTATGTTTGGTTTACTACTACAAAGATCAGTTGGCAGGGTTCTGCTTTGTGGCAAGGCTCTCTGTTCTTTTATCTATCCGAAGCCGGAGACGCTTTGGATAACGTAGAGATTTAAATCATTGCTGTCTTGGAACCAAAGAAGTAATCTTTGATTGAAGTAACATTTAAAAGTTCCTCTCTCTTTTCCGGATCCAGATTAACGTCTTTATTTCCAATAATTAAGGATTCTAAAGGTATTCCTAAATATCTGTTAAGTAAGGTAATCATTTTTAAAGTTAATGGCCGTTTACCATGTAAAACTTCCGACACTCTTGTCTTACCGCCAAACAACGGTGCTACGTCAACTTGTTTAAGGTTCATTTGTTCCATTCTAAACTTGATGGCTTCAATCGGATTTGGTGCTTCAACCGGATAATGTTCCTGCTCATACTTTTCAACAAGCAAAGATAAAAGCTCTGTTTCTTCACCTTCCGGAGTGTTCGGTTCAATAGCATTTTCAGTGCTGTTAATCAAGGCGTAAATACGCTCGCAAGCTTCATTATATTCCTGTTCTGACTTTAATATTTTAGTTTTCATATCGTACTGTTTTTGCATCTATTTTGTCGTATTCCTTATGTGTCCCGAACCAAACGACAAAGACAATTTTTAACTTATATTCTATATCAACAATCAGGCGATAATCATTGCCTTTTATATTGAACACTACTCGTTTTGAACTAATAATACTGGCATTGCCATATTTTGCTTTCAGTTCATTTGCATTGTTCCATATTGAAAACCTAACCTCGTAAATCCAGGCTCTTACAGACTCTTCTGCCTGTTGGAATTTGCTTTCCTTACAATACTTGGTTAACGTTGTCTCTTTTATTATTCTCATACTTTACAAAGATAGCAAATATTACCCTATTTGGTAACTTTATTGTTTTTATTTCAACAGATGATATCTTCCAGCTCCTTCTGTAAATCCCTCACCCACCTGGAGTAAGCGTCACCGCTTGTGCCCCCATGCAAATTTAAGAACTGTAACACATGCTATCCTGTAGATTCCCAAACTCACATTATATACAACCTAACCGGAACTTTTGTTTTTTACCGGAATAACCATTACATTTAAAACATAAAAGGTAACAGGCAGACGGGAAAACAGGGTAAGGGACTGAAAGCATTAAAAAACCGGAAAAATGAATTATTCTTACAGTATACTGCAATTGCACAATATAGCACAATGTGGTATGTGTTGTGCAATTGAAGGATACAAGAGAAATAGTGTTCGATTGAAGTTGTGCAGATGTTGTGTTTAATTAAAAACGAGTCTTGAGAAATCAATAGTATAGTGCACTAATCCTGATTTTAAGATTTGTAATTGAGAAAATAAAAAATATGAGCAAACTAAAAAATAATGAACAGAGAGCAAAAAATGCTATAACATTGATTTTGATTGTAATGATTGTTAAAGCAATTTCAATATTTTCAAATTATCATCAGTATAGATTACTTCAATCTGTTTCACATGGAAATAAAATTTCTATTGGGGCTGCTACAAATAATGATTTAATTCAACAAATTATTTCAATAACTTATCTTATAGTATTCATAATTTCAGCAATTACTTTTATTCAATGGTTTAGACGTGCTTATTTCAATCTTAATATAAAAGTTGATTCGTTAGAAAATTCTGATGGATGGGCTGCGGGTTGTTGGTTTGTTCCGATTTTGAGTCTATTTATGCCATATCTAATAATGAAAGAATTGTATGATAAAACAAATAGTTTACTTTTGAAAAAGTTTGATACTTATATTAAAAGATCAACTCTATTCGTTGGTTGGTGGTGGACGTTGTGGATTACTGTTAATATTTTTGGTTATGTAATAGTTTTTTCTACGAAGTTTGGAACAGAGTCAATAACTAGCTCGATTGTAACAACTTTTCTATCTATAATTGGAGCCTTTGTATTTATTCCACTTGCAATCATTACAATAAAAGTTATAAAAGATTACTCATTGATTGAAAAAATGATTTATGAAATTTCTAATGATGTAATGGAATAATAAACTACCCCCTACTAGTCCAAGCTTACAGTAAAAAAACAAAAAACTGGTTCAAGGTTAAGCGATAGCGGTCCCTGGACCTTTTTTGTTTTGAGTGTATTAAATCTCCCCCTCTGCTCGTCAACCGCTGCAAGGATTTAGTTTTTCAGGTATTACATATATTTTATTTTTGATTTACGAATTGCGATTTATGTGACTTTCGAATATCAACTATTTTTATCAGGGCTACCGATTACCTGTTACCGATCACTATCCCGCCTGTGTACCCAACCACTTACAGGGTCTGCGACCGCTGTCAGGGTTTTCTTCCCCCTACACTCAGCGTAGTTTTCACTACGCTGATTTATACCTTTCGAAGCATTTCACCGGTCGTCAAATAGTGATTCAGCATTTTCTCAATATCCTGAATCATGACTTTATATCTTTTATCGGAATAGACTTCGAGCAGTTTATTCCCTTCTTCGTTCAGTGTGGTGATGATCTGTTCCCAGGTGGCGGTTGTGGTATTATCGCTGTTCCTTTCCAGGAAAATGTTATACCGCATTACCCACAATCCGTTAAACCGGATAAACTGTATGGTTTTTCCCGGCTGGTAATTGCTCACCACCCAGGTTTCGTCCGCCGGATCATCGGGAAAGCGGGTATTGAAAATACAATTATCTTCTGCAAATCCGGAATCGGTATACACCAGGTCGCATTTCCAATGTGGTATCCAGTCGTACTCCCTTACCGGGCATAATAATGGGAACACTTTTTCGGGGGTGGCATTCAACTGTTGTTTTTCAGCTTCTTATTACTCTTTTTGCTTTAAAGTTGCTCATGGTTTTTATTCTATTTATTCATTTTATATCATAACCTGTTTCATTCATGTATTTAAGTAATTCCATATTAATCAGATCCTTTGGTTCCCTCAGGATGACAAGTGGTGGTAAGTTCATCATTCTAAGTCCTACGCCATTTAAAATGCCCACAAAGCGGAATGACAAGGGGAACTATGAGGTATCAGAATTTATGGATATCTAAAATAGTAATGATTTGGTACTAATAATATCAATATGGAAGTGATACCATAAGAGCGAGCGCCGAAAAAAATGCGTGCTACGTGAGATTAGATTGCTATGAAATGCCGTCAAGCTTATTTTTTTCTTGCCCCGATAGCTATCGGGGTTTGTTTACTTTTCTCATCAAGGAGAAAAGTAAAAGCCTGTCTGCCGCCAGGCAGGCCCGTCCGGCTTGAGGACATAGAAAATACTATTCATATCAAATTAAAGTTAATTAAACATATATGTCTTTTATACTGATGTTATCCAAATTTTGTCTTTGGTAACCTGTTTACAACAGGCAGGTGAAATGAAGAATCTCATAAAT
Source organism: uncultured Bacteroidales bacterium (assembly GCA_963748095.1). Lineage (GTDB taxonomy): Bacteria > Bacteroidota > Bacteroidia > Bacteroidales > UBA10428 > CAVVIO01. The sequence goes on from CAVVIO010000002.1 coordinate 69,802, forward strand.
GAAACAGGTTAAATATAATACATCCCCATAGTAATTCCCCTATTAATTTATTCAGTACTGTTCCGTTTTTCATCTTCAATACCTTTTCGGGAATTTTCCGGATAGTATCTGTTTGTACCAACTGACTTTCTGAAAGAAAAATTTTAACCGTCCAATCTTTTGCAATCTTGGTATATTCTCTTAATTTTAACGATCTTTTTAATCGTGTAAACTACTGTTAAACTAAACCTACCGATATGATAATCTATTTAAGGAGAATGGTAAAATACCTGTTGGTATTTGCGTTAATATTTTTCCTGTTTTTAATTGTTTTTCCTGCCGTCAGCGCAAACCGCCCAATGAGTGATTCATTTATGGACATCATATCACATGACAGATCAAGAATTCTCCTGATCCTGATCCTGATAATGGCCTTTATATATCCGGTAATTAGTTTTGTGAAAAAAGAACGGTATCTTAACGGGGACTTTCAAAAAAACAGGGAAGATATTGAGAAAGCGCTTTCAGATTTGCATTATATCCTGCTGAATGAAGAAGGCCCTAAACTGGTTTACAGGAAAAAATCAGGATTTATGCGAATGATGTATTACTGGGAGGACAATATTGAAATAGATATTTCCAACAACCCGATACTGATATCAGGAGTAAGAAAAGAAATAAAACGTCTTGAAAAAATACTGGATAATTATCTTTTAAAAGAATAGATAACTAAGCAGGAAATAACATCTTTATTAACTTCCCTAAATCTAACTTCCTTTTTACTGAAGAAGCCCATCTTAACCGGATTATTCCAATAATCGCCGGAAAGTTTTTTCAGTCATTATTAAAATTAATAATTTTGTACGCTTAATTAGTAATTAACTGTTTTTCCGGTGATGTTATCTTTTAAGCAGGCTTCCAGCGAATAAATATTGATTTAAAGAAATATTACCGATAGTTTAACGTCTGTAATGTTAAAGCAAAGAAAAATAATTAATTCAAAAAAATACTGGAGATAATCTGTTCCGGGTTTACCGGAAAATAGTTATCATTCGCCCATTTATATGTGTGAAAATATTTTTTTTAGCATTCCTTTGCAAAAGGAAATGATTAGTGAATAAAAGATGAATAAATCAGGAAACAGGGAAAAGAGAGCAGAGAAGGAGAAATCCCACATATTCGGTTTACTGAAGCCCTATAAAGGAATGATTTTACTTCTTGTTTTGCTTGCCTTTTTGGGCAACGGAGTAAACCTGCTTATTCCCAAGATCATATCACATGGAATTGATGCCTATACAGGCGGCCATTACGTATTCAGCGCTATTGTAAAAGAATTTATAGCAGCAACCCTGTTGATCTTTGTCTTTATATATTTACAATCTGTAGTGCAGGTGTATGCTTCGGAACGTGTGGCACGAAATCTCCGGAGCCGGCTTTCCGAAAAAATATCCGTTCAGAGCTTTTCGTACATACAAAAAGCGAATCCGTCGAAATTACTAACCAACCTGACCTCGGATATCGATTCGGTGAAAATGTTCGTTGCGCAGGCTGTTGCTACCATCGCCTCTTCTATTTTTATTATTATAGGCGCCTGTATTTTATTATTAACCATAAACTGGAAACTGGCATTAACAGTTATTGCCATTATTCCCCTTATCGGAATCACTTTTTTCATCATTCTGAGAAAAGTAAGGGTATTATTCAAAAGAAGCCGCGAAGTAATCGACTGGCTTAACAAAGTTATAAACGAAAGTATCCTGGGATCGGCCATTATCAGGGTAATTAATTCGCAGCAACAGGAATACATGAAATTTATGGCAGCCAATACAGAAGCTAAAACTTTAGGTATTTCCATTCTTACATTGTTTGCCACGCTTATTCCGGTGGTCACTTTTGTCGCTAACCTTGCTACTTTGTCGGTTCTGGCCCTTGGTGGACATTTTGTGATAAACGGAAGTTTAACGCTCGGTGAATTTACAGCATTCAACAGTTATATATCCCTCCTTATATTTCCCATTATCATGATCGGTTTTATGAGCAATGTTATTGCCATGGCATCGGTCTCTTACCAAAGAATAGAACTGGTGCTGAATGCCCCGGAGATTATTGAAAACGGAACCGTTGAAAGCACTCTGCAGGGAGACATAAAACTCGAAGATGTTTCCGTTTTATATGACGATAAACCGGTATTGAAAAATGTATCTTTTACTGTTAAAGGAGGATCGCAAACAGCTATCATCGGTCCTACTGCTGCAGGAAAAAGTCAGTTGCTATATCTGCTGACGGGATTAATAAAGCCCAATTCAGGCGTTGTAGAATTCGACGGAAATAATATCGACGATTACAAAAAGGAATCTTTTCATAACCAGTTAGGACTTGTGTTTCAGGACAGTGTAATTTTTAACATGAGTCTGCGTGAAAATATTGCATTCAGTAATACAGTTACAGATGAATCACTGGAAAAAGCCATCGAAACTGCCGAATTGAAAGAGTATATCAATTCATTACCCGGAAAACTGGATACCGTTGTTTCAGAAAGGGGAACCAGTCTTTCCGGCGGACAAAAACAACGTATTATGCTGGCAAGGGCATTGGCCCTGAACCCAAAGATCCTTTTGCTGGATGATTTTACTGCACGGGTAGATAAACAAACCGAAAAGAAGATTCTGTGCAATGTCATGAATAATTATCCCGATCTGACCCTGATATCCATTACGCAAAAGATTTCACCGGTCAGGCATTTCGATCAGATTATCCTTCTGATGGAAGGAGAAGTAGTGGCTACGGGTAAACACAAAGAGCTGTTGGAGAGCTGCCCGGAATACATACAGATTTATAATTCACAGAAAAGCACCAGTCACTATGAACTACAATCTTAATACACTTACCGGTACCGATAACAAGAAAAAGAAATCGACATTCACCAACCTGAAAAACCTGGTGAATCACTTGGTAGAAGAGAAAAAAACGCTCATAATCGCTTTTCTTGCCATGTTTGTAACAGCCATATTAAACCTGCTCGGGCCGGTACTGATAGGCCATACGGTTGATGCTTATGTGCAAACCAAACAATATCACGGAGTACTGGTATTCAGTGGAATATTGCTTGCAATGTATGTGGTGGCACTTATAGCAGGTTACATACAGACTAAGTTAATGGGAACTGTTGGCCAGCGTATGCTTTTTACCCTGCGTAATGCTGTTTTCAATAAGCTGCAGGAATTACCGGTCGATTTTTTTAACCAGAATAAAACCGGCGACCTGATATCAAGGATCAACAATGATACCGACAAGGTCAACCAGTTTTTTTCGCAGTCGCTGATGCAATTTATACGTGCTATTCTCATTATGATTGGTGCAGGAATATTTTTGTTGTCTATCAACCTGCCCCTGGGAGCGGCAGCACTAGCCCCGGCATTAATAATATGGATTTTTACCCACTTCGTTTCCCCGTGGGTAAAACGCAAAAATGCCATCAATATGAAGAGTGTGGGGAATCTGAGCGCCGAAGTTCAGGAAAGCCTGAATAATTTCAAAGTAATTGTTGCCTTCGATCGTCGTGATTATTTCAGAAAACGGTTTCATGAAGCCAACCAGGACAATTATACCACTTCCATTAAGGCAGGCTTGTCCAACAATCTGTTAATGCCGGTTTATACTTTCTTTTCCAATATCGGCCAACTGATCGTACTTACCTTCGGAATTTATCTCATTGCCACTAATCGATTTACCATTGGATTTTTGATAAGTTTCCTGGCATATGTTAACAGCTTTTATAATCCCCTCAGACAACTTGCTTCATTATGGGCCAATTTTCAACTGGCGCTGGCAAGCTGGGACAGAATTTTAAAAATTCTCGACCTGGAGAACAACATGCCGGTAATTGAGGACGGAAAATTGACGGAAACCTCTTCACTCATTTCATTTAAAAATATTTCCTTTACATATCCCAATGGCAAAGAAGTATTACACCGCATTAGTTTCGATCTTGAAAAGGGAAAGACCTATGCTTTTGTCGGCCCTACAGGCGGAGGCAAGACAACCACGGCATCGCTGATTGCCAGACTGTACGATCCCACAAAAGGGACAATTTTGCTCGGTGGCCGCGATATTCGTTCTTACCTGCCGGAAGAACGGGTAAAAAAAATCGGTTTCATTTTACAGGAACCTTTTCTGTTTACAGGAACCATTAAAGAAAATATTTTATACGGCAACGAAGAATATAAGAATTATACAAACAGTGAACTTGCGGAAGTAATTCGGAATACCGGCCTGGAAACCTTGCTGAAACGGTTCGACGAAGGACTTGAGACAAAAGTGGATATCAGCGGAGACGGCATCAGCCTGGGGCAAAAGCAACTGATCGCATTTATGCGGGCTGTAATACGAAAACCCGAACTTCTGATCCTTGATGAAGCTACAGCAAATATTGATACGATTACGGAAAAATTACTGGATGAAATTTTACAAAAGCTTCCTCCCGAGACAACAAAAGTAATCATTGCACATCGTCTGAATACTATTGAAAGCGCTGACTTTATTTATTTTGTGAATTCAGGAAAAGTTATTAAAGCAGGTTCACTCGACGATGCTGTAAATATGCTGCTTCATGGTAAGATGGCAAGCTGATATCAATGGACGTTAAACCAGATTTTTGACTTTCGAATATTTTCTTGCTACAAAATCCCAGTTTACAAAATCCCAGAATGATTCAATATAGGCAGAACTTTTGTTACCATGAGCAGAAGAAAAAGCTGCTGTATGCATATTCAGACAAAGCAAAGGCCTCCCCTGCTCCGGCATATCACTCATAATAGGATTATCATGACCTGCAGTAGCTGTTACTTTCATCCGGCCATTCCGAATAATGAGCCATGCCCATCCATTTCCCCTTACTGAATTTGCTGCTGCTGAAAATTCAGATTTGAAATTTTCCAGGGAACCAAAATCACGAATAATTGCCTCATGTAAACTTCCATCGGGATACTTCCTGCCTGCCGGGGAAAGTACTTTCCAAAAAATACGGTAGTTAAAAAATCCTCCTCCATTGACACGGATGGTTTCCGGATAATTAGTAATATTTGTCAGGATATTGCGGAGTGTTTTCCCCTCTGTCCCGGTCTCTTTCAATGCTGTGATGAGATTTTGTGTATAGCCGGCTTGGTAATTATCATGAAGTAAAGATACAGTTTCCGCATCCATGAAAGGGTGTAAAGCATCATAACCATACCGGAGATCAGGAAGCTGAAAACTATTATTTGCCCCGGATATCATGCTGCCTTTCAACACACCGTTAGCTATCGCCGGAGCAGCGAAAACACCTCCCAAACCAACTAAACCCAATTTTAAAAATTTTCTTTTATCCATTCAATCAGTTCCGGTTTTTTATATTAATTAACCATAATAGGCAAACATACAAAAAAATAGATTGAAAATTAATTCGAACAGGATTCAAATATAAACACCTGTAAATCTATAAAAATCATATTATTGATTTGAATATGTCTACTTTACTAATGATAAAAGGTTACATAACTAATCAATTTTTTACAGGCATTTATCTAAAAATCAATATTTTCTTAATTCCCGCTTTCCAACATTTTGCGTAATTCATCCGGTTTCATATTCACCTGCTCACCGGTAAACATGTTTTTTACAGTTATTAAATTCTCTTTTATCTCATTTTCTCCGGCCAGAATTACATATTTAATTCCCCGGTTATTGGCATAAGTCATTTGCTTTTTCAACTTTGCCTGTTCAGGATATAACTCGGCACTGATCCCGGCATCTCTGAGTGAAGAAAGTAATTTGAGGCAATATTTTTCTTCTTTTTCTCCAAAGTTCACAAAAAATACCTTTGTTGTCGCTACCACTTCTTCGGGGAACTGATTGAGCTGGTTCATTACATCATAGATACGGTCGGCGCCAAAAGAAACGCCTACACCCGAAACTTCGGGTAAACCAAATATACCGGTCAGATCATCATAACGTCCCCCACCGCATATACTGCCAATTTCCACATCGTTCGATTTCACTTCTATAATGGCTCCTGTGTAGTAATTTAATCCCCTTGCAAGGGTCATATCCAGTTGAACCTCCGCGTGAATGTTCAGATCGTCCAGATAATCGAAAATAGTTCGCAATTCATTGATACCCTTTATCCCGGTTTCAGATTTCTGAAGTAAAGATTCCAGCTTATTTAACACATCCGGGTTATCCCCTTTGATATTCATAAACGGTTGTAACTGTTCAATTGCCCCGTCAGAAATACCACGTTCTTTCAGTTCGCGGTTTACACCTTCTTTGCCGATCTTATCCAGTTTATCGATGGCAATGGTAATATCCGTAATTTTGTTCCCCTCTCCTATTATTTCAGCAATTCCCGAAAGTATCTTCCGGTTGTTGATTTTAATAGTAATATTGATTTTTAATTTTTTAAATACATCATCGATGATATGTATCAATTCCACCTCGTTTAAAAGCGAGTTGCTGCCTATCACATCCACATCGCACTGAAAAAATTCCCGGTATCTGCCTTTCTGAGGTTTGTCGGCACGCCAGACAGGCTGTATCTGGTATCTTTTGAACGGAAAGGTCAGTTCATTGCGGTGCTGCACTACAAACCGGGCAAACGGCACAGTCAGATCATATCGTAATCCCTTTTCACTGATTTGAGTTGAAAGTGTATTCAGGTTGAGATCTTCCCAATCCTTTTTATCAGTTTTTGACAGAAAATCACCCGAATTTAATATTTTGAACAACAGTTTATCTCCTTCCTCTCCGTATTTACCCAGAAGAGTGGTAAGATTTTCCATTGCAGGTGTTTCAATAGGGGAATAACCATATAATCTGAATACGTTTTGTATGGTGCTGAAAATATAATTTCGTTTTACCATCTCATCAGGTCCAAAATCTCTTGTACCCTTGGGGATGGAAGGTTTTTGTATGTTCATTTTTAATTATTCATTTGTAATCCGGACAAAAGTACAATTATTTTATAAATAGGATAATAACAAAAAAAGTATCCTGTGAAATTTCACAGTCTTAACCTGTTTAATTCATGAATTTAAGTAAATCTATATTAATCAACAGATTCTTCGATTCCCTCAAGAATGACAAGTAGTGGTAAATTTGTCATTCTGAATGAAATGAAGAATCTCATGAATTAAACAGGTAAAAAGGGTTTACATGAACTATGCGTCAATTACCATTTCAATTTCTTATATTTGCCCCCTGTTAATTATCTGAAAAGTGCGGCAACATGGATTATGAAGAAATATGCCTGAAAACTGTTGATCTGGCAAAAAAGACCGGAATTTTTATTAAAGATTCAGGAGGGAAACTGACAGCCGATAACATTGAAGTTAAAGGAAAACACAATTTTGTTACATCGGTCGATAAAAATGCCGAACAAAAGCTGGTAGAAGAATTGGGTAAAATTCTTCCTGAAGCCGGGTTCATTGCCGAAGAAGGCACTTCTGATAAAAAAGGGAAGATATACGACTGGATCATTGATCCGCTGGATGGTACTACGAACTTCATACACGGTGCGTCTCCGGTAGCTGTCAGTATTGCACTAAGGGAACATGATGAGCTGGTAGTCGGAGTAATTTATGAGATTTCATCGCAGGAATGTTTTTATGCCTATAAAGGAAGTAAAGCGTATTTGAACGGTAAAGAAATCCATGTATCACCGGTAGGAAGCATTTCTGATTCACTGATAGCCACCGGTTTTCCTTATCAGAATTTTGACAGGCTCGATTCTTTTATGCAATCTCTTTCTTTTCTGTTCAATAATTCACACGGAGTAAGGCGACTTGGTTCTGCAGCTACTGATCTGGCTTATGTTGCCTGTGGCAGGTACGAGGCTTTTTACGAATATAACCTGAATCCATGGGATGTTGCAGCGGGGATTTTTATTATTCAGCAGGCAGGTGGTAAAGTATCCGATTTCAAAGGAGGCGAAAATTATTTGTTCGGAGGTGAAATTGTGGCCGCCAATGCCAGTGTTTTTCCAGAGTTTTTGAAAGAAATCGGAAAATTTATGAACCGGTAATTTATTAACTATGTGCAGTAATAAATAATGGCAAATTTCAGGTCAAACCTTAAATATTTCCCTATCTGGATACTTACTCTTTTACCTTTAAGAGTACTTTACATTTTTTCCGATATATTTTACTTACTGATCTATTATATTGTCAGGTACAGGAAGAAAGCTGTATTTAACAACTTAAGGAATTCATTCCCGGAAAAGTCGGAAAAGGAACTGGTAAGTACTGCTAAAAAATTTTACAGGCATTTATGCGATTCGTTCGTTGAAGGAATTTATGCCTATAATATCAGTGAAAAAGAGATCGGTAAACGATTCAGTTATAAAAATCCTGAATTATTAAACGAACTGTATGCCAAAGGAAAGAGCATTATTCTGATAGCCGGCCATTACGGTAACTGGGAGTGGCCTATAGGTCTCCCTCTTTGGTCGGATTATCTGTTACTGGGTATTTATCGTCCGCTAAGCAGCCGGTATTTCGATGAACTTTTCATAAAAATAAGGAGTAAATTCGGAGGCATTCCGGTAACCATTAAACAAACCCTTCGGGTACTTAAGCAATATGCCGCCAAAAAAAAACTTACCGTTACTTATTTTTTATCGGATCAGCGCCCGGGAATGGAAAGTATTCATTACTGGACCTCATTCCTGAACCAGGAAACACCTATTATTACAGGTGTTGAAAAAGTTGCCCGTAAACTCAAACAAGCTGTCGTATTTATAGAAGTACAAAATGTAAAAAGAGGTTATTACGAAACAGAGTTCACCTTGTTAGCGGAGGATGCATCGCTCACAAAAGAATTTGAAATAACCGAATTGCATACCCGGAAGTTGGAAAAAATTATTATTAACAAACCTGAATATTGGTTATGGTCCCATAAACGTTGGAAATTCAAAAAGGAGGACTATCAGTAAACGGATGCATTTTTAATGTATGAATAAAGTTGCTATTGTAATATTAAACTGGAACGGGGTTCATTACCTCAAAGAATTTTTACCTGCACTGGTCAGTTACTCAAACTACCCCGGCGCATCCTTATGGGTAGTGGATAATTGTTCTACCGATAAATCTGTTAGTTTTCTTAATGAACAATATCCTCAGATAAGGCAGATACATTTTGGTGAAAATTACGGATTTGCCCTCGGGTATCAAAAAGCGCTCCGGCAAATCGAAGCTGAATATTTTGTATTACTGAATTCCGATGTAGAGGTAACTCCAGGTTGGCTGGAACCTGTCATCCGCCTTATGGATGATGATGAAAAAACCGGGGCGTGCATGCCGAAAATGATGTCCTATAACAATAAAGATCATTTCGAATATGCAGGTGCGGCCGGAGGATACATCGACATGTTCGGTTATCCTTTTTGCCGTGGACGTATCCTAAGTTACATCGAAAAAGACCTGGGACAATATAATGATACCCGGGAAGTTTTTTGGGCATCAGGAGCCTGCATGTTTGTGAGGTCAGAAGCTTATTTTAAAGCCGGGGAACTGGATGCGGATTTTTTTGCACACATGGAAGAGATCGACCTTTGCTGGAGGTTAAAAAACTGTGGTTATAAAATTATGTATACTTCCGAATCAACTGTATTTCATGTGGGAGGCGGAACATTGCCTAACAACAATCCCCGAAAACTGTATTACAATTACCGTAATAACCTTTTTCTTCTTTACAAAAATCTGCCGCAGGGTACATTATTCTATACTTTGTTCCGGCGTATGTTATTAGATGGCATTTCCGGCAGTATTTACCTGTTGCGTTTTTCTTTTTCATTTTTCTTTGCTGTTTTGAGGGCTCATCTCTCGTTTTACCGTTCATTAGGGAAACTCAGAAAAAAAAGAAAACTGAACAGGATTATGAACGGAAAAAAACTGGACGAACATATTTTTCCGGAGAGTATTGTTTTTAATTTTCTATTAAAAAAACGACGTACATACGATCAATTAGATTTCCATCCCGAATAACGAACTGTTGATTTTCTTTACCTGCTAAAAATTTTGTCTCCCTTTTTAACCTGCCCTATTCATTAATTCACAGTTTAATCTGTGCCAAAGCAGAGCTTGTCCCGGCTTTAGCGGGATTAACCCGATTTAGTTACACTTAGTTTTTGCAGAAAACTTAGTGTAACTTAATCGTTACCAGTTTCATGAAGAAGATTTATAAATTAAATAGGTTAAACCTTTTTTATCTGATTATGTCAAAGGGGTAAATTTATCAATCATTTAAAAAAAAGTTATGAAAAAATTTATTATAATAACAGGGATATTGATCGGGTTGGGATTTGCTTACAACGTTTCAGCACAAGCTCCAACTCCAAGGGTTGCCCATAAACAGGTAAACCAGCAGACAAGGATCAGTCAAGGCAGGGCCACAGGTGAACTTACCCCGCGTGAGACGGCAGGTCTGGAATTGCAACAGGCAAAAATAAGACATGATAAAAGAGTGGCCAAGTCAGATGGCGTTGTTACTCCACGTGAACGCAGAAAATTACACCGGGAACAAAGAAGAGCCAGCAAAAATATCGCTATTCAAAAACACGACGGGCAAAAACGCAACTAAAAAATATTTGGGGTTTTTTTATCAGATCAGATGTTTTGTGAAAGAGGCTGCCGTTTAAAGGGAGCCTCTTTATTTTTATGTTATCATACCGGTCATATCTTGTTATACTTTCAATACTGCTTTTGTGAAAGGCTCATGGTGAAGAAATAGTTTATACTAGAAAATATAAATATTTTATTATATTTGAAGTCTATACCATCACACCTGCCAAATTCTAATCCAACCTTACCACGCAGAATTACAAGGTACCATTTTATAACTTTTTGATCAACATACAAAAATTAAATATTGCATTTTAGAGCTGACAGATAACGGAAAAACATGTTTTGTACCCCGAAATATCTGATTTTTCATAATTAATATTTAACATCATGAAAATGATTAAAACTTTACTTTTCTTATTGCTTTTTACGTGTTCACAATTCCTGACTGCCCAGGTACCTTTTCACAAAGGAGTTAATCTTACCAATTGGTTTCAGACTTCGTCAGCACGACAGATTCAGTTTACAAAATTCACAAAACAGGATTTTATTAACATTAAAAGCCTGGGATGTGATGTAATCCGGCTTCCTATTAATTTGCACTACATGACCAGTGGCGCTCCCGGGTACACGCTCGATCCGTTGTTTCTTGATTTTCTCGATCAGGCAGTGGACTGGGCGGAAGAACTGCATCTGTACCTGATACTCGACAACCACTCATTCGATCCGGCGGCCGATACCGATCCGTCCGTTGAATCCATATTGGCTAAAGTATGGAAACAGATGGCCCTGCATTATAAGAACAGATCGGATTATGTTCTTTACGAAGTTCTTAATGAACCTCACGGCATTACAACCCAGACATGGGCGCAAATTCAGCAAAATGTAATTGACACTATCCGTACTGTGGATACGAAACATACAATAGTTGTAGGAGCTTCGGGATTTAACAGTTTTAATGAATTGACCAACCTGCCAATTTATTCTGACAATAATCTTATTTATACCTTTCATTTCTACGAACCTTTCATGTTCACACACCAGGGAGCAAGCTGGGTATCTCCATCAATGGTACCGCTTGCCGGAGTTCCGTTTCCATACAATGCCGATAGTATGCCGGCGTGTCCCGACGTGTTGAAGGGGACCTGGATTGAAAGTTCTCTGAACAATTATATGAATGATGGGACGGTTGCAAAAGTAAAATCACTGATCGATATTGCTGCTAATTTTAAAAACACCCACAATGTAAATATATTCTGTGGTGAATTCGGCGTTTATATCCCGAACAGCAAAAACAGTGACAGGGTTTTCTGGTATGAGACTGTTCGAAAATACCTCGAAGAAAAAGGTATTCCCTGGACCATCTGGGACTATAAAGGTGGTTTCGGCCTGTTTAAAAAAGGATCCAACGAAATGTTTGATTATGACCTGAATGTACCGCTTCTTCAGGCCCTTGGATTTAATGTCCCTGAACAGAAAGAATATGTATTTAAAGCCGATAGTACCGGTTTTATGATTTACAGTGATCAGATAGAACAAGGAATAACCGAATCGAGTAATAGTGGAAGCAGCAATATTGATTTTTACCACACCACACAACCGAATAACGGAAAATATTGTATTTACTGGTCAGATGCCAGCCAGTACAATACAATTGGTTTCGATTTCACTCCCGACAAAGATTTATCAAAATCCTAGAGTCAGAAAATTATGCTCTTGATTTTATGGTTCGTGGAGATTCTGCGGGAACAAAATTCGATGTGCGTTTTATCGATACAAAAACCAGCGATACCACTGATCATCCATGGAGGATGCGGTATACGATAGATAAAAATGTTGTTACATGGGACAATCGATGGCATCATCTGTTTATTCCTTTAAATGAATTTACCGAACAGGGATCGTGGGATAATAATACCTGGTATAATCCGGAAGGAAAATATGACTGGGCAGCCGTTGACCGTTTCGAGATCGATGCAGAATATGAAGCCCTTACCGGAAAGTTATGGTTTGATAACATTATGATAACCAATATGGATACAGCAGTTATTAACGATACTTCCATTATTAACGACACATCCGTTGTCAGCGATACCACTTATTAACGATACCACAGTTGTTAACGATACTTCCGCTGTAAGTAATATTTTCACGTTAAACACTCCCAAAAAAATAACATTATCCGCCTACCCAAACCCCATGAAAGATTTCACTACTATCCGATTTACATTACCTTCTGAAGGAAATGTGAAAATTGAAATTTATAATCTTTCCGGTAAAAAAATCACTGAATTATTGAACGAAAAAGTCCCTGCCAAAAATTTCAGCATAACCTGGAACGGAAAGAATGATCGCGGTATACGTGTCCCCGGAGGAGTTTATATATGCAGAATAAATGCATCGGGCAGCACAGGAATCTGCAAAATTCTAACCAGCCAATATTAATAAGTTCAATTTTCCATACTCCCCTTTTGAAATTAATCAGGTCAGTTCCAGACCGAAATCAATCATTTTTCAAACGAAAAGTGTTAGAAACTATCTGACTGGTAAATTCAAATCACTGTTAGTATATCCTTTAACTTTTTTTTCTCCATTTCAGGTGGTAAATATTCTTCATTTGCATATCCGGCGGCTATAATCAGATAAGGTCGTTCATTCCTCGGCCGGTTCAAAAGTTTAGCTATAAAATTTATAGGCGCAGGAGTATATGCAAGTGTAGAAATGCCCAGTTGATGCAGTGCAGACAATAAAAAACCAGTAGCTATACCTACCGATTCGGATGGGTAATAATGCTTCATCTGCTGTTGATCGGCATTAATCCCGTATTTTTGAATAAAAATGCAGATCAGATAAGGAGCATCTGTCAGAAATGGTTTATTTGAGTCAGTGCCTAAAGGCCTGAGTCGATCGCGCCATTCCGGTGTAATCTTCGTATCATAAAATTCCTTTTCCACCCGCTCGGCTTCCTCCCTGATGGCAACTTTCATCTTCTTATCTTTCACCAAAACAAACGACCATGGCTGCATATTGGCACCGCTGGGAGCTGTCCCTGCGATAGCTATACAATCTTTTATAACCTCTACCGGAATTTCTTCAGTTGAGAACATACGCACAGAATGGCGGGATTGCATTAATTCCAGTAATAATGCCGCAGATTTTTTAAGCTGTTCTGACATGGTTTGTGTATAATTTGAATTGAAAAAGATTATAAATCCAGGGTTAGCTGCCGGAATTTCTCTTCATTATCCAGATTGGAAACTGTAAGACCCAATAAACGGACCCCCCGGTTTCCATAGATAATACTTCTTGCCAGTTCTTCTGCAGTACTGTGGATCATGGTTCTGTCAAAAAATGGTTCGTTATAACTTTTACTCCGGCTAATTTGTGTGAAGTTATCAAATTTCACTTTCAAAGTCAATGTTCGCCCCCTGAATTTATTTCGTTCCAGACGTTCATTCAATAAAATTTCAATCTGCAACAGTTCCTGCAATATTTCAGTTATCCCCATCAGGTCGTTATCGAAAGTACGCTCAGCCCCTACTGATTTACGAATACGGTTGGGATTGACTTCCCTGTTATCTACAGCCCTGGCAATATTGTAATAATAAGCACCAACCTTACCGAATATTTTGATCATTTCCTCAAATCCCAGGTTCTTCAGATCTTTGCCATTTTTAATTCCCATCTTATGCATTTTCTCGGCTGTTACCCTGCCTACACCAAAGAATTTTTCTACAGGTAAGGTTTCTACAAAACTTTCAGCTTCTTCGGGTTTAATTACAAAAAGCCCGTCTGGTTTCCTGTAATCCGAAGCTATTTTAGCCAGGAATTTATTCACAGAGATTCCCGCCGAAGCCGTCAGGTTTACCTCGTCTTTTATTCGTTGTTTAATTTCCTTTGCAATGATGGTCGCAGATCCGTAACCCTTTTTGTCATCCGTAACATCCATAAAAGCCTCATCGAGTGACAAAGGTTCAACCATGTCAGTATACTCGTAAAAAATTTGCATTATCTGTTTCGATACGGACCGGTACACATCAAATCTCGGGTGGACAAAGATCAGCTCCTGACATTTCTTTTTGGCGGTTACGGATGGCATGGCCGAATGCACACCAAATTTGCGGGCTTCGTAACTGGCAGCAGCTACAACACCCCTTTCCCTGCTTCCTCCTACGGCTACCGGTTTTCCCTTCAGCTCCGGATTGTCGCGCTGTTCCACCGATGCATAGAATGCGTCCATATCAATATGTATAATCTTCCGTATATTTTCCATTTTTCAATCGGATCAACTGTTCCAGGGTTAAAATTCAGGCAAAGGTTTATTGATCAAATTAAATTACATTTGAACAAATATACAACCATGAACAGGGAAATTATCATAACCGGGGATGGTTCACCAACAATATTTGTTCCCGAATTGAAAGAACATTATCATTCGGTTTACGGTGCTGTTCAGGAATCAAAGCATGTATTTATCGAAGCCGGACTAAATGCCATTTCCAAAAATAACTTACGCATATTTGAAGTTGGTTATGGAACGGGCTTAAATGCATTTCTTACCTTGCAGGAATCTTTAAAAAAAGATTTATCAATAGTCTACTACGCCATCGAACTTTATCCGCTGGAACCGGAAATTACCGACCAGTTAAAATTTAACGATTTCCTTCTGCTTTCTCCGGCAGAAACCAATCTTTACAATAATATGCTCAAAGCTGCCTGGGATCAGGAGATTCAGATTACACCCGGTTTTACTTTAAAAAAAATAAATCATGATATTTTGTCCAGTGAGATCGATTTTCGATATGACCTGGTTTATTTCGATGCATTTGCCCCTGACGTTCAGCCTGAATTATGGGATAAACCTGTTTTTCAAAAAATTTATAATCAGTTGAATTACGATGGAATATTGGTCACTTATTGTGTGAAGGGACAAGTGAGGCGAACATTAAAAGAAACAGGTTTCAAAGTTGAAAAATTACCGGGACCTCCCGGCAAACGGGAAATGATCAGAGCTGTCAAATCCTCTGAACAAGAGGGATAGCAATACTGTTAATAACCTTTATTAAAAGAATGCTATTCTTTAAATTCTATTTTAATCAATATTTGTAAATTTACCTAACATTTAAAACTATGGCACTATTAAAAGAAGGAGATAAAGCCCCTGATTTTACGGCACTTGATCAGGCCGGAAAAACAGTAAAATTAAGTGATCTGAAAGGAAAAAAGGTAATTGTCTATTTTTATCCCAAAGACGATACTCCCGGCTGTACTGCTGAAGCATGCAACCTGCGTGACAATTATGATGAATTGATCCAAAAAGGTTTTGAAGTGATCGGTATCAGTCCTGATAATGAAAATTCACACAATAAATTCCGGGAGAAATATAATTTACCCTTTCATCTGCTTGCCGACACAGAGAAAAAGATACTAAAAACCTATGGTGCGTGGGGCGAAAAAAAGATGTATGGAAAATCGTACGAAGGCGTGTTACGCACTACGTATGTTATTGATGAAAACGGTATGATCGGAAAAGTTATCGCTAAGGTAGATACCAAGGATCATGCAAAACAGATTTTAAAAGAGCTGGGATTAAATTAGAAACGCAGTCACAACAGATATGCCAGGTTATCAGATCAGGTTGGGAATACTAATTTTTATACCAGGTATTATTTGTGGAAGAAAGGACTGTTAACAGGAAGATCTCAAAAAATTTCTGCCGGCATTAATTGAATAAAAACTAAACCAAAATTTAACGATAAAATAATGGCAAAAGAAAAGAAGGAAACCAACATCAACCAGGAAAAGCTAAAAGCTTTGCAACTGACATTAGATAAAATAGAGAAAGGATATGGCAAAGGAGCCATCATGAAATTGGGCGATTCTGCAATAGAAAGTGTACCATTTATACCTTCGGGTTCGATTGCACTGGATAAAGCATTAGGAATTGGCGGATATCCAAGGGGAAGGGTTATTGAAGTCTTTGGCCCGGAATCTTCCGGTAAAACCACCCTTACAATCCATGCCATCGCCGAAGCACAAAAGGCAGGGGGAATTGCAGCCTTCATCGATGCTGAACATGCTTTCGACCGTTTTTACGCCCAAAAACTGGGAGTTGATGTGGAGAACCTTCTGATATCGCAACCCGATGACGGGGAACAGGCGCTTGAGATAACCGATCACCTTATCCGTTCGGGAGCTATCGATATCATTGTAATAGACTCTGTAGCAGCACTTACCCCCCGTGCCGAGATCGAAGGCGAAATGGGAGACTCGAGAATGGGTTTGCAGGCTCGATTGATGTCACAGGCATTGCGAAAACTCACTGCCAATATCAATAAAACCAATACCTGCTGCATCTTTATCAACCAGTTAAGAGAAAAAATTGGGGTAATGTTCGGTAATCCGGAGACTACCACAGGTGGAAATGCATTGAAGTTTTATTCTTCTGTGCGTGTGGATATCCGTCGGCTGGCCCAGATAAAGGAAGGCGAAGAAGTGATAGGTAACCGTGTACGGGTAAAAATTGTGAAAAACAAGATCGCCCCCCCATTCCGTAAAGCAGAATTCGACTTACTATATGGTGAGGGAATATCCCGGCTGGGTGAGATCATCGATCTGGGTGTGGAATTGGAAATAATCAAAAAAAGCGGTTCCTGGTTCAGTTATGGTGAAACCAAACTCGGACAAGGGAGAGATGCCGTTAAACGCCTGCTGGCAGATAATCCCGAACTATCGGAAGAGCTGGAAAACAAGATCGTAGAAAAATTAGCCTGAAACCTTACCAACGGCTAAAGGCTACCCTAAAGATTTATTCCCGGATATTTTACTTTTCCGGGAATATAAAAACATGCATTGTTTTGTGAACTTTTTTGTTTCAGAAATGTAGATTAGGTAGACAGAAAGTCTGTTCAGAACTTAAATAGAATCAGGACTTTTTGTAACTTAATGGTACATTAAAATAATAAACTGATGAAACTGAAAAGCATAAATCCTTATAATAACGAAGTAATCTCCGAATTTAACGAGCTCACCGATGAAGAGATTGAACAGGTGTTAGTTTCGTCGCGTAAGACTTTCAACTCCTGGAAAAATACCGGTTTTGATGAGCGTGCAAAATTAATGCGGAATGTAGCCACTCTGCTCAGGAAAGAAGCGCTGAAATATGCACGCACGATCACCATGGAAATGGGTAAGACAATAAAAGAAGCAAAGGCTGAGGTTGAAAAGTGTGCGTGGGTGTGTGAGTATTATGCCAACAATGCAAAAATGATGTTGCATCGCGAGGCAATAGCCACAGATGCCGACTTAAGTTATGTTCGTTACGACCCGATAGGCCCGGTCCTGGGAATAATGCCATGGAATTTCCCGTTCTGGCAGGTATTCCGTTTTGCCGCCCCAACAGTGATGGCCGGAAATACCGTATTGTTAAAACATGCGTCCAACGTACAGAATTGCGCAAGGGACATTGAATTTATATTCAAAGAAGCAGGATTTCCGGAAGGTGTTTTTTCTAATCTGGTAATAAGCTCCTCCAAAGTAAAACAGGTTATTGAAAATAATATCGTAAAAGCCATTACGCTTACAGGTAGTGATGCAGCCGGATCAAATGTAGCCGAATTGGCCGGCAGAAACATTAAAAAAACAGTACTCGAACTCGGAGGCAGCAATGCATTCATCGTACTCGGGGATGCTGACCTCGGTGAAGCCGTAAAAACAGGGGTGCAGGCACGGATGATGAACGGCGGACAAAGCTGTATTGCCGCCAAACGTTTTATTCTGCTTGAAAGCATTGCGCAACCTTTTATCCGGTTATTACAATCTGCCGTTACAGCGCTGAAAACCGGTGACCCGGTTGAAGCAGAAACGGATATTGGTCCGCTGGCAACTATTCAGCAGGCCAAACTGCTCGAAGATCAGGTAAAACGTTCGGTGGCTGCCGGCGCAAAGATATTGACAGGTGGTAAACGTAAAGATGCATTCTTTGAACCAACCATTCTCACCGATGTTAAGCCCGGTATGCCTGTTTTCGAGGAAGAAGTATTCGGCCCGGTTGCACCCATAGTTGTAGTAAAAACTGAAGAAGAAGCCATTGAACTGGCCAATGCATCAAATTATGGGCTGGGGGCTACTGTATTTACCAACAGTATCGAAAAAGCCGACTATTTTATAAACCGAATCGAAGATGGTTCTGTATTTATAAACGAACTGGTTAAATCGGATCCACGCCTGCCCTTTGGCGGTACCAAGCGTTCAGGATACGGACGCGAACTGTCGTTGAACGGTATCAGGGAATTTGTAAATGTTAAAACTGTTTTTATGCGGCATTACGGTGAAATGAAACAGTCCAATGCAGAAAATAATACGGAAGTGGATATTAGCGTTGGTTCATAAGCAAGACCTTAAAATGAACTAATATTTAATACAATATGTATGACCGGATACAATACTAATCTTTGCCCGGAAATCATACTGAAAAAGAGTAGTTAAAGTAAAATCAGGTATTCATTAGAATTCTAAATATTTCCGAACATAAAAATTTTATAAAAAGTTGAATTTCTTGTGATCCTCCCGTGACATTTAATGCGGAGCTTTGGCAGTATAAATTTAAAATTTGATTGCCATGAAAACAAGAATGATTTTTTCAATTTTAGCGTTGATTGCCCTATTCGAATCATGTAAAAAGGATGAGAATACAAATCCAAGTCCCCTTAATCCCGATACAGCGGGAGATGTTATGGTGGACCGGTTCAGCAGTACTGCGGCACATCTTTTCGTACGGACGGCAGATAATGGTTTTCCGGGTGCAGGCGAACCGGTTAATTTCGATATGATCCCGGCATTTCATACCATGGGATTAGGTCCGAACGGAGAAAAATCAGAATATTACAATTTTGATGTGCAAAGCACTACACCTGCCCCTATCTATGTATTATTCAAAGATGGTGAAAGCACTCCTGTACCGGACCAGTTAAACATTATAGGCGTAATTCCCGGTGATGCCGGTTACAACGACTTCTGGCAGGTAGTTAAAGTTACTGTTCCTGCTAATTATGTTGCAAATACTGTTACCAGTTATGCGGAGATCATCCAAAATGGATATACGTTAACTCCAACGACCATGGTCGTAAATTGTCCTGTTGTCCCTAAGGGATCGGTTGCAAGCAAACGATTCCTGTCGAGCGAAAGTGCTGAACTTACACGTGGATGGTACAACAGTAAGGTAGTGTATTATTTTAATTTCCTTGAAAAGGAACTAATGACTGTCAGTGGTAAAGTACCCACATCGGATATCTATGTCAGCTTTAATATCAATCCCGATCAACAGGGTGGCGGGCCTGCTTCAGGATTCAAGACAGAAGATGGTATGGCAACCGGACAAACACACAATGTTCCGGAAACACTGCCAACGGATGCGGCTTATTCTCCGCTATGGGACGTTCAGATTTATGATAATGCAGATTTCGGTATGGTAAGTAATTTAACTACTGCCATGTCAACCAACATTTTGGCAAACGATGCGGTTATTGTTAATTGCCCGATCGTTTCGGTAACTCCATAAATGTTATATCTGGTTTAACTTAGGGAGATAAAGAGAAGCTTTCCGGATGGAGGAATTCCGGGACTTCTCTTTCCCAATCGTTAAAAAAACAGCTTTTTATAACACAAAAACCAGAATTCAGCTGTTAATATAAAGATGAAGTAATTAATTCAAGCATTCTGAAAAAATGAAAAACATTATTTTCTTAACCAGTTTAATACTCACATGTGTAAGTGGTTGTACGCAGCAAACACAACCCAAACTGGACACAACTCAATTCCGCAAACTTACTCCCGATGAAGCAAGAGTAATTGTATATAAAGGTACTGAAGCTCCTTTCAGCGGTAAATACAATGATTTTTATAAAAAAGGAATTTATGTGTGTAAACGTTGCGGGGCTCCTTTGTACCTTTCGTCTGATAAGTTCAAATCGGAATGCGGATGGCCCAGTTTTGACGATGCCATACCGGGAGCAGTGAAAAGAATACCCGATCCTGACGGCATGCGTACGGAAATAGTCTGCAGCAGATGCGGAGCTCACCTGGGACATGTTTTCACGGGAGAAGGATTTACGGCAAAAAATACACGTTACTGTGTGAATTCCATTTCAATGGATTTTATTCCTGCGAAAGCAGTAATGGAAAATAAAACCGATACCGCCATTTTTGCGGGTGGTTGTTTCTGGGGTGTGGAATATTACATGCAACAGGCTCCGGGCGTTATATCAACTGAAGTAGGATACATTGGAGGTCACATCAAAAATCCCACTTATGAAGAAGTATGCAGCCATACTACGGGTTTTGCAGAATCAGTACGAATCATTTTTGATCCTTCGAAAACCTCCTATGAAAAATTAGCGCGATTGTTTTTTGATATTCACGATCCTACACAGGTAAACCGGCAAGGCCCGGATGTAGGTGATCAATATCGTTCTGAAATATTCTACCTGAATCCGAATCAGAAAATGACTGCCGAAAAACTGATCGGTTTGTTAAAAGAGAAAGGCTATAAGGTTGCTACGAAAGTAAAACCGGCAACTGAGTTCTGGAAAGCGGAAAAATATCATCAGGATTATTATAAGAAAAAAGGAGGAACACCTTATTGTCATTTCTTTGTAAAAAGACTTTAAGTGCAAAGAGTGCCTAAAGTTTGGAGTGCCTAAAGTTATAAAACTCTAAGTAATCTAAGTATTCCAAACTTCAAGTACTTAAATTACTCCCTTAACTTTTGCTGATAATATTTATATAATTCTGACTGAGAGCGGTATTTTTCGTCCGGTTCGGCGACAATGTATTGATTTTCCTGTTCTGCGTCAATGATCCTTGCTTTCACATTATCTTTCAACTGAATGTTGATCATATCTTTCAGTTCTTTTTGAATAGTTTTGTCAAATACCGGACAGGCAACTTCAATACGCCGGTCAAGATTTCGTGTCATCCAGTCGGCCGACGAAATAAAATAAAGTTCATCGCCTCCGTTACAAAAAATTATTACTCGTGAATGCTCCAGGTACTTATCTACAATGCTGATTGCCCTGATATTTTCACTCATTCCGGGAATTCCCTGGCAATAACGAACATACTCCCCTGACAATCAGAGTAATTTTAACGCCTGCATTATTTGCCTGGTATAGCTTGTAAATAATCTCTTTGTCGACCAGACTATTGATCTTAAGAATAAGATATGCTTCCTTTCCGGCTTTCACGTTTTTTATTTCCTGATCGATAAGACTGTACATTTTTCTGCGCATGTAGAGCGGTGAAGCTATCAGGTTGCGGTAAACATAGTTTTTGTAGGTGTTTGAAAAGAAATCAAACATTTTATGTACCTCATTGGTAATCCGCTTATCAGAAGTGAACAGGATCAGATCGGAATATACTTCTGCATTCCCTTCGTGAAAATTACCGGTACTTACACAGGCATAATTTACTTTTTTACGGTCTTCCACCCTGGTAATACAAAGTAATTTTGCATGAACTTTTAATCCGGGGATCCCAAAATGTACATTTGCCCCCACTTCTTCAAGACGTTTCGACCAGTAAATATTGGCTTCTTCATCGAAGCGTGCCTGCAATTCAATCACTACTTTCACCTTTTTGCCATTCCTGCTGGCATTCATCAGGGCATTGATTACTTTGGAATTTCTGGCAACACGGTACAGGGTAATAGATATCTCTGTAACTTTCGGGTCGATGGCAGCTTCCTGCAATAAACTGATAAATATGTTGAAATCCTGATAAGGCGGATGTAACATGAAATCCTCACTTGCCATCAGACCGATTATACTTTTATGATATTTTACCAGCTTGTGACGAAGAGGAATATCTTTTTTATATATCAATTGATCGTTTCCAATATTGGGAAATTTCATGAAATCCTTGAAATTGTGATACCTTCCGCCTGGAATCAGATTACTTTCATCATTGAGTTTAATTTTTTCAATAATATAGTCCAGCAGATCTTTGGCAATGGAATTATCGAAAACAAACCTGACAGGTTGCCCTGTTTTCCGGCCGGAAACTCCTTTTGATATTTTTTCAAGAAAACTTTGAGAAAGGTCGTTATCAACATCCAGCTCGGCATCACGGGTAAGTTTTATTGTCCAGGCCTCAAATGCATCAAAATGAAAAATGGCGAAAACCTCATCCAGTGAGTAACGAATTACATCTTCCAGTAATATCAGGAATCTACGGTCGCTTTCCGATGGAAGTTCGATAAAGCGGGGTAACACATCAGTAGGGATCTCAATAATTGCATATTCTGTAGGTACCGCTTTGTTACTGCCGGTAAGTTTGGTGGCCAGGTAAATCGACTTGTCTTTCAGGTAAGGAAACCTATCTACATTATGAAGCATGATGGGAGAAAGAACAGGCAATACTTCATCCTTGAAATATTGTTTCACGTACATTGCCTGTAACGGATTAAGTTCCATCTCATTAATGAGGAAAATCTCGTGTTTTTCAAGCTCCCCTAATACCTGGTGGTAGGTTGTTTCAAATTTATTTTGTAACCGGATTACTTTCGATTGTATCTGGTTCATTACCCTCCGCGGCTTCTCTCCTTCCACTCTTTTTGTACCAATCTGGATGTCAATCATACGTTTTATAGTCGCCACCCGTACTTTAAAAAATTCATCCAGGTTATTAGAGAAAATACCCATGAAATGCAAGCGTTCGATCAAAGGCACACTTTTATCCTGTGCTTCCTGCAGAACCCTGTCATTGAAAGAGAGCCAGCTTAATTCACGATTTAATATTTTTTTCTGATGTTTTGTCATACTTTGTATCCCCGGTGAATAACTGATTTTTAATTCATCCCGTTAATTATTGCTTAGCCGGAAAATCAAAATTTTCCGTTTTTACATTTTCTTTACTGATATCCTGCCACGAAGCTGCATCAAAAGTAATTGTAACAACACCTGTAGTAGGAATATTTGCTATTGGATTTGAGACAAACAGATTGGCAAAGTTAGTAAATACCGGATTATGACCCACCAACATCACTGAATTTACTTCATCGGGAATATGTTTTAACAAATCGAGCAATCTTTCTTCCCCGGTTTCATATAATTTAACTTCGATACTTAAATTTCCGAACGGCAACTCGAAAACCCGTGCGAATATAATGGCAGTATGAAGCGCCCTGTTAGCCGGACTGGTGAGTATGAGCTTTGGCAAAGAATTTCTTATCTTCAACCTCCGGGCCATTTCATAAGCATTTTTTATACCCCTTAGCTTCAAAGGCCGGTCGATGTCTGATAAACTGTCATAATCCCAGCTCGACTTTGCATGTCTTACAATCAGTACTGTTCTTTTATTTTTCATCTTTACATTAGAGAAAAGTTAATTTAATATTTTTTTCATTATAATAAATTACTTGCCAGATCTGCCAGGTAACTTCTTTCTCCCTTGATTAAATTTACATGGGTAAATATATCCTGACCCATCATTTTATCTGTAAGGTAGCTCAATCCATTTGAAGTCCGGTCGAGATAAGGCGAATCTATTTGTTCTATATCGCCCGTAAATACCATTTTGGTACCTTCACCGGCCCTGGTGATAATTGTCTTTACCTCATGAGGAGTGAGGTTCTGGGCTTCATCCACAATGAAAAAAACATTCGACAAGCTACGTCCCCTGATATATGCCAGCGGGGTAATAATGAGTTTTTCATTGTTCAGCATTTCCTCAATTTTCATATACTCTTTACTCGTAGCTGCAAATTTATTCTTTATTACCGTTAAATTATCAAAAAGCGGCTGCATATAAGGGCCTATTTTTTCTTTCACATCTCCAGGTAAAAAACCGATATCGCGATTTGCCAGGGGAACAATGGGACGGGCAAGAAAAATCTGTGTATATTTCTGACGCTGATGTATGGCAGCAGCAAGGGCTAACAATGTTTTTCCTGTACCAGCCTTGCCAGTGAGGGATACCAGTTGAGTTTCAGTACGCAACAATGCATCGAGGGCAAAGGTTTGTTCCGCGTTCCGGGGGTCAATACCATATGTTTTTTGTTTCAGTACCCTGTCAAGTAGTTTGTTTGTTGCATCATAATGCGCCAGGGCGCTGGAAGAACTGCCTTTTAAAATGTAGTACTGATTAGGTGTGGGAACCGGTGAAATTTTGATCTCATCCGCCTGTATCCCTTCGGAATTCTCATACAATTTGGATATCAGCTTATCGTCAATTCCTTCCAATGTGCTGATTCGCTTGTATATTTCTTCAATATTTTCGACCTTGTCGTTTTCATAATCCTGGGAGAGAACACCAATCGACTTGGCCTTTATACGGAGGTTGATATCCTTGGTGATCAGAACGACTGTTTTACCGGAATTATTCTGGTTGATATACTCGGCTATAGAAAGTATTCTGTGGTCGGGAGTATTTTCCGGGAATGAATCCTGCATCTGTTTCGAAAAGGGTTTCCCGGTTTCTATAGACAGTTTACCCTTGCCTTTACCCAGAGAAATTCCGCCATTAAACAGATGATCTCCTGTTAATTTATCGAGTTCACGTGTGAACTCACGTGCATGAAAATTGATCAGATCATTCCCTTTTTTAAACTTATCCAGTTCCTCCAGCACCGTGATCGGGATCACCACATCGTTTTCCTGAAAATTGTAAATTGACTGATAATCATGTAAAAGAACATTGGTATCGATCACAAAAATTTTTCTCTCTCTAGCCATACTTCAGAAGTAAAATTCTTAACGCTTTAAAATTAATAAAATTTATTGTTTTAATTTTACCGGCCCTTTGTACTTATAAACAAATATAAAATGGAAATTCTGGAAGGATTATTGACACGCAGAAGCATACGCCGGTATAAGAAACTGGACATTAGCGATTCTCAACTTGAATTGTTAATTAAAGCGGGTATGCATGCTCCTTCGGCTGTTAATAAACAACCCTGGCACTTTATTATTTTCAGGGATAAAAAGACCATTGATCGCATCACCGGATTTCATCAGAATGCTGCCATGCTGAAGGATGCTTCGGCTGCCATACTGATTTGCTGGGATGAAAAACTTCAGCATGACGAAGGCTACGGACCGGTAGATTGTTCGGCAGCTACTCAAAATATCCTTCTGGCAGCACACGGTTCGGGAATGGGTGCCGTATGGGTCGGGATTTATCCCCGCGAACAACGAATGCAGGCTGTTCATGAATTATTTCAACTTCCTGAAAACATTCAGCCTTTTTCAATTATTTCCGTAGGCTTCCCCGATGAGGAAAAAAAGCAACCCGACCGGTTTAAACAGGAACGTATTCATTATGAAACCTGGTAAAAGAAAATAATGAATTACCAGCAAACCATTGATTACCTGTTTAGTCAGCTTCCCATGTACCAACGCACAGGGACTGCTGCCTATAAGGCTGATTTGAATAACAGCCTCCAGCTCGACCGGTATTTTAATTATCCGCACCGCAACTTTAAAACCATACATGTAGCAGGTACCAATGGGAAAGGCTCTGTCAGTCACATGCTGGCATCGGTGTTGCAACATGCCGGGTATACAGTGGGATTACATACTTCGCCCCACATGTTCGATTTTCGTGAACGGATAAAAATAAACGGACAGGTAATCCCTGAAATTACAGGTAACCGAATTCGTTGAAAAACACCGGGCTTTTTTCGAACAGTTGCAACCTTCCTTTTTCGAGATGTCGGTATTCATGGCTTTCGATTATTTTGCAAGTATGCATGTCGACATTGCTATCGTAGAAGTTGGCCTTGGCGGACGACTCGACTCAACCAATGTAATCACTCCGTTATTATCGGTAATTACGAATATCGGCATGGACCATACGGAATTTCTCGGAAATACCCTGGAAAGCATTGCCGGCGAAAAAGCAGGCATCGTTAAAGAAAAGATACCTGTAATTATTGGAGAGAGCCAGAAAGCAACCAGGGATGTCTTTACACAAACAGCCAGTCAAAAAGAGGCCCCTATTTATTTTGCTGATGAAAAATATGCGATTGATTACAGCCTGTTATCTTCTGACGGCTTGTATCAGTTGTTTAACATCCGGCAGGAAGACCTGACAGTATATCCTGAATTAGAGACCGATCTGTTGGGCGCTTATCAGAAGAAGAACATCATCACCACCCTGATGGCTATTGACATTTTGAAAGAACAGGGTTTTAACCTCATCCTGCCGGCTATAAGAAAGGGATTGAAAAATGTAACGAAGACTACCGGGTTAATGGGCCGCTGGCAGGTTGCGGGTCATAATCCGCTGACAATATGTGATAATGCACATAATGCAGAGGGAATTACCGAGGTGGTTCAACAGATAGCCAACACTGCTTATCGCAAACTGCATTTCGTTGTTGGGGTAGTTAAAGAAAAAAAATTAGATAATATTTTGAAAGTTATTACCAGCAGAAGCGACCTATTATTTCACAAAAGCCTCAGTTCCAAGAGCATTGAATGAACATACCACTGATGGAGAAAGCAAAGGACTTCAACCTGCACGGGAATGCATATATCAATGTGGAAGAAGCTTATCGGACTGCCCGGCAAAACGCTCACGAGCAGGATTTTATTTTTATCGGAGGCAGTACTTTTGTAGTTGCTGATTTTTTAAGATATAAAAAAGATCAAAATATTTTTGAATAAAAAAAAAGACGCTTATATTTGCACTCGCCTTTTCGGAGAGGTACAAAGTTCTTAAAATATTGGGGCGCTTAGCTCAGCTGGTTCAGAGCATCTGCCTTACAAGCAGAGGGTCACTGGTTCGAATCCAGTAGTGCCCACAAGCATTTCAGAAATATTAAATTTTTACGGTTCAATTTTGGTTTAACTTTTTTACCAAAATTGAACTTTTTTTTCTCCGGGTTCACTATTCTTTCCTGATCCGGAATTTTCTTTACAATGAGTTTCCATAGTAAAGATTTTTCTTTCCTATTGTTTCTATCACTCTTAAAGATTTCTGACAATTAAGTTACAAACATCTTTTCAACCGAATTTCCAAATTTATCCTATTGATAAATGACAGTTTAGAAAAAAAGAGATAATATTTATTATCTCCAAAAAATTGTGGATCAGATTCTTAGTTTGTATTTCCTAAACTTTTAAATTAACTTTGTCACTGATATTTTTTCTTTCAAATTCATTCGCAATGGAAACATCAAATAATTAAGTCAAAAATACCCGGTTGGGCTTCAGAAGCTGAAGCAAGGGAGATACTGAATTTAAAGCAAACAGCACTTTGGAAACTGAGAAAAATGCGGAGAAATTAAATATTCCAAAATCGGTGGTCGCACCTATTACAATATACAATCCATCATGGAGTTATTGGAAAAAAATTCCCATTAAATATAACTTAGGATTACATATGAAGGTTAAAAAAGAATACTTATAAAAAGATTTGTATCAATCCTGCCTGCAATGCAGAATTTACATGTCACCATGGAAACCAAAAATATTGTTCGGTTCGGTGCAAGAGAAATTTTGAACGCGATATGAAAAAAATCGTTCGTGAAAAAAATCTACTTAATGAAAAAATGATAGAAAAAAATATGGATATTCTGAAAGCTTTTTTGATTTCCGGTGTAAATAAAGTAACTGTTAAAGATCTACAAGAAAAAGGATTTAAAGAGAATTATATAGACGCCAGGGTTGAATCCCTTAGTAAAGAAATTATTTATGTTTGTGGAAATTATTCGTTGCATAGAAATGGGAAAAATGAAAATGAATTTATAATTACAAAAGATTAATATGTATTACGAAAAGGGAATATTTAATGATGATTTATCAAGTTCGGGACTTGAATATGAAACCTCAAATCCTTCATCTTATGACGAAAATAAAAGGATAAAATATACTTCCGTAGCAATACTAATTTTCTCAATAATTCTTATTGCCGGTATTACATACTTTATAACAAGTGATGCGTTAAGGAAAAAGAAATCGAATGAACAGCAATGATCGAATTTCTTTACACGGACCCCAAAAATTATCCTTTAAATCCATGATTTATAAACATTAAAAATTACAACAATGAGTTGTAATGTAATGTACCTATCCGTTAATAATATGACTAAAAGTTGTATTTAATTGTCTATTATTTTCCAGTTCTAATTTAAATGTTCCTAAAACAGATAATAATTATTATTTAATAAGTAATTTCTCCTACTATAATTAATTTATTTTTAGATAATATTAATTATCCAGTCATATTTTTAAATAATTTTTGTTATCTAATTATACACCCCGGTTTTCCGAATTAACTAACATAAATTATCAATATCAATAAATTCGTAATCAGTTACTTTGGTTTGTGACTTGCAGTATTTCAAAATTATGCGAATAAATACACATAAATGCGCATTTATTCATATTAATTTATAAAGCAACATGTTTAAGAAAATGTGGAATATAAGTTGAAGAAGAAATTATGGTTTACAGAAAACGTTAACCCCAGACTGGGAGTGGATTGCATCTACTCCCTGATATCTGATCAATCTCTGGCAAAATTTCCAACATTATTAATTAAATAATTTTAAGGCCATACCAATCTTTCCTGCTTACAAAAAAATATTCTGTGTACATATCTATTAACTAAACCAGTTGGAGTAAATCAATCAAAATATTTTATTACCCGTTCATTTTATGCTCTTGCATGTTGTTCGTAATGTATGATTATTTATTAGCTCATTGAGCTGTTCCATAATATCAGTAAATGCATTCCTGTTACCACAATTGCAAAGTTCTGTTAACGGATCCTTGTCGAGAATCATACTGTAAAGCTCTTTTACTGATGGAGCTTCGGAAAGTTTTGAATATTCCTTGTAGGTTATTTTCAGAAAGGCAACATTCTTTCCGATGCCTCTGTTGTCGAGAAGATAGCCGTTGTTTAAAACGGTGGGATATGGAAAATCGTTACCCATCCGAATATCAGACGGATCAGGATAAGCAACAATTTTCGATTTATCCTCCGACAGTATAACGGGTACCTGGTTATTATAATTTATTTTTGTTTTATATACCAGTGCTGGTGGTCCTGGTGTATACAAAGGTGTAAAACTTGCGGAATTATTTATTGGAGTTCTGTGTCATGTTATGATTTATTTTACACCCCTGTAAAATACCAATTAAAAGTATCAGGTGAAATGCTTTCATGGATTGATAATAATTTTCTTTGTAAAAGTATGTCTTTCACTTTGGATCCGAATAAAATAAATTCCCGGTGTAAATTCACCAACAGGTATCTGCAGGGTTTTATGACTTCCAGTGTTACTGTTAAAGTAAACCTGTTGTCCCTGCGCATCCAGGATTCTTATCTGTTGTATGTCCGTATTCAGTTCACTGATATCCACTGTCACGAAATTTTTTGCAGGATTTGGAAATATTCTGATCCTGTTAGTTAGTTCATTTTCTTTAATTCCGGTAACCGGAGTTCTTGAGATATTCAAATCAAGAAGATACGTCCCAATTTGTCCGATAAAGTAAGGTGACACAAAAAAGTAAACAGTTCCTCCGTCACTAACGGTAATATTATCAGGCATCACATCATCGTAAATGTCCGACCAAGTTGAACCATCCGGTGACCATGAGAACTGTGCATCCAAGGTATACGTATTTCCGTCGCCACTGTTATATGAATCATTTAACTGTGCTGAAACCGTATAATTGTACCCTGGTTCAAGATCAATCTTGTAATAAGTCAAAATCAGTCCCCGTATGACAATTTGAACCTTGTGTGGTTACTGTGGCTGTATCTGCTGAAAAAGTAACAGGTAAATCGTAAGATGTTCCGATCGAGTCATTATCTTCATAAATATCAGGAGTTAAATCTGGTGATTTAATAGTTACATAAACCGGATTTTGAAAGTTGGAAGAACCAGTCAGTGTCCAGTCACCTCCATCAGGTTTATGCAAAATAGCCATCAGATATGTTCCCGGATCTGCAGTAATGGATGACGTACTTAATGAGAGGTAAGGCGACTGGTAGTTATAACCAGAAGGCAGACCGTTCGATTCCGTATAGGTATTGATGGTTTCTATCCAATTACCTTCCAGATCATATAAGTTTGCTGAATAGGTTCCATAAAACGTATTATTCCCGTTATTGACAATATTCACGTTCACGGAAGCCGGCTGTCCGTATATAAAAGTTGTTCCTGGGGTAAGCGCCATGGAAGAATTTAACTCCATATCGTTTGCATAATAAACAGTCAACGGGACAAAGTTTGAATAATTACCATTATTTAAAATATATTTCCAGTCTCCATCGGTGGGCCTGTAAAATATCCCTATATAGTAGGAACCGGGTAACATGGTCAATAGTCCCGAATTTGAAAATGTAATACTGTTTGTATAGTGATAACCCGATTGTAACGTCCAACTGTTTTTAGTTTCAACAAAGTCGATAAAGTTCCATTGGGAATCGAAAATGGCAGCACAATAATCCCCGCTGAAGTCGTTTGTTCCGCTGTTAACGATATCGGTGGAAACTGAAAATGATTGCCCGTATGAAACAGTACTTGGCGATAAGGTTACATAATTGTATAAATTCAGATTATACGTTTGATTTCCTGCCGGTGGTTTAATGCCGATTACTGCCCGTTGACCCTGGTTAAAGGTACCATTACCGGAACCTGTTCCGCCTTCACCCGGATTAAGAGAATTAACAAGAAAATAACCGTCTGCGTATCCACCCCATCCCCAGTTCATATGGAACATTTCACTGTTATCGTAACCGTCACAGACAAAAGTATGTCCGGATCCTTCACCAAAACCGGCATATTGAACTGGACGGCCTTCGTCCAGTTCTTTTTTAAGGAGGGTTATCCAATCCACATCGGTATAATCATCTCTTTCTATACCCTTGATAGAAGCAGCATCGTAACCGAAATAGGTTTTGTAAGCATATTCAGAACATTGCTGTGGAGTAGGTGATTTGGAAATGATTACGTATGATCCACTGGATGTTGGTCCATATCCCATTTCCACAGCTACACCACATTGGTACATTAATGTTGCCACAGAAATGTTTGGGCCTGTAAGCTGAGCCGGCATATCCGTCCAGTTATACGTTGTACCACCGAAATTGGCAGCTAAGGTTCCGTATTGTGGGTGATTGTATGAATGAAAACCGGAACCTGTTGCCGGATAATTCCAGTATTTCATTATTTGAGCCATGGCTGTGGCCGGACATCCGGTAACACAATGATAACCGTTTTGCGGGCCTGCTGCGGAATCGACCGGGCATAAATCATTGTAGTAAGGAGACTGATTCCACTTTGTCTGAACCAGCGGACTCACACTGCTTGTTGATTTTTCTGTGAGCATTCCCCCGCTTTTTAAATTTTCCCATTCCGATGCAATCTCTTGTGTTGCCTGTATCCCTTTATTAATAGCATATCGAATTTGACTCTTATATCCTTCAAGCCATTTGGCAGCATTTGGCGGAATATTATCCGGGTCAAATACATCCTCATCAGAATATCCCAGGATGGGATGAACAATATCGTCTCCTGCTACAATAACATAACCTGCGTCACCAGAATTAAATACATAAAAATACGTAACAGTTTTGCCGGTAGATTTGGTTACTGTTGCAGATGATCTTGCTGTATAAATCAATTGAAGCGCTGTTCCTCTTTTTAATATGGAACGATTGTTATTAATACTCAGAAAATCCTGTCCTATTTGTCTTGCCGTATTTACATCAACTTGTTTTGCAAAAGTCGACAATGAGAAGATTAGTAGCAGCCCTGCAAAAACATTTGTCTTTTTCATAGTTTTATATTCTGTTTATTAAAATTTGAGAATGATACTTAACTGTTCTGAATGATATATTACCTGCCTGAATAAATCCTTAAGAACTATCATTTATTTTTTTATTAAAAACCAATTTCACATAATTATCTTTATTTACAATAACTTAATTTATTTTTTATAAAAGCTATTATTGCCTTCAAAACTTAATTTTCCTCCATTTAACGGTACGGGGATAAATGTAAAAGTTATTATTGTAAAATGCAAATTATATAATCCCCCCCTGTTATTCGTAGCACGTTGCTAAGGATCTTTATAAATTTATTATTCAATTTTTTCAATAGTAATCAATCCTGATATGCCAGCATAAATACCAGCGCTGCTGTAAAGATAATCTTCAGGATTTTGCACTATACAGGTGTGGGTTACAAACCCACAGCAGCCGGGGGGTATAGTCTTTGGATGATTTTATCATAACAAGCTATTAATAATTCTTATAAAATGCTTCCGCAGTGAATTTAGTAAACTCTTCGGTTTTTTCGTTGCTTCGACTTATTACCTGAAAGGGTTCTAAACGGGCAATTTCTGTTTGTAAGTCTTTTGCTGTTTTTTGTGAACATCCCAAAATATCTTGTATTGAACCGCTTGAAACACCCTCGCATTGAAATATATAAGCAAATTCCAAAAGCTCCTGAAAATTGAAGAACTTCTGTTGGTAATCGGATGGAGATTGTGAAGCAAAGAATACTACAATACCTTTTGACCTACCTTCTCGGATAATCCGCTGTAGGAATATATTTTTCTGGCTTAAATAGTTATGGGCTTCGTCTATCACTAAAATGGTTCTTAATGTTCGTCGGCCATCTTTTATCGGACTATCGGGTAAGGATGCCATTTCCTTGTACAAACGTTCAATTACTAAATACCCAACTAATTCTTTTAACACTGGCATTGAATGCACATCAATAATCATGGTGCGGTTGGATATTTTATCCATTGGTTTTATAGCGCTGCCATGTGCCCAAAAAAGATTGAAATTGGCAAGGTCCCGCAAAACTTCTATCAAAGAATCATCTCGCTTACCTTCTTCTTCATAGTTTAGTGATGCTATTTCTAGTATATCTCTAAAATCAGGATAAGGGTTTTCACTACCTTGCCGTTTTGCGTATGCTGCAATAATTGCATCGGTTAATGCACCTTTTTGAACAACACCTAATTTTGAGTTGATGGATGCAAAGCTTTCAGCTTTTTCACGGGCTGATACTTGAATTGCCTGTTCATCATATGATGGTAAAACAAATGGATTTATTGGTAAGGATTCATCGCTTTGCAATAATTTATAGGTACGTGCTTTAGTGGCATCGGTAAACTTATCGTTATCAACAACATCTCCTTTATAATCGAAGAAAATAAAGTTGGTTTGAAAGCTGGATTGTACCCTGATATCGGATAATACCTTTATTAGAAATTGAGTTTTACCGACACCTGGTTTACCCATAATGGCTAAATGTGAGTTGGCATGTTTGGTTGTATCATTCAGCTCCATTATCAATTCTTCGCTATTCACAACCTTACGACCAATAAAAATGTCGAGGTCTTTTGTAAAGGTTTCCCTTGCACCTTTTAATTCAACTTTTTCTAATAATGCTTTATACCAGTTGTTTACATCACGTCCCGATTTTTCGAATAAATCCCATAATAATTGAGCGCCATTGTCGATATGGTTTTTTACAATTGATTTATTTGAAAAAAACTCATTATCATCAAAATCAGGCTTTTCATAGGTTTGAGAAAGTAATGTTTTTACAAGTACTTCATCGTTTCCAAAAAATGAATGCCTGCGCATTTCATTTCCACTAAAGTTTGAGCTTGATTTTACTTCTTTACCTTCAGCTAAAATTGACAGAGAAAAAGCCATTCTGGCAATTATCGATTTATCGAGTTTAGTTTCAACCCGTAAACCATTGATGATTTCTTCTGCTTGCTGTGATGTATATAATCGGTCTGCCATAATGCTATTGTTTTATTTTAATTCCAGAAATAACCTTTTTCGTATTTGCTTAACTCGCTTATCTGACTGAAAACTAATTTTCCTGCACCGCTCAGATAGGTTTCAAGGGTTTTAAAGTAATTGTTGTCAATCTCGGTGTCAGTTGATAAAATAATAACCTGTTCTGCAGCATTTGGAAAATATTTATTTACAATATTATCCCTGTGTGCACTATCGAGCCTTGATAAAGGTGTATCGATAATAATAGGTAAGTTCAGTTAC
>CAVVIO010000003.1:0-136636 GCA_963748095.1 uncultured Bacteroidales bacterium
GGTGCGCGGGCAGCCGTCGCGCGCCCAGGCCCAGGATCAGCAGGCCGCAGACCACGAACAGCCCGCCGCCGTAGAACAGCGTGCGCCCGCCCGTGCCCGCACCGATGAGGCCGATCTCCCGCTCGGACAACCGGCCCGTCCACCGCAGCGATGTGCCGATGGCCGCTCCCACGAGCACGAGCATGATGGTCGTGCCGGCTCCGAACAGCAGTCCCGGCAGGAAGCCCAGCCAGGCCGTCGGCATGGCCGGGGCCGCCACGGTGTTGATGAACAGCGAGAAGCCCCCGAAGCCGAAGCCGGCGATGAAGCCGTGCACGAGCGTCCAGCGGACCGGCGGTGCGACGGCGGGCGCCGGCGGCTCGTGCGCGTCATGGTGGCGCGACAGGACCTGGCTCGTCGTCTCCATCGGCTCCCGCTCCTCGTGATGGTGCCCGAGCAGGTGCAGGTGCGGGTAGCGGCCGCGGCGCAGCACGGCCCAGCCGGCCGCGGCCATGACGGCGCCGACGACCACGTACACGATGCCGTTGACGATCGGCGAGAGCAGGAACGGCGCGAGCGCGAGGTACGCCAGCTCGGAGACGAGCATGCGCTGGAGGGTGAAGGCCGCCGAGAAGTACAGCCCGGCCCGCATGCCGGCGCGGCCGCTGCCGCTGCCGATGGCGTAGCTGAACGTGATCGGCCACGTGTGCTCGTCGGGCACGATGCCGTGCAGCAACCCGAAGAGGAACGAATAGGCGAGTGCGGCGAGTGGTGTCACGGATGCTCGGCAACCGGCCCGACCGGATGGCCTCCGTACGCCGGCGTCGCCCCGGGCGGCGGCCGGCGGTGGCCGCCGCGCCCCGCGACGTCCGGCCTCAGGCGATGGAGTAGGCGACCCACGCGGCAGCGGTGAGCCGCGTCAGCGCGGCCGCCCAACGGTAATCCTGCTTGACGCGGCTCCAGGACCAGGCGAGCAGCGCCATCGACGAGACGAGCACGAGGATCCAGGCGCCCGTGCCCGCCAGCCCGAGGTGCGCGCCGACGAGCGTGCGCAGGCCCGGATTCCACCCCGACCCGTACAGGAGGCAGACGTGGATGAAGTAGATGATGAGTGATTCCTGCGCCAGCGCCTGGACGATCGGCGGCAGGCGGCGGACGTACCGGCTGGCGTGCGCGAAGCCGCCCAGCAGCAGCAGGGCCGACCCGCCGGTCACCAGGAACAGGTTCGGACTGGTGCTCCAGAAGTCGGCCCGTGGAAACGGGCCGAGGTGGAACCTCTGCAGGAACAGCCCCAGCGCGAGGGCGGTGGCACCACCCGTGACCAGCACGCGCGCGACGAACGCCGGCTGCCGCGCCGGGCCCCATTCGACGTACAGCACACCGAGCGCCGCGCCGAGCAGCAGGTAGGCTCCCCACGGCAGGAACGGGAAGATCGAGCCGCCGGTGGTCGACAGGTACGCGCCGAGCGCCACTGGCGCCCGCGCCGTCCAGTGGCCCCCCTCGGCCAGTGGTGCCGCCACCACGATGGCCGCGCAGAGGGCGGCGGCGGCATACGCGAAATGCCGGCGCGTCTTCGACAGG
This sequence comes from uncultured Bacteroidales bacterium, assembly GCA_963748095.1. Lineage (GTDB taxonomy): Bacteria > Bacteroidota > Bacteroidia > Bacteroidales > UBA10428 > CAVVIO01. The sequence goes on from CAVVIO010000003.1 coordinate 1,561, forward strand.
AAGACCAGGGCCTGCAGCAGCAGCAGGCCCACGCCGATGCACTGCAGGATGTCGACCGTCAGGAAGTACCTGCCAGGACTCCGCGCCCAGGTCCTGCAGGTCGCGCAGGTGGCTCACCGGGAAGCGCATCGAATAGCCGAGCAGTACGAAGAACGTGAAGCGGCGGATGCGGCGCCAGCTGCGCGCCGACAACCGGCGGTTGGCGTCCCAGTGCTTCGAGGTCGCCATGGCGAACGCGAAGCCGGCCAGCAGCAGGAACAGCCGCGACGTCAGCCCCCGCAGGAAGAGCCAGCTGTTGAACGCCATGCCGGTCGCGTATTCGGGCGCGAGCAGCACGTTCAGCGTGTGCCCCTGAATCATGAACACGACCGCGCAGGCGCGCGCGAGATCGACGAACACCACGCGCGACGAAGCCGGCGGCGTGAACGTCGCCACGCGATGAGGCTCGAACGGGCTGTCCGCCGCGAGCGCGCGCGGCGGCGCCGCGGGAACCGCGGCGGCGTCGACGGACGGCTGCGGACGGGGCGCGCGCCTGGCCAGCGACTGGAGTGCCTTGTTCAACATGCTCGAGCTTCAGTGTAACCGACCCGCGCGGCGGGCCTGTCGGGGTACGACGCAACCGCACCCGTGATGGACGACCCGCCGCGGAACCCGCCTGGTGCGGACCGGGCGGGCGCCTGTCGGAACTGGATACGTCCGCCGGGGGGGCGGGGCTTGCCGCCCGCCCGCCGGGGGCGCGTCAGTCGGCCGTGAGCCACGGATGGCGCCGGAAGCGCGTGGACGCACCGGCCGGCGGCGGGCCCGGCGGCCCCGGCAGGATCTCGCGCAGGTACGGGGCCAGCCCCTGTTCGGGCTGCCAGTGGCGGGGATAGCCGAGCGAGACCTCTTCGAAGCGGACGCGATCGCGCCAGTGGGTCGCCCGGATGTGCAGGTGTCCCGAGACGACCGCGCGCACGGGGAAGCGCGTATGCCAGTCCTCGGTGCGCCGCGTGCCGCACCAAATCGTGAACCGGGGAATCGCGGGGAGCACGGCCAGGTCGCGGCGCAGCGGGAAATGGTTCACCAGCACCAGCGCGTGGCCGCGCGGCACGGCGGCGAGCCGCGCCTCGGTCAGGCGGCAGCGCGCGGCGCACCAGCGCTGCCGCGACTCGGTACAGGATCGGGATGCAGCAGCCGCTCGTCGGCACAGAGGACGCCGCTCTCGACCGCCCAGGCGACGGCCTCGTCAGGCGACAGCCCGTCGGGCGCGAAGCTGTAGTCGTACAGCAGGAAGAGCGGGGCGATGACGCACGGCGGGCCCTCGCCCGGCCAGACCGGATAGGGATCCTCCGGTGTCAGCACGTCGTAGGCGCGGCAGAGGGCGACCAGCTGCCGGTAGCGGGCCTCGCCGCGCAGGCCGTCCGGCGCGCCGGGCGTGGTCCACAAATCGTGGTTGCCCGGCACCCAGACGACGCGCGCGAAGCGGGCCGTCAGTGCCTGCAGGGCGTACTCGAGCTGCGCCGGTGTGTCGCCGACGTCGCCGGCGAGCAGGAGCCAGTCGTCGGGGTGCGGCGGCAGCGCGTCGAGGGCCGCCCGGTTCACCCCGTGTCCGATGTGCAGGTCGCTGATGGCCAGGAGCCGCATGCTGCCAATCGTCCTCAGCGGTGGTGGCGGCCGAACGTCGCCGGGTCCGCCCAGGCAATCGCAATCCGGACCGGCCGCTCGGGCGGCTCCCGGACCGCGAGCGCGAGCCGGTGTGTATCGGTCGGACGGAAGAGCTGGAACTGCCACGCGCGCGGATCGTCGTCCAGCTCGGCGGTGAACGCAATCGTCGGGGGCGCGGCGGGCGCGAGCTGGAACGCGAAGGCGCCCAGCGGCAGGGCGAGGCCCATGCCGCGGGCCTTGATGTACGCCTCCTTCAGCGTCCAGTAGTCGAAGAACGCCCGGTGCCGGTCGGGCTCCGGGACGCGGGCCAGCGCGCCGGTCTCGGCCTCGGCGAAATAGCGCTCGGCGATGTCCAGGCCGGCCGCCCGGCGGCTGACGTCCTCGACGTCGACGCCGATATCGCGCGCCAGCGTCACCGCGCAGGCAATCAATCCGTCGGTATGCGACAGGTTGAAGCGCAGCGGGAGGGGCACCGCCGGGGACGCCACTTCGGGCCGGCCCCACTGGTTCTCCTCGAACGTCCACGACGCCGGGTCGACGCCCGTGTAGTGCGACAGGGTCGCGCGCACCAGGGCGTGTGCGAGCAGGAACTGGCGCCGGTGCCGCTCGAAGACGAACCGGTCCCGCCGGGCCCGCTCGTGCGCCGACAGCAGGGCGTCGCAGGTGGCGCGGACGTCCTCCGCGACCGGCGGGTCCTGGCGGAGGCACCATACGTGGACTTCGTCGCGCGCGATCGGGGCGGGCGGGGCGACAGCGGCGTCCGGCATGCTCGTGGTACAGGATATATGATGCCGGCCCGGGTGGGCGGGCGACGCGGGATGGCAGGTGAGGTAAACTGTCACGTTCCGGCGGCGGTCCGGGGCTCGACCGTGGCGATCTTGGATGATGACTGAATCAGAACAGGCCCGCACCTCCCTGCGGCGCGTTACCGGCCTCAGCTTCGTCGCGCTCGGCGTCGTCTACGGCGACATCGGCACCAGCCCGCTCTACGCCATGCGCGAGTGCTTCTTCGGCGAGCACGGCGATCGCCGCCGACGCCCGGCGAACGTGCTCGGCGTGCTGTCGCTGATCTTCTGGTCGCTGCATCCTCGTCATCTCGATCAAGTACCTGCGTCTTCGTCATGCGCGCCGACAACCGGCGGCGAGGGCGGCATCCTGGCGCTGATGGCGCTGGTCGCGCCCGGAGCGCGAGCCCGGCAAGCGCGGCCGCCGTGGCTGCTGGTCGTCGCTCGGGCCTGTTCGGCGCGGCGCTGCTCTACGGCGACGGCATGATCACGCCGGCGATCTCGGTGCTGAGCGCGGTCGAGGGGCTCGAGGTCGCCACGCCGGTCTTCCAGCCCTACGTGATCCCGATCACCGTCGTCATCCTGATCGGCGCTGTTCCTGTTCCAGCGCCGCGGCACCGCCGGCGATCGGCGCGGTCTTCGGGCCGGTCATGCTGGTCTGGTTCGCGATCCTCGCGTGCTGGGCATCGCCGGCATCGCGCAGCAGCCGGCGCGTGCTCGGCGCCGTCAACCCGCTCCACGCGCTTCGACTTCTTCGTGCGCAACGGGCTGGCGCGGCTTCCTCGTGCTGGGCGCGGTCTTCCTGGTGGTCACCGGCGGCGAGGCGCTCTACGCCGACATGGGCCACTTCGGCGCCGGCCCGATCCGCCTCGACCTGGTTCGCCGTCGTGCTGCCGGCGCTGCTGCTCAACTACTTCGGCCAGGGCGCGCTGCTGCTCGCGCGACCCGGCGGCGGTCGCACAACCCGTTCTACCGCTGGCGCCGGACTGGGCGCTCTACCCGCTGGTCGTGCTGGCCACGGCCGCCACGGTGATCGCCTCGCAGGCGGTCATCTCGGGCGCCTTCTCGCTCACCCGCCAGGCGGTCCAGCTCGGCTACTGCCCGCGCCTGAAGATCGACCACACCTCGGCCGAGGAGATCGGCCAGATCTACATGCCGCCGGTCAACTGGCTGCTGATGGTCGGCGACGCATCGGCCTGGTCCTCGGCTTCCGGCTCGTCGAGCAACCTGGCGGCGGCCTACGGCGTCGCGGTGACCACGACCATGGTGATCACCACGGTGCTGCTTCTACGTCGTCGCGCGCGAGCTGCTGGGGCTGGCGCCGCTGGCGCGCCGGCGCCTGCTGCCGGTCGCCTTCCTGGTCGTCGACCTGGCCTTCTTCGGCGCCAACCTGCTGAAGATCGCCCACGGCGGCTGGTTCCCGCTCGCTGGTGGCGGCGCGGCGTCTTCACGCTGATGGCGACCTGGAAGCGCGGGCGGCAGATCCTGCGCCGCAGCGCCTGCAGCGACGGCGTCGCTGGCCGTCGAGCCAGTTCTCGTCGAGCGGCATCGCGAGCAGCCGCCCGCGCGCGTGCCCGGCACCGGCCGTGTTCATGACCAGCAACCCCGACGGCGTGCCCGCCGGCGCTGCTGCACAACCTCAAGCACAACAAGGTGCTGCACGAGCAGGTGGTCCTGCTCACGGTCTCGACCGAGGACGTGCCCGCACGTGCCGCGCGCGGAGCGGGTCGACGTCACAGCCGCTCGGCCAGCGGCTTCTACCGCATCGTCGCCCACTACGGCTTCATGGAGGACCCCAACCTGCCTCGAGATCCTGCGCCGCGCCAAGGCGCAAGGGCCTCGACGTCGACCTCGAGCGACGCGACCTTCTTCCTCGGCCGCGAGACGCTGCTCGCCACCGAGAAGCCCGGCATGGCCCTGTGGCGCGAGCAGCTCTTCGTCCTTCATGTCGCGCAACGCCCGCGGCGCCACCGCCTTCTTCCACATCCCGCCCGACCGCGTCGTCGAGCTCGGCATGCAGATCGAGCTGTAGGCGGGAACGTGGACGGCGGGCCGATCAGGCCGCGCGGTCGGGCGGAGCCGCCGGCGGCGGGATGACGTGCACGTCGCGCTGCGGGAAGGGGATCTGGATACCCGCCGCCCGGAACTCGGCGTCGATGCCGTAGTTCAGGAGACTGCGCAGCCGGAAGTGCATCACGGGGCGGTCGATCCAGACCAGCAGCTCGAAGTTCAGCGACGAATCCCCGAACGCCTTGAACAGCACCAGGGGCTCGGGCGAGTCGAGCACGCCGGCGGTCTTCTGCGCGACGTGGAGCAGGGCCTCGGTGACCCGCGCGAGATCGGATCCGTACGCCACGCCGACCGGCACGTGGATGCGGACCTGCGGGTTGCCGTACGACCAGTTGATCACCGTCTGCGTCGTGAACTGCGAGTTCGGCACGATGACCGCGATGTTGTCGTTGGTCAGGACGGTCGTCGACCGGAAGTCGATCGCCACGACGTCGCCCTCCAGATCGCCGAGCGTCACCCGATCGCCCACCGCGATCGGCCGCTCGAACAGGAGCACCAGCCCCGCCACGAAGTTCCCGACGAGGTTCTGGAGCCCGAAGCCGATGCCGATGCCGAGCGCGCCGGCGACCACCGCGAGGGCCGTCAGGTCGATGTTGACGATCCGCAGGCCGACGACCAGGCCGACGACCCAGAGGGATGTACTGCGCGAGGCGCGCGATCGTGTACCGCTGGCCCTCGGCCACGTGCCGCAGCAGCTGCGTGGTCAGCAGCCGGCGGCTCCAATGGCCGACCGACCAGGTCGCCAGCAGCACGATCGCCAGGATCACGAGCTGGATCGGCGTGATCGTCTGGCTGCCGATGGAGAAGAGCGGGGCGTCGAGCAGCGCGAGCATGGATGGGAGCCATCATACCGGTACGCTGGCAGCCGCGCATCCGGCGTGTCGGGACCGGCTCAGACTGGCGGCTGGCGGCGGTCCTGCGCGTCGAAGCCGTGCGCGCGGGCCGGGTCGAGCGTCACCCGGACGTCGGGGCCGCCCTGCCAGCCCGCCGGCACCAGCGCGCGGAGCGTCAGCGGGTGACCGTCGGGGGCCGTGCCCGCCAGCGTCAGAAGGTGCTGGGGGCCGAGCGGCTCGTCGAGCGTCACCCGCATGGCGAGGGTTCCCTGCGGCTCGATCCGCACGTCCTCGGGACGGAAGCCGATCGTGGCGGCGCCGCCCGGCAGCAGCGTACCCGGCAGCAGGTTCATCTGCGGGCTGCCGACGAAGCGGGCGACGAACAGCGTGGCCGGGCGCGCGTAGATCTCCGCGGGCGTGCCGATCTGTTCGATCCGGCCCGCGTTGAACACGGCCACGCGCGTCGACAGGGTCATCGCCTCGAGCTGATCGTGCGTGACGTAGACGACCGGCACGGCCAGGCTGGCGAACAGCGCCTTCAACTCGGCGCGCGCGTGCTCCCGCAGCAGGGCGTCGAGGTTCGACAGCGGCTCGTCGAGCAGGAAGAGCGCCGGCTCGCGCACGAGCGCCCGGGCGAGGGCGACCCGCTGCCGCTCACCGCCCGACAGGGCGACCGGCCGCCGGTCGAGCAGGGCCGCGATGCGCAGCCGGTCCGCGATCCGGCCGACACGCTCCCGCGTCCGGTCCTTCGAGACGCCGCGCAGCCGGAGCGGGACGGCGATGTTCTCGTACGCCGTCATGTGCGGGTAGAGCGCGTAGCTCTGGAAGACCATGGCGACGTTGCGGGCCCGCGGATCGAGATCCGTGACCCGCTGGCCGCCGATGAGGATGTCGCCCGCGTCGGGGTGCTCCAGTCCGGCGATCAGCCGGAGCAGCGTCGACTTGCCGCTTCCGGAGGGCCCGAGCACGGTCAGCGTCTCGCCGTCGTCCACCGTGCACGAGACGCCGCGCACGGCGTCGGCGTGGCCGCCGGGGTATCGCTTGTGGAGGTCGACGAGCTGCAGCGTGGCCATGAAGTCTCTATCCCTTGAGGGCGCCTGCCGTGAGGCCGCTGATGATCCACCGCTGACACGCCAGCACGGCCGCGACGACCGGCAGCGTCGTCATCACCACGGCTGCTGAAATCTGTCCCCACGGAATGTCGTACGACGTGATGCCCGTCAGCATGGCGATGCCGACCGGCACGGTCCGCAGGTTGTCCCGGACGATGAACGTCAGGGCGATGACGAACTCGTTCCACGAGAAGATGAACACCAGCAGGGCGGTGGCCGCCAGGGCCGGCGCGACCAGCGGCAGGAGGATGCGCCGCAGGAACTGCAGCCGCGACAGCCCGTCCACCCGGGCCGCCTCTTCGAGTTCGGCCGGCACCTGCCGGAAGAAGGCCGTCAGCATCCAGGCGGCGAACGGCAGGTTCAGCGCGGCGTGCGCCAGGCTGAGTCCCACCAGCGAGTTCAGCAGACCGAGGCTCCGGCCCACCAGGTAGAGCGGCACCAGCAGCACCGCCGGCGGCCACAGTGCGAAGAACAGCAGGCCGTATTCGATGACCGTCGTGCCGCGCAGGCGGAGGCGCGCGAGGGCGTAGGCGGCCAGCGACGCGCAGGTCATCGCGATGAGCGTGGACAGCAGCCCGACGATGAGGCTGTTCAGCAGGTAGCGGGCGAACGGGCGCTGGACGAAGACGTCGATGTAGTTCGCCAGCGTCGGATGGTGCGGCACCCAGGTCGGCGGCACGGCCAGCAGTTCGGCCGGCGTCTTCAGCGACGTCACCAGTGACCAGAGGAAGGGCGCCAGGCAGAACAGCGACAGCGCCGCCACGCCGAGCACGACCCAGACCCGCTTCATGCCGGCTGCCTCCCGCGCGCGAGCGCGCCGAGTGCGACGGCCAGGACGAACATCGTCACGGCGACAATGCCCGTGAGGGCGGCGCCGTAGGCCGGCTGCACGTACCGGAAGACCGTGTTGTAGATGTACACGGCCACCGTCAGCGTCGAGTTGGCCGGCCCGCCGCCGGTCATCACCCAGACCAGGTCGAAGATGCCGATCGCCTGAATCAGCCGGAAGACGAGCGCGAGGAAGATGGCCGGCCGGAGCTGCGGCAGCGTGAGCAGCCGGAACCGGCGGAACGGACCGGCGCCGTCCACGCTGAGCGCCTCGTAGAGATCGGCGGGAATCGCCTGCAGGCCGGCCAGCAGGATGAGCGTGACGAACGGCGTCGTCTTCCAGACGTCGGCCAGCACGAGCGTCGCGAACGCCGGGCCGGGCGCGCCGAGCCAGGCGATCGGCCCGTGGATGAGGTCGAGCCGCATCAGCAGGTCGTTCACGATGCCGCTGCGGTCGGCGTTGAACATCCAGCGCCACGAGATGGCCATGACCGCCGAGGGGAGGATCCATGGCAGCAGGGCGATGGCGCGCCAGAGGCCGCGCAGGTGCAGGCTCTGGTGCAGCAGCAGCGCCGAGGCGAGCCCGAGCCCCAGTTCGAGCGCCACCGAGACGACCGCGAACAGCAGCGTCGTGGCGCCGGCCTGGCGCAGCAAGGGGTCGTGCAGCGCCGCGCCGTAGTGGCCCACGCCGAGGGCGACGCTGAGCGCGAGCGGCACGCCGACGAGGCCGAGCAGCAGGACGCCGGCGGGCGCCAGGTACAGGTAGCGCCTCACGGGCCCACGATCTCCCTGATCCGATCGGCCGCCGCGTGCAGCGCCGCCGCCGGACGCTCGCGGCCGACGAGCGCCGCGCTCAGGTGGACCTGGAGCGCGTCGGAGAGCTCGGCGTAGCGGGGCGTGATCGGCCGCGGCCGCGCCGTCAGCAGGATGCCGTAGAGCTGCGTGTAGGACGGGCTCTCGCGCAGGATGTCGGGATCGGTGAACAGCGCGCGGCGCGTCGGAATCCGTCCGTTGCGGAAGTGCAGCACCTTCTGCTCGGCGGCGCTCGTCGCGAACCGGATGAACGCCCAGGCGGCATCCGGATGCGGCGTGGCCGCGGCGATGCCGAACCCCCAGCCGCCGAGGGTCGCCGCCCCCGTCACGCCCGGGTCGTGCGGCAGGGGACAGATGCCGACCTTGCCGCGCACGGGCGAATCGGGCTGCTGCAGCAGCGTCCAGGCGTACGGCCAGTTGCGCATGAAGACGGCGCGCCCCTGCTCGAAGGCCCGCCGGGCGTCTTCTTCCTGATCGGTCGTCACGCTCGGCGGCGAGATCGTGCCGACCGTGCCGACGAGCCACCGCAGGGCCCGGAGGCCCGCCGCGTTGTCGAGTGTCACGCGGCCCTGGGCGTCGAAGACCTGTCCGCCCGAGCCCCACAGCACCTCGAGGAACGTGCAGACCAGCCCCTCGTACTGCTGCCCCTGATAGACGTAGCCCCAGCGCGCCGGCGGGGCCTCCGCGCGCCGGGCGGCGGCGGCCAGCGCGTCGAGCGTGGCGGGCGGCGACGAGACGAGATTCCGTGCGGTAGTAGAGCAGGCCGGCATCGGCCTGCATCGGCACGCGATAGATGTGACCGTTCCACGTCGAGCCGCGAATGTCCCCGGGCAGGAAGGCCTCGCGCGCGGCCGGCGGAAACCGGTCGTCGAGCGGCAGCAGCCAGTGGTGCGCGGCGAAGGCCGGCACCCAGGTGACGTCCATGTAGGCGAGATTGTAGGTGGCGTCGCCGGCCAGGAAGGCGGCCGTGTACATCGACTGGCGGGTGTCGGTGTCGCCCGGGCCCTCGACCAGCTCGACGCGGATGCCGGGATGCGTGGCTTCGAAGGCGTCGATGATGGCGTGCCAGCCGCCGCCCGTATCGGGCGCCTCCAGGAAGCGGAGCACGATCGGCCCGGACGCGGGGCGGTGGCAGCCGGCCGCGAGGCACAGGCACGCCGCCAGCAGCAGGGCGCGCGACATGCCCTGAACCTTAGCGGCGCGGCGCGCGACCTGTCAACGCGGCGGCCCCGTGCCTGCGGTTTCGGCGCTACACTGGAGGCGATTGTTACCCACGCTCCGAGGGTTCGCCATGGCGCTGCGCCTCATCGAAACCGGTACTCGACCGCGAGCATCGCGGTCTCGTCGTCGAGCTCATCAAGGAACAGCCGGTCATCGACTCGTGGATCGAGCCGCTGTCCGACGACCGCGTGGTGATGAAGGTGCTGGTGTCGGCGGAGAACGCCGAGGCCGTGCTCGATCTGCTCGACAAGCGCTTCTCGTCCGACCCGGGCTTCCGCGTGCTGCTGCTGCCGGTGGCCGCCTCGATCCCGCGTCCGGAAGAGCCCGAGCCGCCGCCGGCTCCGGAGACCTCGCCCGAAGAGCCGGACCCGGCCAAGGAGAACGGCCCCGGCCGCATCAGCCGCGAGGAGCTCTACGCGCAGGTCATGGACACGACGAAGGTGTCGTGGGTCTACGTCGCCACCGTCGTCCTCTCCGCGATCGTCGCCGCCATCGGCATTCTGCACGACAACGTCGCGGTGGTCATCGGTGCGATGGTGATCGCCCCGCTGCTGGGGCCGAACGTGGCGCTCTCGCTCGCCACGACGCTGGCCGATGCGCCGCTGGCCCGGACCGCGCTGCGGGCCGGCCTGCTCGGCATCGCGGTGGCCTTCGCCCTCTCCGTGCTGCTCGGCCTGGTGGTGCCGGTGAACCCGGCCGCGCACGAGATTGCCATGCGGACGACCGTGAGCCTCGCGGACATCGCGCTCGCGCTGGCGGCTGGCGCCGCCGGGGCCCTCGCCTTCACGACCGGCGTGCCGTCGACGCTGGTGGGCGTCATGGTTGCCGTCGCGCTGCTCCCGCCGGTCGTCACCCTGGGGCTGCTCGCCGGTGCGGGGTTCGAGCGCCAGGCCGTCGGGGCGCTGCTGCTCGTCGTGATGAATCTGGTGGGCGTGAACCTGGCGGGGGTCGCGACCTTCGTCGCCCAGGGGATCCGGCCGGCGAGCTGGTGGGAAGCCGACCGGGCGCGCCACTCCACGATCGTGGCCCTTGGCGTCTGGTTCGTGCTGCTCGTCCTTCTCGGCGCGGTGATCGTGCTGTCGGCGGGGTAGGGGCGGGACTCGAGCGCCGGGCGCCGCCCCTTCGACTGCGCTCAGGGGCGCCCTGAGCCCGTCGAAGGGCGAGTCCCGATTCCCCGGTTCCTACGTGAGGCTGATGTCCGCCAGGTTCACCGTGGCGAACGAGAAGATGATGATCAGCAGCGCCGTGCCGAAGCCCCAGATGCCGTTGGCGACGAACGTCGTGATGATCTCGCCGACGTGCAGCCCGTCGAAGAGCGGGAGGCCCTTCAGGAGCGCCACCGGGACCCAGTTGACGAGCGACCAGAAGATCGCGCCGAACACCATCGCGCGCTTGAAGCAGGCGCCGCCGGTCTGATGTTCGGCCGTCGTGAACGCGACGCCGATGCCGAAGACCCCGCCCCAGAAGATCATCGACGAGATCGCCGGCATCCACATCGGAATCGTCGGATCCGTCGGATACGCGTGGCGTGCCGTCAGATGAACGAGGTGGAAGACGGCCACGGTCGGCTCCTTGAAGAACACCACGGCCAGCGCCCCTGAAAAGATGGCGATGATGATGCGGATCGACGGATTGATCTCTCCCATGCGAGCGGTCCTCTCTCCGATATCTACTTCGAAAAATGGCGGTCGTACCAGGCCAGGCTCCGGTCGATCAGGTCCTGAACGTGACGGGTCTCCCTGACGCCGTGCCCTTCGCGGGGATAGCGTACCATAATTGTCTCCACCCCGACATCCTTCAGGGCGATGTAGAACTGTTCGGCCTCGGCAATCGGCACGTCGTTATCGTTCTCGCCGTGGGCGAACATCGTCGGCGTGTGCACCTGAGCCGCGTAGCGGAGCGCCGAGCGGTCCCACAGCCGGTCCATGATGTTCCCCGTCGTCGGGTACCCGCCGTATTCCACGGCCAGATAGTCGTGGTAGTAAGCCATGTAGTTGAAACTGACGAGGTTGGAGATGCCGGCAATCGGCACCGCCGCCTTGAACCGGTTCGTCTGCGTGATCAGCCAGTCGGTCAGCTGGCCGCCGTAGCTCACCCCTTCCACGCCTTCCCGGTTCCGGTCGATCCACGGGAACTGCTCTTCGGCCACGTCCAGGCTGTACAGCACGTCCCGGGCCTCGGCCCCGTCCTGGTCCGCGAAAATGGCGTCCTCGAGCTTCTGGCCGTACCCCGTCGAGCCGCGGTAGTTCACCATCAGCGTCGCGAACCCGTGTGCCGCGTAGACCTGCGCCTTGAAGTCGAACGCCGGACCCTGCTGGCCGTGCGGGCCGCCGTGCATCACCACGATGACGGGATACTTCCGATCCGGCTGCAGGTCGAGCGGTTCGGTGAGGAACGATTCGATCCGCAGCGTGCCGTCGAAGCTGTCGGTCGTGAACGTCGTCACCGGGGCCACCGCATGACCGGCCAGGAACGCCCTGGCCACCGACGTCACCGGTTTCGCCGACCCGTTGCGCTGCACGTACACCTCGGCCGGCGACGAGGGCGTCGTCAGCGAGTAGGCCAGCGTCCCGTCGCGGGCCACCGAGTAGTCGCCGACCCGCCCGCGCTCGGCCACGGCGCGCACCGGCGCGCCGCCGGACACCGGAATACGGTCGAGGTAGACGTTGCCGCGCATCTGGACCGTCGTGTAGACCGACCGGCCGTCCGGCGCCCACGCCGGCTCATCCTGGCGCCCGTCGACATCGCCGCCGATCTCGTGCCGGTGGCTCCCGTCGGCGTCGATCAGCCAGACGTGCGTATCCTCCATCGTCGTCTCCGACGAGGTGAGCGGCCGCCGCGTGCCGAGGTAGGCGATCGTGCGGCCGTCGGGCGACCACGTCGGGTCGTACTCCGCGTTGCGTGTCCTCGTCAGTTGCGTGACGTTTCCGTCGGCGACGTTCACCGTGAAGATGTCGTAGTTGAAGACGCGGTCCTGGTCGGGTTCGTGGTTGGAGACGAAGACGATCCGCGTCCCGTCGGGCGACCAGTGCAGCGAGTGCTCGTAGTGATCCCCGCGCGTGAGCTGCCGCACCTTCCGCGTCGCCACGTCGACGACGAAGAGGTGCAGGCGGCGGTTGTCGTTGAAGTGCGTCAGTCCCTCCGACGCCGTTGGCTTGTAGTTATACCGGGTGATCACCTCCGGATCGCCCGTGGCGTCCGCCGATTCGGGACCGGGCACGGCCGACACGAAGGCGATCGACTTGCCGTCGGGCGACCAGGCCAGGCTCTCGCCCCGGCCGGGCAGCGGCGAGTTCGTCCCCTTCGTCGGTGCGAGGAAGGTCGGAGCCGTGCCGTCCGCGCGGACAATCATCAGGCCCGACTGGTCCCCCTGGCTGCCGTCATAGGCGAGCCACGTCCCGTCGGGCGACCAGCGCGGGTTGCCGCTCGACGCCGCGGGATCGCCCGGGCGGACGGCGTGTCCGGTGGTGAGGTTCATGATCCACAGCTGGCCGTACGGCCGTCCGGGCCGGTCGTAGTTCGTCACCGTGTACGCCAGATGCGTGCCGTCGGGCGAGATCCGGGCGGCGCCGGTCGCCTTCATGGCCGGCAAATCGGCGCTCCGGAATCCGGTGGACTGGGCGTGCAGCCCGGCGGCGGCCGTGGCGATGAGCAGGACCGCGACGGCGCATCCGGCGCGAGCGCGTGTGAGGACGTGACGCATGGAGTGCTGTCTCCCTGTAGCGGTCGCGGACCCGCGACCGGCGGTTGCACGGCGGCCCGCGGCGCCGCCGCATCCGATCGGCTGTTCCTGCCGGGCACGCCGGATCACGATCCGGCGGCGATCGACAGGTGTTCGCGCGTGACCGGGCTCAGGCGGACCATCAGCAGCATCCGCTCGACGATGTCGCACCACTCGCCGCGCTCGGTCGCCAGCTCGTCGGCCGGTGCGCTGGCGTTCGGCAGGGCGCAGGCCGCGCCGACTTCGGTGACCGCCTTGCGGCGGTAGGTGCTCAGCATCCAATCGCCGAACCGGCCGACCTCGAAGAAGTGCTCGGTGAGGAACACGGCAATCGGCACGCGCATCGCGCCGAGGATGCGCACTTCGTCGCGGACGGCCGCATCGGCGTCGCGATCGATGACGCGCAGCGTCACCTCGTCGCCCGCCGCCGCCGCCAGCTGCTGGAGCATCGGTCCCTGGCGGACGCAGTCGCCGCACCAGACACCCGAGACGAGCAGGATGTTCAGGCGGACGCCGTGGCCCGTCACGCGGGCCCGGTCCTCCGCGGACAGAGAGGGCAGGGCGAGCATCTGGGCGCGCCGGCGATCGGCCTTGGCGCCCGGCGACTCCGCCAGGTAGGTCTCGTAGTCGGCGGCCTGATCGAACGCGCTCCGCCAGAAGGTGCTGCGAACGTCGAAGTACTTCGGACTATCGGACATGATCCCGGGATTCCTCCGGAAAGAACGGCGCCCCCGAGGCGCCGGGCGTGCACAAGTATACCGGGGCCGCGGAAGGGACGACGGCGGACCGCTGGTGCCGGCGGCAGGGACTGAGGTCGGGGAGCGGGGCGGGAGGCCCGTCGAGTCGACGGGCCTCCCGCTTCGGAGGGCCTACGGCTTCGGCACGACGATCGCGCCGAGATGGGCGGCGTGCAGCTGATCGTTGAAGGCCGACACGTCCCGGGTCAGCACGGTGCCGGCCTGGGTCTCGGCCGCCTTCAGGTCCTGATGCAGGAGGTCGTAGACCTGTTGCTGCGCCGCGGTGGGCGGGAAGTCGCCCTGCGAGATGTCGCCGGCCAGGTCGTTGAGCTTGGAGTAGAGGCGGACCGGGTAGCGCAGGGCGTCCTCGCTGGCGCCGGTCAGCTCGGTATTGAAGAGCTTGTTCTCCACGTCGAGCGCCTGCGCATCGAGGTGATCCGCGGCCTGCGCCAGCGCCGGCGAGCCCGCGCCCGCGGCCAGCACCTGCTTCAGATCGTCGATCTGCTTGCGCACCCACTCGAGCTGGTTGATCGTCCGGATCTCCCCGGAGACTCCTCGCGGATCGACATCAGCAGCTTCGTCTGTGCCGCGATGTCGGCTCGGTGCCGTCGGTGTTGGGGTCCTTCTTCACGACGAGCTTCTGCGTCGACGTGTGGCCGTCCACCGGAGCTGCACCTGTAGGTGCCCGGCACCACGCGCGGCTGCGGGCGTCCGCCCCAGGCGACGAGCGGCCGCCACCTTTCGGGCCGACCTTGATCCACGGCTTGTCCGGCGGCGGCGTGCGCAGCTGCACCTCCGTCGGCTCGGGGTAACGCAGGTTCCACCAGACGCGGTTGATCCCCGCGTGTGCCGTCCCCTTGATCGTGCGGAGTCGGCTGGCCGTCGCTGTCGGCGATCGCGATCGTCACGTCGCGCCTTCGGCGCGCCTTCAGGTAGTAGTTGAGGTCGGCGCCGTAGGGCGGGTTCTGCCCGCGCACGTCGGCTCGCGGCCGCTCTGCATCGCCGGCTCCGACTGCGGAAGCGGTAGCGCCGGCCGGGCTCGAACAGGTGACGGCGGCGCTCGCTGTCAGCACTGCGGTCGTCAGCTCGCGCAGCGGCGTGATGTCGTCCAGGATCCAGAAGCCGCGGCCGTAGGTGCGCGACGACCAGGTCGTTGAAGTGCTCCTGGACGGTCGAGCCAGTACGACCGGCGCGTGCGGCAGGTTGTCCTGCAGCGGCATCCAGTGCCCGCCGTCGTCGAACGAGACGTAGACGCGCGTTCTCGGTGCCGGCGTAGAGCATGCCCTGGCGCACCGGGTCCTCGCGCACGACGTGCACGTAGCTGCAGACGGGCTCGTCGGGATGCCGGCGCTGATCGAGCGTCCACGTGCGGCCGTAGTCGGTCGTCTTGTAGACGTACGGGTCGTAGTCGCCCACCTGGTGGAGGTCGACGGCTGATGTAGGCCGTGCCGGCGTCGTAGCTGCGACGGCTCGATGTTGCTCGATCGTGCCCCAGGGCGGCAGGTCCGGGATGTTCTTCGTGACGTTCGTCCAGTGCTGCGCCGCCGTCCCGCGTGACGCTGCACCAGGCCGTCGTTGCGTGCCCGCCCAGATCACGCCCTGCCTGCACGCGGCGACTCGGCGATCGCGAAGACGCACCGAGCGTACGTCGACGCTCGAGGTTGTCGGGCGTGAGGCCGCCCGAGTCGCCCTGCGTCGCTCTTGTCGTTCAGCGTCAGGTCGGGGCTGATCGACCTTCCAGCTCTGGCCGCCGTCGGTCGTCTCGTGCACGTACTGGCTGCCGACGTAGACGCGTGTTGTGGTCGTGCGGCGAGATGGCGAGCGGGAACGTCCAGTGCCAGCGGTACTTCACGTCCGCCGGCGCCCAGCCGTCGGGTCGTCGGGCCACGACGCTGACGTCGCGCGCCTGCCCGTCCTCAGGTCGAAGCGGTCGAGCGACGCCGTCGTAGCAGCCGCGACCAGACGATGTCGGGGTCCTCGGATCGGGCATCGGCGAAGCCGCTCTCGCAGCCGCCGACCGGTGGACCAGTCGCCGATGCGGCCGATGCCGCCGCCCGCCAGGCTGTTGCTCGGGCCCGCGCGAGCGACGGGCGTCCTGGATGTTGCCGTAGACGTTGTACGGGATCTGGTTGTCGGTGGTGACGTGGTAGATCTGCGCGATCGGCAGGTCGGATGCGCTCGACCAGCGTCCGGCCGCGCGTCGAGCGTGATGATGACGCCGGCGTCGTTGGCCGACGATCATGCGGTCGGCGTTGGTCGGGTCGATCCAGATGTCGTGGTTGTCGCCGCCCGCCGCCGAGTCGCGCTCGGCGATGCGTCTCGCCGCCGTCGAGCGATGACGCTCAGTGCGACGCGACGAGGAAGTAGACCTCGTTCGCGTTGTCCGGCGTCGACCGCGAAGCGCGTGTAGTAGTGCGGCCGCTCGTGCAGCGTCGTGGTCGTGCGTTCACCAGCCGTCCACGTCGCGCCGCCGTCGTCGGAGCGGTAGAAGCCGCCGGCGTCGTCCGTGTCCTCGATCAGGGCGTAGACGCGGCTCGGGGTCGGCTCGGCGCGATGCGCCACGGCGATCTTGCCCAGCGGCGTGCGTCGGGCAGCCCGTGCCCGTCAGCTGCGTCCAGGTCGTCGCCGCCGTCGCGTCGACGACGTAGACGCCGCTGCCCGGGCCCGCCGCTCGTCGCGGCCCCAGGTCTGGATGCTGCAGTCGGCCACATGCCGGCGAAGAGGATGCGCGGGTTCGTCGGGTCCATGGCCAGGTCGGAGCAGCCGGTGTTCTCGTCCACGAACAGCACCTGCTCCCAGGTCTTGCCGCCGTCGGTCGTGCGGAAGACGCCGCGCTCCGGCTGCGGCGCCGTAGCCGTGGCCCAGCGCGCACGGCGAAGACGACGTCGGGGTCGTGCGGATCGATGACGATGCGGCCGATGCGGCCGGTCTGGCTCGAGCCCCATGTGCTGCCAGGTCTCGCCGGCGTCGGTGGACTTGTAGACGCCGTCGCCGATCGAGACGTTGCTGCGGATGAAGCGTCTCGCCCGTGCCCGCCCAGACGACGTTGGGGTCGGAGGGCGCGACCGCCAGCGCGCCGATCGACTGCGACGTCCTCGTCGTCGAAGATCGGCTTCCAGTCGACGCCGCCGTCGGTCGGTCTTCCAGACGCCGCCCGACGCGGCGCCGACGTAGTAGACCTTCGGGTCGCCCGGCACGCCGGCGACCGCGCGTGACGCGGTTGCCCAGCGGGCCGATGAAGCGGTACTGGAGCTGGCTGTACTGGGCCGGCCTGATGGCCACCGGCGCCTGGGCGTCGGCGTGCAGCGCCAGGCCGCCCGCGACGAGCAGGGCGACGGCTGCTGACGCGGTCAGCCGGGAAAATCTGCGTGGACTGGGCATGAAGGTCTCCTCCTGAGTGAGCGTCCGGGGGCGCCCCGGGCGGGGCCGTTTCGTACACCGCAGGGCAATCCCTGCAGCGAATCCGGGCACCGCGAGAGCTCACCGAACGGTGAGGGTAAGGGAGTCAACTTCCGTACCGGATCGATGAAGCTTCCTCTCGCTTGACGGGATCGCGCGTTCGCGACCGACTCCGGGACGACGACGGTACGTGATGGCGTGGACGGCGCGTGGACCAGCCCGGGCGGATGATGGGGCAGACGTGGATGAACTGAATGTCGCATGAGGTCGGCAGCGATGTCGTCACGCCAGTCCGCACGCCAGCTCGTCGGTGGTCACGCGCTGGCGGGAAGACGCTGTCGTTGCCGCAATTGACATGCCATGCGGCGAACGTGCGCCTGGACTCGAGATCGTGCAGGAGGAGAAGGCAGGATTGCGAAACATTCCGCGAGACGCGCGGGATTAATCGGCGTCTACGGCTGAGGTAGGAGAGCGCCAGGCGCTGAACGTCGCCTATCGCCCGGCGAAGGCGCGCGCCGCACCCTGCACGTCGTCCGTGACCGGGACGCTCCTAGCCCGGTCTCTCCGGCCGCCACCGGAGGCCGGCGTTCAGGATCTCCTGGAGCAGCGCCTCGTAGGACATGCCGGCGGCTTCGGCCGACTCGGCGAAGTCCTCGCCGTAGGCGAGCTGCGGGTTGGGGTTGGCCTCCAGCACGTAGATCCGTCCGTCGGCGTCGAGCCGCAGGTCGATGCGCGCGTAGCCGCTCAGTTCGAGGGTCCGGTAGACGCGCTTGCAGAGCCGGTGGATCTGTTCGGCCAGCCCGTCGGGCAGGTCCTTGGCCGGCGCCGGTCTTGATGCCGTGCTTCTTCTGGTAGTTCGCGTTCCACTTCACCTGCGGCGGTGGCGATGCGGTGCACGTCCTCCGGCATCTTGGTGAACTGCAGCTCCCAGACGGGGAAGACGTCTGCAGGCGCTGGTTGCCGAGGACGCCGACGTAGAGCTCGCGCCCGTCGATGTAGTGCTCGGCGATGGCGTCGGTGCCGATGCTCCGGTGGATGAAGCGCACGCGGTCCCGCAGCTTCTCGTCGTCCGTCACGACCGAGGCCTGGGCGATGCCGATCGAGGCATCCTGCGTCAGCGACTTCACGATGAGCGGGAAGTTCAGCCGCTTCGGGCGGTGGACGGCCCGCCCGACGCGGAAGACGACCGAACTCGGCCACCGGAATGCGATGGTAGGTGAGCAGCATCTTCGTGAGCGCCTTGTCCCGCGACAGCATCAGGCCCCGCGAGTTGCAGCCGGTGTAGGGCTGCCGCAGCAGCTCGAGGTAGCTGACGATGTTCTGGTCGAAGACCGCCACTTCGTGGAGGTTCTCGAGCATGTTGAAGGCGATGTGCGGGTGGAAGTCGCCCATCGCCGGGCGGATGACGCTCAGGTCGTCCTTGATGCCGAGGACCCGCACCTCGTGGCCCATGTCCCGGAGCGTCGAGATGACGTCGTACTCGGTCTTCCAGTCGACGGCCAGCAGGTCGTGGTCCGTCACGTCCTCGGGCGGGACCAGGTAGTCATGGACGAGCGCCAGCACGCGCAGTTTTCTCATAGCGCCACCCGGTGGCGTCCGCTGTGCAGGTAGTTCATCGTCTGCACGGTGAGCAGCACGGTGAAGTCCAGCCTCGTGCGTCCTCCGGGCTGGCGAGCCGCAGGTTCAGCTCGCGGCAGCGGGTGATCATGTCCCGAGGACCTGATCGATCGTGTACTGATATTCGCCCGTCCAGCCGCCACGCGCCGCGCGCATGTCCGGCCGGATGCGCGTGGAGGAAGCGCGACGCCGTCATGTTGCGGGCTGCTTCGGGCCGTCGCGAGAACAGCCGTGCGCAGGTCGCGGTCGTAGAAGTCCGGATACGCCAGCCCGTAGTGCTCGCGCTTGCGCGCGTAGTGCCGCGCGCAGGGTGCGTGCGCAGGCGCGAGACGGATCGACCCGTGCGCCGCGTGCGGACCAGCGGCGGCTTCGCCGGCGATCTGGCCGCATCAGCTCGTCCATGTACTCGAGCTTCTTGCATCGCCGGCCAGTCCGCGTACCGCGCCTCGCCAGTGCGACTCCGGGCTCAGCCACACCGCGAACGTCTCGGCGAAGTCTTCGTCGGGATGGCTCTGGGCGTACCAGGAGTCCAGGTGCAGGACGAAGCTCTTGCTGTAGGGCTTCGGCGTGTAGTACTCGGGGTACGGCGTCGTCGACGGCCGAACAGCTTGCTGCCGCCGCCGGCGGCGCTGCAGCTCGTACGCGTTGTCGATGGCGTGCCCCGCCTCGTGCCGCAGGATCCTCAGCACCACTCGGGCGTGCCGCCCTCGACCTCCAGCATCTGGCTTCGCTCCAGCTTCATCAGCCGCGGGTGCGCCAGGTAGAACGGGATGGCGACGCCCGGCACGCCGTCGGGCGTGAACCAGTCGTCCGAGAGCCAGAAGTGGGGCCGGAAGCCGGATGCCGCGCGCTTCGAGCTCCCGCCGCAGCTCGGCAATCCGTTCCTCGAGCCAGCTGCCTTCCATCTGCACCCCGAGATCGCACATCCGCAGGTCGAGCAGCGCCTCGTCGGAGAGGCCGGCCAGATCGACCGGGGCGTGCGGCGCATCGGGCGCGCCCTCCCGGCTGGGCGGGTGCGCATCGTGATCGGCTGCCATCGGGCCTCCGTCCCGCCGGTCCTGCGAGACCCCGGACCGGCCGCCTCAGTCTAGCGGAGTCAGCCGGCCTTCCGGAAATCGTTCCGCTCAAGGCTCAGCCGCGTTGCGGGTGGCGGCGTGGCGTGGCACGATGACTCTTTCGGCCCACCGCGCCGTCCCCGGCGGCCCGCCGAAGCGCCACGCGCGAAAGCGAGGGTTCGGGGCGGAGCCCCGCGCGCAACGGCCCGCACGGCGGGCCCGCGACCGGAGTGGAGCGAGCCGGATCGCGAGCGTAACGAAGTGAGCCGGGGTTCGGGGCGGAGCCCCGCAGCGTAACGGCCCGCACGGCGGGCCCGCGACCGGAGTGGAGCGAGCCGGATCGCGAGCGGAACGAAGTGAGCCGGGGTTCGGGGCAGAGCCCCGCGCGTAACGGCCCGCACGGCGGGCCCGCGACCGGAGTGGAGCGAGCCGGATCGCGAGCGGAACGAAGTGAGCCGGGGTTTGGGGCGGAGCCCCGCGAGAAGAGGACCATTGTTCAAAGAGAAATGGCGCCTGTTCATCGATACGATCCTGCTCGGGATCATCGGCGGGCTCGGGGCGCAGGTCTTCATGTTCCTCCTGCGCCTGTGCGACGATCTGTTCCTCCGGCGCTTCGCCGGCTACCAGGCGCCCGGCCTGCCGAGCGAGGGCGGCGACGCTCACGCCAGGTCATCGGGCCGCACGGGCTGTGGCTCGTGCCGCTGGCGACGACGATCGGCGGCCTCATCTCCGGCGTGCTGGTCTACAGCTTCGCGCCCGAGGCCGAGGGCCACGGCACCGACACGGCGGTGCGCGCCTACCACCGGGCGGGCGGGTTCATCCGCATGCGCGTGCCCGCCGCTGAAGATGGTCGCCTCGGCCATCACGATCGGCTCGGGCGGGGCGGCCGGCCGCGAAGGGCCGACGGCGCTCATCAGCGCCGGCTTGGGCTCGATCTACGCCACCCTGACGGACCGATCCGAGAGGAGCGCCGGCTGCTGGTGCTCGATCGGCATGGCGGCCGGGCTGTCGGCCATCTTCCGCTCGCCGATCGGCACGGCGCTGTTCGCCATCGAGGTGCTCTACAGCGACATGGAGTTCGAGGCGGCGCGCTGCTCTACACGATGCTGGCGGCTCGGTCGTGGCCTATGCGGTGAACGGCGCTGTTCGTCGGCTGGGACCCGCTGTTCGCCGTCCCGGCGCTGGCCTCACGCCGCCCAGGCTGTCGACTACCTCTGGTACGTCGGCGCTCGGGTCTGGCGTGCGGGCGTCGTGGCGGCGATCCTGCCGAGTGGTCGTTCTACCGGACGCGCGACGCGTTCCACGCGCTGCCGCTGCCGGACATCCTAAGCCGGCCCTCGGCGGCCTGGCCGTCGGCCTGCTGGCGCTGCAGCTCCCCCAGGTGCTCGGCGGCGGCTACGGCTGGATCCAGCAGGCGATCGACGGCCGGCTGGCGCTCGAGCTCATGCTCGTCCTCGTCGTTCGCCAAGATGGTGGCCTTCGCCCTGACCGTGTCGTCGGGCGGATCGGGCGGCGTGTTCGCGCCGAGGCTGTTCGTCGGCGCGATGCTCGGCGGCGTGCTCGCGCACGTGTCTTCCACCAGCCGGCGGCCGCGTTCGTCGTGGTCGGCATGGCGGCGGTCTTCGGCGGCGCCGCGCGCGTGCCGATCGCCACCCTGCTGATGGTGACCGAGATGACCGGCGGCTACCAGCTGCTCGTGCCGGCGGCCCTCGCCGTGATGTTCAGCGCCTTCGTCGAATCCCTGATCTCGGGCCGCCTCAAGCTGAAGTACTTCAGCCTGTACGAGGCGCAGGTGCCGTCACGCGCCGACTCGCCCGTGCACACCGGCGAGTACCTCAACGTGGCGCTCCGGCTGCTCGAACAGCACGCGGTCCACATGCCGGAGTCGGTCGGTCCCGTCAGCCTGCGCGACTTGCTCGCGGCCGGGCTGCCCGTGACCCTGCCCGACGGCAAGCAGTTCATCTTTGGGGCCGTTCCCGTGGGCAGCCCCCTGGGGGGATGCACGCTCGATCGGGCGTTCGACGATGTGCCCGACTGCTCGGTCGTAGCGGCGTTCCGCGAGGGGCACACGCTGCTCGCGCACCCCGGCATGTCGCTGCGCAGCGGCGACCGGCTGCTGGTCCTCGTGCCGGCCGAGGGCCGCGATCGGATCCGGGATCGCCTTACGCCGCCCGTCCCGGTATGATCGAACCAGCCGCCCCCCGGGCATGACGCCGGCGGCAACCCGGAAGGCCGGAGGAGCATCGCCCGGCGGCGCGCACGGCGGGCCCGCCCCTCGACACGCTCGGGGCGCCCTGAGCGTGGTCGAAGGGCGCGAACGGAACGGAGCGAGCTGTGACGCGAGCGAGTGAAGTGAGCCGGGGGTCGGGGCGGAGCCCCGAGTAAAGATGAGCCGCCAGCAGATCGCCCTCGGCCGCGTACTCGGTATCCCGATCGGCCTCGATTACTCCTGGTTCCTGATCTTCGCCCTCATCACCTGGGTGATGGCGTCCAGCTACTATCCGGCGGAGTTCCCCGGGTGGGCGCCGCCCCTCTACTGGGCGATGGGGGCGCTGACGGCCGTGATGCTGTTCGTCAGCGTGCTGCTGCACGAGCTGGGCCACTCGGTCGTCGCCATGCGCTTCCGGATCCCGGTGCGCAGCATCACGTTGTTCATCTTCGGCGGCGTCGCGCAGATTGCCACCGATCCCCCGGGCCCGCTGGCCGAGTTCCTCGTGGCGCTGGCCGGTCCCGTCGTCAGCTTCGCGCTCGCGGCGCTGTTCGAGCTGCTGAAGACCCTCGTCGGTGGCGGCGGACCGCTGTTCGGGCTGCTCGAGTACCTCGCGTTCATCAACGGCGCGCTGGCGCTCTTCAACCTCATTCCGGGCTTCCCCCTCGACGGGGGACGGGTCTTCCGCGCGGTCGTCTGGGCGGTGACGGGCAACATGCGGCGGGCGACCTGGGTGGCGGCCACCGTCGGCCGCGGGTTCGCGCTGCTGTTCATCCTGTACGGCGCCTGGCAGGTCATCGGGGGGCGGGTCGCCGACGGGCTCTGGATCGCGTTCATCGGCTGGTTCCTCTACAGCGCCGCGGCCGCGCAGGTGCGCCAGCAGGCGGTGCAGGGGCGGCTCACCGGCCATCCGGTGTCGCAGGTGATGGCGGCGCACGTGCCGATGGTCGCGGGCGCCACCACCCTGCAGCAGCTCGCCGACGAGCACGTCAGCGGCGCCGGCGAGCGCGCGTTCCTCGTGACCGACGGGCCGGGCGCCGTCGGCCTGCTGACGCTGCATGGCCTCATGGAAGTGCCGCGCGACGCCTGGGCCACGACGGCGGCCGCCGCGGTCATGGTGCCGTTCGATCGCGTCCGGTCGGTCGCGCCCGACACCGACATCTGGCAGGCCCTGCAGACCATGGAGCGCGCCGGCGTGCATCAGCTGCCGGTCGTGAACGCCGACGGCCATGTCGTCGGCCTGCTGACACGGCAGGACGTGGCGGCGTTCCTGCAGACGTTGCGGGAGCTGGGAAGCTGATCGGCCGGTTCCGGTCGTCCGGACGCGGCGGCGCGGCGGCGCATGCGGATCCGTCGACCGCTGCGTGCAGGAGACCATGACCGGACTGCCGTGGAGCGAGCGTGTCGAGAGCTGGGGACTGAATCAGGCGGTCGTCGCCCTGTCAATCGCGCGGCTGTCCGATGCGCTCGGCAACAGCATCATCTTCATCGTCATCCCGCTGTACATCGCGCGGCTGCCGGCCCCGTGGTTTCCCCTGCCGTTGCCGGTCCTCGTCGGGATCCTGATCTCGCTGTACGGCCTGATCAATGCGATGCTGCAGCCCATCGCCGGGGCGCTCTCCGACCGTCTGCAGCGGCGCAAGCCGTTCATCCAGCTCGGCCTGCTCATCATGGGCGGCAGCACGCTCGGGTTCGTCGCCGCCACCCGCTTCACCGACCTGCTGCTGCTGCGTGCCCTGCAGGGCGTCGGTCTCGCGTTCACCGTGCCGGCCGCCATGGCCCTGATGGCCACGGCCACGAAGAAGGAACACCGCGGCGCCGCCATGGGCGTGTACACGACCCTGCGGATGGCCGGCTTCAGCTGCGGGCCGCTGGTCGGCGGCTACCTGCAGGTGCACTACGGGTTCGATACCGCGTTCTATACCGGCGCCGGGGCGATTCTGCTCGGCATCGTGCTCGTGCAGCTCTGGGTGCGCGAGCCGGCGCCCGCGGCCGCCCGCGGCGGACCGGCGCCGGGCGGACGGCTGCCGCTGTTCGACCGGAGCCTGATCAACGCCGGCATCCTGGGCGCGGCGCTCGCCACGTTCCTGATGGCCGGCAACTTCTCGATGATGTCGACGCTCGAGAACGAGTTCAACCACCGCCTCCACGAGACGGCCATCGGCTTCAGCATCGCCTTCTCGGCCCTGATGGTGAGCCGCCTGCTGTTCCAGGTGCCCCTGGGCCGCCTGTCGGACCGGATCGGCCGCAAGCCGCTCATCATCGCCGGCCTGATCCTCATGATGCCGTCGACGGCGGCGCTCGGCCTGGCGCAATCGACGACGCAGCTGACCTGGATGCGGCTGTTCCAGGGGCTGGCCTCGGCGGGCATCGCCGCGCCGACCTTCGCCCTGGCCGCCGACCTCTCCCGGCGGGGCGGGGAAGGGCGGCAGATGAGCATCATCACCATGGGCTTCGGTCTCGGCATCGCGCTGGGCCCGCTGCTGGCCGGCCTGCTGGCCGTCGTCTCCTTCGAGGCGCCCTTTCTGGTCGGCGGACTCGCCTCGCTGGTCGGGGCCTGGATCGTCTTCCGGTACGTCCCCGAGACGGTCGGCGCGCGGCGGTCGACGCCGGACGCGGAGCCGGCTGCCTGACGAACCGTTTGTGGAACAAAATTTCGGCGTGCTAGGGTAAGGAGAAATCTGCGTCGACAATCGGACCCGTCCCTGGAGCCACCCGGATGAAGAAGCCCGGCAGCGTGCGCGATCCTCTCTGGTACAAGGACGCCATCATCTACGAGCTGCACGTCAAGGCGTTCTTCGACGGCAACGGCGACGGCATCGGCGATTTCGCCGGGCTGACCCAGAAGCTGGATTACCTGCAGGACCTCGGCGTCACCGCCATCTGGCTGCTGCCGTTCTATCCCGTCGCCGCTGCGCGACGACGGCTACGACATTGCCGACTACGCGAGCGTCCACCCGACCTACGGCACGCTGCGACGACTTCCAGACGCTTCATCCGCGAGGCGCACGAGCGCGGGATGCGGGTCATCACCGAGCTGGTCATCAACCACACCTCCGACCAGCACCCCTGGTTCCAGCGCGCGCGGCAGGCGCCAAGCCGGGCAGCCGAGCGCGATTTCTACGTCTGGAGCGACACGGACCAGAAGTACCGGGACGCGCGGATCATCTTCCAGGACATCGAGACGCTCGAACTGGACCTGGGATCCCGATGGCCAAGGCCTACTACTGGCACCGGTTCTACTCGCCACCAGCCCGATCTGAACTTCGACAATCCCGCGGTGCAGGAGGCGATGTTCCGAAGGTCCTGCGACTTCTGGCTCGACATGGGCGTGGACGGCCTGCGGCTCGACGCCGTGCCCTACCTGTTCGAGCGCGAGGGCACCAACTGCGAGAACCTGCCCGAGACCCACGCAGTTCCTCAAGCAGATCCGCGCCGCACGTCGACGACAAGTACCCGAGCCGGATGCTGCTGGCCGAGGCGAACCAGTGGCCGGAGGACGCGCGCGCCTACTTCGGCGACGGCGACGAATGCCACATGGCCTTCCACTTCCCGCTGATGCCGCGGATGTTCATGGCGCTGCAGCATGGAGGACCGCTTCCCGATCATCGACATCCTGCGAGCAGACGCCGGCGATCCCCGACAACTGCCAGTGGGCGCTGTTCCTGCGCAACCACGACGAGCTGACCCTCGAGATGGTGACCGACGAGGAGCGCGACTACATGTACCGGCCTACGCCGCCGACCCGCAGGCGCGCCTCAACCTGGGCATCCGCCGCCGCCTGGCGCCGCTGCTGGAGAACAACCGCCGCGGATCGAGCTGCTGAACGAGCCTGCTGTTCTCGCTGCCCGGGCACGCCGGTCATCTACTACGGCGACGAGATCGGCATGGGCGACAACATCTACCTCGGCGACCGCAACGGCGTGCGCACGCCCGATGCAGTGGAGCGCCGACCGCAACGCCGGTTTCTCGCGCGCCCATCCCGGCAGCCGCCTGTACTGCCCGGTCATCATGGACCCGGTGTACGGCTACCAGGCGGTGAACGTCGAGGCGCAGGAAGGCGATCAGGCCTCGCTGCTGCACTGGATGAAGAACATGATCTCGCTGCGCAAGATGTTCAAGGTGCTGGGCGCGGTACAATCGAGTTCCTCAAGCCCTCGAACCGCAAGGTGCTGCCGTACTTCCGCCGCTACGGCGACGACATCATCCTGTGCGTCGCGAACCTGTCGCGGTTCACGCAGCCGGTCGAGCTCGACCTGTCCGCGCTCGACGGCTTCACGCCTGTCGAGATGTTCGGCTATACGGAGTTTCCGCCCATCGGTCAGTTGCCGTATTTTCTGACTCTGGCTCCCTATGCCTTCTACTGGTTCGAGCTCCAGCGCCCCCGTGGCTGAACCGGCCGTGGCCTCCGCCGCAGTCGTCATCGGCATCGGTGCCTACAACAACGCGGAGACGATCGGTCCGGTCGCCGAGGCCGTCGAGGCCGGACTGCGCGGACGTTTCCCGGCGCTCGAGAGCCGGATCGTCCTCGCCGAAGGCGGGTCGACCGACGGCACGCCCGAGATCGCCCGCCAGGCGCTCGGCGACCGCGCGGATCGGCTCGTGCAGGTCGGCTACCAGGTGCATCCCGTCGATCTGCTGGAGGGGGCGTATCACGGGCTGCCCGGCCGTCCGCAGGCGCTGGCCGCCATCTTCCGCACGGCGCAGGAGCTGGGCGCCCGTGCGTGCGCCATCGTCGACGCGAGCCTGGCGAACCTGCCCGCCGACTGGATCGGCGCGCTCGTGGAGCCGGCGCTCGACGGCGGGTTCGATTTCGTCGCGCCGTACTACGCCCGCGCCCCGCAGGAAGGCGCCCTCACCCGGAGCATCGTCTATCCGCTGTTCCGCGCCCTCTACGGCGTCCGGCTGCGCCAGCCGGCGGGCGGGGAGTTCGGCTGCTCGAGCCGGCTCGTCGAACACCTGCTCGCGCAGGAGGGCTGGCAGGACGGCGGTGCCGGCGTCGGCATCGACATCTGGACGACGACGGCCGCCGTCTGCGGCGGATTCACGGTCTGCGAGGCCTTGCTCGGCGCCCGCCGGCACCAGAGCCGCGAGGACGCGCCCGACCTCAGCACGACGATCGTGCAGGTCGTCGGATCGCTGTTCACCGAGCAGGTGCGCCGCGCCGAGTTCTGGCAGCGCGTCCGCAGCTCGGCGGCGGTTCCGGCCTTCGGCGCGCCGGCCGAGGCGACCGACGTGCCGGCCGAGGCGACCGACGTGGGCTACTTCACCGAGTCGTTCCGCCTCGGCTACCGCGAGTTGCGCGACGTCTGGACGACGGTCCTGCCGCCGGCCACGATCATCGCGCTGAAGAAGCTCATCGTGAGTCCCGACGAGGCCTTCGTGCTGGACGACGAGCTGTGGGCACGCATCGTCTACGACTTCGCTATCGGGCACCGTCTGCGGGTTCTGCGTCCGGATCACCTGTTGCGGGCGCTGACGCCGCTCTATCTGGGCTGGGTCGCATCCTTTCTGGCGCAGGTGGGGACGGCCGGCCCCGCCGCCGTCGACGAGCGGACCGAACGTCTTGCGGGCGCGTTCGAGCGCCAGAAGCCCTATCTGATCTCGCGCTGGCGCTGGCCGGAGCGGTTCAATGCCTGATGGCACCAGGAGGGTCAGCCCTCGAAAGGAGCTCCCATGTGGGACCAGGTCAACCTGATCTTCAGCCGCGCGACGGGTCGCATCGTCGAGGACATCGCGAACTTCCTGCCCGGCGTCGTCGTGCTGGTGGTCCTGTTCCTCGTCGCCGTCATCGTGGCGGCGATCGTGCGCGTGGTGCTGTACCGCGTGCTGCGGGGGCTCGACTTCGACCAGTGGGCGAGCCGCACCGGCCTGGCCGTGCTCTCGGAGTGGTCGCCCGAGAAGAGCGCCTCGCTCATGGTCGCGCGCATCGTGCAGTGGGCCATCCTCATCCTCGGCTTCCTCGCCGGCCTGAGCGCCCTCGACGCCACGATGCCGTCCTACTTTGCCCTGACCATCTTCGGCTACCTGCCGAACATCATCGCCGCCGTGATCATCCTGATCTTCGGCGACCTGTTCGCCCGCTTCCTGGCCCGATCGGTGCTGATCAGCGCCGTCAACATGCAGATCCACTCGGCGCGGCTCATCAGTATCGGCGTGAAGTGGCTCGTCCTCATCCTCGCGGCCACGATGGCGCTCGAGCAGATCGGCCTGGGACGCGACATCCTGTTGCTGGCGTTCGGGATCCTGTTCGGCGGCGTCGTGCTGGCCATGGCGCTGGCCGTGGGGCTGGGATCGAAGGACGCCGTCAGCCGGACGCTCGACCGGCAGCTGCGCGAGAGCGGCGAGCCGCATCCGCACGGTGAACCGATCGATCACGTGTAGGGGGGATGGAATTGTCAGTTCTGAGCTGTGAGTTCTGAGTAATGAGTTCTGGGTAGTGAGTAGTGGGTAGTGAGTAATGAGTCAGGACTATCACCGGCTGGATATCTGGCAGCGGGCGATGGGGTATGTGACTCGAATCTACGAGTTCTCTGGACAGTTGCCGCAGGACGAGCGGTACAATCTGACGGCCCAGCTTCGACGGGCCGCCACCTCGGTGCCGCTGAATATTGCCGAAGGGGCTGGCTGCAGCACGAACGCAGAATTCGCCCGATTCCTGAGTTACGCGTACCGGTCCCTCAAAGAAGTCGTCACCTGCCTGGAGTTGTGCCAGAGGCTCTATCCGGCATTGCCATCGCAGCCGATCAGCACGCTAATCGAGGAAGGGAATCAACTCTCGCGCATGACGCACGGCCTGGTCACCCGGTTGGGCACTCAGCACTCGGAAGTGAGCACTCATAGTTGGTCACTTGCACGTGCTGGCAACTCACCACTCACCACTCACCACTCACAACTCAAAACTCCAGACTCACAACTACGTCCGCTCGCCCTCTACGGGACCCTCGTGATCCGCACCGTCTCGTCCTGAACGATCGACCCGTCGGGCCGCCGTGGCCCGTCGATCGTCAGCCCGCGTGAGCCGCCGGCGGTGGCGGCTTGTGCCGCCAGTCCGAGCAGCCCGGCGGCCAGCACCAGCGCCGGGGCCTGCCGCTGCAGCCGATCCGACGTCACCAGCCGGTCCGCCAGGGCCGCGAGCGCCGTACCCTCCAGCACCCAGAACACCGGCAGATAGGCGACGCCCAGCCGGACGTAGCCGTAGAAGAGCAGCGCCGACGCGGCCAGCGTGATCAGCGGCGCGGCGAGCAGGACCAGCGCCAGCCGACGCCGTCCGCTCCACAGCAACAGCAGCCCGGCCGCGATCAGCGTCACGTGCACGGGCCAGAGCAGCCGGCTCGACGGATCGAACAGGTCGGCGCGCCGCCGTGTGCCGGCGGCACCCGCGGGCCAGTCGTCGGCGAAGTAGCCCAGGGCGAAGACGCCGGAGGTCATCGATGCCTTGCGGCCGACCAGCCAGAGCGCGCGGCCCGGATGCGTGACGAGCCACCGCGCGCCGATGCCGTAGCCGTGCACGAACAGGTCGTAGACCGCCGGGCACGAGAGATCGAGCTGCCCCTGGGCCAGCAGCGACGACTCCTCCGCATTGCAGGTGGCCAGCAGCGGATGGTCGCTGTTCGGGCCGCCGTCGGCGTTGTCGTGGTTGGCCATCGCGAAGTTGAACGCGCCGTAACTCGTGACCGGGGCGAAGGTCGGGAGTGGCCCGGGAAAGTCCGACGTGTGCGCGGCGTTGAAGGCCGACAGGCTCCGCCAGTGGGCGACCGTGCTGGGCGCCATCAGCAGGACCAGGCCGGCCGCGAACAGGGCGCTCTCGGCGAGCCGGCCGCGCTTCGGCACGATCGGCAGCCACCGGAGGGCCAGCAGGAGCAGTGCGCACAGTTCGAACTCGGCGCGGACCAGCGTGGCGAAGCCGCACACGGCGCCGAGGAGCAGCGGTCGCCACCAGCGGCGGGGCGCGCCTGGCGCCTCGTCGGGCTGGCGCAGCCAGCCCCATGCCAGGAGCAGCGCGAGCGTGAGCAGCAGGCCGTACAGCGCCTCGGAGTTCGGCGTCGTCGCCTCGACGATGTGGCCGAAGTGGAACGTGCCGAGGAGGGCGACCGCCAGCATCGCTCCCGTGCCGGCCAGCTCGGCGGCCAGCAGCGTGGCGAGTCCGACGCACAGCCCGCTGATGACGGCGACGAACATCTTGATCGCGGCCGGATCGATCGGGTGACCCGCCACCGGATTGAAGCCCATCACCCGGTAGAACAGGGCGAGCACGAACGGCCAGCCGGGGGGATGGAACGGAATGCCGTTATCGAACGGCCGGCCGGCGACGAGCGATGCGGCGTAGGCCAGGAACGCCCGCGTGTCTCCCTGGTAGAAGGCGCTGCCCGGGGTGCCCGCCTCGTGCCAGATAGACGGAAACCAGAGGCGGACGATCGTGGCGGCCATCGTCGTCAGCACGACGCAGGCGACGAGCACCGCGCGATCGGGGGACCGGCGGCGTGGCGGAACGGCGGAGGATGTGGGCTGTCGTCCGGCCCGGCCGCTGCCGGCCGGCCGGGACGGTCGTCGTCTCGAGCTCATCGTGGGTAGAGAACGCGGCGCGGGGCCGGAACGCGGCCACCGGGGCACGAACGCCCTTCATACTACTACTGCGGGCGGGAGAGAGCGGAAAAAGGGCCGGGCGCGGATGCGCGCCCGGCCGAGAGGAAGGGGGCGCATCCGGAACCGCCGCGCGGTCCCGGATGCGCCGTCGTCGGGTCAATCAGAACTCGAAGCGGACGCCGAGCTGCAGCGTCCGCGGGTCGAGCGGCCGTTGACCTGGTTGAACCGCGAGCCGTTCGAGAGGTTGAAGTTCACGATCGGCGCGCAGTTCAGGACGTTGAAGAGGTCCAGCATGCCGGTCAGCCGATGGCCGGCGAAGCTGGAACGACTTGTCGAAGCGGAGGTTCAGCAGCGGCACCGTGTCCGACCGGTTGTTGCTGAAGTCCGTGCATCCAGAAGGTCTGCGTTGCCGGCGTTCGGCAGGCTCGACCGTGATGCGGCGGGCGTACTGCCAGCCGCTCTGGACCTGGAAGTTCGCGCCGACGCCGATCTGGTACGGAAGCTGGTACCGGCTCGACAGGTGGAACTGCCAGGTGGACGTCTTCTGGCGGTTGCCCACCGTCGGATAGACGTTCTGGTAGTAGGCCGTTGCTGATCGGGTCGGACTGCGTCAGCGGGTTGTTGCTGGCGCTGTTGGTCCGCAGATCGTCACGCCGCGTGTAGTCGAAGCTCGAGTCGAGGAACAGGCCCGTCCTGGAAGCGCTTGTTGAAGGCGAACTCGACCGTGTCGTAGTTGTACGCCCCGTAGTTGACGCTCGCCGGCATCGTCGCGATGACGTTGTTGACCACACCCTTGAGCGAGCTCGGGATGTCCATCACCGTGAAGTTCTGCGTGCCCGTGACGCCCTGGTCGATGCTCTGCAGCGTCACCGGGACGGTCACCGGCACCGTGAACTGGCCGGCGCGCGACGATGTTGTAGCGTGGAGAAGTTGTTCCGGGTCATCTTCCGCACGTAGGCGATGCGGAACGACGACTCGCCCCAGAACTGCCGCTGGTAGCGAGAGGTCGAACTCGTCGGTGTGCGGCGTCTTGAGTGACGTGTCGAGCGTCGTGTCCACGCCGCCCGTCGAGCTGACGCAGCGTCCGAGTTCCTGCGGTCCGTCATAGAGACGGTTGCCGTTCAGGTTGAGGAACTTGTACGTCTTCCAGTTCGCGCCGCCCGGATCGACGCGCCGAGAAGCTGTCGGCGAAGTTGAAGTAGTAGCGGCCGTAGAACGCCTTGATGGCGGTCTTGCCGTCGCCCTTCGGGTCGTAGCTCACGCCGATGCGCGGCGCCACGGTTGCGCGGGTGAGCAGCGTCTTCTGCGGGAAGGTCGTGCGCCGCGAAGAAGTCGGTCAGGATCGGATCGCGCTTGCCCTCCGTGTAGTACGGCGCCTGGTCGGTCGTAGCGCAGGCCGGCCGTAATGGTCGTGCTGGGCGTTCGCCGTCCACCGATCCTGCCTGTAGAAGGCGACGCGCTTGTTGTTGTCGCCCGGCACCGTCCAGGTCGACCCCAGCGTCGCCGGCGTGCCGACGTCGGTCAGCCGGATCTCATCGGTGGCGCCGTTGTTGTCGAGGTAGAGGATCGGGCCCGCCGTGCCGCTGCTGGCGAAGTTCGACATGTCGTTCAGCCACTCGAAGCCGAGCTTCAGGTCGTGGCTGCCCGCGTTCTTCGTCGGCAGGTAGTAGGTGGCGTTGCCGTAGACCTGCGGCTTCTCGCGCGCGACAGCGTGAAGGGGCCGGTCGTCCCGCCCTGGGCGAAGCCCGCGCCCGTGTCGACCCCCGTCGCCAGGTCGTGCCGCGGCGGATTGGTCTTGAAGTCGACGCGCGGCTGCTCGGGGAAGGCGTAGCCGAACTTGCCGACGTTCAGTTCGGTGAACAGCCGGTTCGACCAGACGCGCTCCCACTTGCCGTTGTACATCCAGCTCGGGCTGGACTCGCCCAGCGTCGAATCCGGACCGCGCGTGGCCGACAGGCCGCGCATCGGCTTCTGCCTTCTTCGCCCACTGGTAGTAGCCGATCAGCGTGTCGTGCGATGTCGGCTTCCACGTTTCCTTCGTCGTGAAGTTGTTGAAGATGCCGAGACTCGTCGCGATGTTCGGATCGACGCCCGAAGAACTCTTGTCGATGTGGAAGTGGTTGTACGCGACGAAGAACCAGAGCTTGTCCCGATTGATCGGGCCGCCGAGATCGTCGTGGTTCTCCCAGAACAGCAGGTTCGGCGAGGCCGAGCCGCCGCGGCTGGTGATCGTGCTGTTCGTGTTGTCGCCCACGAAGCTCTTGCCCTCGTAGGTCTGGTTGATCAGCGACTTGAACGTGTTGCCGCCGCTCTTGATGGTCGAGATGACGGCCGCGCCCGGCGTGTTCATCGACACGTCCTGCCCGGCGCCGCTCACCGAGACTTCGTTCTGCGAGTAGTAGTCCTGGTAGAACCCGGCGCCGCCCGTCCCCTCGGTCGTGTCCACGCCCTCGGTGACGATGCGCGTCTGGCCCGAGATGCCGAAGGCCGAGTAGCCCGACTGCTGCACCTTGTGGCTGCCGCCCACGTCGAAGCCCTGCATGCGGACGCCCGGCGACTGGGCCAGCGCGCCCCACAGGTCGCTCGAACTCGGCACGCCGATGAGCTTGGCCGTGTTCATCGTGTTCCCGACCGCCGTCGACTCCGTGTCGACCACCGGCGACTCCGCCGTGACCGTCACGTTCTCCTTGAGCGAGGCCAGTTGCATCTGGGCGTCGACGGTCAGCGTCTGGCCCATGAGAGGGCGATGTTCTGCGCGTCACGGCCTGGAACCCGGGCAGCACGAACTTCACCGTGTACGTGCCCTCCGGCAGCGACGGGAAGTGATACGTGCCGTTGGTCTCGGTTACCGCCACCTGGGACCCGATCAGGGCCGGTGACGTGGCGGTGACCGTCACGCCGGGGAGCACCGCTCCCTGGGCGTCCTTGACCGTGCCGGTCAGGTGGCTCGACACGATCTGCGCCCACGCGGGCGTCGACATCGCGAGCGCGAGGGTCAGTGCGAGCAATCCTCGAGTACTTCGGTGCATGTGTTGCGTCTCCTCCATGGGACCACACGTGTCCCGTCACGAAACGGATCTGCGAAGAGCGACGTTCACGAGGAAGAACGTGAGGAACCGGACGCGGAT
Organism: uncultured Bacteroidales bacterium; assembly: GCA_963748095.1. Taxonomy (GTDB): domain Bacteria; phylum Bacteroidota; class Bacteroidia; order Bacteroidales; family UBA10428; genus CAVVIO01. Next base: position 35,319 of record CAVVIO010000003.1, read on the forward strand.
CCCTCGCCGGCAGGAGTGCCCGGGCGCAGGAATCCCACGTGGTACGGTCCGTCGGGCCGGAGACGAGCGGAGGGCTGGCTCGCGGGGGCGCTGCCCCTGGAGTTCCGGCGCGGGCGGACGCTGGATGGTCCGGTCACGCTCGATCTGCCTCGAGCGTCGCCGCGCCTAGTGCACGACGCGTGCCCGTTCGGAAAGGTCTCGCCGTGTGGAAGAAACAGCAGTGATTGCGCCGTACCCGCATCTCAACAGTACGCGTGACCCGATCCATTTCACCGGAGCGATTCGTCCAGATGAGTCTGCGATAAGGCGCGGCTCAGTTTGAACTAAGTGACTGAGCCTTCATGCGTCTGCGCGGAATCCAAGATTCAGGACGAACGGCGCGTGCGATCGTCATCTGATTGAATTTCATCACGCAGCGAGCACGCATGAGGTGCGCGGCCGCTCGCGAAAAGATGTCCGGAGTGCGATTGGACGATGCGGAGACCGCTGTGCGGTCGAGCTCCGTGCTCGTCGCTCGTCGTGCCCATGTGGTGGCCATGCTGAGCTTCAGCGGGAGGGGAACCCCGCGCCTTGCGCAGAGATGACGGCGACGGCGGAGACGCGGTGGAGACGAGCGCGGGTGCGACCGGATCAAAAAGGGGCCGGGCGCTCGCGCGCCCGGCCGAAGGGAGGGGCGGCGGCCCGGAACCCGCCGTGCGGATTCCGGGCGCGCCGTGTGCGGACGAGGTTGATCAGAACTCGAAGCGCAGGCCGAGCTCCAGCGTGCGCGGGCTGAGCAGGTTGATGACCTGGTTGTACCGCGACCCGTTGAGGATCTGGAAGTTGGTGATCGGGTTCGCGTTCAGCAGGTTGTAGAGGTCCAGCATCGCCGAGAAGCGGTGGCCGCCCGGAATGTTGAACGCCTTGGAGAACCGCAGGTTCAACTGCGGCACATTCTGCGACCGATTGGTGCTCAGGTCGTTCATCCAGAACTCCTGGCTCCCGGCGTTGGGCAGATTCACCGAGATGATCCGCGCGTAGTTCCAGCCGCTCTGGATGAGGAAGGTGGCCCCGACACCGATCTGGTACGGGAACTCGTAGTTGGCCGACAGGTGGTACACCCAGCTGCTCGTGCTCTGCCGGTTCGACACGCTCGGGTACGGGTTCTGGAAGAAGCCGTAGCCGATGGCATCGGCCTGCGTCGTGTTGCTGTTGCTCTTGTTGCCGGGCCCCTGAAGCGCGTCGTACTTCGTCCAGTCGTAGCTCATGTCGAGGAAGAGCCCCTTCGAGAACCGCTTGTTGAAGGCGATCTCGAAGGTGTTGAAGTTCTGTGCGCCGTTGTTCACCGAGGACGGCATCGTGTCGATGACGCTGTTGACCTGGCCGACGAGGCTGGCGGGGATATCGTTGACCGTGAAGTTCTGCGTCCCCTGTACGCCGGTGATGTTCTGGATGGTGACCGGGATGGTCGTCGGCACGGTGAACTGGCCCAGCCAGTTCTCGTTAATGCCGTTGAAGTCGGCCTGGTTGCGATCCATCTTCCGGATGTACGCGACCCGGACGGACGACTCACCCCAGAACTGCCGCTGGACCGACGCGTCGAACTCGTCGGTGTACGGCGTCTTCATGCTCGGGTTGAAGGTCGTGCTGACGCCACCGGTCGCGCCGACCAGGTTGCCGAGGTGCGCCGCGATGTACGCCGGGTCGCTGTTGCCGGCCACGCCGGTGTACTCGAACGTCTTCGTATTGGCGCCGCCCGGGTTGACCGCCGAGAAGCTGTCGGCGAAGTTGAAGTAGTACCGGCCGTAGAACGCCTTGATGGCCGTCTTGCCGTCGCCCGTCGGGTCGATGCTGACGCCCAGTCGCGGTGCGATGGTGTTGCGGGTGAAGAGCGTCTTCGCCGGCGTCGTGTAGGAAGAGAACCAGTTGGTCAGGATCGGATCGCGCTTGCCCGCCCGGTAGTACGGCGACTGCCGGTCGTAGCGGAGGCCGGCGGTGACCGTCACCTTGTCGTTGGCCGTCCACCGATCCTGCGCGTAGAACGCCATGCGGTGGTTTTCGTTGATCGGCGCCAGCCAGGAGCTGCCGAGCGAGTTCGGCGTCCCGAGGTCGGTCAACCGGATCTCAGAGGGCTGGCCGTTCCGGTCGAGCCAGAGGATCGGGCCGGAGGTGCCGCTGTGGCCGAACTGCGCCTGGTCGTTCAGCCACTCGAACCCGACCTTGATGCTGTGGCTCCCCGCGTTCTTCGTCGGCAGGTAGTAGGTCGATGTCGCCGAAGACCTGCGGCTTGGCGCGATGCAGATTGAACGGACCGGCCGTGCCGCCCTGCGCGAAGCCGGCGCCGCTGTCGGCGCCCGTCGCCAGGTCGTGGATGGGGGGGTGGGTCGTGTAGTCGACCGACGGCACCTCGGGGAAGCCATACCCGAACTCGCCGATGTTCAACTCGCTGAACAGCCGGTTCGTCCAGACCCGCTCCCACTTGCCGTTGTACATCCAGCCGGGCGCGAACTCGGCCAGCGTCGACTCCTTCGGCCGGAGGGCCGACAGACCGCGCAACGGCAGCGCCTTGTGGTCGTACTGGTAGTAGCCGATGATCGTGTCCTTCGAGGACGCCTTCCAGGTCGCCTTGCTGGTAAAGGCCCACAGGATGCCGAGGTTCGTCGCCACGTTCGGGTCGACGCCCGGCAGGCTCTGATTGACGTGGAACTTGTTGTAGGCCACGTAGAACCACAGCTTGTCCCGCTTGAGCGGGCCGCCGAGATCGTCGTGATTCTCCCAGAACTCGAGGTTCTTGGAGTCCGACCCGCCCAGCTTGGTGATGTTCGAGTCGATGTTGCTGCCGACGAAGCTCTTCGGCTCGTAGGTCTGGTTGATGAGCGACTTGAACTGGTTGCCGCCGCTCTTGATCGTGAGGACAGTGGCCGTTCCGGGCGAGTTCATCGCCACGTCCTGGCCCGCCGCCGTCACCGAGACCTCATTGGCGGCGTAGTAGTCCCAGTAGCCGCCCGCGCCGCCGGTCCCTTCGGTCGTATCCGACCCCTCGATGATGACGCGGTTCTGGTCGCGCTCGCCGAAGGCGGCGTAGCCGTCCTGCTGGTACTTGTGGCTGCCGCCGACGTCGAAGCCAGACATGCGGACGCCGGCGGTCTGCGCCAGCGCGCCCCAGATGTCGGTCGAGGTCGGCACGCTGATGAGCTTCGCCGTGTTCAGCGTGTTGCCGAGCCCGGTCGACTGCGTGTCGACGACCGGCGACGCCGCGGTCACGGTGACGTTCTCCTTGAGCGCCGCCAGCTGCAGTTGCCCGTTGACGGTCAGCGTCTGCCCGAGCGCGAGGCGGATGTTGGTCTGACTGTAGGCCTTGAAGCCGGGGAGATCGAACTTCAGCGTGTAGCTGCCTGGAGGCAGTGACGGGAACATGTACGACCCGTTTGCGCCGGTGACCTGCATCTGCGATCCGATGAGGGCGGGCGAGGTGGCCGTGACGGTGACGCCCGGGAGCACGCCTCCCTTGGCGTCCTTCACGGTGCCGGTCAGATGACCGGAGACGTTCTGTGCGAGGGCGCCCATGGGAAGCGCGAGCACGAGGGCGACGAACGCGACGATCACGAAACGTGCACGAGTTCGTCCTGGCATGAGTCGGAGTCCTCCTCTTGTCTGCCAAAGCCATTGTCGAACTGACGACAAAGTACGCGCGACCTGCAGGCAAGAGCGGTACCGGTGTGGAGAATAATTCGCGTCATGCGAAAAAGTGCTCATCGTTGTTGCTGCTTGGACAGTTCAGCTAAGAGGCGAATAGAAGAGTTCGATGGCGTTTGTAATCCATTGTGTTGAAGATTCAGACCTGCCGAAACGCGGCTGAACGTTGTTGAGTTCGACACCAAGACGCCGTTCGCGCAAAGCGTTACGCGTCGATCCGGAAATCAGGAGAGCCGACAGCCTCGATCACCGGCGATCTGAATTGTCATCGAACTCAACAGGCGATCGAACGGACGAGAGCTCGACGGTTCGACGGAGAGATCTCGCCGGCCATCTGATCCGTTCGCGTACGGCTCAGGTGGTCGACGTGATGAAACGCGGTGCAAGCTGATCAGGGGCCGGCCGACGTTCGGTTGAGGTCGGGAAGACGGGACGGGGGCGGCGGTCGCTCGCATGCAGTCGGCGGTCGCGCGGGACGTGGCGCGCGCGCCCGGCCGAGGGGAGGGGCGGCGGCCCGGAACCCGCCGTGCGGATTCCGGGCGCGCCGTGTGCGGAGGACGTCGGTCAGAACTCGAAGCGGACGCCGAGCTGCAGCGTCCGCGGGTCGAGCACGCCGTTGACCTGGTTGAACCGCGAGCCGTTCGAGAGGTTGAAGTTCGCACCGGCGTTCGCGTTCAGGACGTTGAAGAGGTCGATCATGCCGGTCAGCCGATGGCCGGCGAAGGCTGAACGTCTTGTCGAAGCGGAGGTTCAGCAGCGAGACCGTGTCCGACGCGGTTGTTGCTCAGGTTGTTCATCCAGAACTACTGCGTGCCGGCGTTCGGCAGACTCGACGGTGATGCAGCCGCGCGTACTGCCAGCCGCTCTGGACCTGGAAGTTCGCGCCGACGCCGATCTGGTACGGCAGCTCGTACCGGCTCGACAGGTGGAACTCCCAGCTGGTCGTCGTCTGCCGGTTCGACACCGTCGGATACGGCGTTCTGGAAGTAGTCCTGGGCGACCGAGATGACGTCCGACTGCGTCAGCGGGTTGTTGCTGGCGCTGTTGGCCGGCTCCAGATCGTCGCGCCGCGTCCAGTCGAAGCTCGTGTCGAGGAACAGTCCCTTCTGGAACCGCTTGTTGAAGGCGAGCTCGATCGTGTCGTAGTTCCAGCGCCCTTGCCCGAGCCGGCGGCATCGTGCGCGATGAGCGTTCGGCGTCTGGCCGGCCAGCGCTGCCCGGGATGTCGTATCACCGTGAAGTTCTGCGTGCCCGAGACGCCGCCATCGTAGCTCTGCAGCGTCACCGGAACGGTCACCGGCACGCGTGAACTGGCCGGCGCGGCGCGATGTTGTAGGTCGCGAGAGCTTGTCGCGCTGCATCTTGCGCACGTAGGCGACGCGGAACGACGACTCGCCCCAGAACTGCCGCTGGTAGGACAGGTCGAACTCGTCGGTGTGCGGCGTCTTCAGGTTCGACGATCGAGCGTCGTGCTCGTGCCGCCAGTCGAGCTGAGCAGCGTGCCCGAGTTCCTGCGGACCGTCGTACAGCCCGTTGCCGTTCAGGTCGTGGAACTGGTAGGTCTTCGTGTTCGTGCCGCCCGGATCGACCGCCGAGAAGCTGTCGGCGAAGTTGTAGTAGTAGCGGCCGTAGAACGCCTTGATGGCCGTCTTGCCGTCTCCCGCCGGGTCGTAACTGACGCCGATCCGCGGCGCGACGTTGTTGCGGACGAGCAGCGTCTTGCCCGGAACGGTCTGCGTCGGGAAGAAGTCGGTGAGGATCGGCGCCCGCTTGCGCGGAGATGTAGTACGGCCGCTGCCGGTCGTACCGCACGCCCGCGGTCACGGTGACCTTGTCGCTCGCCGTCCAGCGGTCCTGGAAGTACAGCGCCACCCGGCGGTTCCGGTCGCTCGGCACCGTCCAGGTGCTGCCGAGCGTCGACCGGCGTCGCCGAGGTCCGTGAGGCGGATCTCATCCGGCTGCGCCGTTGTAGTCCAGGTAGAGGAGCGGGCCCGACGTGCCGATGTTCGCGAAGTCCGACTGGTCGTCGATCCACTCGAAGCCGATCTTCAGGTCGTGGCTGCCCGCGTTCTTCGTCGGCAGGTAGTAGGTCGCGTTGCCGTAGACCTGCGGCTTCTCGCGCTCGAAGTCGAACGGGCCGCCCGTGCCGCCCTGCGCGAAGCCGGCGCCCGAGTCCACGCCCGTCGCCAGGTCGTGGCGCGGCGGGTTCGTCGTGTAGTCGACCGACGGCTGCTCGGGGAAGACGTAGCCGAAGTTGCCGATGTTCAGCTCGGTGAACAGCCGGTTCGACCAGACGCGCTCCCACTTGCCGTTGTACATCCAGCTCGGGCTGGTCTGCGCCAGCGTCGAGTCGCGTGCCGACGCGTGGCCGACAGGCCGCGCAGCGGCTTCTGCTTCTTCCCCCACTGGTAGTAGCCGATCAGGGTGTCCTTCGAGCGACAGCTTCCAGGTTTCCTTCGTCGTGAAGTTGTTGAAGATGCCCAGGTCGGTCGCGATGTTCGGATCGCACGCCCGAGATCTGCCTTGTTGATGTGGAAGTGGTTGAACGCCACGAAGAACCAGAGCTTGTCCCTGACGATCGGGCCGCCCAGGTCGTCGTGGTTCTCCCAGAACAGCAGGTTCGGCTGCGCCGAGCCGCCGCGCGCGGTGATGCGCGCTGTTGACGTTGTTGCCCACGAAGCTCTTGCCCTCGTAGGTCTGGTTGATCAGCGACTTGAACGTGTTGCCGCCGCTCTTGATCGTCGAGATGACGGCCGCGCCCGGCGTGTTCATCGACACGTCCTGGCCCGCCCCGCTCACCGCGATCTCGTTCTGCGAGTAGTAGTCCTGGTAGAAGCCGGCGCCGCCCGTGCCCTCGGTCGTGTCCACGCCCTCGGTGATGACGCGCGTCTGGCTCGAGATGCCGAACGCCGTCGTAGCCCGACTGCTGGCTCTTGTGGCTGCCGCCGACGTCGAAGCCCTGCATCCGGACGCCCGGCGACTGCGCCAGCGCGCCCCACAGGTCGCTCGAGCTCGGCACGCCGATCAGCTTCGCCGTGTCCATCGTGTTGCCCACCGACGTCGACTGCGTGTCGACGATCGGGCGACTCGGCCGTCACCTGCACCGTCTCCTGCAGCGACGCCAGCTGCAGCGCGGCGTCGACCGTCAGCGTCTGGCCCAGCGCCAGCGTGATGTTCTGCCGGGTGAACGGCTTGAAGCCCGACAGCGTCGAACTTCAGCGTGTAGCTGCCCGACGGCAGCGACGGGAACTGGTAGCTCCCGTTGGCTTCCGTCACGGCCACCTGCGACGCCGATGAGGGCCGGCGACGTGGCGGTCACGGTCACGCCGGGCAGCACCGCGCCCTGCGCGTCCTTCACGGTGCCGGTCAGACGGCTCGTTGACGTTCTGCGCCCACACCGGCGCCGCCACGAGTGCAAGGGCCAGCGCGCCGAGCGCGATGAGCCGCTTCGCGTTGTGCATGGAAACGTTCCTCCTCAGGATGCCCGCCTGCGGCGTGCACCCAACGTCTGTTGCGTGTGTGGCGGCGTCGTCCGGGGAGGGCGAGCGCCGCTGGGACCCGGCGGGAGCACTGCGGTGCAGTGCCGAAACGGTCGAGGCGTCGACGGGAACCGGCGACGGGATCCGTGTGGGTGACGCATGCGGAAGTCTGTGATCCGTTGAGTGAGCACGCGATGGTGCGCGGCGCCACACTCGACCGTGGAGGGACATCGACGTCGATACAAAGCATCGGCCGTGCCGGACGAGGGACGCGGGTGCAGGACGTACGGTTTCACGGCGGAAAACGCGTCGATGCGCTCGACCGTTGCACCAAGCCGATGCGCTTCGCGAATTCAATTGCTTGAAGCCGATATGGACGCGTTGTCGCTCGTTCAGCTTGCACTAACTCGTTGCGCGCGAACGACGTGCATGCGATTCAATTCATCGGATGACGGGCGCGGTCCGAAAACGGTTAGCCGAATCGATGGCGGGCGCGGAGCGCGACAGGTACGCGCGCGTCGCGGCAGGCCGAAGGAATCGTCGAGGTCGATGGTGGGATGGGCGTGCGTCGCGCGTGCGCGACGACACGGCCGGATCAGCGGCGGGCGGTCGTCGTCACGTGCGTCGACAACGCGTCGAGCTCGCGCTGCAGCTCGGCGCGTGCCAGTTGCTGCTGGTAGAGCACCGGGGGCGCCGCACGATCGGCGCACGCGGCGGCTGGCAGCGGGCAGTGCTCGCAGGTGCCGTTGAGCACGGTGTGCGGAATCGTCCGATCCTTCGCGAAGCGCACCGTCCGCGCGAATACCTCGTCGGCGCGGAAGCCGATCGTCAGGCTGATGTCCAGCTCGGGCCGCAGCGGCTCGGGCAGCGCCATGCCGAAGCAGAAGAACGACTCGTCCGGCCGATCGACGAAGCTCGAGTGCTGGGCCCGGACGAGCGGTTTCTGCACCCGCTTCGGGTACCGGCGCTGCCACGCCACGCGCTCGACCAGCAGGTGTGTCGACAGCCACCGCCGGCAGTAGTGCTCGTCGGCGTCGATGCCCGACGGGATCCGCAGCGTCGACAGGTTGAGCTGCTTGAGCAGCCGTACGCGGCCGCTCTCGATGCCGAACTTCAGGAAGTGGGCCTGCAGCCCGAACTCCGGGCCGATCAACTGACTGAAGCGGTACATCAGCGTCTCGGGCGTCACCCGGTACTTGTCGAGCAGCGCCGTCAGCGCGGCCGGCTGCCAGGTCGGCAGCCGGAAGAAGGTCCGAAGGTCGGCCACGACACGGTCGCGCGGCAGCAGGAAAGCGCCCGCGAAGTAGGACGCCTTGAAGTCGTTCAGGACCTGCTCGAACGAATCCTCGCGGTCGGGCGGCGTCGTCTGCGATCGGGCCTTGAGTCCCAGCAGGTGGTAGCCCGCCTCGCGCGCCAGCACGAACGCCTTCTGGAACTCGCTGAGCCGGGGGTTCAGCAGCAGCCGCGGCGGATCGGTGAGCCGCAGCGCGCGGAACGTCCGCAGCGCCGGCCGTTCGCCGAGCAGCCGTTCGTCGATGTCGCCGACGCAGTGCGTCGCCACCCAGGCGCGCAGGGCGGCGCCGTCAAGCCCCCCGGCCGCCGCCGCGCCGATCGTCTGCCGGAACCCGTCGGCCGCGTCCTCGATGGGGGCGTAGTAGTTGCCCGTCAGCTCCTGGTAGGAGCGTAGCGAGCAATACGTCGTAGTCTCGAAGCAGAGGGCATAACACTTAGGGTAAGACAACACAAAAGGAAGAGGGATAAGGATAGATTTTTCATGGCTTATTGGTTTGATGGTTTAGGCTCAAAAGAATTATTGTTAAAACAGGTATTGTTGGGATTGGTTCATTCTGAAACAGTTAAAGTTTTTTTGTGTATGCTGATACGGTTTATTGAATATATCTTTTAGTGTTAATTTCAGGCAATAAAACATTAGAAAGAGATTACCTTCAGTGAGCTCCGCTGCGCTCCGGTTGCTTTGTTTTCGTTCCTTATGAAACTCTGATAGCATGATTTTCATTCATAAGAAGGAGATTGCCTGTCTGCAGCAGGCAGGCTTCACTATCGTTCGCAATGACGGTTTGGAGGGAGTTGTTGCTTCTAATCTTTTACTCATCTCTCACACTCGCACTCACACTCATATTTCCACCCCCTGCACCCCCGCCAGCGGGGGATAACCTTCTTACCAACTGATTACTTTTGACTAATATCTGATTTTCGATTCACGATTTTTGAATTGCGATTTCCCAAACAACTAAATATCACCCATATTCATCCAGGCTACTCCAACTCATCACTGATAACTTCCAAATCGCCTTTTTTCGCTTCCTCGGCACACTCGCCTCATCGCTCCCTCGTTCCTTCCTCTTCCATACCCAACCGCTGACAGGGTCCGTGACCTCTGACAGGGTTTTGCTTCTTCTGCCTTCAGTCTTCCGACTCCCGACTTCTCACTACTCATCTCTTAAAAGAAACTCCCACATACACATTTCTCCCCTGTCTGTTATAACTGCCCCAGTCGAGGTGTTCGGAATAGGCTTTGTTAAGGATATTCTCCACGCCGAAAGAAAAGCTGATAACCGATTTGTTAACATCCAGGTTATAGCCCGACCGGAAATTGAGCAATAGGTACTGCTTCGACGGGATCTCGCCGAAGTTCCTGTCGATACGGTTCTGGGCCGCGGCATATTCGGTCTCTGCCTGCAGGTAATATTTTTGTTTTTTCCAGGTTACGGACAACAGGTTATTAAAAGGAGGGATAAGGGGTAACGGCAGTCCCGTGTAAGTCTGTCCGAAGTTATACTTCATCACATCGAATACTTCGAGTGCCGGAACGGGTTTCCACAGTACCTGTACATTGGAGGAAAAGGTTATGGCATAGCGCAGGTTTTCGTACTCCTTCACACCTGAGGCTCTTAAAGTAAGTGCATCGTATCCGGGCTTTGCAACTCCCAGGATATAGTCGAACACATGGTTGTAATAGTTCTCCCACGATATCCGGATAGCCGGCCGGGTGTAACTGAGGCTGGTCCACAGGTGGATGGCCCGCTCGCTGTGTATCTCCGGGTTGCCGATATAGTCGTATCCGTCCATCGAATTGAAAAGGTAAAAACCAAATTGTTCTGATGTGGTAGGCAGCCGTTCGCCGTAACCGATACCGGCCTTTGCTTTCAGCGATTTCCCCATGTGGTGGTCGATGTTCAGGTTGGCCGATTTCACCAGCCTGTGGAATACCTTACCGGCATTGTATCCCAGTATGTCGAGTTGCTGCACCCCCTGTTCCGACAATATCCGGGTATTGCTGTAGTCGACCCGCACATCAGCGCTTAGCACGGTGTTGTCAGTGATCGTGTTGTCATTCTTCAAATAAAGCCCGGTAACATGCCGCTGGTTCTCGGGCCAGGTTTCGGTATGCATGGGTGGTTCCCCCGGACTGGCCGGGTTGTTCATATACATGGTCATATCTGCCTTCGACCAGTGCAGGTAATCCTCTACCTTAAAGCTCAGCGTGTTGTTGTTCAGCCATTGGATATTGCCTTCCGCGTATCCCCCGTAGGTGTTGCTGCGGCCGGGCATGTCCATGTGCATGTATACACTGTCGCGGGTGCCTGTCGCGGGATTTTCGATAAAGTAAAGGCTGTCCCTGTGCGAATCGTCCATCACGTGATATACCGTGTTGGCATACAGCTTTACTTTGAAATTGGAAATGTTAAGGATGCTGTTTTCCGGATCGTAATCAACGGAATAGATACGTCCCCTGGCCTTGCTCACGTCCATGGGCAATGCCGGATAACCCACGTTGTAAGCATCGTCGATAAGCCAGTCGAATGTAACCGGGTGCCCCGCTGCCGGAACTATTCGCAGTGATTGTTGCAGGTTTACTTTTTCATAGCCCGAATACGGGACGGTATTCCCGTTGCCGTCGGTGTACGATGAATAATTCTTATACACCCCGCTCAGGCGGTAAGCCCATTTCTCCTTTCCGTAGTTGAACACCAGGAAGCCGGTTTTCCCGCGCGAAACAGATTCGTAATTAACCCCTGCCTCGGCACTGATACCCGATAATTTGGGTTGTTGCAGCAGCATGTCGAACGATCCGCCTATGGTGGAGCCGTTACGGCTACCGTTGGAACCGTGACTGAGCTGGATACTTTTCAGGTTTATTGGCTCCACGTACGAGGTGATGGGATCCATTTTGCCGGTACAGGCCCCGAACATTTTCATCCCGTCGATGGTCACATTTATCTGTCCGGCCGAAAAACTGTTTATCTCCGGTTCCATGGCGTATGCTCCCCTGCTGATAACCGATACGCCCCCCAGCCGGGCATTTATTTTATCGAGACTGGTGGTGCGGAGCACCTGGTAATGGTTTACCATGGATTGGTCGTTCAGGGGTACGGTATAGGCCACCACCACTTCGTTTATCTTCATCGTATCGCGAAGGGTAAACAGCTTCTTCTGTGAATATCCGGTAACGGGTAAAAAGGCTGTTATCAATAATACGGTTACAATTCTTGGCATTGCTTTTTTGTTTTTGGGCTATCCGGGGAAAATGATAATTTATTAATGCATTTATAATGTTGTCTGGATAAGCTTGCTGAGGAACACGTCATTGCGAGCGATAGCGAAGCAATCTCCCCTTCAAAGCAGGAGATTGCTTCGTCGTCGTCCCTCCTCCTCGCAATGACGAAATGGCTTAACCAAATCATATTAATAAATCCTTTATTTTCTGTAATAAACTCCCTTTCATCCGATAGCCCATATTTTACTGAAAAGTGATATTAAAAGACAAATTATCGGAAATAAGTGTATCTCCTTTTTTAAGCGTGAGGTTGAGCCTCCACCAGCCCGTCATGGTAAAATTCACCTGGCCCTTATAATGTCCATCCTCCATAAACACAGGATCAACATTATTGGGTGAACTGTGCCCCATTGATGGCATCTCCGGCACAAAACTAATGCTCAGGTCATCCACAGCCGGAAAGCTCATCATGCTCTTTTTATAATGCACTGCGAATTCAAGATCGTTTATCCCCACCTTCGGAGCCGTGGGTTCCACCAGGGATATAAAGTAGGTAACACTGTCGATGGGTGAGACCACATTAATTACCCGTGCTTCCTCCGGATTCTTGACTACCGGAATGGCAAAACTCACCGTGTCGCTCATCCCATTGGCGGCAATTGTTGCCCCCATGCTCCAGTATTCACTCGAATTGCTGGGCATAACAAATACCACGGCACCTTCAAAATTCCCCTTGGCATCGGCATTCTCTCCCGGATTTTCAACGGGTGCGGCATGCTTTACCATCATCATGTTCATCAGGGGATACAGTTTAATGGTGGCATTGGTGACTGCACTGCCTGAGGATTTATCTTTAATATTTAAATACAGTTTGTTGTATCCGGCAAACAGCGTGTCTTTTGCCATCAGTTCAACAGTAAAATCCCCGGCTTTTGAATCGGCCTGCGATATCATTACCATGTCCGTGGAAGTATCCGGTGTTGTGGTATTGTCCTTGTTACAGGCTGAAAAAGATAGTATTGCCAATAAAATATATACTATGTGAAGATATCTCATGTTACTCATTTTTTATTCGATAAATAATTACAGTATTCAGATTAAAAACTTTGTGAATCCGGATGAGCGTAATATCAGGCAGCCACCCGGGAAATCCGCAGACATACAATGACTGAAAGATGATCTTTAAGAAAATTCCAAAAACCAATTTTCAAATCTCAAATAAATTCCGATAACAGAATTTCAATTCCTCTAACCATTTAAATTTAAGATTGATCTGTTTTGAGATCTTTTTGATTCCTGAATATTGAAATTTTCTTATGCGAATTTGTATGTCCGGTATTTGTCAGGATATCTTTGGGGGATGGAAAATTGCAGGGGAATAAGTGAATGTGTAAAAATTAGTATAGTACGATTCAGGTATTGCTATTTCATGCCATTTTTCGGAGAAAAGATCGTTTTCCGGCAAGGTATATACAACTATATCCGTTCTGACTCTTGATGGAACTTTGTTGTCGTTGTGACTTTCCCTGTTTTCATCCTTCAGGCTTTTGTCAAGGAAACATTTCCCATGGCAGGTTGATCCCGGCACACCGCGGTTAACGCATAAATGCTCGATAATGTATTTTTTGAAGGTGAAATATTCCACGTAAGGTAATAACGGTTGAATAACCAGTATTACTGACAGGGTAACTGATATCAGAATGTACTTAAGTGGCATGTTCTAAAAACACACAATCACATCCATTGTTCAATTAAGACAAAAATATCCGTTTTTTCTAAAAGGAGTGTTAATCACAGACATATAATTAATTAGTCTGAAGGATAATTCCGGATAACAATATTACCATGCCAGGAATGTGTTGCAGATTTCATTTGTTTGCTTCATCTTCTGTAACATAAATTATACTATTACGGCAAAGGAAAGAATGGCTGTTCACAGGTATGAAGCAATGTTAAAAAAATATAAAACTACTCTGAGATTCAAACAAATAAGGAACGACAGAGTTTATAAAATAAATTTTGATAATGAATTTTTACACGTGAAACAGTAAGGAAAAAACTAAACATTATGAAAAAAAACAGTTCTTTTTATTATCCTGTCATACTCCTGTTATTGGGAATTTTTTTCATGGGATCTGTGAATGTAAAAGCTCAGACCGGAATTTCCATACGGAATTTGGACCGCCATGAACTGCATGAAGATCTGAATCAAACAATGAATCATGTACGGAAACTGCGGAGAATACGGATTAAATCAAAGAATGAACTGAATAAGGAAAGATATTATCCGCATGTAAAAAGTATTCGGAAGCGTGCGGAAGCTTCCAGGAAACATGTGGAAGCCCTGAAGAAAGAATTGGCCAGAGACGAAAGATCCGAAAAAAGATTCAACAATATCATTTTCGGATATGATAATATTTTGCATGAAGAAGCAGCAATGGAAAAAGAACTCAATCTTCCGAAATCGGATAATAACAAGCTGGAAAAGCATGAAAATGCTATTGAAACAAAACTGACTGAACTGAAGAAATTATTGAAAGATATTTGATAATTAACAACAAACAGAACTTTAAAAAGAGAGCAATATGAAGACGAATTTTTTTTTAAATAGATTATTGATAGTAGCAGGTATTTCGATGAGTGCGCTATTGATCTCATGTAAAGGCGGTACACCGAAACAGACAATCGATACAGCAGTGAATAATGCTGTTATCGAAGATTCAGTAAAGAATGATGCTGAAGATTATATTGTGAAACATCATGTTCCGGCAGTGGTGATCGATGCCTTTAACAAGGAGAACCCTAAAGCATCTAACCAGCAATGGTTTGTATATTCAGGCGATCCGAACGATCTTTCAAATGTGGAAATTCCCGATGCCTATGTTGTGGCTTACGGGAAAGACAACAAAGAATACAAGGAAAAATATTCCCAAAAGGGAAAGGTAATGGAAATTGTAAGGCATGGCAAGACGGAAGTGCTTCCAAAAACTGTTTTGGATGCATTAAAAACCGGAAAATATAAAGACTGGACAATTTCGGGTGAAATTTATGAAAAGATGGATAAGGATAGCCGCCAGCCCACCGGTTATGTGGTAGTGTTGCAAAACGGAGATAAAAGGGTGAAGCTGTTTTTCGATCCGAAGGGAAAAATCACCGAAACCCGTCCGCTCAAACCAAGTGTGTAATTAACAGAAAGAATATAAAAAAACCTGGCAGGGGAAGATTACTTTGCCGGGTTTTTATTTGTTTTTAATAAGGCAATAAGGTTGGTTTCTTTGTTTTATGATTTTCTCTACTAAGGTTTTGTTTAAGAATAAGGTTTTTATTCTATATGAAAAAACTTATTGATCAACTTTTCAAAGTTATTTAGGTTTTAAAGTCTTTTGATAGTATTTTATAAAGTTTTCATATTCTTCCATATATGTAAGTTTCCGATGGTGTTCAGGTTGATTTAAAATATATTTACACACTTTATCCACATTACCCTTTGAAACGGAAAATGCAGAACATGATTCCTGCCATTTAAAATGACCCTTACATAATTTGTTTTCGTTTATGAAACGCTCGGAACTTTTAGAAACGATACCAGCTAACGTCTCTTCTGATATCTTTGGAGAACGGGAAACCTGAAAATGAACATGCTCAGGATTTGCATATATAGCATATAACTGGCAATCATTATTATTTACTATTCCGGTAATATATTTTTCAATGCGTTCCCTGCTTTTTTCTGAAATAAGCGGCTGCCGGTGTAATGTTGTAAATATAAAATGGGTATACAGGTTATTATATTCAACTTTCATGATAACTATTTTAATAAGGTAATAAGGTTGATGTTGTTGTTTATTTGTTTTCTACTAAGGTTTGTTTAAAAATAAGGTTTTTTATTTTGCAAGTCAAGACTTTTTATTAATGTCAGAAAACCTTATCAGAACGAAATAACCATCGCAGTGATTATTTTCTATCTAAACTTTACCTTTTTACTTTATTAAATCCATTCTGTTTTATGCATTTATTTTAAGTTAAGTAATTGCATGCGAGATATATCAAAATCCTTCTTTTAAAACCAGGGTGTAATTTAAAGAAAGGATAAAAAAACCTTGCAGGAAAAATTTCTCTGCAGGGTTCTTCATTAGTTTTTAATAAGGTTGGTTTTGTTTTGTGATTTTCTCTACTAAGGTTTTATTTAAGAATAAGGTTTTTATTCTATATGTCAGGATTTTCAACACATGCCAGAAAACCTTATTTTTGCTAAATAACCTTAGTAGAAACCAGTATTTATCCAAATCTCACCTTATTACCTTATTATATCCGAATTATTGTGCATTCATAAGCATTTATGCAGGATTAATATTACAGATACCCATTCATTAACGCCTTGGGAATAAATAAAAAGACATAAAAAAACCTGGCAGAAAATTTTCCGGCCAGGTTTTTTTATGTCAATTAACTTTCTTATTTCAAAACAGCTAACGCTTTTTCATAATCCGGTTCCTGTGTTATTTCCGGAACCTGCTCATTATATATTACCTTCCCTTTGTCGTCAATAATTACCACTGCTCTTGAGAACAATCCTTCCATAGGACTATCCGTTAGTATCACACCATAGTCTTTTCCAAAATTGGTATCTCTGAATGCCGAAAGGTTCACTACATTTTTAAGTCCTTCGGTAGTGCAGAAACGGGAATGTGCAAACGGAAGGTCTTTGGAGATGCATAATATCACGGTATTATTGAGTTTTTCTGCTTCAGAATTGAACCGTCTTACGGAACTGGCACAAACACTTGTGTCGAGACTGGGGAAAATATTCAGTACTACTCTTTTTCCCTTGTAATTCTTTAATGAAGACTGACCCAGATCGGTCGTTGTAAGGTTAAAATCAGGTGCGTTATTTCCTGCAGATGGTAATGTTCCGTATGTTTTTACCGGATTTCCTTTGAGGGTTATTGTTGCCATATCTTTTACTTTTATTGATTTCAGGTATTAACAAATGCTGAAAAATATTTGTTCGGGCAACTCCAATAAGCTGTTCGATACAAATACCATTTAAAATTCTTTCCGGTTTATTCAATCAAACAACCTATTTAAAAATTGAAGGCAGAAAAATTAGCATTAATCAATTCAAAATGTTACATTTACGGTTGCTTCTGATAAATCGTCCTTATATAAATAACAGAATTCCACGGATTAACCTCTTAGGTCAGAAGAGTCTATGGAATAATTATTTTACCACATAATGACAAAAGCGGACAAGCAACATAATAAAGACAAAAAAGAAACTTTAGGGGGGAAAATTAATCTGCCCGAACAGAAGAATAAATTATTGACTGAACATGCAGGTGATATAGGACTCCTGAATGAAATTACTGATACCCTGGATAAGGTAGCCAGCAGAGAAGAATTACTTGAATTAGTATTAAAGAGAATCTCCATAGTAAAAAATATACCATTTATAGCCTGTTGTTCGTTAGATTCGGAAACTCCTGAATTAATTTATACCCAAGCATCTTTTCTAAGCGAACAGGCATATAAATTTGAGATCAGTTTTTCAGATGACATGTTGAATATGTTATCGGATGGATAATAAACTCGTTTTGTCTCAGGATGCAAAAACAACGGGAGTGACAATTAATTTCCTTACAGATATGTTTCAACCGTTATTTATGTTTATGATCGGTTTCGAAACCATGTGGATAAAGAAAGGATTGTTCATTTTTGCAGATGATGCCCCTGTAAACAGGTTTATTTCATTGGAGAAATTGCTCAAACAAGTCGTATGGCTTATTAAAGAGCGTATTGACAGGCACACTCTTTTGCTTGAAATACAACAATCAAACACGAAACGCGGGGAAAAAATTAAAAAGACAGAGGATGTGTCAAAAACAACCGGCAATCGGTTGAAAAGGAGAATTGACAAGTATTTGAACAACGGAGGAGAGGAGAAATTCCAAAATCTTTTTAATAATGTCGACGATGCTATTTATTTATGGGAAATAAATGACAATAATGAACCTGAAAGCTGCATCGAAATAAATAAAGCAGCTTCATTAATAACAGGATTTAAACGAAAGGAATTGATGCAACTTACCCCTTTCGACCTGGTAGCCCGGAAAGATAAAGCATTACTAAAGGGATTTTACGAAAAATTATCACAAAATAAGCATGGTAAAATATCCCTTCATCATTGCAATAAACAAGGAAAATTGATTCCGGTGGAAGTAAGTGCCCATAGCTTTACTTTAGGTAATAAGAAAGTAATATTATCAATTGCCCGGGATATTACGGATAGAAAAAAATTTGAAAATGAACTGATCCGGGCAAAGAACAAAGCAGAAGAATCGGACCGGTTAAAATCTGCATTCCTGGCAAACATGAGCCATGAAATAAGAACACCTATGAATGCCATAGTCGGTTTCTCTAATCTGATACAAGTAAGGGATCTGACAAAAAATGAGTTGAAGAAGTTTTCTTCCATCATTAAAATAAACAGTGAACATTTGCTGAGTTTGATAAATGATATTGTCGATATATCAAAAATTGAAGCGAACCAGGTTAAAATCGTGGAACATGAATTCAATCTGAACCACATGCTGGATGATCTTTACCTTGTTATGCTGAGCGAACTGAATAACCGCGAGAATAATCAGGTCGAATTTACCATAGAAAAGGGATTAAAAGACGATGATGCTGATATAATGATGGATGAAGTTCGTTTGCGCCAGATACTGACGAACCTGATCACCAATGCCATAAAATTCACTGAAAGAGGACACATTCTGGTTAGTTACACGGCAGATTCACAAGATGGATTGAAATTTGCGGTAGAAGATACAGGAATAGGCATTCCGGAAAATATGCAAAGTAAGATTTTTGAAAGGTTCATGCAGGTGGAATTGGGTTCGAATAAAACTTATGGCGGAACAGGGCTGGGACTTGCTATTGCCAGCAGGTTACTGGAATTGATGGGAGGGAATATAAGCGTTTCTTCAAAACCGGCAGAAGGAACAACTTTTTATTTTTCGCTTCCCTATTTGCCTGTATTGAAAAGATCTCAACCGGTCATTAAAAAAAATGAGCAAAAGGCAGATGGTACATGGAAAGGACACCGGGTAATGGTTGCAGAAGACGATCCGACCAGTATCGAACTTTTCGATAATATATTTAAAGGGAAAGGATTGCAACCACTATTTGCAAGAAACGGAATTGAGGCCCTGGAACTATTTCATTCGACCCCTGAAATTAAATTGATATTTTTAGACATTCGGTTACCTGGTAAGGATGGCATAACTGTATTAAAGGAAATCAGAAAACACAATACTGAAATTCCGGTGATAGCTCAAACAGCTTTTGCCATGGAAGAAGACAGGAATAAGTTTATTAACCTGGGGTTTGATGATTACCTTTCGAAACCGGTATCGTTGATTCAACTCTATGGAATACTTAGTAAATTCCTGAATTAAAGTATGCCTAACTTATTAATCCGCACTGCCTGGATCTTCCACTTGTCCGATAAATAAAAGTGTATGTGTTGTACGGTCGGCAATAAAAAACAGAAAAGGCCGGTCTGCCCGGAAATCGATAGTCTCCGTATTCAAAGCTGATTTTAACTTCATGATTACTGCTGTGGCCGCTGCCGCTTCACTTCCGGTTTCATTCACCTGTATGTATGCTTTCTGAAAAAAACGGTCGATTTTCAGATCATCCCTTCCGGATATTCCTGAAAAATCTGCCTTATCGGTAAATGCTTCCGTCATTCCCATCTTTTCCAAAACCGTTTTTGCATTTAATTCACCGGTAATCTTAAAACGGGGCATTTTCAGCCTAATATTCATTAATTTTAGTCCTTTGTAAATTTTGTCAATCACCTCGGAAGACAACTCGTTTTTTACAGAATCCATCATTCCGATACGATCGGGGAGCAGTAACAACATCGAAAGGCTGCTGTTCAGGTAGGGAAGTTCAACTACCCTGAAACCAGACTGTTCATAATAGCTGTACTTGTCTTCGTTATACATATAAGTTACCCGGGAAGTGTCCCCTGAGCGAAGATAAAAATCTCCTTTGCGCGATGATTTTGCATCGAAGGGATATCTCCACAACCCTTTAAAATATATAGCATTGACCAGTACCAGACGGGTAAGGTCATTCAGCATATTATTTCCTATCAGGTCCTTTATCTTACCTTCTGTTTGTTCCATGGCCCATTTATTAATTTCATTTCTGGCCAATTCCCGTTTAACAGGTTGAATAAAATCCACCCGTTTCAAATCCGACCCGAAATACCTTTCCTGTGTTTGCGAAAATGATTTTAAAACAGGGTAGTTTTCTTGTATCCATGCACTGCTGGCCAGTGACAACTGAACAGAATCTTTAGTATTTTCTGTTATTAAGGTTTTTGTTAGTTTGGAAAGATTGTATAAAAATGTATCCTGTTCAGCAGCGGTTCCCAATACCTGTCCGATCTGACGGTATGTATTTTGCCTGGCTCCGGCATATACCATAGCTGCTGCCTGGTAAATACTATAGGGTGATAAGAAAATATTGGAAGAGGATGCATTTAGCCCGGAGAATAATTCCAGCGAAAAACGGTTGGTCTGCATGGCTATATTTTCAACGGGATGTGGCGTTTGTTCTGATCCGGCGGTATGCTGCACTCTGGTTCCCCGGCAACCTGGCAATAATATTAACAACATCAGTATTTTGATACGCATAGTTTATTTCATTTAAATTTTTCAGATCACGGCAGATATTTAATTATAACAAAGATAATACCACTTCACATCAATAAAAAGCTGATGAATACAAAATCGCCAACGTTTTCGTTAATTTGAACACAATATATAATTTTAAAGCAGGTAAATAAATTTTAAATGCCTTAGTTTTGTCTGGTTTATCAGATAAAAGGTGATTAAGAACTGTTATATCTGCAGTACTTGAAAAGGAGGGAGTTATGTTACGGATTAAAGATACATTAATTAGTTTGGACGTTTTGGAGAAGCATTTTATTTGCGATCTGGCAAAGTGTAAAGGTGCTTGTTGTGTTAGGGGCGATTCGGGTGCTCCGCTGGAAGATGAAGAATTGCCTGTATTGGAAGAGATTTTGCCAAAGCTGAAACCATTTCTCCGTAAGGAAGGGATAAAAGCCATAGAGGAGCAGGGGCCCTATGTAATAGATATAGAGGACGATTTTGTTACTCCATTGGTTGATGGAAAAGAATGTGCTTACGTGGTTTTTGAAAATGGAATTGCCAAATGCGGTATAGAAAAAGCATATTATGCAGGGGCTGTTGAATTTAAAAAACCATTGTCCTGTCATTTATACCCGGTACGTTTGCATAAGTATGGTGAATATACGGCTGTTAATTATGATAAATGGGATATTTGCCATCCTGCCCGTGTACTGGGTCATAAAGAACAGGTGCCTGTTTATAAATTTTTAGAGGAATCGTTAACCCGGCGTTTTGGAAATGACTGGATGAGACATTTGAAGATTGCTGCAAAAACATTGAAAAAAACCAATTCCGATGAATAAAATGAAAAGTGTACAACAATTTATTGAAGAAAATAAATCGAAAATTCTGGAAGAACTGTTTGGTCTGCTTAAAATTCCGTCAGTAAGTGCCAAACCCGAACATAAAAAAGACATGAAGGCAGCAGCCGAATACCTTACCCGGAGTCTGCTGAATGCCGGAGCAGACAAAGCGCTTATCATGGAAACAGCGGGAATACCGGTAATATATGGTGAAAAAATCATAGGCGAAGATTTACCAACCGTTCTGGTGTACGGACATTACGATGTACAACCTGCCGAACCTTTGGAATTGTGGAAATCATCTCCTTTCGAACCCGAAATAAGGGATGAAAAAATTTATGCCCGTGGGGCGGATGATAACAAAGGACAATTTTTTATACAGCTGAAAGCATTCGAATACCTGAATAAGACCGGACAATTGGCATGCAATGTGAAATTTATAATAGAGGGGGAGGAAGAGATCGGGTCACCCAGTCTAAAATACTTTTGTAAAAAGCACAAAGAATTGCTGAAATGTGACATTGTACTGGTATCGGACACAACCATGATTGCCAAAGATATACCTTCCATTACTGTTGGACTGAGAGGATTAATTTATCTCGAGGTTGAGGTAAAAGGGCCGAACCGTGATTTGCATTCCGGATTATTCGGGGGTGCGGTAGCCAATCCGGTAAATGTCCTCGCCGGAATGATCGCTTCCCTGACCGATAAAGATAACCGAATTACTATTCCCGGTTTTTATGATGATGTGCTCCCGATAAGTGCTGAGGAGAGAAGGTTGCTGGCAAGCGCTCCTTTCAACCTTGAAAATTTCAAAGAATCGGTAGGTATCGATGAGGTACAGGGTGAAGAAGGGTATACAACTATTGAACGCACCGGTATCCGGCCGTCTCTTGATGTAAATGGTATATGGGGAGGATATACAGATGAAGGTGCAAAGACCATATTACCGGCAGTGGCACATGCCAAAATTTCTATGCGTCTGGTACCCGATCAGCAATCTGTAAAAATAGGAGACTTGTTTGAGAAATATTTTATTTCAAATGCCCCGAAAGGAGTGAAAGTAAAAGTCAGAAATCTTCATGGAGGAGAAGGTTATGTCTTTCCGCTGGACACCCCGGCCTATGAGGCTGCCGGCAAGGCATTTATGAAGGTTTACGGCAAACCGCCGGTTCCAACCCGCAGTGGTGGCAGTATCCCCATAATAGCAGATTTTGAAGAAGTGTTGGGTGTGAAGTCCGTTTTGATGGGATTTGGCCTGGAGTCAGATGCCATTCATTCTCCCAATGAAAGCTTTCCACTTTATAACTTATTTAAAGGTATAGAAACGATATCTCATTTTTACAGGTATTTCCAGTCTTCCCTGGCTGAATAAATCAGGAGACAGATAGGTCTTATATTGAACTTACCAATACTGTTTTAAATATACATACTATGTAGTAAAGCTGCTATTGTATTAGTAGTGGCATATAGATACAAGTTAATTAGTGTCGGCAAGAAAACTCCATTTTCCGCGTTACGCTTATCAGAAAACTCCTCATTTACATTAGTAAACTGCGAATTTTCTGACTTCGCAAGCCTTGAAAATGAACTTTTCTTATTCAACACCGGACTTTTCGGGCAAGCACTAATTACCAGTTAAATTCCTGTCATAAAAATTCTGCATTTTTAGATTATGGTCAATTATAAGATTACCGGTTTTACTTTTTTAATTACAATTGATGAATAGGATATGAAAACGCCAACTGATTAATTTTGGTTTTTAAAAAAAATTCAACGAAACCCTAAAAAAACAAGGGTTGATTTATAAATTATAACTTTTTTTATAAAAATAATACGATTATTTAAGGGGATATGCAAAAAAATAATATATTTGCATCAAAAAGTAAGTTTTCACATTCAAATTTCAAATAAAGTATGGCAAGAATTAGATTTAGTGCTTTGGAAGAAGTAAATAAAAGGCAACCAAAACAGGTGGTATATCCATCAGTAAAAACTTCAGAATATTACGGTATGAATGTATTCGATAAGGACCAGATGCAAAGGTATCTATCGTCAGAAGCGTACGAAGGGGTAATGGAATGTATTGATAAGGGAACTAAAATAGACAGGAAACTGGCTGATAAAGTGGCAGTAGGCATGAAAGCCTGGTCAATAGAGAGGGGAGCAACGCATTATACACACTGGTTTCACCCTTTGACCGAGGGAACCGCCGAAAAGCACGATGCTTTCATCGAACCGGGTGATTTCAATAAAATGATTGAGAATTTTTCGGGTAAATTACTGGCTCAGCAGGAACCTGATGCTTCCAGTTTTCCGAGTGGCGGAATAAGAAATACATTTGAAGCAAGGGGATATACAGCATGGGACCCTTCATCACCGGCTTTCATCGTTGGAACAACCTTAAGTATTCCTACTATATTTGTTTCCTATACAGGAGAAGCGTTAGATTACAAGACTCCTTTGCTGAAAGCGTTGAATGCAATTGACAAAGCTGCAGTTGACGTTTGTGAATACTTCGATAAAAATGTAACCAAGGTAATTGCTACACTTGGATGGGAACAGGAATATTTTCTGATAGATGAAGCATTGTATAATGCCCGTCCCGATCTGGTATTAACCGAACGGACCTTAATGGGACATGCTTCATCGAAAGATCAGCAACTGGAAGATCATTATTTTGCGTCTATCCCGGAAAGAATATCGGCATACATGCGTGAGTTTGAAATAGAAGCCTATAAATTGGGGATACCGGTGAAAACCAGGCATAATGAAGTAGCTCCAAACCAATTTGAGGTAGCGCCCATTTTTGAAGAATGTAACCTGGCTGTTGACCATAACCTCCTCATAATGGATGTTATGAAAAAGACTGCACGCAGACATAACTTCAGGGTACTTTTTCATGAAAAACCCTTTGGCGGGATTAACGGATCAGGAAAACATAATAACTGGTCACTGATGACCAATACCGGGGTGAATCTGCTTTCGCCGGGTAATAAACCTAAAACGAATCTGCAGTTTCTCACTTTTTTAGTAAATATTCTGAAAGCGGTATATAAGAACAGTGATGTGTTGCGTGCCAGCATTGCTTCGGCAGGAAATGCCCACCGTCTGGGCGCAAACGAAGCGCCTCCGGCAATTATATCGGCTTTTATCGGCACACAACTTACACAAATGCTTGATGAGATCGAAGAAAAAGTCACCAATAAAAAAATGACACCTGATGAAAAAACAGAGCTGAAGCTTAACATTGGTAAAATTCCTGAAATATTGCTGGATAACACCGACAGAAACCGGACATCCCCATTTGCTTTTACAGGAAACCGGTTTGAATTCAGGGCTGTAGGTAGTTCGGCCAACTGTGCTTCCCCGATGACTGTATTGAATACAGCAGTAGCAGATCAATTGATAAAGTTTAAGAAAGACGTGGATGTTATTGTTAATAAAGGAGTCAAGAAAGATGAAGCTATTTTCCAGGTTCTGCGTAAGTATATAATAGAATCAAAACCTATTCGGTTTGAAGGAAATAATTACAGTGAAGAGTGGAAAAAGGAAGCTGCTAAAAGAGGACTTTCAAATATTTCTACAACTCCGGAAGCCCTGGATGCATACCTTGCCAAGGAGTCGGTGAGTTTATTCAAATCCCTGGGAATTTTCAATGAAAAAGAGATTGAAGCCAGAACTGAAGTACATTATGAGAATTATACCAAAAAAGTACAAATCGAGGCACGTGTACTGGGAGATCTTGCTATTAATCATATTGTACCGACGGCGGTTAAATACCAGACTATTCTGATTGAGAATGTAAAAGGACTGAAGGAATTATTCGGAGAAGACGAATACCGTAATTTAGCCGGTGGACGACTCGACCTTATCCGGACAATTTCTGAACATATCACAAAGATCAAAACACAAGTGAGCGATATGATAGAAACGCGGAAGGTAGCTAACAAAATAGAAAACGGCAGGGAGAAAGCCTATAAATATGCAGAATCGGTTGCTCCCTTTTTAGAAGAGATACGGTATCATATTGATAAACTTGAATTAGTGATTGACGATGAGATCTGGCCTTTGCCAAAATACAGGGAATTACTCTTTACCAGATAATTTATAATGCATAAGTAGTCAATTAATTAATAATTTAAAATTTTTTATTATGACACCTAAAGAATTTTTTGATTTTGCCAAAAAACACGGAGCTGAAATGGTCGATCTGAAATTCGTCGACTTATTAGGTACCTGGCAGCATTGTTCTTATCCGATCGAAACCTGGGACGAAGGAATGTTTAAAGACGGCTTGGGCTTTGATGGTTCGTCTATTCGCGGCTGGCAGGGCATTCATCAGTCGGATATGATCGCAATTCCTGACCCGTCAACCACAAAACTGGATCCGTTTTTTAAAGAACCAACCGTAAGCATCCTTGCTGATATATTTGATCCTGTAACAAAAGAACCGTATAGCAGAGATCCGAGGTATGTCACGCAAAAAGCTGTAAAGTATCTGAAAGAAACCGGGATTGCCGATACGGCTTATATCGGACCTGAACCGGAATTTTTTATCTTCGATGAGGTACGTTTTACGCAGACACAAAACATGGGTTTTTACCAGATAGATTCGGTTGAAGGCGCCTGGAATACCAACCGTATCGAAGAACCGAACCTAGGATACAAACCCAGTTACAAAGGTGGTTATTTCCCTGTAAGTCCTACCGATACCTATCATGACCTGCGAGGTGAAATGGTAAAAGAAATGAGGAAAGTGGGAATTGTTATAGAAGCACATCACCACGAAGTAGCTACCGGCGGACAATGCGAGATCGATATGCAATATGCAGATCTTATGAAAATGGCCGACCAGTTCATGTGGTACAAGTACATCATTAAAAACGTAGCCAAACGACAGGCTAAAACGGTAACTTTTATGCCAAAACCGGTTTTTGAAGATAATGGTAGTGGCATGCATTCGCATTTTTCGCTTTGGAAAGGGAGCACTCCTTTATTTGCCGGGGATGAATATGCCGGAATGTCACAGATGGGTATCTATGCCATCGGAGGCATTTTAAAACATGCCGCAGCAATTCTTGCTTTTGCTGCACCTACTACCAATTCATACCGTCGGTTAGTTCCTGGTTACGAAGCGCCTGTAAATTTGGTTTACTCTGCCCGTAACCGTTCGGCTGCTGTTCGTATTCCAATGTACAGTGAAAATCCGAAGACGAAGCGATTCGAATTCCGTTGTCCCGATCCTACCGCAAATGGATACCTGTTATGGAGTGCCATGTTAATGGCTGTACTGGACGGTATTCAGAATAAAATTGATCCGGGAAAACCGCTTGATACGAATATTTATAAATTATCCGCTGCTGAAATGTCAAAAATTAAATCGGTACCAGGTTCATTAGCCGAGGCTCTTGAAGCGCTGAGGGAGGATAGTGCATTTCTTACAAAAGGCGGTGTATTTACAGATGACCTTATTCAGAATTATATCGACTATAAATATGAATATGAAATAAGTGAACTTTCACTTCGTCCACACCCGTTTGAATTTTCTTTATATTACGATAATTAATATTTAGGGGAGATCTCGTAATAGTACAAAGCAGGCCGGTATTTTTACCAGCCTGCTTTTTTATTGGTTGTATAGTATCGGATTCATTCCGGATAAATATTTTAATCTTTACCTGAGTTGAGGATAAGAGTTTAATTCTGTTGCAAACAGAAACTTTTTAAGAATCAGGAAGAAAATGAATGTGCTGATAACAGACAGGCTTATTATACAGCCACAAGAAAATAATTCCTGTTTTAAAACATATCATATACTATTTATTCTTTTTTTTAGTTTATTTAATGATTTGTTTATAAGCGACGTGTTCTATTAAATTGTATCTTATTCAGAAGAGATGATCTGTCCTGAGGTTGATAAAACAATTCGACATATTAAATATTTTAAATTAAATTTACGGTAGTAAAATCAATTAAATAAAAATGAAAAGTCTGAAGTCAATTTTGTTTTTTTTGTTGGTATACGGTTTAACTGTACCCGCTGTAGCCCAAAACAAGCGTACGCTGAAAGCATATGAGACATTTAATTCAGGAGAATATTATGATGCCATTGACTTGTTTAAGGATGCCTATCAGAAAATTACAGACAAAAAAGAAAAGCTGGAAATAGCCTTTCATATTGGCGAGTGTTATAGAAACATCGACAATCCCAGTCAGAGTGCATTGTGGTTTGGGAAAGTGATTGCCAAAAATATTGATAAACCTATTGCATATCTGTATTATGCAGATGCACTGAAAAAGACCGAAAGGTATGATGAAGCAAAAATGCAATATCAAAAGTATAAAGAACTGGTACCTGGCGATCCAAGTGCTGATCTTGGTATAAAATCGTGTGACCTTGCTACCGAGTGGATGAAATATCCGAATGGATACGTGGTGGAAGATATGAAGTTTTTTAATTCCAAACAAAGTGATTACAGCCCGTTTTATGCCCGTTCCGACTACCGTCAGGTTTATTTTACTTCAACAAGGGATGCTTCTTCGGGGAAGATGGAACATGGAGGTACCGGTGAGGCATTTGCCGATATCTTTGAAACTACTATGGACCGGAAAGGGAAATGGAGTACACCTGTTCCACTGGGAACTAATATCAATACAGATTTTGAAGAAGGCACTCCTGTGCTCACAGCAGATTATAATACCATGTATTTTACCAGATGCTTTTATAGTAAGAAAAAAGCAGAAGGTTGTGAGATTTTTACGGCAGATCGTGAGGGTGAGAAATGGGGTAAGGTCAAATCGTTGGCAATAGCGGCAGATAGTGTAGTAGTTGCCCATCCCGCTTTATCCCCCGATGAGCTCACTTTGTATTTTGTATCCGATATGGCAGGAAGTATGAAAGATCAGGAAGGAAAATCAAGCAAGGATATCTGGAAGGTCACACGGGCAAGTATTTCTTCCGATTGGGGGGAACCTGAAAACCTCGGAGAGCCGATTAATACCCCAGGTGATGAATTATTTCCCTATGTTCATCCCGACGGGACCCTGTATTTTTCGTCCGACGGACATCCGGGAATGGGAGGATTGGATATTTTCAAAGCTACCAAAGATGAGAATGGCAACTGGAAAGTAGAAAATATGAAATACCCCATTAACTCTTCCGGCGATGATTTTGGGATTGTATTTGAAAAAGAACGGGAAACCGGTTATCTGAGTTCATCAAGAAAGGGAAGGGGAGATGATGATATTTATGAATTCATGCTGCCACCACTTCAATTTAGCATAACTGGTTATGTGAAGAATGAAAAAACAGAAGAGGTACTGCCCGATGCTACTGTTAAATCAATAGGCAGCGACGGAATCACACTGGATACAAAAACTTCAAAGGACGGAAGCTTTAAGTTTATGTTGAATCCGGGCACCGATTATGTATTTCTTGCGTCAAAAGAAGGATTTTTACAGGGGAAAGAACGGGAAACGACAAAGGGGTTGAATAAAAGTACTGAATTCAAAACGGAAATATTACTTTCTTCCATTAAAGAACCTATACGGCTCGAAAATATTTTCTTCGACCTGGATAAAGCCAATCTGCGGCCCGAATCGATGGTGGCCCTCGACAAACTGGTTGAAACACTGAATGATAATCCCAATGTTACCATTGAGCTGGGATCACATACCGATTCACGTGCCAGTGATCAATATAACCTCGATCTTTCGAAGCGCCGTGCACAATCGGTCGTAAATTACCTGATTGAAAAAGGAATTGCGCGAGACAGACTGGTAGCAAAAGGGTATGGTGAATCGGATCCGAAAGTAGTAGATAAAAAAGATAATGAGTTATTTCCGTTTATTCCGATTGGCACCAAACTTACGGATGATTATATCTATAGTTTAAAAGATACCGATCAGCAGGAGATGGCACATTCGCTGAACCGCAGAACCGAATTCAGGGTACTTACAACGGATTACAAAGGCGGTAATACTAATAGTACAGGTGCCGGTAGTACAAATACGGGGAATAAAACCGGCAATAATAAATAGAAACTTCAGGGGTATTAAAGCAACTATTCAGCTGATAGTTGCCCCTGTTCTGGCTTGGGTTAAAAACTCAGACTTTTATAATTCATTGTCTTTGACTTTATTTGCATCTGAGTTGTGTTAATTTTGCAAGCAAACAACAGAAAAAGAAGTGAATAAGAAAATAGGATTTAAAGAAGCAGCGGCAATCGGAATAGGAGGGATGGTCGGCGGAGGAATTTTTGCTGTTTTAGGTTTAGCAGTTTCTTTGGCCAAAGGAGGAACTCCGATTGCCTTTCTCTTTGCCGGAATTTTAGCCTTAATAACTTCTTATAGCTATGTAAAATTATCTTTAACTTATCCGGACAGGGGCGGAACAGTTAAATTCATCAATCAAGGATTTGGTAAATCAGTGTTTAGCGGAGGAATAAATAATTTGCTTTGGATGAGTTATATCATCATGTTAGCTCTTTATGCTTCTGCCTTTGGTTCCTATGCACAAAACTTATTTAAACTTACCAGTAGTAAAACATTAAATTTTCATATCTGGTCAAGTGGTATAGTCATTATTGCAACTCTAATCAATTATTATAGTATTAAAATAGTTGGTGCTATAGAAGATTATGCAGTTATTATTAAGTTAATCATACTGTTATCATTTGTTGTTTTAGGAATATACGGATTGCACAATAATCCGAATTTAAATCAATTATCCTTTCAAAACTGGGAAAGCTCCATTCATCTTATAACTGGTGGTATGGTTATTTTTGTTGCTTATGAAGGTTTTGAGCTAATAGCTAATGCAGTACCCGACATTGAGAATCCCGGGAAGAATGTTCCAAGGGCTTATTATTTTTCCGTTATTTTTGTAATACTTCTTTACATTATTATCGCTGCAATAACGGTGGGTTCTTTACCCTTTAAAGAGATTGCGAACGCTCAGGATTATGTTTTGGCAGAAGCGGCAAAGCCAATGATAGGTAAAATTGGTTTTACTATTATTACCATTGCAGCATTAATTTCAACTTTCTCAGCAATTAACGCTTCTTTGTATGGAGGTAGCAGGGTTAGCTATGAGATTGCTGAAGATGACGAACTCCCGCATGAATTAACAAGTAAGTTATGGAATCACCCCGTTGGATTAATGATAACGAATATTGCAACTTTAATTATTGTAAACACTGTAAACTTAGAAAGTATTTCTACAGCCGGCAGTGTAGGTTTTATACTAATTTTTTCTCTCGTAAATTATACAGGGTTTAAATTATCGAAAATTATTAATGGAAATAGAATCATTCCTTTAACGGGATTTATTTTAGGATTGATTGCTTTAGTAATTTTAATAGTTCAACAATATTCGTCTAATCGAATCGGAGTATTTTTAGCAATTTCGATCATATTGGCTTGCTTAATAATCGAATATTTATATAAAAAAGTAATGCACAATGCATAAATAAAAGGCCGAAGGGTTATATGTTCCCGACTTTTGTTGTTTTCCGGACTATTGATTCTGTAAAGTTAGTCCCTATAACCGGATACACTCCCGGATGTAGACAAAGTTTAAAGTATATTCTCCAATTCCTTAAGGGAAGCGATTTCAAAGGTCACTTTTTCTGTATGTTCTTTCCCCTCGGGATTAAAATATACCTGGTCGATACCAAAATCACGGGCCCCTATTACATCTACTTTTAAATCGTCACCAATCATCAAACTTTCAGTCTTTTTTGCATTTACCGATTTCAGCGCATATTCGAAAATTTCTTTCCGGGGCTTCTGGTATCCTGCATTTTCGGATGTAATAACCTTTTTGAAAAAAGAAGTCAGACCACTTTCTTTTAATTTGATAAACTGTACTTCGTTAAAGCCGTTTGTAAGAATATAAAGATTGTACCGGGTAAAAAGATATGGCAGCACTTCATGGGTGTAAGGCAAAACATTTGTTTTATACGGACTAAGGGTAATATAGTCGAGACCGATCTTTTCAGCCAGGCCATGATTTTTTATACCAAATTCACCAAGTGTAAGGACAAACCGTTCTGTCATCAGAAATTTCTTTTTAACTTCACCTCTCCGGTACTGGTCCCACAGCAGATCATTGTATTTTATAAATACTTCCATAAAGGAATCCAGTCTGTCAATTTGTTTGTGAAGTTCGTATTTATCGTATATATCGCGGAATGCTTCGTAAGCGTTAGCCTTATAATCCCAGAGTGTGTGATCAAGATCGAAATAGATATGGCGGTATTTCTTCATGCTTTTTAACATTCGTGCAAAAGTAACAAAATAAAAAGAATTACTTTTTTACTTTTGCGACCTGATCAGAACCTAAAAAACCGGATGATGAAAAGAATATTGCTTTTGTTTCTCACCCTCGGGGCATTCAGGATTTACGCTCAGGATGTTGATGTTCAACTACATTACGACCTGGGTAAGGACCGGAAATATTTCACATCCACTGTCGAAATGTTTAACCCCGATACTTTCGGATCTACTTATTTCTTTATCGACATGGATTATAATGTGGGGAATGTAAAGGGAGTAAGCATGGCCTACTGGGAAATCTCCCGCGAGCTGAAGTTCTGGAAAGCGCCACTCACCTGGCATGTGGAATACAATGGTGGTTTTGGACAGTTTATTTCAAGCGATGAGAACCGTGCGTTTACCATCAACGATGCCTGGCTTACGGGTATCGCATATGAATGGAATAATAGCGATTTCTCTAAAGGATTTGCTCCTTGCAGGCATTGTACAAATACATCAGGTACAAACAAAATCTGTCGTTCCAAATTACCGGGGTCTGGCACCTTTTCTTTTTCAATAAAAAATTATCGCTTATGGGATTTGCCGATTTCTGGAGAGAAGATAAGGACTTTAATTTCGACGGTACTGTCGAGACAAAATTCATTTTCCTCTCGGAGCCCCAGTTCTGGTATAATTTTACCGAACATTTTTCTTGTGGTTCCGAAATCGAACTGGGGAATAATTTCGGTTCTGTTAAAGGATTCAGGGTAAATCCTACAGTAGCCGTTAAATACAACTTCTGATAAAAAAGAGTAATTAATATTTTATTGTTGCTTAAAAATTTAAACGGGTGATTGAAAAGATATTTCATTTAAAAGAGAATAAAACAAGCATACGAACAGAAGTGTTGGCCGGATTAACCACTTTTATGACGATGGCTTATATTCTGGCTGTAAACCCGGGAATATTGAGCCAAACCGGGATGGATAAAAATGCACTTTTCACGGCAACCGCTTTGTCAGCTGTGGTTGCAACGCTGGTAATGGCATTATGGGCGAATCTTCCTTTTGCTCTGGCACCCGGAATGGGGCTGAATGCCTTTTTTACCTACACGGTGGTACTTGGAATGGGCTATACATGGGAACTGGCGCTTACGGCAGTGTTCATCGAGGGAATAATTTTTATTGTGCTTACTTTCTTCAATATCAGGGAAGCAATTGTGAATAGCATTCCTAATACACTGAAACATGCCATTTCTGTGGGGATCGGGTTGTTCATTGCATTCATCGGACTCAGAAGTGCAGGGATTATTGCAAGTAATAAAAGTACCATGGTGGCACTTGGTGATATGTCGGATCACAATGTGTGGATCGCATTATTCGGTATATTACTGACAGGAATATTACTTGTTAAAAAAATAAGGGGAGCACTGCTTATCGGAATTATTCTTTCAGCACTCATTGGTATTCCTTTAGGAGTTACGCATTTGCCGGCAGGTCATATTGTTAGTCTTCCACCTTCATTAAAACCTATATTTTTTAAATTTCAGTTTTCACATCTTTTCACAGCAGATATGGTAGTGATATTGTTTACATTCCTTTTTGTGGATATGTTCGATACAGTTGGCACGTTGGTAGGGGTAAGTTCGAAAGCCGGAATGCTGGATAATGAAGGAAATGTTCCTCGGGTAAAACAAGCCCTCTTTGCCGATGCCATTGGAACCACTGCAGGTGCATTACTCGGAACAAGTACTGTTACTACTTATGTGGAAAGTGCAGCCGGGGTTACAGAAGGAGGTAAAACCGGGCTAACATCTTTTACAGTTGCTATTATGTTTATTATTGCCCTGCTGTTTTCCCCTGTATTTCTGATGGTACCAGCTGCGGCTACTGCCCCCGCACTCATTATTGTAGGTCTTTTCATGATGGGACCTATTACAAAGATCGATTTTGGCGATTACACCGAATCAATTCCAGCGTTTCTTACGATCATTATGATGCCGCTTACCAGCAGCATTTCCGAAGGGATTGTTTTTGGAATGCTGAGTTATGTAATTATTAATACCCTTACCGGGAAATGGGGAAAGATATCCCTGGTAATGTATATTCTGAGTATCTTTTTTGTCCTTAAATTTTTTATCTGATTCGATCAGTTGTTTCGATCAGCAGTCCAGTAATAAGTAAACGAATTATCAGGTGCTCCTTCATAGCCGAGAAACTGATTATAAAAATTAAATGTGGACGTGTTTTTCAGCCGTATTGTCTGGTCACTGGTAGTACCTTCCAGCCTCACTGCATTACTATCGGTTGCTAATGCGAAGGGCATTTTAAATCCTTTCTCCACCTGATCCCATTTATAGGTAAAAATAATATCCTTACCTTCTTTTTTAAAGGTGTAGGATAATACCGGCAGGCGATTGTCGTGCAGGTACTTATCAAAAAAGGCATTATAGGATTCGCCGGTTTGCTCGTCGACAAAACTGATGAATTCATCTGAATTCACTTCTTTGTATTCATATTTTGCAAAAAAACCCTTTAATATTTTGAAAAACAGGGAATCATTGTTAATGGTGCAACGCAGGCAATGCAAAAGGGTGGCCCCTTTTGTATAAATATCATTACTGGCAAAAGAATTTTCGTTAACTCCGTAGTTTTGTACCATTGGCCAGAAGTTGAAAATGTATTGTAATTTTTTATTTAGCTCATACAAGTACTCATCTTTCCCGTATATATGCCCCAGAAAAAGATATTCGGAATACGTGGCAAATCCCTCGTGAATCCAGGCATCGGCCATATCGGCTGCTGTAACTGCATTTCCCCACCATTCGTGCGCGGTCTCATGTACGATAATATCATCATATTTGCCATTCCGATAATCATGATTTATCTTTTTATTGAAATTATTACCATAAGCAATAGCCGTTTGGTTTTCCATTCCTTCATAGGGCGATTCCACCAGGCTGTAACCATCTCTCCAGAAAGGGAAGCGGCCATAAATATCGCTGTAGTATGCGACTACTTGTTTAGCCTGCTGAAAATATTTTTTTGCCGTATCGAGATGATAAGGTAATACATTGTATTGCATCAGCAGGGTATCGCCCTGATAGAAAAGGGTATCGGTAAACCCAACATAATTACCCATGTAAAAGGTTACATCGTAACTATTGATAGGATAACTGACAAACCACTCAAAGCGATTGTATTTTTGTTACCGTCAGGCACTACTGCCCGCAGATTTCCGTTACAGACTGCTTTGTATTTTTTGGGAACTTCCATATTAATTAGCATCGAGTCGGGTTCGTCACTCAGGTGATCTTTTACAGGCCACCATGAACTGGCGCCCAGCTGCTCACAGGCCACAGCCACCCACCGGTTTTTATTTTTATCCCTTTTCCACACAAATCCTCCCTGCCAGGGGGGATTTTTAGCTATTCCGGGTTTTCCACCGTAACTTACAGAGATCATTTCTCTGGAGCCGGGCTTCAATTGTTCGGGAAAAGTAACAAATACTGCATCGTAGATTCTTTTGTACGATAGATCCTCATTATTCCACTTAATACTGTTTATTCCAAGGTTATCGAACAGATCTATCTGGATGGTATGTGTGGTATCCATCACCTGGAAATAAATTTTATTGTTTCCTTCAATTTTTTTACCATGTGGAATTATTCTGACTGTCAGGTCGTAAAAGTAAACATCATAGCAGGTTCTTTCCGGGCGCAGTGAACCACGTAATGTGTCTTTAAGCGTGTAGGCCGGACGCCAGTCATATTTCTCATACAATTTGGTGTCCGGATAAAATCCTTTCTTCAGAAATTTCAGTTTATACATCGGATCACACTGAAAACTCCTGAATTTCTTATTTTCTTTAAATCCGAGTTTTTCTGCTACAGCAAAATCAGCACACGCACCATCCTGATCGCCCATATTCAAACGGGCAACGCCACGATTATAATAAATTCCCGGATTATCGGGAATATATTTAATCATCAGATTCAGGTTCTCATAGAAACCCAGAAAATCTTTTTTTTGAAATTTTTCGATTCCATCTTTCCATACCTGGTTCAGATTCTGCGGGAATACAGGCAGGGACAATAACAGAAAAGCAGCAATAAGAACTTTTTTCATTGGTGAAAGTTGAAAATTAATTTAAGAAACGTAAATGCCCTTAAGGATCGTATCTTGATTGGTTCAGTATTTTCTGATAGTCATTATCTTGCATCAGATTTTGCAGAGTAAGGTTTTTATTATGATCCATATATGTGTTTACAATCCGGTAGCCGATCCATACAGCAGCACGGGCAGGTGAATGCTTTCCAAAATCCTTTGTGAACGGACCTTCATTGATAAATTTGCTGATAGTGAATTTATCGTTATTAAATAATAATTTACTCTCGACAAGGTATGTCCACATCTCTTTTTCCGCCTTATTGCAGAAATTCATTTGGGAAGTTGAAAATCCCCATATCAAAGAGTCGGGTTCATCTGGAAGCATGGCTTTTACAAAATACATGATTTTTCCGCCATAGATCATATTATTTACCAGATTGTTGACTTTGTTATTATATGTAAATTCCATATCGGCCAGTGCCTGCATACAATCGGATGGCATTTTGGCTTTTATCATCCTGTCGAGCAAATATTGCGAAACCAGCGGAGTGATGCGTTTATATAATTCTTCATCTTTTCCCAGGTATTTATCCAGGCTGATCCCTATCAGGGACGAGTCGGTTATAACCGATTGATTAAAACCGGATATGTAAGTAATAATTCTTGGGATCGGGTTAGTGGGAAAATAATAGCGGTAATGTTTAAAAGCACCGGTGAGTTCTTTCTCCAGAAAATCGAGGTCGGGAAATTTTCTCATCACTTCCTTATAATCCTCGTAAATGGAATAATCAGTCACAAAACTTCGCAGTAGATCAGGATACCCCGGGTTATTACTGGAACCGATGTTAATGATCATGTGATTGAATATCGGAAAAAAATTACCATATTGTTCTCGTAAACGGGGTATATTCGACTCGATACTGTCCAGAGGAATAGAGAACAGGTCTTTTTCAAACCGTTGGATTTTTACCGACACATCAATATCCGACACATTTACATCGAATTTGTTTTTATTACATCCGTTCAACAGGATCACTATGCCTGCAAGAAATAGGAAAAAGATTTTTTTTTCGCGAAACCCTGATGCTCCTTTCTTCATATTCAAATATTTTGCAATTGATACAACGAAAATAAAAAAGGAATTGGTATAAATCCTGAAATTTCAATTATATTTTTAATTTGTGTGATATAAAAAAAACATTACCTTTGCAGCTTTAAAATTAAACTTTGATTTATAAAAATAGATTCTGATGAAAAGGACATTTCAACCTTCAAATAGGAAACGTAGAAACAAACACGGTTTCAGAGAAAGAATGTCATCCGCTAACGGTAGAAAAGTATTGGCCAGCAGAAGGGCTAAAGGAAGAAAAAGGCTTACTGTTTCAGACGAGATCAGACGTAAATAAAAATATTACGATACTCCTGTTATATTGAAATGGAAGGTTTTCCTGCCTTCCATTTTTTAATGGTCGTACTTTCCGGATACCTTTTTTACAGGATTTGAATTTTCCTGTAGCCTTTTATAATTAGACTCTTCTCTTTTTTCGAAAAATCAGCAAAAATATATTTCTGAAAAGTTCTTTTGAAGACTTAGCAGGATTTAATAAATGTCACTTCTAATTTCTTAATCTGTTCGAACCGGATAATGGCAATATAATTTTATATTTGCTTTTTCGTTGTTTCTTTAATACAACTTTTTTATGAGACGTTACAAGCTGGTTGATTACATTCTGAGCAAAGTATTTCTGAAAAACCTGGGCTATTATATTGGCGGGGTAATCGTATTATTTTTCCTCATTTTTTTGATGATCAGAATATACACGGATCATGGTGATGCATTTTCTGTTCCCGATTTCAAAGGAATGACACTGAAAAGTGTGGAAAAACTTGCTAAAGAAAAGAATTTGAATTTTGAAGTTTTCGATTCGGTTTACTCGTCTGACTATTACCCAGGTACAGTGGTTGAACAACATCCGGTAGCCGGTTTCAAAGTTAAAAAATACCATACTGTATATCTCACCATGAATGCCATAGGGAAGGAAAAGACCGTTATGCCCGGACTGGTTGGCCATACCTTAAGGCAGGCCAGGGCAATGATGATTACCTACGGACTGAAAGTGGGCAAGTTATCCTATGTATACGATATAGCGAAAAACGTAGTTCTTGAACAGAATTATAGCGGACATACCATAAACAAGGGAGATACAATTATAAAGGGATCTTTTATCGATCTGACCCTTGGTAAAGGACTTGGTGATGATAGAACCATGGTGCCACAGTTGATCGATATGACAAAGGAAGAAGCAAAAATAAAAGCTGCTGATTATTATTTCAGTCTTGGTGCTGTAAATATGGACGGTACTGTAAAAACAAAAAACGATTCCTCGAATGCACGTGTTTTTATGCAGCGACCTGAACATAATAAAAACATTTTGGTTCCGTTAGGATCATCGATAGACATTTGGTTAACCATTGATTCCACAAAAATGCCTTTGGCAGATACGCTGAAGCCTGAAACTGATGACCCGGATGAAATACCTTAAAATAATTATTCTGATTATTCTCGCAGCAATATTTACTGTTAAAGATATTTATTGCCAGGAACTTCGTGGTTTACAAGAAAATGCCGTTCTTAAAAAATACATCAAGAACCATCCGGTTTCCCTGAAAAGTACCCAAGCCAGTGAAATTCTTACATTACCTTTTTTTGATGATTTCTCCACTTCTTCTGTAATTCCAGATCAGTCTAAATGGGAAGATAAAGACGTTTTCATTAACAATTCTTATCCTGTTGAACCTATATCAATAGGAGTGGCTACTCTGGATGCCATCAATCAGTACGGGAATGTCTACGCGATTAATGCAAGTCCTACTCTTTCTGATCATCTGACTTCACGACCCATCGATTTGTCTGCTTATGCAGGTACAGGTGATTCACTTTTTATCAGTTTTTTTTACCAGGCTGGTGGTATGGGCGATCTTCCCGAAAAGTCCGATTCGCTGACACTTGAATTTTTTTCTACAAATTCTAGGTAAATGGATTCATGCATGGTCGATACCAGGAGATACACTTGCACCCTTTAAACAAGTAATTCTTCCATTGCCCGACAGCTTATTTCAGAACGGGTTTCAATTCAGGTTCAGTAACTATACCAGTATGTCGGTAAACGACGTAACCGGAGGAAAGGGAGCGCTCAGCAATGTCGATCAGTGGAACCTCGATTATATTCAGTTAGATAATAAGCCCCGGGCAGCTTTCAGGAATCTTGACGATATTGCTTTTGTAGAACCGTTGCAATCTACCCTTATTCTTTACCAGACAATTCCCTGGACACATATCAATAATGCCCAGTTTAACGGTAAAAAATCTGTTATAACAATTGTTTTTCGAAACGCCCATGATAAAGTGGTGAACATCAGTCGTTCATACCTGGTTACTAATCTCAATACAGGTAAAACCACCATTCCTGCCGAAGGAGGCAATGAGGATTTTCCTCCCGATTCAGTATATGAGCGAAATGATTTTTTTAACGCAGGAATTATTTATGATGGTTCACCCGTTGGCAGGTTCCAGATCGAAAGTTACCTGGGCACTACCAATTCGGAGATAAAATCAAATGATACTGTACGCCGTATTGAAGAATATAGTAATTATTATGCCTATGATGACGGAACCGCAGAATATGGTTTTGGGATTACCGGTGAATCTTCTGAACTTGCTCAGTTGGCATACAGATTTAAATTATATAAAGAAGATACCTTAAGCGCAGTTGACATTTATTTCAACAAAACACAATTTAATTATAATTCCACTTTGCCCTTCCGGCTTTGTGTGTGGAGCAACAGGAACGGGGAGCCCGATAGCCTGGTATATTCGACTGATACGCTGTACAAACCTTCTTCCGATGTATCCCTTAACCAGTTTAAAAGATACTCGCTCGACACATTGATGGTAGTAAAAGACACGGTATATGTTGGTCTTATTCAAATAAGAAACGACTTTCTCAACATCGGTTATGATGTGAACGATAATAATAAAAAGAATATTTTCATCAATACTGACGGAACCTGGTATAATCCTTCGGCAAGCATAAAGGACGGCTCACTGATGATACGTCCGGTTTTTGGAAAGAATGTATTCACTGCAGTCCCCCGGATACCTGAACCGGAAAAAAACTCATTTATCTTTTATCCCAATCCCGCCAGTGATCATATTTCGATAGAAAAAACAGCAGATATTATTGATGCCGACTGGCAGGTCAGCATTTATGATATATCCGGAAGAGCCGTGAAAAAATATGCGCGGTTTGAAACTTATATTGATCTGACAGACCTCAATGACGGTATTTATTTTATTCGTTTCACAAATTCCGGTAAACGCCAGGTAACCAAAAAACTGTTAATTGTTCACTAATTCAATGGATACCGGATCAAACACAGATTTTAACGAAAACGAACAGGGAGAACTTTATGAGCATTACCGTTTTGATGTTGATAAAGGACAGGGTCTGTTGCGTATCGACAAATATCTTTTCAATAAGCTCGAAAATATTTCACGTAACAAAATTCAGAATGCTGCCGTTGCCGGGAATATCCTTGTAAATGATAATCCGGTAAAGTCGAATTACAAAATCAAACCCAACGATACAATATCTATTGTTCTGCCGCATCCACCCAGGGAATTCGAGCTGATCCCCGAGGATATTCCTGTCGACATTGTTTATGAGGATGACGAAATTATCGTGGTAAATAAAAAAGCAGGGATGGTAGTACACCCCGGACACGGTAATTATACAGGGACATTGATCAATGCTCTTGCTTATCATCTAAAGGATTTACCCTTGTTTCAAAAAGGGGAGATCCGTCCCGGACTGGTGCATCGTATCGATAAAAACACATCGGGAATCCTGGTTGTTGCCAAAACGGAACAGGCTCTTAACAGGCTGGCAAAGCAATTTTTCGATCGTACAACCGAACGTACTTATTTTGCCTTGGTGTGGGGGAATATGGAAGAGGAAGAAGGAACGGTTACTGGAAATATCGGGCGCAGCCTGAAGGACCGTATGAAAATGCACGTTTTTCCGGACGGTGAATATGGAAAACATGCAGTTACGCATTATAAAGTTCTGGAAAAGCTCGGGTATGTAAACCTGCTGGAATGCAAACTCGAAACCGGCCGTACGCACCAGATCAGGGTTCATATGGAATACATCGGCCATCCGTTATTTAATGATGAACGATATGGTGGTGACCGTATTCTGAAAGGTACCACATTTACAAAATACAAACAGTTTGTTCAGAATTGTTTTAAAATATTGCCCGGACATGCGCTGCATGCCAAGTCACTTGGGTTTAAACATCCGGTAACCGGCAAATACATGTTTTTCGATTCGGAACTTCCTGAAAATATGCAGCAGTTGATCGAAAAATGGAGGAATTATATTTCTAACAGGGACATAGAGGAAGAAGAATAAATATGAAATGGTTGGTATAAAATTTGTCAGAAATCAACAATGTTTTTTAAATACCGTAATGCATGAACGGAACCTTTTTATAATATTTCCTTAACACCAATCAAAATTCACATGAAATCATTTATTCTTGCCTGCATCTTTATTTTATTATCAACCTTATCCGTTTATTCCCAAAACAAGATTATTTCAGGCCGTGTAATCGATAAAAATACTCACGAAGCGTTACCCTTTGTCAATATTGTATATAATGAAAGAGGAAACGGCACTGTATCGGATATAGACGGAAATTTTAAAATTAATATATATCCGGCGCCATCATTTCTGAAATTCAGTTATGTAGGATATTTTACAAAACAAGTCAGTTTAAGCTCGTTCAGCGATCTTTCAAAAATAGTGGTGGAACTCGATCCAAGGGCTTATTCAATAGAAGAAGTCAGGGTGATGCCTGGTGAAAATCCTGCTCACCGTATCATTGAGCTGGCATCAGAAAACAGGAAACTCAACAATCCTGAAGATCTGAATTCCTTTTCTTACCTGGCTTATAATAAGATGTATTTTACTTTCGATATGGATAGCATGACCGTGAAAAAAAATGCTTCAGCCAAAAAGAAAAGAAAACAGGTTTCCGAAAATGACTCCCTGCTTTATTCGGGGGTAGACTCTTCAGAAATCAGAGCCAGGAAATTTGCGAATGAGCAGTACCTGTTCCTGATGGAAGCCATCAACAGCAGGAAATTTATGAAGCCCGATCTGAATAAAGAAGAGATCATTGCCTCCCGGGTATCGGGATTCAAAAAGCCATCTTTCGTTATGCTGGCGTCTCAGTTCCAGTCATTTTCATTTTATGGTGACTATGTAACCATCGGAGCGAAGAAATACCTGAACCCATTAAGCAAAGGAAGCCTGGAAAAATATCATTTTCGCCTTGAGGACACATTATATACACAAAGGGGTGATACTGTATTTATTATTTCTTTTCGCCCGAATGAAAACAGAAATTTTGCGGGACTGAAAGGTGTTTTGTATATAAATTCATATAAATATGCTGTTCAGAATGTGCTGGCAGAAGCCAGTGTGCCTGAAAAAGAAATGATGACATTCAGCATACAGCAACAGTATAAACTTATCGACAATCAGTATTGGTTTCCTTCACAACT
The DNA here is from genome assembly GCA_963748095.1 of uncultured Bacteroidales bacterium. GTDB lineage: Bacteria > Bacteroidota > Bacteroidia > Bacteroidales > UBA10428 > CAVVIO01. The sequence continues at coordinate 77,524 of CAVVIO010000003.1, forward strand.
TAGTACCAACATCGTTTTTAATAATCTGGAAGTTGGGACCAGTACAAAATCCACGAATATGCTTGCTATAGGAAAATCATGGATTCTGAATGTTCGTATTAATCCGGAACTTAAGCACAGTGAATTCGACGAAGTTACCTCTGACATAAAAAAGGATGCTTATCTGGAAAACGATAGTTTATGGAATGCATACAGATACAGGCCTCTTACTGAAAAAGAAATAAAAACCTATGATGTAATCGACAGTGTTGGACAGGCGCATCACTTCGACCGGTTATTCGGTTCACTGGAAACACTGATGACCGGATATCTGCCCACGCATTATTTCAATATAAAACTGGGATCCCTGATCGATTATAATGATTATGAAGGCTGGAGGCTTGGAATAGGAGGAAAAACAAACAAGAATGTTTCAGATTATTTTTCTGTAGGGGGACATGTAGCATATGGATTTAAGGATAAGGCATTTAAATATGGAGCCAATGTTAGCATTACTCCGTTTAAGGACAAAGAATATTACTTCAGTGTCCGTTACCTGGATGACCTGGCAGAATCGGGCGGATATTCATTCCTGGGAGATGGTGATCTTTTCAATACTGAAGATTACAGGAAATACCTGGTGGAGCGTATGGATAAACTGGTGCAGAAAGAAGTTGTTGTGGGAGGCAGGGCTTTGAAATACCTGCAGGTAAACCTGTCTTTAAGCCGCAACCTTCGCACAGTTACCAATGATTATATGTATGCTTACTCGGAGAATAATCCTTCTGTAAGTGTTAATAGTTTCCGGTTTACTGAAGCTGGTATCCGTTTCAGATATGCATTCAGAGAAGGGTACACGGTAACTCCCGGAGGAAATAAGTTCCCCGAAGAAACCAAATATCCTGTCATTTCCGGAAACCTGATCAAAGGGATGAAGTTACTGGATGGGAATTACGACTACCTGAAACTGGAAGCTAAGATTACCAAAAATTTTACCACCAAGGGATTCGGGCAATCGAAGATTCAACTTACAAGTGGATTTGCAAGTGGTGATCTGCCTTATCCTATTCTTTACAACGGACATGGCAGTTACAGGTCATTTACCATCGAATCGGAAAATTCGTTTGCTACGATGCGTATGAATGAATTTCTTTCCGACCGGTTTGTTTCGTTGTACTTTTCACAAAATTTTGGAAAGTTACTTTTCAGAAGTCCCTATTTTCATCCGGATATCGTACTGGCAAATAATATTGGCTTTGGCAGTCTTGGATCTCCCGAAAAGCACCGGAATATCGATTTTAAAACAATGGAAAAAGGATATTTTGAGTGTGGCCTTATGATTAATAATCTTCTGAGACAACGGTTTTTTGGTTATGGTTTTGGTGTATTTTATCGGTATGGTCCATATTCATTTAGCAGGCAAAAAGATAACTTTGCCTATAAATTTACCTTATCATTCAATTTATAACTTACTTTGCAAAAAATAAGCAATAAACATGGCACATAAATCCGGTTTTGTAAATATCATCGGCAATCCGAATGTAGGTAAATCCACATTAATGAATTCACTGGTTGGTGAACAGCTTTCTATTATCACCCATAAGGCACAGACAACAAGGCACCGGATAATGGGAATTGTTAACGGGGAAGATTTTCAGATTGTATATTCCGACACGCCCGGAATTATTAAACCAAATTACCAGTTGCAGGAAGCAATGATGAGGTCAGTGTCTTCTGCTTTCGAAGATGCCGATATTATACTTTATATTACCGATGTTATTGAAACAGCAGAAAAGAACGAACATTACCTGGATATAATGAAAAACACAGACATTCCGGTAATTCTTGTCATTAATAAAGTCGATCTTACCACGCAGGATGACCTGAATCTGTTGGTCGACAAATGGGCAGAGATACTGCCGAAGGCCATGATCATTCCGGTCTCGGCACTTAAAGCATTTAATGTAAATGCAGTAATGGATAAAATCCAGGAATTATTGCCTGAAGGTGAAGCATACTTCCCGAAAGATACGTTAACTGATAAATCCGAGCGCTTTTTTGTGTCGGAGATCATACGTGAAAGAATACTGATAAACTACAAAAAAGAAATTCCCTACTCAACAGAGGTGGAGATCGAATCCTTTAAGGAAGCGGAAGATATCATACGTATCAGGGCTGTGATTCACGTTATCAGAATGAGTCAGAAGGGAATAATAATCGGCCACCAGGGAAAGGCCCTGAAAAAAACTGGTACAGAAGCCCGGAAGGAAATTGAAACGTTCATGGGTAAAAAAGTTTACCTTGAACTATTTGTAAAAGTGAACAAAGACTGGCGTGATAAACCGAATGTATTGCGTAATTTTGGATACCGGTAATTTAAAAAATTCCTGCTATGATCAGACATATTGTAATATGGAAGTTAGACGATTCCTATATACCTGAAGAAAAATTGGCACTTATCAGCGAAATGGAAAAACAACTGAGGTCGTTGAAAGGTAAAGTCACTCAGCTTAAAAGTATGGAGGTGCAAAGGAATGCTGCGCAAGCAGCCGAAACAAATTTCGATATTATACTCGATACAACATTTGACAGTATTACGACCCTTAGTGAGTACCAGGAACATCCCGAACATAAAGAGGTGGTTGCCAGATTGAGTAAAATAAAAAAACACCGGGCAGCAATTGATTATGAAGTTTAAAAAGTAAAAAAGGACATACAAATTGGGGAATATAATAGCAATAGTAGGCAGGCCGAATGTGGGAAAATCGACATTATTTAACAGGCTGACAGAAACACGGGCCGCAATAGTTGATGAGACCAGTGGCGTAACCCGTGACCGGCATTATGGTAAATCGCTGTGGAACGGAAAGGAATTTTCAGTCATCGACACAGGGGGGTATGTAATAAATTCAGACGATGTTTTTGAACAGGAAATTCGCAAACAGGTCAACCTGGCGATTGAAGAAGCCGATGTAATTCTTTTTCTTGTCGACGTTATCAGTGGAATAACTGACCTGGACGAATCGGTGGCAGTCATGTTACGCAAAATAAACAAGCCCGTTTTCCTTGTCGTGAATAAGGTGGATAATAACGACCGGATTTATGATGCATCTGTATTTTACGGTTTCGGTTTAGGAGAACTGTATTGCATTTCTTCAATAAATGGCAGCGGAACGGGTGATTTACTGGATGCTGTAGTAAAAACATTTACAAAACCGGAAGAGGAAGAAGTTCCGGACATTCCAAGAATTGCTATTATCGGACGACCAAATGTGGGTAAATCTTCATTGGCCAATGCACTTATTGGGGAAGAACGGAATATTGTTACTCCCATTTCAGGTACCACCCGCGACTCTGTTCATACACGGTATACCAAGTTCAACCACGATTTTTTTCTGATTGATACGGCAGGTCTGCGTAAAAAAGGAAAAGTATTTGAAGACCTTGAATTTTATTCTGTAATGCGTTCTGTCAGGGCTATTGAATATTCCGATGTCTGTTTGTTATTGATCGATGCTACCCGTGGACTGGAATCACAGGACCTGAATATCTTTAACCTGGTAAAGAAAAACCACAAAGGGATCGTATTGCTTATCAACAAATGGGACCTTATAGAAAAAGATACAGCTTCCACACGTAATCTTACAAAAGATATAAAGGAAAAGCTGGCCCCGTTTCAGGACATACCTGTAATTTTCACTTCAGCAACTACCAAACAACGTATTCATAAAGTGCTTGATACGGCAATGGAAGTATTTGAAAACCGGAAAAAAAGGATTCCCACCCGTAAACTAAACGACATAATGCTGGAGGCTATTGAAAAATATCCTCCTCCTTCGGTAAAGGGAAAATATGTGAAAATTAAATATATTACCCAGTTACCCATGCATTATCCGGCATTTGCTTTTTTCTGTAATCTGCCACAGTATGTTAAGGAACCCTACAAACGTTATCTTGAAAATCGACTCCGGGAAGAATTTAATTTTACGGGTGTTCCGGTACAGATTTATTTAAGAAAAAAGTAACTTAGCATATATTTCCCGGAACATATTAATGAGTTGTAGTATGAAACATCGTTTGAATACATTGAAAATAACAGGTCTCCTGATTGCAGGAATGTTTTTTCTAGTTGTCTTTTTTTCGTGTCAGAAAATTGAGAAAGTTAGCCCTATACCTAAAATTGCATTCAAAAGTTTCACTTTTTCATCTGATACAGATGCATTGGGAAATTATATAAAAGTTGGCGAACTGGTCTTTTCATTTATTGACGGGGATGACGATATAGGAGTTGATACAACTACCCGGCCGGGAGATTCTACTTATTACAACCTTTTTCTTATTCCTTTTAAGAAAGTTGACGGTGTGTATAGTCAAATTGAGGTGGATCCTTATTTTCCGCCTTTAAATTACAGGATCCCTAATGATCCGCGGATGAAACGTGATGGACAGGATAAAACACTGAAAGGGGAAATCAGTGTTGAAATTCAATATCAGGTGGTTCCTCCATATGATACCATTAAATATGAATTTTATGTCCGCGACAGGGCTTACAACAAAAGTAATGTGGCTTCCACAACGGATATTACCTTTAAATAACACTGTAACTTATAATCCGGGCATATAAATAGCCGATTGTCTTTTTAGTAAAAAATCTAAAACGGAGTTTCATCCATAAAATCCGTATTTCGTGGTAATAAGTCATCGCCATCAGACTTTCTCTTACCTGCTGATTTTCCTTCATTCATTTTTGAACCGAATGTTACCATAGCCGGTATATTTTCATTATCATCACCGATCTGGCCATGGAAATCATCTTCCAGTTCGACAAATTTGGCAAATTCGTCCCTGAAACGTAAATGTACATCACCAATAGGTCCGTTACGGTGTTTTGCCAAAATGATTTCCGCAACTCCCTTCAATGAATTACCTTCTTCATCTTCAAGAAATCCGTATTTTTCAGGCCTGTGAATAAAAAGAACCATGTCTGCATCCTGTTCAATAGCACCCGATTCCCTGAGGTCGGAAAGCTGTGGGCGTTTACTTCCTGAACGTACTTCTACCGATCGGTTAAGCTGCGAAAGGGCAATAACAGGAACATTCAGGTCCTTGGCAATTCCTTTGAGCGCTCTTGAAATAGTGCTCACTTCCTGTTCACGGTTACCTTTGGTTTCCGGTGTTCCGGTCATTAATTGCAGGTAGTCGATAATGATAATATCAATATCGTACTGGCGTTTTAGCCTCCGGCACTTGGCTCTGAGTTCAAAAATAGACAAGGCTGGGGTGTCGTCAATAAAAATAGGGGCCTCCTCCAGGCTTTTAATCTTATATTCCAGTTGCTCCCATTCATATTCAGCCAGGTTACCGTTCCTGATCCTGTCAGAAGGCAGCTCTGTTTCGGCAACAATCAATCGGTTGATCAATTGCAGCGATGCCATTTCGAGAGAGAACAAGGCTACCGATTTTTTATGTTCAACCGCCATGGTTCTTGCCATGGAAAGCACAAAAGCTGTTTTACCCATCGATGGCCTTGCGGCAATAATAACAAGATCGGAATTTTGCCAGCCGCTTGTCATACGGTCAAGCTTGGTATAACCTGAAGGAACCCCGCTCAGGCTGTCTTCACGTTTACTGGCTTCTTCGATCTGGTGAATGGCTTCCTTTAAGAGTACGTTTATTTTAACAGTTTCCTTTTTAATATTTCCCTGGGCAATATTAAACAATTCACTTTCAGAAAAGTCGAGCAGATCGTTTACATCAATACTTTCGTCAAATGCGCGGTTCTGCATTTCGCTGGCTACACGGATAAGTTCCCGCTGAATGAATTTCTGGGCAACAATGCGGGCATGAAATTCAATATGGGCTGCCGATGCTACCCGTCCGGTGAGTTGCGTAATATACAGAGGACCCCCGATGTCTTCTAGCTCTTTACGCTTGCGAAGCTCTTCGGTAACCGTTAAAATGTCGATGGCTTTTTCCTTCAGCGATAAATCAATAATAGCCTGGTAGATCTTTTGGTTTTCTTCCTTATAAAAACTTTCGGGTCTCAATAAATCGATTACTTCAATAATAGCATCTTTTTCAAGCATAATTGCTCCCAATACTGCTTCTTCGAGATCAATCGCCTGAGGAGGAATTTTACCAAATTCCATAGAAAGCGGATCAACAAGATTTTTTGCCGGAAATTGTTTCTTTTGTGCCATTGTTTATGATCCTATTGTTTATATTATTGATTTACAATTTATTGACGCCGAAGTTATCGACACGGATATTGTGCTTACAAATGTACACACTCAATTAGGATATCAATAATTATCGGGAAGAACTTTTAAAAAAGATTTTCACCTCACTAAGTTTACAAATTGTTAAAAACTATAATTTTTTATTGGCAGGAGTGACATAGGTTGATTAATTTTGGTTAAAAGTTCAAACATGCTTTGTTTTCCAAATGCTAAGATCAATCTGGGTTTAAACATCACAGAAAAGAGACCTGATGGTTTTCATAATCTTCAGACTGTATTTTACCCTGTGTCTTTATGTGATGTTCTTGAATTTGTTGAATCTGACGGGGACGGAGTTTCCGTTCAGTTTCAGAATACCGGAATCGAGACAGGAGCTACTCAGGCAGATAACCTTTGTGTGAAAGCTTACGAATTATTAAAGAAAGATTTTGATTTGCCGCTTTTAAAAATTCATCTTCATAAAATGATACCGGTAGGAGCAGGCCTGGGAGGGGGTTCATCCGATGCGGCATATATGTTAACAGCACTTAATAAAGCTTTCAACCTTGCATTAACAGAGGGTGATCTTATGGACTATGCATCGCAGCTTGGAAGTGATTGCGCATTTTTCATACATAGCCAACCATCGTATGCATGGAACAGGGGAGATAACATGCATGAAATATCTCTTGACCTGCATCAATATTACCTGATATTGGTATTTCCGAATATTCATATCAGTACTGCCGCAGCTTATTCTTCCATAAAACCGGCTGTACCGGCTCAGTCACCAGAAAAGGTTGTTAATATGCCTGTTGAGGAATGGAGATATTATCTTACAAATGATTTTGAACCTTTTGTATTTTCTGTACATCCTGAAATAGAGGAAATAAAACAAAAACTTTATAACATGGGGGCTGATTATGCGGCCATGTCGGGCAGCGGATCTGCTGTTTACGGATTATTCCGGTTTCTGCCCGAAAAAACAAAAGAACACTTCGATGGATATTTTGTATGGAAAGGTAAATTATAAATAAAAGCTGTTTCAACTTTTATATTTTGTTGGTACAATAGTAAAAGTTAAAACAGCTTTCTCAGTGACGGTATACTATTTGTATTCTACTAACACAAAATTTTTCGGAACTTTATCTCCTAATTTTACATGTACAGTTTTAATTTCTCCTGTCAGGGGAAAACTTAAGGTGTTTTGCATTTTCATAGCTTCCAGCACCATCATTTTGTCACCCTTTTTTACCGTTTTTCCTTTTTCAACAAAAAGTTTGGTAATGGTCCCCGGAATATAGGAAATAACCTTTTTTAAATTGGGTTTCTCCCATTTTTTTCGGTTTTCATATTTTTTAGTATATGTGGTACGGTACTTTTCTCCATGAATGACAAGGGTTTTACACCTTACCTTTTTATTTCCACAGTCGGGTTCAGCCATTTTATTTGATTTCTTCGGCTTCATATCTTTTTTAATTTTCGCTAATATATTTGCCATAATGTAAAGATTTAAAATGGTGGAATACCATGTTTTTTACGTGGTCCGCTAATAGATTTATGTTTTGCAACGGCTATAGCATGAAGCAGTAATTTGCGCGTTTCAGCAGGTTCGATCACCGAATCAACATATCCTCTTGAAGCTGCAACATAGGGATTCGCAAATTTCTGTTTATATTCCAGCACTTTTTGTTTGCGTACCTTTTCCGGATCTTTAGCGCTCATTATTTCTTTTCGAAAAATAATATTGGCAGCTCCTTCGGGGCCCATAACTGCAATTTCGGCTCCCGGCCATGCAAATACGAAGTCGGCCCGCAGGTGGCGTGAACTCATGGCAATGTAACCGCCGCCATACGCTTTACGGATAATAACCGTGAGCTTTGGAACGGTAGCCTCGCTGTAAGAATACAATATTTTGGCTCCATGGCGGATTACACCGGCATGTTCCTGATCAACTCCCGGAAGATAACCCGGAAGGTCCACCAAAGTAATTATCGGAATATTGAAAGCGTCGCAATACCGGATAAAGCGGGCAGACTTATCGGAAGAATCCACATCGAGCACGCCGGCCAGTACCATTGGCTGGTTGGCCACAAACCCGCAGGTTTCGCCATCCATACGCCCAAAACCGATGACCATGTTTCTGGCCCAAAGTTCCTGTATCTCAAAGAAATCCGAATCATCAACGATAGCCTTGATCAGATCTCGTATATCATAGGGTAGTCTGGGGTCCCCCGGAACAATTTTATCAATCTGGTATTCCTTTTTAGGTTCCTTTGATTCGTATTTAACAGACTTTGTATCGTTACTCCAAGGAATGAATGTCATCAGTTTTTTTATCTGGTCGAAGCATTCTTTTTCAGTTTCTGAAAAAAAGTGGGCGTTTCCGGTAATTTCACTATGAACCCTGGCTCCTCCAAGGTCTTCCATTGAAATCTCTTCTCCGAGAACTGTTTTTATTACTTCAGGGCCGGTAATAAACATTTTGGAAATGTTTTCTACCACAAATACAAAATCGGTGAGCGCAGGAGAATATACGGCACCACCGGCGCATGGGCCGAGAATAACCGAAATTTGCGGTATAACACCTGAATTAAGGGTATTGCGAAAAAATATTTCTCCATAACCGGCCAGTGAATTAACACCTTCCTGGATCCTTGCTCCACCCGAGTCATTGATTCCTATCAGGGGAACCCTCATTTTCAGGGCGTGATCCATGATCTTGGTAATTTTTCGGGCATGCATCATTCCCAGTGAGCCCCCGGCAACGGTGAAGTCCTGTGCAAAGACACATACTGATTGTCCATAGATGGTACCGGTACCAATAACCACACCATCACCATGCAGTATTTTTTTGTCCATATCGAAGTCCCTGGCTTCGTGTTCAACGAAAAGATCATATTCATGGAAAGAATCTTCGTCCAGCAGAGTAATAATGCGTTCACGTGCCGTCATTTTACCCATTGCCGTCTGTTTCTCAATTGCTTTCTCGCCACCGCCCATCTGGACCTCTTCCCGTTTCTTTTTGAGTTCCTGTATCTTATTCTTTAATGGCATTTTTGTTTATGTTAGTTAATAATCAGAATTTTTTTAAAATATCAAACGCATATTGACAGTCTGGATTTTTTCACAATCTGATATTTTAGTATTTAAAAATTTTGGGGTTTTTTAATGAAATTATGTATGTGTTTAAATATCAATGTTATATTTAAATTAGTTAGAAAGTCGGTATGCGGGGCAAATATATAAAAAATCAGATCATGTTTGACCCTGGAATTTATTTTGGTGCTAATTTGTACAAAAACAGGGCAATAACTGTAAAAATTATATTTGGGAGCCATACTGCAATCAGGGGCGGAAGTTTTCCACCTATTGCAAATTGCGAGGAAAACTGCATAAAAAGAATGTAGCCAAAACTAATCATGAGCCCAATACCAATATGCATGCCTATACCTCCTTTCACCTTGCGCGATGATACCGAAACGCCAATAAGTGTGAGTATAAATGCGGAAAAAGGGAAAGCAATACGTTTGTATTTTTCAATAAGCAGGGAAGTTATATTACTAACTCCCTGTAGTCTTTGATTGGAGATGAATTTGTTTAACCTGTGAAAATCCATTGCCTCTATGGCATTCTGGCGCATTTTGAAATCTTCAGGTGTCATATTCAGGGTAGTATCGATATGACTGCCTTTAATAATTGTCTGGTCATCCCCGTGATAATCCCTGATATAATAATTATAAATGGTCCATTTACTTTTGGTCGAATCCCATCTGATATAATCAGACATCAGTTTGGATACAAGTTTTCCGTCATCAAATTTCTCTATCGAAAATCGCCTTCCTATATTATCATAAGTACTGTAACTTTCCAGGTAAACATAAATTCCGGGTTCAATCTGGCGGTGTACATTTCTTTCCTGGAATGATTTTGGCCTGGAATGATAATACAACTCCTCAAAAGCAAATCGTTCGCGGTTGGCATTGGGGATAACAAAATTACTTAGCAAAAAAGAGAAAGCTGTAATGATCACTGCAGAAATAAAATAGGGAACCATCAGCCGCCGAAAACTTATCCCGTTACTAAGGATGGCAATGATTTCCGTATTATAGGCCATTTTTGATGTAAAAAATATTACAGCTATAAAGGTGAACAATGGACTGAATAATACCGCAAAATAAGGAATGAAATTCATGTAGTATTGGGTAATGATCAGTCTGAATGGAGCATTTTTTTCTAAAAAGTCATCTATTTTTTCGGAAAAATCGAAAATAACAGCTATGGATATAATAAGTAAGATAGCAAAGAAAAAAGTCCCGAGGAATTTTTTTATTATGTAAATATCGAGTGTTTTTAATCCGAAAAATTTCATAACCTGATAGTTAACTTTTTAACCATTTTGTTCTTCCACTCATTAAAATTACCTTCTGCAATTTTCTTTCGTGATTCATCCATCAACCAAAGATAGAAACTCAAATTATGAATTGAGGCAATTTGAGCGCCTAAAATTTCCTGCGATATAATTAAATGACGTAAATAAGCTTTTGAATATTGTTGATCAACAAAAGATGTACCGTTTTCATCAAGCGGTGTATGCTCATTTTTCCATTTCAGGTTTTTTATGTTAATCGTTCCTTCCGAGGTAAAAAGCATACCGTTCCGTCCATTACGTGTAGGTAAAACACAATCGAACATGTCTACTCCCAAAGCAATACCTTCCAGAATATTCTCGGGCATGCCGACCCCCATGAGGTAACGGGGTTTATTTTTGGGAAGAACGGCATTGACAACCTGTAACATCTCATACATTTTTTCTGCCGGTTCCCCTACTGACAGTCCGCCAATGGCATTTCCAGGCATATCGTGTGAGGCTATCACCTCGGCTGATTTTATGCGTAAGTCGTTGTAAACACTTCCCTGCACTATAGGAAAGTAATATTGCGGATAACCGTATAATGGCTCCGTCTCATTAAAATATTTTATGCCACGGGCAAGCCAGCGGTGTGTTAATTCCATCGAATTGCGTGCATAGTCATAATCACAAGGGTAAGGTGTACATTCATCGAATGCCATAATAATATCAGCCCCGATCTTACGTTGAATATCAACGATATTTTCCGGAGTAAACAGGTGTTTCGAACCGTCGATATGCGAACTGAAATGCGCTCCGTCTTCCTTTAGTTTCCGGTTGTTCGATAATGAAAAAACCTGGTAACCTCCACTATCGGTTAATATGGGTTTTGACCAGTTAATGAATTTATGCAAACCGCCGGCCAGAAAGATGGTTTCTGTTCCGGGCCTTAAATAAAGATGATATGTATTCCCAAGGATTATCTGGGCCCCGATGTCTTCTCTAAGTTCCCGTTGATGAACTGCTTTTACAGTACCACCCGTACCCACCGGCATAAATATAGGAGTCTGAATAGTTCCATGACCGGTGGTTATTAGTCCGGTTCTTGCCTGTGAATTTGTATCGTTGGCTAAAATTTCAAATTGCATCTATGTCAAAATAATCGGCTAAGTTAAAATAATATGATAAATAATTAATCCTTCGTTTGCTGAACGATTTTTTTTGTTTAAATTAAAAATCTTTAATAACATTGTTCGTTACATTTACAAACATAAACTACCAATTTGCGCAAGTGGATATATTAAATTATTTCTTTGGATATATTAATTTCATCGTGCTGGGGATATTTGGCTTGAGCCTGCTGATACAACTGTATTATTACCTGGGGATTTATTATCGTTTTGTTTTTTATAGGGACAAAGTAAAAAAAGTGCCTGTTGAACCGGTATCGGTGATTATATGTGCACGAAATGAAGCGGCAAATCTTGATAAGTATTTACCTTCGGTGCTTACGCAGGATTATCCCGATTATGAAGTGATCGTTGTGAACGATTGTTCTACAGACGAAACCGACGAAGTTATCAGCAAGTATTTGAAAAAGTATCCCCGGCTCAGGACAACAACAATAAATCAGGACCGGAAATTTACACATGGTAAAAAGCTGGCTGTAACGTTGGGTATCAAAGCATCCAAACATGAATTGCTTGTATTTACCGATGCTGATTGTGAGGTGGTTAGTAAAGACTGGCTAAAATTATTACAACGACATTTCAATAATAAAACTTCCATTGTGCTGGGGTATGGTGGATTTTTTCATAAAAAGTCCCTGCTGAATAATTATATCCGTTATGATGCGCTAACAATCGCTATTCAGTATTTTAGTTATGCAATAGCCGGATTTCCATATATGGGTGTTGGCAGGAATATGGCTTACCGCAAATCTCTTTTTTTCAAAAATAAAGGATTTGCCAATCACTATAACCTGATATCGGGAGATGATGATCTTTTTGTGAATGAAACTGCCAATAAAACAAATACGGCTGTTGAATATTCAATAGAAAGTCACACACGTTGCGAGGCAAAAAAATCATTTGCTACCTGGATAGAACAAAAAAAGCGTCACATATCTACAGCCAAGTATTATAAAAAGAAATATAAAAGATTACTGGGACTTGAGATGTTAAGCAGGCTCATTTATTATGCTTCCTTTATTTATCTTATTGTGTCATCGCTATTTTTGATTTATGTATTGCCTGCATTTATATTCAGAATGATTATTCAACTTTTGTTGACTAAAATTTCTATGAGACGTTTGAATGAGAAGTATTTATTACTAACTTCGCTATTCTTTGATGTATTCTCATTATTTATTAATTTAATAATTTTTATTTCTTACCGGTTTAGACGCAAAAAGAATAGATGGAAATAAACACAAATTTGTCGGAGAAAGCACAGCGTGATTATACGCTGGTGCAGAGGGCAGTAGTTGGTGATCAGAAGGCTTATGCCGAACTTATGGGACGTTACAGGGATGCCATTTATTATATGTTGCTTAAAATGGTTAATAATTCCAGCGATGCGGAAGATTTAACAATTGAAGCCTTTGGTAAAGCATTTAAAAATATTAATCAGTATGCACCTAATTATGCTTTCAGTACGTGGTTGTTTAAAATAGCCACCAATAATTGTATCGATTTTATCCGTAAGAAAAAAGCTAACCACGTTTCGCTCGATAACACAAATGATGAACACGATAGCGGATCACACAATATCAAGGCTCAGGTACTCGATCCGGAAGAACACATGATCAACCAGCAAAAGATAAAGATGATGCGGGAAGTTGTGGGTAAACTGAAACCTCGTTACCGTAAACTGATCGAATTGCGTTATTTCAAAGAATTCTCGTACGAGGAAATTGCAGAAGAACTGGAACTGCCCATTGGAACAGTAAAAGCACAACTTTTCAGGGCACGCGAATTACTTTTCAATATTCTCAAACACACCAGTTCAAAGATGTAAACAGTTCCATGCATCATATCCTGAAGTATTTTCCGGAACTGACTGCTTTACAACAAAAACAGTTCGAACAATTAGAAGAGCTTTACAGATTCTGGAATGCCAGGATTAATGTTATTTCACGTAAAGATATGGATGAACTGTACGTGCATCATGTATTGCATTCTTTATCTGTAGCTCGGCTTATTTCCTTTGTCCCGGGGACAAAAATTCTGGACGTTGGCACAGGAGGAGGATTTCCAGGTATTCCACTGAGTATACTATTTCCGGATTCATCATTTCTGCTTATCGATTCTATCGGGAAAAAAATTAAGGTAGTAAACAATATTGCCACCTCACTTGGCTTGAAAAATTGCACCGGGAAACAAATTCGTGCAGAAGATATAACGGGTAAGTTCGATTTTATTATCAGCAGGGCAGTTACCAGATTACCAGTTTTTTTACAATGGGTAAAAGACAAAATTGAAATAAAGAAAAAAAATTCCATCCCCAACGGAATTATTTATTTGAAGGGAGGCGATATTGAAGAAGAGGTCCATGCAATTAAGAATTCTGTAAAGATATATTCTGTCAGTGATTACTTCGATGAATCATTTTTCGAAACAAAAAAAATTGTTTACATTTCAAATAGTCGATAAACCGGCAAACCGTTTATAATTAGGAAAAAAAGTTGTTGGTGATTTTTATATTTTTGTATTAAAATTTAACAACCTGCTTATGAAAAAGGTATTTTTTTTAATAACTATATTCCTGTTGGTTTTACAATATGCAAAAGGTCAGGAACAGCGACTGCGTTTAGGGGTTTTTGTGGATCCTCAATTTTCATGGCTTTCTCCGGATGCACGAAACATCGATAAAAAGGGAACGCATCTTGGTGTTAATGCCGGCATTGTAATGGATAAATTTTTTCAGAAACACTATGCTTTTACTACCGGTTTGTCAATTGGAAGCCAGGGCGGCGGATTGACTTTCGGTGAGATGTCATCCATACATGTGTACGATTCAATTGAAGCCATCCCTGTTGGTACTACTGTAAACTATAAACTTAAATACATTACCGTACCCATAGGATTGAAATTTACAACAAACCAGATAGGGTATGCTACTTTTTACGCACAGGTGGGGTTTACCTGTCAGCTCAATGTACAGGCAAAAGCAGTATCTGAAGCTATTAATGTAAAGAATGATGATATTTCGAAAGAGATCAACCTTTTTAATGTAGGATATCATTTTGGCGGAGGTATAGAATATTCACTGGGCGGACAAACAGCAATTACTGCCGGGATCATCTATACTAACGGATTTACTGATATAACTACCAGTAGCTATAAAGTCTCCTCGAAAGTTGTGTCTATAAGATTAGGAATGTTATTTTGAGCAGAAAGCATGAAAATTACATTAGTGCAATTAAATTATATGATTGGGGCGTTTGACGATAATTCAAACGCTATTATTTCCGCAATTCATGAAGCGAGGGAAGAAGGCGCTGATCTTGTTATTTTTTCCGAACTATCGGTATGTGGTTACCCGCCACTCGATTTACTGGAACACCGCGCATTTGTTGAAAAATGCGAGAATTATGTGGAAATAATCGCAAAAGAGACCAGTGATATTGCAGTAATTATTGGATCACCAAGGGTTAATACAAATTCCGAGGGGAAGAACCTTTATAATTCGGCCTATTTCATTCACAACAGAAAAATAGTGGAGGTATTTAACAAAAGCCTGCTACCTACTTATGATATTTTTGATGAATCGAGGTATTTTGAACCGGGAAGAACCTATAAAATAATTGACTACCAGGGTTTAAAAATTGCAGTGACCATTTGCGAAGATTTATGGTATGATCAACCTTTGCTTTCCGATTTTGGTAAAAGCAAACTTTATACGGTGAACCCGATGGAAAAACTGGCTGAACTGCATCCCGACCTGGTAATTAACATTGCAGCATCTCCGTTTTCATATACCCAGGAAAACGTTAAAAATGAAATACTTCGCAGCAATGCCAGCAGATATGGATTACCAATAGTATATGTGAATCAGATCGGCGCCAATACCGAATTGATATTCGATGGTGCATCGCGGGTTTTGAATTCTAAAGGGAAAGTAGTAATGCGATTGAAATCTTTTTTAGAAGACAGACAAACCATTGATTTTAATGAGATCGAACAGATAGATGCTGATTACACCGACCCGTTAAAAGACAATCAAACCGGAAAAATTCACGATGCACTGATACTTGGACTTAAAGACTATTTTGGAAAAATGGGATTTAAGAAAACGGTACTCGGACTTTCTGGTGGGATTGACTCTGCTGTTACTTGTGTTTTGGCAGTACGTGCCCTTGGGAAGGAAAATGTAAGAGTTCTGTTAATGCCTTCGAAATATTCCACAGATCATTCCATTACCGATGCACAAAAACTTGCAGATAACCTCGGCATTTCTTATGACATTATAAGTATTCGTGAAATTTTTGAACGTTTTGAGCATGAATTGAAGCCTGTTTTTGGGAATTTGCCTTTTGATATTGCCGAAGAAAATCTGCAGGCACGAATCAGGGGAACCCTGTTAATGGCCGTTTCAAATAAATTCGGAAGTATTTTACTGAATACTTCCAATAAAAGCGAGGCGGCTGTCGGCTATGGTACCCTGTACGGCGATATGAATGGCGGATTGTCGGTTTTAGGTGATGTTTATAAAACAGATGTCTATAAACTGGCACATTATATTAACCGCGATAAAGAGGTCATTCCGGTTAACACCATTGAAAAAGCTCCTTCAGCGGAATTACGGCCCGATCAGAAAGATGCCGATTCGTTGCCTGATTATGACCTGCTGGATTCGATCCTGTTTCATTACATTGAAAAAAGACAATCGGTGGAAGAAATTGTTTCCCTGAATATTGACAGGGAAACGGTTGAAAAAGTACTTAAACTGGTAAATACAAATGAATACAAGCGTTTTCAGACTCCCCCTATTTTAAGGATATCTTCAAAGGCCTTTGGTCCCGGAAGACGCATGCCGCTGGTTGCAAAATATTAAGTTTGAAATTTTATTTGTTTTAGTATTATATTATTTTAAAGCATCATTTCAAATCGCTATATAGGTATTCAAAGAAATGGAAATTCACTGTCATGACTTTTTAGATCAGGAAAAATCTGTTTTTAATGTTTTACGAACAGATGAAAGAGAGATAATCGAACGCAATTATCAATGCAAACTGGTAAAACGTGGAGAGGTAATCTTCCGCGAGGGAGAGCACCCGGTTGGACTGATCTGTTTATCAAACGGGAAAGTAAAGGTGTATAAAGAGGGTATAGGCGGACGTGATCAGATAATCAGGATGGCCAGGCCCGTAGGATTCATCGGTTACCGGGCATTATTTGCAGAAGAACGGCATAAAGCTACTGCTGTGGCAATCGAAGATTCCAGTATCTGCATTATCGAGAAAGAAACACTATTCAAAGTCATGCAAAAAAACAGTGCGCTTACCATGAATATTATCAAAGCTTTTGCAACAGAACTTGGTTTTACCATCAATCGCATTGTTTCCCTGACACAGAAACATGTGAGGGGCAGATTGGCGGAATCATTATTATTCCTTGCAGATACTTACGGATATGAATCCGATGGCAGTACCCTGAGAATTTACCTGCGTCGTGAAGAACTGGCCAGCCTTTCTGGAATGACAACCTCTAATGCCATACGTACACTTTCTAATTTTTCGGATGAAAATATTATTGCCCTGACCGGGAAAAATATAAAAATCCTTGATGCTTCCGGTTTGAAGAATATAAGCGAACGGGGCTAATCCGCATGCTCATAGATTTTATTTTCTTTTAGGTACCCATCAGCAATTACCGTGAGTTTAATGGTTTCTTTATTTACTGACATAGCAGGTAGTAGAATGGAAGGAACAAGTATTTTACCATTGTTAACGGATAATGGTATATTCGTTGTTAATTTGTTTCTGATAATATCCATCGAAGTTTTTGCTGCAACTGTTGCAATTGCTTCAATAGGTTTGTAAACTGTCATAGCCTGCGTACCTGCAACAATCCTTTGAATAGCGGCTAATTCAGCATCCTGCCCGCACAAGTAAATCCTGCCGTCTAAATGCACTTCTTTCAGTGCGGCTGTTATTCCGGATGCTATTTCATCGTTAGCAGCGATTACAGCATCTACATTATTATTTGTTTTTCGAAGGCATTCTTTCATTTTATCATATCCTTCCCCGGCGCTCCAGTGAGAAACATACTGATCGTAAACGATATTAATAGAGCCATTATCAACGTATGGTTGAAGCACGCTCATCTGACCAAGTTTCAGTAAAAAAGAATTGTTATCGGTTATAGCCCCTCCAATAATTGCAAAATTTCCGGCAGGGCAGATCTTTGTGAGATATTCGGCTTGTAGTCTTCCTACGTCGACATTATCAAAAGAAATGTAAAAATCGAGGTTGCAGTTTTTTATTAGCCTGTCGTAAGAGAGCACTCTTACGTGGTTCTTGTGGGCCAGTTTAACAATATCTGCTGCTTTATCCTGATCAACAGGTATTACAACAAGTAAATGCACTCCATTATCTATAAGTTCTCTGGCTTGTTCCAATTGTTTGTCGGCATCACCATTTGCCAACCTGTAAATTGTTTCTCCACCCAGTTCTTTAATTTTACTCGTAAATATATCCCTGTCTTTTGCCCATCTTTCCTGTTCAAGACTGTCCATTAAAAGACCGATTTTAATCTTTTTTGAACATTCACAGAACAATAAAGCTGTCAGTAAGGCTACCAGAATAATAATGATTTTCGTTTTCATGGCCTAAGGTTTATTTATGAATACTATGAGACCATATGAGAAAAGTGTAAGTAAGTTACGAAAAAAAGCGTTTTAAATCAATTATTAACTGTTTCTTTTAGCTTTTTTTGTAAAGTAAAGGAAGATTATTTTGCAGCCAGTTCCTCCAGCTTTTTTATCACCTGTTCAGGTTGGATAGCCCTGATACATTTACAATCCATGCTTTTTCGGCAATCGTTACAGGTTTTGGTTAATACCAGGTAACCGGCATTTTTACCAAGGGGAGCCCATCGTCCTGGATGAATAGGATGCATAGGTGCATATAAACCGACAGCAACTTTACCAAGGGCCGCAGCTATATGAAGAGGGCCTGTACTGGCAGCCACAATTCCATCAGCTTTGCCAATAAAATTGATAAATTGAGGCAAGGTAAATTTTCCCGTAAGATCAGTGATTTTACTTGCCTGTTCCTCCAGAAATGATTTCATGGATTTTCCTTCTTCTGCCGTTCCTGTGATAAAAATGTTGTAGGTATCCTTTGGCAGGAGTTGTATGAGTTTCGCATAGTTGTTTAGGCCCCATTCACGGGCGCTACCTTTGGAACGCGGATGCAATATCAAATTAAAACGATCGCCTGCAGTTAATTGATGGATAAAATTATCTGAATGTTTTTCGGGTGTTATTCCATAAAACCCGGTAATTTCTGTCAGAGTGGGATCGACGGGTATTCCCAGGGAATTTAACAACGAGAAATTCAACTGAGCTTCATGTAATTCCGATTTTTTCCGGCTGAAATTCACTGTTTTGTTGCAATATAAATAATGGTACCACCGGTGCGATGTTCCTATTCGCATTGCAATACCGGCTCTCCCGGCTGCTTTAGCAATTTGTTTGTTGGGAAAAATGTGTACGATCGTATCGGCATCGGTTTTACGTAATTCTGCAGCTTGTCGGCTTAATGGCAGATTTTCGATATGATCCCAGTTCAGGAATTCATCCACATGTGTCGACAATTTTACAACAGGTTCCGTATAGGTTCTACCCAGAAAAATGATTTTACATCCCGGCAGGTATTTTTTAAGGGCTCCTGCCACGGGGAGTGTCAATACCACATCACCTATGCTGTCGGTACGGCTTATGATGATACATTCAGAAGTCATTTATTTCTGGTTTTTGCAGACAATTCCAGTTTTCTTAATTTACTGTATTTTAAATAGGTGGCATAGGCAGAGATCCTGCTAATGGTAAATCCGGGAATGCCATCCAGGAAACCTAGTCTTATCAAATAATCCTTTAAGAATTTAACAACCGGACTAAACAGGATTTTTACTGCCGGTGATTTTTTTCCCTGGTTGAACAGATCAAGCGAGGCGATATCGGTGAACTTTTGTGCTTTTTGCAAATGATCTTTTACCGAATAGAAAGAATAATGAAAGATATCGCCTTTAAGATGTGTAACAGTTACTTTTTTAGTGAAGTTAATAATTTCATGAATTTCACCTTTCCACCGGCCTTGCTGTTTATTCCATAATCTGATCTTGGTGTCCGGGTACCATCCGCCATGCCTGATCCAGTTTCCGCAATAGTTGGTAAGCCGGTTCATTTTATAAGCCCCTGAAAAGCCTTTATCTTTAACTTCCCTGATGGACAGTTGAAGCTCCGGTGACAATTCTTCATCGGCATCTATCGACAGGATATAGTCGTGCGAGGCAATTTCGTTCCCGAAATTTTTAGTAGCCGAATATCCTTCCCACTTTCGCTGATAAAATTTAACGTTATACATCCTGCATATCTCTGCGGTTTTATCTTCAGAAAAAGAGTCGATCACCACAATTTCATCCGCTACTGAAGTTACTGATTTCAGGCACCGGTCGAGATTCTTTTCTTCGTTATATGTAATTAGTACTACTGATAGTGGTGTCATACAGGTAAATTTATTGTTTTTCCGTCTGTAATTTCAGGATCAGTTTTTCAAAACCGGTGCATTCGGTATTTTTATCATATTTATCACATGCTTCTTTTTTTGCCTGCGTACTGAATTCTTTCAGCATGGCCGGATGGGTTATCAGGCGGATAAACTTTCTGGTAAAATCCTCCAGGTTACCGGGATCATAGAGAACCCCGAATTTTCCGTTTCCAAGAATTTCAGGCGTTCCTCCCGAGTTATTTCCGATCACCGGAACACCCGATGCCATTGCCTCAATTGTCACCATCCCGAAAGTCTCACGGTCGGTAGCCATTGCAAACACATCAATAGCTTTATAAAACTGTACTGTATTTTCTGTAAAAGGACGAAAATGGATATGATCTTCCAGTTTTAAATCAACGATCATTTTCTTCAGCAGGTCAAAATAATCGTCGCTTGTATTCAGGGTTTTGGCTCCCATTATCAGCAGGTCAGTTTCGGTATTCTGCTCTTTTAACTTGTGAATGGCTTCTATCAGGAATTTTTGACCTTTTAAAGGATCGATACGGCCCAATATGCCTAAAATTTTTCTATCCGGAGGTAACTTTAGCATTTTCCGGGCCTCTTCTTTTGTAAGGCTGCTTTGAGTAAAAATTCCGGTATCGATACAAAGTGGGATAACATGTACTTTCTCAGGATTGAAGCGGGTTCGCTGTTCTACTTCTTCAGCCAGAAATTGCAAAGGACTTATCCATGCATCGAGACGGGCAAATCTCCATGTATGCAAGAGATCATTCTTGTGAATGCCGATCTGCATTTGCTGGTGATAAATCAGTTTCAGGTCTTTTTTAAAATAGCTTTTTACCAGCGCTCCCAGGCTGATGTCTTTGTTTGTTCCGATAAAAAGTATATTAATACCTTCTCTTTCCAGTAATCCGGAAAGTCTTCGGGCTGCAGCAATATCAGCATATTTATGATTGTCTTTAACATGAATTATTTTTAGATTTTTCTTCTCTGCATTCAGAATTATTGGAGTATCCGGCAAACCGAAAACCAAAATATCCCAACCGCGATCTTCTAACCATTCCAGTATTCTGAGTATGTTGATCTCCAGTCCTCCGTAACTTTTAGAACTGCAATAAAATCCTATCAGGGGTTTACCTGTCACTTGAAAAATTGTTAGTCAAATTAATATATTATATGATTATTCTCTGTAATAAATACGTTTTACTCTTGATGAAATATCTGTAAGTAATTCATACGGAATGGTTCCGATTTCTTTGCTCAGTTCTTCGATCGGATTTTTTTTACCGAAAAGAATAACTTCATCGCCTTCACTGGCTGGTATTCCGGTAAGATCTACCATACACATATCCATACAAATATCACCAACGGTTTTGGCAAAATGGCCGTTAATATACATTTTTCCCACACCGTTGCCAAATTTACGGTCGTAACCGTCGGCATACCCTATTGGTATAATGCCCAGAATAATGTCGTGATCAAATTTACCATGACGGTTATAACCGATTGTATCACCTGCAGGAACCGGTTTGATTTGCGAAATAATGCTCTTTAAAGTGCTTACTTTTTGAAGTTTGTCGGGGTTAGCAGAACTGACGCCATGTAGTCCGATGCCCAGCCTTACCATATCGTAATGGGCTTCGGGGAAACGTTCGATACCAGATGAGTTTAAGATATGCCGCAGTGGTTTTATATTACACGTTTCCATAATTTTTTCGCTCAGCACTTCAAATTTTCTGATCTGTCCCCTTGTAAATTGATCCTGTTTGGGATCGTCACTGGCTGCCAGATGGGAAAAGATGGTGGCTACCTCAATCTGTCTGTATTCCAGAAGGAATTTTATCAACGGATCAATTTCTGTTTCAATAAACCCAAGCCGGTGCATACCTGTATCGAGTTTCAGATGAATGGGATAGCTGATTACCGGATAATGTACCAGAATTTTCGCAAAGCTTTTCAGTGACGAGATATTATATATTTCGGGTTCAAGATTATAGTGGATCATTTGTTCGAATCCGGCTTCTTCCGGATTCATAACCATAATAGGAAGTGTAATGCCGGCCTTTCGTAGTTCTATGCCTTCATCTGCATAGGCTACGGCTAAATAATCTATTCCCTGATGTTGCAGCTCATTAGCAATTTCATAGGTTCCCGATCCGTATGAAAGGGCTTTTACCATCACCATGATACGTGTTTTTCCTTTTAACAGCGACCGGTAAAAGTTCAGATTATGTACAAGGGCATCCAGGTTAATTTCCAGTACTGTCTGATGGCTTTTTTCTTCCAGGATTGTTGTAATCTTTTCAAATTCAAATACCCGGGCGCCTTTTATCAGTATAGATTCATTATTAAAATTTACAGACTGTATATTTTCCAGAAATTGCCCGGTATTATCGTAAAAAGAGGTTTTCTCACCGAAAAGTTGCTGATTGCGTTTTATAGCTTCCCCAATTCCGATAAACCTGTTGATATTGTATTTTTTGATAAGAGCAGCAACTTCTTTATAAAGCTTTTTTTCCCCGAGGCCGCTTTGGAAGATATCAGAAAGTATGACTGTTCGGGAAGAATGCTGGCGTTGTTGTTTCAAAAAATCAAGGGCAATGGTCAATGAATTAATGTCGGAATTATAACTGTCGTTTAGCAATGTACAACGGTTAATGCCTTTTTTCTGTTCCAGGCGCATGGCTACAGGTGAAAGCTTTTCGAGCCATCCTGCAATTTGTTTCGGGGGGTACTCCAGTAATGTGAGCAATGTAAGTACCTGAAGGGCATTTTCAATGGAAGCGTCGTCACTGAATGGAATTCTTACCTTATCTCGAACAGATGCTGTTTGATATTCGATTTGAGTATAATTTCCTGATATTTGCTTTCCGGTGACCCTCAGGTAAGCATTTTCTTTTTGTGACCAGTCTATTAACCGGATGTCTTTGTGAAAGGGATAATGCCTGATTGTATTTTCCAGAACGGGATTATCCCTGCAAAAAACCAAAATTTTAGAATTTTTGAAAAGCTCCAGTTTTTCTTTTATTTTTTCTTCAAGGCTTGTGAAATTTTCCTGATGAGCAGTTCCGATATTTGTGAATATCCCAATAACAGGATCGATTATAGTCTGCAGATGTTGCATTTCTCCCGGTTTTGATATGCCTGCTTCGAAAATACCATAGTCATCTTCATTTTCAAGAAGCCAGACCGATAGAGGTACTCCTACCTGTGAATTGTAGCTTTTCGGGTTTCGTGTTATTTTTTTTTCATTCGACAAGCATTGATACAACCATTCTTTTACAATTGTTTTCCCGTTGCTTCCGGTAATACCAATAACATTTCCCGGAAAATTATTCCGGTGCATGGCGGCTACTTGTTGTAAAGCACGAAGTGTGTCATCAACAAGTATAAAATTGGAAGAAGAGAGGTTGCCTGTTCTGTCTGGCATTTTCGATACCATAAAGCCCGATATGCCTTTTGTGGCCAATTCAGGTATGAAGTTATGCCCGTCGTGATTTTCTCCTTTGATAGCAAAGAACAGACTGGCATCCGAAATATGTCCGGTGCGGCTGTCGATAATCAGTTGCCGGATGGTTACCTGTTCGTTACCCGATAGTTTACCCCCCGTGACGGAAGCTATTTCTTTGAGTGTATATGCATGCATATTATAATAGAATTGCCGCAATAAAATTAATCACGATTTTTTGTTAACATGTAAATCATTGAAACATTTTCTGCAAAGTGGTTCATACGATTCTTTTTCACCGAGCATCACCTGTTTACTGGCATCGGTAAGACGATGCGAATATTGAGCAAGGCTTCCACAGCGCATGCATATGGCATGAACTTTTGTGACGTACTCGGCAGTGGCCATCAGATCCGGCATAGGGCCGAAGGGCTTCCCACGGAAATCCATATCAAGTCCGGCAACAATGACCCTTATTCCCTGGTCGGCCAGCTTATTGCAAACTTCCGTGAGCCCTTTATCAAAAAACTGCCCTTCGTCGATTCCCACTACTTCGATATTGGCTGATAGCAATAAAATATTCGATGAGGAAGATACGGGAGTCGACCGGATGGCATTGGCATCATGTGAAACTACTTCATCTTCCGAATAACGCGAGTCGATATCGGGTTTGAATATTTCCACTGCCTGGTTGGCAAATCTTGCACGTTTCAGCCGCCGGATAAGCTCTTCGGTCTTTCCAGAAAACATCGACCCAACAATTACTTCTATCCAGCCTTTCCTTATTTTTGCATCAAAATGGTTTTCGATAAACATGTATATAATATTCTTATTTTTTATCGTTATTTTTATAAATTGCTGTGATAGAAAAAAAGTATCTCAACAGTTGACAAATTTAAGGGAAATTCAAAAATAACCATAAAACTTTATAAGCTCTTAGGCTTATGGATTATAAATACACTATAGAAATGATTTCCAGGAACCTGGAAGAACTGGAAATACTGATATCCGGATTTTATTCACAGAAAAGAATTCCTCCTATTGAACTGGATCTTGCGTTGGCAAAGCTCAGGGATATGTATGATGTCTTGCTGATGATAAAACAATCCGGTCAGGAATCTGCCAGAACTTCATTTTCAGAAAAGGAAAATCCGACGGTATCTGTGGAGAAATCTGCAATTTCGCCGGAAGTAGAAACGAAGCCGGAACAAGATGTGCCCTCAGATGCAAAACAGAAAATTGTAACAAGTGAAAGAGCTGTAAAAGATTCTGCTGAACAATTAGACAGTAAAAAAGAGACAACAACTGTTAAAAAGGAAAAACAGCCGGAAATTCTGTCGGACACTTTTCAGGATAAAACAGCCTCATTAAATGAGAATCTTGGGCAATCGAAGTACAATAAGGATTATTCCTCGTTCTGGATGACTAAACCACTCACCAATTTAAATGATGCAATTGGGTTAAATGATAAATTTCTTTTTATTAATGAGCTGTTCAGGGGCGATACAGAGAAATATAACCAGACAATGGAAATATTGAACGATGCATCGAATTTTAATGAAGCCTATAATTACTTGATGGAAACCTTTAATTGGGACATGGATGGAGAACTGGTACAAAATATGTTGAACCTGATCCGCAGGAAACTCATCATTCATAAAAATGAGTAAATTAATTTTAGTTCCTACTCCCGTCGGAAATCTTGAGGACATTACATTAAGAGCTATCAATGTATTAAAAGCAAGTGATGTAATACTGGCGGAAGACACCCGTCACACAAAAAAATTGCTGGATCATTACACGATTGAAAACCGCTTGCAGTCGTATCATAAATTCAATGAGCATAAGATTGTATCGCAATTAGTGGATCGTATTGAAAAAGGTGAAACTATGGCTCTGGTCACTGATGCCGGAACTCCGGGTATCTCTGATCCGGGATTTTTGCTGGTTCGTGCCTGCATTGAAAAGGATATCCAGGTAGAATGTCTTCCCGGACCGACAGCTTTTATTCCAGCTCTGGTAGCATCGGGAATACCTTGTGACCGCTTTGTTTTTGAAGGTTTCCTGCCTCAAAAGAAAGGCAGGCAGAAGAGGCTTACAGAGCTGGCATCCGAAAGCCGGACAATTGTTTTGTATGAATCTCCGCACCGTTTGGTAAAATCGCTTAACCAGTTGGCCGTTGCTTTCGGGAAAGACCGATATGCGGCAGTATGCAGGGAACTCACAAAAATTCACGAGGAAATAATACGGGATACTTTAGAGGGATTGGAAAAATATTATAAGGATAAGCCTGTAAAAGGTGAGATTGTAATCATAATAGCACCACCGGAATAAAAGGCATTATTGGCAATTAACATATACTGAAAATTAATTCAATCCATATAACGGATATTATTTTTATTTAATACTTTCGAAGAAAATCCGATCATATGCTGATAACTATATTGCTGTTAGTCGTTGGTTTTGCCGTATTGGTTAAAGGGGCTGACTGGCTGGTTGACGGAGCGTCATCGCTGGCACGGCGTTACCGGGTTTCCGAATTGGTTATCGGGTTGACTATTGTGGCATTTGGAACCTCGGCTCCCGAACTGGTAGTGAATATCGTAGCTTCGTTAAAGAAATTCAATGATCTTACCATTGGTAATATAGTAGGCAGCAATATTTTCAACTTGCTTTGTATACTCGGAATTTCAGGAATTATATATCCTATAACTGTACAAAATAAAACCGTATGGCGTGAGATACCTTTTTCGTTACTGGCAGGATTGCTGTTATTTTTTCTGGCAAATGATGGTTTCATTCACCATTCTGTAGATATACTGAGCCGCTGGGACGGAGTGATCTTTCTGATATTTTTCGTCCTCTTTTCTATTTATATTTTTTATAATCTCAGGGACAATAAACAGGATGAAAAGGATAATTTAAAAATTTTAGGTCTGCCGTTCACCATTTTTTTTATTCTAATAGGTTTTGCAGCATTGATAATAGGCAGTAAACTGGTTATCAATAATTCGATAAAAATTGCGCATGTCTTCGGTATCAGTGAAAAACTAATTGGGCTAACCATCGTTTCGGTAGGAACTTCCCTGCCTGAATTGGTTACTTCTGCTGTTGCCGCTTATAAACGTCGCAGTGACATTGCCATTGGAAATATTATAGGTTCCAATATTTTTAATATTTACCTGGTTCTGGGAATAAGTGCAGTTATAAATCCTATCAACTACAATGTTGCTTTCAATCCGGATATTTTAGTTTATATAGGCGCAACTTTAGTGTTATTTCTTGCCATGTTCAGCGGAGGTAAAAGAAAACTCGATCGCTGGGAAGCGGCAATTATGCTTGGGATGTATATTATCTACCTGGTATATATTATTAACAGACGATAATTACACAAAAAATCAATTCCCTGATAACTAAATAATTTGCAGGCCCTTAAAGTTTTATAAATTTTTAAAAATCAATTTTAAAACGATCATTATTACTATAATACCCAGAATAAACAGAGCCAGCGGTAATGTTCCGTAGTTTCTCGGCTCTTTAGGTTGTGCATCGGTTGTTTTCATTGTTACATTATTTTAAATTTTAATAGATACCATTGATTTTTGAGGTAATGAACGGTATATTGTCCGGATGTCTTTAGCAGACAATTCTATGTTGATCCACGGACGATAATCAGGAATAGTAAAATGGAATATGTCACTGAATAAATGTCCGGTTTGTCTGATTTTATTATGTAAAACAAATCTCTTGTAGCCTTTCCCTTTAGGATATTCATATTGTCTCATCTCAATATCCAGGTCCCTGTTGAGATGGATGATTGTGCAAATAGAATTCTTTTGAACAGTGTCGGACAGGAACGCAAGAGAATTTGCCTCTGTTGTATCTTTCGGCGCTTCTTTAATTATAATTGGTTCCTTAGGAATGGTAGCATAACTGGTTTCATTGGTAAAAGGTGATGAAAAATAATTTATCCGGGCATCTTTATTCAACTTATCAAGTATTTTGCTGTATGTTATTTTTTGAATCCGGGCCTGATGAATGATAATTCCTCGCAGCTCAAGTGTAACTAGGCTGTCCTCCAGATCTATTGCCAGTGTAATTGAATCGGTGGCAGCCATTATTACCTTTGATTTTAAAAAACTTTCTTCCTTTTTAAGGCTGAATATATCCTGATTCATTAACGGTAAAATGGTTTTTTCATAATTGGTAGTATCATTGCTGTACTTCTTATTAAGATGTCGGAGTGTTTCAGCTGGTGACAACATTGAAATAAAAGCTATTATTATGAAAAATGAACCGGTTACTATGAGTAATAACTTTGAAAATCCAATCTTTTTGATTGCCTGTATTTTAAACAGATTGTATATTGATTTCATTCGTACGGATACTTTTACCAGTTTAATAGATTACTACCTTAGAGCCGATGTCCATTTTACGATAGACTGTTTC
Source organism: uncultured Bacteroidales bacterium (assembly GCA_963748095.1). Taxonomy (GTDB): domain Bacteria; phylum Bacteroidota; class Bacteroidia; order Bacteroidales; family UBA10428; genus CAVVIO01. The sequence goes on from CAVVIO010000003.1 coordinate 105,708, forward strand.
AAGATCTTCGTCGTTTAACCGGATGCATCCGTGGGTTACAGGCATTCCCAAAAATCGTTTATATAATGTACCATGAATCAGGTAACCGTCTCCGAGACTTAGTGCGTAGTCGCCCAACGATCCATATTCGTATCGTGACGGGTCGCCCTTTGGTGGCACTGGTAATCCCTCCTCTATAAATGCCCAGTCGGGTTTTATCCATACTGGTGATGTTATTTTCCCCCTGATCCTGAAAATTCCCCTGGGCGTTTTAAATATCCATTTTTGCGAGTTATTCGACATAAGCATAATATAACTTCCGGTAGAACAAATACCCGAGTATATAAGTTTTTTATGTGAATAAAGATAAAAACGGTTTTCAGAAGTATTTACAATCATATATGTTGCTGCAGGTATCTGCCTGTCGAGCTTCCGGTTTAATTTTACAATTTCCTTTTCAGTTGAATTTTTATAAATATTTAAGAATTTCTCATCGTTTCCTTCAGGTAATTCTGATAAATTTCCGGAAAGAAAATTGATGGATATTTCCTGAAGAACCGGTAATAAAATGATGAAAAGGAAAAACAAAGCCATTACATAAGCAGTTACGAATCCGGTAATTTTTAAGGATTTGTAGTTTTTTTTCACCCATAACCATACTGGAGACAAAAACCGGAGTAGTCGGTAATAATATCGAAGAATCTTATTAGTAAGATTTTCTTTCTGTTTGAGTACAACTTCAGGTTCTGTAATGATTTTTTTCATTAAGAAATGGAATTAATCGGGAATTAAAAGTTGCAAAGGTTGAACAGAGCCAACAATGGTGACGGGTGTTCCTGATTGTGCCAGTTTAAATACGATGTCCATGTTTTTATTTTCCAAAGCAATACAACCGTCAGTCCAGTTTACTCCTTTTCCACCCCCGCCATGAATTTCTATCAATCCTCCAATTTCAGCGTTTTTTGGGAGTGTTCCATCCCTGACTGCTTTTATAAACCGTTTTTTATCTTCTGAATTCGGATAATCAAGTAACAAGGCTTTATAATATTTTGTCTGACTGGAGGGTAATTTCCGGATTACCTTGTAAAATCCTTCCGGAGTTGCTTTATCTCCTTTGAGGCATTTGTTACCCATCCAGTTGTCTCCCAGTTCTATTTCAAAAGTGTCAACAGGCTTACCGCTTTTATACAAATAGCATTTCTTTGAAAATTTGTCGATAATAATTGCCGTTTTATTGTTCTTTCGGTTATCTTTCACGGTTTTGTCGGTCCATTTTATCCAATCGGGAAAATTACTGAAATAATCAGCCAGCCGGGAAACAGTGGTGTCGTTTACCTCATTCAGATACACTTCCGATTTATGAATTTTTTCACTACATATTATATAATTACGGTTATCATAAGCATATTTACTTTCTGTTAACAGAAGTTTTCCCTGTTCGTATTTTTGCATCATTTCCATCGACATCGGGAGATTTTTAAATGATAATTCGAAATTATTTGCCAGGGTATCCAACGTTTCTATTTTTATCTGTAATCGTAACTGAAGATTATTTTTATGCGCCATGGCATCCATAATGGCATCCCGAGCATTTCGATGCAGATAATCCGGCAAGATTTTCCGCTTTTCCGAAATCCCTCACCATGTAAAAACGATCATTCTCCTTCACTCCAGTAATAAATTGCAGAATCGTAATATTTTTTTGCCTTATAATATAGATCGGATGAATAAATATCAGCACGTTTATTTTTAGCTTCCGACAGAGTTTTTCGGGCTTTTTCGACCTCTTTGGCAGGAGGTTCAGGCATTATTACAATACTGACGATGAGTGAGATTATCAACAGACTAATTACCGAAAGTCCTGTCAGTAAAATTTTTTTAGTATATTTTGTTTGCATTTCTTTAATAGAGAATTCAAAGCGAATTATGGAGATGTAACACGGGATAAAGCAGAAACAAATTCATTGAATTTTTGTCTTACATATTTTAAAAGAATATAATCCCCGGTAAGGATATCTTGACCAGGGATTATAATTTCCAACAACCGGGTTTAATGATTGTAAAAGAACTACCTTTTTTTAGGTTTGTTTTTTGAATATTTGGCAATGGCATCCTTTAACTCCTGATTAATAGAAGCCGCTTTTTCTTTAGTGGCTTTCACTTTATCGAGAGTTGTCAGATAATCTCCTTTTGCCATCATGGCATTTGCTTCTGTTACAGCCGACTCAATTATACTAATATCAGCTTTTATTGCCTGTAAAGCTGCGGTACCTTCTTTTCCCTTAGGAGCTTCTGATAAGAGCACTTTATTTTGTTCAAGCAGTAGTTTTACGTCAGCCAGAGTAGTCTGAGTTTCTTGTTTCACCTGGTTTTTACGGATCTCGGTATTATCCTGTACTCTTTTAGCCATCACCGTCAGACTGTCGAGTTGGATTTTTGCATTACCGAAATTGTGGAAAAGTCCTGATTTTTGTTTTTCAATTTTTTCAGTAATCATGTTCAGGGAATCCTGAACTGCTGCAAAATCGGCTGGTAAATACATATCTGCCCCAGCGGCTTTTGCCTGATCGATTGCGGCTTTTGCAGCATCCATTTCTGCTTTTGGCATTTTACTACAACCTGCCAGAACTGTAATAAGTCCTAATGTAACAAGACCTGCTAATAATTTATTTTTCATTTTGTTTCCTCCAAAAAAAGTTTAAAATATTATTTGTATAAGTTTTTATTAAAATACTACGAAAGAGAAATGATCCTTCGGATTACACATTAAGTTTAAAATAATGTACTAAATGCTGTAATTTTCAGATCAGGTTTTATCCGTTTATTTTAATTTGATATTAAGACGAGAGGTGTGAAGGAAGTAACTGATTCCCTGCAAATATTTTTTAATAACAAAAATCTTGAGAGAAGCAGAAATAAGGAATTGATTAACAGATATTAAATAGAAAAATATTTTTAGGATTATTGTAAATAGGTATTATAACCTAAAGCATTAGTTCATAATAAATAATCAATGAAAAATTTTATGAAAACAAATAACTATTGTTAATTTTATGCATTGATAATGACTAGACCGTTTTATGAAAAGCAGCGATTACAAAACTCTTAAGGATGAAGAGTTAGTCTCGTTAGTGGTGACAGAGCAAAAAAAAGAATTGTTCGAAATTCTTTACAACCGTTACTATCCGAAGGTACTGGATAAAAGTTACAGTCTGCTGAAAAATAAAGAACTTGCTCAGGATGCAACTCAAAATATTTTTGCAAAAACTTTTGAGAAAATTAACAGCTTCAAAGGAATGTCTTCTTTTTCATCCTGGTTGTATTCCATTACCTACAATTATTGCATCGATTACCTGCGTTCAAGGAAAAAATTACATTATCCGGAATGGAACAGGAACAATGAGATTCCGGAAATAATTGATGAAACAGATGAGGACCTGACTGATATAAGTTACGAGCGTCTGATGAAAGTGCTGGATATGGTGCATCCCGAAGAGAGGGCCCTGATATTCATGAAATACAATGACAATCTTTCGATGAAACAGATAGGTACTGCATTACGGATCAGTGAAAATGCGACAAAAATGCGCTTAAAAAGAGCAAAAGCACGTTTGGTGTTTTTATATAAAAAAATATACAGTGATCAGGACTGAAAATTGTTACCTTGGGTAATAGTTTTCGTCTTTATATAAACATAAAAAAGTGGAAAACCTGCTGAAAAATATATTACACTCGAAGAATGTGGATCCACCCGAAAAGGTAAAGGTCAGTTTTGAAAAGTATTTTTACAATCCGTTGAATGTGGAATGGTTTAACCTGAATAGTACTTTCGAAGCTGTTTTTCACGAAGATGAACTGGAAAAAATTGCTATGTTCGATACCAATGGTGATCTTTTGGAGGAAAAGGTAAATCTGGGAATTGAGCTTTTACCGGCACAGGTAAAAATGGTGGCGCGTAGCCATGGGGAACTGATGAATTCAATACGCATTAAGCGAAAAGAGGATATATTATTCGAAATAATTTACAGGGATAAGGAACTCGACCGTTATCTGCTTTTACTGGACAGGGATGGGAAAGTACTGAATAAAGAAAAACTATAATTGGTTTAAAACAAGATTCCGTTCAACTACCGGGTATATCTCGAAAATGCTTCTATAATACCTGCTACGTGTGTTTTGGAAACCGGGAGACTCAGTTGTTGAGGAATATCAAGTTCAAGAAGCAGCCCTTCTTTTTCTTTACGCATTATTTTTACCTTGTCGAAGTTGACAATATACGAACGGTGACATCTTACCAGATTAGTAACATTTAGTTTTTCTTCGTAATTTTTTAACGAGTTTCTTATCAAAAATTTCGAAACTTTTGAGTGATCGAGATAATAAACGGTAACATAATTATCAGAAGATTCAAGGTAAAGTAAATCATCCAGTAAAAGCGAGAAACGCAGGGTTCCTTTTTCGTCATGAAAGGGGATCATTCTTTTCGATGGGTTGACATCCGTATCTTTATAAGCCAGTTCTTCCAGTTTTTGAGATTTATCACTCCACGAGAAATATAACCAGAGAATAGTGTAGGGGAGCAGTAAAACGAGTGCCGTATTTTTAACTGATATTTTGAAGATTTCAGTGATTTCCCTTGTGTCATGCAGTTTGAATTTAATAAAAATGGTATAAAAAACTGCCATGCTCAGAATTTCAACAAGAATCCAAACCGAATACTGCAGATAATTAATCCGCTTGTTTTTCCCATAATGATACATGATAATGCGACTGATTACAACTACCAGTATTCCTGTAAGAATTACCAGGCTGCTGAAAAAAAACAGTTGAATCCGGGTGACTTTGTACCAGTAATCCACCCCGAAGGGAGCATAAATATTAATAAATGCAAGGGCAAATACCGAGGTGAAAATAACGGTCTTTACAATGTTTCTTTTTTTTATAAGATAATCAGGTATGTCTGTTTCCCAGATTAACATGTTTTGTCAGGAAGAGTTAATGTATTACTAATGGTTAACAAAAATAGGTATTACAACGGAATTATAACTATACATAGTTCCTTATCAGAAAAAATTTTGTACCGGGGAATGCCCTTTATTTAAAATTTTCATTTTCGGGAGGTATTGAAAACTGCACAGAAATTATTTTAAAGTTTCTATCCCTGTATTTTGAATTTCACCCCATATTTGAGGTATTTATCCCATTTAGCATGCCTGTACACCTCTTTCTTGACAAAGGATAACCTATTGACTTACTTTGTATTAATATTGATAATATGGGATATAGTAGCGACTTTTTATTACTAAGGCAATTATTTAATCAGCAACAGAATAAAATCATCGTTCCGGAGACAGATATTTCCATCCGGAATATGAACTTCAGATCTGTAGCTGAAAAACATCTGCCGGGTAATAATTATCTTCCCGAAATGGAAAGAAAAGCGCTGTCAGCATACTCCGATAAGGATATTAGTGAAAACAATCAGTTTACTTACCCGGTTTTTGTTTCCGGTTCTTCTGTGAAATTTAATAAAGCCATCGTATTACTGCACGGCCTGAACGAGCGGAACTGGGACAAATACCTGTACTGGGCGAAGTACCTGGTAGAAAATACAGGCAAACCTGTAATATTGTTTCCAATTGCATTTCATATGAACCGCACGCCCAAAGCATGGACAAATCCAAGGAGCATGTCGGTATTATTAAAGGAAAGGTTGAAAAAATATCCGGATGATAACAATGCAAGTTTTGCAAATGCAGCATTGAGTGAACGGTTGTGCAATATGCCCGAGCGTTTTGTATATTCCGGATTTCAAAGTATAGTTGATATCATTGAATTATTAAGGGATATGGAACAGGGCAGGCATCCTTTGTTTGAAAAAGGAACAAAAGCCGACATTTTCGGGTATTCCATCGGTGCATTTATAAGCCAGATCCTGATGATTGCTAATCCGGAAAACCTGTTGGGGAATTCTAAGTTTGCCTTATTTTGCGGGGGGGCGGTTTTTAGTCAGATGAACGGTATTTCCCGTTATATTATGGATAGTATTGCTTTCGAGAAATTATATACTTTTTACATGCAGGAAAAGAACTGGGAAAAAACATCCGGTAACTTTCGGAATATATTAAAAAGCGAAAAAATTGGTATGGCTTTCAGGGCCATGCTGGCCCCCGGGCGGCTGCAAAAGTTCAGGGAACAGGTTTTTGAAAAATTGAACCATCAGGTGCAGGCTGTCAGTCTTCTCAAAGATAAAATTATTCCCGGAAAAGGAATTTATGAAACACTGAAAGGCAGTAGGGATAAAATACCGATTAATGTGAAAATTACAGACATGCCGTTTCAGTATACCCACGAGAATCCTTTTCCTATATTTACTAATTCTGCTGCCAGCCTTGCTGTAGACAGGGGTTTCGAACAGATTTTTTGTCAGATTGCCAGGTTTCTTAAATAGTGGCTGCATGTGTAATATTAGCCTGGTCCTGAAGTTATAGGTGTAAATTTGCTTTTTCCTGAATTATCCTTTACATTTAATCCGATTATCGGCAGTTGGATATAGAGAGAAGAGATATCACCGGTAAATCTGGTAGTTGTTACCATAATTAACATACACAATGATATCGTTAAACAATTTCGTAATTGTCTACAGATAGTTATTGTATTAATTTAAAAGAATACTTTTTGAATAAATAAAATGGACAAAATGAAAAATATTTATCTGCTTTTTTTACTCATTACACTTCTATCATGTAATTCGAAAAACAATGATCCCAGACAATATATTGATTTGAAAGGACAATGGCAGTTCGAATTGGATACGTCGAATAACGGAATACAACAAAGCTGGCATTTATTGGATTTGAAAGATTCCATAGACCTGCCGGGGACAATGGATTTAAACCACAAAGGTTTCCGGAATGCCGATACCACGACAATGCATCTCAACAGGCTTTACAAATATGAAGGTGCAGCATGGTACCGGAAAAAAGTGATCATTCCTGAGAGCTTTCAAAACAAACACATTCAACTTTTCCTCGAACGGACAAAATCATCGGAGATATGGATTGACAGCACACTGGTCGGCAGTTCAAGAATTTTACAGACCCCCCAGGAATTTGATGTGACGGATTATCTCACCCCAGGTGAGCATTTTATCACCATTCGCATTGATAACAGTTTAAAGCTTACACCTTACGGGAATGTACATATCTATTCCGACGATACCCAAACCAACTGGAATGGAATTATCGGCCAACTATATTATAGAGGCATCATCTAAAACATATATCTCGGATCTTCAGGTTTATCCGGATATCGATAAAAAGAAAATCGATATTAAAATGGAAACAGTAAACCAGTTAAACCTGAAGGATATCACAATAGATTTAAATGTTGAGAGAACAATTAATGGGAAGACACGAAAGTTAAAATCCAAAAGAATAAACAGGACCTGTGAACCTGTGATGAATCTGGAGTATGATCTGGGTATGGAATGCAGTTTATGGGATGAATACCATCAACCAGTTTATCATTTAACGGCAGTTATTTCCAGTGGTGATATTAAGGATTCAAAAACAGTACCATTTGGAATGCGAAAGTTTTCTGTAAAAGGAACTCAATTTGCAATCAATGGCCGCATAACTTTTTTAAGGGGTAAACACGATGCCTGCGTCTTTCCTCTTACCGGATTTCCGCCGATGGATGCAGAGGGCTGGGTACGGGTATTTAAAATTGCCAAATCTTATGGCATTAACCATTATCGTTTCCATTCATACTGTCCACCTGACGCTGCTTTTACTGCCGCCGACCAAGAAGGAATTTATATTCAGGCTGAATTGCCATTCTGGGGCGGACTGGAATCGGATACTATTGCGGATATGTTAAAAGAAGAAGGAATGGCCATGTTAAAGTCTTATGCAAACCATCCGTCGTTCGTTATGTTTTCACCCGGAAATGAAATCTGGAGCGGTCACGACCGTGTTGAAAAAAATATCCGGGCATTCAAAAAATATGATAGCCGTCCGCTTTATACCATGGGATCGAATAATAATAGTGGTTATGTCGGCCCTCGTAAGTGTTCCGATTTCTTTGTGGCAGCGAGAACACCATATGCATATGATACTATTTTAACACACACCAGGCTTACCCAGGCTTTTGTCGACTCCAAAAACGGGGGGATACTCAATACGCAAACGCCCTCAACGGAGATTGAATTTAATTATGCGGTATCGCACATTAATATACCCGTTGTCGGTCATGAGATTGGACAATACCAGATATTTCCCGATTATAACGAGATTAATAAATATACCGGTGTGCTTCGTGCCTGGAACCTGGAGGTTTTTCGTAACCGTCTGAAAAAAGCCGGTATGCTCGATCAGGATATGGCCTTTCATAAAGCCTCGGGAGCATGGTCGGCACTTTGTTATAAGGCTGAAATGGAAGCAGCCATTCGTACAAAGGGTTTTGGTGGCTTTCAGTTGCTCGATCTGCAGGATTTTCCCGGACAGGGAACCGCTTTGGTGGGAATCCTGGATGCATTTATGGATAGCAAGAATGTTGTGAGCCCTAAGGAATGGTTACAATCATGCAACGACATTGTATTATTGCTGGAGTTTCCCAGCTACTGCTGGACAAACAAGGAACATTTTCAGGCAAAAGTAAAGGTTGCCAATTATTCCGATCAAACCCTGCAAAAGGATTTGAAATGGGAAATTAAAAACCAGAGAGGGGAAGTTCTGGACAATGGTATGTTTTCGGGATTAACAATCAAAGACGGAGGGATTACATCTGTTGGCAAAATAGATACAGATCTTTCATCTATTAAGAGGTCTGAAAAACTTACGGTGAATATTTCGATACCCGGCAGTTCGTATTCCAATGCTTATCCCGTATGGGTTTATCCGCCAGATACATCTGTTACGGGTACTAGCAATATTTTTGTTGCCACCGAATTGAATAAAAACGTACTTTTCGCATTACAAAAGGGGGCTAAAGTGTTGCTATTTCCTACATCCGGAGAAGTTCAGGGGAGGAGTGTACAGGGCCTGTTCCCGCCCGATTTCTGGAACTACGGTATGTTTAAAGGTATAAGCGAGTGGGCAAAAAAACCGGTATCACCCGGAACACTGGGAATACTGACCAATCCGGAACATCCCGTTTTTAATTCTTTCCCTACCGATTTTCATACCAACTGGCAGTGGTTCTCCATCATTAAAGCCAGTAATCCGCTTATACTCGATAGTACAGCACCTGATTACAGACCGATAGTTCAGGTAATCGATAACCTGGAACGAAATCACAAGCTGGGGCTTATTTTTGAATTTAAGGTGGGCAAGGGGAAATTACTGGTATGTATGTCACAACTGAATCAAATAATGGACAAGCCCGAGGCAGTGCAGCTTTATCAGTCAATAGTCAATTATATGAATTCCGCTGATTTTAATCCCGATTATCAAGTAAGCAGTGATGAACTGAACAGATTATTTACAAATTAATGATAAGGAATACTACCCGTTTGCCGCGGGAGAAAACTTGTCACATTGTCACTCCTGTAAATATCTCTTCCAAAGAATGATATATAAAAAGAATATCAATGGATGGAACTTTCATTATGAAGATGGAAAGTTTTCAGTTTCACATACTATAGCGTAAATTGGGATTAACATATTTTAAAATAAATAGTAAGATGCAATGAAAATGTTGTAAATTTAAGTGGTACTTGTCAGTGATAAAAGTTTTTGTTCTGACAGATTATAATAAAATAAATAACTTAAAACCGAAAACATTGAAAGTAGTCGTATTAGGCGCCGGCATTTCCGGCCACACTGCTGCAGCTTTTCTTAAAAAGCAGTTGGGGCGAAAACACGAGGTTATTGTCGTATCGCCCAGTAAATGGTATCAGTGGATTCCTTCTAACATCTGGGTTGGAGTAGGAAGGATGAATGCGGATCAGGTCCGATTCGAACTGCAAAAGGTTTACAAGCGGTGGAAGATCGAATTTAAACAGGCAAAAGCGCTTGCTATTTACCCGGAAGGTACGGAAGGACAGTCCAAACCATGTGTGAAGATTACATATACAGATCCTGACAAGGAAGGAACTACCGAACTGGTTGAATACGACTACCTGGTGAATGCCACCGGTCCGAAACTGAATTTCGCGGCAACTCCCGGACTGGGCCCGGGAAATTTCACCCATTCGGTTTGTTCTACCGATCATGCCATGGAAACCTGGCAACATCTTCAGAAGCATATCGAACTGATGAAGCAGGGCAAAAAACAGCGTTTTCTGATAGGCACAGGTCACCCTATGGCCACTTGCCAGGGTGCGGCATTCGAATATACACTGAACCTGGCCTTTGAATTTAAGCGACATAAGGTGAGCGATATGGCAGAAATTATTTGGATAACAAACGAATACGAACTGGGTGATTTCGGCATGGGTGGCGCCTTTATCAAGCGGGGCGGATACATCACACCTACCAAAGTTTTTGCCGAATCGGTATTGTCCGAGAATAATATTACCTGGATAAAGCGGGCAGGAGTTACCAAAGTGGAAGAGGGTAAGATCTTTTATGAAACACTCGGTGGGGAGAGTAAAACTGTTGAATTCGATTTTGCCATGCTGATCCCTGCCTTTGCAGGACAGGGAATAATGGCTTATAACGCAAAGGGAGAGGAAATAACTTCCACATTATTTGCACCGAATGGTTTTATGAAAGTGGATGCCGATTACACGGCAAAACCTTTTGAGGAATGGAGCATTAACGACTGGCCGCAGATATACCAGAATCCGGCTTACAATAATATTTACGCGGCAGGTATTGCTTTTGCACCGCCACATGCCATTTCGAAACCGATGAAAAGCCCATCGGGAACCGCAATCTTTCCTTCGCCACCACGTACCGGTATGCCTTCCGGGGTAACGGGAAAGGTTATTGCTCAGAATATTGCACAACGCATTAAAACCGGTACAACCGATCACAAACATAAAGCAAATATGGGGCGCATGGGGGCAGCCTGTATCATATCGGCAGGTTACAGTATGACACACGGCCTGGGTGCAACTATGACCGTTAGTCCCATTGTGCCCGACTGGGAAAAATACCCGGAATGGGGACGTAATATCAATGCCACTGTGGGCGAGGTTGGATTGGCCGGCCACTGGATCAAGCTGTTTTTGCACTATATGTTTTTGCACAAAGCCAAAGGATATCCATTCTGGTGGCTGCTTCCTGAATAATAAACTAAAATATAAATGATATGGCACCAAAAATAATCAGAGGGTATAAGGATGAGTTTTATCCGCCTTTCCCAACAAAACGAACACTGTTCTGGCGAAATAATTTCCTGTATCAGTTATACAAGTTTTTTCGCCTTAATTTCAAAATTATGAGAATAGTGGTGAAAGGGCATTCCTAGAAATAAAAATACCGGCACACAGGCGAGTGAATATATTTCGTACGCATGATCCTGTCAGGCCAGACGGGCCGTCGGGATGTAAATTTCATCTTCACCCTTATAATTGATTACCGGATTCCTTCCCGTAAGTTGATAAAATGAATTTGCTATTTATGGTATAAACTGTTACATTTATTCCCGTTTCCGGCAGTTGTAAGTAAAATTACCGCTATACCGTTAGAAATATAAATAAAATACATGAAGCAAAATAGTCTTAAGATCATTCCTGAGTACCTGGAATAATTGTACCCATGTTAAAGGAAAATAATAATATAGCAAAAACAATAAATAATATAATTATGAAAAAAATAGTATTTACAGCAATTTTTTTGGTGATAACCGCAATAACTGGATTTTCCCAGATTGAAAAAAACTCACTCCTTTTAGGAGGATATGCCAGTTTCAATTATGAAAACACGAATATTAATATAAACTTAAATCCAAATACCGGACTGTTTTTAACAGACAGATTCTGTTTAGGGATATCGTTTCCAATTGTATATTATTCGGAGAGATTTTACTGGGGACTGGCTCCTTTCGGAAGGTACTATTTTAAGTCAGGGGAACCTAAAAGTTTTTATATTTCAGGGGCTGTTGGGATAACAAGTTTTCTTAATTCGGACAATACGCTTACCGATCAGGCGTTAACGTTGGGGATCGGTCATGTGTGGCTTTTAAATAAAAGCGTTGGCTTTGAAACAGAAGTTAAGTGGTATACAAGTTTTCACCATATAAATGCCGGGTTGTTCCTGGGATTTCAGATTTACTTCAATAAATCGGATGATTAAACGGTACTTTGTTACCTTGCCCCCCCTCTGCAAATTTGCTTTTTGCCGGATTAAAAAGACAGGGTCATTTTGCCTGTTTTTATAAAATGGCAGAGACGCTTTATACGGTGTCTCTACCAATCGTATTTCAATTTATATTTATTTACCCAATAGGATGCGAGGCTGTCTCGTGAATTGTGTTCGTACCCTGAAGGGCGGTTAAAAATATTTTAGTCTGCACTTGTAGCAGTAATTGTATTTCTGAGTATCTTAGATGAAAATCTGAACCTCAAATGTTCCGGAACTTTCTGAAGTTAACTATTCGCAATATACTTAAGTACAAAGCCTATTCTGCCGCGAGCATCATTAATCTAACAGTCGGCTTTTGTGCTTATATTCTGATATCCCTGTATGTGAATTACGAGTATAGCTGGGATAAGCAGAATGTTAATTATTCGCAGATTTACCGGGTGCAACGAACTTTTACAGAGGCTATACAAAGTACCAACGGCAATAATATATCGCCGCATACCCGGGGGATCACCGCCAAACTGATAGATAACAACTTTCCTGAGGTAAAGAAAACACTGCTTTTGCGTGAAAACCGGGGAAGTTACCTTTCTACTGGTATCAATAATACCTTTTGGGAGGAGTATGGGTTCGGTTCCGGTCAGGCTGTATTTGATGTTTTTACTTTCCGTTTTATGGAAGGGGCGAAAGAAAATGCCCTGGGGGACCCTTATACGATCATTCTTTCGAAAAAACTGGCAGGGAAGCTTTTCCCCGGCGATACGGCAGTGGTGGGGAAGACGGTCATTATAGAAAAGAAGTTTCCCTTAAAGGTGACCGGGGTTTACGATGATTTCCCGTTTAATTCCAGTTTCAGACCCAATTATATTATTTCGCTTTCCAGCTACGATAAAACGGAAGATTGCCGGAACAGCATACGTGGTGAATATTACACCTATGTCCTGTTAAAAAAAGGCCAGGATTATCACACATTAGATAAAAAGATAGCGAACCTTTACAGTGGTTATAAGGATTTTGAAGAAGAGAAATTGTCTCTATGTCCGCTTTCCATGATATACCTGAGTTTCAACGGAAATCAGGATTATATGGTTGTTTTATTTATTTACAGGTTGATCGGCATCTTTATCCTGTTACTTTCTGCGTTTAATTATATCAATCTCACTACCGCCCATATTTCCGTAAGGAATAAGGAGGTAGCTGTAAAAAAAATATACGGTAGCAACAGGCAAAGGCTCATTATTTTTTTTCAGTCAGAAACATTCTTAACATCCATTATAAGCGTTAGCCTGGCTTTCATTTTAGTAAAATATATTCTTCCGCTCTTTAACAACATCATTGCCAAAGACCTGGAATTATCATTTGTGACGCAATGGGAATTTGTGGTAAAAATGGTTCTTATAGCAATATTCACGGGATTTCTATCCGGCCTGTACCCTGCTTTTTTTATGTCGGGCCGCAAAGCGCTCGATCTTTTTAAGGGGAATCTTTTCAGGGCAGGCAACGACAAATCGGGGATACGGAAGGTTCTGATCGTCATTCAGTTCTCAATAGCCATATTATTCATCATATTGACCCTGAATTTTAACCGTCAGGTAAAATATACCCTTAATATGGATGTCGGATTTAAAAGAGAAAGTTTGTTGTATACCATGATATCCGTATCACGAAAAGATGCTGACTGGGAGTATCTGAGGGAAAAGATCCTTAGTCATCCCGAGATTCTGGATGCATCCATGTCAAGACATATCCCGATGATCACCTTTGGCGGGAAACTGATCACCTGGGAAGGCGCCCCTTCCGGAGAACTTCTGTTTACACGCGATAACCTGGTAAGTTATGATTTTATAAAAACCATGGGGATACATATCGTGAAGGGAAGGGACTTCTCGCGCGATTTTTCTTCCGACGTTGGTAAATCGTGCATTATTAATGAATCGGCAGTGAGGAATTTCGGATGGGACAATCCCCTTGGTAAAACCGTGGATAATAAGTACCAGGTAGTAGGCGAGGTGAAAGATTTTCATAATAATGACGTGTACAACATAATAGAACCGTTTTATATGGTGCTAATGAACGATTCGGTGATGAATGGGCCCCTGTCGCTTGCCTTCAGGGTAGATTCCAACAATATAGGAAAAGCAAAAGATATCCTTACATCTGAACTGAATGCTTATTTTCCATCAGATCCTTTTGAGATCAGGGATTACGATGCAACGTTTAATAACCAGAATGTATTGAATGTATACCGGACCATTCAAAGCCTGATACTCTTTTTTACTTGTCTGAATATTTTAATTGCCATCGTCGGTTTACTGGGACTGGTTTCATTCACAAGCCAGAGGAGAACGAAAGAGATCGGTATCCGGAAAATTAACGGAAGTACCAGTAAAAACATTTTCAACATGCTTGGCAGGGAATACCTCGCCCTGATTATTCTTGCATCGCTTATTGCATGGCCATTGTCCTACCTGTTATTCAGCGAACTTCCCGGCACCTATAAATGCCCGTTTGCCATCTGGCCCTATATTTTAGCCACAGCCATTGTCGTAGCCATTGTATTCGTTACCGCCTTGTATCACACGATAAAGGCAGCTTACTCCAATCCAGTCGAAGCGCTGAGGTATGAATGAAACAGACAGGATACGGGTAAGTTGATTATTTTCTGTAAAATATTTTAGGCCATCTGTGATTTTTTTTAATTTTTCACGACTAATATTTCAACAAACAGATTTCTGATGATTGATAAAAAGGTAACGGATGAATTTTTGGAATTAATCGAAGAAAATAAAAAACTGATCTACAAAGTAAGTCATATGTATTGTGACAGGACCATTGACAAGAAAGATCTTTTTCAGGAGATAATTGCTAATTTATGGAAAGCATATCCAAATTTTAAAAAGAATTCAAAGATCAGTACATGGATTTACAGGATTTCTATCAATACCGCGATTTCATGGTTTCGGGATTATATTAAAAGCCGCAATCACATTGAGTACACAAATTTAATTCCCCAGTTACAGGATGATCCGGCAGCTATTGAACTAAATGAAAAGCTTTATGGAGCAATTGGTTTTTTGGGAAAGCTCGATAAGGCAATAATTCTTTTACAGCTTGACGGGTATTCTTACGATGAGATTTCAGAGATAATGGGGTTAACCAAAACAAATGTTGCTACAAAAATCAATCGGATTAAGCTTAAACTAAAAAATCATTTGTCGGACAATTAAACTGAGAAATAATGGAATACGAAGAAATAAAAACAATGTGGGAGAAATACGATAATAAACTTAATAACCTTGAAAAAATGAATAAGAAGTTAATCAGGGAGGCATTATTAAAGAAACCCGGGAGAAAGTTAAACTGGCATAAATTTCAAAATATTTACGGTTTGATAGCTCTTCCTGTTATTATAATTGTTGCATTGCACCCCGATTTTAAACGCGAAAGTCTGGATTTAAAGTTTATGATTGGGTGCATTTTAACAATAGGTGTTATTATATACGTAAGTATTCTAAACTTTAAAAGTTATTCGATTCTTAAACGTATTGATTTGGATTCTGATACAGTGTTAGAATCTGCTTCAAAAGTTGCTGACTTTAAGAAATCATATAATTTTCGTTGGAAACATGCCATTGTATATTACCCGTTAATTTATGCGGGAGGTCTTTTAATTACATGGAAAGGCTTCAATTTTGACACAATAACGATTGTTTTTTTAATAGCACTGTTCGTTATTACTTATATCATGAATATTATAGGGCCAAAATTATATAGAGACAGAATACAACGGTTAGAAAAGGAAATTATTAATTTGAAGGAATATACTGACTGATATCCACCCTGGCAACGAATTTAATTCGCATGCATAAGCAATTGGTACATACATGCTGTCCGTGGCCCAGTTCGGCTAGGGCCAGCTAAATAAGGCCTTTCTGAATTGCATTCATTCACCACTAGAGAGTGAATACACTTTGCATACCGAATAAAAATAATCAGCTTTGGATTATAGGGCAGGGTCATTTGGAATCAACCCAAAAAAAAGTATTTTAGCATCTATAAAATCCGAACATGGTGCAGCTTACAAACCGGCATAAACGATTCGCAATCCCTGAAAATATCATTGCTTCATTAAATTTGAATAACGGCATCTTACCTTTAATATTGGTTTTTTGTATACCGGTACTTCTTTATTTGCAAACCCTTACTTTCGGGTTTACTTATTTTGATGATGATAAGATCATCATTAACAATATCGCGATTTCTTTCTGATTTTAAAAATTTCATTCAGGCGTTTCACACGGATGCATTTATTGAAAATACAGGTTATTTATATCGTCCGCTGCAAGTCGTATCTTACATGACAGATATATTTTTATCGGGCGGTAACAATACATGGATGTATCATCTTTCAAATGTTTTGTTACTGGGGCTGATTGCCTGTATGCTTTATCTGTTGCTAAAACGGTTTTTAATACCGCCAAAATTAGCATTGTTAAGTACCCTGATTTATTGCGCACATCCTCTTTTTGTGTCTTTCGTTGCCTGGATACCGGCAAGAGGAGATTTACTGCTGACGTTGTTCTCGTTATTGTCGTTTTTACTTTTTATTGATTATTTACGAAAGAAAAAGACCGCGTATTTGATATTCCATTGGGTGACATTTACAATTGCCCTGTTTTGTAAAGAAACCGCCGCGTTCCTGCCATTCCTTTTTATTTTATATTTTTTCACTTTTTCATCAGGGGAATATCATTGGAAAAAAATTCTTTACATTATTCCACTATATATTGTTTCCGGAGTATTCTGGCTTTGGATGCGACCCGGGGCAATTCAGGATGTTTCAATCTGGAATAATGTGTTAGGGGCATTTGGTAAGGATAAAATAATTGGCCTTACACCCTTCCTTTTAAATTTACGCACAATACCGGAATCGCTGGCTGGTTTTTTTATTCCTGTAAATATTGCACCGATTCCTGGTTTTTCACTTAGCCGTACCTTAATTGGTGCGGGAATAATAGCGATAATAATTTTCCTGTTTTTCAGGAATCCGGAAAGATCAAAAAAAGAAAAACTATTTTGTTTCGCATGGTTTCTGTTAACAATAATTCCAACAATGTTGGTTAAAGTGAAGGTTATAGATTACCTGGATCATCGATTTTTTCTTCCGCTGATAGGAATATTATTATTTGTACTATTTTCTTTACCTAAGAAATGGTTTGAAAAAGGGGACATTAAAAAACCCTGGATAATGGTGGCTGTATTTTTAATTCTTTCAGTTTTCACTTTCATTAATTCCAGGGCTTATTCCGATCCGATGACTTTTGATAATTCAGCTATATCCAAAAATCCGGATAGCGCCTTAGCCTATAATAACCGTGGTGCTTTGTACCATAAGCGTGGATTATTGGACAGAGCTGTTAGTGATTACACAAAGGCTATACATATTCAGCCGGATTATGTCAATCCGTATAATGCCCGGGCCAATGCTTACTATCTACAAAAAAATTATGCGAAAGCAATAGCCGATTTTTCAAAAGTTATAGAATTGAAGGCGGCGGATGCCAACACTTATAATACCCGCGGAGCATCTTACTTACATTTGGGATTGTATGAAAAAGCCTGTCCCGATTTTGAAAAAGCAGAAGAACTGGGATCGAAGTCGGCGACGATCAACCTTGCCAGGTTTTGCGGGAAAACTACAAGGCATTGAATCACAGAAGCCGGAAACAGCTAACTTTCTTTACAGAATCAATCATTTAATAATTTCATTAGATACATCCGGAATTTATAAAGGAGTTTTTAATCTTTTATTCTATACTTTTGTTTAGATATTATCAAATCGTATATATATGAAAAAAATTGGTATCATTGGAGGGCTTGGCCCGGAAGCAACTGTTGATTATTACAACGGGATTATTAATAGTTTTAAAAAGAAAAGTAGTGATCTTAATTACCCTGAGATTATTATTTACAGTGTGAATATGTCGGAGTTTCTGGATTTAATGAAGAAAAAGCAATACGATATGGTTGTGACACTGCTTTCCCGGAAGATCGGTTCGCTTAAAAAAGCCGGAGCCGATTTTGTTGCTATTACAGCTAATACGCCACATCTGCTTTTCGATGAAATTGAAAAAAGATCGGAACTGCCATTGATCAGTATCGTGGAGGCAACATGCCGGTATGCTAAAAAATCGGGGTTGAAGAAACCCGGTTTGCTCGGTACTGGTTTTACCATGCGCGAGACTTTTTTCCAGGAAGTATTCAGCAGGGAAGGCCTGGAAATCGAAATTCCAGTCAGTGAAGACAGGGATTGGATCCATGAGAAATTATTTACAGAGATCGAACTGGGGATTTTCAAAGATGAAACAAGGGACGGACTGGAAAAAATTATTGGAAAAATGAAAAATGAAAATGCAGTTGATTCGGTGATCCTGGGATGTACCGAATTACCATTAATTCTGGAAGAAAAGTCCTATTCAGGTATACCGGCGCTGAATACCACACAAATTCATGTAGACGAGATCGTGAAATATTGTATGAATGAAAATTGAATAAAAAGGAGGGAAATATGAAAAGTGAATACACACCTGTTGACTGCTTGTTTTATGATATCCTTGAGGCAGTTGTAATAAAAAAACAGGAAACCGACATTTCTTATTTCAGTGAGGATGGGAACGAACATCAATTGCACGGAATAATAAGGGATATTGTAACATTAAAAAACAAAGGTGAATATATTGTATTAAATAATGACGAAAAAATCCGGCTTGACCGAATTATTACTCTTGATGGTAAAACCGGACCGGCTATAGACAAAATCTAGCTAACAGGCATCCTGTTCAATACGGCATCGCCCCTTTTTACCTTAGCGGCAAAAGATTGTATGGATTCGCTTTGCACCAGGTGGGTAAAATCGTCCCGTATCTGTTTATATTCATTGTGAAAAGGGCACGGATTCGAAGCATTACAGTTTTTCAATCCGAAACCGCATTTATCAAAGAATTTTTTGCCTTCCACGGCAACAATCACAGAATAAATGGAAAGATTGCGGTCCTCAGTTTCAAAAAAGAATCCACCACCTCTTCCTTTCATCGAGCCGATGATTCCCTGGCGGGTAAGGATCTGTAATATCTTGGCTGTAAACGATTCAGGGGAGTCTATCTCTTTGGCAATTTCTTTGAACCCTGGCCGTTTGCCTTCTGAATTCTTCATTTCGATATATACCAGTGCCCGGATAGCATATTCAGTTGCTTTTGTTAACATTTGTTACTTTTCCCCAATTAAAAAATATTTATCTGTACCTGTTAATGTGTAAAATTTAAACGAACCGTTTATTTTCCATGCAGATAATCTGCACTATATTTCATTCAAATTCATAAACCAGTATTAAAATGATTTAGGACTTGGGAGGATGATCTTTATTAATGACAAAGATAGGAAAAAATATAAAAAGACAAACTAGTCCATAAAAGCAACTCCGCAATTATAATTATGAATGGAAATTTTAATGTTGATTGGTACAAATTTCTTCGATATATTCCCTGAGAACTATTGCCTGGTTATGTAATTCATCCTTTGCTCCGAACAATAATATTAGCGAATTATGTTCCATCACCAGTTGTATTAGTTTTTCAATTTCAGGATTATCATTTAATTCCATTCTATACTTTTTCTTGAATTCATCGAATCTTTCAGGATCATGCCCGAACCACTTCCTGAGTGCATCACTTGGCGCTACTTCCTTCATCCAGATATCAACAGGGGCATCCATTCTCCTGATTCCCCTTGGCCAAATTTTATCTACCAGTACACGGTATCCATTTTCAATGTTACTGGAATATATCCGTTGAATTTTGATCATTGTAGAATAAAAAAGCTATTGTAAATTTTGAAATTAATAATTTTTTTATCTTTGAAAGATAAAAAGACATTTAAATCCATTAAAGTTAACAATTATGAATACAAAAAAGTTGTGGATAGGTTTTATACTTGTAATGTTTATTTCTTTCAGTGTACTATTATTTTTTGGCATGGAGATTTACCGGGAAGCTCCTCCGGTGCCCAAAAGGGTAATTGAACCCGATGGCACGGTTCTTTTTACAGGTGCTGATATAAAAGACGGACAGAATGTATGGCAATCGATTGGCGGGCAGGAACTCGGAACGGTTTGGGGGCATGGAGCATATGTTGCACCCGACTGGTCAGCTGACTGGTTGCACCGTGAAGCAATGTATATGCTGGATTTCTGGTCGGAAAAGGAATCCGGTATGCCTTATAAGGAGCAGGGTGACGAAATGAAAGCATACTATAGAGCCAAACTTCAGAATGAAATTAGGGCCAACACTTATGATCCTGCTTCGGGTGACCTGAGAATTTCGGAATTAAGAGCTCAGGCTATCAAATATATAAAAGAGGAGTATAAGGGACTATTCATGAATGGTAAAGAACAGGCCAAACTGCGCGATGCATACAGCATACCTGCAAATACGGTGAAAGATGAAAAAAGGATGGATAAAATGAACGACTTCTTTTTTTGGGCAAGCTGGGCTACCATTACTGATCGCCCGGGAAAGAATATCACCTATACCAACAACTGGCCTCCGGATGACCTGGTAGGGAACAGGCCCACGAGCTCATTGATTTTATGGACCGGTTTCAGCGTCATTCTGTTGTTGCTTGGAATTGGTTTGTTGGCCTGGTATTATGCAGCACACCGGAGTGAAGAGCTTCCAAAAGATGTTCCGGAAGTAAATCCGTTGTCGGGCAAAGGAATTACACCATCCATGAAAGCAACTCTGAAATATTTTTGGATCGTTTCCATTTTAATTCTTGTACAGATATTGATGGGAGTGATTACCGCACACTATGGTGTGGAAGGAACAGGATTTTATGGGATCCCGCTTGCAAATATCCTTCCGTATTCCCTTTCACGAACCTGGCATATACAGCTTGCCATTTTTTGGATCGCCACCTCATGGCTGGCTACCGGATTATTTATTGCACCGGCAATTTCGGGAGTTGAACCAAAGGGCCAGAAATTTGGCGTCAATCTTCTGTTTATAGCTCTCTTGATTGTTGTAGGAGGATCGCTGGCAGGGCAATGGATGGCCATTATGCAAAAACTCGGTTTGGTGGAAAACTTTTGGATTGGACACCAGGGTTACGAATATGTCGATCTCGGCAGATTGTGGCAGATCCTTCTACTTGCAGGATTATTTATATGGTTGTTCCTGATGGTAAGGGCCATATGGCCGGCATTAAAACAGAGAACAGAAAACCGGCAATTGTTAATACTTTTTATAGTTTCTTCGTTTGCCATTGCATTATTCTATGGTGCCGGGCTTATGTGGGGGCGCCAGACCAACCTGGCTATTGCCGAATACTGGAGATGGTGGGTGGTACACCTATGGGTAGAAGGATTTTTTGAAGTTTTCGCCACGGTTGTCATTGCTTTCCTGTTCGTCCGGTTACAATTGCTGCGGGCAAATATTGCTACTTCCACGGTATTGTTCTCAACGATTATATTTCTGTCGGGTGGAATTATCGGAACATTTCACCACTTGTATTTTACGGGTACACCCACAGCTATCCTTGCACTAGGTGCTACCTTCAGCGCACTCGAAGTTGTTCCGCTGGTATTTATCGGGTTCGAAGCATTTCATAATTTGCGGCTCAGCCGGTTGAAACCATGGATTCAGGCTTATAAATGGCCCATCAATGCATTTTTAGCTGTTTCATTCTGGAATTTTGTGGGAGCGGGGATCTTCGGTTTTCTTATTAATCCTCCTATAGCACTTTATTATATGCAGGGATTGAATACTACTCCAGTACACGGACATGCAGCTTTGTTCGGCGTATATGGTATGCTGGGCATCGGACTCATGCTTTTTGTACTGAGAGATATGGATATCAATTCGAAATGGAAAGAAAAACCAATAAAATTTGCCTTCTGGGCTATTAACATCGGACTTTTAGCTATGGTTCTGATCAGCCTGTTACCTGTTGGTCTGGCGCAAACCTGGGCCAGCGTGAAATATGGCCTGTGGTATGCCCGTTCTGCCGATTTCATGCAGTTACCTGCATTGCAAACCCTTCGCTGGTTGCGTGTTATCGGCGATACCATCTTTGCAACCGGAGCATTGGTGCTCGTTTGGTTTATTTTCGGACTAAAAACCGGATGGTCAGTGAAAAAAGATTAAATCAGATAAAATTAAATAATGAAAAAAGCCGGCAGGTATTCAACTTACCTGGCCGGCTTGTTCATGTTTAATGCGTAAGCCGTGTCAATTCAATATTCCTGAATTTTATAGGGTAGCCTTCAAATTGCAGGAGAATTCTGCCACTTGTAACACTGGCTTTTTCTCCCTCGTTCACTAGTTTTCCGTTTAAATACTGGGAACATTTACCATTCTGTGTAACTATCTCTATCCTGTTCCATTCTCCTGCTTTTTTCTCTGCATTCAAAAGTTTGGGAACAACAACACTTCTGCCGGGTTCATTCACAACTCCCCTGACTTCCATGGTGACATTATGCAATAAAATAAAATCGCCGCAACTGTTCTCTTTTACCTGGAACTGTATTCCTTCAGGCCATAAAGTATCTTTAAGGGAATAAGGAACATTATACATAACCCCGCTGTTTCTTTTTTTGGAGCACCGGGGTATGGTACTGTCAGTTTGCCAACAGAATTCCAATGTCAGTCTGTAATTTTTAAATGTATCGGTGGTAGCTATATAACCCGGATTTTTACCCTGGAAGTGGATCTCACCCTTTTCCACCCTGAATATTTTTGTTGCATCATCCACTTTTCCCGTTTTAGCGGTATAGCCGTACCATCCATCTAAATTTTCACCATTGAATAATTTTATTGGTTTTGTTGATATTGCTTGAAATGCAGTTAATACGACAGCTAAAAACAGTATGATTTTAAAAGAACGATTTATCAGGTTCATCATAAATTAATTAAGGGGTGAAGGTTGCGGTCAATATTAGTAATTTATTCACTTAGAAACTTATAAATTGCCGAAAAGTCTAATTCTCCCAATCCTTTTTGTTTTGCAAGCGCATACAATTCTTTACTTGCATTTGTAACCGGCAGGGCCTGATTGTTCTTATAGGCTTCTGTAGCTGACAGCATCAGGTCTTTTTGTAGGTGTGTTAGCGGAAACTCAGTGGAATAATTATTATCGTTTATTTTATTCTGTTTGGTTGCGAGGAAAGGGGCTGCAACCGGGCCTCCGGTCAGAATTCCACCCATCAGACCGGTATTTAGCCCCAGGCTTTTACCTAAGGCAAGCGCCTCAGCATAAGCGGCCATGGTGTTGCCGAGAAGTGTATTTATTACCATCTTCATGGAAGTGCCTTTTCCGTTGTCGCCCAGGTGTACCCATTTCTTACCCATTATTTCGAACAATGGCTGCATCTCTTCCACATCGTTTTTAGCCCCTCCCAGTAAAAATACCAGTTCGCCTTTTTCGGCAGGAATGATCGATCCGGCTACCGGGGCATCGATAAAACGAATATTCCTTTTTTTTGCTTCCTGTGCCATTTCAAATGTGAAGGAAGGATTAACCGTACTACAGTCGATCCATAAAGAACCTGGTTTCATATTTTCAAGTAGGCCCTTACTGCCAAGCGCCGTGGATTTAACAGCTTCCGGATCGGAGAGCATGGTAAACACAATTTCCGAATTCCGGGCAAGTTCATCTACCGATTTTGATACGATGGCCCCTGATTTTTTTAATGATTCACATTTTGAGGTAGAACGGTTGTATACTTCCAATTTATGATCAGAAGTCAGCAGGCGCGCTGCCATCCGGCTTCCCATTAATCCCATGCCTATAAATCCTATTTTCTTATCTTTCATTTTTATTATTATTAGTGTGTAATTTTTGAATAATAATTGTTTTTGTATGTTCGATCCTTTTTTCTCAATCTGTTTTAATCGTTGCGAATATGCCAAACTTGGCTTAAATTTGTTTAAATACTATAACTTAAACCCGTTTCCATGAAAAGTAATCGAATTATACACAAATCACGGTTCTGTCATTTAAGTACGGTAGTACTCATAACAATCATTACCGCTTTACTGTTTAACAGTTGTAAGAAAAACAATGACACTACTGAACCTCCTAAAACCAATGATTACCTTATCGATTATCAGCAGACTGGATTTTATGCCATAAGTACTATCAAAGGATTAATAAGTGGTATGGCAACCAGTTACCCCGATATAAACGGATTGGCAGAAAGTACAAATTACAGCGTTGTTGTCTATAAAATAAATTATAAAACGCAATATAAGGATTCTACCATTACTGCTTCCGGACTGGTGTGCGTGCCGGTTGCAAGCCAGTCATTTCCGGTTATCAGTTTTCAGAATGGTACCAACACACTTAAGTCGAATGCTCCTAGTGTGAATCCGACAAACAGCCTGTATCTCTTGCTGGAACTCATGGCCGGAAACGGGTATGTAATTGTAATACCGGATTATATTGGTTTCGGGGCTTCGGCAGATATAATGCATCCCTATTACGACCGTACTTCTACCGACAATGCGGTGATAGATATGATAAAGGCCAGTTATGAATTGCTGAATGAAACAACTGTCTCAGCAAAAAGTAACGGACATCAGTATCTGATGGGTTATTCACAGGGAGGCTGGGCAACCTTGTCGGCACTGGATAAAATTGAAAACGGGAGTGATACCACAATTACGGTTAAGGCAACCTCATGCGGAGCAGGGGCATACGATATGATGTCGGTATCGGATTATATATTTCAGCAGGATACTTTCCCGGGTCCGTTGTATTTGCCCTATTTTATTTATTCACAGCAAAAGCTTGGAACCATCAGCGATCCACTCACAAAATATTTTAAGGAACCCTATGCGGGAAGAATTCCCAACCTGTTCGATGGATTGTATAGTAACGCGGAAGTAGATGCACAGCTAACCGATACCATAGCCAGCCTGGTAACTGATAATTTAAGAAATAATCTTGATGCCGGTGCTGATTTCAGTGTGTTAAGAAACCTGCTGACAGAAAACAGCGTGACGGCCTGGAAACCTCATTCCCTGATAAATTTTTATCATGGGACAGCCGATTTAAATGTACCGCCATCACAATCAGATAATATATATGCTGCTTTTCAAAATCTGGGAGTATCTTCCAGTCAGGTTAAATTGTACAAACTCGATGGATTGAACCATGAAACCGGAATAGTTCCATGGGGGATCATGACTATTGCCTGGTTCAACTCGCTGGAAAAAGAGTAGTCCCTAATACGAAGAAAAAGATGAACTTTTCAAAAGTAGAACAAGCATTCCATTCTTTTTCAGGCAACAAAAGTATATCCACAAGGATACCCTATATTATTGTCGATAATTTTCCAAAACTGGGATTAATCACATCTTTACGGTTTTTAGAATGGATATCGGAAAATCCTGAAGGTGTTATTAGCTTGCCTACAGGTAAAACACCTGAATATTTTATTAAATGGACCCAATACCTTTTGGAAAACTGGAAGATTAAAAAAGCGGAAGAAATAAGGGAAAAGTACGGCTTGCGGGTAGAGAAAAAACCAGAGCTTCGCGGGCTACAGTTTGTTCAGATCGATGAATTTTATCCTATTAATTCCAGCCAACATAACAGTTTTCATAATTATGTATTGAATTTTTATATCAACGGGTTTGGTCTGGATAAGAACAGGGCTTTGCTGATAAACTCCAATGAAATACCTTTACCGGACAGCATGCATTATGAGGAGGTATTTCCCGATTATCATGTGGACCTGTCATTACGGTTCAGGGAATGCAGGTCCTCTTTTGAGAATTTACAGCAGCAGGCTATTTTTAGTATTGATAACTGGTGCGTTGACTATGAAAATAAAATAAGAGATAAAGGGGGAATTGGCTTTTTTCTTGGAGGTATCGGCCCCGATGGACACATTGCCTTTAATACCCGGGGTTCGGGAAGTTTTTCATCTACCAGGCTTACCTCGCTTAATTACGAAACGCAGGCCGTTGCTGCTTCTGATCTTGGCGGCATTGAGGTTTCGGCTAACCGGCTGGCTATAACCATTGGTCTGGAAACCATTACGTATAATCCCGATGCTGTTGCTATTATTATAGCCGCAGGAGAGGCTAAAGCTGGATTGGTAAAGCAATCACTCGAAAATGAAATTACAAATATTTACCCGGCAACTACTCTAATCCGACTGAAAAACAGCAGGTTTTATCTTACAACCGGCGCTGCATCAAAGCTTACCGATCGTAAGAACAATTATTACCTGTCGGGGAAATGGACGCATCAAAAATCGGAACGGGCAGTACTTGATCTATGTAAAGGGATTAATAAATATGGCCATCGTCTGGTAATGGAAGATCTTAGTAAGGATGACTATTGCAAACATATCCCGAATCTTGATGAAAACACGGTTCAATCTGTAATTGATAGTATTAAGGCAAAGATCGAAAGTGGAATGCAAAATGAAGAAAACCAGGTCTTTTTTCATACAGGTCCGCATCACGATGACATTATGCTGGGACTTTTGCCTTATATAACAGAACACATAAAAAATCCCACCAATCAATTTCATTTTGCCGTTCTGACATCCGGTTTTACGGCTGTTACCAATAAATTCATCATTGATGTTTTAAAGGACACCAGGCAATTCCTTGACAATGGTCAGATAGGTATGGTAAATTACCCCGATTTTTTTGAATCAGGTTATAAATACAAGTGGGATAAAGATGTATATCACTATTTGACAAAAGTCGCGTCGGGCGAACAACACCAACGACGTAGAGGATTATGTCACCGCATAGTAAGAGCTGTTGTGGATATTTACAAAGTGAAAACCTTCGATCATTTAAGGGATACGATTAACGAAATTTTATCTGTACTGAAGAACAGTTATGATGGGGAAAAGAATCCCCCAAAAATTCAGAAATTAAAGGGCATGCTTCGTGAATTTGAAGAAGAACTTGTTTGGGCCCACTTTGGCGTACAGGTTAAAAATGTTCATCATTTAAGGCTGGGTTTTTATACCGGTGATATTTTTACCGAACAACCTGAAAAAAACAGGGATGTTCTGCCTGTTTTGGAGATGCTGAAAAAGATAAATCCGACAGTCATAAGTTTGGCATTTGATCCCGAAGGAAGCGGGCCCGATACACATTATAAAGTGTTGCAAGCCATTGCCGAAGCATTGCGTGAATGGCAAAAAGAAACAGATATTTCCGGCCTCCGTATATGGGGATACCGGAATGTATGGTACCGGTTTCATGCAGCAGACGCGAACGTCATCGTACCGGTTCCGCTGAGTTCCATAGGAACAATGGATCATGTATTTTCCCATTCTTACCTGAGTCAGGTTGATGCATCGTTTCCCAGCTATGAGCTAAACGGTAAATTCAGCGAACTGGCCCAGAAAATATGGGTGGAACAATTAAAAGATATCCAGCTGTTATTGGGGAAGAACTTTTTTTATCAGAATGACCATCCACAGATCAGGGCAAGCCATGGACTGATCTTTTTTAAAGAGATGGATGTGAATGAGTTTCTTCAACAGGCCAGAGAACTGGAAAAATCAATAGAAGGCTTTGTTTAATAAAAATTGAATCGTAATGGTTTGGATGCTATTTTTTTATTCATATTTGTATAATTCATAAACAGACATAAAATTACAAGCATGTATATCGAAAATCTTGACTGGGGAATCATTATTCTGTATTTTATTGTAAGTATGGGCATCAGCATTTACATGTCGAAACGGGCAGGAAAAAGTACGAGTGATTTCTTTCTGACGGGCAGAAATTTACCCTGGTACATTGCCGGTACCAGCATGGTAGCCACAACATTTGCCGCCGACACTCCGCTGGCGGTAACCGAACTGGTAGCGCAAAAAGGAATAGCCGGAAACTGGTTATGGTGGAACATGCTGTTCGGGGGAATGCTGACTGTTTTCTTTTTTGCCCGTTTGTGGAGACGGTCCGATATCATTACGGATGCAGAATTTGTAGCCATCCGCTATTCAGGAAAAGCTGCACGTTTTTTAAGAGGATTCAGGGCCGTATACATTGGGATATTTATGAATGCTGTGGTAATGGCCTGGGTAAACCTGGCGATGGTAAAAATCCTGAAAGTAATATTTCCCGGTTTGACATTTTTCGGATTACACGAAATAAACTTTTTGGGCCTCACTTTTAGCTCACATCTTCTGGTAGTTGGACTCTTAATGGTATTTGTTGCTATTTATTCTTCTATATCGGGACTTTGGGGAGTTTCTTATACCGATACTTTCCAGTTTATTATAGCCATGGGAGGAAGTATTGTGCTTGCTTTTATAGCTATGGAACATGTAGGTGGCATTACTGGATTAAAAGCACAACTGGCAAATGTCAACTGGGTTTTTGATTTTATGCCTGTTGTAGGGGAAAATGCAACTTCAGCAGCGGGAGTGTCTGCAGGTTTGCTAAAAATGAGCGCGGTTGCTGTTATTGCTTACCTGGGAGTTCAATGGTGGGCGAGTTGGTACCCGGGAGCTGAACCCGGCGGTGGTGGTTATATTGCCCAACGTATGATGTCGGCTAAAGATGAAAAACATTCCCTGCTGGCAACCTTGTGGTTCCAGGTAGCTCACTATGCATTAAGGCCCTGGCCATGGATCCTTGTGGCCCTTGCTGCGCTGGTGTTATACCCCGCAGAGCCTGATAAAGGAGCTACTTATGTTATGGTAATACGCGATTTCTTGCCATCAGGATTACTTGGGCTATTACTGGCGGCCTTTTTTGCGGCTTATATGTCAACGATAGCTTCACAAACAGTTTGGGGCACATCGTATATTATCAACGATTTGTACCGTCCGTTCATAAAGCCCGGAGCCAGTGAAAAATATTATGTCAGAATTTCAAGAATTACCACTTTTTTTCTTATCATTTTTTCATTGGTTGTTACTACACAATTCCAACGGATCAGCGATGCCTGGAAATTTATCCTTGCCTGTAGTGGAGGTATTGGTTTGGTACTTTTACTGCGATGGTTTTGGTGGAGGATTAATGCATGGTCGGAAATTGTGGCCATGTTGGCGCCTTATGCCATTTACCCCATTCTGGTATTTAAATATCACATGAGTTACGAAACGTCACTGATTATAATAGTAGCCTGGTCAACTATTGTGTGGATGCTGGTTACCTATCTGACACGTCCGACTTCAGAACAGAAGCTAATTGAATTTTATACAAAAGTACATCCCGGTGGGATAGGCTGGAAACCCATTGCGAGGAAGGTTCCCCAGGTAAAAGGCGATACGGGTTATCTGCAATTATTTGCCAATTATATTTTCGGTTGTTTGCTGGTGATGTTCACATTGTTTGGGTTTGGCAAGATTATATTCAAAGATTATGTAACAGGATTTATTTTTATAGGGATCGCACTTATTTCAGGAGTTGTTATTTACAGGAATTTATCAAGGATAGGCTGGGAAAAAGTTATTAAATAAAAGATCAGAGTTATATTTTCACTTGTAAAGAGTCCAGTTCTTTTCTTGTGATGGTGGGTAATTTGTTATTTTGTAATTTTTTAAGCACCAGCATTCCGGTTTTCTTTATGAAACTTTTATACTGAAATAATTTTTTCCTTCCACGGCAGGAATGTAGGTCTGGTGAATGTAAGGCTTATTATATTTTAAAATATCATATCCCCATCCGTTGTTCAGTTTAATTACCTGGAAGCCGTAAACCTGAGATTGCTTTTGTGCCGGTGTTTTAACAAATTTCGTTATAGTTACAGCAATAACTATGATTGCTGCAGCTAATAGAAATTTATTCAGTTTAGTCATACTCGTTATAATCTTTATCTGGTTCGAATGACCAGATATCATCGAAAAAATAACTACTACTTCTACCGGTCGTAACATAACTAACATTATTGATAGTAAAAGCAACAGCATCAAGACGGGAAGCACCTTCAAAATTGGTTTTTTCCTGCCACAGGTCTGTAAGTGGATCGTATTCCCAAACATTGTTTCCTACGGTTCCCTGTCCACCTGTAGCTACATATCCTTTTCCATTTGCAGAAAAAGCCACTTTACCGGTACCAACGATGCTTGTGTAATCGTTATCAAAATCTTCAGATGTTGCATCTGAAATTGATCTCTTCTTGGTCCAGATGTCAGCATCGGGATCGTATTCCCAAAAATCGTTTTCGTAAATCCCGTTATCCACACCCGTACATATATATCCTTTCCCGTCGATCACAAAGCCTACGGCACCTGTCCGTTTACTTCCGCCTACACTGGTTTTTTGTGTCCATGTATCACTCTGCGGGTTATAAGCCCAGAAATCTTTCAGGTAATTCCCGTCAAAACCGGTACCAATATAACCCAGGCTACCTATTGAAAATCCAACGGCGTCATATCTTGCAGTACCGGCAAAATCAGCTTTGCGGGTCCACTTGTTAGTAGTTGGATTATATTCCCAGAAATCATTCAGTTTGTCTGTGCCGTTATATCCTGTTCCTACATATCCTTTTGTGTCTATAGCAAAGCCTACCGCACCGTTTCTTGCAGAATCGGGAAGATCGGCTATCTGTTTCCAGGAGTTTTTCACCGGATCGTATTCCCAGAAGTCCTTTAGCCGTTCGGAACCGTCATAGCCGGTACCCACATATCCTTTATTTGCTATATTAAAAGCT
>CAVVIO010000004.1:0-59781 GCA_963748095.1 uncultured Bacteroidales bacterium
AGGGTACAGATAACTGGGATCCTCTTCCTGAACTGATTGCCAGTGATAATAATAATCAGGAAAGTATTGCCAGGTTTACTTCTGAATCTTCTGTTGACGTATATTCTTACGGTAACAGGATATATATAACCAACGTGAAATCAGGCACAATGATCAATATTTACAGCATTAATGGCATGTTGGTCAAATCGTTTGAAACAAACGAAGCTGTTAATTTCAGTATGATAAAAGGCATTTGGATTGTGAAGGTAAACGCATCCGATGGCCAGAAAGCTGTTAAGGTGGTTACTCAGTGATTAGTTAGATTTAGATTATTTAAGAGGATGTCCTTTGTGGGCATCCTCTTTTTTTGGAATTTATTAACTGATTTAATAAAAGCCCCTGAAGATTTTTAAAAACTTCAAGGTCATGATGTCGCTGTAGCAATTTAATAGAGCAATAAGGTTTGTAGTATTGTTACTAATTTAAGTATTACGTTATGGAATAATCCGTTAAATTTAGTTGCGGAGTAATGATATTGTATTCCAATTCCTGCAATAAGGTTGTTTCAGCTTATCTGACACGGTGAAAGGCAGGTATTGAAGGTAAAACATATGAAGATGCTACAATGATTTGCACAGCCGAAGCATTGACTGCATGCAAAATCTTAAAAGTCCGGGGATTTATCTGAAGTAATATGACTTCAATCTTTCCATGCCCTATTCATCTTTCCAGCACTTGCAATACCAGCTCATGAGTTGTTTAATAAAAATCCGGAAAAAAAGATACCGCATTACATATCAACGAA
Source organism: uncultured Bacteroidales bacterium (assembly GCA_963748095.1). Classification (GTDB taxonomy): domain Bacteria; phylum Bacteroidota; class Bacteroidia; order Bacteroidales; family UBA10428; genus CAVVIO01. Next base: position 788 of record CAVVIO010000004.1, read on the forward strand.
ATAAGTATGGCATGCTTATACTTGATCCTCAATATTCCTATAATCATCAGTGATTCTATAATTACAACAAACAGTTCGCCCGTTATAAGCAATAATGTCCTTTGTTTTATGAAATTCGGAAAAACAAACCACAGGTAAGGCAATGTGGCAAACGAACAGATGATTCCGGTGAATATCAGCAACAATAAATGAAAGGAGTATAACTTTTTGAAATATAATCTGAAAAGTAAAATCAAACATATTGTCTCTATAACAATAGTATAAACAAGGGATTTGAGAAATAACAGGTGGTATGTCATGAATAAAATTATTCTATTATGATTTTCTTTGTTTCTATGGCTTGGCCATGCCGGAACACGACAAAATAATTTCCCGGCAACAGGATGTTAAAAAGCAATCTTTCGTTTACCGTATATGCTTTCTTGTTAAGAGTGAATTTTTGTGCCAGTTTACCCTCGGCAGAAATAATATCGATGGTGTATCTCCCGAAATAATCGTTTTGTAGAAAAACATTCATATAATCCTTGGCGGGATTCGGAAAAAGTAGTATACCCGCAGGGATTTTCATTTCCTTCCTGTCTGAAATAACAATGGTATGACTTAATGAAGCTGAATCCCCTTCGTATTCGAAATAGTCAACCGTCGCAGGATATCCATAAATGTATTCACGTTCTTCCTTCCATTTATAAATTACCACGTTTGTATTTGTGAAACCGACAATCCTGTAATATTCCCTGATCACTATCAGTGCGTTTCCATCAGGTATTCTATCCCCGTAAACATTCGGGGTAATATTAGATCTTAAAGAGTGTGGATCAGTACGTGGATCAATTTCTGTAATATCTTTATCGGAAATATAGGACGTATTGACCGCATAAATTTCAATATCATTTGGAAAATAATTATCTCCCCCCTGCGTCAGACAGTTATAGGAATAAATTGTATATAATTCGGTAGGATAATTAAGTTTTGGTATTATATATTCCAGTAAAGTAATATCAGCGAAATCCTGGATATTCGTAAACCGTATACATTTATGAACGACATGAGTAAAAGGTGGTGGCGCTAAATCGCTATAAGCCTGCTTGCTTAATAACAAAATCGTAGCTGATAATATTAACTTTAGTAGTTTCATGTGTAATGGTTTAGATTGTCAGTTTAAAATCACATTATTAATCATATCTTTATCTTATCCTATGGTAATAAAATGATATCAATGATAAGTAGTAATATCTTTATACGGACCGGTTTTTTATCCGCTTTGATCATTTTAATTAACAGATTATTTTTTAAATAATTTCCTGCCCGACAACCTTATCGCTCAATATGAACTAAATATAACAGTTATTTCAGTGAAAAGCAAATCTTATGCTGGGAATGCGTTGTTAATAGTGAGTAAGTTAAGCCTGACCGCAGCCAACATGATTGTCAGTATCAAATGTATAAAAACTAAAAAACAGGAATAAAATAATTTTACTCCTGTTGTATCAATATTCAATTATGAATTTTTAGCGGTAAGCCATTTCAAAAATCTTCACCGTATCTTCGAAAGTCAGTTTATAACGGTCGAGTTCGAATAATCCGCCCATGGTTTCGCGGGCATTTTTTGCCAGGGTGGGGATCTCATCCCTGCTAATCCCGTAATCCGACATTTTAAGATTGTCGACACCACACTTCACCTGCATCTCCTTCAATGCTTCCACAAACAGATATGGTCTCTTCGCTGCCGGGGTTGTTTCCGTATCTTTTCCCATCACTTTTGCCATCAGTGTCATCCTGTCTGGTACTTTATCGGCAAAGAATGTAAAATACGCTTCAGATAAAATAATCAGTCCGGCCCCATGAGGTAATTCCGGGTGAAAAGCGCTAAGGGCATGCTCCAGTGAATGCTCCGAAGTACAACTGGAAGTGGATTCCACAAAACCGGATAACGTGTTGGCCAGTGCTACCTGTGTGCGGGCTTCCATGTTCGATCCGTCTTTTACGGCTGTGGGCAGATAAGTTGATAGTAACTCAATACTTTTTAATGCATATATATCGCTGATGGTAGTGGCAATATTGGCAATCACTCCTTCGGCGGCATGAAAGAATGCATCAAAACCCTGGTAGGCAGTTAAATTTGGCGGTACGGTGAGCATCAACTCCGGGTCAACAATAGAAAGATATGGAAAGGTGTCGTCGTTTCCGAAACCGATCTTTTCATTTCTTTCTTCATGTGTAATCACGGTCCAGGGGTCGGCTTCGGTGCCTGTACCGGCAGTGGTAGTAATAGCAATAACCGGCAGCGCACCGTTTTTAACGGGTAATCCTTTCCCTGTTCCTCCGGAAATGTAATCCCAGTAATCGCCCGGGTTTTTAGACATTACAGCAATACTTTTGGCTGAATCGATACTGCTTCCGCCACCCAGACCAATTATAAAATCACATTTTTCGGCTTTGGCAAGGGCAGCACCCTCCATCACATGTTTCCGTATAGGATTTGGCAATATTTTATCGAAAACCACAGCGTCGGCGCTGTTTTGCTTCAGCAATTCGATGGTACGGTCGAGATATCCATTTTTTTTCATCGAAGTACCTGCCGAAATAACAATCAACGCTTTCTTTCCGGGCAATTTTACTGTTGCAAGTTCGTTTAGCTTTCCGGCTCCGAACAATACTTTCGAAGGCATAAAATAATTCAGGTTCATATATATTTATTTTAAAGTTACTAATCTTCTTTTTTGGCTTCCTCCCAGATCTCGTTCATCTCATCCAGTGACATGTCCTTTAGTTTTCTGCCTACTTTCAGCGTGTTCTCTTCCAGGTAGTTGAATCGTTTAGCAAACTTTTTATTGGTTTTTTCGAGTGCCGTTTCCGGATCCACGCCGTATAAGCGGGCCGCATTGATAATAGAAAAAAACAGGTCGCCAAATTCATTTTCCATCTTTTCCTGATCGTAATTGGCAATTTCCGTTTTCAACTCTTCCAACTCCTCTTCCACTTTGTCCCATACCTGGTCGCGTTTTTCCCAGTCGAAGCCCACGGCCCTAACCTTTTCCTGCATGCGGTTTGCTTTGATCATGGCAGGTAAAGACGGGGGAACACCTCCCAGCACCGAAGGATTTCCTTCCTGTATCTTCAGTTCCTCCCAGTTTTCCTTTCACTATTTCATCGTCATCATTTACATCAACCGTACCAAAAACATGGGGATGCCTGAAAATGAGCTTTTCAGAAATGGCATCGGCAACCGATTTAATATCGAAACTATTGGTCTCGGAACCGATTTTAGAATAAAATACTATGTGCAGCAGCAGATCGCCCAGTTCCTTTTTTATTTCTTCCGGATTATTCTCAAGGATAGCATCTGCCAATTCATATGTTTCTTCTATAGTAAGATTTCTCAAACTTTCAAGGGTCTGTTTCCGGTCCCATGGACATTTCTCACGCAATTCATCCATAATATTCAATAAACGCTCCAGTGCCGCCAGCTTCTCATTCATCACTATCCAATTTTAATAATGTATTATTCTGTTAATGTTTTCCCTTTTCCGGTTACTTATCGTAAAATTTTACCCGTACAACAGATCCAGTGGAAAGGTTTAACAGATCGGCTGCATTCCCGTTGTTTATGCCAACCTCAAGCAAGTCAGCCGTGTTGAAAAGGGCAAACAATTCACCTACAGATGTCTGATTGTAATAGGTATTTATCCGGTCTACCCGGTAGTGGTTACTTTGTATAAGAATATCAAAACGTCTTTTTTTACCGATTTGTTCAAAGAGATCCTTTGTAATATTGGTAACAGCATTCTGATAGGAATCAATATATATCACGCTTCCGTTAATTACCGATTCGTCTATGGCCGGTAACATTGGGACCTGTTTGTTCAGTTTTTCATATTTCGGGCCGATCTCGGAATACTTTTTCCCGTTGCTCAGATCGCAGGCAACAGAGCAAAAAACTTCGAGACAGGCAAAACTGGAAACAGAAGGATAGTTCTCGTGCAGGCTGACAATTTCTTCCGGTTCCTCATCAAGCAGTAGTCCAAAAATTCCATTATCGGCAGTAATAAAATGATGTTCCCGTGAGCGTAACAGCACATGCGGTGTCTTCTCAGAAGCTTCATCTTTTACTGCAATGAGGTGTATAGTTCCGTCAGGAAAATTCAGGTAACTGTTTTTCAGGACAAAGGCAGCCTGAGACAGATTAAACGGTGGTATCTGGTGTGAGATATCTACCACGGCAGATCCGGGACATGAATTTAAGATCTTGCCTTTAACGGCAGCCAGGTAATAATCATTGTTTCTCCAATCGCTTGTCAGGGTAATAATAGGCATTTACTCCAAATATATTTGTAACTTTCTTTTTGGTATGGTTTTGTAAAAAAAATGAACTTATTTTGTAGAGGTTAAAAATAAGCAATATTATGTAAAATCTATGATAGAAAAGACGCTATATTTAGAGGGGGTTGAGCCGTTGATCATTTATGGAGTAAATAATTCGAATGTGGAAAGGTTGCAATCTCATTTTCCCCGTCTTAAAATCATAGCCCGTGGAAATGAAATAAAAGTATTGGGTGAGCCTTCCGAAATTAACGTATTTGAAGAAAAAATCGATCATTTGATTGAACTGGTACATGATAAAAATTCCCTTACAACCGAAGATATTGAAGAAGTTATTTTTTCCGATGAGCGCCCTGTCCTTCCTTCGAAAAATATGCCGGATGATGTACTTATCTTCGGTAACCATGGAAAAGTAATCAAGGCAAAGACTATTAATCAGAGTAAACTGGTTGATGAATACAAAACCAACGACCTGCTGTTTGCTGTCGGGCCCGCTGGTTCTGGAAAAACCTATACCGCCATAGCTTTGGCGGTAAGGGCTCTTCGAAACAAGGAAGTCCGAAAGATAATCCTGACCCGTCCGGCGGTGGAAGCCGGAGAAAATCTTGGTTTTTTACCCGGCGACCTGAAAGAAAAGCTGGATCCTTACCTGCAACCATTGTACGATGCCCTGCATGATATGATCCCTCCAAAAAAATTAATTTCGTATCTTGAAGAAGGAACTATTGAGATTGCTCCGCTGGCGTTTATGCGCGGTAGAACGCTGGGCGATGCTTTTGTTATTCTCGATGAAGGGCAGAATACCACCGTTAACCAGCTTAAGATGTTTCTTACCCGGATGGGAAAGAATGCTAAGTTTATTGTTACTGGTGATGTCACACAAATTGATCTCCCCAAAAAACAACATTCAGGATTATTAATAGCACTGGATATTTTAAAAGATATAAAAGGTGTATCTGCAATATATTTCGATACACGCGATATTATCAGGCACCGGTTGGTGAAACACATTGTAGATGCTTACGAAAACAAAATATAAAAATTGAAAACTATAAAACTTCAACCATTATGCAAGCAATAACCGGAACAAATTTTCATTTTAAAAATCAATTGGGTAAATACACCGGCAAAGTACGGGATGTGTATAACATAAATGATGATTACCTGGTAATGGTGGTAACCGATCGTATATCTGCATTCGATGTGGTACTCCCCAAGGGCATTCCATACAAGGGTCAGGTGCTGAACCAGATCGCATCGGGATTTCTGGATGCCACTGCAGATATTGTTCCAAACTGGAAAATTGCAAGTCCCGATCCCATGGTAACAGTGGGACATTTTGCCCAACCCTATAAGGTAGAAATGGTGATCAGGGGATATCTTACCGGTCATGCCTGGCGGGAATACAACTCGGGCAAAAGAACATTATGCGGCATACCGCTTCCTGACGGAATGAAAGAAAACCAGAAATTTGAAAAACCGATCATCACTCCCACTACCAAGGCTGATGAAGGGCACGACCTCGATATCTCCAGGCAGGAAATACTGGATCAGGGGCTGGTGAACGAAGCGGATTATGCATTACTTGAAAAATACACATACGGACTTTTTGAACGGGGAACTAAAATGGCAGCCGAAAAAGGACTTATACTGGTAGACACCAAATATGAATTCGGAAAAAAAGATAATATCATTTACCTGATCGATGAAATTCATACACCCGATTCTTCCAGGTATTTTTATGCAGAAGGATATGAAGAACGCCTGGCTAAAGGAGAAAAACAGAAACAGCTATCAAAAGAATTTGTACGCCAGTGGTTAATCGAACGTAACTTCCAGGGGAAAGAGGGACAAGCGATGCCTGAAATGTCCGATGAATTTGTAAAAGAAGTTACTGAAAGATACATCGAACTTTTTGAGAGCATCACAGGAGAAAAGTTCCAGAAAGAGGATACCTCCGATATTCTGAAAAGGATCGAAAACAATATTAATCAGTTCCTGACGAGTTTGTGAAATTAATTTTCAAAAACAACAAAAAATTGAGTATTTTCACCCGGTTTTAGTATAAAAAAATATCCCGGATGGAAATCCATGTCAGAACAACATTAGTGGAAAAGATGCATAAAATTTTCATTCTTCGTTCATCAGTCCTCCTGTCAGTTATTTTCATCATAACTTTAACCGCACAGGTATTACAAGCGCAGGAACCAGTTGAAGTAAAACGCTCGGAAGAAAAAGTAGTGATAGGCGGTGATGTTTTCTATATCCATACTGTACAGAAAGGCCAAACGCTGTTTTCTATCAGCCGTGCCTATGGGGTAACCGAACAGGACATTGCCGCAGCCAACCCGAATGTGGTATTGGAAGTTATTAAACCCGGTCAGGTTCTGAAAATACCGGTTGTCACCAAAGCGCCCGAACTAAGTGAAAATTATTTTGGACTGTCGAAAAAAGATTTTATTTATCATAAGGTAAAATCCAAGGAAACTGTGTACTCCCTGACACGAAAATATAATATATCAAAGGAAATCCTATACAAATTTAATCCCGGAACAGAAAGCGGACTCCAGGCAGATCAGGAAATTAGAATTCCAAAGAAAAGAGTGCTTTCAAAAATCGAAAAATTACTTCCGGAACAGGATGACAGGTTTATATATTACGAATTAAAGCCTAAAGATACCCTATATTCTCTTTCACAAAAGTATGGCGTAAGCGTTGCCGACATTATTAACAGTAATGAAGAACTGAGATGGGGCCCAAAATCCGGACAAATTATCCGCATACCGAAAAAACCTTTGGCGCTGCTTGACAGTCTGCAACTGGTCCGGCTCGACTCTCTCAAGCTTGATTCGCTGAAATCGGCTTTCAGGTATAGTGCAAATCAATGCGATTCCATTTCGCAATTTTTCAAAAAATCAACTATCAATGTAGCTGTATTATTACCTTTTTTCAGTGATTATTACGAACAAATGCCCAAACCGGAGTACGGTGAAGATCCCGACACCACCCAACCTGTGGAACCCGTCTATGCACAGGATATAAACAAGGGTCGAAATATACTTGAATTTTACGAAGGCGCCCTTATTGCAGTCGACTCCCTCAAAAAAACCGGTTTGAATATCAATCTGATGGTATTCGACACAAAAAGGGATACGAATGTGGTACAACAGATACTGAGTGGATTCGAATATGTGAAACCCGACCTGATGATTGGGCCGGTTTATCCTGAAGAGTTGAAAATTGCAGCAAATTTTGCTCTTGAAAATAAAATTACTATAATTTCACCTTTGTCATCAAGCAATGTTGCCCTGGAACACAATCCATATATTTACAAAGTAATGCCATCTATGGATGATGAACTATACCTTAGTTCAGAATACCTGGCACAGTTTTATCAGCAAAATATCGTCTTATTGCATAATGAAGATACTTTGGGAATGAAAAAAATTGATAAATTCCGAAAGGATCTTTTTTCTCATTTTTCCAAAGATTCAACGATGAATGAAGCTGTATATAAAGAAGTACTTTACAACGATACCATAAACAATAACCTGGAACAATCACTTGCTCCCAACCGGAAAAATGTTGTTATAGTTGTGTCGAACGATGAAGCTTATGTAAGTGATGTGCTTACCAACCTGAATACCGACCTTAAGCACTATAATATCACTGTTATCGGATTACCATCTTGGCAGAATTTTCAGAAAATAAAGATGGAATACTTTCACGATCTGGAAGTCACATTGTATACACCTTTTTATGTAGATTATTCTGACACGTTAACAAAAAAAATCATCCGTAAATTCAGAAAATTATACCGTTATGAGCCTTACCGCAAAACTTCAAGAGGCTATATTTATGGATTTTTAGGTTATGACGTTGCCTGGTATTTTATGCGCGCAGTAGAGTTATATGGCAGTTCCTGTACAAATTGCATAGGCAACTTCCACCCCCACATGTTATTATCGAAATACAACTATACCACAAGTGATTACGATTATGGGCACGAAAATACCTCCATTAGTTTTATACAGTATCAGAAAAATTTTAAGATTACAAAGCTGAATTACAGGTTTAAATTCACCCCTGACCAGTTGCGGATATCCGAAAAACGTGATACCATTCCCATATCACCACCACCACCTGCTGGTGAAATGGAGTTACCTTAGAAAATATGACGATTATAAAGCATTACCAGCGTAATAAGAGACAAAAGCACAACTCCGAGAGATAATATTAATTGCTTTTGCAACCGTTGGGATTTTTCCATTTTGCTTCGGAATTGAAGGATTTTCTCAACCCTCGACATAAGATTACTCAATGCAAATTTCGATTTAATGATGTAATCGGCAGCTCCCCATTTTATAGCTTCCACCACCAACGCGATATCATTTTTTGAAGACAGAAAGATAAACTCTGTTGACGGAAATTTCATCCTGGTATTTTTCATAATTTCCAGCCCGTTGAGGTCATCATCCAGTTCGTATTCGAGTATTACAAGATCAGGATGCTGCTTCATGGCAGCAAGGGATTGTTTGGCTTCTGAGAAGGTCAGAATATTTTTAAGATTAAACGCTTGCAGTGCATTCACCACAAGATGACGATAGTTCTTATTTTTATCGATAACAAAGATTAACGGTTCTTTTTTTTTCATGCTTTAACGTCAAGGTTTATGTCGGATTTTCGAATTAAAATTACAAATAAGTGAAAAAAATCCAGCGCTTAATCCGTTAGTTTTTGATTAAAGCGCTTAATATACATATTAACGTCAAATTTACGGTTACAACCGGAACGATTCATATAACGAATTTTTCCAAATACCTGACGCTCAGACCATGCGTGATCGTGCACTCCTCCGACAGACCAGGCGCAACCTGCATAACCGTTCGGATCCCTGCCATCGAGTTCGTACTTGTCATTCAGGTACAAAGCTGTTTGCAAAGCTGTGGATGGATCCTTACTCCATTCCAGAATCTTCTTTGCCCAATACATGCGTAAATAACTATGCATCTTCCCGGTAATAATCATTTCCGTTTGTGCTGCATTCCAAAGTTCATCATGCGTAGCAGCCTTTTCAAGTTCATCCGAAGTATAAATATAATCATGTGGATCATCTGCATGTTCTGACAGGGTACGTTTTGCCCAGTCCGGAAATCCTTCATACGAATCGTAATACGGATTGTAATAACAGAAATTTTCTGCCAGTTCACGACGGATAACCAATTGCTCCAGAAATGCTTTTTTATTCTCCGACGGGAAAACCTTTTCAAGAATTTCAATAGCTACCCGTTGTGAAGATATCTGACCGAAATGAAGATACGGAGATAAATCGGACTGAGCATACTCATTGGGATCGTTTCCGAAACGTACGTACCTGTGTAAACCGGCAATCATGAAAGATTCAAGCATCTTTTTTGCTGCTTCTTCTCCCGGTATTATCCAACGAACCGGTTTTACTTCCTTGTTGGTTACTAATCCTGAATATAACTGATCCCAGTTGTTGACAGGAGAAAATTCCGAATGATGCTTTTGAGGCTCCAATTCGGGAAATACATCGAAAAACTCGGGTAACAAACGGTTAATTTTCGGCCGAATGGTGTAGGCACCATATTCCGGTTTTAGTGAAGCAACCCAGCAGGGAACAATATTATGTGCATCTACCTCATATACAGTCTTTCCTGATTTTTCTACAACTTCATTTTTCCATTGACGCTTAATTTTTAAAGGGTCAAACTCGGTAACCAGGCAATCAGCATCCATTTTCATTGTAAAGTCTGTTATCTCCTGTGGAGGGTAACCCGACAACATATAAAACGGAATGTTCAGATCAGTTAATTTTTTTTCGACCTGTTGTAAACCATTCAGCATAAAATCGTAGTGCCGGAATGTTGCCCCAGGAAAATCGGGAGAAAGTGCAAATGTTACAATCAGAATTTTACCTTTATCCTCAGCAAGTTGTCGTGCAAATAACAGTGCCCAGTTATCATTTACCCGCTGATCGCGGCTCATCCAGTAAATGACCGGCCCCTTACCGGCATTACCATCATTAATTTTTCTGATCCTGCGTGAATTGATCATAAATGAAATTTATAATAATTGAGCTGCCTGTTTATCAAGATACCAGTCGAACGTACCTTTCAGCGGTTTGACAAAATTGGCCGGATAAACTTTTGCTTCAGGTAATTCATGTATGATCTCATGAACTATTTGTTTCTTAGCTGCTCCTGTTACAAGGAAAGTTATCCGGTTAGCATTCAGTAAAACATTTCCTGTTAAAGTTACTCTTTTTTGCCCCGTTCCGGGATGGATGGCTACGGCACAACTTTCTTTGACATATAACAGATTCAACTGATCAGGAAAAATAGAAGCTGTATGTCCGTCTTCTCCCAGGCCCAGAAATATCCAGTCGAATGCCGGGTATCCATTTTGAGCAGGTAAACCGGCTGATAATTCCACTGCATACCTTTCAGCCTCTTTGCCGGGATCTGCTTCACCCCTTATGCGATGAATGTTCGATTCAGGGAAATGTAATGGCTTAAGAAGGTACTTATGAGTCATACCAAAATTACTTTCCCTGTCATCTTTGGGAACACATCGCTCATCTACCCAGAAAAGATGTACTTTTTCCCAGTCGACAGGATAAGGATGAATCTGGTTGTATGTCGCCAGGTGCTTGAAAAAAGCTACCGGAGTACTTCCCCCTGATAAAGCTATATTTATCCGGGAATGAGTAGTCACTTTTTCCCTTACAAACCGCCCGAACTCTTCAACAAGGGCTTCCGCCACATATTCGGGAGACTGGTATATTTTTAATGTTGGTTTCATATTTTTATAATTCACAAAAGATTCCGTCGTTAGATAAATTTTTGCAGGGATACCGCCATGTCATCCGGGGATCGTCAATAAGATCATCTGCTATTTTAGGCCCCCAGGTACCGGAAGGATAGCCGTATATCTGTATATCAGAATTATTTTCCCAGGTCTTTAAAATGGGATCGATAAAATCCCATGCTTCCTCTACGGCATCTCCCCTGGCATACAATGTTGAATCGCCCTGCATACAATCCAGCAACAACCGCTGGTATGCTTCCGGTAATTCTCCTTCGGCCAAATCGGAATAATGAAAATCCATATTTACATCCTGTACCCGGAATCCTGCACCAGGGATTTTCATTCCAAATTTAAATAAAATACCTTCATCCGGTTGTATGCGAATAACTAACTGGTTGTCGGAATTAAAACTTGTTTCATCGAAACAAAACAATTTATGCGGAGTAGCTTTAAAGTGAATAACTATCTCAGAAACCCTTGTAGGTAAACGCTTTCCGGTACGAATATAAAACGGCACCCCACCCCAGCGCCAGTTGTCGATAAATAATTTAAGTGCTACATACGTTTCCGTACGCGAATCGGGAGATACACCTTTTTCATTACGATAAGAAACTGCCTTTTCACCCCTGATAGTCGCATCGGTATATTGCCCACGAATAACATTTTTTGCAATTTCTTTAGGACGGTATCTGCGTAACGACTGAAATACCTTCAGTGTTTCATTTCTGATGCCATACGAATTTATGACCGTTGGTGGTTCCATGGCTACCAGTCCTACCAGTTGCAACAGGTGATTTTGAACCATATCTCTCAATGCACCGGATTTATCATAGTAGCCTCCTCTGCTTTCCACGCCGATACTTTCAGCAGCAGTAATCTCCACATGATGGATATAGTTACGGTTCCACAGAGGCTCAAATATGCCGTTTGAAAATCGGGTCACCATCACATTTTGCACAGTTTCCTTTCCAAGATAGTGATCTATACGATAAATCTGATCTTCCCTGAAATATTCCAATAATTTTTTATTTAAATGTTTGGCCGATGCCAGGTCATATCCAAAAGGTTTTTCGACAATCAGTCTTTTCCATCCTTTACCCTGATTACCGGTAAGTCCCTGTTGGTGCAGTCCCATCGGGATAATTTCGTACAAACTGGGAGGTGTAGCCAGATAAAATATTGCATTTCCTGTACCTCCCGTAGCATTATCGAGGTCCTGAAATTTTTCTTTTAAACGGACATAATCGTTTGGGTCCTGTGTTTTAAGAGGAAGGTAATTCAGCCGCTTTAAAAATGTTTGGATAAGTTCTTTCTCTCCTGCCTCATCAGCCTCTTTCTCTAATTCAAATTTCATACGTTCCCTGAACTGATCATCTGAAATTTCAGTCCGGCCAATGCCCAAAACCGCAAACTTGTCGGGTAACCATTTTTGTTTTTCGAGGGCAAACAACCCTGGAATAAGTTTTCGTTTGGTTAAATCGCCCGATGCACCGAATATGATTAAAATATGATTATCCTGTACTTTCATAAATTTAAATCTGATTTTATATACTTGCTAACTGTAAGGTTAAACATTATAAGCAGCACATTGTTGATTTGGATTTTATATTTACTTTTTTTGTTATATATAATTCCCCTCACAAATAAATCAATCAATATTTTTTTGCCTGTTTGAATTCACAAACAGTATATCACCAATCTCTTCGTACCCGGTAAACATATCAAAATCCCGTCGTATCTGTTCTTCGCGGAAACCCACCACCGTAAGTGCTGCCTCTTTTGACAGCGAATTGATGTGTTCCTTGGTGTTTACATTCTCTTCGATTTTAATAATTTCAATATTTTTCGGAGATATTGGCAACCTTCCGGTTTGGATCAGATCGAGAAGTCTTTGTCGTGTAGAATCCAGTTCCTGTTCCCTGCAAATTTCAAATATTTTAATTTTACCCTTTCTCCAATCGTGATGTGCCAGGATAATATAACTAAGCAGGATCATGAGGTTAGAATTCTCAAAATCGTGACTCCTGATCCAGACATGTATTCCATGCTTGTAAACAGTATTACGACGCGAAGAACCGAGAACGCAGATATCAAGATCTCCGGCTTTCACAAGTGAAATATTATCAGCAATCTGTTTCAGGTTATCCGGATTATCTTTATCAAACTCGAATAAGATCATATTATTCTCCATACCTGATATACTCGGCAATTGAATCACCTGGGCAATTGCCGAAGTATAGGAAGGGGAGATCAGGGTATCGATGTATACATTGCTCTTACCATTCGAAAGGTCGATCAGTTTACTCAGAATCTCACGAGCATATTGGCTCGATGCTTTCGAATAATAATCGAGTATCAGATGAATATAGGTTCCGAAACCATACCGGTCCGATATCCATGTCATCAAACGGAAAGCTTTATCCCGATCGAAAGAACTGTCGGTTACACATACCGTGGATGGTCTCCATTTATTTTCAACAGAAGCTTTTTTTGCCTTTTGATTGAAAACCTGTATATGACGGCTTAACTGAAATACCGCAGCCTGAAAAATAGATGACATTCCTCCCCGGTCTTTATGAATATGACTTACCAGCGTATAAATCAGTCCCATTAATATGATAGCCGCTATGGCATAAGTAGGATTCATTTTAAACATGAGAAACAGGCACATTAAAAATCCCACAAGGGAAATATACCAGCGCGATTTAAATACAGGACGATAAGACGGATCAGCACCAAAATGATACAGAAATGAAATCAGTGAGATGGATCCGTAAGTAACCATGAAAAACATAGAGATAACCTGGGCAACAACATCCACACTACCCATTGCAACAAAGACAAATGCAATCAGACAAGTGATAATAGATGCATTATAAGGTTCATTGGTTTTTCCTTTTCCTTTTGCAAGAAATGAATTCAGTCTTTTCAGTGGAAATGATTTATCAATACTTAATGCCTGTAGGGTCCTGGGAGCTACCATTACGGATCCCAGGGCAGATGATAAGGTAGAGGCTGCTAATCCCAACGGAACAATAACCGGCCCAAAAATGGCAATTTTACTCATGATGAGTTGATTATTTACCAGATCTTCCGGACTTGCTGAGATGGCTAACTTCCAGCTGATAAATAAATAAACGATAAATCCTATGATAGTTGCCGCAATGGTCCCAAATGGTATTGATTTCGCAGGGTTCTTCAGATCTCCGGAAAGGCCAACTCCGGCAGTCATTCCGGTAAAAGCGGGAAAACAGATAGCAAAAACCACAAAAAAAGAAGTTCCCAAATTACCCGATGAACTATGAAAAAGATTTACTTGATTTGTAAGCGCATAATCGGTTTTTCCAAGAAAAAACAATATTAAAGACAGAAATAAAATGCTTATAACGATATATAACGCTTTCATTCCCAAATTAGCCCCTCTTCTTAATATTAAAATTGATAATAGTATCATGGAAGGGATACTAATAACTTGTCTGGGAAGTAAAATGCCCAACTTATCATGCATAAAATTAAAAAACGGCTCAAAGGCTTCCGTAAAGGCTATGACGTAAAATGCAACGCTGATAGCCTGTGAAAAGTAAAGTGCAATACCAATAGTAGCCCCGATGTTCAATCCAAAAGAACGTGAAATAATAAAATATTCTCCACCTCCCTCTACACGCTGATTGGTTGCTATCTCGGATAAAGCCAGGGCTGTAGGTATTGTAACCAAGTGACCGATAATAATTATCCCTATAACACCGACAAAGCCTACAGTACCAACTGCATATCCAAACCGAAGGAAAAGTATAGCGCCCAGAATGGTTGATATGGCAGTGAGAAATACAGGAGCAGTTCCAAAACTCTTTACATGGGTGGTGGTTGTATCCATTGGTAATATATAATGTAAGTGTTAAACGCTAATATAACAAAACAAGGAATGCTTTAAAAATTTTTAAAGAGTAAAAAAATGCAAATTGAAAATAAACTTTTTAATGTTCAAACCGGGCAGATAACAGCAAATTTTCTTTATTTTACAATTTTCAGAAATATTATTTTTCCGCTTAACCCAATATTAAACCTGTTTGAAGGAATAAGAATGAGAAAAAACCTGATATTTCTTATTTTGATATATTGTGTCTCTAGTCTGCAGGTTTTTGCACAGGAGCCTTCAGAACCCGATACTACAGTAATTGACACTTCTGATTACATATCGGGTGATTTGAATTATAATCTTCAGATAGCTGCATTTAAAGGTTATCCATCCGAAATTCTACGTTTATTAAACCAGGGCGCTGATGTAAATACCAGCTCATACGATGGAGTAACCCCATTAATGTACGCAGCAGAAAAAGGGCATCTGATGGCATGCAAGGTTTTAGTACTGAATGGCGCTAAACTTGATAAAAAACCGGAAAATGGCATAACGGCGCTTACAAGTGCAGTACGCGCTAATTATCTTAACATCGCAGAGCTTTTAATCCGAAATGGAGCTGATGTAAATACAGTTGACGTACAAGGTGTTACTCCATTGATGTTCGCAGTATCTTATAATTTTTACACCATGACGGATATGTTGCTGTATTACGATGCCAATATCAGTATGAAAGATAATGAAGGCACCGATGCACTTATGATTGCCTGTCTTGACGGGTATACTGATATAGCTAAACTTCTCATAGATTCAGGCGCCAATGTAAACGCACAGGACCATAGGGGTAGGGCGCCTTTGCACCTGGCTGTGCAGGACAATTATCAGGATATAGTTAAATTATTACTGGAAAACAAGGCATATGTAGATATCCGTACTTTTTCGGGACATACACCACTAAGCATTGCCATCATGGAAAATAATTATAAAATGGTGCAATTGCTTATAAATAACAAAGCTGATATTAACAAAAAAATAACCGGCACCATCACACCTCTTGATTTGTGTTATCTCATTAAAAACGACTCGATTGCCGATCTTTTAAAGAAAGACAATGCACATAGGAATCCATTACCTTATTTCAGAGACTATTCCATTGGCCTGGGCATCAACTGGAGTAATAATGACTTTTTTACAGGAATAAATTTCAATCTTGTGGATGTTAAATATGGATTTACATTGGGTGCCGGTTTTGAGTTGCGCCCTAAGGCAACCAATGTTCTTACCCAGACAGAACCTTTGGTTTATTACCAATATTGGGAACGAAGAAGCATATTTTATGCAGGCTTGGGTAAAAACACCAATTTATTTCATGTAAACGAACGTACAAGCATTGGAATATCAATTGGATTAGCAGGTGCATTCACTTATGGAAGTTACCGGGGTTCAACAACTAAACCGGGGGGTAAAATCTGCTTTTCTCCATCAGCCTATGCATATATGCAATGGGACGAATTCAGAATTAAAGCCGGATACAGGTATATCGATTTTAATGTACACGATATTTCGCCAAACCGGATTGGTATTGAACTGGAATTTATTTTAAAGAACAATAAAAAAAGATATCTTAATAAGACCATTTCCTGGCAGTAAAACAGAAAATAACTCAATGAATAAAAGATTTAATCTGATATTTCTCCTTATTGTAATCATTGGTTTTGCTTACTCATGCAAAGAGAAAATTTTCACAAGCGATGTAAACTGCGATGAGTGTTATGAAATAAAACCCGATAGTGCTGATATTATCGTGCATGTTACTCTTAATGACGAAAACCCCGTTGTTCCCCTGGTTGTTTACAGGGGTCCGGTTGATGACAACAATATTGAATATACAGATACTGCCTATGGGACAACATATTATTTATATGTGCCGGTAGATGCAGAATATTCAGTTAAAGCAAAATATAAATCAGGAGATAAAACTATCTATGCCATTGATGGTGATAAAATTAAATTAAAGCATGTTAGTGATGCCTGTTCCTCAGATTGCTGGGTAATTGTGGGAGGTGAATTTTTTAACGAGTTAAAATATTAGCGCCCTGCATGACATTTGATAAATTCATTCTTTGGTTCACCGTTATGGCTCCTATTGTTTACAGTGCCGGCCCCAACAACCTGATGTGCGCTTCTATCGGAGCCCGTTATAGTTTCAAAAAATCCCTCCCGTTCATTCTCGGTGTAAATTCAAACATTTTTTTATATTCACTGCTTACCGGATTTGGCCTTGGTAAATTATTGGAATCCTATCCCGATATTTATATATATATCAAATATGCCGGAAGTGCCTATATCCTGTATCTGGCTTATCGTTTCTTCCGGTCATCAGGGATTAAAACATCAGAAAATAGTGACATTCAGACACCAGGGTTCTGGAGTGGTTTTTTACTCAACACCCTGAATCCAAAGGGATTTACAGCACTGCTCATTATGTATTCCCAGTTTCTTGACGATCGCTATTCATGTATACCCCCAGGTATTCCTGCTAACCATTATGGTTCTTATTATATCAATATCTTCACACTTTATATGGTCGTCAGGGGGATACTGGATTTTGGGCAGATTAACTACATCAAAAGCCATTAAAATACAAGGCATGCTATTTGGCAGCATGCTTGTAATTGTTGCAGTCTGGTTATTGTTTAATTAATAACTATCAGCTATTCCGCATAACTGGGTTTTGTGTAAAATTGTTCTACCTCATCGTGAACAATAAAACGGAACGGATGATCCAGCATCTCTTCAAAATATTTACCGGCTTCGAAGTGATCTTCATCCCCTGTTTCATAATGCCAGTTAATCTCGCAGGTTTTGAGTTCTTCTTTTTCCAGCATGTCTACCAAGTATTCAAGCATTTCAAATAATAACCTCGAAGAGGTGGTATTGTAATACTCAAGTTTAATGTCACATACTATGGAATCTCCACTGTAATTTTGTACCCATTCCAATAACGGCTCAAAAAATTTCAGTGCATTTTCCGGTAACGATCTTCCACTTAAGGTCAAATGACCATTTTTCGAAAAGTTTACCTCGGGAGTAAAGGGAGTACTCTTCATGTGTAAGTTTTCCATCATGTAAGGTTTTTAATTTGGGCTCAGTTTATGCATTTATACGATAGCCCATGGCTTACAGGTTATAATATGTTGATGAAACAACAAAATATTATGATAACCATTCTAAAAAATGGCACAAAAGAATTTTTTTGGTCAGGTAAGATCTGACGTAAAGTAAGGATGACTTATATAAAAGAAGCGGTAAAATAATTCTTTTTAAAATGAAAATATCCACTTAATAATAATAATCAATTCCATAGAAAAACCGCTATTGAACCATCATCAGATCGACAACAGAATTCCCTATTTTGTTATTCTTAAAGCGAATTAGAATATCATAAAACCCGGTCTTATTACATTTAAAGGTAACAACAGGATAATACTTATCACCCAACACATTGGTCATTACAAGATTATCGGCGTCCATTAATTGCAGAATGGCTTCCCCTGCATAATTATCCACATGATTGGTAATTTTAAATTTATAAACAGTACCCTTATTTAGGTTTATGGTCATAAAATATTCATTTTCATATTCTATCTCACTAACATGATCAAGCTTAAATTCAATCTGTTTCAGAAATATTTCTTTTTGAGCAAACGATTTTCCCCCCATTGCAAACAGGCCAAAAATCAAATAGATAATTCCAGCTGTTTTTCTCATACTTATTTGTTTTGTAATCAAAGCGCAAAAATAATTAAAAGATTTTTTATCAACTAATCATATATTATTTGTCTCCCTCATCAATCTGCCTGTTTGATTGATAACCAGTCGAATTTATCGTCTAACAGGATTAATTTAGCATTCTCCGAAATCCGCTTTATTCCAACTTTCGATAAGTTCTCGATAAGCCCTTCAAGTTGGGTTTTATAACTGTCCCTGCTCAGTCCGTTGCATTTTGTTTTACCGTTTCTAAGGTAAAAAAGAGCTTTTACCTGCCGTTTTTCATCATAACTTTTTAATGCTTCTTTCAGTGCATCAAGACGGCTCCAGTTTTCTCCCTTCAGACCATACCATTGTTCTGCCTTTTCAACACTCAACTTCTTTATCAACTCACGAAGTTGGGATTCGGTATTGTCCGCCAGTTTTTTCCTGTTCTGTGAATTATTATAATATTCGGGGAATGTAAGTTTTATAAAATCAAGTAACTGATCGCCCTGTATATGTATCCCACTAAAACCAAAGTTCTGGAAAGTCAGGTCCTCGAGTAACCAGCCTGCCCTGATAGCCAGATTATCGATATCATAATCAATCATCTGTCCATGCCCGTAAAACTTATCAGACCCCGGATATATTAAATCCCCCGTATTTACCAGTTTTTCTTCCGTGTTATTTTTTAACATTTCCATTATGTCTGATAAAGCCCCGGCTTGCATATTTTCAAGATCTTCTTTGGCAGAACTCACTAAATTCCAGTCTGTGGATGTGAAGTCATTTACAAGATTATTGAGGATGGATTCCTGCCCATAAAGGCCCGACAGACTAACACTTAAGGTGAAAATAATCAAATATGATTTACTTTTCATGTAGCTTTTTATTGGTTTATAATGCTTTAATTTTCATGTTATGGATATTTTGATATCAGATTGTTCCAGTTCTATCATATCCGAAAAATAATCCGTATACGGAAAAATTACACGTCAAGTTATTGTTTATTGTTTTAAGATTGTTGGACAATGATCATCTGGCAGTGTTGACTGAAAATGAATCTTGTTATAAATTACTGTTATTCAATCGATTTTATTTAAGTTTCGGCAGGTATTCGGGATATGGATTATCCATAGACCTGAACATATTTTTCCGGGCATTTTTATGTAATTTACTCATTTCATTCACGAAATTTTTCATCACACTTCTTCCGGTTTCGTCATCATAGGGACATACTTTTATTTCTTTTGGCCAGTTACGTTTCAAAGCATAATCCTCCAATTCCATATTTGTCAGTTCCAGTAACGGACGTATTACCTGCAGCCTTCCGCCGAACATATCGAATTTAAAAGGCATTGAACTGATTGAGCCATGGTATACCATGTTCATGAATAAAGTTTCCAGCGCATCGTCCATATGATGGCCAAATGCCAGTTTATTACATTTCAGTTCTTTGGTTAGACGGAACATTGCTTTACGGCGATTCCATGAACAAAGGAAACAGGGCGATTTTTCTCCCGATTCATCCAGCTCAATAGTCATTTGTTCAAGATAAAACGGAACCCCGATTGTTTTACAGAATGATTCCAGAAAACCGGTATCTACATGATAACCAATATTACCGATCATAACATGACAAGCAACTATTTCTATTGCAAAGGGTAATTGCCTGCGCCTTTCTGCCAATGATTCCAATAATATTAATGAATCTTTCCCCCCTGACAAACCCACCATAATCCTGTCGCCGGATTCAAGCAACTGCTGCTTGTATAACGTTTTAAAAATCCTTTTCCGAAGGTTACTCGTGTATTTATCTTCCTTTTCTTTCATCACCCGCGATCATTAATAATTGCGAAGTTAATGTAATTTGGAATTTAACTGAAATCAGTCGGCCTTACATCTGGTGTCTTCTTATTTTTAAAACATTATTATATAAAATCACGAAACCTTACACAATAAAATCACGGGGAATTCCGAATTATTATTGCACTATATTAATTGTGTTGAAGTAACTTTAACCAATATTTCAAAATAAGATACGATGAAATCAGTTCCATTTACAAAATCTGTGATCCTTGCAATATTGATATGTTTCATATTTGCAGCCTGTGCCTCGTCCAGAAAGTATCCTTACAAAAAGCACAGAAAAAAAGGTAAAGCTTGTGATTGTCCTAGTTTCGGCAGAGTGGATACCACTTCAGTTTTTTACGTGAAAATATAAATCCTGAATATACTTTTTAGCCGGATATATTTTTAAAAATTACCAAATTCATTATAATTAAAATCGATTTGACATTTTTCAAAATAAAATTTAAAAAAATAATCAAATAATTTTGTATTGACGATTATTCAATTGATACCTGACTCGTTGTTTTTCAAATAACAAGGAGTTTTTATATCCTGTCATTATTATTTAAATTTGTTTTAAATAGCAATAAATTGAATTTTCGCTTCTTTTAAAACTAAAGTTTTCACTAAATTCGGGCTCAATTTTTTAGCGCGGTCCCTTTAATTTTAAAAAAAGTATTACAACAAAATAATTCCAGCAAAAATTTGCTGAAATATATTGTGATTAAATATCTTAGATAATTTTTAAACAATGGAGAACAAACTTCAGGAACTTACAGAAAAGATATACAAAGAGGGTATATCAAAAGGCAACGAAGAAGCAGAAAATATCATAAAAAATGCTAAATCAGAAGCAACAAATATTATCAGCAATGCAAAAAAAGAAGCTGATAAGATTATTGCTGATGCCCGGAAAAAATCAAGTGAATTACAAAAAAATACTGAATCAGAGTTAAAACTTTCCTCGAAACAGGCAATTAATGCTTTAAAACAAAAGACTACGGATCTGATCAATGGAACCATAGTAAAAAACACAGTTGACAAAGCTTTTAATGATAAAGAATTTATAAAAGGAATCATTCTTACTGTGATTAAAAACTGGACCTCAGGTACTGCCGAATCGGCCGATCTTTCTGTTTTACTTCCGACAAAAGATGAAAAAGAACTGAAAGATTATTTTGCAAAATCCGCAAAAAATTTAATGGATAAAGGCCTGGAAATTAAATTTGACGATACTTTAAAATCCGGTTTTCAGATAAGTCCGAAAGACGGAAGTTATAAGGTTAGTTTTACGGATAAGGATTTTGAGAATTTTTTCATTCAATATCTTCGTCCCCGCCTGATTGAATTATTATTTGCCGAAGAATAAACAATGAAATGAAGCATTATTACTATTGCCTGATAGCAGGGTTACCCGACATATTTATAGAAGACAACAAACTTTCCTTTGGTTTGCGTGATTTTAAAGATCAGCTTATTGAAGAGAAATTGCCACAAGAAGATTTGAAACTCATTCAATCCTTTTTCTGGCGTTACGATAACCAAAACCTGCTCATTCGGTTAACAGACAGTAATAATGAACCGAATACTCTTGCCAACCTGAGCCCGGAAGATTTAGATGAATTATTTGCCATGGCAAAAGATGATTCACTCGAAAATCTGAAAGGAAGAGTTCCTTCTTACCTGGGGGAATTCATCAATGCTTATAAGAACGAAACACCCTTGATTCCAGGTAAAAGCTGGGAAAACCAGCTTGCTGAATTATATTACCAGTATATACAAATACTTGATAACGAATTTATCCGTAACTGGTATGACTTCGAAGTAGGTCTGACCAATATTCTCACTGCATTCAATTGCCGGAAGCATCAGATGGAAATACAAGGGGAACTGATCGGTGACAATGAACTCACTGCGAATTTAGCAAAAAGCAACGCACGTGATTTTGGTATTAGTAATGAATTTCCAAAACTGGAAGCTATACTGAGAGCTGTAGAAGAAGATAATATCCTGGAGAAAGAAAAAAAAATTGATCTGCTGAAATGGGAACTGCTTGATGATTGGACTTTTTTCCATTATTTTACAATTGAAAAAATATTTGCTTATATATTAAAAATGGAAATGATCGAAAGATGGCTGCGATTGGATAAGAAAACAGGGGAAGAACTGTTTAACAGATTATTAACCAATCTTGAAAGCAGTTATGAATTTCCTGAAGAATTTACTATAAAATAAGAAACATTAATATGTCTACAAAAGGTAAAGTACAAGGTATCATTGCAAACCTGGTCATAGTAGAAGCGGATGGTCCTGTTTCACAAAATGAGATATGCTATATCGATGCAGGAGATACAAAGCTAATGGCTGAAGTAATTAAAATTAAAGGCAAAAATGCCTCCGTGCAGGTATTTGAAAGTACGCGCGGGTTAAAGATCGGCAATGAAGTTTCGTTTGACGGTCATTTGCTGGAGGTAACACTCGGTCCCGGCATATTGTCGAAAAATTACGATGGCTTGCAGAATGACCTGGATACAATGGAAGGTGTTTTCCTGAAACGCGGTGAATATACTTTACCTCTTGATAATGAAAAATTATGGGAATTCAAACCACTGGCAAAACCCGGAGATAAAGTTATTGCCGGAAGCTGGCTGGGCGAAGTGGAAGAAAATGCCATGCCTCATAAGATAATGGTCCCTTTTGCATTTAAAGGTACTTTTACTGTTAAAAGCATTGTTAAATCAGGTAATTACAAAGTAGTAGACCAGATAGCGATCTTAACGGATCATGAAAATAAGGAGGTTCCGGTTACCATGGTACAGAAGTGGCCGGTGAAGATCGCCATTTCTGCATATAAAGAAAAACCAAGACCTTATAAATTACTGGAAACCGGTGTTCGCACTATCGACACACTTAACCCAATCGTGGAAGGCGGCACAGGATTTATTCCCGGACCTTTCGGATGCGGAAAAACTGTTTTACAGCATGCTATTTCCAAACAAGCCGAAGCAGATATTGTGATCGTTGCCGCTTGCGGAGAACGGGCTAACGAGGTAGTGGAACTTTTCACCGAGTTCCCGGAACTGGAAGATATCAGAACCGGACGTAAACTTATGGAACGTACTACCATTATTGCCAATACTTCAAATATGCCTGTTGCAGCCAGGGAAGCATCGGTATATACGGCGATGACACTGGGCGAATATTACCGCTCCATGGGACTAAGGGTTTTAATGCTTGCCGACTCCACATCCCGCTGGGCCCAGGCTTTGCGTGAAATGTCGAACCGTCTGGAAGAACTGCCGGGACCTGACGCTTTCCCAATGGACCTGCCTGCTATTATTTCCAACTTTTATTCACGGGCAGGATTTGTTTTATTGAATAACGGTGAAACAGGGTCGATTACATTTGTCGGTACAGTTTCACCTGCCGGAGGTAACCTGAAGGAACCGGTGACCGAGTCCACAAAAAAAGCAGCCCGTTGTTTTTATGCTTTGTCACAACAACGAGCCGACAGTAAAAGATATCCTGCTGTAGATCCCATCGATAGCTATTCCAAATATCTTGAATACCCTGAATTTGCGGATTTTATTGAAAAAAATATTTCCAGCGACTGGATTGAAAATGTAAACAGGGTAAAAACAATTTTGCAAAGGGGAAAAGAAATATACGAACAGATCAATATCCTGGGTGATGATGGCGTTCCGGTAGATTATCATATAACTTACTGGAAATCGGAAATTATCGATTTTGTGATCCTGCAACAGGATGCTTTCGACAAAATTGACCAGTCGACACCAATGGAAAGACAGCAATACATGCTTGAAAGTGTTTTGAATATAGCAGATACAGATTTTGAATTCGATTCTTTTAATGAAGTTGACAGCTACTTTAAAAGGATCATCAATCAATACAAACAAATGAACTATTCGGAATTCAAATCGGAAAAGTTCAACAATTATGAAGCTGAATTAAATAAGATTATTGCTGAAAAAAAGGTAGAGGTTGCTGTCTCCTGACAGACAGAACCGATGATCAGTCACTAGCAAAAAAATAATACAAATGGAAACAAAAGCTTTTCAGAAAATATACACGAAAATAACACAAATAACTAAGGCTACCTGTTCGCTGGAAGCTACCGGAATTGGGTACGACGAGCTGGCTATAGTAAACGGGAAACTTGCACAGGTAGTGAAAATTATAAACAATACTATAACTCTCCAGGTTTTTGGCGGAACAGAAGGTATTCCAACTAATGCCGAAGTAACCTTTCTGGGGAAAGCTCCTACACTGAAAGTTAGTGATGATCTGGCCGGCCGGTTTTTTAATGCATTCGGAGACCCTATCGACGGAGGTCCGGCAGTTGAAGGAGAAGAAAGAGAAATCGGTGGTCCATCAGTTAACCCGGTAAGAAGAAAACAGCCCTCAGAACTTATCGCAACGGGTATTGCAGGTATCGATCTGAACAACACACTGGTTTCCGGACAAAAGATTCCATTTTTTGCCGATCCCGATCAGCCTTATAACCAGGTGATGGCCATGGTTGCACTTCGTGCAAAGACCGACAAGATCATCCTGGGAGGCATGGGACTTACCAACGACGATTACCTGTTTTACAAAAATGTTTTCGATAACGCCGGCGCACTCGACCGCATTATCAGTTTTGTGAACACTACTGAAAATCCACCTGTTGAAAGGCTTCTGGTACCCGACATGGCGCTTACCGCTGCTGAATATTTTGCAGTTGAAAAGAATCAGACTGTGCTGGTATTGCTTACAGACATGACACTTTTTGCGGATGCCTTAAGTATCGTATCAAACCGCATGGACCAGATTCCATCGAAAGACAGCATGCCCGGATCGCTATATAGTGACCTGGCTAAAATTTATGAAAAAGCTGTTCAGTTTCCTGATGGCGGATCGATTACCATCATTGCCGTAACAACACTTTCAGGGGGTGATATTACTCATGCTATCCCCGACAATACAGGATATATTACCGAAGGACAGCTTTTCCTGCGCCGTGATACGGATATCGGAAAAGTAATTGTAGACCCCTTCCGCAGCTTATCAAGATTGAAACAACTCGTGATTGGAAAGAAAACCAGGGAAGATCATCCGCAGGTAATGAATGCAGCCGTTCGGTTATATGCCGATGCCGCCAATGCAAAAACAAAATTTGAAAACGGTTTTGACCTTACTGACTACGATGAAAGAAGTATGAATTTCGCAAAAGATTATTCAAATAAATTACTTGCTATTGATGTAAACATTGACATTGACGAGATGTTGAATACCGGGTGGGCTTTGTTTAACAAACACTTCAAACCTGAAGAAGTAGGGATTAAACAGGAACTGGTGGATAAATACTGGCCAAAGGATAATTAGCTGGTTTTGAATTTTGAAGATTATTATACATGGCAATAAAATTTCAATATAATAAAACATCATTACAGGGGCTTGAAAAGCAACTCAAGATAAGGGTGAATGCGCTTCCCACCATTAAAAATAAGGAGTCGGCACTCAGGATGGAAGTTAAAAGGGCTAAAGATGAAATGAGCCGCCTGAACGATGAGTTGCAGCAAAAAATAAAAGCTTACGATGACATGGTGACAATCTGGGGCGAATTTGATACCAGCCTGGTGCAAATTGAAGATGTACACCTGAGCATTAAAAAAATTGCAGGTGTAAAAACTCCTGTATTGGAAGGTATTGATTTTTTTATTGCAAAATTCAGTGTTTTCAATAATCCAAAATGGTTTCTCGATGGTATTGCCATTATAAAAGAACTCGCCGAACTGGGAATTGAAAGGGAATTTTACCAGCGGAAAATGGAATTACTGGATCGTGCCCGTAAGAAAACGACACAGAAAGTAAACCTGTTTGAAAAGGTTCAGATTCCGGGTTACCAGGATGCCATACGTAAAATCAAACGGTTTATGGAAGACGAGGACAACCTTTCAAAATCAGCTCAGAAAATTGTAAAAACACGTCAACAGGAAATGGAGGCTTCGCAATGATAATTCCGATGAAAAAATATTCTTTCCTGATTTATCACCGGGAATACCTTGAATTTCTGAATAAATTACAGGAAATCGGGGTATTACATGTGATTGAGAAACAATCTGGCGAAATTGAAGATGAAAGTCTGAGGGAACTTTACCAGCAAACAAATCAGTTAAATACTGTTATCAAATTTCTGAAAAAACGCGATGTTGAGAGTAAACCTGCTGACTCAGCCGACACAGACGGATTGAAAATATTGAATGAAATTCTGAACATTCAGGATGACCTGGAAAAAGATCATCAGAAATTGTCAGCAAATGTTAAGGAGCTGGAGTTGGTAAAACCATGGGGTGATTTTTCGTTCAATAGTATTGACAAACTACAACAGGCTCAGCTGAAGGTTCGGTTTTTCACGTGTGCTCTTCGTAAATTCAGGGAAGAATGGTTATCCCTGTATAATATTGCAGAAATCAACGAAGTAGGGGGACAAAAATATTTTGTTGTTTTCCAGAAAGACGAAGAAGAAATTGAACTGGATGCTGAAGAAATTCGTTTACCTGAAAAATCGTTATCGCAGTTAAATAAGCAGCAAAGCAGACTGGAAAATTTGATTGAAAAGACCGGGGATGTACTCGATCTTTATGCTGAAAAATACATAATCCTGCTTGAAAAAACCAGAAATAGTCTGCAGGAAAAGTTGGACTTTAAAAATGTGGTGCTAAATACAGAGAAAGAAGCAGAGGAAAAGCTGATGGTGCTGGAAGGATGGGCTCCTAAAACCTCTGAAAAAGAATTGATTGAATTTCTTAATAAGACTTCGGTTTACTATCTTGCAGAGAAACCCGGTAGAAATGACCGCCCTCCTATTCTGCTCAAGAACAACCGTTTTGCAAAACTTTTCGAACCGATAGGAAAGTTGTTCATGCTTCCCAATTACTATGAAGTGGATCTTACCCCGTTTTTTGCTCCTTTTTTCATGTTGTTTTTTGGTTTCTGTTTGGGGGATGCCGGATATGGACTGGTATTTGTATTGGGAGCAACATTGTTTAAATTCAAGGCAAAAAAGGAATTAAAACCTTTACTGACTTTGGTGCAATTCCTGGGTCTTGCCGCAGTAGTATTCGGATCTCTCACCGGCACACTGTTTGGCATGAACCTGCTGGAACCTAAGTCAACAATATTATCACAACATATCAAAAACTTACTTATAAATCCGGATGAATTGTTCAATTTAGCCCTGATACTGGGTGCCATTCAGATTATTTTCGGAATGTGTCTGCAGGTTGCAAATATTATTCGAATGAGAGGATTTATATATTCCCTTCCCATGATCGGATGGATCTTTCTAATATTAGGAGGAGGAACACTTTTCCTTGCACATAAATTGAATCCTGTTTTCAATATCAAAATACCATCATATATTGTAATCGGCATATGGGGAGTCCTGGTATTCTTTTTCAGCAATCCCAAAAATATTTTTGCCAGTATTGGTGAGGGAATTTGGAGTGTATACACGATGGCCACAGGCAGGCTGGGAGATTTGCTATCGTACATTCGTCTGTTTGCCCTGGCATTATCCAGTTCCATTTTAGGATATGTATTTAACGATCTAGCCTTACAGGTGCTTCATGGGGGAGTTCCTGTAGTCAGCCAATTGTTTTTTGTTGTATTACTGTTATTCGGACACGGCATAAACATTTCACTGGCCGCGTTAGGATCTTTTGTTCACCCTATGCGTCTTACTTTTGTTGAATTCTATATGAACAATGCCGGTTTTACCGGTGGAGGTAAAGAATATAAACCATTTAAAAATAAAATTAATTATTAAAAGGGAGTAAAATTATGAATAATACTGCAGTTTTTCTGGCTTATTTAGGGCTGGGACTTATGATCGCGTTAGCCGGTATCGGAAGTGCCATAGGTGTGACAATTGGAGGTAATGCCACTATTGGTGCATTAAAGAAAAATGAAGAAGCATTTGGTAGTTACATGTTGCTGTCGGCACTACCCGGAACTCAGGGATTATACGGATTTGCCGGTTTTTTTGTGGTAAATAACACATTAAGGGGAGCCACTAATCTTATTGCCACATTAACTCTCTGGCAGGGAGCCGCTATTTTCGCTGCCGGTCTTTCACTCGGACTGGTTGGTCTGTTTTCTGCTATCCGACAAGGACAGGTTTGTGCCAGCGGTATTTCAGGTATCGGTTCCGGTTACGACGTATTCGGACGTACTATGGTTCTTGCCGTTTTTCCGGAACTTTATGCAATTGTAGCTTTTGCCGGCACATTCATTATCAACGGCTCATTAATCGGATAATAAAATCCTGAAGAAATTAAAAAAGGAGAAAGCCCTTTATGGGTTCTTCTCCTTTTTTGTTAAATTAGAACATTAAATTAACTACTGTTATTAATGTAATATGTTGGATTATGTCCTTTTGGTTTTCAGTATTTTTCTGATAATTATCGGAATAATTGGTTGCATTTTACCCGTTATCCCTGGTCCCCCACTAAGTTTTCTGGGAATCCTACTGGTACATTTTACAAAATTTGCCCATTTCGGCACAAAGACACTACTGATCCTTGGAGCATTAGCACTTATCGTTACAATACTCGATTTTGTTGTACCCGTATGGGGTACAAAAAAATTCGGCGGTACAAGAGCCGGAGTATGGGGAAGTACTATCGGACTAATAGCGGGTATTATCATATTACCCATGTTGGGTATTGTATTAGGTCCGTTCGGATTGATAGGGATCCTGGCCGGCCCCTTTTTTGGCGCCTTGATCGGGGAACTTATTCACGGTCAGGAATCGGAAAAAGCAATGACAGCTGCTATCGGTTCTTTCATCGGTTTCCTTACGGGTACTTTAATGAAACTAGCTACTTCCATCATTATCACCTACTACTTTGTTAAACAACTCTGGAGTTATTTTTTTTAATACATCATTTCAATTTCAGTTAACTAAATAAAAGTACTGATATAGAATTGAATTAAATAAAAATTTTCACCAGGAAAAACTATTTATAATTTTTTTTGGTTTATAATATATGAGATCTGTTTTTATTGTAATAACGTTTTTTATTCTAACTGCCACATCCCTGTTTTCACAATCAAGATGGGGGCCATCTGATTATACCTCATTTTCATATAAAAATTTCAGAACATTTGCTCCGTTTAGCGATACGTTAAATACTGATTCGATTGATATTCCACAACTTGATGCTGTCATTTTTTACATGACAAATGAAATAAGGGCTCAAAAGAAATTAGGGATCCTGTCCTATTCGGCACAACTTGAAGCCACAGCACTTATGCATTCAAAAGATATGGTAGAGAAGGATTTTTTCAGTCATTTCAATAAATATGACAAAAAGAAAAGTGACCCGAATGCACGTGCCAGGCTGATGGGCATAAAAAATCCTTTTTTATCGGAAAACATAGCCGAGACATTTTGTCTCAGGTATAAACCGAATAAAGAAGTATACACTAGTGGACCAGGAAGATTCAGTTATAAGCCTGAGGGAGAATTGATTCAACCTCACACCTACCTTTCACTTGGGGAAACGCTGCTGCAAATGTGGATGAGTTCACCCGAACACCGAAAAAATATATTATCACCAAGTGCCTTACAACTAGGTTGTGGAGTATATTTATACAAGGATAAGAAATTCAATGATATGCCAACAATTATGGCAACTCAAAACTACCAGTGGTATGAACCCATCAAAACCTCTGGTATGTTGAATAAATGAAAATATACAAACATAATAAAATAACCGATATTGATTATTTTACCGAAAAGAGTATGAAAAGCATGGCTTTTCATATAACAGTCAGACTTTAACCTTTTCTTTTGTTGAATGCGCCTCAAGCACTCGTAAGTTTCTGTTTCCAACTGTTTTACCATCAAGGGTGTTTACGGCTTCCATTGCCTCTTTCTTTTCCGGCATTTCTACAAAACCGAAACCCTTAGATTTTCCTGTTCTTTTGTCACGGATAATTTTTACAGTTTCTACACTACCCATGATTTCGAAAATTTTCCTAAGCTCATCTTCGCCTATGGAATAATTGATGTTGCCAACATAAATTGTCATGACTTTGGGATTTGAGAATTAGTAAATTAGTTTTAAGTCATATACAAGTTACAACTTTTTTTTTGTTAATAATAATTTTTCTAAATAAAAAATCCACTTTTATAAAAGTGGATTTTTAAAGCTAATAAATTGACCTATTGAAGTATACCGGTGATTACATTCCCAGTGTTGCAACCATTACTGCCTTAATGGTATGCACGCGGTTTTCCGCCTCATCAAATACAATCGATGCCTCCGATTCAAAAACATCTTCTGTAACTTCCATGGCGTCCAGGCCAAATTTACTGTATATTTCTTCTCCGATTTTTGTTTCACGATTATGATAGGCCGGTAAACAATGTAGAAATTTAACCTGCGAATTACCTGTCATTTCAAGCACATTCCGGTTTATCTGGTATGGTTTTAATAATTTTATTCTTTCATCCCAAACAGAATCGGGTTCTCCCATAGAAACCCATACATCGGTGTAAAGAAAGTCAACATTTTCAACTGCCTTCTGAATATCCTCTGTCAGTGTTATTTTTGCACCTGATTTTTTAGCCAGTTCATTGCATTTGGCTACCAATTTTTCATTAGGTTGACATTTCTTTGGTGCCGCAGCCCTGAAATCCATTCCCATTTTGGCAGCACCTACCATTAAAGAATTACCCATATTGTTTCTGGCATCGCCCAAATAACAAAACTTTACTTTATGCAAAGGTTTATCGATATGCTCCTGCATTGTCAACAGATCGGCCAATACCTGAGTTGGATGAAACTCGTTAGTAAGTCCGTTCCATACTGGTACGCCCGCGTATTTCGCAAGCTCTTCAACAATATGTTGGCCGTAACCGCGGTATTCTATTCCATCGAACATACGCCCCAACACCCTTGCTGTATCTTTCATCGATTCCTTATGGCCTATTTGCGAACCACTCGGCCCAAGATATGTTACATGTCCACCCTGGTCGTAAACTGCCACTTCAAACGCGCAACGTGTCCGGGTGGATGTCTTTTCAAATATCAAAGCAATATTTTTACCTTTTAATCCCGGCTGTTCCGTTCCAGCATATTTTGCTTGCTTCAATCCAGCAGATAACTCCAATAAGAACTTAATTTCCTGTTGTGAGAAATCCAGCAACGTTAAAAAACTTCTTCCTTTTAAATTAAATGCCATTTTTGTATAATTATTATTTATGTTTTTATAAATATCGCAGTTCAAAAATACAATTACAAGTAGTAATTAAAGCAAAAATCGTTATTTTATAGTTAAAATCAAAATATAAATATAAGTTCTTTACTTATATCACCCTATGATTTTTGTCAATTATTATGTATTTTTATACAATGTATTTTATATGCTCAGAAAAAGGTTTCGTTTCCGGTAATTTTGTTTTTTTAAAATTAGTCACAAATTATGCGCATTTCATAAAAATGACATGCAAAAAATTTAACTATCTTTAATTTATTCCGTAAAGAACAAAATACTTGTATCAGAGAAAAAAACGAATGAAGCTAAAGCTAACTACTCTAACCTTAACAATTATTCTGTTCACTTATTCGTGCGTTGAAGAAAATCCTGAGGCTAAATACCACAAAGGCAAGATAGAATATCAGATTACATATCTCAATAAAGATTTTGGTGATCTCTCGCCAGCGTTCCTTCCCCAAAAAATGGCCCTGTATTTTAACAATGATTATTCCGTCAACATTATCGAAGGTTTTATGGGATTTTTTAGTCTGAATAACATTACTTATTTTAATAATAGCAAGTGTACCACTTATCTGAAAGTACTGGATAAAAATTACGTTTTCAAAGGAAAAAAGAATGAACAAATGTGTTGTTTCGAGAATATGAATGACATGGAAATTAACCAGACGAATGACACTGCTGTAATAGCTGGCATACATTGCAAAAAAGCAATAATAAAATTACCGGAAACAAATGAAACATTCGATATATATTACACGGATGAAATTGGTCTTCGCGATCCCAATTCAACTAATCCCTATGGAAAGATAGATGGTGTTTTGATGGATTTCCGGCTCCAGCTCAGTTTTTTAAAAATGCATTTTAAGGCCATTAATTTTTCAAATCAGAAAACAGGAGAAAAAGTCTTTACTGTACCCAAGGACTCCCGTGAAATTAACCGTGATGAAATGTCCTACATTCTGCAACGGCTGCTCGATTGATAAACTTTTCAAAATTTTCAGGGACATTATTTTACCATTCAATTACTTTCTGTTCATATAATATTCTACTTTTATTTTAGTTTAAGAGGTACTCTTACTATTTTTGTCCCCGTAATTTATGCAGAACAGAAAAACCTGATGGCAAAGAAAACAAACAAAAAAAGAACCAATGTTAAAAGGAACAGTATTGTTTCATTTTTTAAAGATGAACGTTTTAAAATTACGCTTGGCTTAGTTTTCATATCGTTTGGTTTTCTTTTATTGCTGGCATTTATATCATATATGTTCACATGGAAAGCCGATCAGAGTTTTGAATGGGACAGGGTTATATCAAATCCTGATGTTACAGTAGAAAACTGGTCGGGTAAAATTGGCGCATACCTTGCCAATATATTCATTAATAAATGGTTCGGACTTGCCTCATTTACTTTTCCTTTCATACTTCTACTCACAGGATTGCGTTTATTGCGTGTAAAACTATTGCCTCTCGGAAAAACCTTTCGTATTTGCATTATCGGTACAATCCTGCTGTCGATTATTCTGGGTTACTTTTTTGAAAATGCCGACAATATATTAGGAAGTGGTCCTGGTGGCAGGCATGGTTATTATATGAGTCTTTGGCTGATCGCCTTCATAGGTAAGACTGGCACCTTTATTTTTCTGTTAGTTACCACTTTTGCTTTAATAATTTTTTCGTTTAGGAATTCATTGAACTGGATTAAAACAACTACCCGGAGCATTCTTGCTTATAGTAACAATCCGTTAAACATATCAGAACAAAAAGTAACAGACAAAAAAACTGAAGATATGGATGAATCGGCGGATGTTACAGATGATGAACTGGTATTCGAAACCGAATTCCCACAAAGGGAAAAAACAGGAAAAGCAGTAACTGCACCGGAAGATGATCCTGAGGATGTGGAAGAAGATATTGAACTCACCATCGAAGAACGAAAGTCACAGGATGATGAATCAACTGAAATACATGGAAGTCTTAAATTGGAAGATTACGATCCGACACTGGAATTATCATCCTATCGGTTACCACCCCTTGATCTGTTGGAAAAGCATGATGCTGACAACACCACTGTCTCTAATGAGGAACTGATAAGCAATAAGAATAAAATTGTAGAAACACTGGCTCATTACAAAATCCAGATCGATAAAATAAAAGCAACTATAGGACCAACAGTAACGCTATATGAAATTGTGCCGGCTCCCGGGGTACGAATCTCAAGAATAAAAAACCTGGAAGATGATATAGCCTTAAACCTGGCCGCTCTGGGTATAAGAATTATAGCACCAATCCCCGGTCGCGGTACCATAGGAATTGAGGTCCCTAACCAAAGTCCGGAAATAGTTTCCATGAGGTCTATTCTTTCATCACGGAAATTTCAGGAAAGTAATTTTGAACTTACAATTGCCCTTGGAAAAACTATTTCAAATGAAACCTATATATTCGATCTGACCAAAATGCCCCACCTGCTGGTAGCAGGAGCTACCGGACAGGGAAAATCTGTGGGACTGAATGCAATTGTCACTTCCCTGCTTTACAAAAAACACCCCTCGCAGTTAAAGTTTGTACTGATAGATCCCAAAAAAGTAGAACTGACACTTTATGCAAAGATTGAAAGGCATTTTCTGGCAAAAATACCCGATTCGGAAGAAGCCATCATTACCGACACACAAAAGGTTATTTACACGCTGAATTCGCTCACCAAAGAGATGGATTCAAGATATGAGTTGCTTAAGAAAGCACATGTAAGAAACATTAAAGAATACAATCAGAAATTCATCAAACGACGGTTGAATCCGGAAAACGGACATCGCTATCTGCCGTACATCGTAGTTATTATTGATGAGTTTGCCGACCTTATAATGACTGCCGGACGTGAG
This sequence comes from uncultured Bacteroidales bacterium, assembly GCA_963748095.1. Lineage (GTDB taxonomy): Bacteria > Bacteroidota > Bacteroidia > Bacteroidales > UBA10428 > CAVVIO01. The sequence goes on from CAVVIO010000004.1 coordinate 35,567, forward strand.
GTGGAAACACCTATTGCCCGGTTGGCGCAGCTTGCCAGGGCTATTGGCATTCACCTGGTAATAGCTACACAACGTCCCACCACCAATATCATCACCGGTGTAATCAAAGCAAACTTTCCGGCCCGTATTGCCTTCAGGGTGACATCCATGATAGACTCAAGGACCATACTTGATCACCCGGGGGCTAACCAACTGGTTGGAAGGGGCGATATGCTTTTTGCACCTGGCAGCGATATGATACGTTTGCAATGCGCCTTTATTGATATTCCAGAGCTTGAAAGGATCACCGATTTTATTGGGTCTCAACAGGCATACCCCAGTCCGCTAATTTTACCTGAATACCAGGATGAGTCATCAGATAGCATAGGAGATGTGGATCTTTCGAAAAAAGATGCTATGTTTAACGATGCTGCCCGTTTGGTAGTTGCCCATCAGCAGGGCTCTACTTCACTAATTCAGCGAAAATTCTCAATAGGTTACAACAGGGCCGGAAGGATTATAGACCAACTGGAAGCTGCAGGTATTGTAGGTCCCTTTGAAGGCAGTAAAGCTAGGCAGGTGTTATTTCCCGACGAGTATTCTTTGGAACAATATTTGAATTCACTCGGAGATTAAACAGATTAACTATGAAATCAATTATATTATCGGCATTATTAGTTACCATTTTAGCAGGTATGGCTATGGGTCAACAGGACCCTGAAGCAAAGAAAATACTTGATCAGGTTGCTGCCAAAACCAAAAAATATAAAACTATTCAAGCCGATTTTAAACTCTCAGTAATTAACCGGACTGAAAATAATACTTCTTCAAGTGAAGGGAAAATAAAAATAAAGGGAGATAAGTACCAGATGGATATGCTCGGATCAAAAGTGTATTATGACGGAAAAACTATGTGGAGTTATACTCCGGATGTGAAGGAGGTAACCATTACCGAACCCGACAAAAACGATTCTGATTTCATGGACAATCCGGCAAAGATATTTACCTGGTACAACAGGGACTTTAAATACCAGTTCATAAAAAAGTTTGAGAAAAATGGGAAGAGTTACAATGAAATATACCTGTTCCCGAAAAACCTCCACCAACCATATGTCCGGTTCAACGTGATCATTAATGCTGATACTGATCAGATTTCATCCATTACTTCTATTGGGAAAGAAGGTATTGATTATAAGATCGAACTGAGTAATATTGTTACGGATCAACCGTTGGATGATTCAATATTTGAATTTAATACCACCAAACACAAGAAGGTGGAAGTCATCGACATGCGGAGCCTGTAAAACCCTTCAATATACATTTCATCTTTAATCCAAAGGTCTGTGAAATTCGTTAAAATACTCAGGATCCATTTATTTCGGATATGATATACGGGCATGATAAATATTATGCAACCGTTTCTTAAAGACTTCTTTAATATCCGTGATATCTTTAAATGTTATGTTGGCATTGTTAAACTGGCCCTCTGATTGTTGATAATCAATAATACCATCTACCAGTTTATCCAGCGTCTGATCGTTGATCGTTTTCAGACTGCGGGAGGCAGCTTCCACCGAATCAGCCATCATAAGTACGGCCATTTCTTTTGAAAAAGGAACAGGTCCCGGATAAGAAAATTTACGAATATCCACTTCCTCCTCGGGATATGTTTTAATATAGGATTTATAGAAGTACTGAACCGTAGAAGTTCCATGATGTGTTCGTATAAAATCAATCAGGGGTTCTGGAAGTAAATACTTTTTAGCCATTTCAACACCTTCGATCACATGACTGATAATTTTATTGGCACTTTCTTCGAAAGTCAGGTTATCATGCGGGCTGACATCTCCGGTTTGATTTTCGATAAAATAAATCGGATCAACCATTTTTCCGATATCGTGATAAAGAGCGCCCGTACGGATCATCAGGGGATTCCCGCCGATTTTGAAAATTGCATCCTCTGCCAGGTTAGCAACCTGAAGCGAGTGTTGAAATGTACCAGGCGCAGTTTCAGCCAGTTTACGTAACAATGGCTGGTTGGTATCCGAAAGCTCCATCAGTGTGGCATCGGAAAGAAAACCAAAAGATTTTTCGAATATATAAATCAGCGGATAGGAAACAAGCATCAGTAATCCGTTAATACCAAACCATCCGAAATTTTGCCATTCAACCTGTGACAGGTTTCCTTCCTGGAAAATGGAAATGCCAAAATAAACAAAAGCGTATGTACCAACAACCATGGCTGCCGAAACCACTAATTTAGAGCGGCGGTATAGATTTGTAAGACTAAAAATGGCTATGATCCCTGCCAGTATGTTCAGAAAAACAAATTCAAAACTGCTTGGTACAAAAAAACTGACCATCAGCATGGTTACAATATGAATAAAAAGGGCCAGACGTGCATCGTAGAAGGTGCGGATAACTATTGGCAAGATAGTAAACGGAATAATATAGAAACTGATCTTGTTAAACTGGTAAGTGAAACTAGCTATTACAATAAACAATACTACCATTAACAATATGAAAGAAGTTTTTAGTGTATCGTCCAGTACCTCCCTTCTGAAATTCCACAAAAACAGGAATATTACCAGCATCGAAAAAAATACAATGACAAACTTTCCCAGTTTTACCAGGTAATTGGTAACGGTTCCTAGCTTTTCTTCATATTCTTTTCGCAGTGATTCAAGAATCTGGAACTTTTCAGGGGTGATCAGGTCACCTTTGGAAACAATACGCTGTCCATCCTGAATCATTCCTTCAGTAAGGGAAATTCCATCAAGCATACTTTTTTTTACTTTATTGGAAGTAGCCTCATCGTAATACACATTTACCTCAATAAAATTATTCACATCAAATTCCCTGAAAAAATCTCCGTATTTTTTTACATAAGAATCTTTTTGTGATCGCAAAAACTCATTGAAATTTGAAACTACATAGTCGTAGGCGCTCTTTGAAGTGAAAACCTCAGAAGTGTCTTTTTCTTCGGCAAGGTTCCCTTTTACCAGCACTATTGAAGAAGGCACTTTACCAGACAGTTCCACATAATCGTTAAAGTCGATGATGCCACTTAGGTAGACTTTCTCAAGTAACGACGCCATGTATTCCCTGAAATTATCCTGTAACTCCCTAAAATGAGAATATCGTTTAGATTGCAGATATTTCGACTTGCTGCTAATTTTAAATTCACGTAACGTATAGTTAATCCAACTAGTATCGAAGGCTTGTTTGAATTTATTAACCTGTTGGCTGACCATCGAACCATCGTATGAAAAATAAGGAACGAATTGTTTGAGTACAGAGTCCCTTTCTAAAGTAAGCCTGGCAGGGGTTTTATGGATTGGAAAATTAAACGGCGCCTGCAGGTCATCGTGCATCCACGGATGATTTTTCTGGTATTCGAAACGAAACCTGCCTTCACGCGGAAAGAAATATGTAATTACTATAGTTGCTACTAAAAAAAGTGAGCCGATTATTAAAATTTTCAGATTTTCTCTGATCAACCTGATTATTTTTTTCATGTACTGAATGGATCAATATTTTGAAAGCTAAATTTATTAAATATAATTTAGCTTTGACTATTTCGTGTTAAATGATTCAATTTATAAACCCGGAAAATAGTAAACAAAGACGCCTGAAAGATGTTCGACCGGATATTTGTTTTAATTTTACGGTTAGAAATGATAAAAATGGAATACGGAATTTCAACATTAGGCATCATTCCTGTAAGAAAAGATCCCGATGAGCGTTCTGAAATGATCACTCAGATTTTATTCGGCGAACATTTTTCACTGTTGGATAATACGGCTAACTGGTTGTATATTCAACTTGAAAACGATCATTATACAGGTTGGATCGATAAAAAAATGGCTACTGCCATTTCCGGGGATACGTTTGTGAAATTGCAGCAGGAAAAACCCTTCTTTGTAAAAGACAGATTTCTTAATGTTAAAGGTTATGATAATCATTCTTTTCCGGTTCCTGCCGGAAGTTCACTCCCATTTCTGAACAGGCGGAATGGCGAATTCCAAATTGATGACATGAAATTTCATGCTATTATTCCACCTGATCAAAAAACCCGGTACACCAGCAGGGAAGAACTAACCGGTTTTGCCGTATTGTTTTTGCATTCACCATATTTATGGGGTGGACGAACAGCCATGGGTATCGATTGTTCGGGTTTTACACAATTGGTTTACAAAGTGGCAGGGATTAACATACCTCGCGATGCAAAGGATCAGGTTAATATAGGTAATAACCTTGATTTTATAGACCAGGCAAAACCCGGGGATCTTATTTATTTTGACAATGATGAAGGTGAAATTATTCATACCGGGATTCTACTTAACGATCACAAAATCATTCATGCATCCGGAAGCGTAAGAATCGACTCAGTTGACCATCAGGGCATTTTTAATAAAGACAGAAATAAATACACTCATAAATTAAGGGTAATAAAAAGCTTATTGAAGTAAACGGACCTGGTGAAACTCTATACCTTTGTCAGAAACCAGTTGAAAACCAAAAGTATATCTATACATCAATATGAACTGATGCTAACAGCAATAAACATCTAATTAAACAATCAATAAAATTAAACCAAATTCTTTTCCAAATCTGTTACAGTCTTTACACTCACTTTTCTCGGGTTATTCTGTTTGTAAGCCTTCAGCGCAGATAATGCTTTGTGACCATATTCGTATAACCCCACCGGATTTTTATCAAAATCGTAGCTTCCAATGCAAAATTCCAACTTCGATTGTATCTCTGAAAATTCAGGATCTGACAGCTTCTTGATGGTGTTAAGTGCCGATTGACAAGCATTTCTGAGTTTTTCGTTTTTTGATTCCATGATGTTTATTATTTTGAATTAAGTTAATAATTTAAGTTTAATTTTTGATATGTTTTATATTATAATATTTGAAACTCCACCCAATATAGTGAAGCTGCAAACTTTTACTAATAATAAAACATATGAACTGGTACTGAAGTTGTTCAAATCCTGAAATAAATTTTATAATTTACGGTTTTTATCATATATTTTATATTCTCCTCATAATCATACATAATAATGAAAAGTGAGTCTCTATTTTAATTTAAAATCTTGTAGCTTCTAGTTAACATATAAATTGTAAAACTAACCCACTAAAAAATTTGATTATTTAAAGTCCGACGATTAAAAAAAACTTAAATCAGATAGGGTTTTCAAGGATTAAATGATCTTATAAAAAATAAACCTATATTCTAACCATGAAATTCATTTTAACAATATTCACAATTATTATTACAGGATTACACTTAACCTGTTGCAGCGGTCCCTATCGCGACGGGCATTATGAAGGGCAATCACGATCAATTTATACAAGTGAACCATTTGTAGGATTCGTGAAACTGGAAGTAAAAAACGGATATATAATTTCGGTCGATTATAAAATTGTAGACACGCTGGCAAATGAAATTTTCGACGATCAATATGAAAAGCATTACATGGGCAATGAAAAATACATTCAACAATGCCGGAATGACTGGAAAGGTGTAAAGACATACCCAAAACAACTGATGAAAGTGCAGAACCTGAAAAGAATTGATGCAATAAGCGGGGCTACCTGGTCTTATAATATTTTCAGGCAATCTGCACAGAAAGCACTTAAAAATGCACAGTAATGGTTTTTTTATTGCAGTAGTATTTAATCGTCAGAAAGATTAATTGAGTATCCCAAAATCAATTAAACGATCATTCCTGCACATATTGTTTCGTTTGTACTTTCATCGATTAAAATAATACTACCGGTAATACGGTTTTTACGATAAGAATCAAAAAACAGGGGTTGTGTTGTGCGTAAAGTCATCTGTCCGATTTCGTTAAGGCCCACTGATTTATCTTCCTTTTCCTTCTCCAGGGTATTAATATTAATTTTGTAATCTACCGACTTTACAATACACCTTACTTCTTTTGTAGTATGCTTTAACGCATATTTCCCCCCGGGAATCAAAGGTTTCTCATTCAGCCAGCAAAACATCATTGTAATATCCTGACCGATTTGTGCCTGATTACTTTCTTTTACGATCATATCCCCCCTGCTGATATCGAGATCATCTTCGAGGGTGATAGTTACAGATTGTGGGGGAAATGCCATATCAAGCGGGCCGTTCATTGTATCGATAGAACGAATAACCGATGTAAAACCGGATGGCAAGACTTTTACTATCTCTCCCGGCTGGAATACACCTCCGGCAATCCTGCCTGCATATCCGCGGTAATCGTGATATTCGTCAGATTGAGGTCGTATAACATACTGAACGGGGATACGGGGGTCCACATTATTACGATCGTTGCTGATATGAAGGTGTTCGAGGAGGTACATCAGAGTTGGTCCGTTATACCAGTCCATGTTCTTCGAACGGTCTACTACATTATCACCTTTCAGAGCACTTATTGGAACAAACCGTACGTCTTTAATATCCAGCTTATCCGAAAATCCATTAAAATCACTTTGAATACTCTCAAAAGTATCTTCATTATATTCCATCAGGTCCATCTTATTCACACAAACGATTACATGAGGTATCTGAAGCAAGGAAGCAATATAACAATGCCTGATGGTTTGTTCTACCACTCCGTTACGGGCATCAATAAGTATAATGGCAGCATTGGCTGTAGAGGCGCCTGTTACCATATTTCGTGTATATTGCACATGTCCCGGAGTATCGGCAATTATAAACTTTCTCTTTGGAGTGGCAAAATAACGGTAAGCCACATCAATGGTGATACCCTGTTCACGTTCAGCACGAAGTCCGTCGGTAAGCAATGCCAGGTTAATATGTTCTTCCCCTTTTATAATGCTGGCCCTTTCGATAGCTTCCAGCTGATCTTCAAAAATAGCCTTGCTATCGTACAGTAATCTGCCTATTAATGTGCTTTTACCATCATCGACACTTCCTGCTGTAGTAAACCTCAGCAATTCCATATTTAAGTAACCGTCCTGTTTATCCTGAAATTCTGACATATTGAGTTTTTGTAATAGATTGTATTTAATGAATTTGGATTTTAAAAATATCCTTCCTTCTTCCGATCTTCCATAGCGGCTTCCGAACGTTTATCATCTGCCCTGCCTCCTCTTTCGGTGGTACGGGTAGCTGCCACTTCTTTAATAATATCTTCCAAAGAATTGGCCCGGGACAAAGTTACACCAGTGCAAGTTATGTCGCCTATGGTGCGGCATCTTACATCCCTTACTTCCAGCTTTTCATTGTCTTTTAACTGCATAAACGGAGCCTTTGCCATCCAAACACCGTCGCGATTAAAAACTTCACGCTTATGCGTGAAATAGAGGCTTGGAATTTCAATATCATCCATATATATGTATTGCCATACATCCATTTCAGTCCAGTTACTAAGCGGAAATACCCGGAAGTGTTCCCCCATTCTTTTCCTGCCGTTGAACAGGTTCCATAATTCCGGACGCTGGTTTTTCGGATCCCATTGTCCAAACTCATCACGATGGGAGAAAAACCGTTCTTTAGCACGGGCTTTTTCTTCATCGCGCCTGCCACCTCCAAGAGCTGCGTCTATTTTCAACTCTTCTAAAGCATCCAAAAGAGTCACCGTTTGCAATACATTGCGACTTGCGTTTATTCCGGTCTCTTCCGCTACCTTTCCCTGATCGATCGAATCCTGAACATATCTGACGAGACAACGACCTCCGGTTTTTTCCATAAGCTGATCCCTGAATTCCAGAGTTTCGGGGAAATTATGCCCTGTGTCGATATGCAGAAGTTGGATTGGCACTTTTGCAGGCCAAAAAGCCTTCCGCGCCAGGTGATACATTACAATAGAGTCCTTACCACCGGAAAATAATAGTGCCGGACGTTCAAATTGTGCGGCTACCTCCCTGATTATATAAATCGATTCTGCTTCCAGTTCTTTCAGGTGATTAATATAATATTTCTCCATAATCTAATTATTAAATGCTATTCTGGGTAAAACAAAATCCAATAGCTGCTTAACACATTCTTCTACTGAAAATTGATCAGTATGTATTTCAATATCCGGATACAGAGGTGATTCATATAAAGAATCAATCCCAGTAAAATTTTTGAGCCGACCATCCCTGGCTTGTTTGTATAGTCCCTTCACATCCCGCATTTCACAAATTTCCAGCGGCGAGTTAATAAATACCTCAATAAAATCATCTTCACCAATAATTTCCCTGGCCATTTGACGGGTTTCAATTGTCGGACTTATGAATGAATTGATTGTAATCACACCACAATTAACGAACAACTTTGATACTTCTGCTATCCTGCGCAGGTTTTCTTTTCTGTCATCATCGGTAAAAGTAAGGTTTTTATTTAAACCGTGTCGAATATTATCACCGTCGATCACCTGAGCCAAATATCCCCTGTTAAAAAGCTCTTTCTCAAGCCCTATTGCCAGTGTTGTTTTCCCTGCTCCCGAAAGTCCTGACATCCAAATAACCCGTGCCTTTTGCTTCAAAAATTTTTCTTTACTTTTCCGTAATGTCACCTCATCGAAAACCGGTGAATTGTTTCTTTTACCAGCAATCATTCAATCCTTCATTAAATTGTGCAAATATAATAAATAACTGTAAAATTCCCTGCTCGTGTATACGGCCTATATATTATCTTAATAAATTGCAATTATATGTACAACCAGGATTAAAAATTATATAATCATATTTCTTAAAAAATATTACAGAGCAATTCAATTAAATATCAGAGATTCAATAATAATCAGATTCAAATAAAAGTTTACTAAAAACATTCCCTTGAATGAACTGTTAATTATTCATAAATTTTATTAAGTTTATAAAAATTTATATTCTTATTAGTAAGTACTTCAAAATAGCTCAAATGAAAAGATTTTTTTTAATATTCCTGTTATTTTTTCCTGCATTAACAATCAAGGCACAGTTAGAAGAAAAAGGGACTCCACCCAGTTTTTCTTATCCACAATTGAAGAATACAGTTTCCATAAAAACATATACACTTCAAAAATTAAATATACAAAAGCTGAAAAAAGAAGATGAGGAATTCCCAAGTCCACTTCGATACTCCAAAAGTACTTCGGTAAACATAGACATAAAAAAAGAGGGCGTAATATCGCAAATACCTGGAGGAACCATCTGGCGCTACCAGATTGCATCTGAAAATGCAATTTCTATAAATTTAATAATCAGCCATTACAAACTGCCTCCTAAAGCAAAATTATATATTTATAATCCTGCAAAAAGTATTATCCATGGGGCATATACCGAAAAAAACAATAAGAGTTACGGGTTGCTGGCAATAGGTGATTTTCCAGGCAATAAAATCATAATCGAATATTATGAACCTGAAAATCCTGCATTTTCCGGATCACTTATTATAGGAAGTATTGGTCAGGCTTACCGCGACATTAATGAATTAACAGGAGAAGATCTGCAGACGACACCTGAGAATGTAGGCATCAACTGTCCGGAAGGAGATCCATACCAACTTGAAAAACATGCTGTAGCCAGAATGATTTTTAACGAAGGAGGAAGTGGTTTTGTATGTACCGGAGCACTTATTAACAATACCAGAAATGACGGTACTCCCTATTTTCTTACCGCAAATCATTGTATAAGCAGAGATTCTGTAGCACATACCTTAGTTACATTTTTTAATTACGAATACAGTGATTGTAATTCCGGTAATTCAACTTTAGCGTATAGCTTATCCGGGTCAAGTCGAAAAGCATCCAATGAACATTCCGATTTTTCTTTACTTCAGTTGGATGAAACGCCCCCACCGTCATATAAACCGTATTTGCAGGATGGAATGCACTATCAGATTCTATTGTGAATTCAGGTTATTGCATTCATCATCCTGCAGGAACTCAAAAAAAGATTGCCATCGATTATAAACCAATAGTTTCATATCCAGGCACAATCAACTGGGATAATGGAAGTACTACAGAGCCAGACACACATTGGGAAGCAATTTTTGATATCGGATATACCGAAGGCGGCTCTTCCGGTTCACCATTATTTGATAACCATAACAGAATTATCGGGCAATTACATGGAGGAGGAACTCTGGATGGATATTATGGGAAATTATCTGTATCATGGGAATATGGATATACTGTATCGAAAAGATTAAAACAATGGCTGGATCCCGATAATTCAGGGGTATTGATTTTAGATGGATATACGCCCAGTGATAATTATCCCGAAGCTGATTTTTATGCCAATGTTCTTCAGGTATGCCCTGGTAACCCTATTCATATAAATAATAATTCACAATTTAACCCGACCAGTTGGAAATGGACGTTTGATCCTGCAAATGTGACCTATTACGATAACACTTCCGATACCAGTAAAAGTCCTGTTGTTTCTTTTGATACGTTAGGGCCGTATACTGTTTCCCTGGATGCTGACAGAGACACGCTGACAAGCAACAGAGAACGAGTAGATTATATCACTGCTGATACAGCTATTAATGTTGAAATAAATACTATTTTCAATAATCTCTTTACATATGGTGATTTAAAAAATTTAAATGAAAATTTCTTTGTTTCAGCAAAAGGCGCTGAACAGTACAGCTGGGAAATAATGGAGAAAGACACATTTTTAACAGTTCATCGCTTTTCAGCCCGAAAAGATACTATTTTTCTAAAATTAAATGATTCCTTTAAAGTTGACAGTACATTTTCCTTTACCGCAAAGGTTACAGGAAATGTTGGCAGTTGCACAGATACAGCAGAGTCATACATTTACTATACTTTATCCTTTTAATGATGATATACAGAAAGCATATCCGTTAAATACAGGCGTAAATGGTCCATTTACCAACCAGGGAGCTACTACACAAACAAACGAACCAAATCCTCCTGACCCGGCTGGTGGATGTAATACACAACATTCCTGGTGTCAATGCGATGTTAGTGATACAATTCTGGATAACAGCGTTTGGTTCACGTTTCTCGGACCCGAATCGGGAGTGGCCGGGGTATACGCTCCTGGCTTTGACGATCAAATTGCTGTATATGAAGCAGATTCTTTTACAGATATTTTAAGTGGTGATACTTCCAAATTTAAAATTCTTGCTGCAAATGATGATTATTATGGTACAGACAGTAATTTTACGGCATTAATAGAGGGAGTAGATGTAGTGCCCATGAAAAAATACTGGTTACAATTAGATGGAAGTGCTTGTGGTACATGGGGAATATTTTATATTGATCTGGAACCAAACAGAATCGGAAGGCCAAGCGCTATTCGTGAAATTAAAAGCAATTCGTCTACTACTAATAGTTTTATAATCTTTCCTAATCCTGCAGTAGGGAAAATAAATGTACAGTCATTAATTTCCCTTAAAAGTGCAACTATTACAATATTGAGCATGGAGGGCAAAGAAATAAAAACATTGAAAATTAACGATATAAGTCCAGGTGAAATAATTCCATTAGATCTTAAAGAAGTAACTTCAGGACTATATATGATTAAAATAACCCATAAGAACAAGCACTTTGTTACGAAATTTCTAATTCAGTAAGTACCAAAAACGATTACAATTTATTTTATTGAGAAAATTGGTCACTATCTCAATGTTTCTATATTGAACATTATAAAGATTTTAATGAGTCAGGATATTCTCATTAAAATTACTCAGGTCAAAGAAATTGAACAATTTATTTAACATTGTTTAGTTTGTACACTCTTTGTATATAAAATATCTTCAGTTGATTACACTTGAAGTACAATTGAAATAACAAAATATAATTTCCTGCTAAGTACAGTTATTGCGGAATAACTTCATTATATCCGTATTCATAAGAATTACCAAAATATCATTTAGGAATTATTTATGTATAAATCAAAACATTTTATCCTGAATGTTTATGTTACTAACAAACCAGTATTTTTTTATATTCAACCTAAAATAAGGGTGATATTTACGATTATTGCTTTTTAATTTCCTGGCTATCCAAAGTAAAAAAATAAAATCTATCTGAACATGATACTTTGTTCATTTTTGATAACCTTATTTATCAGTTCACGAAAATATTATTTTTAACCCGAACCATAAATCAGGAAACGTTTTTTGCGGGTGCCCTGTAGAACCAGTGGTTTACGAGGAAAAATTCTATTTCTAATATACTACATTTTAGTAAGTCGCTTTCTAATGTATGATTTTCGTTTAAACAGCGTAAATAGAAAAAGCCGGCTACATGAGAATGAAGCCGGCTTTCAAATATAAGGCATTAATATAAGTGGAATTCAGAATTCTGTTTTAATTCACTTGCTAATTCTTTGTAAAAGTAAATGCATTTAGTCCAAAACTACCCTGATCCACAGATATCTCAAAATTCATTTGATAAGAACCGTCGCAGGTATTTAGTTTACCTGAACCCCCGTATGCAAGGTTAGTATACGGATAACCCCATGGTGAAAGATCAGAAGCCAATACTTGCCTGTCTACAGTTACTGAAAAATCATTATTAATAACCATTTTCAATGGTCCTTTATCCTCAACAAGGCCTTCCATTTCTTCGAGACCGGAAACATACACTACATATTCATCATTAGGATCAGGAGTAATTGTTATATCACCTTCTGAGCCCCAATCGGTACTTACTGCATGATAACTACCAGTAACAAAACTTTGATTATATGCACAAACAACTGATGGATTAATAGCTGCATTTGAGCGATACCATTCACCATTTGTTTCAGTAACAACTTCAACTGTGAATACATCACCTTTTTTTATATCAGCCATTGTCATACCTAATTTTTGAACGGCATCAGTTAATTTAACCCTTACAGTTGCAGGAAATGAACTGATTGTTGTAAAATCAACCCGTTGCAATCCTCCATTGTAAGATACCTGAATAACTGCCTGGCTTACTGGTTTAGAGTCATCAACATCCACTTTGAATTGAACATATGTTGTACTCAGATTATTGACATCAAATACTGCAGGTTGTACATCTGTGAGCGATGGAGCTACTGCTAATCCTCTTTGTCCTGCAGGATCCTCAAATTTAGTTTGGCAGGAATTAACCATCATAATAATCATGACGGCAATAAGTCCAAATCCTAATATTTTAATTTTTTTCATATGTTTAAATTTTTTTATTTAACCTCATTACTTGATTATCTGGTACCACCAGCCCACCATACATTCTGGTTGTATACATACTGTCCGTCTCCGTATGCATTACGAACATTAACGTTTGTAGTCACATCATCCGCACCATAAGTATATCGTAATGGGAACTGGGTAGCATTTTTGGGATTGTCAAGCTGGATGACATCATCTCCCATAGCTTCCAAACGACGATAATCATTATAAGCTTCAATAGATTCTTCCTCAAAGAATGAGATATATTTCTGATTCATTATTTCAGACAACGGATTTGCATCGAACATAGATTTTACATTATTTGTGTAGTAATCCATTGCATCTGCTTCCGTTAGTCCGACATTCACTTTTTCAAATGCCGCAATGATTCCTTTCCGCATAGCAGTATCTGCCAAATCCTTATCTCCAAGCCTTTCATAAGCTTCTGCTTTCAGGAATTCAAGCTCGTGATAACTCATTAAATAAGTCGGTGCGGTAATTGTGCTGAGTGTAGAAACACCATATACACCTTGTGTCTGATTTGGAGTACCGTTCGGTGCAAAAATCAAATCAGTGGTGCCGGGATATGGCTCAAAGAATACATTATCACGGGGATCACTACGGGCAACGAGTTTATCGTGGAAACTCTGGCTAGCCCCGAAATAATCACGATCCTGGAAAAACTGGTAGAAAGGACTTACATCTGTATTTCCATTATAGTCGAACTGGCACTGTTCAGCGCTGGAAGTGAAAGAAGAATCAGCATATGTAATCACATCAGCATATGCTGGTGTTTTTGCTGATAAACGCATTGTGTACCTTGCTTTTAATCCGTAAGCAAATTTCTTCCAGAGTGTAGCATCTCCTCCGTAAATGAAGTCCTGTCCACCCAGAGAAGGGAATGCACTTTCCTTACTCAGATTATCAATACCATCATCTAAAAATTTAAATATTTGCGTGTAAATATCCTGTTGTCTATCCAGTACAGGAGTAAATATAATTCCGGGCTGCAAAGCTTCCGACCAGGGAGCATCCCCAAACAGATCAGTAAGTATAGCCAAATCATAAGCAGATAATGTCTGGGCAATACCTAACGTATGATAGTTTCCCTCTTCAGAACCACCGACCGAACATTTTTCAATGATGATTTTAAGTTCGTACAGGTTCTGATAAATAATACTCCAATAATTATTATAAGTTGTAGAACTTATAGGTTCTCCACTTCTGATCTCAGCATTGTACATTTGATTGTAAATACCTACATTATGTTCTATATAGCAGGAAGCATAGAAAGCCAAACCTCCTCCTGTAACGTTAAAAGCACTACTTGTCATTACATCGGTAATGATGAGTCTCGATTCGACATCAGTGGAATTGTTCACATCTTTATTGATCTTATCCATGACATCTTCAGAGCAGGACCAGAATACCAGCACTAGTAATAAAATTAAGGCCCGGCTTATATTAAATATATTTCTCATAATTATCATAGTTAAATTTAATTAGGTTAAAAAGTTAAATCGATACCTAGACCAAAACTGGATGCCTGCGGTAAAGAGAATCGTTCAAATGATCCTGCTATATTGTTATTACCCTGCGAAAATTCAGGATCGAAATTCGGGAGTGCAGTCCAAATCAACAAATTCCGGGCATAAACAGAAACACCTGCCTGCATGGTTTTGAAAATAGTCTTGGGATATTTGTATTTCAACGAAATCTCCCGGAGTTTTACAAATGAGTTGTCATGAATATAATATTCATCAATATTGGAAAGAACATTTACGTATAAATCCTGCACTGCATCGGGGTCACTGGGACCGCCACGTACTATATCATTGGGAGTTCCGTCAGGTTTTACACCCGGGAAAATAAAGGTTGATGTCCCGGTCTTCAGTTCTTTTTGACATACCGTACAAATCGAGTAAGCCATTAGAACCAGAATACATCTGACCACCATTTTTCCATTCAACCGTAGCAGTTAATGAAAATCCTTTATAGGAGAGTGTTGAAGTTCCACTTAGGATAAAATCCGGAGAAGCACTTCCGATAACACCAGGGCTACCGATTTTTGGCATACCATTGTTCCATGCACCCGGATTATCCTCAACGACAATATTTCCGGCATCGTCGCGTACATAAGAAACACCATAAATTACAGGATAGTTATATCCTATACCGGCACGTACCTGCGGTGTAACAAATCCACCCAGGAAAATACTTTCCACACCGGGAGCCAGTTCATCAACCCGGTTGACGATTTTGTAGAAATTGAAATTCATATCCCATTGGAAATCGCCAGCTTTTATTGGTGTTGTGTAAAGGATTACCTCGTGAGAAACATTATGTACTTTACCGCCATTCATTACCAAAGATCCAGCTCCTGTTGATCCGGCAAGCGGAACTGAAAAAATCTGGTCGGTAACATTCTGACGGGCAAAGGTATAATCGATACCTAAGCGATTATTGAAAAACTTCAGATCAGCTCCAAGTTCGTAGGATTTGTGTATTCTGAGGTTTCAGGTTCGGATCATATTGAACAGTATACGGAATATAAGAATTTACACCACCGATAGGATACTGTACGGGGGTTCCTGACCACCAGTCACCACCATAAGTCGGTGTTGTATAATAATTATTAAGATAATTTCCCTTCTGACCAACTTCAGCATAGGATGCCCTTAATTTGGCAAAGCTTAGCCAGGTTGCATCTTTTAAAGCCGAAAGTTCCGATGCAACAAAACTCAATGAAACAGACGGATAAAAGAATGTCCGGTTACCCCTGGGCATGCTGGATACAATATCCCTTCGACCTGTGGCATTTAAGAACAGCATGGATTTATAAGACAATGACAAGCTTCCGAAGAAACCTACTGTACGATACCAGTATTTATCTTCCGTAGCGGTAACTGTCTTGGCATTTGATATCTGATCAAATCCTCCGTAATTAAAGTTGGTTCCATATTCATCATAATATTTTTGATGCCTGTCGTCTATTTCATTACCAACCATTAAACTAAAATCCAGATCACTTGAAATGTTCCAGTCGTAATGTGCTGTGAATAATGAATTAACGGTTGTTTGTGTAACACCATAATTGTCGATGGTACCATCATTACCCTTGCTGCCATATCCAAAGATATCCTGATAATGGGTGGTATACGAATCGGTCCCGAGCTGATAACGAATATTTAAATTCATACTTTCAGACAGACTGGAAGTATAATCTATGTATCCGTTTCCAAAAAACCGTTCTGTTTTTTCATTAAAGGTATTGTTATCAGGTACCCAATATGGGTTGTCAAACGTCAGTGAACGATAATATATCTGACGATATGGATCTCCGGGATAATGGGTCGGGTTTCCTTTCAGATTATAGCTGGACGGGCCTGATAGAACACCAGCTAGTGAACCGTCATTACCACCTGAAAGTTTATTAATATCTGATTTAATAAAGTTGGAACTGAAACCCACCTTGAAATTCTTGTTCATTTGGTGTTCTGCATTAGCCTTACCATTCCAGCGGATCATGTCTGTATTCAATGCAATACCTGTTTGATCTGTACGGCTAAGTCCGATAGCAAAGTTTCCTTTTTCGGTTCCCTGGGTAACTCCTACATTGTCAGTTTCTGTGTAACCGGTTTGGAAATAATCTGTCCAGTTATTATAAACCTGCGGTTTTACCCATGGATCAAGATTTGCTGCATCTAGTTGCGGTACATAATACATACCCGGGTGACCGTTACTATTTCCCCCATTAGTGGGATCATCAGGAAGGTCAACAATTTTAGGCCCCCATGATAATGAAGTGTTTGGTACATATGTTCCATAGTTTCCCTGTGCATATGTAGTCTGATAATCGGGATTGCGGGAAACTTTGGCGAAATCACTGTAATGTGAAATAGAAACTATAGGTTTTCCCAATTTATTATTCTTTCCGCTTTTGGTAGTAATAATAATTACACCATTAGAAGCACGAATACCATAAAGTGCGGCAGCAGCCTGACCTTTTAATACGTTAATACTGGCTATATCTGCCGGATTAATATCGATGGCACGGTTGGCAATATCAGCACCTGTAACACTATTTCCGGTTGTATAGGCAGCAGTAGAGGCAATAGGCATTCCATCCACTACATAAAGTGGAGTATTGTCTCCTGTAAAAGAACGGGCTCCACGAATGATTATATGTGATGATGCCCCAGGCATACCGCTAGAAGGGTTAATATCAACACCCGCAACTTTACCCTGCAGGGAAGAAGCAAAGTCGTTATTACCGGTACGCTCAATCTGATCACTGGTCACATCCTGTGTAGAATATCCCAGGGCCTTTTTCTCTTTCCTGATACCGAGGGCAGTAACAACTACTTCATCAACTGCCATTGTTTCTGTCTGAAGGGTAACATTAATTACAGCCTGGCCATTAACTGCAACATCTTGTGATTTCATTCCCACGAAAGAAAATGTCAATGTTGCATTCGATGGTGCTGTAATTGAATACTCTCCATTAATATTTGTAGCGGTACCTGTCGTTGTTCCCTTAACCACCACAGAAACACCAGGCAATAAGTTACCATCGTCAGCATTGGTAACTTTACCTGTAATCTGTATGTCTTGGGCAAACATGGTTTGAAGTCCCATAAATGCCAAGAATACAAGCAGACTTGTAAATTTTTTCATAGATTAAAATTTTAGGTTTATAATAGGTTAAAAAAAATTGAACAATTAAACTTCCCCGTTAAATCATTCTTTGGGTCAAATCTAATAAAATTTATTAGAATCCAAACAGCTTATAAATAAGTTTAATGATTAAATGACAAAAAAATAATCAACTGCGGGATTTTATTCATAACCTTTATTACCGGATTTCATCCGGATCAAATTAAGGTTAATTTACTGATTTTTAACTTGTGTTTAAAAAAGTATACGTTTCTATTCATATGTGAAATTTAGGTTTATAATTAGGTTTTTTTCAATTAGCATAAATATACGAATATCTTTACAAACACTATGGTTGAGTTCAAATCTAAAAAAAAAAATATAAAAAAAAAACTACAAATAACATATGACAGTATTGTTATGGAATTTTATTGTATAAAAACAAGTTTATCTCCATTATTACATCATGCAAATTAATATTAAATTACTGAATTTATGTACTTTGTAACTTTATACGGGTTCAGAAATTTTTTTCAGAATAAGATGAATTTTAAATTGTACATCAGGATAAAACAGCTTTTTTTAACAGAATATTTATGCATTAAAAATTTATACACTTTAATTGCGCCGATGCTTGAAGATGTTGTAACCGTTACTGAATATCGCTTATAGAAACTGTATATTTCAGTTAATTTTGAAATACTATTCCAGCAAGTTTAAATCTATAATATCAATGTAGAAAATAAGCAAGAAGAACGCCCAGATAATTGCCGATGGCATATCCCATTATTCCTACCGTCAGCCCGGAAACAATCACTTCTTTATTGTGTATGGCTCCTGCAACCATAGGTACAAAGGGTGGTGAACAGATAAGTGCTGCAGAAGTTACCATTACTGTGTCGGCATCCACTTTAAACAGTCTGGCCAGCAGCATATGGAGTAATAGTGAGCCAAAGATAGCGAGGGTGACATACATAAATAATTGCCAGGAAATATCAACAAGTTTTGTAATATCTGCCATAGAAGCTACAACAATACTGAACACAAGGATAAAATATATACCCAATTCGAAAGTCTTTTCTATTTTGTTTATGGAAGGAATCATTGAAAATAGGATGCTCAGGGTTGTAATTGTAAGAATGACAACAATCATCAACAGGCTTTCCGGCACCAAAAGGCTTAATCCGCCAGCTATAGCAAATATCAAAAGTGAAAGACCCAGTGCTTTTAGCAAGGGAACCATGTATTTTTTTTGCAATATCCCATGATAAGCGCTTTCGGTAAAAAGAGGAATTTTTACCCAGTTATTGTGAAAGTCAGGATATGGTAAAAGGAAACTCCGGAAGATTTTTTTCCCGATAGTAATCAGGAAAAACAAATAAACTACTGAAACAATAGTATCATATGTATGTGTGATAATATAGGTATCCGGGTCGACATTCAACATCATCTTGAGGGCCGCCAGGTTTGGCGTGCCTCCTGTATAAAGTCCTACCAGCATCCCGCTGATCTTCCATAAATCGTGAATCTTTCCATTAAATATGAAAAAACCTGCTGAAACTACCAGTAAAACAGCTATCACGGCCAGTACCATCGATAACAGTGCTTTACCAGCCATTTTGAACCAGTTACGGATATCGAGTGAAAAAAGTAATAAAGGAATTGCTATGGGAATAGTTATAGTTGTGAAAATGTCCTGAATTTTTCTTATCCGGAAAAGCAGTACATCATCGCCGTTTAATATTCCCTGTGCTTTCAGCTTCAATACCTCGTTCAGTGATAATTTATCGCCGGAAACCAATAAATTGTAAAGTTGATCGCTCCCGGAAGGGATCAATCCGATATGTCCCAAAAATAATCCGAAAATATAAGCAATTATGATGGCACCGATCCGGTTGGCAATTTTATTTTTCCCTGTGAGATAAATAATAAAAACCGGGATAAATACATAGGAAAGGGCAAGAATTACGAGCACTTGAATTTAGTTTAGATGAAAAAAGGCATCATTTCAATAAGAAATGATGCCTAAAACTAATCGTTTTTTTCTAATTATGGACATTCTTTAAAACTTTTGTCATACTGTATCATCGCTTTCTGGCTCATTCCCATACTCGAGAAACCACCATCGTGATAAAGATTTTGCATGGTTACCTTTCGTGTGAGATCCGAAAACAGGGTAATACAATAATCAGCACAGTCTTCAGCCGTTGCATTTCCTAATGGCGACATGCGTTCGGTAAAATCAATCAGCGAATCGATGCCTTTTACACCACTACCGGCAGTTGTCATGGTTGGCGATTGTGATATCGTATTTATCCTGATCTTTTTATCCCTTCCATAAATATAACCGAAACTGCGGGCAATGGATTCGAGAACAGCTTTGGCATCGGCCATGTCATTGTACTCATACAATACCCGTTGCGCTGCAACATAAGACAAAGCCACTACAGATCCCCACTCACTGATGGCATCGAGTTTCCGGCATACTAAAAGGACCTTGTGGAAAGAAAGTGCCGATATATCAATTGTTTTCAGGTAATAGTCGTAACTAAGCGCATCATAAGATAAACCCTTTCGTACATTTGGCGACATACCAATGGAATGCAGGATAAAGTCAATTTTGCCCCCCAATAATTCCATCGATTTGGTCACCAGGTTTTCAAGGTCTTCCACATTGGTAGCGTCGGCTGCAATAACTCCGGCATTACATTGTTCGCCCAACTTGTGGGTGTCTCCCATGCGTAAGGCCACAGCTGTATTCGACAATACAAATGTTGCTCCTTCTTCATGTGCTTTCTCAGCAACTTTCCATGCAATCGATTTATCATTCAAGGCACCAAAAATTATCCCTCTTTTACCTTTTAATAAATTATAAGCCATGTTTAAGAATTTTTCTGATTAATAGTGGTGCAAAGATAAGCCTTGAATCGAAAATGAAAAAACAATTTAGAATAAATAAAAATAATTACACCGGGAAAGGACTGTCAATTCAGGAAAAAACACTAATTAGTGTCGGCAAGAAAACTCCATTTTCTGCGTTACGCTTGTCAGAAAATTCCTCATTTACATTAGTAAACTGCGGATTTTCTGACTTCGCAAGCCTTGAAAATGAACTTTTCTTATCCGTCACCGGACTTTTCGGGCAAGCACTAATTATTAAGTAATTCACGTGCATTCTGAATAGCGGCACCGGTCAATGATTCGCCACTTAACATTTTGGCAATTTCGGTTTCACGTTCCTGTTGCGAAAGTAGTTTAATAAAAGTGCGGGAGGTATTTTCATCATCTTCTTTATACACCATGTAATGAAAATCGCCTTTGCTGGCAACCTGTGGTAAATGTGTAATGTTCAATACCTGCATGGAACCCGACATTTTTTTTATGATATTACCCACTTTATCTGCTACTTCACCTGACACACCTGAATCTATTTCATCCAGAATGATAGTAGGTAAACCAGTCGAGTCGGATAATAATGATTTAATGCTTAGCATAAGACGCGAAAGTTCTCCGCCGGAAGCAACCTTTGAAATATCGAGTAACCCGACATTTTTATTGGCATTGAATAAAAAGCGGATCTGGTCGGTGCCCGATCCGGTAAAATCATTCGTCCTTTCAGCGCCTATTTTGAATGTAGCGCCGGGCATACCCATATCACTCAACAGAGAAATTATAATTGCTTCAAACTTTGGAAAACTTAAGCGGCGTTTTTTGCTTAGTGCATCAGCCAGTTCTTCTACGGCTTTAAGACTTTGTTCCTGTTGCTTTTTTAATTCGATTAGTTTTGAATCGTATTCGTCTATATCTTCTAATTTCTGCTGCAATTCATCTTTTATTTTCAGCAACTCATCCAGGGTTGTCACTTTATGTTTTTGCTGCAGGCTGTAGATCAGATCGAGCCGTTCGGAAACAAAAACCTGTCGTTGCGGGTCCATACTCACCGACTCATTTATTCCATCGAGTTCTGTTGCAATATCTTTCAGTTCAATATAGGAACTTTCGAGCCGGGCCGACAGATCACCTTCACCCGGTAAATACCGGTTAATCCGGGCAATTAACGATTTAATCTGATTAAGCTGATTCACTGCCGATTGTTCGTCGTCATATAAAGCCTGAAGAGCGCCTGTAAGGTTCGTTTTAATTTCTTCGGCATGATTTAACTGCTCCAGTTCCTTTTCCAGTTCTTCCTGTTCGTTGGCTTGCAGACCTGCTTCCTGCAACTGGGTATACTGAAACTGCCAGTAATCGTAATCTGCCTTCGACTGCCTTGCCGTTTCCTCTAATTCTTTATAAGCCGCATTTACCTTTTTAAATTGCTGATAAGCCGATTTGTAATTCATCAGCTCACCATTATTACCGGCAAATGCATCGACTACCTTTAACTGAAATTCATTGTTGTTCAGTTCCAGGCTCTGATGCTGGGAATGTATATCCACCAGCTGCAAGGCCAGTTCCCTTAAAATATTCAGATTTACTGGCGTATCGTTTATGAAGGCACGCGATTTACCGTTAGCCCCTATTTCCCTTCGTAAAATAGTCCGTTTTTCGTAATCGAGATCATTTTCACGGAAGAAACCCTCCAGGTCATATCCGGAAATGTCATATACTCCTTCTACAATACATTTTTTTGATTTATCGAACAGAACATCCGTATCGGCCCTTTTTCCAAGAATTAATGAAAGCGCCCCAAGGAGTATCGACTTCCCCGCCCCTGTTTCGCCTGTAATGATACTCAATCCTTTATTGAATTCGATCTCAAGCTTTTCAATCAATGCGTAATTCTCGATATGTAGTCCTTTTAGCATAAATCAGGTTCATTGAACGGTGATAAAAATACTAAAATTTGAAAAGCAAACGGATATATTTAGGGGCATACTTGTGAGCGTTTTTTCAACTGATATATAAAAAAACCCTGAAGGTTATCGAAAACCTTTAAAATTTAACCACTATGTCAGCTACGGACAAAGATGCCCGGCGATTCGGGCAGCTGAAGAATTCTGCTCAAAACACCTTTATGAAATGCTCCCCGGTTTTTTTTATCATTTTCCCGAAAGGTTGCAGGCTAAGTCCGTGTTTGGCTATTAAAGTGAGAAATTCGGCTTTTCCTGCAGGATCGACAGCCACCAGCAAGCCGCCGCTGGTTTGCGGATCGCAAAGCAGGTGTTTCTGAGGTTCGCTTACCGGGGCTATTTTGTCGCCATAGCTTTTCCAGTTACGGAAAGTACCTCCGGGGAAACTTTTCTTTTCCATGTAGTCTTCCAGTCCGGGGATAACCGGGACTTTGCCGAATTCAATCTCTGCCGCCAGGCTGCTGCCTTCGCAAATCTCGAGCAGGTGTCCCAGCAACCCGAAGCCGGTAACATCGGTCATGGCTTTTACTCCCGGCAGGTCCGACAATACCGTTCCCAACTTGTTCAGGGTGGTCATAATCTCCACGGCTTTTGCCAGATCGGCAGCATTTACAAATCCTTTTTTTTGTGCAGTAGTGATAATCCCGATACCGATGGGTTTGGTAAGGTACAGTTCGCAACCTTCGGTGGCTGTATTGTTCTTTTTAACCTTATCCGTATCAACCACGCCAGTTACTGCCAGCCCGAATACCGGATCACTGATATCAATACTATGTCCGCCTGAAAGCGCGATGCCTGCCTGGTCGCAAACCAGCCGGGCTCCTTCTATAACGGTTCGTGCTGTTTCTTTCGGCAGCTTGTCGAGCGGCCATCCCAGCACAGCAATAGCCATTACCGGACTCCCACCCATGGCGTATATGTCACTGATGGCATTGGTAGCAGCAATACGACCGAAATCGTAGGGATCGTCTACAATTGGAGTAAAAAAATCGGTGGTGCTAATAATAGCTTTTCCTCCGCCGATATCGTATACGGCAGCATCGTCGTGACTTTCATTTCCAACCAGCAGGCTGGGATGCGCTGTATAGCTGATATTGCTTTGTAGTATCTCTTCCAGATCTCGGGGGGATATTTTACATCCGCAACCTGCGCCGGGACTAAATTGTGTTAATTTCGGAATTTCCATGTATGTAATTTTTTGTGTAACCCAGTAAGTGTTCTGCTCGCTTCTCCATTGGCAGGCTTTGCATATCGAAGCGGTGTACCAGTTTTTCCGGACGCGTATTTAATCCATAACTATATGTTTTATCGTAATACCCGAGAGCCAGTAAGGCTGCCCCTGCATAATCCCCGTTTTCAATAGATTTGATGGCTTTTTGTGAAGCTGCGCCTCCCAGGCGCCTTGTGATTTTTTGTATTGCCTCTATTAATTGTTTCTTTCCTGAATTGGCATAATAGCTGACCAGACGTTCAGTGCGTTCTTTTCCGGAGACATCTGCCACTAGCACAGGTGCTTTTCTTATCTGTTCAAAAAGGGCAGCAGGGATTATGTTGACTCCGATGTTCCGGCTTTCATCTTCTACCCAGACCGGTTTTTCAAGATTCAACTTGTCAAGGTGA
>CAVVIO010000005.1:0-64372 GCA_963748095.1 uncultured Bacteroidales bacterium
CCGGTTTTCCTGTCCCATACCAACGTGGTTTCCCGTTGATTGGTAATAATTCCCGCAGCGGCTATATCTGTTGCCCGGACATGCTGCTTTTTCATTACATCGCGGATCACAAATTTCTGAACGGACCAGATCTCTTCCGGATCATGTTCCACCCATCCGGGTTTAGGGAATATTTGTCTGAATTCTTTTTGCGATACATCCAGCATTTGTCCGGAATGATCGAATAATATTGCCCTGACGCTGGTGGTTCCCGAGTCTATTGCCAGAATAATTTTTTCCATTTAATACTGTTAATTTGATCCTTCAGTAAATTTAGGAAATTTATCCTGGCGGTAAACCTTCTGTGAATATTATTCCGTGTTTAAGAGGAATTGAAGGTAAAAAGAGGCTACTCCTTACCGTCATTGCGAGGAGGAACGACGAAGCAATCTCTTTCTATGATAGATTGAATTATTTTATTAGTAAAATTTCTTTCAATAGAAGGAGATTGCCGCGCTTCACTGCGTCGGTTGCAGGCCTGCCTGGCCGTCTGGCTGGTTTCGCTTACAATGACGCTCCGGTAAGTTACAGATATTCAAGCTGCTACATTTTGAAGTTTAAGACCATATTTTGCTGCTTCTCTTTTTAAGCGATCTATCTTAATCATTTTCTGTCTTTCAGTGTCGATTTGTAGTCTTTTTGGATCATATTCTTGCCTGTTTTTCAGCATATGATAGAAGATTACGGCAAGCTTTCGAGCTACGGCCTTTATAGCTTTTTTACTTCCCTTCTGATACGATAAACGACGATATAGATGTCCTAATGAACTTTTATTATGCCACATACTTTGGGCCGCCATTCGAAAACATTGTGTTGCCGGATTATTGGTAAATCTTTTTTGGTGTCCGACAACCTTTCCCCCTGTAATTTTTTTACGTGGACTTAAATTAAGCCAACTGGTAAAGTGGTCGGCGGTGGGCCATTTATTAAGATTTAATCCTGTAACCGATATAATCTCAAGGATACATATCTCGTCTAATCCATCAATTTGTGTTAAATCAATGCCTGTTATACGTTTCAGATATTCCTTTACATTGATGCTATATTGATTTTTTCTTACATAGGATGTTTTTTTCTTTATCTCTTTTTTGGAATCGGGTGGTAACATTTTCTTTAATACCGATTCAATCAATATTTCATATTCCTTCATTTGCCTTTTAAAAAAATCATAAGATTCAAGGGTTTTCCTTAGAATGTAAATATTGGATGGACTGTAAATACCCTTTAAAGATTTGATCAAATCGGCTTTATCTGCTTTTAATTTGGTTATATCAATTTTTGCCAAAAGATTTTCAGGATTAGTTATCCCACTTGCAATCTCTCTAAGCAGACTCATTCCGGATACACCTTCTATATCACTGATTAGATGCTGAAATTTAACATTCATCTTTGTCAATAATTTATGGATACGGTTTAATGTATCACTTTTCTGTTTCTGAAGGATATTTCGTTCATGTATGTAAGTTCTTAATTCCCTGTAAATATCAGGAGCTATATGGGAGGCACGCAATATGCCGTAGGCATGTAGCTGATGTAACCATTGACAATCTAATACATCTGTTTTTTGACCGGCAACATTCTTAAAATGCTTTGGGTTCACTAAGGTTACCTCAATACCATGTCGTTCCAATATTTCATATAATGCCATCCAATATACTCCAGTTGCTTCCATTCCTATTTTTTCTACCCCTGCCTCCTTTAAGTGAACAGCTACTTCGGTTAGGTCGTCCGTATAAGCATTGGCTTCAATTAAATGGTTTTTGCCTTCTGAGTCCGTGTAAGATATCATCATCATGGTACTTCCGACATCAATTGCCCCGGATTGCTTGTTGATAATTTCCAATACAAATTGATCATTTGTCAAAGCTGATTTGTTTTTAACTTCCTCTTTCATATTTTTACAATTAATTCTTTTTAAGAAAGCAGAGCAAACTCTATTACTTGAAGAAAGAAAGCAATCTTACAAGCATGGTGTTGTGAAAGTATAAGCTTACACGCCCCGATAAGTTTTTTTTCTAAGAGCAATAGTCCCAAACTCGCAATCGGGTTTGAAAACGCCAAGTTGCAATACGGGTTTTGTAGTTTGCTCTGTCTTTCATCGGGGCAAACTTACGTCATTTAATTATTTTTCCCGGGGGACCAGGGATGGTGACTCGCAATGACGTTTTTATTGATAAAAACTTTGCGTAATAATCAAAAAGTAACTATTACGCAAAGTCTCACAAAGGTTTTTGATAACACCTTGAAGGTTTTTAAAACCTTCAAGGTGTTTTAGCAAAAAAAACAACTATATAAGAAGGTTATGCATTGTAAGTACTTGAAGCCGTATTTCCACCGTGTCCTGTCCAGTTGGTATGAAAGAACTGTCCGCGTGGTTTGTCTGTTCTTTCGTAGGTATGAGCGCCAAAATAGTCGCGCTGTGCCTGAAGCAGGTTTGCCGGCAAACGCTCCGTACGGTATCCGTCAAAATAGGAAAGTGCTGTTGAGAACGCAGGAACTGGTATACCCTGTAAAGCAGCAGTTGACACCACTCTTCGCCATCCTTCCTGTGCCTGATTTACTTTTTCCTTGAAATAAGGATCCAGTAATAAATTTTCAAGATCAGGATTGGTATCAAAAGCTACCTTGATCTTACCTAAAAATGCCGACCGGATGATACATCCGCCGCGCCACATTAATGCTATTCCACCATAATTGAGGTTCCAGCCATATTCGGCAGCAGCTGCACGCATGAGCACATATCCCTGGGCATACGATACGATTTTGGAAGCATACAGTGCATGCATGATATCGTTGATAAATGCTTCCTTATCGCCGGTGAATTTTTTCTCAGGTCCGGTAAGTATTTTGGAAGCACGTATGCGTTCATCCTTTTGGGCGGAAAGACAACGGGCAAAAACTGCTTCCCCAATAAGTGTAAGTGGAATACCCTGATCGAGAGCAGCAATACCGGTCCATTTTCCGGTACCTTTTTGTCCGGCAGTATCCAGTATCTTTTCTACCAGTGGACCGCCGTCTTCATCTTTATAGGCCATAATATCCCTGGTAATCTCAATCAGGTAGCTGTCCAGATCTCCCATGTTCCACTTTTTGAACACTTCATGCATTTCATCCGCGTTCATTCCCAGGTAATCTTTCATAATCTGGTAAGCTTCGCAGATAAGTTGCATGTCGCCATATTCGATACCGTTATGTACCATTTTCACAAAATGTCCGGCCCCGTTCTCTCCTACCCAGTCACAACAGGGAGTTCCGTCTTCTACTTTTGCTGCTATCGATTGAAAAATTGGTTTCACTTCTTTCCACGCTTCTTTTGAACCACCGGGCATGATAGAAGGTCCTTTCAACGCACCTTCTTCACCACCTGAAACGCCTGTGCCGATATACAATAATCCTTTGCTTTCCACATAGGCAGTACGCCTGTTGGTGTCGGGAAAATGTGTATTTCCACCGTCTATTATGATATCTCCTTTTTCGAGGTACGGCAGTAGTTTTTCAATAAAATCGTCCACAGCCTTTCCTGCTTTTACCAACATCATCACTTTCCGGGGACGTTTTATCGATTTCACAAACTCTTCGATGGAATGGGCCCCGATAAAATTTTTACCTTTCCCTCTTCCATTTACAAAATGATCTACTTTTTCTACAGTCCGGTTAAATACGGCAACAGTAAAACCTTTACTCTCCATATTCAACACCAGGTTCTCGCCCATTACTGCCAGACCAATTAATCCAATATCAGCTAATTTTTCCATGTTTTGTTGTTTTTCTGAATAATTTATATTTATTATTTTATAAGCTTTACTTTAAATCCAAGTTTTCGTAATACATGTTCCAGATACTGTTCTGCATGTTGCAACCTGATCTCATAAGCAGGATACTCCCTTCTTAAAGGATAATTACCGCGTTGTTTTTCAAAAGTTTCCACGGATGCACGCAGTCTTTTATCATCATCAAGTATGTTATATGTCGCAGAAATTACTTCTTCCAATACTTGTTGGTTATCCTTCCCATCCCCGTCGACCGGTATTACCGTATTTGCCGGCAATGGTACTTCTTCAGGTTCCCAGTCGTCGATACCCAGATTGAAGAAAGAACTCAGGGATTTTACGCTCATGGTAGTGCCATTGGCTTTTCCGTCGGCAGAATAACCTGCAATGTGTGGTGTGGCAATGTCAACAAGCTTTAATAATTCCCTGTCGATCTCGGGTTCATTCTCCCATACATCCAGCACAGCTCCGGCAATTTTACCAGTTTCGAGAGCTTCTCTGAGAACGGCATTATCCACCACCTCCCCTCTTGAACTATTCATAATAATGGTTCCGGGAAGCACTCTTTCAAAAAAATTCTTATCCGCCATGTGATATGTCTTATCGACACCTTCCCTGTTCAGGGGAACATGAAAGGTGATAATATCGGCTTCCCGCAGTATCCCTTCGAGGGATATAAACTGACAGGGTCCTTCATTACGTAAGCGGGGTGGATCATTTAACAATACCCGCATCCCTAAAAATTCGGCAATCTTTACGACCTTT
The DNA here is from genome assembly GCA_963748095.1 of uncultured Bacteroidales bacterium. Classification (GTDB taxonomy): domain Bacteria; phylum Bacteroidota; class Bacteroidia; order Bacteroidales; family UBA10428; genus CAVVIO01. The sequence goes on from CAVVIO010000005.1 coordinate 4,575, forward strand.
TTGCCCACGTTTCCCACACCGATCACTCCAAGAGTTCTGTCGCGCAGACTGAACTTGTGTTTACGCGCCAGTTCTATCAGTGCAGATCCAATGTATTGCTGTACAGAAGCCGAATTGCATCCCGGTGCATTTGTCCAGACAATATGACTGGCATCGCAGTATTCCACATCAATATGATCGAATCCGATGGTGGCAGAAGCAATAAACTTTACTTTTGACCCCTCCAGCAGTTCCTTATTACAATGTGTGCGTGTGCGAATAATCAGGGCATCCGCATCTTTAACTACATCTCTGGTAATAGATTTTCCGGGATAATATTCCACATCGGCAAAAGGTTCAAGCGCGCCTTTTAAAAAAGGTATTTTATCGTCCGCTATAATTTTCATTTATTCAATTATATTTTTTCCAAGTATCTTATCCATGACAAGGTTTGTTCGGGCTCCGCTCTCGCCGTCACTGGGACAAATCCCTTTTTTCTGCAGACTTTCCACCACCGATCTGATCAGCCAGTACTGTATATTCTCCGGATTATCGGGTTTGTACTGCTGTATCTCATCATTTTTCTTTATGAGAATAGGCGTAAAATCAAAACAAGAGAACTCTATTCGTCCCTCAGTGCCTTGTATTTCGATGGTATCTTTTTTATCTTTTCCCGGTACCACAAAACTCCAGTTGCCGCTTCCTGTTAATCCTGACTCAAAATGAAGTGAGGCACTTACAGTATCTTCGGCAGCATATAAACCGGCAATATTTGTCGCGAATCCTTTTGCATCCTGAATGGGTCCCAGAATAAAATCGAGAATATCCAGTTCATGACAAGCCATATCATAGAAATATCCGGCGCCGGCAATTTCGGGCTTTACCCTCCAGGACAGATTATTGCGCTGATAATCTGATTTTTGCGTGGGATGAAGAAGTTGTACATTTATCGTTACCGGTTTTCCAATCATTCCGTTATCCAGTAGTTCCTTCACTTTCAAAAAATAAGGTAAGCCCCTGCGGTAATAGGCTACAAAAAGAGGGACACCGGTTTCGCGGGAAACCTCATTCATTTTCAGGCACTCCGCGTAATTCAGCGCCATGGGTTTTTCAACATATACGGGCTTACCAGCTTTCATAGCCTGTATAGCGTACATGCTGTGAGATTGAGGAGGTGTTGCCACGTAAATAGCATTAACCTCCGGATCGTTAATAAGTGCACCGGCGTTATCGTACCACCTGGGAACGTGATGCCTGCGGGCATAATCTTCGGCTTTCGACCGATCACGCCTCATAACAGCCACCAGCTTCGACCCTTCAATTTTATTGAATGCCGGCCCGCTTTTTATTTCGGTAACATCGCCACAGCCTATTATTCCCCAGTTGATTTCCTTCATTGCTTGTATTTTACTATTAATCCTGAAATCTGTTCTTATATGCCCACAAGCCAAGCGCCGGATTCGAGACAAAAAATACTTCTTCCCCACCGGGCATACTATTCATTCCATCAGATAATTTGGAAGGATCATATTTTTTCATCATCGTATCCAATGGGGCATACTTGAAATTAACACTTTCAATTTCTGCCTTTGTCAAGTTGCCCGGACAATAGGTAATGGAAAAACGTTCTTCCGATGAACCGTGTATTAAATGAGCGGCAGCACTCAGATTATTCTGAAGGTCTTCCTGTTGTTCCACCAGTTCCAGAACTTTCGGAGTATTTACATAACCGTATTTGCGAATCAACCGGTCGATGTCTTTATCTTCGCCGAATTCCTTCAGACCCGGGGCAAGAACTATCAGTTCCCCGTCATCCGCCATCGCCATACGTGTACGGTAAATACTTTTATTTCCCAGCCATGTACTTTTGAATTCTGACGGATCAAGATATACAACCACTTTTTTCAAAGGCTTTTCCAGCATCTCAAAATTCACTTTCAGTGACAATGCGGAAGCTTGCTCAAAACATTCTGCGTCGTCGCCTACGTACAGGCCTTTTACTGCCAGTTTACCTTCCTTATTTTTCGCAACTACAGTTAAAACATATATAATGGGTAACTGGCCGGCAAAATGATCGGAAGCATAATTCAGTACTTTTCTCACGGGAGTATCTGCTCTTCCCATCATCCTTTCCATTCCGTAAGCAGCCCCCAGAAAATGACTTTTGTTAATTCCTTCGCTCCCACCCGTGCCTACAAAAATATTTTTATTGTAGTTGGCCATACCAATCACTTCATGCGGAACCACCTGACCTACTGAAAGGATAAGATCGAAATTCCCTTCCACCAAAAGACGGTTTACTTGTGCGGGCCATGAATAATGAACTTTTCCTTCGGACACTTCTTCGATATACGATTCAGGCACTTCTCCGAGCTGGTAAAGATCTTTTCGCCAGTTGTGTACCCTGAACAACGATTTTGGCACATCACCGAACATGGTTTCAATCTCCTTATCATTCATAGGGACATGAGTCCCCAGTGCCGGTAATATATCTGTCAGTTTCTCCTTATAATAGTGATATGCATACTGCGTGAGCTTACCCGCAAATGAATGGAAGCGCGTAAAATCCGGTGGAATTGCTATTACTTTTTTGCGGTCACCTATCTTTTCCAATGCCGTTACCAGGCTGTTTCTCAACTCTTCTGGTGAGAAAACCATATCTTCCGAACCTTTGCTAAAATATATCATAGCTTTTCTGTTATATATTTAATGTTAGTAAGAAAACTCAATATTTTTGAAAATTCAAGATATCTTTTTCAATTGACACACCCCTAAACCCCTCTCAAAGAGGGGACTAATGGCATCTTGAATTTTCAAAAATATATACTTATTCATTATCATAAGAGTATTCTTGCAGAGACTATTTATTAAACCTCTTCCCAGGATGGATGCTCGGGAAGATAACTTTCGAATTCATCGATAAGTGATTTTTCATAAGCGCCTTCATAAGTTCCGTTAAAAAATTTGTCAAGCGCTTCTTTAAAAAAACGTTCCCAGGAAGCATCCTCATGTCCCGGGTTTACCGGATAAAATAATACGCCGTTTGTTTTGGCCGCTTTTTTATCGCCAGGAGCATCACCAATCATCAATATCTTGTTTTCGGGATATTTACCTTTTGCCGCCAGTGCAATATGTTCGGTTTTGGTACCGTATTCCTGTCCGGCAATTACTCTCACATACTTTTGTATATTATTCTCTTCCCATTCCCTTGATAATGCTTCTACCGGGGTTTGTGAAACAACAATACTGTCGGCCTGCTGCATCATTTTCTCAAGAGATTCAACAACAAAAGGAAACGGAGCAATTCCATATACCATTTTCGCAATATCAGTATTTACTTCCAGTGACCAGTCCAGTAAAAGCTTCATAAAGGGATCGTTGGTTTCTGCCACATATTTTTCCAGTGTCGGATTTCCCAGTTTGGACTCTTTTTTTATCCATTCTTTTAACGGAGTACTGTCTTTGAATACCGGATTTCTTTTCATCACATCTTTTCGATGCGGCAGCAATTCAAATAATCTTTCTACTGCTAGAAAACGATTACACCCGCGTGTTTTCGAGTACAGGTTGACAAATTCCCATGTTTCACGGGCAAATTTTGAAATAGTCTGCAATTCGAAATGTTTGATCACATTCGGGCAAAAACATTCTTTTTGTTTGATCTCCATCGTATCGAATATACATCCGTCGGAATCGATACCAATGAAAAATTCCATGGATGGGGCTAAATTTTTTAATTCTTGTTGCGGATTATCAGTCATATTAATTTTGATTTTTCTTTATTAATAAATTATTATCAAATAGTGTCTGTTGGAAAACATACTGTTTTTCTGAAATTCAAGCTATTTTTTTATTGATACACCCTGAGAGGCTGTCCAAAAAGAAGAAAATCGATAAAAAAATTTGAGATTCTTTTCTTTGCGTAACTTTGCGGTCTCATGGCGAAACTTTGCGTAACAGCTACTATAATTATTACGCTAAGAACCGCAGAGTTCCGACTAAATGTCGGAAACGCAAAGGCTCGCAAAGGCTTTTTCGTCAGCATCCGAATGACACCTTGAATTTTCAAAAATACAGATTCATTCATAATCACATAAGTGTTTTCTTGCAGTTACTAAATGTTTTAAAATATCATCTGTAAGCTTGTGGAATATATTCCTTCAGCTTCTTCTCTGCAAAAATAGGTTTGAAACGGGTAAACCGCTGCCGTCCGTTGATGACAGGTACCGACACCCAGTCTTCTCCAATAAGTGGACGAACGTAATCGAGAAATTCATCAGTAACATCCACTCTGTCGGGAGTAATCCATTTTTCGGGAAAAAACCGTTCCGACAATGCCACTTTCTTCAAAGGAACCTTATCATAACTGACACTGTATATAAAACCAGGACTTCGTAAAATTGTTGCCATCCAGCCATTGCCTTCATTCATGGCAATATCCACTGCTTTTTGTCCAACCCGGTAAGCTTCGTCCAGGTCTACTGTGGAAGCATAAATAATGGAATGCCGCTGATCGGTTCCCATTACCTGTCCGCGGGCAGCGCCACGGGCTTTTATACCCTTTGAGTTAAGATAATTCACTACATGTTGTTGAACAGAAGTCTTACTGGAGCCAAACGAGGTATGTCCGAATGAATCACGCACCTCGCCGATATCTCCCACATCGAAACCTTCACTTATAACTACTATACATCTGCCATCCTTTACAACCTGGGCATTCACCTTTTCCACCAGATCATCAATGGTAACTTTCGATTCGGTAAGGTATATCTGAAGCGGTATTTCACGATTCTGATCAGCCAGTCTTGCCGCAGCGGGAATATAACCGATTTTACGGCCCATAGCCTGTAATACCAGTACCGGATCTGCCGGACTGGAACCCATGTTTTCCTCGTTGGCATTCTGGACTATATGCGACCAATATTTGGCCACACTGCCATAACCGGGAGTATGATCGATTAATTTAAATTCGCTGTCCCCTACATCATTATCGATGGTTTTGGGCACTCCTACTCCTATAACATCGAGATCGTGCTGACGTGCTAATTCACTTACTTTAAATGCCGTATGCTGTGAATCATTCCCTCCGATATAGAAGAAATACCCGATATCATGTGTCCTGAAAATTTCAAGTATTCTTTCGAAATCCTGTTCAAGGTTATCTTTCAGCTTATAGCGGCATGTTCCAATACTTCCTGCGGCAGGAGTTGTACGCAACAGAGAAATTTCATCCACATCCTGGGCAGTAAGATCCAGTAATTCTTCCTTCAGAACACCTTCGATGCCATGCCATCCGCCATAAACCTTTCCAAACACCTCCGGGAATTTTTTGCAGGTTTCGATGATCCCCCGCAATGAGTTATTGATTACAGGCGATGGGCCTCCCGACTGGGCTACTATAACATTTTTGGCCATATTAAAATTTATTATGTTTGAGTTATGTATTAAAGGTAATTTTTTACGATTTTATATATTACACGCCACCATATGCACTATATCCTCCGTCTACAGGAACAACTATTCCGGTAATAAATTCCGATATTCCGGATAATAAAAACAAGATGGTTCCCTGTAAATCTTCCGGTTCTCCATATTTACCCATTGGTGTGCTGGCAATAATTTTTTCACCACGCGGGGTTGCCTTCCCTGTTTTTTCATCCACCAGTAAAAAACGGTTTTGATTGGTTAAGAAGAATCCGGGAGCTACTGCATTAACACGTACGCCGGTTTTTGCAAGGTGTACGGACAACCACTGGGTTAAATTATTAATCGAAGCTTTAGCAGCAGAATATGCCGGAATTTTTGTGAGCGGCCTGAATGAATTCATGGAAGAAATATTAATGATACTTCCTCTTTGCTGTTGCAGCATATCGGTTGCAAACACCATAGTAGGTAACAGGGTACCTTTAAAATTCAGATTATATACCCAATCAAACCCGTCCATTTCCAGGCCAAAAAAAGTTTTCTCCAGCTCATTCAGATTTTCTTTTTCTATTTTTTCAAGCTGTGTGGTTGCCTTGGGAGAATTACCACCTGCCCCGTTAATTAAGAAATCAACCGGTCCGAATTCTTTGTTAATTGCTTTTTTTGCTTCCAATAAGGAATTTTTATCGAGAACATTAGCAACAAATCCTTTAGCTACTGTTCCTGTATTTTTCTGCACCTGGGCGGCAACTTTTTCGGCCATTTCTTTATTTATATCAACTATGGCCGTTTTTATACCTACCTGACCCAGACCGTTAGCTATTGCTGTCCCTATAACTCCGGCACCACCGGTAAGTACACAGCATTTATCTTTCAAATCGTCAAATGATAAATTTTTCATTTTTTAATTATTAATGTAATATTTATAATTTTCTTTTGTGATGATATCTATCGGAAGATATTGTTCTTTGTTTACAGTTTTATTAAGTATTACATGGTTGAACAGTGTCATTACACCAACATATCCCTGTTCTACGGGTCGCTGGCTGATCAGAAAGTCAATGATACCTTCTTCCAGGTACATAATATTTTCTTCAATCAGATCGTAACCAATCAACCGCACCGGCTGATATCCGATTTGTTTTAATGACCTGGCAATTTTATAAACTCTTGAGTTGGTTACAAAAATCCCTTGAATATGATTCGTTTCCCGTAACAGTTTTTCAATAACTTTATTAATGGCGTTTTCATTTTTATCAGTAATTTCCCGTAGTAGTAAATTGTGCTTAAACTGAGGATTTTCTTTATAAAAACTTTCAAAACCCTGTTGACGGGTAAGAATATGCTTGTGATTGTTTAATGATTGCGAAATATTTATGATAGCAATATTCGCAGGTTCAGTAAGACCATAACTAATTAATTTGGCAGCCAGGTAACCGCTCTGAAAAGAATTCTGACCGATAAAACTTAGTGTATTGAATTTCTCAAGATTGGAATTGATAAATGCATAAGGTATATTCAGTTTAGTACATTGTTCCACGAGTTTTACCGATTCTTCGTAATATACAGGAGTGATCAGTACGGCATCCGGATGATATTCGATAAGATTATGTGCCTGAATTTTAAAAGATTTTCGATCTAATTGGTTAAACAGAAATTTTTCAATTAAAATATTGTAATGATCGATGTTTTTAAGTGCCTTTTCAATTCCGTTTTGGGGACCTTTCCAAAAAGAACTGTCTTTGTTAACTTCGGGAAGTAAAATGGCAAATTTGTATACATGTTTTTTTGCAAGTGTCCTGGCTAAAATATCCGGTTGATAGTTTAATTCCCGGATTATAGTAAGTATTTTTTCTCTTGTTTTTTGGGAAACCTCCCCCCTGTTATGTATTACCCGATCAACTGTCCCTATCGACACATTGGCAAGGCGTGCTATGTCAATTATCCTGACCTTTCCCGATTCAGTATTTATGTTACTATTAATCAAGTATATATTATGTTTTATAATAGTTGACGAAAAATAACGTGTACGCACACGATATTTAGAGTTAACAAAATTAATAAAATATTTAACATGTCAGACATAACAGTAAAAAAAATCGTGAACGTACACGGATATTTTAATTTTTTGTAAATTGCATGCCAAATCATAATAAATTAAATCATGAAAAAATTCTTAGATGAAGATTTCCTCTTACAAACCGAGACTGCCCGTATATTATATCACAACCATGCCAAAAAGATGCCGATTATCGATTATCATTGCCATATAAATCCGGAAGCAATAGATAAAGACATAAAGTTCGATAATCTCACACAGATATGGTTATATGGCGACCATTACAAATGGAGGGCAATGCGTACCAATGGAATCGATGAAGAATATATTACAGGAGATGCCTCTGATTATAAAAAATTTGAGAAATGGGCCGAGACTGTTCCCTATACACTCAGAAACCCACTTTATCATTGGTCACACCTGGAACTGAAAACTGCCTTCGGAATAGAAAAAATACTGAATCCTTCAACTGCCAGAGAAATTTACGATAAAGCAACGGCTATGCTTCAAACAGATGATTATTCTGTGAGAAATATAATGAAGAAATATAATGTTGAGACTGTTTGCACCACCGATGATCCTGTGGATTCGTTAAAGGCTCACAAAAATATCCGTAAAGACGGCTTTGAGATAAAGGTTATTCCAGCCTGGAGACCTGATAAATCTATGGCTGTAGAAAATACAACAGTATATAACAAATACCTGGATATACTGGGTGAAGTCGCTGATATTGATATAACAAAATTTTCGGATCTCATTAAAGCGCTGACCAAACGGCATAAATATTTTCACAAACAAGGATGCCGCCTTTCCGATCATGGCCTGGAAACATTCTATTCTGCAAACTATACTGAATCGGAGGTAAAATCTATTTTTAACCGTGTACGAAGCGGAAACGACCTTTCTGCGAAAGAAGTAGTGAAAATTAAATCAGCTTTATTACACGAGCTGGCAATTATGGATAATGAGACGGGCTGGACTCAACAATTTCATTATGGAGCTATCCGAAATAATAATTCAAGATTGTTAAAAAAACTGGGACCTGATACCGGATTTGATTCTATCGGCGATTTTGAGGTAGCAAAGGCACTTAGTACCTTTCTCAACAACCTGGATAAAGAAAAGAAACTTACAAAAACTATTCTTTATAATTTAAATCCAAGAGACAATGAACTTATTGCAACCATGATAGGTAATTTCCAGGATGGATCGGTGCCCGGGAAAATACAATTTGGTTCGGGCTGGTGGTTCCTTGATCAGAAAGAGGGAATAACCCGTCAACTTAATGCATTATCCAATATGGGTTTGTTGAGCAGGTTCATTGGAATGCTTACCGATTCCAGGAGCTTCCTCTCCTATCCCCGGCATGAATATTTTCGACGGATATTATGTAATTTACTCGGAAACGATGTGGAAAACGGAGAAATTCCGAATGATTTAAAATTGCTTGGACAAATGGTAGAAAATATATGTTATTTCAACGCGAAAAACTACTTTGATTTTGATTCTGAATCTTAAATTATTTAAGCGTTAAATTTTTTTTGTAAAATAGCCGTATTATGTCTATTTTAAGGCCCTTAAATTAAAATCAGACACAATTATGAAATACGGCTATTTTGATGATGAAAACAAAGAATATGTAATTACCGAGGTAAAAACACCTTACCCCTGGATCAATTATCTTGGCAATGATGATTTCTTTTCAATAATTACTAATTTTTCGGGAGGTTATAGTTTTTATAAAGACGCCCGTTTAAGAAGGATTACCCGTTACAGGTACAATAATGTTCCGGTTGATGACGGTGGTAAATATTTTTACATAAATGAAAAAGATACAATCTGGTCACCGGGGTGGAAACCTGTTAAAACTCCTTTGGATAATTATTCCTGTCGCCATGGCATGGGATATACCATTATAACCGGAGAAAAAAACAAACTGGAAGCAGAAGTTCTCTATTTTGTACCGCTTGGTGTTTCTGCTGAAATTCAGAAAGTTAAACTCACCAATAAGAGTAAATCTAAAAAAAGATTTACGCTCTTCTCCATGACAGAGTGGAATATGTGGAATGCGCTTGATGACATGACCAATTTTCAACGAAATTTTTCAACAGGTGAGGTTGAAATCAAAGGTTCTGTCATTTATCATAAAACAGAATACAAAGAAAGAAGAAACCACTATGCTTTTTATTCTGTAAATGCCCCTATTTCAGGGTTCGATACCGATCGTGATACGTTTACCGGTTTGTACAACGGATTTGATATGCCGGATGTCGTGAAAAATGGCCTGCCGGGCAACTCTGAAGCTCATGGCTGGTCTCCCATTGCTTCTCACTGTATGGAGGTTTCTCTGGAGCCGGGAGAACAAAAAGAGATGGTATTTATTTTAGGCTATGTGGAAAATGAAGATGATCAGAAATGGGAATCGAAGGGTGTTATAAACAAACAAAAAGCAGAAGCCCTTATTAAGAAATTTTCCACATCGAAAGCCGTTAATGATGCTTTTGCAGAATTATATGCCTACTGGGATAAACTCTTATCGGTATACCAGCTTAACCATGAGGATAAAAAACTGAACAGGATGGTCAACATATGGAACCAGTATCAATGTATGGCCACTTTTAATCTTTCACGCAGCGCTTCATTTTTCGAATCGGGTATCGGCCGTGGAATGGGATTCAGGGATTCCAACCAGGACCTGATCGGATTTGTGCATCTGATACCTGAAAAGGCCAGGGAAAGGATTTTGGATATTGCTGCTACCCAGTTTGAGGATGGCGGTGCATACCACCAGTACCAGCCACTCACAAAAAGAGGGAACGATGCCATTGGCGGTAACTTTAACGATGACCCGCTTTGGTTAATTTTTTCCACTACCAGTTATATAAAGGAAACAGGCGACTGGACAATTCTGAATGAAGAAGTACCTTTTGACAATGATGAGAACAATTCAGCCAGTTTATTCGAACATCTGAACCGGTCGTTTTATCATGTGGTAAATAATCTAGGTCCACACGGATTACCACTGATCGGACGTGCCGACTGGAACGACTGCCTTAATCTTAATTGTTTTTCAAATAACCCGGATGAATCTTTTCAGACAACTGAAAATCAGGAAGGCGGCGTTGCCGAATCAGTATTCATAGCCGGAATGTTTGTCCTTTATGGTAACGAATTTATAAAGCTGTGTAAAGAAATCAGTAAAAATGATGAAGCTGTAAAAGCAAAACTTCAGGTTGACCTCATGGTTCAGGCAGTTGAAAAACATGGCTGGGATGGTCAATGGTTTCTCAGGGCATACGATTTTTACGGTAAGAAGATTGGCAGCGACGAAAACGAAGAGGGCAAAATATTTATCGAATCTCAGGGTATGTGTATTATGGCCGGTATCGGTGTGGAAGATGGAAAAGCACGCCAGGCACTCGATTCAGTTAAAGAACGACTCGATTGTCCTTACGGGATCGTTTTGAATAACCCTGCATTCACTAAGTATTATATCAATATGGGTGAAATTTCAACTTATCCTCCCGGATATAAGGAAAATGCAGGTATTTTCTGCCATAACAACCCATGGATCATGATTGCTGAAAGTATGCTGGGAAATGGTGATCAGGCCTTTGAATACTATCAGAAAATTGCTCCCTCATACCTCGAAGAAATAAGCGATCTGCACAAAACAGAACCTTATGTATATTCACAGATGATTGCCGGTAAAGACGCTTTTAAACCGGGAGAAGCCAAAAATTCATGGCTTACCGGTACAGCAGCATGGAATTACTATACCATTGCTCAGTATATTCTGGGTATCCAGCCGGATTATCACGGTCTGAAAATCGATCCCTGTATACCGAAATCGTGGAAAGAATTTAATGTAACCAGGAAATTCAGAGGAGTCGATTACAAGATTTCCATCAAAAATCCCAAAGGAATTTCAAAAGGAGTGGAAAAAATCATTGTTGACGGAAAATCACAAACAAATAATATAATTCCGTTATTAAATAATAAAACGACTCACCAGATAGAAGTAATCATGGGATAAGGATTCCTGAATAAAGTATTATTTCACTGCCATTCTGTACTTGTTGCGGAGTGGCAGAATTTTTTAAACAAATTGTAATTATAACAGGTACCTGGCAAATATATGATCCATTACCAGGAACAGAACAACTGTTAATACAAAGTAATTAATTTTCATAAAGTATTTACCCGGAGAAAAACTAACCGAACTTTTAAAAACCGTTTTTGAAAAAACAGCTACCAGCCATACAGAAGCAATAATCAATCCTGTCAGGGTAATCCATGAATGGGTAAGGCTAAAAAGTGGCAATAACAAGGCGACCAGCGCGGTAACCAATATCCAGGTAAATATCAGCCATTTAATCTGTTTTGGAGAATAAAGCTGTGTTAGTGAGGGTAGTCCTGCTGCCTCGTATTCTTTTCCGTATATCAATACCAACAGGTAAAAGTGTGGTACCTGCCATACGAAGAAAAAGAATGCCATTACAATAGCCTGAATATTCATAAGAGATTGTCCGGCAGCCACCCATCCTACCAATGGGGGAATAGCTCCAATTACCGATCCCGGGATAACAGCATTTGCAGTAATCTTTTTCAGGGGTGTATAAATAAAATCATACCAAATCAAGGCAACAAGTCCAAGAATAAGACCAGTTATATTTGTTGAGAAATACAGGATGATAGCGCCGGAGACTATTTGAAATACGGATAATGCAACAGCGCCCGAAACACTTATTGCTCCGGAAGGAAGCGGCCGGTTCCTGGTGCGTTGCATCTGCGAGTCGGACCGGTTTTCCATGATATGATTAATTACAGAAGCTCCGCATGCCAATAAAAAGATACCTATTGTTGGCAGGATCATTCTTGAGTCGAATTTTCCCTTGGCAAGAACATAGCCTGTAATAGTTGTTACAGCTACAGCAATCGTAATCTTTACTTTGCTGAGTTCGATTATTGTATTGAAAAATCCCCCTTTTTTATATCTTGTCATTTAATCCGTGTTATTTTCACTACTGTCAGCAGCATGCTTTTTGAAATTATTATAGGCAAGTATTACAATAACTGTAATTATTATCAGCGTGTAATATACAAATGACGGAACCGGTGCCGCATCGCCCTTGGCATACGAATGCATACCTGCCAGATAATAATTTACACCAAAATAGGTCATAATTACAGTACCAAATCCCAGCAGAGCCGCGAGATTATAGGCAAATAATCCTTTGAGGCCCGGGACTAACCGCATGTGTGCAATAAATGCATAAACAAGAACGGTTACAAGCGCCCATGTTTCCTTGGGATCCCAACCCCAGTATCGTCCCCACGATTCATTGGCCCAGACGCCACCCAGGAATGTACCGATAGCAATCATGTAGAGTCCGATGATCACAGTCATTTCGCTTACATTGGTGAGTTCCTTCAGGGTGAGGTTTACACGTTTCTTATTTCCTTTTGTTTCGAACAGCATCAGTAAAAGGTTAACCGAGGAAAGAAGAGCAGCCAGGGCTAAAAATCCATAGCTGGCCGTAATAACAGCTACGTGGATGACCAGCCAGTATGATTTTAATACGGGTACCAGGTTGGTAATCTCCGGATCCATCCAGCTCATATGGGCCACCATGAGTATCAGTGAAGCCAGGATTGCGGTAGCGCTTAGTGTTACAGACGAACGTCTGGCGAAAATTATTCCCGCCAGCACAGTTGCCCAGGCAATATAAGTCAGTGCTTCAAACCCGTTGCTCCAGGGTGCATGGCCCGAAATGTACCATCGAAGCGCCAGGCCTGCAAAATGACCAACAAAGCCCGCGATAATTAAAATTTCAGCTATCAGGATCGGAATTTTCAGATTCAGCTTTACCCGGAATATTCCTATAAACTGCAATATCAACAACAAAAAACCGACTAACCCATAAAGATAGGAGACGCGTAAAAATATATTTGAATTATTGTAAAAAATCTCTAATTTGATTTTTCGTTCCGTCGGTAATATTCCCGAACCATATTTTTTCTGGTACAATTTCATCGAATTCAGTAAATCATCAGCCCCTTTCCATTTACCGGTAGCAACTGCACTTTTCACCTTCTGAAGGTAGTATGGTAAGATGTTTTTTACGAATACTGTATCCTCCGAATGGATTATACTGTCATTACTGACAGGGGACAACCAGCTGTGATTTATATTTCCCGGAACCGGAAATAATTTCATCATGCCATAAGTATAAACCATGTAACATACATTTACCCTTTCATCAAGGCGGATCATTTCGTTATCGAACTTATCCCGGTCAGCGGGTTTTTTGCGATAAGCCTTATCTACATAATCGCGCAACAGGTAAGTGTAATTTCCATCAGTACTGAAGAAGATGGAAAAAGGAACGTCTTTATTTTCTGTACCCAGTATTTTCCGTATCGCCGGATGATTGACCCGAATAAACGGTTGATGCTGCCAGTAATAAGGATCTGTCATCATCCCCAGCAAAACCTGATCGCTATTTAATCCCTTGTAAGAAATTTTGCGGGCAACTTTCCGGAGAATTTCCGAACTCAGCGTATTTACCGGCATAATACGTCCGCCATTGTCCTGCACCAATAATTCTCCGAACGACCGTGCCTGTTCTGCCGGAATAATTTCACTACTGACAATATTCGATTCCAATAAAGTTGCCTTTGCCGGTAATGTCATAGCAACAAAAAGTATAACTAAAGTTAATGCCTGCCTGGCTTTTCTTATTTCTTCCGATTTTTTTATGAGGTTCCTGAACCTGCTGTTCTTATTGAAAATACTTAAGATCATGCCTAAAGCCATTAACATATACCCGAAATAGGTGATCCAGGTCCCTGCAAAATCATAATTAACAGACAAAATTGTACCCATTTCATCCGGATCGTAAGAAGACTGGAAAAACCGGAATCCCCGGTGTTTTAAGATATTATTCATATAAATGCGCCTGGGTTCATTGATGTTTTCACTTTTATCAATCAACACTACCTTGCTTTCAAACGAGGATGGACTGTTTGATCCCGGGTAGCGTTTTACAATAAAATCGTTAAGTTTTATTGCAAACGGAATTTTAACAATTCGTGAGCCATATGATAAAGTAATCGTTTCATTTTCATCCAGGGGTACTTTTACAGGTTCGCCAATAACACCGCTTCTTCCCCATAATGTAACTGTTCGGGAAATACCATTACTCTCAATATCCAGATCGAGGGCATCGAGAGAGTTCCCGTTACCATTTTGTGCAGCAACAGGACGTACACTTCCCGCAGGTAAAAAATCTTTTAGTACCAGTGGAATATCATGGAAGTTATACAACACTTTTGTGAGAAACGGATGAATGCTGTCAGCTTTATCCGGAACAGATTGGCGGGTTGCCATATTCATAACAGAAACATCAAAAGGAGCACGGAAAAATAATTCACCCTGATCATAATATACCTGGATCTCGTTTCCCTGCTGTTTTGTGTTTGCACCAAAATTAAAAATAAGACCACCGATCTTTTTTACTTCTCCCTGTTTCAGTAAAATTGTCTGCCGCCCGCTGACACCCGATGTTACCATTTCAAGAACCGGGCCCCCTGCATCATCTGGTTGAAGTGTAGGTACAGCATTCGGAATAAAATTTACAGATGATATCTTAATACTTTTTCCGTCTACATTAATGGTCCTTTTGAAACGATTTGCTGAAAGTGGAGAAAACATTACTTTCTCGCTGTAGTTGCGCGTTATTCCTCCATCCTGATATTTTAACTGCAGGTAAGTATTTTCAGAGATTATGCTATTGGAAGTTTGACCTTCACGAATGTGCATAATGCCTTCAAAACCAAAATACCGGGTTACTCCGGCACCAATTATAATCAGAATAAATGCGACGTGAAACAATAAAAGTGTGAGTTTTTCCCTGCGAAACAACTTATACCGGAAGACCATTCCTATTATGTTAATACAACCCAGCAGTAACATTATTTCGAACCATTTTGCATTATAAACACAAAATCTGGCCGCCGCGGTTCCATAGTATTTTTCGATGATGGTAGCTGTGCCGATGGAAATGGCAAATATTGCTAACAAAAATGCCATTGTCCGCGAAGAAATAAAGATATTAAGTATTTTTTTCATTTAATTGAACGGGATTATGGACACATATTAGTGAAAACAGTTATAAAGATAGGATGAAATATTTGCATTGACCAATGAATAAAGAATTATGTCCCAGGTAGATTTGTCCCTGAATAACTTATTGTTAATGAAATATACTGGAAATCAGTAACTATTTCTGAAATTCTATATTTATCATATAATCCGGGATTCCTCATTCATTTCAGCTTTTCTGTAAATAGCTTTTTGAATTTCTCAATTTTGGGAGTAATCACTAAAGAACAATAGGGCTGATCCGAATTATTTTTATAATAATTATGATGATAGTCTTCTGCTAAATAAAAATTTTCCAACGGAACAATTTCCGTAATTACGGGATCATCCCAGATTTTATCTTCATTAAGCTGTTCTTTGAGATCTTCAGCAATTTTCTGTTGCATTTCATTATGATAAAATATTACTGAACGGTATTGTTCACCTACATCATTCCCCTGGCGGTTTGGTGTTGTAGGATCGTGTGTTTGCCAATAAACCATAAGTATTTCGGCAAATGATATTTTATCGGGATCAAACTCGATCCTGCACACTTCTGCGTGCCCTGTTCTTCCGGTACAAACTTCTTTATAAGATGGATTTTTTACATACCCTCCGGAATATCCGGGAACCACAGATATAATACCTTTCATTTTTTGAAAAATTGCTTCCACACACCAGAAACAGCCGGCCCCCAGCGTTGCTGTTCCATAAGTATTGTCCATTATTTTATCATTGTTCATGGTATCCTGATGAATTATTTATTTTTAAAACCTGTTTATTTATACATCTGGTAAAAATGCATAAATTAATTATATGACCGGTATAATTAACATTTTATAACATAATCTATTATTGTTTAAATACTTCCCAAAACCATTCTTTGAATTTTTTTAATACAATAGTCATTAATTAAGAACGCAACAAGTCTTTAATGAGTAATGTTCAAAGTTCAGTTCCTGAATTTGATTCTTTCTATTATGAGGGTCGGCTGTAATTACTGGTTCAAATCTCACTTTTCTAATTCTGCGTAAATTTATTCAAATTTTACTATTTTTACTTATTCTAAATTAATTTAACATACAAAATAATGGAAACAACAGCTAATAAAAACGGAGAATTCTACTTTCCTTCTGATGATGTGGTCAATCAGGCTAACATCAAAAATTATGAAAAGACATACCAATATTCTGTTGAAAACCGTGAAAAATACTGGGCAGAAGAAGCATCAAAATTACGATGGTCAAAACCCTGGGACAAAGTACTTGACGATTCATCAAAACCATTTTATAAATGGTTCGTGGGTGGAAAAATGAATATAATTACCAATGCCATTGATGTTCACCTGGAGACTGAACACAGAAATAAATTAGCTATTATATGGGAAGGAGAACCGGGAGACCTGAGGACATTTTCGTACCATGCATTAAATCGTGAGGTATCAAAATTTGCTAATGTACTGAAGGCTATGGGCGCTAAGAAAGGTGAAATTGTAACCATCTATATGCCCCAGATTCCCGAACTGGTAATTTCCATGCTTGCCTGTGCAAAAATCGGGGCGATACACAGTGTTGTTTACGGTGGATTTAGTGTAGAGGCACTTGCAGAACGTATTGAAGATGCAAATAGCCGCATTTTAGTTACAGCCGATGGCGGATTCCGTCGTGGAAAAACAACACAACTTAAAGCAATAGCAAATGAAGCGATGCGACGTTCACCTTCTGTCGAAGTATGTATCACAGTGCGCCGCACAGGGGAAGAATGCTTTATGGAAAGTGACAGGGATTTCTGGTATCACGACCTAATGGGAATGCCGATTGCTAATCCCAGGACGGAAACAGAAGTAATGGATGCAGAAGATCCACTCTTTATATTATATACATCGGGAACAACCGGAAAACCAAAAGGTCTGATACATACACACGGAGGTTATGCGGTCTATACTGCCACCACACATCGGGATGTATTTGATATAAAACCAGCAGACAGGTGGTGGTGCGCTGCTGATCCGGGGTGGATTACCGGGCACAGTTATATTGTTTATGGACCTTTAATAAATGGGGCAACGATTGTAATGTACGAAGGTGCTCCCAATTATCCGTACCCAAACCGCTGGTGGCAGATTATTGAAAAATACGGAGTAAATATTTTATACACCTCTCCTACTGCCATCAGGGGGTTGATGCGGTTTGGCGATTCATGGCCGCAACGTCATGATTTAAGTTCACTGCGTTTATTGGGTTCTGTAGGCGAGCCTATTAATCCGAAAGCATGGGAATGGTATTATGAAATCATTGGCAATAAAAAATGTCCCATAATGGATACCTGGTGGCAAACGGAAACCGGAGGATTTATGATTACTCCGCTCCCGGTTACACCGCTTAAACCAGGCTCGGCCACCAAACCATTTTTTGGAAATGAAGTAGCGATTGTCGATGATTCGGGAAAAGAAGTCAAACCTGATGAAGAAGGCACGCTGGTCATTAAGAATCCATGGCCGGGCATGGCTCGAACCATACATAAAGATCCTGACAGGTATGTAACCAACTACTGGGAAAAATACAAAAAACAGGGATGGTATCTTGCCGGAGACTCGGCACGTGTTGATAAAGATGGCTATTTCTGGATAATCGGCCGTATTGATGATGTTATAAAAGTAAGCGGGTACCGCCTGGGATCGGCAGAGATTGAAAGTGCCTTTGTAAGCCATCCGGCTGTATCGGAAGCTGCCGCAATAGGATTACCACACGAACTGAAAGGTAATGCAATACATGCTTTTATCATACTTAAACAGGGATTTGAAGCGTCCAGTAATCTTATAAAAGAACTAAGTGATCATATTGTAAATGAAATTGGTCCCATAGCAAAACCGGAGAAAATTGAATTTACAGATTCATTACCTAAGACCCGTAGTGGTAAAATAATGCGCAGGGTACTCAAAGCCAGGGCACTTGGTCAGGATGAAGGGGACCTGTCAACACTCGAAAGTTGATAAAAGAAAATCCCTGCATGCCATCAAAACAACTAGTTGGGATGCAATGATTCCTGTTTGGACAATTGGAATAGTGGAGTATTGGAGTAATATTATACCAGGGGAGAAATTCTCTAACACATAGAATCACCCTGTGATATATCATCCGGTATTCTATTATTCCTGAAAATTCATTGTAATACAAATAATCGTGTTTTGAAAATGACTTTCTCCAATTGAATTATTTAAAAATTATTCCGGCTATTTTTTCAAAAGTGAGGTAAACCACCTGTTTTGTTGTAACAAAATTTCGGTGAATCAGTATATTTAGCATAGTCTATTTTAAATAATACAGAATATATTGATTATGGAATACTTCTACAAAAAACTTCGTGTTATACTGGTTTGTGGCTTACTATTCACTGCACCGGCAATTATTTCTTACAGTCAGTTCCCTGAATTCACCTACCATGAAATAGGTAAAACAGATGGTGATCTGCTTGGTCAGGGTTCATTAACCGATATGGATAAAGACGGGGACCTTGATTGGGTTGTCGGATCAGGTGGTGGCAATGTGTGGTGGTTCGAATATCAATCGGCCGATAAATGGGTAAGACATTTACTGGGAGAAGATGCTTTAACAGATAAGGGAGGCGTAACTTTTGATGTGGATGGCGATGGGAATACCGACGAAGTTTCGGGTGGTACCTGGTTCAAAAATCCCGGCAATCCGAAAGAAGAATTTGAACGGTTTGAAAACGGGGCTATCTATGCTTACGACAATACTTACGGCGACATTAATGGTGATGGATCTCCTGATCTGGTAGCATTAAGCGAACAAGAGGGACTTTATTGGTACCAGATCCCTTCAAAACCCGAAAAAAAATGGAAAAAAGAGAAAATAGGTGATGGTGTTCCAGGGGGAATCAGCCCAAAGGGTATAGCCGATATAGATGGTGATGGTGATAATGATGTTGTACGTTCGAATGTATGGTACGATAACACCAAAGGAGACGGAAGTCAATGGCTAATACATCGTACGTTAAGTTTTGTGCAAAGTCAGGGTGAATTTGCCAATTCATCACGTGTATGGGCAGTTGACTTCGATGGGGATGGTGACATTGATATAGTCCAGGCCGAATCGAATAATTCTAATGGTAAAATTGCCTGGTTGGCAAATAAGGATGGGAAAGGACTCAATTGGTTTACCCATAAAATCGATTATGAAACAAACCAGGACCTTCATTCACTTTGTGTGGCTGATTTTGATAACGATGGTGATCTGGATGTCTTTTCAGGCGGAGGTCCAATGACCGGGGATTTACACAAACGTTGCTTTATTTGGGAAAATGTTGATGGCAACGGACTGGAATGGAAACGCCATGAGATATTAACCGATCACGAATGCTTTGATGCCGTGGCAGCTGACGTGGATGGTGACGGTGATATTGATATATGTTCCAAACCCTGGAAAGGGAATGTTAATTATTATTTAAGAAACATGTTGATGGAAAATAAATAATAGTGGAATTTAACTCTTAAAATGCCGTTCCTCAGCAAGAACGGCATTTTTTTCAAATTGTATCTTAGGGCAATCTACACTTTTGCGGGAAAAATTGAATCTATGTTGAATTGTTCAGTATTCCGTTTTAAGATATTATACTGTTGAATATATCGTTGTAACAGTTGCAAAAAATATACTGATAATATGATCTCACCATTATCAGGTAGAAGTATTTTTATATTAGTAAAAAATGATTTTTCACCAAAGTATCTCTAAAAACATTTTAAATAACCATAAAGTTGGCAAATTGATTCAAAAAAAAGCAATTAGGTAAGAAAGTTTTTATAAATTCGATTCGCATAATAAATTCTGACAACCAAAATTAACCCTGTTTATGCGTAATGTGCTTTTATTAATTTTAACTTTTATAATCAATTCTTCAATGATTTACGGTGAAAACCGGGTCGCTCCCGAAGCCGTAAACGGTACAATTGATATGCGTAATTGGGATTTCAATGCAAACGGCACTCTTAAACTAAACGGAGAATGGAAATTATATTGGGATACACTTGTCAATCCAAAAAAAATTACAGAAAATAATTTTTCAGAATTAAGTAAAATAGCAATAGTTCCGGCATCCTGGACTTCAAAAAAAGAAGGTAAACACATTACAAGGGGAAAAGCTACTTACCGCTTGAAATTAGAGACTGGCAACCTGAATGGGCTTTACGGACTACGTTTATACGATATTTTCACAGCTTCCCGCGTGTGGTTTGATAATGAACTGATATACAGTACCGGCATTGTTGGAAACTCTGCCAAAACCAGCCGTCCGGGATTTGCATATAAAAACATACCCTTATTTCTCAATAAATCATCCGATTCACACGAACTGGTAGTGCAGGTATCTAATTTTTTCCATACCCGTGCCGGCATTATAAAACCAGTTTTTTTTGGCCCTTATGACCAGCTTGCCAGCCAATCTAAAAAATTGTTGATCATCAACATGATTATCGTTGGAATTATTTTAATTATCAGCTTTAACCATCTTTTGTACTTTATCCTTCGTAAAACCGATCGTTCGAATCTTTATTTCGGTCTATTGTGTTTTGTAATGATACTTCGTAACATCTCAACAGATAGCCGGATTATTACCTTTATTTTTCCGGGTATAAACTGGGAATTGCTGTTTAAACTGGACAATTTTTCCGGTTTTGGTACCATCCCGCTGTTTGCAATGTTTCTATACTATCTCTTTAAAAAGGAATTTCCAAGGATCGTTCTTTATGCGATGGTTTCAATCGGAGTAATGATCACTCTTTTTGTTTTTGCCACTCCGCAGATCATTTACGGACGATTCAGGATGTTTTATGAGTTTTACATATTATTTGGCGGGCTGTACCTGACCTTTGGTGTATTGCTCAGGTCGTCCTTTAACCGCCGGAAAGGAGCCCTGCCTACATTTATCGGATTTTTCATACTTTATGGAACTGCTATCAATGATGTACTGGTGAGCATGGGAATTGCCTATACACCCGATCTGGCGCCTTACGGTCTGGTTACCTACATGCTGATTCAGTCTTACATACTCTCCCGACGTTCAGCAAATGCAATGATTGAAAATGAACAACTGAGTACGGCACTTCAACAGGAGAAACAAATGCTGGAAGAACGGGTTAATAAACGGACTGAGGAGTTGCAAAAACAAAATAATGAAAATATAAAGCACAAAGAGGAATTGCAATTACAGGGATGGCTTAATGAGAGCCTTACCCGTATAAATAATGTTCTGAATAACAATAAGGATAACCTTCAGAAATTATCTCAAAAGCTGATTGCTGAGATCATAGATATTCTGAAAGCTCATATCGGGGCTATTTACCTCTTAAATGATAATGAAGAACAACCGGAATTGAGACTGACTGGTTCATGGAATGCCAGTCGTGAAATGCTTTTTGAAAAAAATATTATACCAGGAGAAGGACTGGTCGGAGCATGTTTTAAAGACATGAAATCTACCCTATTAAACGATATTCCTAAAGGATATATTAAATTAACCTCAGGACTTGGGGAAGCGGCTGTTAAAAATCTTGTACTTATACCTTTAAAAACCAACGATATGACTATGGGAGTTCTCGAGATAGCTTCTTTTAACTCATGCACTTCACAACAAATTACCTTTCTTGAAAAAACCGCAGAAAATATTTCATCAACTATCCAGTTTTTACGAATGAATGACAAAAACACCCGGTTACTTGACGCATTTTCAAAAAAAGAAAACCAGCTGAATCAGCAGGAAGAAGAACTTCGTTTTCATATGGAAGAACTCCATTCACTTCGGGAGGAAGTGGAAATTTATCGTAAAAAAGAAACCAGAGAAAATTTAAACTAAGTCCATATTTCCCAGTGAAAACGAATATTTATCTGTCTTGGCCCGTTAACTGCCGGAATTAGGTTATTACTTAAAATTCTCTTTAAATAGTCATTCGCCTGTTTTTTTCGCCCAAAATTTATTTTCTTTGCCCATTCATTTTTAATAATTATTGAAAGCAGAGTTATGATAAAGGAGAAATCGGGGATTTTGGTATTACTAATAGCATTAATAATCAACACTGGAAGTTACGCGCAAAAAAAATTAAGAACTAAGGATCAACTTGCAAAAGCGACCATTTACAGGTCACTCGACGATGCCATGCTGAATAAAAAAAGAGTATATATCCTTAATCTTGACAGTAAAAACCTGACTGAATTACCGTCGCAAATCGGCAAGCTGAAAAATCTGCAGGAATTGTACCTGCGAGGGAATAAACTTACTTCACTTCCACCTGAACTCTGGGAGCTTACAAATCTTCAAAAATTAATGTTGGGTGATAACAAGCTTTCTGAAGTTCCTGCAGCTATTTCTAAACTTATCAACCTTGAAGAACTGGATCTGTTTTCCAACAGGTTGAAAACTTTACCGGATGCTGTCACGCAATTAATACATCTTAAAAAATTATATCTCAACTGGAATCAGTTAGAAACATTACCTGCTGATATAGGCAATCTTAAGGAGCTGGAAACCTTACAACTGGATAAAAATCAATTAAAATCGCTGCCTGGCAGTATCGGATCGCTTACTAAATTAAAAGAGTTGACATTATTCAAAAATCAAATGGATGCACTGCCCTCCTCAATTGGTAATTTGAAAAATATAAAAGAACTCTCGGTGGCAGAGAATAATTTGCAATCGATCCCGCCCGAGTTAGGTAATATGACATCATTAACAAAACTTAATCTTGAAAAAAACAAATTGGTTTCTATCCCTGAAGAGTTATCCTCTTTAATAAATCTTGAAATATTAAATCTTTCCAACAATAAGATCACTGCTATCAAAGGCAATGATATTAACCTTCCCTCACTAAAGGAATTAAATCTGAGTATTAATGCTATTTCTGTTCTTTCGTTCAACACGGATAAACTTACGGGTCTTAAAAAACTCGATCTTGAACTGAACAAAATTAAAATTCCTGATAACATCTATCGCATTCCTTCACTTACATATCTGAATCTGGCTCATAACAGGATTGAACGAATTGAAAGTGGCATTGGAGACTTAATAAACTTAAAACAGCTCTATCTAAACAACAATGCTATTTATTCCATCTCATCTTCCATTGGCAAATTATCGAATCTGGAATATGCCGATCTGAGTAATAATAAAATATTGTTGCTGCAACGTCAAATAGCAGGCATGAAAAAACTGAATGAATTACATCTCGAAAATAATAAAATTTCTACCTTTCAACAGCGACAGGTAAAAAAATTCCTGCCTGACACAAAGATTTATTTCTGATTATTAGTTAAAAATATTATCATGGAACTGAAAGAAAAAATACAAAATAAAACTGCTGCCATTGGTTGGATAGGTACAGGTGTGATGGGATCATCAATGTTTGGTCACCTGCTTGATAATGGTTACAAAGGATATGTATTCAATCGTACAAAGGAAAAATCAGATTCAGTAATTGACAAAGGGGCAATATGGTGTACTACGCCAAAAGAAGTAGCCAGCCAGTCGGATGTGATATTTACAATTGTTGGCTTTCCAAATGATGTCAGGGATGTGTATTTTGGAGAAGAAGGAATCTTCAATGGCATTAAACCTAATTCAGTCGTTGTTGACATGACCACTACAAGTCCCAGCCTGGCTGTTGAAATATGATAATATTGCAAAAAAATCGGGCGTTTTTTCTATTGATGCACCTGTGTCAGGTGGAGATGTTGGGGCACGAAATGCCAGTTTATCGGTTATGACTGGTGGAGACAAAAATATTTTTGAAACAATATTGCCCCTGCTGAAATTGATGGGAAAAAATATTGTTTACCAGGGTACTGCAGGCAGCGGACAACATACAAAAATGTGTAACCAGATAACCATTGCCGGGACGATGGTAGGCGTATGTGAAAGCTTGTTATACAGCTATAAAGCGGGGCTCGATGCAGAAACAATGCTAAAATCGATAAGCGGTGGCGCCGCCGCCTGCTGGACACTTGATAATTTAGCTCCAAGAATACTCCAAAGGGATTTTGAACCCGGTTTTTTTGTAGAACATTTTATCAAGGATCTGGGTATTGCCCTCGAAGAAGCTAAAAACAGAAACCTTTCCTTACCTGGTTTGGCACTGGCGCACCAGTTGTATGTAGCCGTTAAAGCTCAGGGTTATGGTAAAAAAGGTACGCAGGCATTAATGCTTGCATTGGAAAATTTATCAAAATCTAGAAAATGACCATTCTTTCCGTATATACATTATTATTCAGGTTTATTTTTACAAGATAGATACCCTTGGCAAATTTAGGCACATTTAAACGAATTGTATTCTTGTCACTTGTAATTAAATCTTTCTGTATATAACAGATTTGGCCTTCAGAATTGATAAGGGTAATAATGAGGTATCCGTTCGTATTTTGGGTACCGTAACTAATGTTAAAAGTTCCCTGGTTGGGATTCGGATAAATAACTAATGGTAATTTCTTATCATAATTTTTCAGGATTGCAGGTAATTGCAGGTATATTTTAATTGAATCCTTATTTTCACATCCGTTGTAATCCGATACCTTCAGTGTTATTATTTGAAAGTTGGATTTTAAGTTACTGGTGCCTACATCCGTAAAGGGCTTTATTGATCCATTACTCCAAAAATATGATGCGTAAATATCATTAACTTTTAACGTTATAACCTGTCCGGGGATAAAAGTGGTATCTCTTCCAATATCCACTTTTGGCTGTGAATTAATTGTTAGACTTGTTGCCTGAGGCTTACTTTCACAGTTATATATCATTTGTGTGGCGTAATATTTATAGGTTCCCGGTTGAGTTTGACTGGTAGGTAAACTGTCTCCACTATATATTAGATGTTTTAATTGTTCATCATCATACCAGTGTATATTCTCTCCTACTGCCACCAGATCAGGTATCCGATTTTCTTCACATACGATAGTATCGTGGGTTGCAGGTGGGGGTACGTTTTTTATAATAGATAATTCAACAACAGAGGGAGAGCTAATGCATCCTTCTACTGTTTGTGTAACATAATATGTATGTAAACAACCCTCCGTAAGTCCCGTTTTAAAAATATTTCCAGTATCAATAAGATTAATCAACGTGGAATCACTGTACCATTTTACTTTTTCACCTGATGCAACCAGGTCGGGCACTTCATCACCCTCGTTTACAGAAACATTACTGGTGGAAGGTGGTGGTGATATGGGAATAATATTACCATAATCATCCATTGGTCCAAGACAAGGGTTTGAATCATCACCATCCGGTTCATCGGGACATGGCGGACAATAGGATGGCTTTGGACCTATACCCCATGTATAATATCCGTCTCCATCACTATCTTTACAGACAATATCAGAGTCGTTTAAATTCAGACTACTGACAGGCCCAAAAAGTGATTCTGACCATCTGAGATCATTTATAGGTGCTACAATATAAGCATAACCCTTTTCTCCCCAGCCAGTACCCCACGAATTCTTTATCAACCAGGCTGTTTGTCCTATCAGGGAATCACCCGGTATATTATAATCCCATGAATCCTGAATAACATTTCGAACATTAACTAAATCACCCTTTTCAATGGTTTTATATCCAATAAGAGTAACCGCGTGTGACCAGGATTCAACTATCAAGGCAACCGGTCCACGAATGATTTTCTTTTTCAGTTCGCTCAAATTATTCACAACCATACCCGAATATCTGCCAATTTTAATAAGTTCTTCCGGATTTTTACAAATTCCGGCAATTGGGATATCTTTTCCTATGTATGGAAAACAACTTTCGTTAACTACACCAATATATTTAACATAATACAACGCTTCATCAACAGAACCACCATCTGCACAGGATCCACCAGTGCCCGATATCAGGTTTTGCTCTGAGAGATTCAAATTCAAATGCCTGTTATAGTACAAATTAACCAGCATTTCGGTAGCACCTACAGTGGCAAATGCCCAGCAACTACCACATCCGCCCTGATTTTTTACCGGGGTAACCCAGTCCTGTCCATGACGGTTCCGCCAACTGAATTCATCGGCATATGTTGTTGCTTTTACCACATCAGACGTCTGTGTAGTATTGGCATTCACAGAAGTATGGCTTTTCGTATTTCCGGGAATTGTGAAAATACCTCCCACATAATATTCAAAACCCTGAAGGTTGGGGATTTTTCCTCCAAAATATTCTTTTTTCTCCTGGTAGGTCATTTTTGATATGGAAGTCTCGCCGGCTTTCCATGCTAATCCCTTACTGATAATATTTTGATTTATCTTATCAATTAATTTCTTATGTTGCAGCAGATATGTTTCTTTTTGTGTATTGAAAGTGTTCTTCAGCGTTTTTGTGGAAATTTGTATTTCAGTTATTTCTACAGATGCATCGAGAATTTCAAATTTCAACATCAACGGTTTCACCCCGTTAAGTTTTACAGTCTCTTCTCCTATTCCTTTTACAGAGAATACAGATTTGTCCTCCATTAATGCATAAGTCTCATATACAAGATATTCCTTATAGTGATCATCCATTAAAACGATGCGTACAAGACTTGTATCTGAATTCAACCGGACTTTACCCGAAAAAGTAAGACCAAATATATTTGAATTGATATTAATAGGAATTACCTGTCCATTATTACTAAATTCCTTGTTAATAACTAAAACACTATCTGCAGGTTGTACCAACCTGAATACTTTATCTGTTAAGGATTGTGGCAAAACTATGGATGGTACTGATAAAAAAATTAATAAAAACAATATTATTCTGATATTCATACCGAAAGTCAGATAACCCTGTAATCTTCGGAATATTGTTTTTTTTTCATCCATCTCGTGTTATCGGTTTAAACTATCCTGAAAAGAGAATGAAAATAAAATGAGAAGTGAAAATCAGATGGAAATATAAACAAAAATAGTCATTTTAATGCTTATTAAAGAACTAATTGAAGTAAATTTAATTAACAACCATTCTTTCCGTATATACTTTTTCGTTTAGATTTATTTTTACCAGGTATATTCCACTGGTAAGCTCAGGTAGGTTCAGACGAATTGTGTTCTCAGCACCCGTAACTAATCCTTTATTTACATAACAGGTTTGGCCTTTAGAATTGATAAGGGTAATTATTACCAATCCGTTTGTATTTCGGGTATTGTAACTAATGTTAAAGGTTCCCGGGTTGGGGTTCGGATAAAGCATTACCGGTATTTTTTCTTCATTATTATCTATAAATGTTGGAGATTGCAGGTATATTTTAATTGTATCCGAATTTTCACAACCATTGTTATCCGTCACCTCCAGTGTAACTATTTGAATGTCGGATTTGAGGTTACCTGCAATCATCTCTGTATAAGGCTGATCTGATCCGTTACTCCATTTATAAGATGAATATACATTGTTAGCTTTCAGTGTAATTATCTGTCCCGGAATAAGTGTTGTATCTTTGCCAATATCAACTTTAGGCAGAGAATCGATAGTTAAACTGACCGGTTGAGGGGCACTTTCACAATTGTTTACCAATTGCGTTGCATAGAATTTATATGTTCCCGGTTGTATAAGATTAGTCGATAAGCTATTTCCATTATAAATGAGATGATTTAACTGTTCATCATTGTACCAGTGTATATTCTCTCCTGCTGCAACAAGATCGGGAACCGGATTTCCTTCACAAACAACAACATCACTGGTGGTTGGTGGTACAATATTTTTCATTAGAGACAGTTCAACTGTAACAGGGGAACTTGTACAACCATTAACGGATTGCGTAACATAATATTTATGCAAACAACCTTCTGTCTGTCCGGTAGTAAAAACATTTCCTGTATCAAGCAGATTAGTTAACATCGAATCATCGTACCATTTTATATTTTCCCCGGATGCAACCAGATCAGGTACTTCTTCTCCCTCGTTTACAACAACACTATTGGAGACAGGAGGAAGAGTTATAGGAGAAATATTTCCGTAAGCATCCATTGGGCCCAGACAAGGATTTGAATCATCACCATCCGGTTCATCAGGACATGGCGGGCAATAAGATGGTTTAGGGCCTATTCCCCATGTATAATATCCATCGCCATCATTATCTGTGCAAACAATATTGGAATCATTTAAATTCAGAGTACTGACCGGTCCGAAAACAGCCTCGGACCATTTGAGATCAGATATGGGGGTAACTATATAAGCGTAACCCTTTTCTCCCCATTCAGTACCCCATGAATTTTTTATTAACCAGGCTGTTTGTCCTATAAGCGAATCATCAGATGCGATATAGTTCCATGAATCCTGAGAGCCATTCCTGACATTTAGAATATCATTTTTTTCAATTGTCTTAAAGCCAGCCAGGGTAACTGCATGCGACCATGATTCAATTACCAATGCCACAGGTGCCCGCATGATTGCCTGTTTTAAATCATTGGTACTTCGTGCAATCATTCCAGAGTATCCACCTATTTTAATACGTTCTTCCGGTTTGGGACACATGTCAGTTAATGGAACATCCTCTCCCATATAAGGAAAACAACTTTCATTAACCACACCGGTATTTTTAATATAATTCAATGCTTCATCAACATATCCGCCATCTGCACAAGAGCCGTTAGTTCCTGAGATAAGGTTTTGTTCCGAAAGATCGAGGTCCAGGTGCCGGTTATAGTACAAATTAACAAGTAATTCGGTTGCACCGGCAGCAGCAAATGCCCAGCAACTGCCACATCCTCCCTGATTTTTAACAGATGTCATCCAGTTTTGTCCGTTCCTGTTCTCCCAACTGAAATCTGTTGTATAAGTTGGGGAATCTCCGGCTGTAGTTTGATTAGTGTTGCTAGTATCCGATGATTGTTCAGAATATGTTCCGGGAACAACAAAAATCCCACCCACATAATATTCAAATCCCTGCAGATTGGGAACTTTTCCACCAAAATATCTTTTTTTCTCCCCGTATGTCATTTTTGAAATGGAAGTTTCACCAGCCCGCCATGTCAATCCTTTCTTTTGAATATTCCGGTTGATCGCATCGATTTTTTTTATCGTTTGCATCCGGTATATCTGCTGCTGACTAGAGGTAGCTGTTTTCAGAGATTTGGTGGAAATCTCAATCTTGTTTATATCTAAAGAGGCGTCTGTTATTTCAAGTTTCAGCATTAGTGGTTTCACCCCGCTTAATTTAACTGTCTCCTCTCCTTTTCCATTTACTGCATATTCTGATTTTTCTTCCAGCAGTCTATAGGATTCATACACCAGGTACTCTTTATACTGATCGTCAACCAAAATAATTCGCACCAGGCTTGTATCGGAATTCAGTTTTATTTTTCCTGAAAAAGTCAATCCGTAAACAGTAGATAATTCAGAGTTAAATGGTTGTATTTCTGTGTTATTATTGAATTGCTTATTGATGATTATATGTCTTATCTGCTTTATGATCCAAAGTGAATACTGAAGTTTGCGACATCAATCGTAAGGGAACAAAGACAAATGCAGATATGAAAAGTAATGCTCTGAAATATTTTTTAAAAGGAAGAGAATAACCAGAGGCTTTACTGATCATCAATTTACAGAGAAGTAAGATAGTATTAAGAAGGACAGGAAATAGTAAATCTCCTGATAATATACGGAATATTTTTTCTCGTTTTTCCATCCTTTCGCCACAAATCAGCTTAACTAAAATAGTTATTGAAAGATGGAAGATTTAATAAAAGTAGCTGTTTTAATGCATATTAAGTGAATGAATAACGTTTAATTTGATGATCACACTTTTATCTGTGACAGGAGGGTGTAAGTATAGGATAAAATTGTTAACCAGTAAATTGTAAATAAATAGTGATTTTCGTGGTGTTTTGAATAGTCATTATTATAATCAAAAAGCTTTGTGATCCAGTATTTTAAGACCACAAAGCTTTATTATTAGATATTCAGATAGAATTGATCTATTTGGATCTTTTAAACATTTCCATAAAAAATTTACCTTCATCGGTTGGATCAAAATTCCAGTTTTTTATCATCTGGGGATCCCAATCCGGATCGAATACCCATGCTACCCAACTTATACCTTTCCCTTCGAGATAATTGACAATAGCCTTGCCATATTCACCATTAGCAGCCAGACTTTCATCACCCAGTGTAAAACCTATTTCAGTAGCAATTACGGGATAAGTGTTGGCTGCAAATCCAAAATCTTCTTCCCACTTTGGCTCATACGGAGGAGTTCTCTTATGCGGATAAGGATGAGTTACGTATCCAATATTTGATAAGTGCAACGGGTCGTAATGTAATGGAGTCAAATCATAAGCCCAGTCGAGACCGGCAACAAGAGGAACCGTTTCTTTATCATATGCCCGCATTAAAAGGATAATTTTTTCATTTATTTTTTTCCATTCATCCCAGGTCATCTGTCCTAATTTGCCAAAAAACAAAGTAGGTTCATTAAAAATTTCGTAAAAGGCAATCGTTGTAGAGCCATTGAAATGACTGGCAATGATACTCCAGAATTCAAATGTTTCTTTCAAAGATGTATCATACATTGGATTCTGGAAAAGTCCATCTTTCAGGTTACCAATCGAATGCCAGTCGATAATAACATACATTCCAAGTTCGTTACACCATTCCACAGCCTGATCCAGTAACTGCAGATAATTTTCGGGAGTGCGCTGACGCCACGCAATTGGATGCACCGGAATGCGGATAATTGTTGCCCCCCATTCTTTTATTTTCTCAAAATAGGCCTTGTTCCAGTGTCCGTCTCTTTCTACCTTATCAGGATCGGCTATATTCAATCCACGAAAAAGCATGGTCTTTCCATTGGCATCCACAAATTTATTTCCATCGACGTGAATTAACGGCAGTTTGTTGTCCCATTTTTTGGCAGGCACATTTATGGAAGACGATGGAATTTTCCACCATTTATCTATGGGAGGATTCTTCGTCTTTTCCTGTGACTGGGCAAATAAATTACCTGTTAAAAACGGAAGTAAAAAAATGAGTGAAAAAAGTATTTTTATTTTTTTCATGATAATTGAATTAGAATGTTTTTTAATATTAATCAATCAAAAACAAATATAACAAATTTAAAATACGGGAGAACGAGGTTGATTTGAATTATCTTGAATAGAAGTTATGCCGAAAATACGACAGTAAAAGTTTTTATTTAAAATTATCTTCACGGTATTTCCCGATTGAAATATTATCTTTTTGCTTAAATACACGGTAAAATGAATTGATTGAACCAAATCCTGAAAGCTCTGCAATTTCTTCGTTTGAATAATTTTTATTTTCTGCAAGAAGCTTTTTAGCATGCTCTATCCGGTAGTCATTCACAAAGGAACAAAAATTCTTATCAAAATCCTGATTGATAATTCTGGAGATATAAGTTCTGTTTGTCGCCAGTAATCCGGAAACGTCCCATATCTTTAAATCTTTCTGAAGATATACTTTTTTATTTTTGAATAATGCGATCAGATCTTCCTTTAATCTTTCAGGAATCGCATCGTCTGCGTTATAAGTGGAGACCATCTTCAAAGCCCTTTTTTCAGAAAAGATCTGTCTTTGCTTATTTCCAAGATATCCGATAATAAACAACATCAGCGAAAAAACCAGGGATGGAAGTATGAGATAATAATCATGGTTTAAAAATTTTTCTCTCCCAATAATAGCAAGAGAAATACTTGAAATACTTGTGAATGCCATACTAATATTGAAGAACTGCACCCATCCGAGCTTTCTCGACTCGATATTCGAGTAAAAATTTTGCAGCGTTCTGTTATTGTTCAATATAAGCAGACAGTTTAATACCAGATATAAAACTGTCTGGATAATAAAAATAAGCCTGCCGGCCAGATATACAGCATGCATATATGCAGTAATACCCTTTCCCTTCTCAGCACCGGTCAATATGCTGGAAACATAATTCATTCTTTCTTCTTTATCCATTAGTAAATATCCAATAGCCAGCAATAAAAAGATAATGGTAGGAGCAATCAGATATATGCTGTGTTTTTTAAAGCTGAAAAACTTATCGATTATTAAGAGGCGAACATAAATGTGAAACATGGGATATACAGATAAAGAAGCCCATGTATAAAAACTGTCGAGTAAAACATATATATGTAACTGGCGCAGAAAATAAAAAAGGTGTGATACATACACAATGAAAGCTGCAAGCATAAACCTTCCTAAAAAAACTTTTGCAGGGTATATTTTTCTATCGTAGAGATTTAAAATAATTGCCCAGAATAATGTAACATATACCGGGTTAAGTAAAAGAAAAAGTTTAAACATTTAGGCTGAATTATTAAATAGCAAACCTATACTATTTTCTTAATATTAACAATTAACATATAATTAACCTGTTATTAAATGAATAAAAAATTCATTAAATCTGTTGATTACCGTTATCAAGGAACGTATTTTTTACCTTTTGGAATATAATTTTTACAATTTGGAAAAGGGTGATTGCAGGTTGTTCATATTTTTGCATCATATATGTGGTGTGAGATAAACGGATGTTTATAGATAATAACGTTTACCCTTTCAAATGTAAAAAGCTTTCAGAAGGTAAGATACCAGTCCCTTTCTTCCTAAACTGAAAGCTTTTTTATGCTTTTGCCATAGAATTATGTAACTTCAAATTCCCTGAAGAATTAACATCTATTCATAAGTTAATCAGACAAATATATTTCCGTATAATACACTTTCAGGTTAAAATCACAAGATAAATTATGAGTTTCAATGGATAATATCATGCCTGATAATTTATCCATGAGTCACTGGTTTTAAATTTAACAAAACCGCACTCGTCTTCTTTCTGTAAGATAAGAGAATTTAAAAAAGAATTACAGCTAATTGATTTGTTGGTAAATGTCGGGTGGAAGTTGGATTCAGATTTTTTATTTATTCAATATCAATTTTATAACCATCACTGCGAATATTTTCCGCAACACTCTGGGCATATTCGAAATCAAAATAAACTTTTGGTTTATGGCGGGCAAAAACAGGGTAACGTCCTACAGCATCTTCAGAGTTAAGATAATTGTATCCAACCAGGTATAAATCCGATCCAGTCATTCTGAGCTTAAATACCGGACGATGTTTACAAATCTCTAATACCTCTTCTAATTCAAACTTTGTGATATCAGGATCATGTTTTAATTTAACTGTTTTTACAATTTCATCACTGAAAGGTTCTTTTGTAAAATGGAGATCAAAGTTCTTAACGTAGCACGAAAGGACTACAGCCTCATCCCTGATTACCGCTGGTTTTTGCTCATCACCTACCAATCTGATATTGATTCCATTACGTGAAAAAAGTGACTTCAACCGTTTATTTCTCCTCGCCACCATTTCCTCCAACGATTCATTCCTTCTCATTTCTAACATATTTTTAAGTACTAGTAAATTAATTTAGATTATCCAATTCACAAAAATAACAGAAAATTTATTCCTTGTAGCATTAACAACAAATTTAATAAAGTTTGATTGATTATTTCCTAAAAATATTATGTGAACCGTGTAATTCACTTTATTAACGCATAACTAAAAAACTATCAAACAAATGAGTTTGGATTCTTTTTATGACAATTTCTCTGATGATATGCTTAAAATATAAGGAAAAAATTAATTTTTCACTTCCTTGCAATAATTTTCATAATAATTATATAGATTTACACCACTTACCAAAATTCTATTACACGCGCTAACAGAAAAAGCCTTGCTCCTTTTGCAAGGCTTTTTGATTAAATTGAGTCAGAATTTATTAGTACTATTTTAAATCAGTTATAGAAAGAAGAAAACTGAAAAATGTTAATAACACAACCATTCCCAAAATACATTTACGCACCGGATTCATTAAATTTACAATTGAAATGTATGCCATTATTGATATCGAAACCACCGGAGGAAGTCCTGTAAATGAGAAGATTACAGAAATTGCTGTATTTATTCATAATGGGCAACAGATTGTGGATGAATATACTACACTGATTAATCCGGAGAAGAAAATCCCGTATAATATTACCAGCTTAACTGGTATTACAAATGATATGGTGGCCGATGCCCCAAAATTCTATGAAGTAGCCCGGAAAATTGTTGAAATAACGGAAGATAAAGTGTTTGTTGCCCATAATGTAAGTTTTGATTATAATTTTATACGACAGGAATTCAAAAGACTCGGTTATCAGTATGAACGTGAAAAGTTATGTACAGTAAAACTAAGCCGTAAATTAATTCCCGGACTTGCGTCGTATAGTCTGGGCAGATTATGTGATGCACTGGGGATACAGGTTACCGGCCGTCACAGGGCAGCCGGAGATGCGCTTGCTACTGCCAGTCTATTTAGCATGTTACATACGATCAATAAAAATTCAGGTTCCGGGTTGCTGGAACTACCGGGAATATCGAAAAAAGATCTTCATCCAAGCCTGGATATTGAAAAAGTGAAAAAACTGCCCGAAGAAACCGGTGTATATTATTTTTATGATGAAAACCAACAACTGGTATATGTTGGTAAAAGTAAGAATATCCGGAGCCGGGTGTTCTCTCATTTAGGCAATTATACCACTAAAAAGGGTATGGAAATGATGCAGAAGATCGTTGATATCGATTACGAGCTTACCGGCAGTGAACTTATCGCATTACTGAAAGAATCGGATGAAATTAAAAAGAACAAACCCATTTACAACCGCCAGCAACGCAGGAATATGTTTTTATATGGACTTTACCGGTATACCGATAATGCAGGATATATTCGATTCGCCATTGAAAAAAATAATAAAAAAACGGAATTACCGCTAACAACTTTTTCCTCGTACCGTGAGGCGCTGAATTATCTGGGCAAACTGATCGACGAATACCGGTTGTGTCAGAAACTTTGCGGATTATATACTTCCCATAGTGCCTGTTTTCATTACGAAATAATGGAATGTGATGGTGCCTGCATCGGAAAGGAATTACCGGAAAGTTACAACTTGCGTGCTCAGCAGGTTGTTTACCTGCACAGATATGAACATGATAATTTTTTCATTATCGACACAGGTAATTACGATGACGAGATCAGTGTGGTTAAAATTGAAAAAGGAATGTACATTGGCTTTGGCTATATGCAACAGGACGCAATTATCGGAAAATCCGCAATTATTGCACGATTGTATTAAACCCTTCAGTGATAACCGTGATACTCATCAGATTATAAGGAGTTACCTGCGGAAAAACAGAGTGAAAATGATTCTTCCTTTTGATTAGATAAGGCAAATACTATTCATTTTCAAGCATTTTCCGGCCTTCTTTTATATATTTCTGTTGTTCTTTCCCCATAGCAGGATATTCAAGATGCATCTCTTCCAGTTTTGTAACCAGTATTTTTGACACCAGCAATCGCATGTATCTTTTATCATCCGCAGGTATTATATACCACAGCGCATGTTTTAAAGAGGTATGCCTTATCATTTCCTGATAGGACTGCTGGTAATCATTCCAGAATTTCCGCTCTTCAATATCGCCTGTAGTGTATTTCCAGTTTTTTTCGGAATTTTCAATCCGTTCGAGAAAACGTTTCTTTTGCTCATCTTTTGATACATGCAGGAAAAACTTAATTACCTGTGTGCCATTAAGTGTGATATGCTTTTCAAAATCGTTAATACTTTCGTACCTGTATTTCCAGAAATCTTCTGTAATATCCTCCTGTTTTTTTAATTCCCGGTAACCGCTGATTCAGAATTATTCCATAATGTTTCTTTTGTCAGGTAATATATTATAATAGAATAAACCTAATTTTGTAAAAAATAAACTGTATGCAAGATCATGATACAATATGTGCTATTTCCACGCCTAGCGGTAAAGGGGCTGTGGCTATTATCCGCCTCAGCGGGGAAAATGCATTTAATATAACCGGTTCAGTTTTTCAACCGGCAAATGAAAAGAAATATTTGGCAGATCAGCCTGCAAATACCATCCATTTTGGTAGTATTATAAACGATTCGGATACGATTGATGAAGTGCTGATCAGCTTATTTAAAGCACCACATTCCTATACGGGCGAAGATGTTATTGAAATTTCCTGCCACGGATCTTTATATGTACAACAAAAAATTCTGGAGTTACTTATAGAAAAAGGCGCACGAATGGCCCGTCCCGGAGAATTTACACTGCGCGCTTTTTTAAACGGAAAACTAGACCTTTCGCAGGCCGAAGCAGTAGCCGATCTCATCTCCTCCTCTTCACGCTCCGCTCACAAAGTAGCGGTAAAACAAATGCGCGGCGGTTTTTCGTTGGAAATAAAAAAACTGCGTGACCAGCTGCTCAACTTTATTTCACTAATTGAACTCGAACTCGATTTCAGCGAAGAAGATGTAGAATTTGCCGATCGTAAAGCTTTTAAAAAACTGGTAACTAATATTGAAAACCTGCTTAGCCAGCTTATTCAGTCTTTTACTTACGGGAATGTTATTAAAAACGGTATCCCCGTTACAATAGTGGGACAGACAAATGCAGGAAAATCCACTTTACTGAACCTGATCCTGAAAGAAGAAAAAGCGATTGTATCCGAAATTGCAGGTACTACCCGCGATGCCATTGAAGACACGATCGTACTGGATGGCATTCAGTACCGTTTTATCGATACGGCAGGTTTGCGTGAAACGACTGACACTGTTGAATCTATGGGCATTGAACGTACCTACAATAAGTTGCGACAGGCATCAATTGTAATTTTAATGATTGATATTCGCAATCAGCTGGAAGATATTCTCGGGGATATCAATGATATCAGGAAACATATGGATGTCAGAGGAAAAACACCTGATCGTTGTTTTAAACAAAGCAGACATGATAGATGATCCGGAGGAAACGGAAGAACTTGTTACTGGACTAAAAGAAATAGTTCCTGCAGATGTGCCGTTAATTCAGCTTTCTGCTATGCTGGGAACGAATATTGAATCGTTGACTGACGAATTGAAAAATGCTGTCAACGATAGCGAATATGATGAAAATGATGTAATAGTTACTAATGTTCGCCATTTTGAAGCATTAAAACATGCTCATGAGGCAATTACCAGGGTTAATGAAGGTATTGACGCCTCCATTCCGGGCGATCTGCTGGCGGTGGATATACGTGAATGTTTGCATTACCTGGGTGAGATTACCGGTGAGATTACCACCGATGAGATTTTGGGGAATATATTTAAGAATTTCTGTATCGGAAAATAGTTGTAATCCACAATTTACATATTATTATAAATCAACTAGTTAAATTACTAGTGTAAAAATCAGGAATATGTAAAAAACCGGATGATCCCGGTTTTTCTGTATGATTGGTTTTATTGTATTTCTATCTTCTTAATAACCAGTGAATCTTCTGCAATAATTTTAAGGGTATAAATACCTGCGGCCAAACCAGAAACATTAACAGATGATTGGCTGTTAATCAGCTTTTTCCTTACAAGCTGTCCATTAAGATTAATAATTTCAACTGTTGCAGGTTTACCGTCCGGCAGTTTAATATATAATTTATCAGTTGCAGGAACAGGAAAAACTTTAATATTGGAATCGCTTAGGTTTTGTATTTGTGTATAATTGCTGGTTGTTACGTTGGCCGGATTTCCTGTTGCAGTAGAAGTCAGGTATTGTTCTGTACCGGTATCTCCTGTATATTCCACTACCATTACGCGATATGTGGTATTTGAAGCAAGACCTTCTACAGTAACAGTTTCACCTGTTAGGTTTCCGTTTGCAATACAATACCAGCCGTTACCCGTTATTGAACCCTGCCCAAAAGTAGCATCAGCAGTGTAAGTAATGCCATTGGAAAGTGCCGGTACACCTGAATTGCCCTGACAAATAAATACGGCTCTGTTATCGCCATCACCAATGGTAAAACTAACATC
The DNA here is from genome assembly GCA_963748095.1 of uncultured Bacteroidales bacterium. Lineage (GTDB taxonomy): Bacteria > Bacteroidota > Bacteroidia > Bacteroidales > UBA10428 > CAVVIO01. The sequence continues at coordinate 43,060 of CAVVIO010000005.1, forward strand.
GATCCGGCTCGTATCAATATTTGTAAACTGAAGATTAGTTGCCTGACTTGTTACTCTTAACCTGTATGTAAAAATTGTCCCTATACCATCCACGCCACCTGCCTGGCAGGTTCCATAAAAAGTTAAGTTATTAAGAAGAAAAATCGAACTTGGACTGCCTCCATCGTTTATATAATCAAAATCTAATACTTTCTGATAACTATTATCGCTGACATTTAATCTGAACATCGTACCATAACCATATATTCCACCTCTGCTGGTAGTGCCAAAAAGTGAATCGCCAGTCAAAATTAATGATCCGTAAGGATTAGATCCGTTAATCCCGTCAAAATCATATAGTTTTTGAAAGTTACTTCCATCTAGGTTGATTTTGTAAATAACACCTAAATTATTTTCTCCACCATATTGTGTTATACCATACAATGAATCGCCAATCAAAGTTAATGAACCCAAAGGGATTGACCCATTGGTCCCATCAAAATCAAATACTTTCCGAAATCCATTACCGTTTCGGTTGATCTTGTAAATAACACCGTAACTATTCTTTCCCCCACTCTCGGTTACACCATATAATGAATCATCAACCAACGTTAATGATCCGGAAGGATAATATCCTACATTATCTGAATATTCAAAATTAAATAGCTTTTGAAAACCACTTCCATTCCTGTTAATTTTATATATAGCACCATAACTTCCTCCACTAATTTTAATAACACCATATAATGAATCACCAACCAATGTCAATGGTCCGATAGGATTTTCTCCATTTGTTATATAATCAAAATCAAATAACTTCTGGAAACCGCTTCCATTCCTGTTAATTTTAAAGATAACACCAGAATTATCTCTCCCTCCTACTTCAGTAACACCATACAACGAATCACCAACCAAGGAAAATCCCCTCGAAAGGTTGTATCCACTATCGGCGTTAAATGTAAATAATTTCTGATATCCTGTACCATCCATTTCGGTTTTGAAAATGAGCCCTAAACCATTATTGCCTCCTTTATTAGTTGTTCCAATTAAGCATGACCCATCGGTAAACAAACTGTTCGGGTTAGCCCCCTCTATGGGCATTACAGAGAAATCTTTTAACTTGTAAAATTCATTCCCAGTTGTATTTATTTTAAAAATTGTACCACCATGACCATATCCTCCTGTAGAAGTCATCCCATATAATGATGCCCCAACAGACGTTAAAGAACCACGAGGTGCTCCTCCTTCATTTGTTCCAAAATCAAGCAGTTTTTGAAATCCTGTCCCATTTCTGTTTATTTTAAAAATTTCACCATACTGATTTGTACCACCGCTTTTAGTCATACCATAGAGAGAATCTCCCACGAAAGTCAAAGAGCCAGCGGGCATTGATCCTTCATTTGATCCATCAAAATCAAGTAGTTTTTGAAATCCAAAACCACTTTTATTTATCCTAAAAATAGCACCTATGTTATTCGTCCCACCTTTGCTGGTCATGCCATACAACGAATCCCCCATAAGAGTTAATGAACCATAAGGAGTTGCACCACTATTTGTTCCGTCAAAATCAAACAATTTTTGAAATCCTGTACCATTCTTGTTTATTTTAAAAATGACACCTTTGTTATTAGTGCCACCCATGCTTGTCATACCATACAAGGAATCACCTACAAGAGTTAATGAACCTCTTGGATTTGCCCCTTTGGTAGTTGCATCAAAATCAAGCATATTTTTGATATCCGGTACCACTTCTTATTTATTTTAAAAATAACACCATTATCTATTCTCTACCACCATATACAGCCATGCCATAGAGAGAATCACCTGCAAGGGTTAGTGAACCATCTGGATTCGCTCCTTTAAGTGTATAGTCAAAATCAAGCAATTTTTGATATCCGGCACCACTTGTATCTATTTTGAAAATAACGCCCCTGCCAAACTCCCCGCCATAGAACAGTCATCCCATATAACGAATCTCCTGCAAGAATTAATGAACCATAAGGATGTGATCCACTGGTTTTACCATCAAAATCAAACAGCTTTTCAAATCCGCTGCCATCGGAGTTGATTTTAAAAATAGCTCCTAAATTGTAAAGACCACCCCCCGAGGTCATTCCATATAAAGTTTGATTAGCGTAAATTAAATTTGTATAAATGGGCTTGACAAAGTATTAGTATTATTCATCAACCTGAAAATCATACAATTTGGTAAATTGGGCATAAAGGCTTTGAGTTGCCATAATTATCAGTACTACCAGTAATGTATATATCCGACTAAATTTGTTTAAGAGATTTTTGTGTTGATAAGAAATATGGATGTCTACAACATTTCGGTAATGATTATTATTTTTCATGGGTTTGAAAATTTTTACATGAAACTAAAGAATTATTTGATATAATCAAATTGCATACTTAATAAGATCAATTTTGACAATACCATGTAAACCTTTAAAAATAAGAGATACAGGTGCTTTTTTAAGTTCAAGTGGGTTGTCTTACCTATAATTTAGGTACTAATAAGTAGATGGAATTTAATCATCAACTACATTTTTTCTTATACATATCTCCTGACTATACTTGTTGATTTGCACTTTGTTTCTCAAGCTTTTGTAAGTAATTGATAATCAATTATTGTTAATTTTTGTGTCAGAAAACAGCTTATTTACTAATATTTATACTTAATTAAATTTTACCTGAGTTATCTATTCGGATTTATTATAGTTAGTGTCGGCAAAAAAACTCCATTTTCCGCGATACGCTTGTCAGAAAATTCCTCATTTATATTAAATAAAATTAAGGACTTAAGTAAAATAATCATTATACAAAGGCTTTATTCCAACAGATTTATTAAACGGCTAATCTCCTTTTCATTTGCACCTGAATGTATTGATTTTAGAATTATTTGCTTTTCATGTTTTGTCAAATGCCAGCTCAGTGAAATTTTTTTATTTGGAGAGCCCAAATTTAATTGTACGAAATAAAATTTACCTGGAATAACCTTGTTTAAAGAGTATAAAAGTTGAAGATAGTTCGTTTTTTGAATTGCCGACAAATTAGATATCACAGACTTGGCTGGCTTCAGTATGTTAGAAATAATAGATGGCTTATTATAGTAATATTCATTATAATCACTATTCTCATCGAGACTTATAATTATAACCCCATCCGTATTATCCTTTATCCATTTCTGAAAGAAAATTATAAAATTATAAGCTGTCAAATATCCAAAATCGTCATTTATCCCCGCATCAAATACTGTTAAGGTCGGAGTTCCCGGTAGCTCAATCTGCGGGCTGACGTAAGGAAAACTTGCAGACATCCGAATTGCGGAAAGGAACCTAAGACTATCTGATCCAAAGTTTCTGTAATGGTAACGAAACTCTATATTTCGCAAACTATCTGAATAACCTGATTTAACAAGGTATGAAACATTCAAAGGCGAAATAATAAGTCTTGAACCGGTATTCATTATTGTGGGATTAAAAATCAGCATGGGTACTAATCCCATTTTTTCCGGCTCATAATAAGCTGATAAAGGTTTATCTAGTACCGGCCCCAGGTTTTTATTTACAAACTTTTCAAACATATAAGCCCGATCCTTGTAATAGCTGTACCCATTATATGAAAAACTTTCCAGTCTGAAAAACCAATCACTCAATGAAAAACTGTAGAGAATTGGGTTTAAAAGATCTTTTGACAACCGATCAATATAGGTGTATGAATAATAGCTTTTATTTTTCCCGGTTAAATGATCGAGATAAAGCTCCCGCAGGTAAGCGGCGCCCAACATTCCTCCTGATGCGCCGGTTATTAACTGGGTGTGTTTTAAAAGAGATCCATTGGTCAGACTGTCTATGTAACCTAATGAGAAATAAGTCCATAATGCCATTTTAAGTCCGCCGCCACTTGCGCAAACCAACACCATTTTAGGTTTACTATGCAAACCTGCTACATTTGAATTTTTATCTTTCCATTTTTCAAGAATAGAAATAGTCTCCAGAGAATCTTTCTCATAATCACCGTGTTGTAAAATATTAATATTCCCCTCTCCTGATTTATAATTAAGCCCGTATGCACTATTATTCCAGTTAGTTTTGGAAGAATAGAAATAATTGATGCCAAATAAGAATAGTATAAGAAATGATAAGGTCCATTTCTTAAAAAAGATGTAGACCAGGGTAAACATCAACATGATTACTGTAAATATCAGCAATATACTTGCTCCTGCAGGTAAAATAAGGAATACATCATCTTTCATTTGCCCCCGGACAATGATAAACACCAATATCGCTATTACATAGTAGAGAACATTAAAATGCTGATGGTAAAGTATGTTCGTCAGGATGGTTTTGTTATAATGCTTATATTTACGGGCTTTTCCAATTTTTAAGAACCCCCTGAGATAAAACTCAACATTAACCTTACCGTATGCTCCTGAATATATATTCTGAATTTTAGTGTCCCTGTCCTTTTTATAGTTTTTAAGAGCTCCTTTGAACCATTTCTTCTCTATCTTCTCTGTGCTGAAAGTGTATATTGAAGGAAGTCCTTTTACAAAAAGATAGAAAAGTCCGAATGACAGATATACAAAAATTAATATGCCCGAAATAAATGACAGGCAGTTTAATAGTATTTGACCTGATGGAATCAGATCCTGTACTCTTTGGTTTTTGATGCTTTGAAACAGATATATGGCTATATATATAAAAGGTATCACAGAATTATTTATTGCAAAAACATAAAACGGCCTCGAAACTGCAGCTATAAATGGATACCGGTGAATCATTGTCACATAAGATGAAACATGAAAAGCCATGATAAAACTTCCTGTTACCAATCCCAAAAAAAGGAAGGAGATTATTCCTGAATTACCCTCATGTTCAGGGCTTAAAAATAATGAGGGTATTCCAAAATCTATTCCGAGAATATTTAATGTGATTAAGAAAGGTAAAAGCCAGATTAGCAAATAAAGTTGATAATTCCTCAAATAGGAAACTAAAATCTGAATTGGATAAAAATTGTATAATGACCTTAAAAAAAAGAATGATTTTTTAAAGTGGTCTTTTAAAAACATGATTTTATTTTAAATATATGTAAAAGATCAATCATATTGAAAGTATAATTTTATTAAAATCTAAAAATAAATCCAATTTTATTTGGTCAGAATAAAAATCTGATTTATCTTTGTAAGTAATTACTTACTTATATGAAACGACAAAGTACAGAAATACGGCAGGAACAAATCAAGCAGGCAGTACTTGATATTATTTATACCGATGGACTAAAAAACTTGTCAACAAGAAACCTTGCAAATAAGATTGGGATGAGCGAAGGGACTATTTTCAGGCACTTCCCTACCAAGCAAAATATTGTATTATCCATTATCAAAGATGTTCAAAACGAATTTATTGGTTCATTGCGCTCCATTGTCAATGTAAATAGTGATCCAGAAAAACGGTTATACAAATTCATATTGCAAACAACCCGTTACCTTATCGAAAATAAAGGCATTACTGTTTTACTATTTTCAGAGGCTTCACATAACAATGATGTTACCCTTAAAACCAACCTGATGCAGATTTTTAACAGTCAGAAAAATCTGGTGAGCAAAATTATACTCGATGGAATTGCCACTGAAAAATGGGACGATAAAATTCCTGTTGAAAATATTGCGATGATGTATATGGGTATCCCGGTATCGTTAAATATAGAACTTGCACTTAATGGTAGTGAATTAAATATTAATGATTTCTGTAATAAAATGTTTCATTTATTAATGAAGTTGCTTGCTAAATAAAAAATTTTATCTAATTATTATGTAAGTACTTACTTATTTGATTTAAATTATGAAAAAAAAACATTATTTCTGGAGCTTACTGGTACTCGTGCTAATGAGTATTCAACTTCAAGGGCAGACCAGTACACCGGCAGACACGGGCAGAAAATATACTTACTTTTTTTCAGCCCTGAATATCCGGTCGCAGGTAATTGAAAACCATTCTTTTATGGTGCGTTTAAATGCCGAAATTCCTAACTATTTTAAATGGATGAATGCCAAAACGGGAAAAATGGAAAAACTCTCTGATAAATCCATAATGAACGAAATGTTGCTCACAGCATCAGTTGATTATGGAATGACTCCTAAACTGAGTCTTTTTGCACAAATTCCATTTTCGTTCATTCACCATTATTCGCCCATGGGTGAAGTGAGTGGCTCGGGGCTTTCGGATATTGTTGCAGGCGCTTATTACAACTTGTTGGGAAATGCAGAGACCACCAATGTGCTTACTACTGAAGGCTCTCTCTATTTTCCAACCGGAAAAACCAAGAACCTTACTGTTTCTAATTATCCAACCGGACTTGGAGTATTTCGACTCAGAGGCGATGTTTCCGTCCTTCACCGGTTGAATACTTCTACCATCGGACTATCCGGATATTATGAGTACCGGGCTAATAATGATTCGGTAAATGTTGGTGATGTTCTGGGGCTTAATATCCTCAAACAGGATTATTTCAACACTTCTTTTGGAAATTTTGGATTGGAATATGGTGCTTTCAGCGCTTATCAATTTAAAAACAGTAAACGCGGAACCGATATACAGAATACCGATGATTTTTCATCAGGTGCTGTTATTGGCGGATACTATGAGTATCTCAGTCATTTGTTCCTGCGCTTTGATATTCCTTATACCATTTATCAAAACAAAAGTTTTTTAACCAAATACCAGGTGTTGATACAAATTGATTACAGGTTTTAGCAGTAAAAACATTTAAAACATAATGATATGAGAAACAAACTTTTATACTTAATACTGATTGTTCTTGGTGCAAATGGATTTGTTTCCTGTCACCGAAGTAAACAAGCAACCGATAGTACCCTCTTTTCCGGTTACATTGAAAACACTCAGATAAATGTAACAACCAGAATACCCGGTAGAATTACAGCTATTTATGTAAATGAAGGCGATACAATTAAGCAAGGTGAAAACGTTGCCCAGTTAGATCCGCGTGAAATATTGGCAAATCGTGCAGTTCTACTGGCAAAGTTGCGGAATGTTGAAGCAAATAAAAAAAGGGTTGAGAACCTGTATAAAGCCGGTGCTGTTTCGCAACAGAAACTGGATGAGATAACAACAGGCTATGAAATGCTTACTGAACAATTGAGGGCAGTGGATATTAATGTGGACGATATGACAATTACTGCTCCTACAGACGGGATTGTGAATGTAAAGGTTTTGGAAGTTAATCAAATGATGGCCCCTGGGATGCCGGTTATAGTAGAAACAGATCCTGAAGGAACCTGGGCAAGATTTAATATACCTGAAACATATATCGACCAACTGAATTTAGGGGATTCTTTTACTTTAAACAGCAACATAGGCAACTTGAATTTCAAAGCCAAAATAACTCAGATACTCCCGATGGCAGATTTTGCAACTCGTACTCCTACCACGCTGAGGGATCAACATGATGTTCGAACCTTTGATGTTAAAATGAAGATTCTCGATCATCAGTTAAAGTGTAAACCCGGTATGACAGTCTATTTAAGTCTGAAATCAGCTGGAAATCAATATACCACACAAAATTAAAAAGTGATGAAAGCTTTAAAAATGGTATTACAAATTTTAATGAAGATCATACTTATCTCACTGGCACTGATTTTATTTTTCAGCCTGATGGCCGGTATGTATTTCAAAAGTACTCCCTTAAAAATCAGGACCGCCATTGTTGATCAGGATAACTCTCCATTAAGCAGATCTGTCATACACAACATCCGAGCTTCGGAATATTTTAATGTTACTGGTCAGGTTGTTGATTATCTGGAATTACAGAAGATGATTGACAGGGGTGATATTGATGTGGGAATTGTTATTCCGAATAATGCCTACAAGGATATTCTGAATAAAAGGAGCGTCAGCATTCTGGCAGTGCTGAATGGAACTGCCAATCCCATTGTTCCAAAAATGGCAATGATGATGCTTGGTAAAATAACGATGACCATCAATAATCAAATAGAAATGAAGATCAGGGTTGAAGATCTCGGGGCTATACCTAATGTCAGGCATCCAAAGAAACCTCTGCTTTCTGTAAATGAAAGGGTATTCTACTCTCCTTCGCTCAGCATGGAGTCTTCCATGTTACCCGCCTTTATGGGTCTGGCAATGCAGATAGTTTCCATGCTTATTATCTTATTCATTCTGACAGCCAGTTTCAAATCATTCATTAGCAAAACACCCGGTTTAAAGTCCATCCGGCAACTTCCGGTCAGTATGCTTATCCCACCGGTATTTATTTCATTGTTAATTGTGGGAGCCGCTATATCCATAGCATTTTTCACAACAATGACACTTTTCGATGTTCCATTCACAAACCACGTCATGTGGAATGTTATAGCGATTATTTTCATTTTTGTTTTGTCAATGGAAAGCATATCCTATTTTCTGACGCTCAATATCAAAAACAGCCCCATCCTGGCTGGTATAATTACACTCATCGTGATGCCGGCTTTCATGTATTCCGGATACCTGGTGCCTCTTGAACAAATGGCCGAAATTCCAAAAATTATTGGAAACTGGTTCCCATTAAGTCACTATCTGCGTGCACTCTATCCGGTATTTAACCACCGCCAGGCATTGTCTGTAGTATCTCCTGAATTGAATACATTATTGAAATATTCAGCTTTGTTTTTGGGTCTGTCGGCGATCTCTATATTAATCGGTCAGATTGAACGAAAAAAAATTCTGAAGAAAACGGTGGAAAATAATTAAAAATAATGGAGGACACATAGTCATGAACTATAAAATTAATATTCAAAAAATGAAACCATTTGCCATACTATTACTGATATTTTTGATGCTACCCGGGCATGTTTCAGCACAGCGGAATCTAACATTAGACAAAGCTGTTGAGATTGCACTGGATAATAATTATGGCATAAAAGCAGGAGAAAGTCATCTAAAAGAAGCTGAAGCAAAATATACTCAGGCACATTCCACATTTTTGCCTCAGGCGAATGCGCTTTCAAAATATTTTTATACCAATAACCTTCCCGCTATGTATCCACTGGCAGGCACCAGCGTGCCGGTTTTAAATAACGGATCTCCCACAGGTGATAATATCATCATGCATCCAATGGCTCCATATCCTGATAATAACAGGGATGTAATGACTTTGGATTTTAATGTTACCTATCCTATTTATACCGGAAATAAAAGGAAAAATGCTGTAAGCAGCACTTTGGATCTTGAAACAGCATATAAGTATGATCTTGATGAAACGAAAGCACTGACTGTTTTAAATGTAAAAACAGTATTTTATAATATTCTGTTTATAAATGAATTAATAAAAGTCCAGGAGGAGGCTCTTCATCAGATGAATGACCATCTTGCACTGGCTGAAAAAGCGTATTCGGAAGGTGTGCGTTCTGAATTTGATGTATTGAGTTTTAAAAATAAAATTGAAGAATTCAAGAGTAAAATAATTGAGATCGAAGGGAATAAAAAAATTGCCTTACTGGGATTAAAAAATTTGATGGTGTTGCCCGACTCCGTTAATATTGAATGCAGTGGGAATTTCGGAGATGACAGCTTCCTGTTTGATTCATTTAATTCCAAAAATATTGACAGCCTGGTGAATAAAAATAATAAAATGCAGTATTTAAAATCGATGGAACAGGTGCTGGAGAAGAAGGCGAAAATTGATGCCGCGGAGAAACTGCCGGTTTTGTTTGCCTTTGGTAATTATCATATTTATCACGGGATGGATTTCCCTCCCTTTGACGATAACTGGAGACAAGGCTATGCTGTTGGATTGGGATTAAAAATTAACCTCTTCGATGGGAACATGTCAAAAGGTAAAGTTGCCGAAGAAAAAGCCGGTATTGAAAAAATCAATAATTATCAGGCTGGTCTTGGCTTAAAATTAACTTTTGAAATTCAAAAATCGTTCGAAAATATTGAATCACTTAATGCCCAGAAGACTTCAACGGAAAATAATCTTCAGGTTACTAAAAAAGCATACGAAATAGCTAAAACAGCATACAAAAACGGTATCATAACAAATATAGAACTTGATGATGCTCAATTAAATATAACCAGGTCACAAACTTATATCCTGAATATTGAAAAAAGCATTTTAATTGAATACGCAAACCTGGAATATTTAGATGGAAAACTTAAATAAGCTTATAGCCTTCGCTCACAGGTCGGGATCACATAATCATCAAGTGACTCTTAATTTGATACAAATAGGGTTATATACCATAATAAAGTGGATAGATGTAACTTATAACATTAAAAAATAATAGTCATGAATGAAAAATTTGATGTAATTATAATCGGTGGAGGTCCTGGTGGAACTCCTGCCGCTATGCAATTAGCTGCAAACGGAAAAAAGGTTTTGTTAGCTGAAGAATCAGGAAAGCTCGGTGGCGCTTGTTTGTTTGTGGGATGTATCCCTTCAAAAATAATCAAACATCACGCTGATGAGTTTTTAACCTGGGAGCAAAATGCTTCCTCTTCTGCCGATTCAAAAGCAGCCTTAGCCAAAACATGGCAAATGATTGGTCAGGATATGGATCGAATCCTCAATGGCCGTTCCTCGGCAGCCGTAAAGCAAGTCAACCAGATGCCGATTACTTTTGTGTCCGGGAAAGCGCGGTTCGTCTCAAATAAGGAAATAGAAATCAACAACACCCTGTATTTATTTGACAAAGCAATCATCGCTACCGGATCCCATTCGTTTGTTCCTCCTTTTAAAGGAAACGGTGTAAATGAGGTGTTAACCAGTGAAGTGTTATTTAAACAACCAACATTACCATCGTCCCTGCTGATTGTGGGTGGAGGCCCTATTGGCATTGAACTGGCTCAAATGTTAACAAAACTCCATGTGAAATGCAGCATCATAGAAATGATGCCGGGCTTGTTGCCCGGTGTGGTAGAACCAGAATTTGCCGAAGGCATTGCCGGAAAACTGCAAGAAACAGGAACTGAGGTATACACTCATTCCAAGGTTGAAGAAATCAATAAGACAGATGGTAAGTTTCAGACCACTTTTGTGGATGCCCAGGGAAAAACCCAGACACTTCTCACGGATAAAGTATTGGTTGTTACGGGGAAAGTACCTTCCCTTGAAGGACTGAACCTGGAAGCCACTGACATACGTTTCGAGCGCAATGGTATTGTAGTTGATGAATTCCTGGAAACTACCGTAGCAGGAATTTACGCAACTGGTGATGTAGTATTGGGCGCTCCTAAATTTGCCCATACTGCCACCTATGAAGCACATATTGCAGGAAAGAATATTTTAGGTGGAAAAATCAGCAAGGTTAATTTTAACAAAAATGCGTGGGTGCTATTCTCTGACCCTGAAATAGCCGCAGCCGGCTTAACAGAAGCGGAAGCGCTGAAAGCGGGCTTTGATGTGGTAAGCGGAATCTATAATTATAAAGTGGATGCTATGTCGCAAATAAGCGGTGATACGTTTGGATTCCTGAAGTTTGTTGTCAATAAGCATAATCAGGAAATTTTGGGTGTCCATCTCTTTATCAACGGCGCTGCTTCGTTGAGTGGAGAAGCTTCGCTGATTGTTTCTAACAAATTAACCTTAATGGATGTGGCACAAACAATTCATCCCCATCCTACGCTCTCAGAAGCTTTTGCTTTTTTGGCAATGAAAATGATGTCTGAATTTTTGGATTAATTCTATTAAGTTGTAACCGGTTCAACACTATCCTGACAGCCTTACATTTTTTGAAGTAACTTTTTTAATCTAAATTGAAATTCCAGAAGTCCCCATTGGGACTTTTGGTATTAAATAAATTAAAAGCAATCCCCAGCTCAATGCCATACGCATTTGCCTTAATTTTATCGTTTCGGTCCATCAGTGTATTAATATGTTGACCGCTATTGACCAAAGTAAATGGAATTTCATCATTGTATTTCGAGATGTCCCTCATGCCTAAATATGTATTAAAGCCCGCTGTTAGCGAAATTCTTGATGTTAATTTATATTTAACTCCAACAGCCAATTGAATACCAATATTATTTTTCAACTTCAATTTATTATTATATGTCATCGATTTGTTTGTTGGATAGAAGTAAGGAGAATCAGGAACATCAGTGTCGCTTAAAACAACATTGTATTTGGGATAATACCCGTAGGCCGTATAATTCATGGTTGCATTGTATTTTTTGCTAATTACAATTGAATAATAGGCCCCAGCATTCAAATACAAATCCAACCATGGATATAAAGTATAGTCGATATGTATAAGCAGCGGTATATTAATGAAACCCGTTTTTTGCATTTCATTCAGGTTATTACCATTCTCAAATAAATGTACGCTGTCGTTGTCAATGTCTGTAATCCATAACGAATCGTTATAATTAAAACTATGCTGAGTTCTGTAATAGCTATAATTCAGACCAATTGAAATACCTGCATTGAATTTTTTATATTTTTTAAAATAATACGTCATATCAAAACCAACGATAATTCCGGGTTTCACTATTTCTGCGCTGTTGAATTTATTGCTTTTCAATTGGGTAAGTGCTGGCGCAACATGACCATTTATTATACATTTCGATAAAATACCATTAATTATATCCGGTAGCTTTTCTGTGTTTTGCCCTGTTGCACCAATTGTTTTGAAAACAAGCAAAATTATAAGTATATGTTTTATAAATCCTTTCATCGTTTTAAAATTTAGTTTATTACGTATTCAAAAGTTTATTTTTGAATTATTACCCGTTCGAAATCTTTAAAGTCGCCCATTTGAATTTCCACCAGATAAATACCGTTCGCTACATAATTCAGATAACTATCTATTGTAACATATCTATTTGTTTTAACATATGAGAACTCTTTCATTAATGCCCCTGTTGAATTATAAATCCGGACTGTAACAACACCATTTTCAGGATGCATAAAACCTATCTGAAAGTTTCTGTTTGTAATTGTAGGATAAACAAATACCTCAGTAGATTTTGACATTACTGTTTTCGAAGCAGAAAGTTTTTGACAACCGTTTATATCACTTATTGCTACCATGTAATTGCCATCCATATATTCGGGTGTAAGTTCTAAGAACTGACGATTATTTTTAATATTTGCCGGAAGTTCAGAACCATCGTCATAAGTCCATTTATATGTTTGGAATGTATTAGAGGTATTATCAACCACCAGAATCGAAATAATACCTGTTTTTTTCTTTTCGTAAATAACAGGGGTAATTACAGGATACTCCTTAATACTTACAACCTCAGACCTGTTTTCACAAGTTGTAGCATTATCAATAACCTTCAAACTATAAGAACCATCAGCGGTTTCAGGTAGTGTATATTCCGAGCTACCATCGGAGGTTATATCTAATCCATCTTTTTGCCAAATGTATGTTAAGCTGTTATTTGTATTTAAACAGCTGAGGGTGCTACCGGGACATAACCAATTTTCGTCTGTGGATGTAACATCAGCAATTACAGGTTTCTGTGGTAGCGGATCGGTCTGGAATATAATTTCGGACAATTGCACCCTATTTCCTGCTATATCGCTAAACGTTCCTTCCTTTACAGCTAAATAATAAGTTGAATTGCAATTCAGGTCGGCCGAAATTGTTATCACAGGCAGACTTTCTCCCTCAGTCAGATTACTATTAACAATGGTAAAAGGAACGTCGACACCATCGATGTCTCCTTCGCGAAGAATAATTGCATTTGCTATGTCAGGTCCTGTCTGTATTACCGTTTCGGAGAATTTAATAACCATTGTATCAAAAACATGAACCGTTACTTTATCTGTTAAAGAGGGGAAAGTAACAACCGGAATTATGACATCATCCGGGGTAATGTTAAAATCAGTGGCTATAAATGTTATTGTGTAATTATTACCGGCACTTAATGTCCCCTGGGTTATAGCATAATTACCTACATCCTCTCCTTCAATCCTGCTTAGTGTTCCTGTAAAAACATCTTCATTTATCAAAGCAGGGTATATAATATAAGTAAATATTGGGTCTGCCGTTCCATGAATTTTGGTTTGACCGACATTGGCCGTAACAGTAATTGCCATGGTTTCTACGACCATGTTATCACTGGCAGTACCCTGGAAGTTTGCATCATTAACTGTACCAACCACCGCGTAAGTTCCGGCATTGGTTGGCGCTGTTGCTGAACCATCATAAGTAAAGTCAACAGTGAGCCCTGCTGGTGATGTTGTGGCAACAGCCGGTATCGGTGAACCTGTATAAGTGGGTGTCAGTCCTGTCAGAGTAACCGTGGCCGAAGCCTTACCGATTATCATACTTTCACTTGCATTACCCTGGTAGTTTGCATCATTAACTGTACCAACCACCGCGTAAGTTCCGGCATTGGTAGGCGCTGTTGTTGATCCATCATAAGTAAGATCAACAGTAAGCCCTGCTGGTGTTGTTGTTGCACCAGCTGATATGGGTGCACCTGTATAAGTAGGTGTCATGCCTGTTAAGGTAACCGTGGCCGAAGCCTTACCGATTATCATACTTTCACTTGCATTACCCTGGTAGTTTGCATCATTAACAGTACCAACCACCGCGTAAGTTCCGGCATTGGTAGGCGCTGTTGCTGACCCATTATAAGTAAGATCAACAGAAAGCCCGGCGGGTGATGTTGTGGCAATAACCGATATGGGTACACCTGTGTAAGTAGGTGTCAGGCCTGTGATGGTAACCGTGGCTAAAGCCTTGCCGATTATCATGTTTCCACTGGAAGAGCCTTCATAATTTGCATCATTAACTATACCAACCACTGCATAAGTCCCTGAATCAGTTGGCGCTGTTGTTGACCCATCATAAGTAAGGTCAACAGAAAGCCCGGCTGGTGTTGTGGTGGCAATGGCCGGTATCGGTGAACCTGTATAAGTGGGTGTCAGTCCTGTCAGAGTAACCGTGGCCGAAGCCTTACCGATTATCATGTTGCTACTTGCAGTACCCTGGTAGTTTGCATCATTAACTGTACCAACCACCGCGTAAGTTCCGGCATTGGTTGGCGCTGTTGCTGAACCATCATATGTGAAGTCAACAGTAAGCCCTGCTGGTGTTGTGGTAGCACCAGCTGATATGGGTGCACCTGTATAAGTGGGTGTCAGTCCTGTCAGGGTAACCGTGGCCGAAGCCTTGCCGATTATCATGCTTCCACTGGAAGTACCCTGGTAATTTGCATTATTAATTGTACCAACTACCGCGTATGTTCCGGCATTGGTTGGCGCTGTTGCTGAACCATCATAAGTGAAGTCAACAGTAAGCCCGGCGGGTGTTGTGGTGGCACCAGCTGATATGGGTACACCTGTATAAGTGGGTGTCAGTCCTGTCAGGGTAACCGTGGCCGGAGCCTTGCCGATTATCATACTTCCACTGGAAGAGCCCTGGTAATTTGCATTATTAATTGTACCAACTACCGCGTATGTTCCGGCATTGGTCGGCGCTGTTGCTGACCCATCATAAGTGAAGTCAACAGTGAGCCCGGCGGGTGTTGTTGTGGCACCGGCTGATATGGGTGCACCTGTATAAGTGGGTGTCAGTCCTGTCAGGGTAACCGTGGCAGTAGCCTTGCCGATTATCATACTTCCACTGGAAGTACCCTGGTAATTTGCATTATTAATTGTACCAACTACCGCGTAAGTTCCGGCATTGGTTGGCGCTGTTGCTGACCCATCGTATGTGAAGTCAACAGTGAGCCCTGCGGGTGTTGTTGTAGCACCAGCTGATATGGGTGCACCTGTATAAGTGGGTGTCAGTCCTGTCAGGGTAACCGTGGCCGGAGCCTTGCCGATTACCATACTTCCACTGGAAGTACCCTGGTAATTTGCATTGTTAATTGTACCAACTACCGCGTATGTTCCGGCATTGGTTGGCGCTGTTGCTGAACCATCATAAGTGAAGTCAACAGTGAGCCCGGCGGGTGTTGTGGTGGCACCGGCTGATATGGGTGCACCTGTATAAGTGGGTGTCAGTCCTGTCAGGGTAACCGTGGCCGGAGCCTTGCCGATTACCATGTTTTCACTGGCAGTACCCTGGTAGTTTGCATCATTAATTGTACCAACTACCGCGTAAGTTCCGGCATTGGTTGGCGCTGTTGCTGAACCATCGTATGTGAAGTCAACAGTGAGCCCTGCGGGTGTTGTTGTAGCACCAGCTGATATGGGTGCACCTGTATAAGTGGGTGTCAGTCCTGTTAGGGTAACCGTGGCCGGAGCCTTGCCGATTATCATACTTCCACTGGAAGTACCCTGGTAATTTGCATTATTAATTGTACCAACTACCGCGTATGTTCCGGCATTGGTTGGCGCTGTTGCTGAACCATCATAAGTGAAGTCAACAGTAAGCCCTGCGGGTGTTGTTGTGGCACCGGCTGATATAGGTGCACCTGTATAAGTGGGTGTCAGGCCTGTCAGGGTAACCGTGGCCGGAGCCTTGCCGATTACCATGTTTCCACTGGCAGTACCCTGGTAGTTTGCATCATTAATTGTACCAACTACCGCGTAAGTTCCGGCATTGGTTGGCGCTGTTGCTGAACCATCATAAGTGAAGTCAACAGTAAGCCCGGCGGGTGTTGTTGTGGCACCAGCTGATATGGGTGCACCTGTATAAGTGGGTGTCAGGCCTGTCAGGGTAACCGTGGCCGGAGCCTTGCCGATTATCATACTTCCACTGGAAGTACCCTGGTAATTTGCATTATTAATTGTACCAACTACCGCGTAAGTTCCGGCATTGGTCGGCGCTGTTGCTGAACCATCATAAGTGAAGTCAACAGTGAGCCCGGCTGGTGTTGTGGTGGCACCAGCTGATATGGGTGCACCTGTATAAGTGGGTGTCAGTCCTGTCAGGGTAACCGTGGCCGAAGCCTTGCCGATTATCATACTTCCACTGGAAGTACCCTGGTAATTTGCATTATTAATTGTACCAACTACCGCGTAAGTTCCGGCATTGGTTGGCGCTGTTGCTGACCCATCATAAGTGAAGTCAACAGTGAGCCCGGCGGGTGTTGTTGTGGCACCTGCTGATATGGGTGCACCTGTATAAGTGGGTGTCAGGCCTGTCAGGGTAACTGTGGCCGAAGCCTTGCCGATTATCATGTTTTCACTGGAAGTAGCCCTGGTAATTTGCATCATTAATTGTACCAACTACCGCGTATGTTCCGGCATTGGTTGGCGCTGTTGCTGAACCATCATAAGTGAAGTCAACAGTAAGCCCGGCGGGTGTTGTTGTAGCACCAGCTGATATGGGTGCACCTGTATAAGTGGGTGTCAGTCCTGTTAGGGTAACCGTGGCCGGAGCCTTGCCGATTATCATACTTCCACTGGAAGTACCCTGGTAATTTGCATTATTAATTGTACCAACTACCGCGTATGTTCCGGCATTGGTAGGCGCTGTTGCTGACCCATCATAAGTGAAGTCAACAGTGAGCCCGGCGGGTGTTGTTGTAGCACCAGCTGATATGGGTGCACCTGTATAAGTGGGTGTCAGTCCTGTCAGGGTAACCGTGGCCGTAGCCTTGCCGATTATCATACTTCCACTGGAAGTACCCTGGTAATTTGCATTATTAATTGTACCAACTACCGCGTATGTTCCGGCATTGGTTGGCGCTGTTGCTGAACCATCATAAGTGAAGTCAACAGTGAGCCCTGCGGGTGTTGTTGTAGCACCGGCTGATATGGGTGCACCTGTATAAGTGGGTGTCAGTCCTGTCAGGGTAACCGTGGCCGGAGCCTTGCCGATTATCATACTTCCACTGGAAGTACCCTGGTAATTTGCATTATTAATTGTACCAACTACCGCGTAAGTTCCGGCATTGGTTGGCGCTGTTGCTGAACCATCATAAGTGAAGTCAACAGTGAGCCCGGCGGGTGTTGTTGTGGCACCGGCTGATATGGGTGCACCTGTATAAGTGGGTGTCAGGCCTGTCAGGGTAACCGTGGCCGGAGCCTTGCCGATTACCATGCTTCCACTTGCAGTACCCTGGTAGTTTGCATTGTTAATTGTACCAACTACCGCGTATGTTCCGGCATTGGTCGGCGCTGTTGCTGACCCATCATAAGTGAAGTCAACAGTAAGTCCGGCTGGTGTTGTTGTGGCACCGGCTGATATGGGTGCACCTGTATAAGTGGGTGTCAGTCCTGTCAGGGTAACCGTGGCCGGAGCCTTGCCGATTATCATACTTCCACTGGAAGTACCCTGGTAATTTGCATTATTAATTGTACCAACTACCGCGTATGTTCCGGCATTGGTTGGCGCTGTTGCTGAACCATCATAAGTGAAGTCAACAGTGAGCCCTGCGGGTGTTGTTGTGGCACCGGCTGATATGGGTGCACCTGTATAAGTGGGTGTCAGTCCTGTCAGGGTAACCGTGGCCGGAGCCTTACCGATTACCATGTTTCCACTGGCAGTACCCTGGTAGTTTGCATTATTAATTGTACCAACTACCGCGTAAGTTCCGGCATTGGTTGGCGCTGTTGCTGAACCATCATAAGTGAAGTCAACAGTAAGCCCGGCGGGTGTTGTTGTGGCACCGGCTGATATGGGTGCACCTGTATAAGTGGGTGTCAGGCCTGTTAGGGTAACCGTGGCCGGAGCCTTGCCGATTACCATGCTTCCACTTGCAGTACCCTGGTAATTTGCATTGTTAATTGTACCAACTACCGCGTATGTTCCGGCATTGGTTGGCGCTGTTGCTGAACCATCATAAGTGAAGTCAACAGTAAGCCCGGCGGGTGTTGTTGTGGCACCGGCTGATATGGGTGCACCTGTATAAGTGGGTGTCAGGCCTGTCAGGGTAACCGTGGCCGGAGCCTTGCCGATTATCATACTTCCACTGGAAGTACCCTGGTAATTTGCATCATTAATTGTACCAACTACGGCGTAAGTTCCGGCATTGGTCGGCGCTGTTGCTGAACCATCATAAGTAAGATCAACAGAAAGCCCGGCGGGCGATGTTGTGGCAATAGCCGATATGGGTGCACCTGTATAAGTGGGTGTCAGTCCTGTGATAGTAACCGTGGCCAAAGCCTTACCGATTACCATGTTTCCACTGGAGGAGCCTTCATAATTTGCATCATTAACTATACCAATTACCGCATAAGTTCCTGCATTGGTTGGCGCTGTTGCTGAACCATCATAAGTGAAGTCAACAGTGAGCCCGGCGGGTGTTGTTGTGGCACCGGCTGATATGGGTGCACCTGTATAAGTGGGTGTCAGTCCTGTTAGGGTAACCGTGGCCGAAGCCTTGCCGATTATCATACTTCCACTGGAAGTACCCTGGTAATTTGCATTATTAATTGTACCAACTACCGCGTAAGTTCCGGCATTGGTCGGCGCTGTTGCTGAACCATCATAAGTGAAGTCAACAGTGAGCCCGGCGGGTGTTGTGGTGGCACCAGCTGATATGGGTGCACCTGTATAAGTGGGTGTCAGTCCTGTCAGGGTAACCGTGGCCGTAGCCTTGCCGATTATCATACTTCCACTGGAAGTACCCTGGTAATTTGCATTATTAATTGTACCAACTACCGCGTAAGTTCCGGCATTGGTTGGTGCTGTTGCTGATCCATCGTATGTGAAGTCAACAGTGAGCCCGGCGGGTGTTGTTGTAGCACCGGCTGATATGGGTGAACCTGTATAAGTGGGTGTCAGTCCTGTTAGGGTAACCGTGGCCGGAGCCTTGCCGATTACCATGCTTCCACTGGCAGTACCCTGGTAATTTGCATTATTAATTGTACCAACTACCGCGTAAGTTCCGGCATTGGTTGGCGCTGTTGCTGAACCATCATAAGTGAAGTCAACAGTGAGCCCTGCGGGTGTTGTGGTGGCACCGGCTGATATGGGTGCACCTGTATAAGTGGGTGTCAGGCCTGTCAGGGTAACCGTGGCCGAAGCCTTACCGATTACCATGTTATCACTGGCAGTACCCTGATAATTTGCATTGTTAATTGTACCAACTACCGCGTATGTTCCGGCATTGGTCGGCGCTGTTGCTGACCCATCATAAGTGAAGTCAACAGTAAGCCCTGCTGGTGTTGTTGTGGCACCAGCTGATATGGGTGCACCTGTATAAGTGGGTGTCAGTCCTGTCAGGGTAACCGTGGCCGGAGCCTTGCCGATTACCATACTTCCACTGGAAGTACCCTGGTAATTTGCATTGTTAATTGTACCAACTACCGCGTATGTTCCGGCATTGGTTGGCGCTGTTGCTGAACCATCATAAGTGAAGTCAACAGTGAGCCCGGCGGGTGTTGTTGTAGCACCGGCTGATATGGGTGCACCTGTATAAGTGGGTGTCAGTCCTGTCAGGGTAACCGTGGCCGGAGCCTTGCCGATTATCATACTTCCACTGGAAGTACCCTGGTAATTTGCATTATTAATTGTACCAACTACCGCGTAAGTTCCGGCATTGGTTGGCGCTGTTGCTGACCCATCATAAGTGAAGTCAACAGTGAGCCCTGCGGGTGTTGTTGTGGCACCGGCTGATATGGGTGCACCTGTATAAGTGGGTGTCAGTCCTGTTAGGGTAACCGTGGCCGGAGCCTTGCCGATTACCATACTTCCACTGGAAGACCCTGATAATTTGCATTGTTAATTGTACCAACTACCGCGTATGTTCCGGCATTGGTTGGCGCTGTTGCTGACCCATCATAAGTGAAGTCAACAGTGAGCCCTGCGGGTGTTGTTGTAGCACCAGCTGATATGGGTGCACCTGTATAAGTGGGTGTCAGTCCTGTCAGGGTAACCGTGGCCGGAGCCTTGCCGATTATCATACTTCCACTGGAAGTACCCTGGTAATTTGCATTATTAATTGTACCAACTACCGCGTATGTTCCGGCATTGGTTGGCGCTGTTGCTGACCCATCATAAGTGAAGTCAACAGTAAGCCCGGCGGGTGTTGTTGTGGCACCAGCTGATATGGGTGCACCTGTATAAGTGGGTGTCAGTCCTGTCAGGGTAACCGTGGCCGGAGCCTTGCCGATTATCATACTTCCACTGGAAGTACCCTGGTAATTTGCATTATTAATTGTACCAACTACCGCGTATGTTCCGGCATTGGTTGGCGCTGTTGCTGAACCATCGTATGTGAAGTCAACAGTGAGCCCGGCGGGTGTTGTGGTAGCACCGGCTGATATGGGTGCACCTGTATAAGTGGGTGTCAGTCCTGTCAGGGTAACCGTGGCCGGAGCCTTGCCGATTATCATACTTCCACTGGAAGTACCCTGGTAATTTGCATTATTAATTGTACCAACTACCGCGTATGTTCCGGCATTGGTTGGCGCTGTTGCTGACCCATCATATGTAAAGTCAACAGTGAGCCCTGCTGGT
>CAVVIO010000006.1:0-39628 GCA_963748095.1 uncultured Bacteroidales bacterium
ATATATCATCTACTGCATAGACTACGTATTGCTATCTAATAAAATACAAATTAATAGTAAAGGCAAAATTTATTGTCATAAAATTAAATTATTCATAATTAATAAAATACATGCAGTCATACCAATGGTTGTTATTCTATTTAAATAATCTTTTTAAACAAAACTTTCAAATACGTCCCTTTATTTATTAACGTTCAGTTCTACTCGGAAGTATATTTACATGATTTCCGAAATTTTAATATAATAAAACACGTCACAGTTATAAAAAGCATAAACCGGCTGAAATCTGTTATCGATTTCCGTATATTGATCGTAACTTCTTATTTTTGTGAAAAAATGTAACCATGCGAATTGATATACTGACCATATTGCCCGAATTACTGGAAAGTCCGCTCAATCATTCTATCATAAAAAGAGCAAAAGAAAAGAAATTGGTGGAAATCTATATACATAATATCCGTGATTATTCTACAAACAAGTACAAACAGGTAGATGATTATGCTTTTGGCGGAGGTGCTGGAATGGTAATGAGTATCGAACCCATCGACAGGTTGCTGGAAAAGCTGAAGCAGGAGCGCCATTATGATGAGATCATTTATACCAGTCCTGATGGGGGAAAATACAATCAAAAAACAGCAAACTACTTGTCCACACTTGAAAATATCATTATACTCTGCGGCCACTACAAAGGTGTAGACCAGCGTATAAGGGAACATCTTATCACACGCGAAATATCTATTGGAGATTATGTGTTGACGGGCGGAGAACTGGCAGCATCTGTGATTGCAGATAGTTTAATCCGGCTGATACCGGGAGTACTTTCAGATGAAACTTCCGCACTTACCGATTCTTTTCAGGATAACCTGCTTTCACCCCCTGTATACACAAGACCGGCAGAATACAAAGGCTGGAAGGTCCCGATATACTTCTTTCCGGCCATGAAGCAAATATTGAGAAATGGCGTATGGAACAGTCCATTTCCCGTACCCGGGAGTTCCGTCCCGGATTACTGAAAGAAGATATGGAATAATTCTTTTTTTCGATACATCTTATTGCCGAGCCAATTACAACCTGAAATTTGAAATTAATTTGTAATTTGTCCAGATATTATATATTTTTGATTGATGTGGCATTGATATGTGAGAAAATAAGGAAAATATCTATTAATGTTAACTGCTACTTATTAAAGTAATTAGCAGAAAAAATAGATATTTTTGGCCAGAAGAAATAAATCTGTAGGTTTATTAAAATTTATTATTTGATCTTACCATTTGTCTTGCTGAAAAAAATGATATGAATAATTCAATTAATAGTTATTAACCAAAACAAACTAATCATGAAAAGAATCTTTTTTTTCCTGCTATTGACCATTCCGCTGGGAATTATGTCAATATTAATTCAATCTTGTCAAAAAGATATAAGTGACAATAATGATAATTATGTCAAAGATGATAAATTCGTTGCTATTGATGAAGCAACAGAAATTGCAAATAATGTAAATAAAAGTTTTATTGTTCTCAACTCAGTAGATAAAAGTTCATTAAAATCCACAAAATATCAGGGGAATAAATCAATCCGTCATAGTTTGACTATTCCTGATAATAATAAACTGCCTTATTTTTATGTTTTTAATTACAATTCAGGTGGTTTTTCAATCATATCAGCAGACCGGAGACTGATGCCTGTTATGGTATATGTTGATTCAGGGGAATTTGATCTGAATTCTTTACCCGACGGACTTAAAAATTTGCTGGAAACTAATGCTCAAAGAGTTAAAAATTTAAGGCAAACAAATGCAAAACAACCCTCTTTTGTAGTACATGAATGGTATGCATTACTTTGTCCGCCAGAAGCATTAAAGGCAACAGGTAGTACATGTTCAACGCCTTCTACTCCGGTAACCCACACTGGCAGAGTCTTAAAACCACCTGGAGCCAGGGCTGCAGAATACAATACCTTATGCCCCACGGTTTCAAATCTTAAATGTGGTCATGCCCTCACCGGTTGTACTACAGTAGCTATGGCACAAGTAATGGCATACTGGAAATACCCGGCAAAATATAATTGGAGTGCAATGCCGAATGGCTATTCAAATATTGAAATCGCAAGATTAATGGGAGATATTTTTCCGACTGTAATTGGCAAAAACGATTACGATGGTGCTTGGTTCCGGTTGTACAAATGATTATAAAATTACCCATTCTTTTTTAAATGTTTTTAATTACAGTTCAGCATCATTGGCAGGTTGGAATAATGGTATAAATGAAAATGGAGGTTTTAATCCGCAGACAATAAAATCAAATCTGAATTATAATATGCCTGTTATAATAGGAGGATTTGATTCCTATATTAATATTTTAGGTGCCAAATTTGCTTCTGGTAGTGGACATACCTGGGTTTGTGATGGGTATATGTCAACACAATATACCACTTACGGAACTCTATTATTTCATATGAACTGGGGTTATAAAGATGAATCTCTTAATCATTATAACGGCTGGTATGCTGTATGATTCGGGGTAATCCTGTAGGTGATTATAAATATTTCAATGACATGATTTATAATATACATCCGTAATACAACTTTGAATATTCTCAACTACTATACTAAAAGGATAAGTATTAATACATCCACTTCAATTGAATTGAAGTGGATGTATTAATTTTCAGGACACTATTTACAGGTATAAATGAGGAAAAATTAAAACGAAATAATCAGTCTTGTTTAAGCCCGGTTTGGTTTTCAAATAGAGAACCGGATAAAATGAAAGTCAGTACTTTAACATGAGGGTTTTTACCTGCCTTTATAATTTCATGTTACAAAGGCTTCCAAAAATCTGATGATAGCCAATAACAAAAGAAGCCGGAACATGATAAACCGGAGCAGCATCATTTCCTGGGAAAAATGGAATGAACAGGTGAAAAAAACATTAACCGGAACCATCCCCGATGAATTGCCCTTGACAATATTAGAAACTAATGAATCTGAAAATCAGGATTCCCGGTTTGCCAAAGTGCAAAACTCAGAACATCTGCCATGCTTTCAAACGCTTTTGTTTTTGTATTGCCTATTCCGTGACCTGTCTGATAGTCCGCCCAGAATAACTCAGGTTTATCTGATATATTGGCAGCCTTTGTTATTGCAGATAGTCTTATCCGGCTGATTCCGGGAGCCATTTCAGATGAAACTTCCGCACTTACCGATTCTTTTCAGGACAACCTGCTTTCTCCCCCTGTATACACAAGGCCGGCAGAATACAAAGGCTGGAAGGTTCCGGATATACTTCTTTCCGGCCATGAAGCAAAGATTGAGAAATGGCGTATGGAACAGTCCATTTCCCGTACTCGGGAGTTCCGCCCCGAAATGCTGAAAGATGAGGAAGAATAGGTAGCCTTTTATAACTGTGTTATTTTATTCTAATGAGTGTTTGTACTGTTAAAAATATTATAACTTAGCATATTACATCCGGTATCAATAAAAATTAATAAACTATTCAGTGAAAATCTATTTATTAAGGACATCTGTCATTTTATTGCTATTCCTCAATGTGACAAAAAGTTGCAAAGCTCAAACAAGTTCGATGGTATACAAAAACATTACCAGCGCCGTTTATTATCCGGATACTATAACCCAGGTACCTGACGGCCATTATTTCATTGAGTTTAAAGAAGCCTACTTTGGCAAACCCGAATTATTTCTTGAATCATCAGGACCGGATACTATTATTGTTAAAATTGGTGAAAAATCTGTAAATGCTATATACGTCGATACAAATCCCCCGGGGACTGTTCGTTTTCTGACAGATACGCTTCCCCTTTTAAATGGGAGACACTGGTATAAAATAAAAATTCAGGAATATAGTCCACCTGCCTGGGCTGTTGGTATGAATTACAATGTGCCTTTACCGGATAGCATTGGAAATGTAATGCCGTTCAGATATGTTGAAATCGACGGGTACAAAGGTAAATTGAATAAGAAAGACATCCGGCAGACAGCCTACTTTTATCCCTTCAACGATTCTGCTTCATTTTGCCGAACTTCCTCCGACAAACTTAACCAGGTATGGCATTTATGCAAACATACCATAAAAGCAACCAGCTTTACCGGAATATATATTGATGGCGACAGGGAAAGGCGGCCTTATGAAGGTGATGCTTTTATAAACCAGTTGAGTCATTATGTGGTGGACAGTGAGTATGCCATGGCCCGGAAAACAATCGATTATCTGTTCAGAAGACCAACCTGGCCGACCGAATGGCATTTTCATATGCATATGATGCTTTGGGAAGATTATATGTATACCGGGAATAAGGACTATCTGAAGTTATACTACGATTCCTTAAAACGTATTGTTGACAATGCACCGGTTAACAAGGACGGATTAATATTCGATGACGGTAACGATATTATCGACTGGCCTTCTTCGGAACGTGATGGATATAAGATCGGCAAAATTAACAATGTTCCCAATGCATTTTATTACAATTCGCTGCGGATAATGGCAAAAATTGCAGGGGTAATTGATAATAAACCAGATTCGGTAATATTTGCGAATAAAGCAGAAAAACTCAAACAAGTCTTTAATCAAATATTCTGGAATAACGAAACAAATCTTTATATCGATGCAGCTGACAGTCTGCACAGTTCCGTTCATGCCAACATTTTCCCGGTTGTATTTGGTCTGGCTTCAGAATCACAAATCGATAAAATAAAACCCTTTATCAAATCAAAAGGGATGGCTGTAAGTGTTTACGGATCGCAATATTTGTTAGAAGCACTTTTAAAAATCGGCGAAGCCTCGTATGCCGAAGATCTGATGACCGCCAATACCGACAGAAGCTGGCTGAACATGATAAAACATGGAGGTACCATTACCTGGGAGGCCTGGAATGAAAGGGTAAAAAATAATCTTGACTGGAACCATGCCTGGGGAACAGCTCCTGCCAATATCATTGCCCGTTGTATTTTTGGTATCCGGCCCCTGGAACCTGGTTTTCAGAAAGCTCTCATTCAGCCACAGTTTGGTTGGTTAACCAGTGGAAAATTTGTGCAACCCACTATTAATGGACCCATTCAGATATCATTTGAAAAGAACGAAAAATCGGGACTTAATTTACAGGTAACATTGAATATGCCGGCAAAACTGATCCTGCCTGCCGATAAATACAACTCTTCCGATATTAGATTGAATAATTCCCTGTATAAACCTGTTATACAGAACAACAACATGGTTATTAATATTCCCGCAGGAGATAATAGAATACACTGCAAACTGAAATAAGTATAAAAAATAATTATGAAATAACAAAAGGGATTAAAAGGGGAACTGCCTTTTAATCCCTGTTTAATTATTTGTATTCTTAAAATCCAAATCCGATCCGTATTCCTGGGAATATCTCAGAGTATCCATGTCCATTTGAAAGGTAAATACGGGTAGAGACAGATATTGACTTTCCGATTTCCCAGTTAAGTCCCAGGTCAAATGTGTTGTTTCCAGGAAAAAATGCACCATATGTGCCTAGCATATATCCAAATTCTACACCTAACCAATTGGTTTTTCCCAGCTCATTGGATAAATTATACCTGTATCCGACATTGATAAGATCGTAAAACGAAACATTCGAATAACTATTAAAGCCATACAGATAAAATAAATTAGCCGAAAGATAAAGCTGGTTCTTTAAAATCCCCTTTTTGCTGAACAGAAATCCTACTTCTGCAGAAATATCTGTTATAGGTTGATTTTTAATTAAACCGGCCCCCATTCCAAATTTCAAATTTAAAACATCCATTTGTCCGTTAACTTTATCGAATTGTTTATCATGTGTCAGCACACTTCCCCGGGAAGAAAAATTATATGTAGAGGCCCACCTGGATTCTTCCGGCAATGATTTCTGCGCTTCACTGATTTTAGTAATCATTTTTTCAGAGAACAGATCTTCTATATTATTAAATCGGATAAGCAGTGTGTAATTCTCCCCTATTATTTTGCACTGATCGTTAAAAAAACACCGTATCTGCTCATTATTTTTCAGAATGATTTTTTTTACCGGGATACTTT
This sequence comes from uncultured Bacteroidales bacterium, assembly GCA_963748095.1. Lineage (GTDB taxonomy): Bacteria > Bacteroidota > Bacteroidia > Bacteroidales > UBA10428 > CAVVIO01. Next base: position 6,063 of record CAVVIO010000006.1, read on the forward strand.
CTTTTATCGACAACACTTTCCCGGGTTCATAAGTAATACTGTATGCTTTTTCTTTAGGTATATCATTTATGTTCTGTTTCAGGATATTCTGAAAAACTTTCAGGTCATTTTCAACACTATCACCTAATTTTGTATAGTCATAGGTCGCCAGTGAAAGTTCCATTTTATCTTCGATTCGTATACGAAGAGAATCTAAATATGGTCTTTTGCCCTGACTGTAGGTAACAATATTACTAGTCACCAAAATAAATGATATAATTATTAATCTGTTTATACTTTTCATTTTTTTAATTTTAAATGGTATTATTTGAAATATAAAATATGGCGCCGTATATTCTGGTTTTAAAGTTCAGCTGTCAGAGCAAACGATTTACTATCAACCTGATCACGATCTGCTCCAAATCGGAATCTTATCCTCCATTTCTTTTTTACATTTTTTGGTTCATTTCTTCTGATTAAGATCTCGGTGTTATAATTAGTGGGGGCATTATCAATTGTTGTAGCAGAAACATTATCATTCTTTTCTGCAACTAATGATTCCTTTGCAGGTACCTTTTCATTAATTACCGTTCTCTGTACATAAACCGTATCCGTTATCCGCTGTATTTTTTCTACCGGATGGTAGACCATTTCTTTCTTTACTACATATACTGTATCCTTTAAGTTATTTTGTGCCAGGCTGATTTTACTTTCCTGATCAAATATTTTTTCATTTTTTTCAGCAAGCAGGCCTGTTAAATGGTTGTTTAATGCCACAAGGTTTTTCTCTGAGTTTTTAGTCGAACCAGGGTAAACGATAAAAAAACCGTTGTCAGAAAGAATACGATACACGCAGCAGCCAGTAAACGTACCAGCATCCGGTTCGAGCGGTTCAGTTTTTTTGCCTGAACATGTTCCCATATTTTTCCTTTTACTTTTGCAGCTTCCCCGTTGTAATAGTCATTCGATTCCTCTATTACCTTCTTTACTATCGAATCAATTTTCTGCATATCCATAATTTTGAGTCTTATCCAATTTTTCAATGATGTATAGCCTGGCTTTTCTTAGCTGGGACTTTGATGTATTCTCTGAAATATTAAGCAGTTCTGATATTTCCTTGTGTGTATACCCCTCTACAGCAAACAGGTTGAATACCAGCCGGTACCCGGCAGGCATATTCTCTATGATTGAATAGATTTGCTCTGTATCAACTGTGTCAAATTCGATTTGATTTTCATCCATGTATTTTTCATACTCAGCCATACTCTCATTATAAATGACCTGGTTTCCCTTGTTCAACAACCGGATGGATTCGTTTATTACTATGGTCTTGATCCATTTGTCCAGACTGTCTTCCCCCCGGTATTCAAACCGGTGTATATTATCGAATACCTTCGTGAACGATACAATTAAAACGTCTTCAACATCATGGTTATTTACTAAAATCCTTTTTGATATATTAAACATCCGGTTGTAATAATTATTAAACAGTATCCCCTGTGCAATCTGGTTTCCGTTTTTACAATGTTTTACTATTTTCTTAATTTCCAATTTGAGAATTTCAATGGTGTTTACTTATAATAACCCTGAAAATTTGCTGAGGGTTGCCTGAGAAAAATAAAAATTACATATTTTTCTATGTTATATTTGATATCTGTCAAATTTAAAAAATTATGCAGTTTTATTATATTTTAATAATCTGTGATTAAAATTTACTGAATATCTGCATATTCAAAAGGTGACAATCCTTAATTTACTTTTTACGGATAATTCCTTTACATTTATTTCGTGTTCCGGTAGTGTGGAAGCCCTGAGTTAATAACTTAATTCTTTACACTTCCGCACGATATGATTTGCAACTACCCTTTTGATTTGCTATACCTTGCATAAACCCTGTATGTTAATTAATAATTAACCAGCAATAATCCGGCTGTGAATTGTAAATACTTCATTTTAACGGGTTTTAATAGTAACTTGCATTTCAAAGAATATAAAAACAGGTAATCATGAAAAAAGTATTATGGTCGGGTAAGCTTTCATTTCCTATTAAATGCCTGGTCAATTTAAACAGTATCCTGGCTTTGATCCTTGGAAATACCAGAGACACCAACGCTATGAAAATCAGAGTTAAAAAAGGTTATGATGGAGCTTTTACCAAGGATGTACTCCGGTATGATGAATTGGGAGAGAAATTTCAACAGAAAGCAGCAGTCGCATTATTAAAGGATGTTGATTTACAAAACAAGAAAATTTTGGACATCGGATGCGGCACAGGAGTTCTGTCTTTTCTAGCCATGGAGAGGGGTGCACAAAAAGTCACAGGAGGTGATATATCCAACCTCATGTTAAAAAAATGCAAAATAAAAGCAACAAAAAGAAATTGTACAAAAGATCTGATTGAATTTAGGGAGCTTGATGCCGAGATGCTTCCATATAATGATAATGAATTTGACATGGTCTTTTCAAATATGGCATTCGGATTGTTCCCTGATCAGAAGAAAGCATTGGAGGAAATGGTACGTATTTTAAAACCAGGGGGACTCCTGGCAATTGGAGTACACTCAACCGAACACTATTGGGAACCTATTGATGCCTATTTCAAAGCTATAACAAAAAAGTATATTCTGGGTTACCGGTTGGAATTTTGGCCTTTGAATGAAAAAGAAGTTATTCATTTGATGAAAGGATCAATGCTGAATAACGTCATTATTAAAAGATACAAATGGATGAATCATTTTAAAAACGGTGGGGAAGCTTTCGACTTTTTTGGTGCAATCACCTCATCGTGGTGGTATGCAAAATTCCCCGTCGATAAAATTAGTAGTGATGTAAAAAGGGTGCGGAATTATTTCATAAAAAAGAATGTCAATCATATTACCGATGACATCATTTTAGCTTACGGAGAAAAGATGGGAGGACTGGCGTAGATTGCATCAAAACCGTTCAACCGAAAAATCTCTACACTTCGTCCTCGTATACCGACGAGGAAGCAAGAGACTTGAGTTTATTACTCAATACTTTCCACTTCTCTTTTCTATTATGGTGCCACTTGGAAAAAGACAATGACCACAATAAGGGAATATCACTTCTATCGATATTCCTTATTTTAACCGTATCCTCATCAGATACATATCGGCAGTAATATACAACATGCTCCCGTCCTCATTTAATGTGCAGTTGCTGGTCGGGTGACCTGTATTGATTATCCCGGCAAGTTTACCGGAAGGCGTAATCACATAGATACCACCCGGGCCCGCCCCGAAAATAATCCCCTGTTTATTCACTGCCAGTCCGTCGGGAACTCCCATGTTCGGCCTTTCCTTTAAATATTCGGATGCATTGTACAATACCCTGCTTTTAACCGGCATTCCTTCCTCATTCAGTTCGTATGCCGTCCATACCGGATTTTCAGCGCCGGAATTCGAAACATACAGTATCTTTTCATCCGGACTAAGTCCTACTCCGTTAGGCCTGCTTAGTTTATCATCAACAACGTTAAGCTTGCCATCGGATGATAGTTTATATACTCCCTGAAACGATAGTTCCTTTTCAGGTCCGGCACCCTGATTGGGTAGGCCATACGGCGGATCGGTAAAATACAGGTCGCCTTTACTGTTATACACCAGATCATTCGGACTATTAAGCCGTTTGCCGTCATACCTGTCGGCCAGTGTAATAAATTTCGGCTGCGGATGATCCAGCGGTGCATCCATACGGGCTATCTGACGGTTTCCATGCTGACAGAGCACCAGGTTTCCTTTTGCATCAAGCGTCAACCCGTTTGATCCTATCTCGGCACCATCACTGCGGGGTGGTCCGGAAAACCCTGCTGAATCCATGTAAAGCGATAATCCTCCTTCCTCACTCCACTGAAAAATGCTGTTGCGGGGAATATCCGAGAAAAGCAGCTTTTTTTGTGCAGGAAGCCATACAGGTCCCTCTGACCATACAAAACCTTCGGCTATAATTTCCAGCTTGCTATCTGCCGGGATTATGGCATCCAGGTCACTGCTCAGACGTTCAATACTGCCGGTTTCCCGGGGTGGTTTTACTGCACTCAACGGCATCTCTGCTTCAGGCCCTTTGGCAAGGCTATCTGTTTTAGTCGTGGCTGATTGCTGTTTCTTGCCCGTGTGCATACACGCGCTTATCAGAATACCGGCCATTAATATAAAGAAATAATGCTGCTTTTTCATACTTTTTAAAATTTACTCTGTACGAAGTTATAATTTTTTCAATAACTTCAAATACAGTTGTTAAATCAGGCACTCATCAGTCGTTGATACGCTTTCCGTACTATATTTTCCAGTCTGCAATAACGTAATACAGCCTAAAAGCAACCCACTCAAATTTGCTTTTAACCGGAATATCATCTACATTTATTTCGCAAACCGAAAGTGGAAAATGGTAATTAAAAACTTAAAATACTTGTGCTATGATAACCATAAAGACATTCCCAAGCTTCGGGATATTTTTAAGCGTATTTTGACAACAATTAAAATATAATAAGATGGTAATTGATAAAATTGAAAATTATAAACTCTATGTTTGCCTTAGTGAGAAAATAGCTAAGGCATTTGCATATATTAATGAGACTGATTTGTCCCGGACGGAACCGGGTAAATATAAAATCGACAATGATGATATTTTTGCTCTTGTACAGGAATATGATACAAAAGATAAAAATGAATGTAAACTCGAAGGACATAGCAAGTATATCGATATTCAACATGTAATTTATGGGGTTGAACTTATAGGCGTTACATCATTGATAAATCAAATACCTGTATACAAAAACGAAAAAGATGATTGTACTTTCTATGAGAGTGATTCGACTTTAATTAGGATTGAGTCCGGAATGTTCACAATATTTTTCCCTGATGACCTTCATATGCCTGGCATTAAATTAAACCAGATTTCAAAAGTAAAAAAAGTTGTAATAAAGGTGCGGATCTGATTATTAATTAACTATTGACAAACCGTTTGATAACAAGCTGATATGACACAGAGAATGTCCAGAAGAATAATATATTTCATTCTTGTATTTGTATTGATAGCAGATATAGGTTACTCTTTTAAGGAATATCTTAACCAGCCACTGGATGGCGATATGGCATGGAATCTAATACCTGCAAATGATGTAAAACCTATTTTTGACCATCCTTTTGGAATAAACGCGATTTTAAAAAACCAGACGTATGCAAATCCGAATCGTTTCTTTTGTCATTGGACCTACAGAAAATATCTTATTTCTACCCCGTTATTTTTACAAAATTTCACTAACCCGATAGATAGTGTTTACCTATCATGTGCCTTATCGAAAACAGTTATTCAGGTTATATTAATTTTCTTTCTGGCTGTAATTATTTCAAACACTAAAAACTTATTCAAACTTGATTTTATTCTGGCTGCTGTTTTAGTCACCCCTCTTTTTCAAGCCAATGGCTATCGCAGTCATATGGGAATAATTGATCCGTCTACCACATACACTTTCTTTTACGCGCTACCCTGTGCATTATTGCTTTTGTATTTTTTACCATTTATCCGACAGTTTTATTATTACAAAAAACCGGTAGTGCGATTATATATCAAGATCCTTTGGATTCCCCTTGCAATAATAGTTTCGTTAAGCGGACCATTAAATCCAGGGATTGCATTAGTGGTTTCGTTATTACTGTTTTTTGATAATTTAAAAAATAATTATGCCCATTCAAGTCAGACCGGGACAGCTAAAAAGATAATAAGTGCAATTAAGAGCATACCTAAAGATTACTGGTTCTATTTATTACCTGTAAGTATCTTTTCTTTATATTCATTATTTCTTGGCAGATACAATTCAATTACCATAGAAAACCAGATTCTGTTAAGTAAAATGTATTTAAGGCTTCCTGCAGGAATTTATTATCAATTTACTCAGGATCTGGGATTCCCGGTTTTGTTTCTGATTCTGGCAATAAACTCAATTTTTATTCATAAAAAGTTTAAAACAGCAGAAGGCATAAAAATACTGACCATCTTTAAGTGGATAGGAATATTTTCTTTGATCTATATTTTATTGTTACCCCTCGGCGGATACAGAGAATACAGGCATTATATCCTGAGATACGATACAATTATGCCGATTACATTAAGTTTAATGTTTGTTTTTGGAGCATCTACTCTCTTTTTAATAAAAAATATTTCAAAAAAACAACGGATATGGTATCTACCCATGATCTTACTGGTTTTATTTATCTATGTCAACTCTGACAGAGTCGCATATACCAACAATTGCGAAAGACAAGCCTTAAAAGTAATCGCAGACTCAAAAGATTCAGTGGTAAAATTAGACCTTGATTGCAGTGTTTTAGCATGGAGTAAGATAACCAAGCCGGAAGATTCCGAATTGAATGCACAATTAATGACTATATGGAAAATTACAAAGGAAAAGAAATTATATTATAATAAATAGATCGTGATTATTACTTATGAATACAGTAATTAGCTTCGTGTTTCAATAAACCACTTCAGGAAGAATCTTTGTCTTTTCACCCGTTATCTCCACTCCTAAAACCTAACACTTACCGCTTAAACACTGAAATAATAATTTGCTTCCTACCGGAATATCCTTTACTTTTACCCGATGTACTTTCTGTAGGAAATTGGAGAAAGTAAGGTAACTGGTATATCAGGCGGTTACAAACAATAAATACATGTGCTGTATCAGGCATAAAAATAACAGGTTGATTAAACCTTTAATAGATATACATTGATTGCCAGATAGTCTCTTAATGATTAAATAAAAATATATGGGAAAATTGATAGTTAACAGTTATTCAGAATTTGAACAATATGCTGGAAAAGAATTAGGGGTGTCTGATTATCACAGGATTACCCAGGATCAAATAAATAAATTTGCAGATGCGACCTTAGACCATCAATGGATACATCTCGATGCAGAAAGAGCTAAAAAGGAAAGTCCATACGGGGTGACAATTGCGCATGGATATTTAACCCTTTCCATATTGCCATACTTATGGAATCAAATAATAGAAGTTAATAATATTAAAATGTTGGTTAATTATGGAATTGAAAAGCTTAAGTTTAACCAACCTGTTTTGGTGGACAGTGAAGTAAGAGTTAAAGCAAAACTCAACTCCATAATTAATTTGAAAGGAATAACAAAAGTAGTGATTAATGTAGTTCTTGAAATAAAAGACAATAAAAAACCGGCTTTAGATGCTTCATTAATTTTCTTATATCATTTTAACTAATTGATATATTATAAAAATAACTTGCTGGCTGGCAAAGCGCCAAATATAAATGCATCGTATTATTTTTAAGAGCTTAAGGGTTTGAAAAGAAACCACTTCGAAAACCCTGTCCGTAGCAAAGCCGGTAAAGACGGTTCTGCTTGTCAACCTTCTCTCAACAGAGATTATAATTTCGAGCATTATCAACTTAAAAACCAATCCTAAACTTTGAACACTTTCAGAAATATAAAACAATCCCGGTGTATAATATAGCCGGGATTGTTCTGTTTTTAATATTTGAAGTTATAAATCCTACACACTCATTGGAGAAAATTTCTATTCCACACCTGCCACCTTAATTATTTCGGGCCATGCATTTTCATTGTTTGCTTTAGATGCTGAAACCCAGAATGATGAACCATCATAAGCAACACCTCCAATAGAATATCCGGGTAGTTCAAAACTTGCAGTAGTCATTAATGGTGTCAAACTCAGCTTATACAATTTTCCATTGCCGGCAACATACAAAGATCCTCCTGCCATCGCTAAACCATCCCAGTAACTGTCAATTGCAACAGTTAAATCAACCGTATTGCCGGTAATATTGTATTTATAAAGTTTGTGCTCGTTGCCGCTGTAACACCATAAGAAATTGTTGTCTTTTGCTATTCCATAAATCCACGGCCCCATCGATGTACTGGTAAATATATCGCTACCAGTGCTTTTACTAATCTTAAAAATATTTTCAGAGCCATCTGAACTTACCCACAGATCAGAGCCATCAGGTTCTACTGACCAGGCATACCTTGTTGTTGGTATACTGTCAACAAATAAACTGGTCGCATTTATTTTATACAAATAATGTGATGCATACCCATTGCCATACCATATTGATGTGCCGTCAAAGCCAATATCAGTCAAAGTGGATACAGGAGCATTTGTTTTTGTAACAATGGTCAGATTTTTAATCCATGCAGTTGTGTCGGGGGCTGTCTTATCTTTTACCAAAGCTAGCCTGACACTGGGTTTGGTCAATATTAAACTATCGCCATTTATAACATAATTGAATAAGTTTACTACCTGGCCATAATCTGTAGTAAGTTCAATGGAGAGTTGATTATTCGTAAGCTGGAGAATTCCATCCTTACGGTCATTCAAGCCCTGCGCATCAGATGTTAGAATTGAGTAGGTACGGTCCTTATAGACCTCCAGGTATTTTTCGGTCGTCATCCCGCTAACATATTTCCACGATCCCACAATTGCAGAATTATAGTCCGGAACTGTGTCATTATCCTTTTTACATGAATTCATGAAAAATAAAGCGAATGCTGCAAATACGGTGAATACTTTTAATTTTTTCATACTTTTAAAATTTAAGTTGGTTTAGAATATGGATTGAAACAGGCAGAAAATAAAATTGTTTTAAACGATCTGTAGTTTGAACTTAATTTCTTGATAAATGGGTTTAATTATTTGACAAATTGGTGAAAAATAATGCCGGAGTTATTATTCCCCTGCATGGTCCGGGATTATAGAAAAAAAACAAAAAGGGCCAAGCAAAATGGACCATTTTTTGTTTTTAAGAATTAATCTGTGCATTATTATCGGGCTGGTTTTCAACCTGAACCTTAGGAACCCGATCGACACAACGCAACCTTTATGAAAAACGTTCTGTTAACCTTAAATTTCATTATCCTGCCTTCTATACAGGCACAGATTTATAACTCCTTTTCCTCCTGCCCTGCCCCTGTAATTTACAACACTTTGTCACCTCCCATAAATTTGCTTTTTATCGGATTATCATTTACTTTTATTTCCTGTACAGAAGTTCGGAACTTAAGAAAAGTAAGAATAGGGCACGAAAATAGATTAACCGCCGTCATGTAAATGCACCTTTCAATTCTTAAACTGGAAAAGCTATATGAAAAATAAACGCAATATACTTTTATACCAGCGATAAGTGTAAAATGCAACCAAACAGACAGTTTTCCATTATTGACAAAAGAGTAATACGGATCATAGTGACAGAGTTGGAACTTTTAAATAAGATCAAGAACAATCCTGCCGATTTTTCGGAGATTTTCAAATTATATTACAAATCTATTTTCGGTTATATACTTCGTAGAACAGGGAACTTCGATGACACTGCCGACATTGCAGCGGACACTTTTTTCAAAGCATTTACTAATATCAAGAATTTTTCTTACAAAGGCATCTCAATAAAAGTTTGGCTCTATCGCATTGCAACAAATGAAGTCAACCAATTCTATCGAAACAAACAAAAACATAATTCCCTTTTTGATAGATTTGACTTTGAGAACAAGGAATTATTAAAAAATTACCTGCACCAGGATAAAGAAGAATTGGAGGTAGAACTTCAAAAGCACAACCAATTCCTAATTATTTTATCAGTTTTAAAAACTTTGCCAAACAAATATCAGGAAGTAATTTCTCTACGATACTTTGAGGGAAAGGATAATAAAGAGATTGCAGAGATATTAAACATCAATGAAGGGACTTTAAAATCACTTTTATCAAGGGGATTGGAAAAACTTCGTGAAAAGTGCAACCAAATTTAACGCTTAGCATTATTGATTATGAAAATGAAAAAATTTGAGGAGATATTGTCTCAAATGACAAAACCGGAAGTTTCTGAATTAAAACATAAGGATATGTTAGCAAACACAATTACAAAAGCCAAAGATAAATCTGTTTTAAGCTGGTGGTGGTTAAGTATCCCACTTTACATTCTTGCGACGCTTTTAATGAAAAGCTTTTTTATGTCCTCTACAACATTAATGTCAAATCTTAGTGACCTGGCAAGCAAACAAAAATATTCTTCTATTTTATTCTTTGTTGCTTTACCAATTACTTTTATACTAATAAATTTTATGAGTATTAAAAAAATATATTTCTTGTCAGGCAGTCCAAAGTCAATAAATTTTCTGAAAGTAGTGTGGTTTAATGTACTAATAATAATTGCTTCTGTTTTAATTCTAATAATTTATTCACTCTAAAAATCATTAAAATGAATTTACCCTGGTTCAAACGAAAAGGTATTCTATTTATGCCAATAACAATTATAGGCTGGATAATTCTAATAGCGGGGCTTGCTTATGCAGTATATGTTTTCAAAGACATTGACAGCCGATCACATTCCGTAAGCGACACACTTATAAACTTTGTTTTCAATCTTCTCATCATAGGAGCCGTTTACTCTTTGATCGCGTTCCTGACAAGTAGAAACCTTAAAGACTAAGGACTAAACACCAGCCGCTTTTGTATTTTGGTCATAAACACCAGCAATTATCTACTTAGATTTAGTCACAAAACCCTTTAAAGCACTACCGAGTTCATCCAGGTCATGATTCAGCTTATGTTTAAACGAGTCCCAATGTTCAATTCCTTCTGCATTGTATTCCTCAATCTTCTTTTTTAATTTATCCTTTCTTAATTCCAATTCGGCCATTGTTTTTTCATACTTTGATTTTATATTTTCACTATTAAAAACAGATGAGGAATTAGTATTATCATCCAAATTATTCTGAGTTTCTTTTATTTCCTTTTTCTTATTCTCTACTTTAGTAATGATTTCTTCCAAAGCCACTTTTAGTTTTTTCTTGGCTACATTCACATCTTTTTTGGCAAGCTTAAATCTGCCCTTTGCCTCATTAAGTTCTTTTTCTAAAATTTCACAATTTGATATATCTGAACTATGGGCAAAACCTCCTACAGTTAAGTGCCTTAAAATATTTTTTTTCATGTTTTTTGAATTTAATAATGATTGTCGAATGCTTATTTTATGTTTTCAACTGTTCAATTTTTCATTGATTTGCCCAATTCATCTATATCATGGTTAAACTCATTTTTAAAATGATATCCATTCATTTTAGTTATCATCTTTCTTTATAGTCCGCTGGTTTCTTTTTTAAATCGCTGTTTTATTCTCCAATTCACTCAGCTTTTTTTTATAAACGTCTATATTTTCCTTTTGCTATCCTTGCTTTGAATTCAGTAATGAATTTCTGTTCAGCATATATTTTGAATTGCTGATAGTCACTGATAGAATCTTGTCTGGCCTGGTACAAATCAGTTTTAGAATCTGCCAAATCCTTTTCGGCTTCTTGTACTTTATCTTCTGCGTTTTCGACTTTTTCAGCAGATGACTGGCAACCGAAAAGTATTGTTACACTCAGAAATATGGGACACCCCAGGTATAAGACTTTTGTTAAAGTCCATTAATAATTTTGTTCAATTCTTCTTTGGTTTTACCCAGCTTGATTTGCAGCTTTCCATACATTTCCTCTTCTTTACCTTCATCAAACATTAAGTCATTTTCAGTAAGGAATGCAAATTTCTGTTTGAGTTTACCTTTCTGTTCATTCCAGTTCCCTTTTAGTTCATTTTTGTTCATGACGTTAGATATTAGTTGTTGCATCTGGCAATTCAGTGATGAATAAAATTCCACCTTTACAAAGGTTAGGCTATTAATCAAAGAAACTATTACATAATTCTGTGTATTAGTTACATCATTCACACTCTTGAATAAATACAAATGTATTTGACCCAAGTCTGGGTGTAGATTGTATCTATACCCTTATATTCTCACGCATCGCATGTGTCAGCCTACAGGCAAAGGCAGGTTAGCTTGTTACACCAGTAAAATATAATAAGCCGAACAGACCCCTGATTCGGTAGCAGCATTCACCAACCTGTCATCCGCTTTTACCAATATTGCAACAACTGTATCAGAGTCGTGTTTTAAACCCAGGATTGCATGAAAAACGCAACAGGACATCCATTTGAACGTTAGCGGCTTAATAAAACAACGCAACCATTTATGATGAATTCCCATCTTAGGGATACAAACGCTTACAATAAACCGGACAATTAGTATCTGTTATACATCAATTAATATTTTACTCCAATTTTAAAACTAATTCAACTTATATGAAAAACGTCCTGCTAACCTTAGGCTTAATCATTCTGCCCCTGGCAGGCCTGCACTGTCAGGAACCCTCAGATAAAACAGCCGGCAACCACACCGGTTTCCTGCACCTGGAATCCGGCTTTATGTATCCCCACGGAAAGATACGGGAGAATATTGCCGTGAGGCAAAACATTAGTTCCTATTATGTGGATCAGTCCTCAGACGGTCATGTTTCTTCGGAAACCTACGGAGTATTTTTTAGTCTTAGATATGAATATTTTATTGAGAAACTGAATGCCGGGATATCAACCGGGTTGAGATATACAGGTTTCCAAAGTACGATCTCAGGCAACAGTTCCGACAAGGCCGATTTTTTCTACCTGCGCTATTCCATGATCAATACCGACACGAAGTTTGCACGAGTGAAAGATATTACAGAAACAAAAGGTTTTATCTCTATTCCGGTTGAGTTGAGATTTATTCCTATACAGTACAAGAACGTAGGATTATTTGCCAAAGCCGGAATTGAATTCAGTATACTGAACCCTGTAAAAAAAACGGACATTGATTTTCAGGAAGCATCGATGGAAGCATACCAGGATGAAGTGCTGAGCAACATTACTGTTCAACCGGATAATTTTTATGCTGCCTTTTATAGTTCGGTTGGCATAGCAATCGGAAAAAAAGATAAACCTCATTACATATTCGAAGTCTTTCTTCCTTCACCTTTACTTAGCAAAAATAATTTTGCCCTAACCGAAGTAAATTCTTTTACAGGATTTAAATTTTCTGTTCAAATCCCCTTAAAAAAATCAAATTAAATCATCAGCCATGAAAATTATCAGAATTATACCCCTGATCATATTATTTTCATTATTGTTTTCCTGTGAAAAAATGGAGGATTATTCGTTATCACAAACTATCTTTATCGAAGACCCCTACTACCCGGGTTTACCCATTTACTCGGAGTGGGGATACAATACCTTCGGGGCCTATATCGACCGGAAACCATTTGTTTCGACGGATGATAACCTTCCGGTAAAAATAATTGTCAATTCCGACACGCTCCACATGATACTGAGAGGCAAAATGGAAGGTCAGGATGTAGACCTTGAATTTTCCATTAAAGGCTATTCCCTTGCCACTTATAATGATCTGACCGAACTAGACAGCACTACCATTAACCTGAAGGAAAACGGAAGACAGGTGAAATTAAAGATATGGGAGGATGAACAAATCCTTAACCTGATCGAAGGGGAATTAACGTTCGACCGGGTACAGAAATTATTTGTGGATGAGGAACCTGACCGGACAATCATATCCGGACATTTCAAACTGAAAACATTCCTGAACGATGAGCCGATTGCTATTTCCTATGGCCGATTCGATTTTGGAATTGGGTATGAGAATTTTTATAATTATTGAGGCGATTCTTCAATTAAATTTTTTTAGAATTATAGCAATTAATTTCTTTGTAAATTATTTGTCATCCTGAACCTGTCTGCATCAGGCAGGCGAAGTGAAGGATCTCTTCGCAAGTATATTCTTTCTTACAACAGATCCTTCACGTCGTCCGTCTTCCTCCGTCAGCCATACTTGTTCAGGATGACAAGAAAGCGTGATCGTAATAAAGCGGTAGACGTGGCGAAGGATGACAAAACATCTCACCGGTTTACAGTCATCTTAACCGTGCTGTAAGTATCACCGGTAATAACCTTGCAAAAATAAATACCCCTTTTCAGATTACTTCCGTCAATAGTTATTCTGCATGTTCCTGCCGGATGTATTCCCTTGTTCACTGTTTTTACCTCTCTGCCTGTAATATTGGTAATCACAAGAGTTACATTTACTGCCTTTTTAAGGGTAAACTGTAAGTATGCCCGGTCACTAAACGGATTTGGATAAATAATAATCTCATCCATGGAATTCTTTAGCTGATTCAATCCGGATGGTTCGTTAACGGTAATCATTACAGTGTCGGTAGCTGTAGCACTTGAATCGTCGGTAACTACCAGGGAAATGGCATGAACACCCTGTGTCAGATCTACCGAAGGCTGCACACCGGTGGCTATCTGATTGCCGTTTTCACTCCATATATAAGAAACTATGGTACCATCTATATCGGTACTGCCGGAACCATCCAGGGTAACTGTTACGCTGCCATTGTTACTTGAATCTGTTACTACCTGATCGACTCCGGCATTAGCAACCGGGGTATAATTCGGATGTTGCTGAATTGTTATCATTACGGTGTCGGTAGCTGTAGCGCTTGAATCGTCGGTAACTACCAGTGAAATGGTATGAGTGCCCAGTGAAAGATCTACTGAAGGTTGAACACCTGTCGCTATCTGGCTTCCGTTTTCACTCCATACATACGAAACAATTATACCGTCTATATCGGTACTGCCGGAACCATCAAGCATCACCGTTTCGCTGCCGCTGTTGTTGGTATCAGCCACAACCTGGTCAGGTCCGGCATCGGCAACCGGTGTAAAATTAGGATGACCGTGTACTGTAATCATTACTGTATCCGTAGCTCTCCCGTTATAGTCATCTGTTACTGTCAGGATAATCGTATGAATTCCCACAGCCAGATTAATGACAGGATTAACACCCGATGCTATTGTACTTCCGTTGTCGCTCCATGAATAAGATACAATGTTACCGTCTGTATCTGTACTTCCCGATCCGTCGAGAGTTACCGGTTCGTTTCCCGTAAAATTAGTGTCCATAACCGTTTGATCCGAACCGGCATCGGCAACAGGAGGAATATTTACCAGTACATTCAGACTATCGGTAGCGATAGCACTTGAATCGTCGGTTACTGTCAGTGAGATATGATGAATGCCAGTGGTAAAATCAACCGTAGGAGTTACTCCGGTAGCAATCGTGTCCCCGTTCTCTTTCCATAAATAGGATATTATCTTCCCGTCTGCATCTGTACTTCCGGAAGCGTTGAGCGTAACTGATTCGTTGCCGCTGTTGTCAGTATCTGTAATAAACAGGTCGGAACCGGCATCGACATCGGGGATCATATTCAGACTATCCCTGTAAACAAATGTTGTGATACTTTGCGGATCGAGTGCAGCAGAAAAGGAATCGCCGGAAACAGTAAATGTACTGTCTAACACAACATTTTTATTGGCGGAAGTGGTATACCGTCGTAAGGCTTGATACAGTCCCATTTTGAAGAGAAAATGCCACTGTTGATGCACCTGAATTTCTGTTGAGCGCAACAATTACCACGTTGTTTCCTTTTTTATAGGCTGTTACATCAATATTCGTCAGCAGAGCCGGTAGTAACATTCACCCTGGTAAAACCAGGACGGATAAACCTTGAAAACTGTGACATAACATATCCTCTCTTGGTAATGTTGCTGTTATCGTCTATCAGTCCGTAATACCTTCTGATGTACCACCAGGTATACACACTGAATCCGGCATTCATACAATCGTTTATTTCCTTTCCCATTTTCATGGCTCCGCTCCAGATATTGGCACTGTCCGTATCAGAATAATGTTCGGTCATCCATATTTCTTTCCCCTTTTCTCTTGCCAGCGGATATGCCTCAAGTCCGCTACCATAGATATGCCCTCCAATGACTGATATTTTTGAGCACGCTAATGAGTCGTTCAGAACAGGATCAGTTAAGGAATGGTCGAAATGAAATGATTCGGCTACAATCAGATTATTTTCCACGGCCGAACCATAACCTCTGAGAAAACTAACGAATTGAGAAGATGTCCAGCCACATGATTCGTAGTCCGGAAGCCAGTCCGGCTCATTCTGAAGAGAAAGTGCATAAAGTGGGGCATTCTTACTGTTCATATAATCTGCAAAGGACTTCAGATATTTCGCAAAAGCCCCGTAATATTGTGGTTTAAGATATCCCTGGATTGTACTGTTATTGCTTTTCATATAGGCAGGAGGTGACCAGGGTGTTGCATACACGGTAACCCCGAAAGACCTGGCCCGCTGTGCGGTTGGGTATTCCATGTAAAAATAGTTAGGATCAGGAGATATGCGCACGCGAAGCACGCTTAAACCGATTTTACCATCTCCCACACCAAAAGCTTTATTAGCCTGATCAACAGTTAAGTCCGGTATCCACCCGGGCATGTTCATCCCGCCGAAACCTCTTATATACTGATCTTTTGCAGCCAGATCAATGGTGGCTGTTTGTGCTTTTAAGTAAACGGAAAGTAACATAAGTGCAATACCCATTCCAACAATTCTCCCGGTATATCTCATCATTAGAAATTTTTGCCATAAATATAATTAATAATGAAAACTTAGGCCCGAAGAATGCTTTTAAATTGCGCCTGTATAATATTCCGTGATTTTAATCTTTTGAGATTTCTCGATTTTCAGTGCGCTTCTGTTAATACCCTATACCGTTTCACAGCTGATTTGGATTTGCAACCTATATCATTTTCATGATTTTTAAAGTCACCCACCTATACCAAAGTCCAGCTTTTCACCTTTGCTGACCTTATCTCCTACTTTACCGTTTCAATCTTAATACCACTATTATGTTCACCACCGGACTTGTTGAGTCTGTACCTGAAGGATAACATAACGTACCGGCCAATCATATTTGAATTTACTTCGCGGATATAATTATACTCACTTACCCGGCTCACCCCGGTATTTTTGTTCAGCAGGTCGTAAGCTTCAATGCTCAGCATTCCCCTGTTACTGGCTAGAAAATGATAGTCAATTTCAGCATTTACCAGCGGAACCAAAATAGCATTATTGAAACTTCTTGAATCGTACCGGGTGACATCGGAACTGATACTGAAATGCCAGCGTTGATCAGGTGTATACCGAATTTCACCATAAGCCGAAGAATTCAGGTACTTCCTGTTCAACTCCTGTTGAATAGAATAACTGGCATCCGTTAAGCTTATGGCCCCCCCTAACTCAATATCCCATTTCGCCTTTTTGCGGTTATCAATCTTTAGCCCGGCCTTATGGGTGTTATTTATATTGATATTTCTGCTGGAGTTAACATAGCTGATACCCTTGTTCCAGCTCTCTTTCAGATCAATGCTAATTTTAATTCCCAAAAATCGCACTGGAGTCGAAAAATAAATACTTGCCGAGGTTGTATAATCATCGGGTACATTCATCAGAAAGATCCTCTGACTAAGATCATTGGAGATATCGAATGACTGGTTGATTTTATCTTTTGTATACCTGCCATTTAAATTAGCAAATACGGAAGTAAACGAGAACTGATCGAACAAAAACCACGACAGACTCAGATTATGCCTGTATTCAGGCTTCAGATATCTGTTACCATAATAAATTTCAAACGGATTATTTGCATTAATAATGGGCAATAACTGTATCGCCGTCGGAACCAAATTCGATGTTGTATAATAAACACTAAAACGCTGACTGGTTTTATACTCGTAATCCCACGAAAACTGGGGAAGTAATGCAAAATTATTTTTTGTGATGATGTTACTTCCATTTAGTTTATTCATCAGTTTTCCGAATTCATATTCCACTCCGAAATTAATTTTACTTTTTTTGGTATATTTTTTAAAATTCAATACCGGTTTAACGTATCCGTATTGCCTGTTTAATAACGGGCTCAGCGAATCAACAGTGATTTCCGGGTTTTGGCCCTGTTTCCTGTCGATTTTTTCAGCAACATTGCCTGCCTCAACTGAAGGTTCAAGATACCAGCCGGGGCCGATCTTCCTAAGTCCTGAAATACTGCCGGAATATTGAAATTGGTGGTTTTGATTATCAGAGTATTGCGAATCCTCAACAGGAACCGGATCAGTTGTCAGCAGGGAAATATTATCCCAGTTGCTCTTTTTTAAGCTCTGATTATATTTAATACTTCCTCTCATTTTCAACATTTTCCAGTTCCCTTTGCCTTTTCTCAACCACGATCCGTATGCCGAAGTATTAAGCTGGCCCGAATGGCTCATGGTATTATTGTCAAGTGAATTTACCAATTCACCGTCGGTTAGGCTCTGTGTTGATCCGTTAGACCCGGAGTTGCTATTCATAAGCGTTACAATTCCGTTCAGCAGAAAATGTTGTTTTTTACTGGCTTTGTTTCTCCACCCTACATTAAAAAGATGGTTGGTATTATCTCCGTTACCGTACTGTTGCGAATTTTGTTCAAATGTGCTGTTCGTTGTAAAATTGCGCGTGTAGGAATTTGTTGCCTCATCCTTTTTACTACCATTGCCCATGTAGGAAATATTGAACCGGTTGTTTTTTGCAAATTCATAAGAGTAATTTATTCCGCCGGCACCCGAAGTAAGATTTCCGGTAATCGATTGTCCGAAGTCCACGGGTAAAGAATTATCAGCTTCAAGGGTAATTGTCGAACCACCACCGCTCATCATACTGCGGATTCCTCCGTTGAAGTCGAGGTAATCCTGAAATGAAAAACCCGGTTTATTTATATTGTTGAGCATTCCCAGCATAGCCAGCTGATGTTTGTCTGTGAACCTATACACCTTTGCATTGCCCTGATAATGATCATCAGTACCTGCACCTGCTTTTACGTTACCAAAAACAGCTTTTTTCATTCCTTCCTTCAATTCAAAATTGATGGTTTTATTATATTCACTGTCATCAATCCCAAGTAATTCAGCCTCGTCGGTCTTTTTATCATAAACCTGAACCTTATCGATACTTTCTGCAGGCAGGTTTTTGGTGGCCACTTTCGGATCGTTACCGAAAAATTCCTTGCCATCTACCAGAACCCGGTTTACATTTTCTCCCATTGCCTTAATATTTCCTGCCCGGTCCACTTCAACACCCGGAAGTTTTTTGAGCAGATCTTCAGCAACAGCATCGGGTCTTGTTTTAAATGCAGAAGCATTATACTCCACCGTATCCTTCTTGATCAGCAACGGAACTCTCTCGGCTGACACCTGCACAGCACCCAGTTCAACAGGGGCAGGTTTAAGAACTATGGTGCCCAGATCACCTCCGCCCGAAAACGGAACTTTTATTTTTTTGAGAATGTTGCATACCCCATAAATGCAACCTGGAGCAAATATTCCTTTGCTGAAATTCTCGGAATCTCAAACTTCCCTTGTGCATTTGTAATGCAAAAGCTCTCTATGGTCGAATCGGTTGGGTTAAGAAGGACCACTGTTGCATATTGTAAAGGATTTGCTTCCGGATCGATAACATCGCCAAATATTTTGCTTTGTTGTGCTTTTAATCCAATTGAAATAAAAACAATCAATAGAGTAAGAATTTTTCGCATATGAAAAAGGTTTTTATAATCTTAACAGAATGGAAATCGGATAAATAGAACTTTGATAGACAGCGTAAATAATTGGCCGGTGTTGATTATTCTGTTTTTATGATCATCATATCCCCACTTTTCGTATTCAATTCCTTTGTTTTTTCCTCCACTATTTTATCAAATTCCTGCTAGGGTCAATCTTTTTCCTTTTTTAGGTCTTGAAATTTCCCTCGGATCAATTTCCTTAAAATCAATATTACTGGCTGTTAACAACATTTTGCCGTTGTCAACATCAACGGAAAGAATCAGCCCGGGCAAACCTGCAAAACCATCGGGACCGGTCTGGATTGGAATTTCCGGAGCAAACCAGGCAACTAGTTTTCTTTTCGGCACCGGCAAGCTCAGCTTCGAGACAGTTATATCCCAGTATTTTTTTCTGATTCCCTGTTATTTTCCATTTCATAGAATCGATGGAGGATTCTATTAAAAATGTGCGACTCATGAATTCTCGCTGCTCAATCTTCATTTTGTTTTTCATATCCGTGAATACGAAGTCCTCGGGTTCAACGATTTTTACTGTCCAGTTAATACCGGATGTCTCCTGTGAAATTTCAGTTTCCGGTTCATTATCACTTACCTTGTTCCTGTAAAGCGATTTATCCTGGTTAAACAGTAATTCTTTTTTCGATTTTTGCTCTTTAGGAAGCATATCAGCTATTTCACTGTTCCCGTCTCCCTGTAGTTTCATTTCAAATTTACGGGAAGCATTGTAGGAAATAATACCGGAATGTTGCCATTCCTGAGGAAAGCTTATTAGTGATAAACTACAAAGTACCAATACAAATGTTAATGTTTTCATAGTATAAATTTTTCTGATTTGTTTGTTGACAAATGTAGGCGCTGTAAGGATTATAAGAGGTTAAACGTAACCCAATTAAGGTTAATTAAAGTTAACGGATTGCAGAAGCAGCAATCTGGAATTCACAAGGAATACTTTAGAAAAACCAGGCTTCATAAAGATTATCCGATAGATTTAATGAAATTAGCCAGTTAATTGAGAAATTCATTAATAATTATCTGTTTTTCTATAAGTTAAGGCAAATACCTGAAGTAAATTAAGGTTAATTAAGGTTAATAAATTGATCCGGTATCCGTAAGTTATATATTTTTACATCGTTATTACGACTGTATTTCTGTAATCCATAGAATGATAAAAAGTAAAAAAATACGCAGAATCAAGTATCTGATGATATTCAGCCAGTTATTGATTGCCTCATTTTTGGTTTATTGGCTTGCAGAAAGATATAATGGTGAGAGAACGCAGTTGCGTAAGGAATTACTTCGGGAATTTGAATCGTCGGAACAGGTGATGCTAGATACAATGATCCGTGTAAAAATGTTAAATGAATTTGATCGGATAAATACCAAAAACAGCCTCAGTGAAGATGAATTGGACCGGTTTTTTACTAAAGATACCAACAATAAAAAAGTAATCGACTGGATAAATGCCGGAAACAGTCATTCTACCGTCATGATTGCAAAAGGTTCCGGCCTTAAAGGAAAAGCCACAGCCAATTCATTTAATAACGATTCTATTAAACTAAACCTGAATTTTAAAATTAATCCTTCCAATTCAGATTCTACTTTCAGAAAGGATTCAGGATTATTCGGCAACAGAAAATTTATCACTCTGACAAAGAAAGATTCAACTTCTGAAAAGCTATTGATTGAAGGAGTAAAGGTATTTTTAAATATCGTGAACGATACCCTGAAAGGAAATAATTATACTACCACTTTTTTTTCCACTGGCCTGGATACAACTATCCTGAAAAAACAGTTTGACAAAAAGCTTTCACCTCATAATCTTAAATCCGTATGGATTACCCGTTCCGATTCGATCGATTCGGCAAATGCAAAAATTTATTTTAAAAGTACTATGCTGAACGGTAAGCTTGGTGTAGCTGTTGAAAACTATACTTTTTATCTGTTAAAGAAACTAACGCCCAATATATTATTCAGTCTCTTGCTACTATTGACTACAGGAGCTGCCTTTATTATCTCTTATATAAATTTGAAAAAACAAATGCAGCTGAACAGCATGCGCGATGAATTTGTCTCTAATATCACCCACGAGCTCAAAACACCGGTTGCAACTGTAAAAGTTGCACTGGAGGCATTGAGTAAATTCAATACAAATGACAATCCTGTCAGTGCATCAGGATACATAAATATGGCTACGCAGGAACTCGACCGGCTGGATATTCTTGTTCAGAAAGTTCTGAATGCTTCCATACTGGAAAATAATTCCAGCATTATGAATTTTGAGACCATCGATCTGGAGGATACTCTTAAGAAAGTACTCAAAACTATGCAGGTAAGATTTGATAATGAAAACGCCTCAATAACATTAGAAATAACCGGAACAGAATTCAAAATCAACGCTGACAGGATACATATTCAGGGAGTAATCATCAATTTACTTGACAACAGCCTGAAATACACAGACGGCAAACCGGTAATTCAAATTAACCTGTATTCATCAGCCAACAAAGTAGAGCTAAGCGTTTCGGATAACGGACCGGGAGTACCGGAAGAATATCTGCCTAAAATTTTTGAAAAATTCTTCAGGGTACCGGCCGATAACAGGCACAATGTGAAAGGGTTACGGACTGGGACTGAATTATGCGTTGATGGTAATGAAGCAGCATGGCGGTTCCATTACAGTAATAAACAATGAAATAAAGGGCTGTACATTCACATTAACGTTTCCGAAAATAAAGGAAGGATGAAAAAGATACTGTACGTTGAAGACGAACCGTTTCTGGGTAAGATAGTCCACGAAACCTTGATGAAACAGGGATTTGATGTGAACCTGATTACCAACGGAGCAAAGGTAATGCAACACCTGAGTACCTTTATCCCCGACATCTGTGTACTTGATATTATGTTGCCCAATGTGGACGGTTATACATTGTGTAAACAGATACGACAAAAATTTCCGGTCCTGCCGGTTATTTTCCTCACAGCCAAAACCGAGACAGCCGACCTTGTAAAAGGATTCGAATCAGGAGGTACCGATTACATGCGTAAGCCCTTTAGTATGGAAGAACTGATCGTGCGGATCAATAACCAGTTCAACCTGATGAATACAAATAAAAAGCCCACAACAAACGTATCGGAAAAAGAACTGGGAAAATACCGGTATTATCCCAATCGCTACGAGTTAGCTACCCCTTCAAAAACTATTCGCCTTTCACAACGGGAGCAGGAAGTACTGAACCTGCTGATTGCACCGGTAAATAAACCGGTAGACCGGAAGGAAATACTCCTTACCGTTTGGGGCGATGATACCTTCTTCAACTCACGCACTCTGGACGTGTACATTCGCAAACTCCGCGAATACTTTACAGAGGACCCTGCCATTGAAATAGTGACACTAAAAGGGAAAGGTTATCTGTTCCTGGTAAGAAACTAGGACAAATTAACTTATCGCAAGCAACTTATCAAGTCCATTTCAGACACAAATTTGCTTTATAGGAAATTATCCGTTATTTTTATTTCCCAAACAGGTAGTTGGAAGTTGTGGAAAGTAAGCCAAACGATATATAGGGCTATTAAACTTTAAAAAACTTACGCTATAAAGGGCATAAAAATTGATATTTTTTTTGGATATGCTTAACATGCATTTGTTTTAAACCACTTAGTAAGATTTAAATTGAAAAAATTAACTCTCATATTACTTTTATTTCTTACGATATCCCCATTATTTTCTCAGGATAAATTATCACAATTCACATATTCGATAGTCGACACATCCAAAAATCAGACAAAACAGGCAAAAGATATTTATAACTGGATAACAAAGAATATTGCTTATGACACTAAACAGTTAAAAAAAGGCCAGAAAAATTATACTCCGTATCAAACCTTTAAAAGAAAAAAAGCTATTTGTTACGGATACGCTAATCTGTTTAATCAGATGTGTAACATTTTACATATCGAATCTTATATTATTTATGGATACAGCAAAGGATATAGTTATGTAAAAGGAGAAAATTTTCTAAAATCCAATCATGCCTGGAATATCATCCATGCGGATTCAAACTGGATAATTATTGACGCCACCTGGGGAAGTGGTTCTCTACGTTATGATTATAATCTGAAAAGTAAGATTAAAGAATTCTTTGGAAAAGATACCGGTATTAAAAGTAAAGTAGATTTTATTCAAAGTCCTTCGGATAAATATTTTGCTATATCTCCGAATGATGCATGCAAAACCCATTTCCCTATTGACTCCAAATGGCAACTAAAAAATTATCCTGTAACCTATAAATCTTTTACTACCGATTCATTCGACCAATCAAAATTTCTGAATTATGAACATGAAATTTCGTTTGTACGTTACAAGGATCAATCTTATCAAATTTTCACAGATGCCTTAAACAGCACAAAATATAATCCTTATAACAAATTTGATATTGCATATCAATATTATTACCAGGCAAGTCAGTTAAATGTCGGAAAAAAAACAGTTTTGGATACAATACTTTTAAAATCCTTAAATCAGTCACAAAATTATTATGATTCATCTCTGGTGTACCTGAAGGATTTTAGAGCGATCAGTCGAAATTTTTACACGGACAAGAAGCAAAACCGAAAATATACTTACAGGATTGCAAACAATGCATTAAAATCCGTTAGAAAAATACCAACAACATTCAATGATAAGTATGGCCAGGCAAACAGGAAAATATTAAAAGATGAATCGATATTGGAAAAAGCAAGATTAAATGTATTAAGTTCTGATTTCAAAATTCCCAAAAGTATTCAGTACACATTTGATACAGTCAACACTGTTGATTCTGCTCTTTTCAGGGAATATATTTCAAAAATAAATATCGATTCTCTTAAAGTAAACAACAATTTTTTTCAGTTGACTGATATACTTCAGCAAATTAAAACGGATTTAAAATCCGGTCAGGGTCATAATGATTCCATAGTCAGTATACTTTCAGAGATCAGTTATATTATTTCGTACATTGATAATTCTGTTGATAATATGGATGAATATGAAGTTTTCAATTCCTGTAAAAAACTAGATAGTACACTTACAGTTTATAATGCTGTGTATGCGGATAAAAAGAGTCTGAAAAATAAATTAATACAGGGTTTTAACACTTTTGATAACAAGTATCAAAATGCCGAACGTTCTCTTATTTCCATAAGTGATACTTATGAAAAATTAGCAAAACTTACGGGTGATAATAAAATATATTCAGGAATGGCAGATAGCATAAATAATTCACTTCTTAAACTTTATAGTTTGAAAATAAAGGCAATTTCATATCATAAAAAAACATAACGATAGTTGGAAAGACTTACTGAGTAATCAAAATGAAATATTGTCTGTTTACGGTTCAAATGAATTAATAAATATTAGTAATAAATTGACTGATTTTTATGATTACGTATCGACCAAAAATGAAAAGTCATATTTAAATAATATGAAATCATATGATTCCATTAAATCAGCAACAAAAAAGAATCTGACAACTATAAAGGAAACCATTGGAAAGATAGATAAGATAACATCCCTTTCAAGCACCAAAAATAAAAAATAACTGAATTAATTATTTCTACCCCATGTTCGGCGTAGCCCACCTGCATGAGATGAACCGGTTTATCTGAAATTACCCGCAAAACAACAACCAATCCACCCCATAATTGTTATATTTGCTTAACCAATCTAACCCGCTGAATTCACTTATGATGCCAACTGAAATCCCTACTATCCGTCTTCAAAATCAACATATTACATCATCCCGGTTTAAAACCTCAAAAGAACTTGTACACTGGATGGGGGCCATGCAAGCACAGGATTACAATATGGTAAAATGGGCCGTGGGTATTCGCCTGCCCGGTTCCACAGATAAATCAATCGAGTCAGCTTTCGATAAAGGTGAGATTATACGCACCCATTTAATGCGACCCACCTGGCACCTGGTTGCTGCGGAGGATATTTACTGGATGCTGGAACTTACCGCACCGCAGATCTTATCTTCGTCACGGTCGCGGCATAAGGAACTGGAACTGACAAATGGCGTTATTAAAAAAAGTAATACACTAATTGAAAAAGCGCTTACCAAAGAAGAAAATCTTACCCGGGAAGAACTGGTTGCCGAATTCAAAAAGGCAAAGATTTCCACCGGTGATAACCGTGCAGCACATCTGTTGATGCTGGCAGAACTTACAGGACTTATCTGCAGCGGTGCCACAAAAGGAAATAAACAGACTTATGCGCTTCTGGCAAAAAGAGTTCCTGAAAAGAAATCACTGACAAGGAAAGAAGCGCTTACACTGTTGGCTAAGAAATATTTCTTCAGTCATGCTCCTGCCACTTTAAAGGATTTTGTATGGTGGTCGGGACTGCCGGTTGCCGATGCGAAGTATGGACTTGAATCGAATAAATCACTACTTGTTTCAGAAACAATTGATGATGAAACATACTGGCTTCCTGTTAACTTTTCCATACCTGAATCCATAAAAGAATCCGTCCATTTATTGCCTGCGTATGATGAATTCATTATCAGCTACAAAAACAGGGATGCTGTACTTGATGGAACAGATCATAAAAAAGCCGTTTCCAACAACGGTATATTCCGACCTGTAATTTTAATCAACGGAAAGGTTTCCGGAATATGGAAACGAACCATTAAAAAAGATACTGTAATTTTAGAAACAGAAATTTTCCGGTCGCATAATAAAAAGGAAATAGGTATGATTGAGAAAGTTTCCGGGGAATATGGAAGCTTCCTGGGAAAAAAATCGGAATTCAAACAGGATAAATAAACAATCATTATCGTTATTAGTGACGGGTTAAAAACCCGTCCACCTAGGTCATCGGGTTTCCAACCCGATGGTTTAAGCTTGCCTTTCCAGGGCTAAACCCAAGGAGCGGGTTAATGACCCGCCTAACATCTTAAAAACTTTCTTCACTGATCAACAACTATTGACCAGCATCCTGTTTTTGTTTATCTTGGATGCAGCAACATCCACAAATTAAAGTAACCAACAAAGTAACCGGACCAGACATGAGTTTATTAATAAATAAAAAATCACTCTATGAAGCATACCCTCCCTCCACCCCCTTGTTCCTGTGAAACCTGTGTAAGTTATTGCCAGAGTCCCGGATGGTGGACTGTTGAAGAAGCCAGACTTGCAAACGATGCCGGTTTTGCCACCACGACCGGAAAGGGCTGGGAAAAAAATGTCACCAGGATATTGAGAAAGTATGGAAAACAGCCGATGCAAAAAGACTGCTAGTGAGATGGGGAAATATTACCGGATTCTGGCAACGGCAAGGATTGGTGTTGATTGAAAAATGACAGAATTATAGTTTATTAAAGTATATGATTTACCGAAATTTCAGGCTTAAGAAAATTTTTTCTTTTTACCTGCTTGCTAAAAAATTCCTGTGCCTTGTTTTATGTTTACAAAAAACTATTATCCACTACAGACTGTTTATAAGCTAACTTAATCAAATGAAGAAAATAGCTTTTATCATAGTAGTATTTTTATCACAGGCAGTAGTCGCACAAAACACATTCAAAGTGATTATCAGGGATAGCGATACAAAAGACGCCTTAATAGGTGCAACAGCTGTAATAAAAGGCACGACCAAAGGTGCAAGCACAGATGAAAACGGATTGCTGGAAATTAAAAATATCCCAAATGGAAAACAGGAAATCGAATTTAACTATATCGGATACAGAGAAAGAACAGACACGTTTAAATTTCCTTTAACCAATACTAAACCGGTTATTGTATATCTTTCCGAAAGTCATGAAGAATTACAGGAGGTAGTTGTCTCCACTACACGAAGCAGCCGGAGTATGGAAAACATTCCCACCAGGGTAGAAGTCATCGCTTCTGATGAACTGCGCGAGGAAGGAACCATAAAACCCGGTCAGATTACAAAATTATTGCGGGAAAGTACCGGCATTTCAACACAACAGACTTCAGCAGTAAGCGGGATCTCGGGCTTCCGGATTCAAGGCCTGAACAGCCGGTATACCCAGTTATTAAAAGACGGGATGCCTTTGTACCAGGGATTTTCAGGAGGGTTGAGTATTATGCAGATTGCACCGCTCGATCTGAAACAGGTTGAAATAATAAAAGGAAGTGCTTCCACGCTTTATGGTGGAGGGGCTATTGCCGGACTTATTAACCTTATCAGCAAAAAACCAGAAGACAAAAAAGAAATGAATTTTCTGTTGAATGGAACGTCTGCAGAAGGTTTTGACGGTAGCATGTTTTATTCACAGAAATTTAAAAAAACCGGGACTACACTTTTTGGTTCCTACAATTACAATGCTCCTTACGATCCGGCCAATACCGGACTGACAGCCATACCAAAAACCAACAGGTTCACCTTTAATCCGAAACTGTTTCTTTATCTTAGTGCGAAAACCTCTGCCTGGCTGGGACTGAATATCACTTATGAAGACCGTTATGGTGGTGATATGAAAGTAATTGAAGGAAAAGCTGACAGTATTCACCGGTACTTCGAACATAACATTACGAATCGTCTATCTACTCAATTTTCCTTTACGCACCGGATTGATTCTGCCGGCACTTTCCATATTAAAAACTCGGTAGGCTACTTTGATAGAAATCTATCCCAACCCGGCATAAGTTTTCATGGCAAACAAGTCTCTTCCTTCAGCGAATTCAATTATGTATATTCCAAAAATAAAATGGAATGGATAACCGGGTTGAATCTTTGGACAGATAATTTTCATTCAGCTGACAGTTCCGGCATTAATTATAACCTTACTACAACCGGAATCTTCATGCAAAATACTTATTCTGCTACGAAATGGTTCTCACTGGAATCAGGTTTACGGGTGGATCATAATTCTCCATCTTCAAATGGCAGTTGGAAAGGAAATTTTATTTTACCAAGAATAAACGCTCTTTTTAAGATCAGTCAGTATTTTACCAGCCGCATCGGCGGGGGATTCGGATACAAGATGCCTTCCCCATTCAACACCGAAGCCGAGACCAATGGTTACCGGAATATTCAACCATTCTCTATTAAAAACTTAAAAGCAGAAAAAAGTTACGGCGGAAACTTGGATATATCTTATGCCACCAATACCGATGATTATTATTTCAGTATTGATGAGCTTTTTTTCTATACTTACCTGAACAAACCATTGATCTTACAAGGTAATAATTTTGTAAATGCTCCCGGCTATACAGATACCAAAGGTGCAGAAACAAATTTAAATTTCAATCTGGAAGGTTTATCTTTTTTCCTTGGTTATACATTTACTGACACCCGGAATTATTTCAACGCACAGGACTTGTGGCAGCCTTTAACAGCCAAACACAGGTTGATTGCAGATATCATGTATGAAAAAGAAAACAATTTCAGAGCAGGATTTGAGACATATTTTGTAAGTAAACAACTGCTCTCAGATAGCACTACCGGAAAGGGTTATGTAACATTCGATCTGCTTTTTGAAAAAGAATGGAAACATGTTGATTTTTTTGTAAATGCGGATAATATCACCGATCAGCGGCAAACCCGATGGGGAACTATTTATACAGGAACTATTACAAA
Organism: uncultured Bacteroidales bacterium; assembly: GCA_963748095.1. Classification (GTDB taxonomy): domain Bacteria; phylum Bacteroidota; class Bacteroidia; order Bacteroidales; family UBA10428; genus CAVVIO01. Next base: position 35,064 of record CAVVIO010000006.1, read on the forward strand.
TCCCCGTTTTAAAGACATTTATGCACCTCTTGACGGAAATGTAATAAATGCAGGTGTCAAAATAAATTTTCAATAATCCTTTCTGATATTAAAATATATCATTTTACTGAAATCATTTACAAACAAGTATACCTGTAATTAATTTGATTAAGCAGGAATAAAAAATTGCATTTGATTGATATCCGGCTTTTAATTATCTTGTTCCCTGATAAAAAATTATTAAGCTATTCTTTTAAAATGATGAAAAACCTCACCACCCTTCCAAATATAGGAAAAGTCCTTGCCGGGAAATTAAATCAGGCAGGTATAACCACTGAAGAACAACTTATGGAAACCGGAAGTGAAAATGCCATTATAAAAATAGCTTCACTGGAAGACGCAGATGTGTGTATTGACATGTTGTATGCGCTTGAAGGTGCGATACAGGGGATTCGATGGCACGGATTGAGCCGGGAAAGAAAACAGGAACTGAAAGATTTTTACCGGAGCATGTTTAAGCAATGAGTATCTGATAAGTCTTTGTTAACACTTGGAATCAAATGGAAAGATATGATTTCTATAAAACCAAATACGGGCAGGAATTATTAATAGATCTGATCAGACTTGAGACACTGGAAAAATACATCATACACAACACATCTCATGTTTTGTCCTATTACGATATTACATTGATCTCTGAAGGTAGTGGTCAATTCTGTCTGGATGAAAACAAATTTCCCGTACAGTCCGGAATGATTTTTTTCACATCACCGATGCAGGTCCGCAAATGGAAGATCACTGAAGTTCCGAAAGGGCTGGTTCTGATATTTGAAAAGGAATTTCTTTGTACATTCTTTAATGATACTGATTTCGTTGAGAAACTTACTTATTTTAACACGGATTATTTTAAACCTTCACTGGAAGTTACGGGTACGGATTATTCATACCTGGTAAATTTATTTCTGAACATTGAAAATGAGATTATAAACCGTTCCGAAAAAGATAATCACATTCTGCGTGCATTATTGTACCAGGCATTGGTATGGCTAAACCGTAAATACCAGGAAATAAATAATATTACGGAGACAAAAAGTAATTATAGAATTTTGGATTTTAAAAAACTGGTAGATAACTATTTTATTCAACAACATTCCGTCTCTTTCTATGCCGATAAACTTAATATAACTCCCGGACATCTGAATTACCTGGTGAAAAAGCTCTATGGAATACCGGCTAAACAGTATATTCAAAACCGGTTGTTCCTGGAAGCTAAAAGATTACTGGCAAATTCTTCCCTGTCGGTTTCTGAAATTGCCTGGCAATTAAATTTTCAGGATAATTCTTATTTTGTCCGTACATTTAAGAAATTTACAGGATATACACCTCTCTCCTACAGACAGGAAATAAATCCCTGAAAAAACCAATATAGAAGTCAGTTCACCGTTACTATTAATTTATCCTGTTCCTGTTTAAAAACATTTACTGCTTTACTTCTGCTGTTCACCGAATTTTAACCGCTATTCACAGGATATTGATTTCCATAACCGGACAATAGTCAGATATTTGTCCTGTACTTTTTATTGTTTTAAATAATTATTAAGAAATAATATATCATACAATTATGGCAAACAATTTGATAAAGAATGATTTTTTACTGAATAAAATAAATACTAATTAAACCCTTTTATTAGCAATGATGAAATTAAAAATTTTTATGCTGCTGTTAGTCACAGGTTGGTTCGGAGCAGCGGGTCAGAATCTCACACTTAGCGGATATATTAAGGACAAGTCAAACGGAGAAGCACTGATAGGTGCAACTGTTTATGTGAACGAACTTAAGGCAGGGTCGGTATCCAATGCCTATGGTTTTTATGCAGTTACAATTCCAAAAGGCAGGTATACAATAACATTCGCATATCTGGGATACAAAGGACAGGAAAAAGAAGTAAATCTCGGGAAAGATGAAAGAATGGATATTACGTTGGAAGAAGATGCACACGTAATTGATGAAGTAAAAGTATATAGCGAAAGGAAAGACAGGAATGTTGAAAATGTTGAAATGAGTATGGAAAAACTTCCGGTAGGGCTGGTGGCAAAGCTTCCTGCATTCATGGGAGAAGTGGATATCATAAAAAGTATTCAGTTGTTACCGGGAATCCAGAGCGGAGGTGAAGGAAGTTCCGGATTATATGTGCGTGGTGGCGGCCCGGATGAGAATCTGGTTATCCTCGATGAAGCACCGGTTTATAATGCTTCGCATTTATTAGGATTTTTCTCTGTTTTTAATTCGGATGCTATTAAGGACATCCAGGTTTATAAAGGTGGTATCCCTGCCGAATACGGAGGGAAAGCATCGTCAGTGATCGATATCCGGATGAAAGACGGCAATTCGCAGAATTTAAGTGCAACCGGTGGTATTGGAAATATATCCAGCCGTTTGACCCTTGAAGGTCCCATAATCAAAAACAAATGGAGCTTCATTCTCTCGGGCCGCAGAACATACGCTGATGTTTTAGGAAAGCTGGCTGGAATAGAAGCCCTGCAGGAAAACAGGCTGTACTTTTATGATCTGAACGGTAAATCCAATATTCAACTTGGAGAAAAAGACAGATTATTTGCTTCTGTATATACAGGAGATGATTATGCCAAAATCGGTGAATCCCTATATATGCGATGGGGAAACCAGACCGGTACACTTCGCTGGAATCATGTGTTTGGCAGCAAGATGTTCTCAAACACTTCACTCATATATTCCCTTTATAATTATAACCTTGGTGTACCCGGGAATGGAGCCGATCAGTTCGACTGGTCTTCTATGATCCGGGATTATAATTTCAAGGAGGACCTTACATTATTTCTTAATCCTGAAAATAAGATCAGGATGGGATTTAATGTCATTTACCACCACTTTGAGCCCGGTAAAATTGATGCTAATGACAGTTCTTTTTTTCATGATATGAAACTCACCCAGTACAATGCTTTTGAAAGCAGCGTTTATGTTTCCAACGAACAAAATATTGGTTCCCGGATAACATTGAGGTATGGCGTGAGATATTCCCTGTTTCAGCAGGTTGGAATCGGACAGGTAAGAGAATACCTCGACCCGGAGAAACCAAAATCCAATGAAATAATCGGGGTAAAAAAATACAAATGGGGAGAGTTCATTAATTCACCATACGGATACCTTGAACCAAGATTTGCTTTGAAATACACGCTTGGCAGAACCAGCTCGGTAAAAGCATCCTATAACCGGATGATCCAGAACCTGCATCTGATTACGAATACCAATTCACCCAGTCCGCTGGATATCTGGCTGCCCAGTAACAAATATATCAAACCGTTAATCATCGACCAGGTAGCGCTGGGTTATTTCAGGAATCTGAGAGATAATGCAATCGAAACATCTGTAGAAGTATATTACAAAAACATGCAAAATGTGGTAGATTATATCGACGGTGCCGAACTCTTCCTGAACGAGGATATTGAAACGGAACTGCTTTCAGGTAAAGGATATTCATATGGACTTGAAGTACTTCTAAAAAAGCAACAGGGAAAATTTACAGGTTGGTTAGGTTATACACTCGCACGAAGCATGCGGCAGATCCCGGGTATAAATAAAGGGAAAGCATATCCGTCGAGTTATGACAGAACCCATGATGTTTCTGTAGTACTGAATTATGAAATCAATAACAGGTGGAATGTTTCAGCCAACTGGGTATTTTCTACCGGAAATCCCACATCTTACCCGACTTTAAAATACCCGGTACAAGGGAATACTCTTTATTACTATTCATCACGTAACAGTTACCGGATTCCTGATTATCACCGGCTTGACCTGTCCGTAAACTACGATTTCAAAAAGAATGATCACCGGAAATTCAAGCAATCACTTAATCTTTCACTATATAATGTTTATTTACGCAGAAATGCCTATTCGGTAACTTTCAGGCAAAATGAAGATAATCCAAACGTTACAGAGGCTGTCCGTTTATCGATCATAGGAACAATTATTCCGTCTGTCACTTACAATTTTAATTTTTAAACAGAAGCTAAAGATCATGAAAAAATATATTATTTTATTAGTGCTTTTTGCATTGGTTTTCACCGCTTGCGAAGATGTGATTCCCGTAAAAATGAATAAAGAAGATTTCGGATTATTTGCGGTGGAAGCAAAAATTACAACCAAAAATGAACCATTTGTGTTTTTATCACAGGGCATTCCTGTATCAGAAGACAAACCTTTTCCGGGCATCAGCAATGCACTGATTACTATTACCGACGATGCACAGCCGGCAAATTCAGTAACGCTTGCAGAAGATACCGCCAGAGCCGGATATTATACGGTTCCGGAAGGAGAAGGATATTATGGAGTACCGGGAAGGACCTATACCGTAATAATTGAATCGCAGGGAGTAACACTGACAGCAAGTGATAAACTCAGCCGGGTTGAACCCATTGATTCGATAAAGGTCTGGCCTTCACTTCGCGGTGATAAACGATTTCTTGGCGTTTTTATATATGGACGGGAAACACCTGGGATTGGCAATTATTACAAATGGGATATATATGTAAATGATACATTGCTG
>CAVVIO010000007.1:0-4655 GCA_963748095.1 uncultured Bacteroidales bacterium
CAGGCTCAATCTGGCTTTGCATTGGAAAGTCGTAATGCGGGATGGAATTACGGCGCCACGGTTTCTGTTAATATTTTTAACGGGATGGACCTAAACAGGCAGGCGAAGAATGCAAAGGTAGAAATAATGAATGCCGAATTAAGTTATAAGCAGGTAGAGCAAAGTGTTACTGCCGATCTGTCTCAGATATACAATACTTATCAGAATGGACTGAAACTGGTAGACCTCGAAAAATCAAATCTGAAAACTGCTCATGAAAATTTTATTATTGCCATGGAGAGGTTTCGGCTGGGTACTTTCTCGGGTCTTGAAATGCGTGACGTACAGCGTGTTTATTTAGATGCGGAAGAACGGCTTTTAGTGGCACAATTCCAGGCTAAAGTAGCAGAGATCTCTCTCAAACAGATAAGCGGTAAAGTTTCGGAGTATTTATAATGTAAATCCTTGTAAACTAATATAGACGTATCATTGATAAGGTGTTTCTGCTTCTTACAGATTCTGAGCGTTTCAAGGATAACACTGGAAGCTGGAATCCGTTCAAAAGATGATTGGAAAATAGGATGACGGAAGGAGAAAAAACCGGTTTCTGATATTTTTATTATCTTTAAATTTTAATCAAAACTATACTGATGAAAACAAATAAACCAACTATTCATTTATCTGTTGTATTGATTCTTCTGGCGGTTTGTACTTTTTTATTGCAGACATGTACCGTTCAGAAATCTGATTATATCATAAGCAGTCCCGATAAGAAAATCACTGTTAATTTTCAAATCTCAGATGCAAATAAAGCTGTTTACAATGTTAAGTACGGTGATTCGGCTGTACTGATAAATTCCCGGCTCGGGCTGATAAGAGACGACGGGGACTTTAGCAATAACTTAAAGCTGCTCTCTGCTTCTCCGGAAGAAAGTGTTACGGATGATTATACATTGCTGAACGGAAAACGTCGTCATTGTACTTATTCAGGTATGAAACGTGTTTTTCATCTTGAGAATGGGAGCGGACAGAAAATGGACATTATCTTCCAGGTTTCTGATGACGGAGTGGCTTTCAGGTATTATTTCCCTGAAAAATCTGATAGTATAAAGAAAATAAAAGAAGAGGTAACATCTTTTCACTTCAGGAATGGTACAAAGACCTGGATACAGCCAATGACAGATGCAAAAACAGGGTGGCACCACGATCAGCCTTCCTACGAGCAACATTATTTTCAAGATATTCCTACGGGTACTCCTTCACCTTACAAAGCCGGATGGGTCCTGCCTGCACTGTTTCATTACGGTGATACCTGGATGCTGATAACAGAGACGGGACTACTTCGGAATTATTGTGGAAGTCGTTTGCAACAAGAATCCCCACAAAATGAATATTTTATCGGTTTTCCTGAACCACAGGAATCATTTCCGGGCGGACCGGTTTATCCCCAGTCGAAATTACCATGGTATACTCCCTGGCGTGTAATTGCTTTAGGAAACCTGAAAACCATTGCTGAATCGACTATTGGTACTGATCTGGCAGCGCCTGCCGTGAAGATGGACAGCTCCTTTATTAAACCCGGAAAAGCTTCGTGGAGCTGGGTGCTTTTAAAAGACCCGTCAGTAATATACAGTGTACAGAAAAAGTTCGTTGACTATGCTTCCGATATGGACTGGCGTTATTGCCTCGTGGATGCAGACTGGGATACCACCATTGGTTACAATAAAATAAATGAACTTGCTGATTATGCTAAAGGAAAGAATGTAAGTCTTATTCTCTGGTATAATTCGGCAGGAAGCTGGAATACCGTACCCTATCATCCGAGAAACAAACTGCTGACACACGAGAAAAGAGTGGAAGAATTCAGTAAGCTGAAAGAAATGGGTATTAAAGGAATAAAAGTAGACTTTTTTGGTGGCGACGGACAATCCATGATTAGTTATTACCAGGATATTTTCGAAGATGCCGCGAAATATGGCCTGCTGGTGAATTGTCACGGATCAACCTATCCCAGGGGGTGGGCACGTACCTATCCCAACCTGATGAGTATGGAAGCAGTCCGCGGGGGCGAATTTGTAACCTTTGCACAGGATAATGCTGATTCCCTTCCACACCATAGCTGCATATTGCCATTTACCCGCAATGCCTTCGATCCGATGGATTTCACTCCTGTGTTTTTGTATAAAATACCTAATATAAAACGGACTACTACCGATGGTTTTGAACTGGCATTAGCAGTGTTATTTCTTTCGGGGATACAACATTATGCTGAAATACCTGAGGGCATGTCGCACATGCCTGATTATGTAAAAACATATATGAAAAATGTTCCGTCGATATGGGATGATACGAAGTTTATTGATGGTTTTCCCGGAAAATGGGTAGTTATGGCGCGCAGGGCAGGGGATACCTGGTATATTGCCGGCATTAACGGGGATAATACTCCGCGAAAGTTTATGTTGCCGTTCTCATTCCTGAAAGATGATCATAAAAAGGGATTTTTGATTACCGATGGATCGAAGAATTTGACTTTTGACACGCGTGAATTTGAAGCCGGACCTCAATTGGAATTACCGATTACGATGAAAGCGCATGGTGGTTTTGTAATTAAACTGGATTAAGCCAATAATAAATTTACAGTTTAATTTTAATTCCCCGGGATCTGAGTATTTTTAATATTTGAAAAGATATTTAACTAATTTGCGGGATTAAGCTCATGAATGAACTTAGTCCCGCAAATGGTTTTAAAATAAATTTTTCTGGTAATTTCAGGTTTTATTCTGTCTGAGATTTCGGATCACCGTATATAATTCCGCGACCGTGAGTTCCCACGTAAACTCTTCCGTATTGTTTCGGGTCGCCGGTGATGTGCAACAACAGACCCCATTGGTGCTGATCGTCGTTAATCCTTTCCCAGCTTTGTGCGATATCATCGGAACGGAATATTCCGCGTATGCCGTCAATAGTGCCAATCAGATAAAGGGCCGGATAATATTTACCGGGAGCAGCTTTCCCAAAACCGAAGGCATGTATCTCATCCACCCCTTTTAACCGGTCGAAAGTTTTTCCGGAGTTAGCGGAGTGATAAAGGCCGTTGAATGCTGCCAGCCAGAGATCACCTTCTCTGCCGGGAGCGGCATAAATACGATCCTGACCACCACGGTTATCTCCCCGGTTTCTGCTTTTTTCAGGTAACCCGTCGGGAAGGTTCAAAGGCTGTGTGGCAAATGTTTTTCCTCCGTCGTTGCTGATAAAAAGTTTTCCATCGAAAAGGGCCATTCCGTAAAATATTTTTGGGTTGACCTTGTCAGCTATTACGCGTGTATTATCAGGAATGCCCTCAGACTTGTCCCATGTATCCCCTTTATCCCGGGTGTAATATACTGCACTTCTTTCCGGTGTCCATATCCAATAAGTGCCATCGGAAGAAACGGCAATATGGCCAAGTTTACTATCCGGTTGTGGACTGGATTTGGTTGGTTGCCATGTTTTCCCTTCATCCAGCGAGTAACCGATATTACCTCCTCCGCGTTGATGCGAAGCTATTCCTACCCTGACGATCATGCCGGGATCATTCTCCGCACAGGCAAGTCCGTTCGTATTACCAAAATGCGGATTGTCGAAATTTCCTTCAGGGGCCGGTTTATCCAGGTTCCAGTGCACAAAACCGCCGTAGTCGCCAATGGCTGAAATAAGATGTGCACCCTTTGGCGGACTAAGCATGTCAAGGGCTACCGATTCTTCAATACCCGTGCTCATCACGCTCCACTTTGTAGGCTCACCTTTATCCACGTCTGTAAGGTCGAAGGTTTCATATCCACCATAACCGGTAGTAAACAAGGCATGATCAGGGTTAAAAGGGTCGATCTCAATATCGAACAGCCAGTGGATGGGAGTATGGGCTACATAGGGGGCTAAGGTAAAATCGTACGTGCCACCACCTTTAAAAACAGGTTTCCAGGTATTTCCGCCATTGGTACTGCGGAAAATATCTTCTCCCCCGAATTTTCCGGGGCGGCCGAATGAACTGGCAATAATCACATTGGGATTATGTGCATCTACTGCAACAGCAGCATAGCCAAAATTCTTATTCTGTGTGGAATCCGGTTTATCCGGTGTAATATCTCTCCAGTCTCCTGTTTGCGTGTTCAGCTTCCATATCCCGCCGTCTTTCATGTTCCAGGGACCTGGATTGGTGCCATAAGACAAAAAGAGTACACCGTTGGAAGCAAGTACAGCGTGATTAGGTCTGTATTGCATAGGTTCTCCGGGTACCGGTTGCCAGTTTTTACCGCCGTCGGTACTGCGGAATAAATTAGCACGGTTCATTAGCGATACGCCTACATATATTGTTGAACTTCCTTTACCGGGTTTTCCGCTTGCAGGGTCGAAAACAACAAAAACCACACCGCTTCCCGTGTATTTCGCACGAAAATAAGGGTTCATGTTTTTTACATTCTCAGGGAGTTTTTCGGTGACATCAGGGAAACTTTTTACCTGATTCCAGGTTAAACCACGGTCAGTACTTTTCCATAAACCGTTATGTCGCGTACCCAGGTAAAGAATTTTTCCGTCATTCGGATCCACAGCCATCCGTTCACCATTTCCACGTCCGTTTTCGTTTCCACCCATTTTAAAAGGGACATTGGTTCGCTGAAATGTTTTTCCACGATCGT
>CAVVIO010000008.1:0-182991 GCA_963748095.1 uncultured Bacteroidales bacterium
TGAGGGATCATCCATACTGATCTTGATTAACCACCCTTCCCCATAGGGATCCTTGTTTACCTGGTCGGGAGCATCTTCCAACGCCTGGTTAATTTCCAGTACCTTGCCGGCTACCGGCATAAACAAGTCGGAAACGGTTTTAACTGCTTCGATAGTACCAAACACTTCTTCCTTTTCCAGTTGCTCTCCTTCGGTTTCTATTTCTATAAAAACAATATCTCCCAATTCGCCCTGGGCATATTCGGTGATGCCTACATAAGCTTCTTTACCTTCTGACCGTATCCATTCATGATCTTTGGTGTACTTCAGGTTACCCGGAATATTCATAATTTTAAACAGGTTATATAGTTAATAATGCTTCCAAAGTTACATTTTTTGGTTTATAAAACCATGATGATTGTTATTTACGTTTTAATAGTTTTTCAACGAATTCTTAAACCGTTTACGATTAAATCTCCCTGCCCTTTATAACGAGAACCTGACACTGAACCCAACATTAGTATCCGCCGTCAGGAAGGAGCGCGATGTGTAGGGCGTGTTAACGGTACGGTCGAAAAAGAACTGAATACTGAATCGTTCCGTAAGGTTATAATCAGCAGTAAAATTAACCTTGAATATTTTCTGCCCTCCGGTTGACTGGTTAATTTCGTCCAGCGACAGAGGGGTTATGGAACGTATAACTGTCACGTTATCCCGTATCGATAAATCGAACCTTAGGTTAAGATCACTTTTAAATGAACGCTGGTTAATAATAATAGGAACATCTTTAAAACGATAGCCCGTACCTATTACCAGCTCATTATTTCGTGTTTCGGTAAGCTGATTGTTAGTTAAGCTAAGGGCCAGCAACCGTGATTTATTGATCTCGAAACGGGTGATCAGGTTATTGATCCAGGTTACATCCACCCCTATCAACGGATTTATTTCCTCGTTAATAGATACTGCATTAATCTGGTATTTCGGAATAAAATTATTTTGCAAATCACGTATATAACTGATCCCGTCTGCTGAGTTTGCCTCGTAATCCAAACTGGTGGTAAAATTGCCGACATTATATGTAGAGCGGTAAGAATGGGAAATATTAACTGACTGGAATACCCTTTTCAACATCTCTATTTGCGACAAACCATCGATAGATACCCGCCAGTTAGGTAACATCATCCATGGAAATGGTTTAAGTGTAATCCTTCCGGGGTTAAAGTTGCCATATGCTGCCATAAATGCAGGGATCAGAACTTCTGACGAAGTAGGGCCGTATCCATCGGTATAGCCGGTAGTGATTTCCTGAGTAATGGATCTGTTATATCCAATTCCACTGTTATCCACTTTTTGTTTATTAAGCCGTTCTGAAATGATTGTCCTGTATTCTTTAAATTTGTCGAATGTAGCGGATGCCCAGCCGTTTTTAGCAGAAGACTTTTCGAATGCAGTTCCCAGACTGATAAATGACATGGAAAAATTTCCGTTGGTAATACCGTTTTCATAAGAATAACTTACAACAGAATCGGGATGATATACATAATATTCACTAAAACCCTCGGAATATTGACGCATGGCAGTAAAGTCGATACGGAACCCCTGGAAAGGTTCATATGTACCTCGGATATTGAAATCCTTGGAATTGGTCATGGTATAAGGATTGCTGAAAGTAGGATCCTTGGTGAGCCAATCGTAAACATTTCCTGCACGGTGTACAAAATTCGGGTCCTGCCACCCGAGGATGAAAGGTATTCCCGGTGCATTGTTATAATTACTTGTACTTAATCCAAAGTAATCGGTTCCAGGCATATAGCCCATCAAATAGGTTCCTCCATTCTGGCGGTATGTAGCCGAAAAATTCTTAAAGCCGGTTAACAACCTCACCGTGTTATCCATCACAAACACCAGGGGATTTTCGCCTTTTTCTACTTTCCCTTCGATATTAATAGTGGCTCCGGCATAAGTGCTGTCCATTGTTACTGTCAGCTTATTTTCATTGATAATATCTACTTTACCCTGAATTTCCTTTCCCCCCGAATCAAGAATTTTTACCGTAACATCTTCTGTTCCCAATTTATGAATAATGTTTCTTGGGACATCTTTTTTCAAGTACACTCTTGGTTTTGTATAAGTTACCGTTTTGTAGCGTTTTTCAGATTCCTTTTTATTTCTACCACTGTATTTACTATTAATTCGTTTTACAAACCCAATTTTATTATACAATGAATTCATGTTAAACTGGCTGGTAAATTGAATTGTATTTGAGTTTTTGAGATTATTCCCCAGATCGTTCCTGCGTGTGGGATCTCTTAGAATAGGACCTATTTCCCATGAATAGTTACTGTTATAACGTGCCGACATGGTAATCCAGTTGAATATAGGTATCTTATTTATCGGGAGGGTATAATTCAGATCGAAGCTCTGGTTGAAATTGGTGTTCCTCCCCCCGTTTAATATGTTTGTCATAACCGAATCCTTCCACCTTTGATTATTGGGTTTGAACAGATCATAGGCGCCATTAGGTTCATCGATACGGGCAATATTACTGGCAGTGTATGTGAGTTTCAACGATCGTGTCAGGTCCCAGTTCATGGCATAGTTTCTGTTCCAGGTGAAATCCTTGCTGACCGTCGAATCAATTTTGATCTGGTAACCACTAAATATATTTTTCATTTTAACCTCACTGTAGTTCCTGTCCATAAAAGTGGAAAAAGTAAAACGCGACGGGTAAGGTGTAAAGTTAAAATCTCTGATTAACCTCAAGAGCAGGCGACTTAAACAGCTTCGACTTCCGAAAAGGCGTAATACTCTTGGGACGGGTATTAAATACGTAATTTAATCCAAGGTTATATTTAATAATATTGTTATACTCTGTGGTGTAATTACGCGATGACACTTCACTAAATGCCACTGTGGCAGATAAGTTACCTGGTGAAATAGGTTTAAATTTCTTAATTTCCTTGTTCCAGCGAACATTGGTGAAATTTATGCTTTTACGTTCCGTATAATCCTGCGATTCTTTTTTTATTTTTTTCTTTTCTTCCTTGGTTTTCGCGTTTTTCAGTATATCTTTCAACAGATACATCCGGATCTTTCGGATAGTACTGGGGATTAATTATAGACCTTGATAAGCCGACGTACATAGGTATCGAAACCGCTGCTTTTTCAGGGAAAAATTTACCCAGTTCAAAGTTGGATGAAATATCATACTGAATAGTCTGTTCTTTCGGCCTTTCTTCTACAGTTTGTTCAACACCTCCAAATCCAGGCTGACTGGTACTTCCTGCAACTGATAATGTTCCGAAATCGGCTAACCGTGCCTGTAACCTCGCATTAGCCGCCCATCCGCCTTTGTTATTAAAGTCGGTTAACCTGAGTTCGTTTACCCACACTTCTGCTGATTTTGGAAGTCCGTCATTCGGATTCGTATTATTTCCGTCGCCGGGGTTTCGGATACCGATCATAACCTCGCGAATATTACTCAGATTAGGATTTCCTTTCACCTTTATAATGTTTTTACCATCGGACTGCCTGTATATTTTAGTTATTGAATAATTAACAGGGTCCGATTCGATAGCCTGGTTTCTTTCTTTCTTAATCTCAACCAGCTTGTCAAGCAAGAGATCAATAGTGTTTTTATCAGGCCAAATGATAAGCTTGTTCGCATCGTTATCCTGATAATGTGCCGGAGGTGTTACTTCTAATGGTACTTCATACTCATAAAAATTATCCTTATAATCCGATCCTATTCTGATAAATGCGGTAATATCATTGTTATTTAAAACCTTCCCGGGTATTGCCTCTGCATGAATAAACATTTTCAGCCGTTTATACTGTCTCAGATCGAGCTGTACATTTTTATAAACGGTACGGGCATCATTATCCGGTAAATCATCGACTTTCAACAATAAAGATTGCTCATTTAATTGCCGTAGTTGCGGATTAGAAGGATCGATCACCCGGTCGATACCGGGAGGTAATAAATAATTCACAGGCGATTTTTCTCCGTTTTCCTCAATATTAACGGCTGAAACATCGAAGGAACCACTACTGTTCTGATCAGTAAGCGATGGGCCTCCGTCATTTAATCCCAGTTTATATTCCCTCCATTCACCCCTTACAAGATCAAGTGTAGCAAAACGCATGATCACCGGTTTCTGGAAATGGGTAAGGAACATTCGCATGAAACGGATCGACTTAAAGTCTTCAATTGGCCCTACTTTATTCTCATAATCGGAAATAGGGATGCGGAACTGATACCATGTTACTTCCGAATTTTTACCGTTTTTGAATGTTGCTAAATATTTTTGTTCATCGGTGATAAAATTCTTACCTACTACCATGTCCTCAGGCCGCATACTTACATGATACTGGAAATAGGTTTCGGTTTCATTCAGCGTATTATCACGATTAATATCTTCGACATCGGGTGATGTCTTATTTGCTGCGGCATAATCGCCCACCGATTGTGAAGAAGTAGGTGAATTACCATCCACACCGTTATAATTTTTATACCTGTCAAGAATGTTTAAATTTTCATCGTCATAATCTGATCCCAGGAAATAGTGAAAATCATCGCTCGATGGATCATTTAACATTTGCTCATATACCGCAGGATCAACTTTGGCCTTTAATTTTTCCAGGTATGTTTTGAAAAAGCTTTTTTCATTGTTATCTGTAAGACCGTCGAAACCGACATCCTGGTATTTCCTGGCTGTAGGATCGTTATCAAAAGCAGTCACATAAGATTGCGAACGTGGAACCAGTCCCCATGCAGTAGTATCTACCCCGTATATGGAATCACTTGTAGGCAACCCGTTTTCAAATGCTTTTCTGGAATCACGCAGGATATCCTCCGAAACTTCACCCAGGTTAAAATACAAATCACCTCCGGGGTTCAGGGTGTCTTCCACAAATGGATCCATTAACCAGAACTCAATGTATTCCACATTCGATGTTTCAAAATCGCTGGTTTGTATTTCTCGCATCATACCTCCCCAGCGAGAAGCCGGATCGTTAAGCTGATCTTTATTGTTTACTCCTTTCGATATTCCCGGAACGCCGTCAACATCGTAATTATAAGGTCCTCTTTCATTGGGATAAAAAGCCAGATTCAATACTGATAAAGTATTATTAAAAGTGGTTTCGCTTTGCCTGTTCGGAAATACTTCCTGCTCAGTAATTTCCCTGACGTAATTACTCGACTGCATATCGGCAGTAATGTTCGAAGGTGTTTGCGAACGGTTCCTGGTAAACAGGGGATCAATAACATACCAGGCAAGCTTAGCCCTGTTGTATCCGTATTCCAGATTATTGTTCAGGTTACCTTCCGGAAACATCGTATTATTCTCGGGAGTACTGGCCAGTACCCAGGCAGGCATGCTTTTCATGTCGATTTTAGTCTGGGCTCCTTCAAAATCATCAATGTAAGCCACTCCGTTCTTACCTATAGCTTTGGCCTGCCCGGGAATAAGCTGTGCAAATTCCGCATCAAGGGCTATACTTGAAGGTTCTTTTGTTTCAAGGAATGGCAGTTTATCGATAAGATTGGTAAGTAACTGCGATTTTGTCCGGTAACTGGTATTCAAACCCCAGATGGTATTGGAAATAGGCTCTTCACCCATGTTCACTTTTTGAGTCAAAGGCCGTTCCGTAAGGTTCATAACCGTACCACCAATGTTAAAATTATCGGAGATTCTATAATCAAGGTGTGTTCCTACCAGGGTTTTGGTTTGTATATTGAACAATGAATTGCTTTCGAGTGAAATATTCAGAGGTGTCCCCGATTCCAGTAAACCCTGGTTAAGAATTTTTACCCTGCCAAGCGTATAATCAACAGTATAATCTATATTCTCTGTAAGTTGAATTCCACCAGCAGTTACCTTTACCGATCCCTGCGGAATATTCATGGCATTCAACTGTATTTCGGAACTGGATGAAGACTGATAACTACCAGCAAGAAAGAATTTATTTTTTTCAGCAATCTGTTGTGCTTTGGTTTGTGTAGAATCGTACAATTCCTGGTAAACATACTTATCTGCAATCGTATTATTAGCCGGATTATTTCCCACTATGGCCTTGCGAAGGTCACGGCCGAAGGGTTCGAGTACCGGAAAAATAATTCTACCTGAAGAAGCAAGAATGGTGGTTCCTTCTATAAAGTCGAACATCCCGTCGGGATTTGGCTCATTATGTGAATCGAGATTATCCAGGTTCAGCACCTGCAACAATGCAGAATCTTTGATAGCCCCTTCGTTAATGTAATTTACCGGTGCCCCGGTTTGGTCATTCCTGTAAAAAACATTAAGCATGAAGTTCTTATTACTGACCTGGTAGGCGCCTATCGAATAAATATTTTTCATCATCAACTGCCAGTTCGGATATTTTGGCGTAAGGTTTGTGCCCTTTATCAACTTTAAGATCAGCGTACTGGGAGCACTGTAACCATCTGTCGAAAGTTCACCCACCTTATAGGTTTTTCCTTTATATGTATACACATAAGCTACGGCCAATATCTCATCGTTTCGCAGGGCCGAATTCAACGAAATATACCCCAGCTGGCGGTTAACGGTAAATTCTCTGTCCGAAAGCTTTCTGGCATTTTCAACCTTTTCATAATCCTGGCCGCTTTTAAAACTATATATATCATTCAGCGGTTGAAGCGCTCCTGTAACTGTATTGATATTTCTTATTCCCTGTGTTCCTGCCATTGTATTATACAAAGCATTCGACTGATTATTTGCCGGTAAAACCCCTTGAATCGCATGTATAAGATTGTTATCACCGTAAAAGTTTGGCTCGTTATCGGGGTTGTAACTTTCACCGAGATCCATAAATGCCACAATATTACGGGCATTTTCAAAATCACTGGTTTTATTGGTTACCCACACTTCGATTTGTTCTATTCGTACTCCCGATTCTATATAAGGCAGGTTTTTCAGCCAGCTATTATAATGATCCTTAAAGAACTGTGACAAGAAGAAATTCCGGTTAGCATCATATTGGTCCACATTGATACTGAAATCGGTTTGCTGAGCGCCACCCTGTACCTGAATGGAAGAAGATTCACCCCTCTGGTGGCTGAACACATTTGTCATTGTAAGTTTTCCGAATTGCAATTCTGTCTTCAGTCCGAATAAACTTTGACTACCGGTAATTAAAGATCCCGGCAATGGAAAGTTTACATTCCCCGCTTGAATTTTTTTAATGATATCATCCTCTTTACCGGTGTATTCCAGTTTGGTCTTATTATCAAAATCAAATGTTGCTTCTGTATTATAATTGATTCCCAATTGCATTTTATCACCTATCGATCCGGTAACATTCATCTGAATTTTTTCCTTGAACGTGAAGGAGCCGTTCTTACGGTTTCTGACGGAAAGTTGCGGATTATCGATCTTCGAGACATTATATCCGAAAATGAGTTCGGCAGAACCTTGTGGCGTTATATTAATGGCATCGGTGCCAAAAACTTTGTCAAGCGCCTCACTTCCAAGGTGTAAACTTTTCATGAAGGAAGGACCTTTCCCCCCGGTGGATTCTTTTGATTTCTTGTACCAATATTCTTTTAATGCCTCATCGTTTTGAAATTTTCTGTATTCCTTTATAGACATTGAACTGGGCGGTCTATAATCGATATCACCGACTTTCTGTGAGAAAATATACCTACGCGTAAGCGGATCAAAAATGACCGAAGATTTTATGTTAGAGGGATTACCCAGTAATAAAGGGGATTCTGATTCTGTTGAAGGGACAGGATAATTTTTCTCCTTCAGCGGATACCTCAACCTTGTGGTATCGCCGGCTGTTGTGTCAGGAGGAGGTTCGAAAACCCCGGTAAAACTTGCAGCTACTAATTTACCTACTTTAAAATCTCCGGGAATAAAAGTTCTTCCCAGGATAATAAGGCTGACTAATATTTTTAAGTATTTGGTTTTCCGGTTCAAGAAATACACTTGAAAAAGATTAACGATCTATAAAACTTTAAGCGCTGTTTTGATAACATCTTCTACAGAAAAATCCTTGTGTTCTGCAAGAATTTTGTGTATAGCCTTATTTACGGCATTTTTGTTAAATCCTAATAATACTAATGCAGATAACGCCTCTTCTTCAATTGTATTGTCTTTTATTGTAAATATTTCATGCTCTTCGGAAACCTTTCCCATTTTATCTTTCAAGTCAACAATTATTCTTTCAGCTGACTTGGCTCCGATACCCTTAATGCTTTTTAAAATATTCACATTCTCTTCAACAATAGCATGCTGAATTTCATAGGGGCTAAGTGAGGATAACATCATACGGGCAGTATTGGCCCCTACGCCCGAAACTGAAATTAATTGCCGGAATGTTTCCCTTTCACTTTTTGTATAAAATCCAAATAATACATGTGCATCTTCACGAATTACCTGGTGAAGATAGATCCGGCATTCATCCAGTTTTTGTATTTCCGTATAGCAATAAAGAGAAATATTGATGTAATAGCCCACACCCGAGGCTTCGATCACAACATAGGTAGGGGTTACTTCAACGATTTTACCATAAATATATTCAAACATAATTTTGCTCTTAAGGTGTCAGTCGCTTCTAATTTAATATACCTTACAAACCTCTGCAAAAATATATAAAAATAAAAATGCGGATTTCAACAAGGATCAACCTTCTGAAATGTCATAGGATTTTAGCGGATCTTTGGTGATTTCTTTATAATTCTCACGATTATTATATATATCACAGGCCATATAAATTGCTTTCCGTAATGAATCAGGTTCGGCTATTCCTTTCCCGGCAATTTCATAGGCTGTCCCATGAGCCGGTGAAGTACGGACAATAGGCAAGCCGGCAGTGAAATTAACCCCCCCCTCTACCATTAAGGCTTTAAACGGTATCAGACCCTGGTCATGATACATGGCTAATACAGCATCAAATTTTTTGTAATTAGCTGCACCAAAAAAACCGTCAGCAGGGAATGGCCCCAATGCAATGATATTTTCTTCTCTTGCAGCTTCAATAGCTGGAATGATCTCTTTCTGTTCTTCATCTCCCATCAATCCGTTATCGCCGGCATGCGGATTAAGTCCGAGTACAGCAATCCGGGGTCCCCGAATATTAAAATCTGCAAGAAGAGAATGATTGAGTAAACGAAGTTTATTCAAAATAGTGTCACGGGTAATATATTCCGAAACTTTCATAAGGGGTACATGCCCGGTTACTACACCGACTTTAAATAATTCATTTGCCATTAGCATGAGTACGCCATTCGATTTAAACCGGGATTCGAAAAATTCGGTATGCCCGGCAAATGCAAATCTATCTGATTGAATATTGTATTTACTTATAGGGCCTGTTACCAACGCATCGATTTTTTTATCGGCCAGGTCCTGTGTAGCTGCTTCCAGTGCCAGATAAGACCCTTCTCCAGCCTGTGTGGTTGATCTTCCTAATTCCACACGTACTTCGTCATCCATACAGTTAATGATATTGGCCCGTTTCGGGTTAGCTTCCTCAGGAGATCTTATTGTGTTAAAACTGAAGTTTTCTATATCGATTGCTTTACGGTGATATGCAGCTACCTTAGGAGATCCATAAACAATTGGTGTACACATATCAAACATACGGTTGTCAAGCAAGGCTTTTATAATTACCTCATAACTAATGCTGTTGATATCTCCCTGGGTTATTCCTAATTTAATTTTTTCTGTTTTCATTTACCCGTTAATATTTACGGTAGTTTATATAATAGCTATATTCAAATAATCCTGCTATCCGATTTACAGATAGCAAAACCGTAAAATTAACAATTTCACGCTATTAATTTTTATTATTCACTTCTACTTTAACAGAATCTTTCACAGATTACTGAAATAATCTTTCAGAATAACTTTTTTAAGTTCTCTTTCTAATATCAGGGCAGTAATAACTTCAACCAACCCGTTTTCAGACTGTTCCTTAGCCCTTTTTCTTATAGAGTTTTCATGAATATCAATCCGATATAGTAAAGCGTACAATTTTGTAATGTCGGAGTTCATCAATTCAGTTACATGTAATGAGTAACTGTTTGAATAATACAGGATAAGCATATTGAAGATCATCTGGAAAATCAACCTCTAACCCGAATTGGTTGAAATCTTTAATAACCTGTAAAGCAGTTTTTCGAATAATTTCAGAATTATCCTTGTATTTAGCTAAAGCGGCACTGTTTAACAAGGGTTCCATTCTGATAAATTAAAAATATTATTTCGCTGGCGGCTGATCGTTAATTTTCAGGGAGTAAATAACTGCCTCTACCTGCCGGACCAGGTTCATTTTACTTTTTCCAGGAGCAAAGACAAAACCTTCAACCGTAACAATACGGTCTCTTTTAACGTCAACAACTGAAAGGCTTACAAATGGCCCTCCCATTGAAATGCCATTTTTCATTTTCCACAAACCTCTTAATTGGGCAACGACACCAAGTCCTTTTATTTTATATTCTGATCAATACCGGTTTAAATTCATGTTCGGTAGTCATATACGAACCTTTAATTTCTCCGGGAACATATTTTTTTACAAACTGGTCTCTTTTTTTCATCAGGTAATCCAGGGTAAATGTATTTTTGTCTTTATATGGATAGAAATAGATCAGCACACCCTGGACGACGTCTCCCATATCCTGATCTAACCAAACAAAATTGGAAGAATCGACCGCCAGGCGATATCCATTTGGAATAGTCAGTTCTACATGATGTTCTTTCTCCAGTTTTAATTTTAAGTCCAATTGCTGATTCTTTTTGTAGTTATCCATCAATCTTTTACGCTCCATGTTTTGCAGGTAATTAACCAGCTTAGCCTGGTTATCGCGTAATAACTTTACCATGGATGAATCACTGTTTGCAACAATGTTCAGAACGATCTGGGGTTTAGCCCATAAATCTTTCTGTATTATAATTTTTGGCTCTTTGAAATCGGGTGAAATTTTGGCAACCAGTATGTTACGCTGTGATTTAAATACATTACCAAAAGCATCATGTGGTATCTGCATAACATTGAACAGCGGTTCCGGCTGGGGTAACCCCACCTGATCTGCTTCCAATATCTTTCTGAATTCTTCTCCTACCGCCGATTTCCAATATGATTCATCCAAAACCAGGATTACATCACCCGCATTACCTGTAACTGCCGGTAATAAAACTGTCTGACTGTTCTTACAAGAAACAGCAGTTAATGTAATGAATAGTGCAGGTATTATTTTTCTAAGATTCATTGTATGATGTTTTAAACATAAAATTACAAAAAAAATATTGGGAAAGTTAACTTCAAAAAACCTGCCAATTTACAGAAATTTCAGGGTTGTCTTAATTTTTATCAGATTATTTACCAGGATAAACCCAAATGTTAATCTTCTGACCTGGATATAGTTCATTATCGGTGATATTATTCCAGGCTTTCAGGCTTTCTACCGTGCAATTATAATTCATTGCAATTTTATGAAAAAATTCACCCTGACGTACAATGTGGATAATTTTCATTTTCCCTTTTGTAGAAGAAGCGCTTGCAACAGTTTCGAGGTAACCTGACTTTTTTTGCCGGTAAGCCAGTAAATTATTTTCGTTCGCAAGATAAAGGCTGACCTTTCCTGCGGGAATTACCAATAACGCCGGATGATTTAGTTCCGGGATATAATCCCTCTTATACATCGGATTCAAAAACCGTAAAGTATCTATTGGAACAGCTATTGTTTTACTTATCTGCTGAAAACTAACCGCGTAACTGATCCGTAAAGTATCTGTGTTGTAAAAATCAAACTCCTCATTTAAAGGCTTAAAATTGTATTGTGAATAAAAATTCATCAGGTAATTTACCGCAATAAATGCCGGCAGGTATCGCTGTGATTGCTCCGACAAATAGGGTCTTATTTCCCAGTACCCGGTTTTTCCCCCGGAACGCTCGATGGCCTTACGCACTTCTCCGGGTCCACCGTTATATGCTGCAATTACCAGTTGCCAATCGTGAAAGGTCCCATAAAGATATTTCAAATACCTACAGGCCGCATCCGTTGACTTATACAAATCCATGCGTTCATCAATGTAAGAATCGACCTGTAAATCGAACAGTTTGCAGGTATTATACAAAAATTGCCATAATCCTGTCGCTCCCGATGCTGAGCGGGCCCGCGGATTGAGACCTGATTCTATCACCGTCAGGTATTTTAATTCGAGTGGCAGGTCGTATTTATCCAGGTACGCTTCGAAAACCGGAAAATATATTCCGGCCCTGCCTAGGACCCTTTCAAATTCGGATCTCCGTTCTTTAGTATATATATCAATGTATTCTTTTACATATTTATTATAATCCAATTCAACAGGTGTTTTTTTATTGAGTTCAGCAATACGGTATTCGTAATACATATCCGGAAATATCTGTAAAGAATCAGATGTAAAATTTTTCGGATTAAAAAAGGCATTGTCCGTAATGGTATTTATTTCCTTTTTATTGGCCGATATATCGAAAATCAGATCATTTACAGGTACAATCAGCTTAACCAGACAAAGAAACAGGAATACAAAAAAAATCTTTATGAGAAATGGTTTGGACAAAATACTGTGTTTTAAAAAATCAAAATAAATGAATACGACAAAGATAACAGTTGCTTCCTTTTGTCCTATTTTAAAGCGTATAAATTCAGTGAAATTTTTCCAATATTCAGGTAAGAAAATTCGTGCCGGGAAATAAGCAAATCCTGTAAAGGTTATAGTAAAAAAAACCTGCTGAAAAATAAATTTTCAACAGGCTTTCCTATATTCTAGTAAATGGTTTATTTACTTTTTATCTTCAATGGCAGCATTTTTATCTTTACTTTCTTCCTCATCTTCTTCTTTCGTAGCTTTTTTAAATTCTTTCATTCCCTGACCTAATCCTCTCATCAATTCAGGTATTTTTTTACCACCAAAAAGAAGCAGCGCCAGTACAATAATTATTACGAACTGCCACGGGCCCACCATTCCAAGAATTATCGACAAGTTCATGTTATTAAAGTTTTAATTTAAACTGCAAAGTTAGCAAATAATTTAATATTCATTTTTATTTATTCAGTAATCCCTGTATCCAGTGATATAAATCATTCCCATTGGCAAAAGCAAGCAAAATTATCAGAATGACAAGTCCTACAATTTGTGCATATTCAAGGAACTTTTCACCAGGAGTGCGGCCTGTAATCATTTCATAAAGCAGGAATAAAACATGCCCGCCATCCAGTGCCGGAATAGGAAGGATATTCATAAATGCAAGGATTAGAGATAAGAATGCTGTTATTTCCCAAAATGCCTGCCATTCCCATACCGGTGGAAACAAACTTCCTATTGTACCAAACCCACCCAGACCTTTGTATGCGCCGTTTTTAAAATTAAATATCAGTTTAAACTGCCGTATATAAAATCCGAGTTTTTCTTTGGCTTTTGTTATTCCGGCTGGAATAGCCTGGAAAAATGTGTATTTTTGGGTTTCAAATTTATACGTTCCTAGTTTTTGTAACTGATCGAAAGTCAAAATAGCAACTCCAATATCAAGTATACCTTTATCTGAAACATGCACAGGTAATGTTAACCTTTTATCGTTTCTCAGTACCTCAATCTCGAATATTTCTTCCTTTGAGTGTATCCAGAATAGGCGCTGCCTGATCCAGGTATTTTACCGGCACTCCATCTATTATTATTACCTGATCTTTAGGCATTAGTCCCGAATGAGCATTTACGGAGGAGTCGGGTACATCTCTTACAATGAAAGGCACTCGCGGATATACCAGCAGACCATTCCTGTTTTCAACAAGTTTCCCGATAAAATCTTCAGGTATATTAATTTCTTTTACTTTACCATTACGCTCCACCCTCATGGTTTTCCCGAATATCAGCTCACCCAAGAATATCCGAATACTTTTGGGGTGCGGTTCCGTTTATGGTAAGAATTTTATCGCCGTTTTGCAGGCCTATTTCATTGGCAAGAGAATCGACACACCATATTCCGTTGGATATATTTGCATTGGGTAAAAACTTATCTCCCCAGGTATAAAGTACCATGGAATAAATAACAATACCAAGGATAAGGTTCACTGTAACACCGCCAAGCATTATCAATAATCGCTGCCAGGCTGGTTTGGAACGAAATTCATAAGGTTGAGGAGGTTTTTTCATTTGCTCCCTGTCCATCGATTCATCGATCATTCCCGAGATTTTTACATAACCTCCCAGGGGCAGCCAACCAATTCCGTATTCGGTTTCTCCCTTCTTATATTTGAATAGTGAAAACCATGGATCGAAAAACAGGTAAAATTTTTCGACGCGGGTATGAAAAAGTTTGGCAAACAGAAAATGTCCGAGTTCGTGTAATATGATTAATATGGACAAGCTGAGTAATAGCTGACCAATTTTTATAATAGCTTCCATTAAAGATCAGTAAATGATTTATACCGTTAAAATTAAGAGTGCAAAAATAAGACGAATATTTAAGAATTAATACTTTTTATTCACTATAATCGTCATAACGTTATTATATCGGGTAACAGGGATTTTGCATATTTCCGTGTTTCCTGATCTGACTGCACATAATCCGAATATTCAGGATTGGAAACATACGGGATGTGCTCAACAGATGAACGAATGATCCCCGGAATATCAAGAAATTGAATAGCTTCCTTTAGAAAAGCATCTACTGCTATTTCGTTAGCGGCATTCATTATACAGGGTGCATTCCCTCCTTTTTTCATTGCTTCATATGCAAGGCCGAGACACTTAAATTTCTCTGTGTCGGGAGGCATAAAAGTAAGCTCGGGATAATCCAGAAAATTAAATCTGGGAAAATCGGAGGATAATCTCCGGGGATACCCAAGGGCATACTGAATCGGAAGACGCATATCAGGCATTCCCATTTGTGCTTTCATCGATCCGTCCTGAAACTGAACAATTGAATGAATGATGGATTGAGGATGAACTATTACTTCAATTTTATCAGGATCGAGATTAAACAGCCACTTGGCTTCAATAGTTTCAAGGCCCTTGTTCATCAAAGTAGCCGAATCGATGGTTACTTTATCTCCCATACACCAGTTAGGATGCTGAAGCGCCTGATCCCTGGTGACATTTTTCAATTCTTTGTATGATTTGGTTCTGAAAGGTCCGCCTGAAGCAGTCAGATAAATTTTTTCGATTGGATTGAGGTCTTCCCCTGCCAGACACTGAAAAATAGCCGAATGTTCCGAGTCAACAGGATAAATATTTACTTTATTTTCTATCGCCAGTCGTGTAATCAGTTCTCCTGCCACTACCAGTGTTTCTTTATTTGCCAGGGCTATGTTCTTTCCTGCTTTTATAGCAGCAATTGTAGGATATAATCCGGCAAACCCAACCATAGCAGTTAATACAATATCAATAGATTCCATCTCCACAATCTGTGCTATTGAATTCTCCCCGGCATATACTTTTGTGGGTAAGCTCGAAAGGGCATCTGAAACTTCCGTGTAATGGGCTTCATTAGCTATGACCACATGGTTAGGCACAAACCGAAAAGCTTGTTCAACAAGTAAATCTACATTATTATGGGCCGTCAGTACCTCAAGTTCAAATACCTCGGGATGGCTCTCAATAACCTGCAATGCCTGTGTTCCGATTGAACCGGTTGATCCTAATATGGCTACACGCCTTTTCATAAACTTTCGATGTTTATTTAATTCCTTTCTCTGATATCAGAATGAAATATAATCTTCAGGGTTCAGGGGAGTACCCTTGTACCAGAGTTCAAAGTGAAGATGAGGACCGGTAGTCAGTTCACCTGAATTACCCATGATAGCGATCGGATCACCAACCCTTATGTGATCACCCACCCTTTTTAACAATTCTGCATTGTGTTTATATACAGAGATCAAATTATTATCGTGTTGAATTTCTATTACATACCCGGTTTCCAGTGTCCAGGTAGCCATAATGACTGTTCCGCCCAGGGTAGCTTTCACAACTTCATTCGGTGCCCCTACAATATCTGTCCCGTAATGATTCTGTACAGCATTAAACGAGTTGGTCACCAGTCCCTTTATTGGTGAAAAGAAATGTAACTTCGACATTCCTTTAATCGATTTTTTATCATCGACCACCCCTAAGTTAAATTGTTCTTCTTGTTCAATCATTTGCCGTAGCAATGAATCTTCTGCCGAACGGGTAAATACAACAGTGTTATGAGATGTTGCCGTATCCCCGGCCTCTTCATGATTTGGTGGGTTGTTACCCCTTATGATGCTGTTAATATCTTTAAAATATTCATCACGCATTGCTAATTCATTTTCCAGGGAATCTAACATGAGTGCATTGCTGATAATATCCTTGCGGGTATTTTCATCGGGATAACCAGGAATAAATTCGCGCACAGGAGTATAAGCAATAATTGAAATGACTATCGCCAGAAAGATTAAAAGTGAAACACCCAAAATGGTAAATACATTCAATCTTGTTAGCTTGATATTTAATACTTCTTCATAGCTTTCATCGCGGTAAATCGCCAGCCGGTATTTATGATATAATTTTTGAAAAATCGATTTTTTACCCTTATTATTAGCCATTTCTCAATAAATAAAATTTCCGAACAAATATAACAAAGATTTATGCGAACAGGTATATAAAAGTTTTTTTAAACATATTAACAGGAAAATAGGCTATTTATTTTGAGTTCTGGAAAACTTAGTATATTTTTGCCTCCCTCAAATAAACTTAAAAAGTTCTTTTCAAAACAAATTTCGGTATATAGGTTTGGTTCGGCAACCCGGAAGCAGATGCTTACTAAAATTACCAGGTTGAAGAGCCTTTTTTATATTGAAATTAGTTTAATAAATATATTGCGGGGTGGAGCAGTTGGTAGCTCGTTGGGCTTATATCCGCCTCAGGTGGACACAGGTTCAAATCCGTATAGATTGTTAACAATTTAATGTTATTTGATTTTATTTTTGTAAAATATATTGCGGGGTGGAGCAGTTGGTAGCTCGTTGGGCTCATATCCGCCTCAGGCGGACACAGGTTCAAGTCCGTATAGATTGTTAACAATTTAATGTTATTTGATTTTATTTTTGTAAAATATATTGCGGGGTGGAGCAGTTGGTAGCTCGTTGGGCTCATAACCCAAAGGTCACAGGTTCAAGTCCTGTCCCCGCTACTACAACCCCCTGAAATTGATCAGGGGGTTTTTTATTTTTTATTATGTTCAAAGTTTATGTTCTGTATTCTCCCGGTTTTAATAAACTTTATGTCGGATTTACTTCCAGCCTGAGAAAACGGCTTATATCACATAATCTCCTGGGGGTGAAGGACTGGACACGTAGTTATCGACCCTGGCTGTTAATTCATGTTGAAATTTTTGAAACTAAAAAAGAAGCCCTTGCCAGGGAAAAGATTTTGAAAAGTGGCAAAGGAAGAGAATTCATCCGTAAAGAAATTCTCCCCATTTTCCTTTAACTCGTTGGGCTCATATCCGCCTCAGGCGGACACAGGTTCAAGTCCTGTCCCCGCTACTTCAACCCCCTGAAATTGATCAGGGGGTTTTTTATTTTTTATTATGTTCAAAGTTTATGTTCTGTATTCTCCCGGTTCTAATAAACTGTATGTCGGATTTACTTCCAGCCTGAGAAAACGGCTTATATCACATAATCTCCTGGGGGTGAAGGACTGGACACGTAGTTATCGACCCTGGCTGTTAATTCATGTTGAAATTTTTGAAACTAAAAAAGAAGCCCTTGCCAGGGAAAAGATTTTGAAAAGTGGCAAAGGAAGAGAATTCATCCGTAAGGAAATTCTCCCCATTTTCCTTTAACTCGTTGGGCTCATATCCGCCTCAGGCGGACACAGGTTCAAGTCCTGTCCCCGCTACTTCAACCCCCTGAAATTGTTCAGGGGGTTTTTATATTTTTTGTCATGTTCAAAGTTTATGTTCTGTATTCCCCCGGTTTTAATAAACTGTATGTCGGATTTACTTCCAGCCTGAGAAAACGGCTTATATCACATAATCTCCTGGGAGTGAAGGACTGGACACGTAGTTATCGACCCTGGCTGTTAATTCATGTTGAAATTTTTGATACTAAAAAAGAAGCCCTTGCCAGAGAAAAGGTTTTGAAAAGTGGCAAAGGAAGAGAATTCATCCGTAAGGAAATTCTCCCCCTTCTGTTTTAACTCGTTGGGCTCATATCCGCCTCAGGCGGACACAGGTTCAAGTCCTGTCCCCGCTACTTCAACCCCCTGAAATTGATCAGGGGGTTTTTTATTTTTTGTCATGTTCAAAGTTTATGTTCTGTATTCTCCCGGTTCTAATAAACTGTATGTCGGATTTACTTCCAGCCTGAGAAAACGGCTTATATCACATAATCTCCTGGGGGTGAAGGACTGGACACGTAGTTATCGACCCTGGCTGTTAATTCATGTTGAAATTTTTGATACTAAAAAAGAAGCCCTTGCCAGAGAAAAGGTTTTGAAAAGTGGCAAAGGAAGAGAATTCATCCGTAAGGAAATTCTCCCCATTCTGTTTTAACTCGTTGGGCTCATATCCGCCTCAGGCGGACACAGGTTCAAGTCCTGTCCCCGCTACTCAGATGGTCCCTTGATTACTTGTTGATCAAGGGATTTTTCATTTACGGGGGTATAAAAAAAGTTGAAAATAAGTAAAAGAAATGATAAAAACAGAAAGTTGAAATTAGCATTTCATTAATTATCAACTATTTACACTTATTTTCAACTAGTGTTTTTCATCTTGACTAATATTAAATATAGCAAGCCTTTAGTTTCTTTTCTCTATTTGTTCTTTTAACCAGTTTCTTGCCTCAAATTCGTCAGTAAAAAGTCTTGTAGGAACCTTAGGTTTACTAAATTTTAGAAAGAGATTTGCAAAATAGGATGATATCCTTGAGTCGATTAAAATTGCCTGACCGGCAACATGTTCTCTATATTGAGCTGCCGCATATGTCCTGGTTTTTGAATCGATAAACAACATATCGCGCAAATCAATTAAATTAGCACAAAGTCTGTTGCCGTTCCATTCATCTCCAATCTTTGTCATCTCTTCAAGAGTATCAAGATCAATACTAGCTTTATTTATAGCAATATAGCTATATATCTGATCATCGCCCTGAATAATTTTAACTTTATCCTTAACAATTGTAGTCTGCATTATTGGTAAATTAATTAATATTATAAAGTGATTCGGTTTGGAATAAGTTAATCCCAAAAACAACCTAAAATGTAGGCCTTAGGATTGACTTGTTTATACATTCTATTTCCATAATTGGTTTCAATAAATTTATCAGTATATCAAACTTTTACACTAATAAAAATTACAGGTTATATACCCTTTTATAACCACCAATGGTGTTAATTCAACTTCAATGTCAACCAGATCTTTCTGGTTTTCCATTATTACATCAATGTCTTTGTAAGCACCTCGTGTGTCGATTTGATGAACGGACTATGAAATACTAACGATTTTCTAAGTGTTCGTTAAATATTTAATCCAAAAATTTTACCTTTGATACTGTTATGAGAAAAAGAATAATAATCAGATTATCAGTTTTAATTTTCGCATTTTCATTGTTGTTATATTCTTGTAATAGTAACGAAAAGCGTTCCCATTTTTACTATCCGGCAGAATTTGAACCGAACAGTTCAACATGTTTCTTTTGGTCAACTGATTATTATAATATTATACCTAAACTTGCCGGGATAATCTCACAAAAAGACAGAGTCACCATCTTTTTAAGCAACGCTGATAAAAATAAAAACCAAATACAAACTATACTGAAGAAGTATCAGAGTAACCTTAGCAATATCCGGTTTGTACAGTTAAAAGGAAATTACGAAAACATCTGGATCAGGGACTATGGTCCGTTATTTCTGGTCAACCACATGGGTAAAAAAAAGCTGGTTAAGTTCAGGTATTTTGGTACCGATCCTGGTTTTATAGATGACTATGCTTCGCTAATGCATCTCCAGATTGTAAACAGTAGCTTGAACAGTACCGGTGGGGCCAGGGAAGTAAACGGAAAAGGAACGATGATTTTATGCGAAATGCACGAACTGGATGAAAACAATCCAAGAACAAGAGAAGAGATTGAAAACGAGATGATCAATAAACTCAATCTGAAAAAGATCATATGGCTAAAAAAGGGACTTCCACAGGATGACAGTTATCTCTCCGGTCCTATTTATGATCAGATCTATCCCAAAGGAGTCAATGGCCATATAGATGAGTTTTGCAGATTTGTCGGCCCTCGTACCATTTTAATAAGCAGTGTTAGTGCTGAAGATGCAATATCAAATCCCATATTTAAAGAAGCTAAAAAGAGGCTTGATGAAAATTATGAGATACTTAAAAACTCTGTTGACCAGGATGGGAAAAAGTTTAATGTAATCAAAGTTCCTATCGCTCCGCTTATAATTTATGTACGCAAAATGGGTGCTGAAAATAAAAAGATAGCAATGGTAACCAGCTATATGAATTTTATTATTACCAATCATCTCATAATATTACCATCCTATATTTCTGAAGATTCTAAAAACATTTCTCTTGTGGAAAAAGAAAATAAAGTCAAAGAGATATTTCAAAAGGTCTTTCCGAAAAGAGAAATTATTAAAATGCGGGCCGACACAATCAACTTTTACAGTGGAGGTTTTCATTGTATCAGCATCAACGAACCTCAACCACCGACCCATTAACGAGGATGATAAGCAAGTTTTTGACGCATTGTGTGTCTAATTAATAATTTGGATTACTTTAAAATTATACATTGTCCTCTGAATGAATGATTCTGAATTGGTTAGCCGGATTATATCAAATGATGAAAAAGCATTCCGGTTGTTGGTTGAAAGGTACCAGACCATGGTTATTAATACATGCTACGGTTTTATTCATGATCAGGAAGATGCACAGGACCTCGCACAAGACGTATTTATCGAAGTATTACACTCGATAAACAAATTCAGAAATGAAGCTAAAATATCAACATGGCTCTACCGTATAGCGGTTAACAAATCACTGAATTACATACGTGGCCGCCGTAAATTCCAATGGTTACGGAAAGCAGGTGAAACATACAGTAACAATAAACAAACTAATGACGGATCGGCATCCGAATTAACTGATCATGATACTCCTGTCTCTATAATAGAAAACAAAGAAAGAACAGATGCTTTGCATGAAGCTGTAAATGCATTGCCCGAAAATCAAAAGATTGCCTTCGTCCTGAATAAATTTGAAGAATTATCTTACAAAGAAATAGCGGATGTGATGAATATTACATTATCTGCTGTAGAATCACTGATCTTCAGGGCTAAGAAAAATTTGCAGAAAAAACTAATCAATTATTATAAAAAAAATTAACATGCCTGCGCAAGTTTTAAATATAAGTAGTGTCAAACCATTAAAATAATCCATCATGAAGTGCCGAAAAGTTGAAAAGAATTTGATACATTTTCTGGAAAAAGATCTTCCCAATGAAAAATATCTTAGTATTCGGGATCATCTGGATAGTTGTGATCAATGCACAAAGTTACTGCATGAGGTACAACTTACACTTCAGGTTATTACACATGAACAGGTTAAAGAAACCAATCCGTTTTTTTATACCAGATTAAAACAACGTATCGAAAGTGAAACCGGCAATAGTTTCATTCCTGCTAAGGAAAAAGCCTGGAAAAGGGTATTATATCCTGCTGTTTATGCCGTTTTCATAGCCTTTGCTATTTTTATGGGAATATATATTGGTATTGGACAAACCGGGAAAGTTCCTGAAATAAACAGGGAAGAGTACATTCAGGCCTATTCTCAAAGCTCTCATATCTATGAAATGGATGAAGAATTCATTGAAGATAATTTATTATCTGACAATTCAACTACCGATAATTCACAAAAATAATGAACTACTTCACCAAAAAAAGGCTTGTAATCTGGACTGTTATAATATTGGTGGTATTAAATATATCAGCATTGGCCACAATTCTTTATGAAAGAAATTTGAATTGTAGTCCGTCACCGATACAAAAGGCCGATGAAAACCAGCGTTTCAGGGAAATTAACTGGTTTATGAGAGAAGATTTGGGTCTCAATCCTTCACAAACAAATAAGATTTACAGGTTACGAAGAAAAAATTATCTTGACTCAAGGAAAATACTCCTTTCACTGGATGATAAAAGAAAAGAAATGTTGACGGAACTACAAAAAGAACATCCTGATCAAAAAAAACTAAATGAAATTGCTGTTGAAATTGGTAACCTGCACAGTGATTTAAAAATGGTTACAATACAATATTTTTTAAACATAAAAAAAATATGTTCTCCTGAACAACAGGTTAAACTCAATAAGTTATTCAGGGATATGGAGTATTATCATGAACATAAAAATCGAGGCCGTAACCGGCATGGAAATATAAAACAGGGTACAGGTCACGGATCTGAAATGAGAATGAAACAATTACACGATTCAACTTTAAATAAATAATAGACTAATCGATTAGTACATATATGAATATTAATTTTTAAATAATAATTATGAACATGAAAAGAAAAGGAATAATAAGCCTGGCAGCATCAATGTTGTTAATGCTCGCAATGATTCCGGGTACATTTGCCCAACCCGGACCAGGAAAAGGAAATGGAAATGGATGGGGTCCCGGAGCAAAGGGTATCTGCAGTAACATACCCAATCTTACAGATGAACAAAGTAAACAGATTGCTGATTTACGAACCGATCATTTAAAGAAAATGACCGGTCTGCGCAACCAGTTATTTGAAAAACAGGCTCACTTAAGAACTTTAAATACTGCAGACACACCAGATATGAAAGCTATAAACGCTACCGTTGATGAAATAGGCAGTCTTAAAACCGATATGATGAAAGAACGGGAAGCTCACCTTCAAAAAATACGCGGTCTGTTAACAGCAGATCAGAGAGCTGTATTCGATTCTTCTCATATGCAGGGAAAAAGATTTGGCAAAGGTAATGGCCAGGGTCACGGTCAAGGCCGGGGACATGGAATGGGCCGTGGTATGGGATCCGGACAAAATCCCTGTCCATATAATAACAAATAACCTTCTTACTTTCTATAAATTTATAGATTAAATTACGGGAATTATCATTCTGATTCCCGTAATTTTTTACCCCATTTTAATCTGGTTCAGATTTTTAAATAAAACTGCTATTTTGTGTTTTTAGCAGGTATTCCGTTTAACATCGGGCTTATCGTATCAAACACCCCATCATTTTTAGCAGGCGTGATTCCCAAAATAGAAGATATTATATTGTAAATATTCACGTTTTCAAAAGTAGGTTGAACGTAATCTTTCCGGAATGCAGGGCCCATAGCATAAAATATACCATGCATATCCTTAAAATCATTGTCGTATCCATGATCTCCCTTACTCAAATTTGATTCCCTGTCCCATTTCAGCTGCCAGCCGTTGTCTGCTACAACTACAAGACTCAGGACACGGGGACCTGAACCAAGATGCCATCGTTCCGGTAAATCTTTCTTTTTTCCACACTTTGATATGGGGAACATTCTTTAAGCGCATTATACACACTGTCGGCACTTTCGGGCTTTGGATCCAGGAAATAAACCGGATTACTTCCAACTGCCTTTACTAACTGTTCTTTTTTTATATAATCGTAAATATATGATGTTCTGGAAGGTGATAATTCTGTCATACCGTGATCCGAAACTATTATAAAATTAATCTGTCCGGAAATCGGTAAATTATTCATTTTATGAATGAACACTCCTACAAGACTATCAAGATAGACAACTTCTTGTTTTATTTCTTTACTATCCGGCCCAAAGTGGTGCCCGATCCCATCCGGTTCCTCCATATAGAAGAGTATAAGGTGCGGCCTTTCTTTTTCAGGCAGATTCAACCACCCGATTACCGTGTCTATACGTTGTCCGAAAGGTATATGCGAGTCAAATTTTTTCCAGTAATCAGGATGCATTCCTTGTATATCAGCTTCCGAACCCACCCAAAAAAAAGAAGCAGTTTTAATTCCTTGTTTTTTGGCTGTATTCCATATAGGCTCTCCTCCGTAAAACGATCCATCCTCTACCATTTGCCTATCCGAAACACTGTAATATCTGTTTGTTTTAGGATCATAAAAACTATTTAATACAATGCCATGGTGTCCCGGATAAAGACCAGTAGCAATTGAATAATGATTGGGAAATGTTTTGGATGGAAAGCTCGGCTTCAGCGATTCTGCCTTTACCCCGTGAGCTGCTATATAATCAAAATTCGGAGTATTAACTTTTTGTGTGTAATCCCAGCGAAATCCGTCAAGTGAAAGCATGACAACATAAGGCTTCTGCTGCGAAAATACCGGCTGAAAAATTGCAGCTATGAAAAAAACAATTAGCGCCCTTTGGAAAAAAATATTAGATTTTCTCATTTTATAATATCTTTTACATTAAAAATAAAAAAGGCCATTTTGCAATGACCTTTTTTAATGAACTAACTATTTTTAGAATATATACCTTATTCCAACCTGTGCCTGCCACCTGGAACTATTGATACCCGAATCATCAATCGACCAGGGTTTGTTTTTCGGCTTGGTAAACTTATAAGTAGGAATATTTGTCATGTTACCATTAATATCTTTCTTAAATCCTTCAAAATTTAGTAATGAATAATCGCCATATGGGACATAATACCTCCTGCCCCATTTCGTATTTAACAGGTTTCCTACATTAAATATATCAAAGGTCAATTGTAATGTCTGACGACGGTCGGATACGTTGACAAACAAGTCCTGACTGAACTTAAAATCGAAAACATTGGACCAGGGAACACGTGCCCCGTTTCTTTCAGCATATTTTCCCCTACGCGTGCTGAGATATTTATCGCCTTCAATAAAGGCATTCAGGTCTGCCCATTGTTGATCAGCTGTAGCGGCATCAGCAAATACAATCTCATCCTGACTAGCAGGAACATATATCAGATCAACATTATTATATTGATTCTCCCCATTTATATATTCATGTCCATTATGTGAAGCATCATTATAGTATACATAAGAAAATCTCGATCCGGACTGTCCATTATAATAAAGAGAGAATGTAGATTTTAAATGTTTTAAAAATTCCTTTGAATAGGTGATATAACCTGTAACACGGTTTCCCAGATCGAAATCGGAATAGCTCAGATCGAGGTTATTTAACCCGTTAACATTTTCCATATATCCCCACTGCGAAGAATTTTGCGAGGAAGTAGCATCATTCATTGCTTTTGCCCGACCAAAGGTATAAGCAATACTGGCACTAATCCCGTTTTCAAAGGGCTTCTGCAATTGAGCTGTAATGTTGTAAGTATACCCTTTATTTGTATTGGTCCCTAACATCACATTTGTATACGAACTGTCTATTAAGGCGCTACTGTAATATGGACGGTTATCAGAGCCTGCTAAATTATATATCGGATTTGGACTTATATTTACATTATAATACAGCATGTTATGGATCGTCTTGGTATATATAAATTCAACCGTTCCAATTATTCCCCAAATAAGCTTTTGATCTACAGCTATATTCGCACGGAGCATCTGCGGGAATTTAAAATCAGAGGTAAAAAGATCAATTTGCCCTCCGTAAGGAACCGGTTGTTTGTTGGTTAAATCTGAGTACGTATATTGGTTCTGCCAATCGGGCCGAAATGCTACACTTCCCCCATTTATGGAAACGCCGCCGATGCTAACTCCGTTGTTGGTATAGGAACCTCCCGGCCATACAAGAGGCAGTCTGGAAGTAAAGATGCCGACACCTCCACGTACCTGCGTACTTTGGTCTCCGTTCACATCCCAGTTAAATCCGATACGCGGAGAGAAAAGAAACTGTGGTTTAGGCATTTCACCGGCTTTGGCTCCCTTCAAATCCCATCCGGCAGCTTCGATCAATGGAAGAGTGGTATTATTAAAGTGTTCATCAACTTTTGGTTTGGTTGGAAATACAGGAATATCCATACGCAAACCATAAGTCAGTTTTACATTTTCGTTTACCTGCCATTCATCCTGGGCATAAAACCCCAAGTTGGAACATACTGAAATCTGCGGCTGCGGCAGAACCGTCCCCGGTTATATTATCAACCAGCGAATAGCTTCTGGTGTATTTTGAAGCTACCGGATTATTAGCTAAAAAGGCTCCCAGGCTGTCGAATGTATACTGCCCATAATTTTGTCGTATGAAAAGATTATAGGCATGACCAAATTCGTGGTTCATTCCAAAAGTAATACGTATGTGCCCCTTTGTAAACCTGGAAATTATCGGTAAACGTGAAAATTTTCTGTTTCAGATCATTTGCTGTAGAATACGGTTCCGAACCGAAATTTATTTTACCGTTGCCATCATTAATGGTCACAGCCGGGAATTTGGCCCCTTGCGGATTTCGGTTGTCGTTCACAAAAGTCGAACTTAAAATTAAGCTATTGGAAAAATTCGTCCAGTTTGATTTCAATTCAAGAGATGTGGTATTGGTTGTACTTGGGAAGTACATGTAATTATTTGAAAAACCAAGGGATCTTGAACTGGAAGCGCTGGCATCAGTCAGAACACTTTTTGTATAACTGTGACGAAGCATTAATTTGTTATGGGCATTAATGTTATAATCGATACGTCCGAAAAATTTGGTTGATTCCAGTTTTTTAGTTTTATCAAGATATGTTCCGGGATCGTAATTGTAATCATTTTTTAATTTGGTAATCAG
The DNA here is from genome assembly GCA_963748095.1 of uncultured Bacteroidales bacterium. Taxonomy (GTDB): domain Bacteria; phylum Bacteroidota; class Bacteroidia; order Bacteroidales; family UBA10428; genus CAVVIO01. Next base: position 26,709 of record CAVVIO010000008.1, read on the forward strand.
AGCATTAATGTCTGCCTCGTTAGAATTCCCTTCATAATTATTAAAATCGAAAGGTAAAGGTGTCTCATCCTTCATTTGCTCAAAATTGGTAAAAAAGAAAAGCTTGTTTTTAATAATGGGGCCACCCAAACTTGCACCATATGTTTTTGTTGTGAAAGGTGCTAACTTTTTACGTTCGACTGTTGCATCATCTGTTGGTGTTTTACCTGCAAGGTTCTGGTTTCTGAAAAGATAATAAGCAGTACCTCTGAACTGGTTGGTCCCGCTTTTGGTAACTGCATTGATATTAGCTCCTGCAAAACCATTCTGTCGTACATCATATGGAGCCAAGAGCTATCTGAAATTGTTCGATAACATCCATACTAATAGGAGATGCTCCGGTTTGCCCGCCATTTGTTCCGGATGCAGCCAGACCATAAGCATCATTATTTAATGCCCCGTCAATTGAAATGGCATTATACCTGTTGTTTATCCCGGCAACGGTAATATATCCATCATCACCAACAGAAGCTTGCGGAGTTAATCGTGTGAAATCGGTGAGGTCACGACCAACACTAGGAAGAGTATTGATTTCGTTGGAATTTACTACCGTCTGTGCTCCCGTGCGGTTTCCGTCAATAATCTTGTAATTTCCAACTTTCTTGGCTACTACCTGAACTTCCTGAAGAGTAGTTGTTGTTTCCTCAAGCTTCACATTCAGTGCATATGTCTGACCTAATGAAAGATATATATTATCCTTTTCATACGACTTATATCCCACGTATGAAATGGTAACTTTATAAGGACCACCAACATTCATATTAGGTATACGAAAATACCCGGCATTGTCGGTAGTGCCTCCGTATTGTGTGCCAGTTGGGATATGAACCGCAATTACGTTCGCCCCCGGGAGACTCACCCCTTTGTCATCTGTTACTTTTCCGTTAATTCCTGAAGTAGTGGACCCTTGTCCGAAAGACAATATGAGAATACACAGAAAACAAAATCGTTAGAATAAATCTGGATGTTTTTTTTCTCATTGGTTTTTACATTTTAAGGATTTATCAAAATTAAGCTGCAAATTTAATTTTGGGGAAATAATTATTATTTGGTTTATAATTAATTTTAAGTTAATCTTTTGATGATTTAGTTAACATTATTTTTACATAGTTTGTTGAGAAGTGGAGAATCAAAATTTAATGTTCTCAATTATTTTTCTTGTAGCTCCTTGATTTTCTGTGACAAAAGTCCGGGCCAATTGTCCCGCAATATTTCTTTTTTCCCTGTCTTCAAGTAATAAAAACATTAATTTTTCGAAAGTTGAATAACTATCAATAGAAAATGAACCGCCAAGTTCGATTAGCCCGACTGCTTCACGGAATTTTTTATAATTCGGCCCAAATATTACCGGAAGACCAAAAGTTGCCGCTTCCAGGATATTATGTATTCCCACGCCAAAGCCACCTCCGATATATGCCACATCTCCATATTTATACAATGAGGATAACATACCAACATTATCAATTACCAGAACCTGCGCCTTGCTTATATTATCATCATTAGCTTCTGAATAATGTACAACAGGCTTCCCGATCTTTGGAATCAAGCCATGCAAGTCCTGATTCTTTTATCTGATGGGGGGCAATAATGAATTTCACCGGTAATGAACAGGAATTTATAAACTTCACCAGTAATTCTTCGTCAGGTTGCCAGGTGCTGCCTGCTATTATCACCAGGTTATTTCCTTTAAATTTCTCAACAACAGGTATTTCCTTTGTATTACCAGCAACTTCGGCCACCCTGTCGAATCGCGTGTCACCGGCAACAGTTACATTATCAATTCCAATTTTCTGCAAAAGCGATAAGGAGGGTTTATCCTGTACAAAAAGATGCGTGAAACAAGAAAGTAATTCCCGGTATCCACGGCCGTACCATTTAAAAAATACCTGACCGGGCCGGAAAATGGCAGAAATCAGATAAAGTGAAATATTTCGTTTTTTCAGGGTTTTCAAATAATAATTCCAGAATTCATACTTTATGAAAAAGACAAATGCCGGATTGACGATTTCTATGAATTTTTCAGCGTTTTTTTTTGTATCGAGAGGAAGGTAGTAGATGTAATCTGCAAATGCATAGTTTTTTCTTACCTCATATCCTGAAGGAGAAAAAAATGTCAATAGAATTTTATAGGTTGAATGATTTTTTTTAATGAATTCAATCACAGGTCTTCCCTGTTCAAATTCACCCAATGAAGCAGCATGAAACCAGATAATTTTCTCATCACCTGAGATACTTCTCTGCAATCTTTCAAATATGTTTTTTCTGCCATCAAGCCAAGCCCTGGCTTTTAAATTAAAAATTCCATAAATCAGAACACTTATATAAAACACTCTGATTCCAATAGAATATAATATTTGCATATTTTTTTCTGCCTCAGGATTGTAAAAGATTAAGGGTTGTAAAATAAAAAATAATTGCTTTATAAAACCATGATATTTTTGGAAATTAAATGACTTCAATCCTTTATTTTATCTTTCTGCTTAGTATTGAGATTCTTATTAATAAATGAAGTTATTCACATGTTTTTAACAACTTATTAAAAGTACAATTAGTGAATCTTTAATATTTCAAAACCACAATTTTTTTGGGAAACAAACTGAACAAAACACATATCCTACTGTTAATGAATTACTATTTATAATTATTCTAAATTAGAATAGGGATTGTTAAACTTATAAAAACGTAAACATTATGTCTTTTGAACTACCAAAATTAGGATACGATTACAGTGCACTTGAACCTCACATAGATGCACGAACCATGGAAATTCACCATACAAAACATCATGCAGGGTATACATCTAAGTTGAATGATGCCCTTGAAGGATCTTCGCTAAAAGGAAAAACAATTGAAGAGATATTAGCAGGTATATCCAAGGCACCGGTTGCCGTAAGAAATAACGGAGGTGGATTTTATAACCATCGTCTGTTTTGGGAAATAATGGGACCAAACGGAGGTGGAGAACCTAAAGGAGACCTTGCCGACGCCATTAAAAGAGATTTTGGCTCATTTGACAAATTCAAAGAAGAATTTTCGAATGCCGCAGCCACACGTTTCGGTTCAGGATGGGCATGGCTTATCAAAACTCCCGGGGGACTTAAAGTTACTTCCACACCAAATCAGGATAATCCGCTAATGGATGTTGCCGATTCAAAAGGAACACCAATTCTGGGATTGGATGTATGGGAACATGCCTATTACCTGAAATATCAGAATCGCCGTCCGGAGTACATTTCAGCATTCTGGAGTGTAATTAACTGGGATGAAGTCGGGAAAAAATTGAAATAAGAACAGAATAATAATCTTCCATGTGTGTGTACAATTGATAAGAAAAAAGGCCCGGAATTTATCCGGGCTTTTTTAATTTATTATGGGTCTTGTTCCTTTTCCGAAGGAAAATTACAGATATTCTTACTTTTCTGAAGTTCTCAGTTACGATCATCTAATACACTTTACCATTCTTAAAAATAAGATTTATATATCCCACAATTTTGGATTTTAAAAATTAATTTTTAATTTCGTTCCAACTAAAGCCTGAAAAGGCCTACTACTGACTTAACCAGACTAACAGACCGGCATTCCGCCGGTCTGTTTTCAAATTCATTCAAGACATTTTTTCATAACAAAGAAATTTATTTCCCGATTATTTCATTATTCACCGGGGTCAGATGAACAAATATTTTCTTCTGTTTGTTAGAATATCACTTATTCTAAATAATTTCTAAATTATTCATCATACAAATTTAAGCGATATGATATTCGAATTACCAAAATTACCGTATGAAGCCGGCGCTCTGTCTCCTGTTATTTCAAAACAAACCATTGAATTTCATCACGGAAAACATCACCAGGCTTATATAAATAATCTAAATAACCTGATTAAAGGAACATCCTTTGAAAATGTCACACTGGAACAAATTATCAAAGAAGCCGAGGGAGGGATTTTCAACAACGGTGCACAGGTATGGAACCACACATTTTACTTTATGTCGTTTGCACCTGAGGGGACCCGTGAACCTCAGGGGGCATTGGCTCAGTCCATCAACAAACAGTTCGGATCATTTTCAGGATTTAAGGAACAATTCAATAAAGCTGCTGCAACCTTATTCGGATCGGGATGGGCCTGGCTGGTAAAAAAGGACGACGGAACTTTGGATATTGTCCAGGAAAGCAATGCAGGAAATCCATTGAGAAAAGGTCTTACGCCCATTCTAACCTGCGATGTCTGGGAACATGCTTATTACCTCGATTATCAGAACAAACGTCCCGATTATGTCAGTTCATTCTGGGATATACTCAATTGGGATGTTATCTCCAAAAGATATTGACCAAACAGGAGTCAACATCTTCAATATCTGTATTATTTCTTAAACTTTGTCGAAATAACCGGCAGATTTAAGTTTTTCAAGGTCTTCGGGTGTGTCAATTCCCAGGCTTTCATAGGGGGTAATTTCCGTTTTTATAATATACCCGTTTTCAAGCCATCTGAGTTGTTCCAACGATTCAGCCAGTTCCAGCCCTGAAGGTGATAATTTTGTGATTTGGCGAAGAACTGAACTGGTATAGGCATACAAACCGACATGTAAATAATAAGTATGCCTGTGATACCAGTTTTGAAGATCATCGCCTCTGAAATAAGGAATAACAGAGCGGCTGAAATACAAAGCCTGCTTATTTTTATTTATCACAACTTTAGGCCGGTTAGAGTTAGATATCTCATCATTTTTTTCAGCTTTTTTTACCAGGGTGGCAATTTGAGTAGACGGGTCGGAAAAACAGCTCATTATTTGTTTTAATTGTTCGGGTTGAATAAAAGGTTCATCTCCTTGTATATTCACTACTGCATCGAAACTTTCCCCACTTTCTTTCTCATATATATCCAATGCTTCTGCACATCTGTCAGTACCACTATTATGTTGTCCGGAAGTCATTACAACATTACCCCCAAAACTTTTTACAGCATCAAATATTCGCTGATCATCGGTAGCAACCACCACGTGTTCCAAGGCTTTAGAAGCTTGTTCGACCACCCTTCTTATCATAGTTTTTCCACCAAGGTTTGCCAGTGGTTTGCCGGGAAAGCGTGAAGAAGCATAACGAGCCGGTACAATTCCTAAAAAATTCATTTAAATAAAATTAACTTTTTCTGAAGCTCTGCAAATTAATAAAAAACTTTTAATATTGTAATTTTGTCATATATTTAAGAAAAAAGGCATTTTGGGAAAATCAATCGTAATGGATATTCAGAAAATAAAGCAGCGGTTTGGTATTATTGGCAATTCGGTAGGACTCAACCGTGCAATTGATATTGCCGTGCAAGTTGCCCCTGTCGATTTGTCGGTACTTATCACCGGCGAAAGTGGCGTTGGGAAAGAAGTATTTCCACAAATTATCCATCAATACAGTTCAAGGAAACACGGAACTTACATCGCTGTAAACTGCGGTGCCATTCCCGAAGGAACAATCGACTCCGAATTATTCGGACACGAAAAAGGATCATTTACCGGAGCTTATGAAAGTCGCAAGGGTTACTTTGAGGTAGCAAATGGCGGAACAATATTTCTGGATGAAGTAGCCGAATTGCCTCTTTCGACCCAGGTTAGGCTCCTGCGAGTCCTTGAAACGGGTGAATTCCTTAAAGTCGGTTCCTCAAATGTCATTAAAACCAATGTGAGGGTAATTGCAGCCACAAATATAAATATTGCTAAAGCAATTCATGAAAACCGTTTCCGCGAGGACCTTTTTTACAGGCTGAATACCGTACCTATAGAAATTCCGTCTTTACGTGATCGCAAAGATGATATTCATCTTTTATTCAGAAAATTTGCATCCGATTTTGCCGAAAGTAACCGTATGCCTTCAATAATTTTAAATAACGATGCTATAAATATTTTGAGTAACTATCGGTGGCCTGGAAATATCAGGCAACTGAAAAACATAACCGAACAAATTTCCGTTATCGAACAGTCAAGGGAGATCAATGCAGAAACTTTACGAAAATATCTGCCCGATTACTATGAAAATAAGTTGCCGGCTTTGTATGAAAACATTGATCAGAAAACGTTTAATTCAGAACGGGAGATCTTGTATAAGATCCTGTTCGATATGAAAAATGATGTTTCCGATCTGAAAAAATTGGTATTAGAATTGATGCAACATGGTACTATGAGCAGCGAAATACAACAGAATAATGCGCAAATTATTCAAAAATTGTATAATAGTGTCGATCCGGTGATGCATGAAGATGTCAAGCCTGGGAAGCCCTTCAGGGCCAATGATTCCAATATTCAGGATACGGAAGAAATTATCGAAGAATCGCTTTCATTGGAAGAAAAGGAAATTGAACTCATAAAAAAAGCGCTTGAAAGACATAATGGGAAACGTAAATATGCAGCTAATGAGTTGGGAATTTCCGAACGTACTTTGTACAGGAAAATTAAAGAATACGATATTGACGGATAAAAACCAATAAATAAATTTCTAATATTAAATGTTCCGAAAAATAACAAATATCTCACTGATCATCATATTATCCTTGTTGCTTGATTCGTGTTTTACCATAAAATATTCCGCATCAGGGGCTTCCCTCGATCCAAGTATAAAGACCATGTCTGTACAGTACTTCGAAAACAGGGCCCCTAAAGTGCAAGCAGGGCTAAGCCAGCAATTTACAGAAGCCATGAAAAATTATATGGAATCGAATACGAACCTCAGGCTGGTTAATGGCATAGGTGATGTAAATTTCGAAGGTATGATAACAGGGTATACTACCCAACCAACAGCCATTGTTTCCGGGGATAAGGCTGCACAGACCCGTTTTACCATAACTGTGAAGGTAAAATTCACAAATTCCGTTCAGCCCGATCTGGATTATGATGAATCTTTTTCAAGTTACCGGGATTATAATAACACAGAGAATTTTGATGCAGTTAAAGATGGCCTAACTGTGGATATATTAAATGAAATCATAGATCAAGTATTTAATAAAGCATTTGTAAACTGGTAAATTTCCGAAACTTTAAATGGAAAAAACCGACTTATTAAAATATATAGTTAATCCAGCCTCTCTTAATAATGAGAGTTTGACGAAGGTTTCTGACCTTGCAGAAAACTATCCTTATTTTCAGACTGCTCACCTGCTAGCTGTAAAAAACTTACAAAATGTCAGCAGTACCAATTTTACCTCCTATCTGCGCAGAACAGCTACTTATATCACCGACAGGAAGATATTGTATTATCTTCTGCATTCAAAAGAAAGTGTTAATCCATACGCCTCTGAACCTAAAGACAACTCCGGACTGGAAGTAAGCAGAATAATAAAAGACTCTTTAAAAGACAATATTTCCGATGTTTTGCATTCGCAACTCGAGATAATGAACAATAATAATTACCAGGATGCAGAACTGGTGCATGACGTAACTTTCGATATTCGGAAAGAGTATGGTGAAGGAATTGAACTGGATGATGATTTCCCTTTCGCAGAAAAACCAGAGTTGTTATTTCTTAATGGAGAACCTGAACAGAAAAAAAGGGAAGAATTAACCACTAATTTCGTTAATAGTGAAGTTGTTCCGGAAACAATTATAGAAAGCGATCTTCTGGAATTTGATGAATCGGAGCAAACTGAAATAAATGCAACATTGCCGGAAGATGAAAATATTTTAAAACAATCCAATATCATCGAGGATAATGTGCTAAATTCTACTTCTCCGGAAGAACAGGAAACTGAAATTGAATTTCAACCAGATAATGAGAAATTAGTAATACCTGATGAGACAGCAGAAAAAGACAAAGTACAGAAAAAACAACCGGCAGTAAAAGAAATTGAACAAATTCAGCACACAACCCACAGTTTTACCGATTGGTTAATTTATCTTGAATCAGAAAAAACCTTACTTCCCAATAAGGAAACTGTCAGTATAAATAACGGAGGAGATCTGATAGAAAACTTTCTGATATCCAATCCTCGTATAGTTCCCCAAAAAGATGTGAAAAGCAATCAGGATATTTCGCTTGACAGTGTCAGGGAACACGAAGGATTTATTACCGATACACTTGCAAAAATTTATGTGAAGCAAGGACATTATTCAAAGGCTATTTTTGCTTATGAAAAATTAAGCTTGAAATATCCGGAAAAAAGTAGTTACTTTGCCGATCAGATTGAAAATATAAAAAAAATAATTAATAACTCATAATACTAGAATTATGTATGCTTTGATTTCAGTGCTGATTATTATAGCATGTATATTGCTGTCTCTTGTAGTTCTCGTTCAGAATTCAAAAGGTGGTGGGCTTGCAGCAAATTTCGCATCTTCAAACCAGATTATGGGAGTAAGACGTACTACCGATTTTCTTGAAAAAGCTACCTGGACACTTGCCGGTGCATTGCTGGTGTTAAGTATCCTGGCAACTATAACTATACCACGCCAATCAACCGAGGAAAAATCCAAGATTGAACAACAGGTTGAATCAACACTGCCAGTTGGGAAAATGCCCAGTTTTCCTACTTCTGCCCCGGCCAAACCGGCTCAAAACCAACCTTCACAAAATCAGAGTACCGGTAACCAACCCGATAATCAATCAAAGTAACATTGGCTGTATAGTGGAATAAAAACTCGAAAGTGTCAGTATGTCATAAATGCTGACACTTTTTTTATGTGTCCTCAATTTATCCCTTCTTTATTTAATTTTTTGAAAACTAATATTTTATGCGTTTTTAACTGTACACAGCCTGATTTATCATAATTACCAGTGATGAAATTATGTCTTTTAAATGGCAACATCATTTCCGATCCGGTATTTGGCATAAATTATGCTAATTAGCAATTCGAAATTTAAAATTGATGTTTAACCATAAATACATAACAATATGTCAGAAGTAAAAATTAAACCTTTAGCTGACCGGGTTTTAGTGAAACCTCAGGAAGCAGAAGAAAAAACTGCCAGTGGGATTATTATCCCCGATTCAGCAAAAGAAAAACCACAAAAAGGAATTATAGTAGCTGTTGGCCCCGGAACCAAGGATGACAAAATGGAAGTAAAAGTTGGAGATACCGTTTTATATGGCAAATATGCTGGTACCGAACTAAGTTTAGAAGGGAAAGATTACCTTATTATGAAACAATCAGACCTGTTAGCTGTCATCTAAATAAAAGCAAAAAATAATCGAGCAAATAATAATGCTAAAAAATAATAAAAATGGCAAAAGAAATAAAATTTAGTATAGAATCGAGAGACCTCCTTAAAAAAGGAGTTGACGAATTGGCAAATGCTGTTAAAGTTACGTTGGGACCCAAAGGAAGAAATGTCATACTTGACAAAAAGTTTGGTGCTCCTGTGGTAACAAAAGATGGCGTTACTGTTGCCAAAGAAATTGAGTTGGAGGATAAATATGCCAATATTGGTGCCCAACTTGTTAAGGAAGTGGCTTCCAAAACCAACGATGATGCCGGTGATGGAACAACTACTGCCACTGTTCTGGCACAATCTATTGTTAATGTAGGACTGAAAAATGTAACAGCAGGTGCCAACCCAATGGATCTGAAAAGAGGCATAGACAAAGCAGTTTCTGAAGTAATTAAACATCTGAAATCTTTGTCCCAGTCAGTTGGTGATGACAATACTAAAATTGAACAGGTTGCCTCTATTTCTGCAAATAATGACCATGAAATCGGAAAACTGATTTCCGAAGCTATGGGTAAAGTAAAAAAAGAAGGCGTGATCACCGTGGAAGAAGCCAAAGGAACCGAAACCACTGTTGAAGTAGTAGAAGGTATGCAGTTCGATCGTGGTTATATATCAGCCTATTTTGTAACAGACGCCGACAAAATGGAAGCAGTACTTGAAAATCCTTATATACTTTTATATGACAAGAAGATTTCAGGTATGAAAGATTTACTTCCAATCCTCGAAGCTTCTGCACAAACAGGCAAACCCCTGTTAATTATTGCTGAAGATGTTGACGGTGAAGCATTGGCCACATTGGTTGTTAATAAACTTAGGGGTTCTTTGCGTATAGCAGCAGTAAAAGCTCCCGGCTTTGGTGATCGCAGAAAAGAAATGTTGGAAGATTTAGCTATTCTTACAGGTGGTACAGTTATCTCTGAAGAAAAAGGACTAAATCTTGAAGGAGCTAAACTGGAAATGCTTGGAACAGCAGAAAAAGTAACTATCGATAAAGAAAATACTACAGTTGTTAACGGAGCAGGAGATAAGGCCAATATCGACGCACGCGTTAAACAAATCAAAGCACAGATTGAATCAACAACTTCTGATTATGACAAAGAAAAACTTCAGGAAAGGCTGGCTAAATTAGCTGGTGGTGTAGCCGTACTTTATGTAGGTGCTGCTTCCGAAGTTGAACTGAAGGAAAAGAAAGCCCGTGTAGAAGATGCTTTAAGCGCCACACGTGCAGCTGTAGAAGAAGGTATTATCCCGGGTGGTGGTGTTGCCTATATCAGGGCAATTGCCAAACTCGAAACCCTTAAAGGTGACAACGAAGATCAAAATACCGGAATCGCAATTGTTAAGAGAGCATTGGAAGAACCTGTTCGCCAGATTGTTGAAAATGCCGGCCTTGAAGGTTCCGTTGTTGTACAGAAAATAAAAGAAGGAAAAGACGACTTTGGGTACAATGCCAGCACCGATAAATACGAGAATTTGCTGAAAGCCGGTGTGATCGATCCCACAAAAGTAGCCCGTATCGCACTTGAAAATGCTGCTTCAATAGCCGGTATGTTATTATCCACTGAATGTGTGGTTGCGGAAATTCCTGAAGAAAATCCTCCTGCACCAATGGGGGGAGCACCCGGCATGGGCGGAATGATGTAATATCATACCCAATATATATACAAAACCCTTTTTTCTTCGGAAGAAAGGGTTTTTTAATTTTATCTTTTGCACATTAGTTCAATCAGCAATCAATTTTTATCCAGGTTATTTAAAAAATAAAACATATTTAAACAATGCATACTTTATTATAGAATTACAATATGGTATAGTTAACCAAAATTTATACAAAAGTCATTCTGATGGTTTATTTTTGAAAAAAATAAAATAATGAATGCAGAAAATCGTGATAAAACCCCACCCCCTATTTATATAGTTTCGGGAGGAAAAGGACTTGCCGGCGACTCTGTTGTACAATCTATTCTTATACAATTCCCCAACAACAGAATTCCTTTAATTATCGAACCCAATGTAGTAAATGATCAAAGAGTAAGTGAAGTAGTTAACAAGGCTCTGAAGACGAAAGGAGTAATTGTTCATACAATGGTGAATCCCGATATGCGGAAAGCCTTAATAGCCGCCTGCGAAGAAAAAAAACTAATTCATTTCGATCTTGTTGGTGGGTTGTCAGACTATCTGTCGGATCTTCTACAAACCAAACCTATTAGTAAACCCGGTTTGTACAGGTTAAGGAATATTGAGTATTTTCAGCGCGTGGAAGCAATAGATTTTACACTGAAATGCGATGATGGTCAGAGTCCTGAAAAAATTATAAATGCAGATATTATACTTACCGGAGTATCCCGAACCGGAAAAACACCACTGAGTGTATACCTGGCCATGTTCGGCTGGAAAGTTGCCAACATACCACTGGTTCAGGGGATACCTCCACCTGATGCATTGTTTAAAGTCGATAAAAACCGGGTTTTTGGCCTTGATATATCAATGATATACCTGATTGCACAACGGGGAAATCGTGTTAAAAGCCTGAATATGCCAGAGGATTCCGAATATATCAATCGAACACAGGTACGGAGGGAACTGGAATATGCAAATGCCATTTTTAAAAAAGGAGATTTTACCGTGATTAGTATCACTAACAAACCGGTTGAATCTTCAGCAAATGAAATTTTGACCATACTAACCAACCGTTTTAACAGAGATGATTGGAAGAAAAAATAAAACTTCAGAATATATTTACTGTATCTATCACATTGTTAACATATCATGAATAAAAAAATATCATAACATTACCCTTATAATAAAATTATAAAAATATCTTTGTTTTCTTTATTCAGATTAATAAAGTTGAAACAGGATTTTTTAATTAAAATCATTGTTCTTCCGATTAAAAGTTTTGATGAAAATAAAAGTATGTTTTTCTAAGTAAATTTTCATACACGTTCTGTTTTTGTGAATGTTAATAACTGGCTTTCCCAACTCTGAATAAATATTGTGATTCACAGAATTATGTATGTTTATAAAATTCTCATGATTAAAAAAGGTTCCCTCCACTTATTGTTAGTCATTCTTACGATTGTTTCGACCAATAACCTTCTTAAAGGACAAAATACAGATACTTTGCGTATATCTGTTAGTGCTAAGAATACCCCCCTGATTACATTCTTTAAAGATATTGAAAGCAGGTATCCGGTAAAATTCTATTATAAACAGGAATGGTTTGCAAAGGATACGGTCTACAATTCCTTTAATGATGTGCCACTGACAGATGTTTTACACAGGATATTCCGGAATAAACCTTACCTGTATGAGGTTATTCAAAATAACATGATCATATTCTTACCTAAAGAGGATGTAGCTTTTCTAACAAAACAAATGGTAGATATGAGTACAGGTGGTGTGAAGGATCTAAGTACAATAGTAATAGGCAATCCTGATGAAGCCGGTAAATACAAAAAGGTCAATGTACATGGAATCGTTGAGGATGGAAAAAATGGAGAACCACTTATTGGAGCAACCATTCAAATAGAAAACACAACACAGGGAGTGGTTAGTAATACTGATGGAAAATATTCGTTATCGCTTAAACCGGGTATTTACACCCTAAAGGTATCCAGTATAGGTTTTAAGCCAGAACGTTATAAAGTAAAAGTGATCAGCAATGGAAATCTGGATATTGAGCTTTTTGAAAAATCAGTTAAAATATCCGAAGTATCTGTATATGCCCAAAGAGCTGATAGAAATGTCCGAAATACACAAATGAGCCTGATTGAAATGGATGCTAAAAGTATAAAACTATTACCCAGCATTATAGGTGAAAAGGACATCATAAAGAGTATGACAATGTTACCGGGAGTCAAATCAATCGGTGAATTTGGATCGGGTATAAATGTCAGAGGCGGTGGCGAAGATCAGAATCTATATCTTGTCGAAGGAGCCCCGCTTTTTAATACATCTCATGTATTTGGATTGCTCTCGGTGATTAATCCGGATCTAGTAAACAATGTTACTCTTTATAAAGGGCATATACCTGCAGAATACGGTGAACGTGTGTCTTCGGTGATGGATATTCAGGTACGTAATAATATTGATAAGAAATTTGAAGGGAAAGGTGGTATTGGTCTTTATAATAGCCGCTTTATGGTAGGCGGATCTTTGTTGAATAAAAAAGTCACTTTCAAACTGGGAGGTAGAACAAGTTATTCGGACTGGCTACTTAAAAAAATGAAGGACTATAACCTTAAAAAAAGTTCTGCTTCATTTTACGACCTGAATGGAATTCTGAATATTAACCTGAAAAATGACCGTTTTACCCTGTTTGGCTATTCCAGCAACGACAGGTTCAGATACAACTCTTTACTGGCTTATAATTATGGTAACCTGCTGGGATCATTCGACTGGTCACATTTCTTCAGTAGTAACCTGTATACTTCGTTTACAATTGCATATAGTAAATATGCAGCTACAAAAGATGATATCGAAAATATTCTGGAACAGAACCGTACAAAAATCAAACTAGAATATACAAGTGCTAAACTCAACACTAAATTCATAGGCTTTGAAGGCCACAGTATAAATCTTGGGGCAAAAGTAATCCGGTATTCTATTATGCCCGGAGAACTTACTCCTTTAAACAAAGAATCCATCATAAATGCCGCTAAATTAAACAAGGAACAGGCATTTGAAGGTGCCGCCTACATAAATGATGTCTATGAAATTAACGATTACTTATCCATAAATGCTGGAATCCGTTATTCCCGCTATTATAATGTTGGTCCGGGAAAAGTATGGGAATACCGGGCAAATAATCCTTTATCCCCGGTTTCAATTATTGATTCCGTTTTCTATGAAAAAAATAAGATTATTAAAAGCTATGAAGCAATAGAACCGCGAATCTCTGCAAAAGTCCAGTTTAACACAATCAATTCCCTCAAGATCAGTTATAATAAAAGCAGTCAATATATATCTCTCGTATCCTATTCTTCAATTCCGACACCTAATGATATCTGGAAACTTTCGGATTCTTATATACGGCCAATAACCAGTAATCAGTTTGCAATTGGTTACTATCGGAATTTTTTAAATAACGGTATTGAAACGTCTGTTGAAATCTATTATAAGAATCTGACAAATCTGCTGGAGTATAAAAATGATGCCCAGTTATCTATGAACCCACACATAGAAACTGAATTGATCGATGCCGACGGGAAAAATTATGGTGTTGAATTTCTATTTAGAAAAAATTCCGGACGTCTCAATGGTTGGATAGGATATACCTGGTCGAGATCACTGAAAAAAACAAATGGAATATATCCTGAGGAGATCATTAATAATAACAATTACTACCCTTCTTCCTATGACAAACCAAATGATCTGACCATTGTGGCAATTTATCAGATAAACAGACGAATGCGTGCTTCAGCAAATTTCACTTATACTTCCGGAAGAGCTATTACTTTGCCTGAATATCAATACCAATCAGCGAGACAGACTATTATTTATTATTCCGACCGTAATAAATACAGGCTCCCTTCATACAACCGGCTCGATCTCTCCCTGAGTATTGACGAAAGTCTGAAAATTAAGAAAAAATGGAAAGGAAGCTGGACTTTCTCCATACTTAATGTATATGCCCGTAAGAATGCATATACCGTATACTATCGAAAAGAAAAACCTGATTTGTCAAACGATTTCAGGGCTTTCAGTTTTCACAAATTGTACATCATCGGCATTCCGTTCCCAACAATAACCTATAATTTTATTTTTTAATTTAATACAAATGAAGCAACTAGTATTAAAATCTTTTATCGGCTGCCTGTTCATGATTTTCCTTTCTTCCTGCCAGAAACCATATTATCCGGAAAATCTGGATAGCGGGGAAAAAATCCCTGTAATACAGGGATTTATAAACAACGGACCGGGACCCTATGAGGTAACTTTATCCTGGGCATCGCCTTTTGAAAGTGAGCAAATAGAACCTATTGAAGATGCAACCGTTTTTATTTATGATGATCTGGGAAACGAAGAACAGTTAACAATGTCAACGCCTGGACATTATTTTACATCTAATGATGAATTTGTAGGAATACCTGACAGAATATATTTCCTTCATTTTGAACTTTCCAATGGGGATACCTATGAATCGACCCCCACCAAATTAGAAATCGTACCTATGACATATTCGCTGTACGAACAGGCTGGCACACAGGAAGGCTATGAGGTTAGTTCCTATGACGGAGAAATTTTAATTAAAACCTACGATGGATTGTACTATTATGTGGATATGACCTTAAATACCACTCAGCAACATTATTTCTATTATTCTACTAAATCGTTTCGACAAACATACCGCTACATAGGTAAAGTGACAGAACGTTGCTGGAATATTGAATATTTGGATGAAGTTCCAAATATTAAAGCAACTATTGAAAAAAATAATAAACAAATTATCAAAGGACATAAGCTTGGTTTTATACGCTATTATAACCAGGATCCTCTCACCACAGAACCTTCAGATGCCATGGGCTGGATTCTCATGACTACCTTTTATTCTGTATCAAATGAAGTTTTTAATTATTATCAGTCTGTTGCCAAGCAACTGAAAAGCAACAACCAGATATTCGACCCGGTCCCTTCACAGATAAAAGGCAATATAAAATGCTTGACAGATACCACAAAAACAGTACTTGGAGTATTTGAAGTAGCTGCTAAATATTCAGTAAACACAGGTGTTTACTGGAGTCCCAGTTCAGAAAGAATCAGAAAAGTTGAATTATCACCTGATTACGCGGGACCTCCAACTACTAATGAATGCAGTGGAGACCCTACTCCACCTGATTTCTGGATTAATTTTTTTTAATAGGAAATAACAAAATATTTTTTTTAAAATGCAAAATATATGTATAAACTAACTTGGAATTAACAAAATGATAAATGAACTCATTTTCTTGACTTTACAGGTTTTTTGTTTAATTGTAAACCTTCTTTTTGTTTTTAACCTTATCGTATGAAACATTTGGTCATGAGATTATTTACCTGGTGCATTTTTATAATTTTCCTTTCTTCCTGCCAGAAACCATATTATCCGGATAATCTGGACAGCGGGAAAAAAATTCCTGTAATACAGGGATCTATAAACAACGGGCCGGGACCCTATGAGGTAACTTTATCCTGGGCATCGCCTTTTGGTAGCCAGCAAATGGACCCAATAGAAGATGCAACAGTTTCTATTTACGACGATAATGGAAACCAGGAGCAGTTAACAATGTCAACCCCGGGACATTATAATACCTCAAAGGATGATTTTGCAGGAATACCTGGTAGAACATATACCCTACATGTTATACTTTCCAATGGGGATATCTATGAATCGATACCCACCAAGTTAGAAATTGTACCTATGACAGATTCACTCTATGAACAGGCTGGCACACAGGAGGATTATGAGACAAACTCTTACGGTGAAATTTTGACCACTACTTATAAAGGATTGTACTGTTATGTAGATATGACTGTAAATACTCAACAACAACATTATTATTATTATACTACCAAGATGATTTCCCAAACTTACACCACTCTTTATCCGGGTGACCCGATGAAAACATTTGTCAGGTTTTGCTGGAAAGTTTCCTATCTGAGTGCCATTCCAAATGTTAAAGCGACCATCGAAAATAATAATAACGAAATTATAAAAGGACATCAACTGGGTTTTATTCGTTATCACTATGATCCGAACGAAGCAAATGATATCATGACTGCACCGTACCCTGTTGGCTGGATTCTAAAAACCAGCATTTATTCTATCTCAAAAGAAGTTTTTAATTACTACCAGTCCATAAGCAAACAACTGAATAGCAATAACCAGATATTTGACCCGATTTCGTCACAGATAAAAGGTAATATAAAATGTTTGACTGATTCTGCAAAAGTAGTACTCGGAGTATTTGAAGTAGCTTCAATAAACGTTAGAAATTTAGGAATTTACTGGGCTCCTGGATTTGAAGTTATTCGACATGTTGAATTACCCTCAGATTATGAGGTGCCTTTAATTGGTGGCTGCAAAGACACTATTCCTCCTGATTTTTGGATTTATTTTAAATAATTTTGAAATGAGCTTTTTATTGAAGTATAAATTACAAACTACCGTGTTTTGGAACATTAAAATAAATTATAAAATTATAGCCCTTACTTTATTGATCTTTGGCTTTAACTTCGAGCTTTTCAGTAAATATTTTCCCCCTGATGATTGTTTTGTAAAAAAGAATGAACGGGTTTATGTTCATCTGCAAAAACAGGTTTTCATTTCGGGAGAACTATTGAACTATAATGCTTATGTTGTTAATCTTTCAAGTTTAAAACCAACAAAACAGAGTAACGTTGTCTATTTTGCAATAAGAGATACAAATAACCGACTGGTTATGGACTGGCGGGGAAATCTAATCCATGGCATTTGTTCGGGTTCAGTATCACTGCCCGATACAATATCATCCGGAATTTATACCCTTTACGCATTTACAAATTGGATGAGAAATATTTCATCCGCTTATTTTTATAATTCGAGAATACTGATCACAAAAGTGAACGACAATACTCCTGAAAAGTTAATTATTCCCTTGCCCCAGTCAACCTATAAATCACTTATCAGTTTTTTTCCTGAAGGTGGTAATTTCATAGATGGGTTGATTAATAACATCGGTTTCCGGTTAAATAATCCAAGTGAACTATCAAATATTCTTTCCGGAACCATCAAAGACAATGAGGGAAATTTCCTCGATACGTTGGTTTTGTCAACAATTGGCACAGGCAAATTCGAATTAAAACCTGACACAGGTAAAGTATACACTGCTGAACTTGTCACCAGAGACAAAGGAATAATAAACATCCCTCTTCCAACTCCGATAAAGCTGGGATACACCATGCATGTGGAAAATCAACCTGCCAGTTTGACGATTAATATAAACTCAAATTTAAGCGGCCTTATTGGTGAGAAACAAGTCTATGTTATTGTACGGTCGAAAGAAAAAGAAATTTTTAAAAGTCCTGTTTCATTAAAAAATGGTTCAGGCAGGCTGCAAATAGAAAAATCATCACTTCCAGAAGGAATCATTTATTTGGGCGTTACAAACTCTATGCAAAATATGGTGGCAGAGCGATTAGTCTATTCTGAAAAGGAAAATAAACCAAAAGTTAAAATCACAAAATCAAAATCTGAATACAATAAAAGAGAAAAAATACAAATTGAAATTGAAACTAAAGATCTTTCAGACAACGACACACTGAATTTTTCAATTTCAGTTACAACTACCAACCCTTTTCAGCGCTACCTCTGCAATAACGATATTGATACATATTTTTACATTTTTTCCGAGATTCAAAATATTCCTTATTCCGACATTATTCATACGTCTGACATTCAACCGGACGATTTGTTAATGCTAACAGACATGAAACAATTTGCATGGAATTTTGATAACCAACATAATGTAACCAACTGCAAGTATCTTACTGAAGACAAAGGATTCGTTTTATCAGGCAACGTAAGATCAACTGATTCAATTTCCTCGGACACTAATAAAATAGTCTTATTATCCTACATCGACAGCATACCCTGGCTCGGTTACAGTTATACTGACAAGTTTGGAAATTTCCAGTTCCTGATTGATAAACAATATGATAACAGAAATTTGATACTTCAGTTAAAAAACCAAAATGAAAATGATCAAAGCATGTTTTGGAAAATAGATGACAAATATGGCGACATACTACCTGTCGATCATCTCCCGGTTTATCTTACAAAAAAAGACAAACTGTACCTTGATTTAAGCAAAAAAATATTTCTGATCGAAAATATTTATAATCAAGTACAAAAGCCAACTATTCCTTCATTATCAGAAAAGAAGTTCAGTTTTTACGGCGATCCGAATTATAGCCTATATCCAGCTGATTATACAGCGTTGGATGATTTCTCCGATATTTCGACAAATATTTTACCAGGTGTCAAGTTCAGGAATAAAAAAGATACTACTTTTCTAAATATACTCGACGTTGAAAGAAAAGAATTTTTTAAAAACGGGGCAACCGTTTTATTAAACGGGGTCCCATGTAATGATCTGTCCCATTTAAGCCCTCTCAATTCAAAAGATATAAAAAAAATAGATGTCGTGGAATCGAAAGTAATTTATGGCAATCTGTCGTTTTATGGGATTATCTCTGTTCAAACAACCGACGGAATATTTCCATCATCTTATCTTAAAAAAAATGCCTGTGTATATAATAATACTGTTTATGCGAATGGTAGTGGTACGGAAGTACCACAACAAGAAATTTCTGTAAATAACCCGAATTTACCTATTCTGAAACAGACATTATATTGGCATCCCAATATGTCAATTAACAGGAATAATAAAATTACCATAGAATTTTCTGCTTCTGATCTTCAATCAGAATATGAAATTAATATTCAGGGTATTACCAGTAAAGGTATACCTGTCAGTGCATCAACAAATTTTATAGTAAAATAATTCAAAACCAACAAAATGAGAATCCGGTTTATAATACTTCTGATAGTCCAGATAATTACTTTAAACACATTTGCCCAGGAAAAATATTGTAATTGTAATTCTGAATCCAAACAATCTTCAAGTTTCGAAGTAAATCTTATTGGAAAAGCATTTACCAACAAGTACCCAGGCAGAAGTCAGCAGTTTTATAAAAGTTGGTTGCCTGGTGAACTTCAGATGAGTGATGGTACTACCGTAAAAAATAAAATTCTGGGTTATAATCGTCTTCTGGATGAATTAATCTGGGTGCGTAAACCCGATTATCAACAAGTAGTTTTAAATAAAAAGACTATTGCCGGCTTCACCTTGTATGGCCTTAATAATATAAAAATTGCCGAATTCAAAAAATTATATCTGAAAGATTGGTTGACAGGCGACTCCACCAGCACTTACCTCCAGGTATTAGTAAAGGGCAGGTTAACGTTATATGTGGAACGAAAAGTAGTTCTTATAAGGAATACCGACGAATTTCAAAACAAAGATCAATATTACCTGCAGAAAGATGGCGAGCTTATATAAGTTAGTCCCAAACCGATGGTTTTTATTCCGGCTTATGGGTGATGAAAATGACAAGAGCAGAATGAAAGCAATAGTCCGGAAAAATTTTCTTTTTGTTAAAAAAGAACCAAAGTTGATAAAGGCTATACAATTATTTAATGAAGAAAATGATTGATTCCCAGCTAATTATTGTTTAAAATTCCGGACAGGGAACCATTCTTGGTTTTCGTTTGAATTTTTTGGTTTTGAAGGAATAGGACATAGAAACCTCATGAGCCCCTTTGGTTCGGGTGATTAGCTTCGAAATGGTAAAATCATAACTATATCCGATATTCAGATTTTTAACTTTATATCCCACAAGTACGGTAAACGCATCGCGGTTAAATACTTGTTTGTATAAAGGAATTCCCCTATACCAAAAACCAATAACTATGGGATTTCGATACCAGTAAACTCCTATATCCAGTTGTCTGAACTGTGCCTGTTGCTTGTACAAAAAAGCGATCTGTGTACTGGTAGGAACAGGACGGAGTAAATCCTCATTCTTCAAAAATTTTGTGCCTCCGAATATGGAATATTTAATGGGAATATGTGCTTCATTTCCGGTTTCCCCATCATAATCGTAAAGCGATTGGTTTGGACGTAATAAATGATCCACACTGAAACCAAACCATAACTTATCGGAATATGCCAGTGCTGATGCAGCAAAATCGATATCACCCACATGCTCTATAGGCGCCATCTCACCGGAGGTAGGAGATGTACTTCCTGCAGAAATCTGATCGCTCCATACAAGATCTTCAAAATTTATTGCCCGTTCAGTATATGAAAAACACATGCCGGGCCTGAAATGCCAATTATTCCATACTTTAATATCAAAAGAATATTGCAAACCGATGTTAGTGGTACGTAACTTCCCGCTTCCGGCTTCATCTTTTAAAAACAAGATTCCAAGACCGCTATGGAATTTTTCAAAATATTTATCAAATGAAACAGAATAAGTAACATATCCGTTCGGAATCTCAGGCCATTGATTGCGATAATTCAACGATAACCGATTGTGCGCTGTTAGTCCTGCAAATGATGGAGCAAGGTAAAGCGAATTCGAGTAGAACTGCGAAAACTGGGGATCCTGTCCCCGGGCTTTCTGGTTCAACGCGAACACAAATACAATTATGAAGAAATATTTTAGCATAGAATTCATTTCTAAATATTAGCGCAACAGGGTTACATCACCCGACTTTACAAAACTTTGTCCGCTGGAATACTTACCCTCCACTTTCCATACATATACATCCTGTTTTGCCGGTTTTCCGTCTACATATCCGTCCCATCCGATATCCCGGTCGAAACTTTCAAAAAGTAATTCTCCCCACCTGTTAAAAATCATCAGGTGATATTCTTCAACCTGGTCCATTACAGCTGGCTTAAATACCCTGTTTTCCTCAATTGGGGAATCCGGCCTGAAAGCATTTGGAAATACAATTTTTCCACTCGATTCCACAATTACAGCAGTTTCCATTTCATACAGATCATAACAATTGTTACTTGTCCATACATTAAGAGTTACTGTATAGTTTCCTGCTTTTGTATATACATGTTTCGGATTATAATCGGTTGAGGTTGTTCCATCGCCAAAATCCCATTCATAAGTATCTCCGTTGTCGGACAGGTTGAAAAAATGGACAGCCTTATCACTTACATACACATATCTTGGTGCTATATCAAAAAATGCTTTGGGAAGAATAAAAACACTTGTTTGCGTGGAATAAGAATCGGTTCCTCCGGGGCCTGTAGCCTTCAGTGTTATTTTATATTCACCGGACTCATAATAGGTATATACCGGATCGGGCTTGTTCGAAACAGCACCGTCACCGAATTCCCATAAATAAGAGTTCGAGAAAGAAGATGAATTTTTAAACTGTATTGTTAACGGCATACAACCGGGTTTTACCGGCTCAAATTTTGCAACCGGCGGATGTGGAAGTATCTCAATATTGGCAGAAGTGCTGTCGGAGCAGTACGTGCCGCTCACCACTAATGATATGGTATAATCATCCGGTTTTTCATAATCGTGCGATCCCGGGTCTTTTTCATTTGAAGTAGACTTATCACCAAAATACCATTTGTAACTCCAGTTCCGGTTCTGAGTCTGGTTATCAATACTGACCGTATTATCCGGGAACATCTGTGAAACCGGTGTAGCACTGAATTTTGCCTCCGGTGACGGATGCACGGTAATACTTGAATACGATGTGTCGAAACAATTGAAAAATGAAGTAGTAACCAGTTTAACTTTGTAAGTGGTATCTTCTTCCAGATAATTCGTAAAAATATGATGCGCGTTGTACCCGCCATCTTCCGTTACGCCATCACCATAATTCCATTGATAATTATATCCTCCGGGAGTTGCTGATAATAAAACATTGGCTGGATGACAGGCCACATCGGGGGAAGAAGTAATTTGGGTTACAGGATTCGGATAAACAGTGACATACTGGTTCGAAACATGTTCGCAACCATTAATACTGATAGCTGTTAACCGAACATTGTAATATTCAACCGAGCTTCCCATGTTAATAAATTCATGGCTGGGATTTTCTTCCGAAGAAGAATCATTGTCACCGAAATCCCATGAATAGGAAACTGCCCCTTCGGATGAATTTTCAAAATTAAATGTTACCGGACTGCAATGAGGTGCAGCATCGCTTGTAAAGATTGATTTTGGAATATCATTAAATATAACAACAGAATCTGCAGCCGAACATCCCTGGTCATCTTCCAGGGTGAATTTCAGGTGGTAGAATCCTTTTACAAGAGTTTTAAATTCTGGGTTAGGAATAGTTGTTCCGGATAACGGAGTAATATCACCTGTCCAGTTAAAAGAATTATAAACTCCTGAACCACCTGTCATAACCGTATTTATAGGAAGAACCTCGTTAGCACAAACAACTGTATCGCCTACCATAATTTTGGTGAATGGATTGGGAAGCACATTGACTTCAAGGCTGTCGTCTGCTTTTTTTCCATTAATATCTGTAACTCTTAAATAAAGTTGATAAGTACCTGGTGATTCTGAATTAAACACAGGGTTAGAAATATCTGTTGCCGACAGGTACTGTGTATCACCTGTCCATA
This sequence comes from uncultured Bacteroidales bacterium, assembly GCA_963748095.1. Lineage (GTDB taxonomy): Bacteria > Bacteroidota > Bacteroidia > Bacteroidales > UBA10428 > CAVVIO01. Next base: position 50,135 of record CAVVIO010000008.1, read on the forward strand.
GAAAAGTATAAGAAGGAGTACCACCCGATGGGACAGCCGTTATTTGAAAATCATTTCCCACACAAGCTTTTCCGCTTATAGGTGTCAGATTTATATATAACAGGTTTTCATTTACATCAATAGTTTTATTTTCTACCGGGCCGGGACAACCAGTGACTGTATTGGTTTCCTGTACAGTTATATTATAGGTTCCCAAATTCGGGAATTCCAGAATAACAAAGTTCTGGTTTTCAAGCAAAACATTAATGCCCGGAGGAATAGTCCAGTTGTAGCTTGAGCCGGCATGATAAGTAACCGAATAGATGACATTCGTTTGTCCCAGCCCGACTGTTCCGGCTCCCTGGATAGGATTTGGCCCGGGTTCAGGCAAAATAATAGCTTTTACCCGTACCCGGTTACTTTCACATTGGGTAGTATCGTTAAAAGAAGATACCCAGTAGGATGTATCCGATGTCAGATATGATGTTGTATAATTATTTGATTCAGCAAGCAAATTACCTCCGACTATCCAGTCGTACCATCTTGAAACGGTTGCATATTGACCGGGAGTGGAAGTCATTACCAGCGTATCAGGTCCGCAATTAATCACATCAGGGACTATAGGTACATCAGGGACAGGATTGATTATTGCCTGCAATTCCAGGCGGTCACTTTCACATCCTGTCACCTCATTATAACTCGATACCCAGTATATATCGGTCGTATTAAGAATTGGCGTAGTATATGTTACAGATGTATCCAGGAGATTTCCACCTGTAGAAGAATCCCACCAGCGATTAGCTGTCCCATCGGAACCAATGGTAGTAGTTAAAGTAATATTGCCAGGACCGCAAAGACTTTCATCATTGCCTGAAGGTAACCCAGGAATCGGATGAATGGTAACATTAGCCTGTGCCCGTGGACCTTCGCATCCGGTTGAATCATTATAACTACTCACCCAGTAGGTAGTTGAACTGTCGAGTAATGGTGTAAAATAGTTTTTCGATGTACTCAGAAGTGTACCTCCCGAAATACTGTCGTACCACCTGTTTGTTATGCCATTAACGCCAATCGTGGCTAATACAAAAATATTTCCGGGACCACAATGTTCCACATCCTGGGTTACAGGTAGTGCGGGAACAATATGAATAACAGCATTTACACGCCTGCGGGCACTTTCACATTGAGTTGTATCGTTGTAGGTAGCTACCCAATAGGATGTGGATGTGTTTAATACTGGAGTGGTGTAATTAGTAGTTGTAGAAATTATATTACCGCCTGACCCAGAATCATACCAGTAGTTTCTATTCCCATTAGTACCGACGGTTGAAGAAAGTGTAAATGTAGTAGGGCCGCAGTTTTCAACATCGCTGGCAGATGGAACTCCAGGCAAAGCCTTAAAAAACAAGGCAACCGTATCTGTTTCAGGTGGACATGAACCGCTGGTTATCCGCCATTCAAACCGGTATAATCCTTCTTTACCATTCTCAATGCGTACTGTAGCGTCATGTGTTGTAGTATTGGGCAGAAATGTTGCATTTCCCGGTCCACTGACTTTTGACCAGGTTCCCGTACCGATTGCAGGATCATTGCCCTCTAATCCGGCAACTGTTCCACAAATGGTATCATCCTCACCGGCATCTGCCTCAGACGGGGGTACACCAAAATCTACCTGCAGGGTATCTGAGGTTATACAACTTGCATTGATAATTGTCCACGCAAAAGCATACAACCCTTCATTTCCAGGTAATATTTCTACGGTAGCATTTTCATTATTAATTGATGGCGCAAAAACAGGATTCGTACCACCTGGATTAGTTATAACAGACCATGTGCCGGTTCCAATGCTTGCTGAATTAGCGCCCAACGGGGCCGTGGTTGTATTGCAAAGTTGCTGGTCGAGACCGGCAAAAGAAGGATTTGGTGCCTCATCACGGATTATTGTCACTTCATCGGATGATCCTGAACATAATCCAAACTGACTGGTAATAGCCCATTGAAATGTATTTGATCCATAACTAAGTCCGTTAACCGTAGTATTCGGCAAACCCGGATCAGTTATAGAAGCACTCCCCGACAATTTTGTCCATTGCCCCGAACTTCCTGCCGATAATGGATTACCCTGTAAATTTACTGAAGCAGAATCGCAAACACCACGATCAGGGCCGGCATTTGCAGGGTCCGGTGTAATATCCCTCAACACAGAAAGTGTATCTGAAGTTGTCCGGCAAACACCGTACTGACTTTCAATCGTCCAGATTAATTTATTCTCGCCACTACTTAACGAAGTTATAGTTGTGTTAGCCGAACCCGGATCAGAAAAAGTTCCGGAACCCTGAATAATTGTCCAGCTACCATTACCATTATTAGATGGTGTATTTGCATGAAGTGCTGCTGAGGAATCGTCACAAAATGCCTGATCAGGACCTGCAACAGATGGATCAGGCTGTAAATCACGAGTAACAATTACCTCATCAATAGACATACAAGGTCCATTTGTAAGGGTCCACCTGAACAAATTCGGTCCAGGATCAAGGTTACTTATATGAATAACAGGACTTGTTGAGTCATCGATCACCGCATTGCCTGTGGTTGACCAAATACCATTGCCTATCACCGGATTGCTTCCATATAAAGTAATTGTATCGCTGCATACTGTTATATCAGCACCTGCATTGGCAGGGGGTGTAGGTGTGTCAAATATTTCAAAAGATATTCTACTGGGCGCACTCTCACAGTCTCCCACAGTTTCTATTACATAATAAGAATACACACCGGCAACTGAATTATCAACATAAGTAGGTGATCCGGTGGGATCGAAAGAACTTCCCGTATGGATAAGTGTTGTCAGTGTAGAATCGGAATACCATCTGATATCTCCACCTGAAGTTGACAGGTTCAAATGTATTGGATTATTAACACAAAACTCCAGCGAAGGATTTGTAATTACAGGCGGTGTAGTAATTATCTCAATTAAAGCAGTTGTGGTTATCGGGGGGTTGTCTCCATCTATTGTGTCCCCCGGGGGCAAACTGTCAAATGGAGTAGCGTCATATGGATTACAAATATTCCAGTTGCGCATGGTAATTTCAAAAATGTCGCCGGCAACTCCTCCTGCGGGAGCACTAATCGACCAGGAAGTCTGATTAGGTCCATCTGCAGGGATTGGAACAGGTACAATCGGACCCGCTACCGATCCTAACGAATTACCATCTGAATCGGTCATGGCATATGTATTCCCCATTCCATCGTCCACAGTAACATTGGGAATGCGGTCCCCACCAATGCTTGTTGTTCCATAAATAAATTGTACCCAACGAAACAACCTGTTGGGTTTATCTGGCTCTACATTAATATTACAGTTAAAATTGGAGTTATCCCGGAAGGTGACACCAACAATATCGTCTCCCTCACAAAATTGTGCTACTACCGGATCAGTTGTGATTACACCTCCATTTTCATTATCCTGGGCCCATGCGCTAAAAGTTTGTTGCTGATGGCTGCTGCTGACACACTGATTCCCGTCATAAACAACATAAGCTTCGGCTGTATAGGAACAATTATTTGCAGGAGGATAATTATGTGTCTGGGATGCCGTAAATATAGAATCGCCTTGTGAGATTGCAGGAACAAGGGTTGTGGAACCACTACCATCGTTCCACACATACAAAATTTGAACTTTTGAAGGATCTACAGGGGTTATAAATTTGTAGCGGACATCCATAGTAAGGTCAACCGGAGCGCAAACACTGCTTGGTATCTGACCGCTATAATTATCTGTAATAAGCTCACACTGGCTCAGTCCTTTTTGGGTAAAAAAAGAGAGAAGTAGTATTGAGAGAAATAATATGCGTGATTTCCCTGACATAGACGAACCAGTTTGCCCAAATTTTACACTAAATGCTAAAAAAAATTGACGAAGTTGTTTAGTTAGTATTTTGTTTCCAATAATTTTTTGCCAATTTTTTTATTTAAGAGATCTGAGTCTTTATTTATTAAGTGTTAACGCTCATATTTTCAACATAATATAATCTGTTATATACCAGTTGTCGGCTTCTTATACGAAAAAAATCATTTTCCGTTACAACAATTTTACGAAAGAATTTTCATGGGGATAGTTAGCAGAAGGGCAAAAAAAAAGCACCGGAACTTCCGGTGCTTTCAGTTTTATATTCAGAATAATATTACCTGATCATTAATTTTTCAGTTATTGTCTGGTTCTCGTTCAACTTTACTTTAACAATATAAAGACCTTTATCGAGATTATCAAGATCCAGTGTAACCTTGTTTTTATCTTCGATCTTTTCATTGTAAACTATTTTACCAACAATACTCAATATCACAATCTCTTTTATTGTTTCATTGGAATTTATATTCAATTTACCATCCAGAAGAGGATTTGGAAATATCGATACATCAGGTTTTTCAGAACCACCGGGAATAACCAATGCACTAAAATCATTATTTTCCGGCAATACTGTAATATCTCGTGCCTGCAAAGAAACCAGGCTAACAAAAAGAAACATGCTAAATAATAGTAAAACTTTTTTCATAAGCATTGATTTAACGCATTATCTTTAAATATCTCAAAGAATGTGCCAATTCAAATTTACGTAAATAAAATAGAATTGTTCTAAAAAAACACATTAATTTCATAACACATAAAGTCACTTACAACATACCCAACTCAAGCAGAGCCTCTTCAGACATCATTGACTGATCCCATGGTGGATCGAATACCAGGTTGACATTGGTATCTTTGATTCCTTCAACAGCAGTAATCCTGTCCTTAACTTCAATCAGTATCTGATCAGCAATAGGACAATTTGGTGCGGTTAAGGTCATAGTAATATCAACCACGTTATCTTCATTTATATCAATATCATAAATTAGTCCGAGATCATAAATATTAACCGGTATCTCCGGGTCAAATATGTTTTTGAGGACTTTAACAATTTCACCTTCCATCTGTAAAAAATCCACCTTCGTATTTTCCATAGTCACTTCCCTTTTAAACTCTACTTTATACTACGCTTCTTCAACTATAACTTATTTATTTTAGCATTGTAAGCAATTGCATAAAGCTTTATCTGTTTTACCATCGACAATAAGCCGTTTGACCTTGTGGGTGAAAGATTTTGTCGTAAACCTATCTTATCAATAAAATACAAATCTGCATCCATGATCTCCTCAGGTTTCCTGTTATTCAGTACCCTGATAAGTAATGCAATTATTCCTTTTGTGATGATTGCATCACTGTCGGCTGAAAATTTTATTACCCCATCCCTCTCATCGAATGCGGCATTTAACCACACTTTCGATTGACATCCGTTAATAATATAATCGTTTGTTTTAAATTTCTCATCGATCATGGGTAAATCACGTGCCAATTCAATGAGAAAATTATATTTATCCATCCAATCATCGAATATCCCAAATTCTTCAACAATCTCATCCTGTATTTGGTTTAAACTTTTCACCACAGTTTGCATTTTATAATTATCCAAACATTTGTTTTACCCTGGAAATGGCATCACAAAGTATATCAATTTCTTCTTTTGTATTGTATAACGCTAATGAAGCGCGAATTGTTCCGTCAATTTTGAAATGTTGCATTACCGGTTGTGTGCAATGTGTTCCGGTACGAACAGCAATTCCCATTTTATCAATCACCATCCCCGCATCGTAAGGATGCACACCATTAATAAGAAACGAAATGATAGAAGCTTTTTCCCGGGATTTACCATAAAGCGTAATACCATCCATGTCCGTAAATTTTTTTGTTGCATAAGCCAGTAATTCAGACTCATATTCTATAATATTTTCCAAACCCAAATCCGAGATATAATCAAGGGCTTTTGCCATGGCAATAGCGCCAATATAATTGGTAGTTCCTGCTTCAAATTTAAAAGGTAAAGCATTATAGGTAGTTTTCTCGAAAGTTACAATATCAACCATGTCACCCCCGCCCTGAAACGGTGGAAGTTCATTCAGCCATTTTTCCTTCCCGTACAAAACACCTATTCCGGTAGGTCCATAAATTTTGTGGCCAGAAAACGCAAAAAAATCACAATCCAGTTCTTTGACATTAACCGGCGTATGTTGTATGGCTTGAGCCCCGTCGACCAAGACAGGAATGTTGTATTTATGTGCCGTATCGATGATCTCTTTTACCGGGTTAACCGTTCCGAGCGAATTTGAAATATAAACAATACTAATCAACCTGGTTTTTTTGCTGATGAGTTTTTCCAAATTCTCCAGAATCAGTTCACCATTGTCATCAAAAGGGATAACCTTAAGATTTGCTCCTTTACGTTCGCATAGCATCTGCCAGGGTACAATGTTGGCATGATGTTCCATCTCTGAAATAATAATCTCATCTCCGGCCTTTATATACCTTTCACCAAAGGAAAATGCCAGTCCGTTAATAGATCCTGTCGTCCCGCTTGTAAAAATAATTTCATTGGATTTTTCAGCGCCAATAAACGTTTGTACTGTTTTTCGGGCATTTTCATAATCTTCTGTAGCTTTTTCACTCAGAAAATGTACTCCCCGATGGATGCTGCTATTGAACCGTGAATAGAGTTGACTTATATAATCGATAACAATGTCGGGTTTTTGTGTAGTGGCCCCATTATCAAGATATATTAATGGCTTATCTCCATATATTTTCTCCCTTAAAATAGGAAAATCATTCCTTATTTTTTTTATATCAAAACTCAATGCAATTACTTTTTGTATAAGGATTAATCACGCCCGATATTACAATTGTTACAACGAGTTAACTCCCTTCTCAGCCTTTTGTCAACCAGGTCGATAATCCGTTCCTTCAAAGGTACTACATTTATTTTACCTATAATTTCATTGGCAAATGCGTACATCAGTAAATGCTTTGCCTCTTTCATATCAATACCACGTGTGCGTAAATAGAACATCGCTTCATTATCCAGTTGTCCAACCGTTGCTCCGTGACTACATTTCACATCATCAGCATAAATTTCAAGGTGGGGCTTGGAATTCATTTTAGCCTGACCTGAAAGTAAAATATTATTATTTCGCTGGTATGCTAAAGTTTTTTGGGCATCTTTAGCCACATAAATCTTCCCGTTGAAAGCTCCCGTGGCATCATCATCTAAAATTCCCTTGAACAGCTGATTGCTGTTACAATGGGGTTGTGCATGTACAATATCAGTATAGGTAGCAATATGTTGATGATCATCACACAGAAATAATCCGTAAGTATTATTCTCACAGCCCTGCCCGTTCAGCTTTACATATACATTGTTACGGATCAATCCTCCGTGAAGAGATATTGTATTGGAAGTTACCTGACTGCCAGACTCCTGATTAATAAATGTATTTGATAATTGTGTAGATCCGTTATTTTCATTCTGGATCTTTGTGTAATCAACAAATGCATTCTTCCCTGCATACAATTCGGTTACAGAATTCGACAAATAATGCTGATCGCACAGTGTATGATCGCATACCACAAAGTTGGCCTCTGCATTATCTTCCACGACAATCAGATTACGCTGATTTATACGCTGGTTAAACTTCGAGTAACCAATATTAATGATCTGAATGGGTTTATCGAGTTTAACGCCCTTAGGTACATAAATAAATACGCCGTCCTGGACAAACATTGTATTTAAAGCTGCCAGACTGTCTACTTTTGTGTCAGCATACTTGGAATAATGCCGGTTTACCAGATCGTAGTATTTTTTTGAAGCATCGGAAAATCCGGATATTATCACTCCTTCCGGCAATCCTTCAAACACATTATTACTATAATAAAATCCGTTGAGTATAAGTACTACATGCGTATCTAACTCAGGTATATCGCAATTAAAAATACTTCTCAGGTTAATCCTGTAATTTTCAGGATCGAAAACCGAAGTATAATCCCCTTTAAAATAGGTCTCCAGGTTGGTATATTTATAGGCTTCATTTTTCCGGGAAGGTATCCCCTGTGTAGTAAAGTCAATCAAAGCCTTTTCCCTGAAATGGTTTACAAAATCCGCGCTGACCTTGTTTATATGATCAGCATTTTCCTTATATAATGATACATATTCCTGGGTTAAATCAGGAATTGTGGTTACGTCACTCATTCTTCAAATATTTAATCAACTGAAACCTCTTCCTTAAGCCATTCATAGCCTTTGCTTTCCAGTTCGAAGGCTAATTCTTTACCACCGGATTTTACAATCCTGCCTTTGTAAAGGACGTGTACAAAATCGGGTATAATATAATCCAAAAGCCGCTGATAATGTGTGATAACTATCGTTGCATTATCTTTGGATTTTAATTTATTAACGCCATTAGCTACTATTTTCAATGCATCAATATCCAGTCCCGAATCTGTTTCATCCAGAATGGATAACTTGGGCGCTAACATGGCCATCTGGAAAATTTCATTTTTTTTCTTTTCACCTCCTGAGAAACCTTCGTTAACTGAACGGTTGGTAAGACTGGAGTTAAATTCCACCAATTCTTTTTTCTCCTGCATTAATTTTAAAAATTCAGAAGCTGAAAGAGGATCCAAATTGTGATATTTCCGTTGCTCATTTACAGCTGTTTTCAGAAAATTGACCATACTTACACCCGGAATTTCTACCGGGTACTGAAAACCTAGGAATAATCCCTGCTTTGCCCTGTCTTCCGGAGTCATGTCAAATAAATTTTTATCCATGAATGTTACCGAACCTTTGGTAACTTCAAATATTTCTCTTCCGGCAAGGGTAGAGGCCAGTGTACTTTTTCCGGAACCGTTTGGTCCCATGATAGCATGCACTTCCCCGGGTTTCACTTCAAGATCTATTCCTTTTAATATTTCTTTACTATCTATATTTACATGTAAATTTTTAACTATCAACATCTTATATCGTACTTTTTAAATTAAAATTAACCTACACTCCCTTCAAGGCTTATCTGCAATAACTTTTGTGCTTCTACAGCAAACTCCATCGGTAGCTTATTTAATACTTCTTTGGCATAACCATTTATGATCAGCCCGATGGCTGTTTCTGTATCGATCCCTCGCTGGTTACAATAAAATATCTGATCTTCCCCTATTTTGGAGGTAGTAGCTTCATGTTCAATAATAGCTGTGTCGTTATCCACTTCAAGATAAGGGAAAGTATGTGCTCCACATTTATCTCCCAGTAATAATGAATCGCATTGCGAAAAATTCCGGGCATTGTGTGCATTTTTTGCCACCTTCACACGTCCCCTGTAACTATTCTGACTCACTCCGGCGGATATACCTTTGGAAATGACTGTACTTTTAGTGTTTTTCCCGATATGAGTCATTTTGGTTCCTGTATCAGCTTGCTGGTGGTTATTGGTTACTGCTACCGAATAAAATTCACCCGTTGAATTATCACCCCTTAAAATACAACTCGGGTATTTCCAGGTAATAGCCGAACCGGTTTCTACCTGTGTCCACGATATTTTTGAATTATATCCTTTACACAGACCGCGTTTTGTTACAAAATTAAAAACGCCACCTTTGCCATTTTTATCTCCGGGATACCAATTCTGAACTGTTGAATACTTTACTTCGGCATTGTCCAGGGCTATAATCTCAACAATGGCGGCATGTAACTGATTTTCATCCCGCATAGGGGCAGTGCATCCCTCCAGGTAACTAACATAACTGTCATCTTCGGCTATGATAAGTGTTCGTTCGAACTGGCCTGTATTTGCCGCATTTATTCTGAAATAAGTGGAAAGTTCCATCGGACATCTTACTCCTTTTGGAATAAAACAAAACGAACCATCACTGAAAACTGCCGAATTCAATGCTGCAAAAAAATTGTCCGTATACGGCACAACAGAACCCATATATTTTTTTACCAGTTCCGGATACTTTTGCACGGCTTCACTGAATGAACAAAAAATGATACCCAATTCAGCAAGTGATTCCCTGAAAGTCGTCTTAACGGATATGCTATCCATTACAGCATCTACTGCAACTCCCGAAAGTCTTTTTTGCTCCTCGAGAGGGATTCCCAGTTTTGCAAAAGTTTTCAATAATTCCGGATCTACTTCATCCAGGCTATTCAGACTTACTTTTTGTTTAGGAGCAGCATAAAAGATAATATCCTGGTAACTTATTTCCGGGATGGTAAGATGCGCCCATTCGGGCATTTTCATTGTCTTCCAGTGACGAAAAGATTTGAGCCTGAAATCAAGTAAAAATTCCGGTTCATTTTTTTTTGCAGAGATCATTCTGACCACATCCTCATTTAACCCCTTTGGTATAGTATCTATCTCAATATCTGTGATAAAACCATACTTATAATCATCCTGGGTTACTTCATCCAATATTTTATCTTGATCTAAATTCATAACTTTGCAAAGTTAAAAATTATAAGATTTCGTTATCTTATTAGTTTTTATTTAGATTTATTCTAAATAATGACAAAGATACAAAATCTATTCTAATTAATATGGATATTTGCCCTTGAATCAACAGTAAAAACAGTATCTAATGACAGATTTTGAACAGGAAACGAATGATATAAAACAGCTAGGAGAATTCGGTTTAATAGAGCATCTAACCAACGGAATAACATTAAAAAATGACAGTTCTGTTTATGGTGTGGGAGACGATGCCGCTGTTTTGAATTACAGAGAAAAAGAAATAGTGGTATCTACCGATCTGCTGACTGAAGGAATTCATTTTAACCTGATGTATTCTCCCCTGAAACATCTTGGATACAAAGCCGCAACAGTCAATTTTTCTGATATTTATGCCATGAATGCCGTTCCGAAACAACTATTAATCTCCCTGGCGCTGTCGGCAAAATTTACTGTTCCAATGATCGATGATTTATACGAAGGGATCAAACTTGCCTGTGAAAAATACGGCGTTGACCTGGTGGGAGGAGACACCTCTTCTTCTTTAACAGGATTACATATTGCCGTTACTATTATTGGCGAAGCAGAGAAGAACAAACTTGCTTACCGGAACGGAGCTAAAATAAACGATCTGATATGTGTTTCCGGCGATCTGGGAAGCGCCTATATGGGACTACAATTGTTGGAAAGAGAAAAGAAAATTTTCGAAGAAGACAATTCGATTCAACCTGATTTATCCGGAAGTGATTACATCCTTGAACGACAGCTTAAACCAGAAGCAAGAAAAGATATCTTTGAATTATTGGAAAAAGCCGGAATAATCCCAAATGCTATGATTGACATTTCAGACGGCTTGTCGTCTGATCTCTTACATATCTGTAAACAATCTTCTGTAGGTTGCAAACTATACACCGACAAAATACCCATTCACGCTGAAACAAAAAGGATGGCCGATGAATTTGAAATGGAACCACTTGTAGCCGCACTTAATGGTGGAGAAGATTACGAACTGCTTTTTACAGTTCCTGTATCTGAATTTGATAAGCTAAAAACTCAACCGGGTATTTCAATTATTGGTCATATTACCGATCAGAAAGAGGGTTTTCACCTGATCACTCCTAATAACGACCAGATAGAATTAAAAGCTCAGGGATGGAACGGCGTTAAGTAAGAAATACATATAACCATCCTTCTTAATTTCTGGAAAAAGAAACCATTACTAATACTGTTCCAAACCATAATAAAATTGGAGATTATTTATCGTCGAAATAACCCTTTATAATTCCACGTTTCGAACTACGGACAAACAATATTACCTCGTCTCTTTCATCGGAAGCAGGCAGGTTGGCCTCGATAAATTCAACAGCATCGGAATTATTTAATCCACGCTGGTAAATAATGCGGTATATTTCCTGTATCTGATTAATTTTTTCATTGGAGAAATTTCGTCGGCGTAAACCTATGGAATTAATCCCCACATAAGAAAGCGGATCACGTCCGGCTTTAATATACGGAGGAACGTCTTTTGCTACTTTACTGGCACCGCTAATCATAGCATGAACACCAATATGCACAAACTGGTGAACAACAGAATGTCCGCTTACAATTGCCCAATCATCAACAACCACTTCACCGCCCAATCCTACACTGTTGACAAGTACTACATTATTTCCCACAACACAATCGTGAGCAACGTGTACATAAGCCATAATCAAACAGTTGTTGCCAACTATAGTCTGTCCTTTCGCTGCCGTACCCCGGTTTATGGTAACACATTCGCGGATAGTAGTATTGTCGCCGATAACAGCAACTGTTTTTTCACCTTTGAATTTTAAATCCTGGGGAACTGCAGAAATAACAGCTCCGGGGAAGATTTTGCAATTTTTACCTATCCTGGCTCCTTCCAAAATAGTAACATTGGGACCAATTCGGGTTCCTTCTCCAATCTCCACGTCTTTTGCTATTGTCACAAAAGGTTCTATCACCACGTTATCAGCAATTTTTGCCTCAGGGTGAACATATGATAATGGTTGATTCATTTTGCAATAAATTTCGTTATCTTACTTATGATAACATTTAAATTGTTGATTTGATTATATTTAAACATTTAATTATTCTCCTTTACGTGCAAGCTGGGCCATAAATTCACCTTCGATTACCATGTTCTCACCTACGAACATATGACCAACAGTATACGCAACTCCTCTTTTTACCGGTTCTTTCAAGGTCATTCTTATGTTTAAGGTATCACCAGGAACCACTTTTCTTTTAAATTTGATATTCTCAACTTTCAAAAAATAAAGTACGTAATTTTCCGGATCAGGAACAAAACTAAGTAATAAAATACCTCCGGTCTGTGCCATTGCTTCAATTTGTAATACCCCGGGCATAATAGGTTCAGCCGGATAGTGTCCCACAAAGAATGTTTCATTCATGGTAACATTTTTTATCCCGCAGACTGTCCATTTATCCATGTATGTAATTTTATCTACCAACAGGAAAGGTGGCCGGTGGGGTAATCTTTTTTGAATTTCAAGAATATCGTAAAGGGGAGGTTTATTAGGGTCATATTCAGGTGGTTGAGGATGCTTTTCCTTAAGTTTAATTTCTTTTCTGATAAGTTTTGCCAGCTCTGTATTTGCATAGTGTCCCGGTTTGCGCGCCACAACCTTACCTTTTATTGGCCTGCCGACCAATGCAAGGTCGCCTATAACATCCAGTAATTTATGCCGTGCCGGTTCATTACTAAAATATAAGTCGAGGTTATTAAGAACACCCTCAGGTTTCACCTTTACTTTTGGCTTATTGAACAATTCTGCCAACCGATCTAGTTCTTCCTGCGATACTTTCCGGTCCATAATGATAATAGCATTCTCAAGGTCTCCTCCTTTTATCAGATTGTTCTTCAATAAATATTCAAGTTCATGCAGAAAAACAAAAGTTCGGCAAGGTGCTATTTCTTTTTCAAATTCACTTATGTCCTTTATCGATGCATACTGATATCCCAAAACTTTTGAGTTATAATCGATATGTACGTCTACACTGAATTTATCATCGGGATAAATTGAAATTTCCAGATCATTTTTTTCATCTATAAAGGTGATTTTTTTCTGAATTACCAGGTAGTTCTTTTCAGCTTCCTGTTCAACAACTCCGGCATTTGATAATGCTTCAAGAAAATATTTTGAGCTGCCATCCAATATAGGCATTTCCGGGCCGTCAACTTCAATCAATATATTATCGATCTCTAAACCATATACAGCGGCAAGGGCATGTTCTGTCGTATAGACTTTAACCCCTTCTTCTTCAAGGGTTGTGCCTCTGTCTGTATGAACCACATGTTCCGCTAATCCGCTAATGGAAGGCTGGTTTTCCAGGTCAACCCGTTTAAAAACATAACCATGATTCTCCGGTGCAGGCTTAAAAGTTACTTTCACTTGAGCACCGCTGTGCAAACCCTTTCCTGACAAACTTACTGCTTTTTCAATAGTCCTCTGTTTCTCTGCCATAAGGCACATGAAAATTTTAGGTTATAAAAAATAATGGCGCAAGATATAAAAAAATTATGGAATCAGGTAATTACAAATTTATGATTTTCAACCACCTCTAAGTTTATTGAGCTGTCTTTCAAGGTCATTTATTTGTTTATAGAGTTCCGGCAATCGTTTATATAATGCAATGGAACGTCTGTTTTCCCTGATATTATATGCAGGTGATCCGAGTAAAATTTCGCCTTCTTTAGTTACATCATTGTTAACTCCGGATTGTGCTGCAATTTTTACCTTATCAGCAATTTTTATGTGTCCGACGATACCCACCTGTCCGGCAATCAGGCATTCCCTACCAATTTTTGTCGACCCTGAAATTCCTGTCTGAGCCGCTATGCCGGTATTTTCACCAATCTCTACATTGTGTGCCACCTGGATTAAATTATCCAGTTTTACACCTTTTCTTATAATAGTTGAACCTATTGTTGCACGATCAATAGACACATTTGAACCTATTTCAACATTATCTTCTATGACTACATTCCCTATTTGCGGGACCTTTTTAAAATCATTGTTATCCTGTGTTGCAAAACCAAAACCATCGGAACCTATTACCGTACTTGCATGAATAATACAATTTTTTCCGATTACACAGTTGTTATATACCTTCACACCCGGATAAAGGATTGAATTGTCATCTACAGAAGCATTATCACCAATATAAACCTGGGGATAAATCTTTACATTTTCACCGATTTTAGCATTTTCTCCTATATAAGCAAATGCCCCTATATATACATGATTCCCTATTTCTGCCGTTTTATCGATAGCAACGTTTGTATCTATCCCTTCCTTTTGGGGTAATGACTGTGAATATAACTCAAGAAGGGATGCAAATGCCTGATATGCATCATTTACACGAATAAGAGTGGAATTAACTTTTTTCTCCAGAACAAGATCTTTATTAACCAGTACAATGGTAGCCTCAGTTGTATATATATATGGTGTATATTTTGGATTGGCCAGAAATGCCAAAGTACCAATTCTGCCTTCCTCGATCCTCGAAATATCCGATACTGTTGCGGACGGATCGCCTTCTATTTCACCCTTCAGGTAAGCTGCAATTGCTTGGGCGTTAAATTCCATATTCGTTTAATTTGGGCACAAAACTAATTAATATAATTATATACCGCAATCTTTCGGATAACATAAAAAGTATTTTTTCACTATTTTGTACAAAACAGATACGTTTAACATATCCGATGCCTGGACTATATCAATTAATTCGCCAGTATTATATAATATTTGAATTTTTTCGTCGAACTGGCTGTAGGCATTATTGGTAATTGACTTACTAAATACCAGGTATTCCACCTCATCTGTTTTCCATTTATGTAACTGCATGGCGCGTTCTTTAATATTCACCAGCATTTCTTTAGGAAAAGGTTTTTTCTGAAGTTTTATTCTTGGTAATGATCTATTTATCAGGCTTTTCGAAAGATAAGCCAATACCCTGTCGGGATGACTTTCCCATGCCTTTGCCGCAATGAATATATCGTTATCATCCAGCATGATAAAATTGCTGAGTATTTCATCTTTGTTATCATTCAGAAACTTATCCGAGATTTTATGGTACAGAAAATAACGTAAAGGCTCCGTGGCAAAAAGTTCCTGACCGTTGTTTGCCAGGTATTTTGCCCGTTGTAATAATTTTACCATTATATTTTCGGCAGCAATTACGGTTTTATGCAGGTAAACCTGCCAATACATCAATCGCCTGGCAATGAGAAATTTTTCGATGGAATATATTCCTTTTGCCTCCACTACCAGGTTATCGTTTACCACATTCAGCATTTTTATAATTCTGTCAGAACCTATTACTCCTTCGGTAACACCCGTAAAAAAACTGTCACGTTTGAGATAATCCAGTCGGTCCATATCCAGTTGGCTCGAAACTAACTGATGTAAGAATTTTTTGAAATATTTATTTTGAAAAATCTGAATTGCCAGGTCCAGTTTCCCTTTAAATTCAAGGTTAAGTCGCTCCATCAGGAGTTCTGAAATCTGTTCATGCGCAATATTTTCTATAATGCCCGATTCGAGCGCATGAGAAAACGGACCGTGACCAATGTCATGAAGCAAAATAGCTGCCATTGCAGCATCAGCTTCATCGTTGGTAATTTCTAAATTTTTCTGTCTGATTACCTGAATTGCCTGATCCATAAGGTAAGTTGCCCCAACAGCATGTTGAAATCTGCTATGATTAGCTCCGGGATAAACATAATTGGTCAGTCCGAGTTGTTTGATCCGGCGCAACCGTTGTATGACCGGATGCTCAATAAGATCGAATATCAGCGGTGAAGGAACAGAAATAAATCCGTAAACAGGATCATTAATGATTTTTTTCTTATTGACAGTGGAAAATTTTATCATCATATACTTTTAAAATGAATTTCACGCATTCTGTGCTGACTAACAAATCTAATGACAAATTTTTATTCTTTAAGTTGTTTTATATAAGAACATAAATAATAATCAGGATGTTTTGTGTTTTAAACTATTATTCTTATTTTTGCATCATTAAGTGTGGATTTTGCATTAAATAGGGGACAGCAGTCCCCTATTTTATTGTACAAAAATCAAATGATAACACAGGAAGTATTAAAAAATATTATTGAAGAAGAGCTGGATAACAGTTCTGTTTACCTGGTTGATCTGAATATAAGCGGATCTAACAGGCTATCTGTTTATATAGACAGTGACCAGGGAATAACAATTGATGAATGTGTAGCTCTGAGTCGCAGCATAGAAAAAAAACTCAATCGCGACGAAGAAGATTTTGAACTGGAAGTATCTTCCCCGGGATTGGATATGCCCCTGAAAATTCTAGCTCAATATAAAAAAAATATAGGTCACGAATTAGAGGTAATATTTAAAGATGGCCAAAAAATCAGGGGAAAATTAATCGCGGCAACTGATAATAACTTTGAATTGGAAGAACAGAAAAAAATCAAAGAAAAAGGATCAAAGAAAAAAAAACTTATTATACTGAAACATAATATTGAATTGAATGCTGTTAAAACAGCCAGGGTTGTAATATCATTTAAGTAAAATGTATTAACAGAAAAGATTTTTAAGAATGGAAAATTTAAATTTAATCGATACCTTTTCGGAATTCAAGGAATTGAAAAGTATCGACAGAGCCACAATGATGAGTGTTTTAGAAGATGTTTTCAGAGGCATGCTCATTAAGCTGTATGGTACCGATGAAAATTTCGATGTGATTATAAATATCGATAAGGGTGACTTTGAAATTTGGAGAAATCGAGAAGTTGTTGATGACGGACTTCTGGAAGATCCCAACTTACAAATACCCCTTTCAGAAGCAAAAAAAATAGACGCGGATTATGAAGTAGGAGAAGATGTAACTGATGAGGTGAAACTCGCAGATTTCGGACGACGCGCCATATTGGCGCTGCGACAGAATCTAACCTCACGGATTATGGATCTGGAGAAAAACAATATATACGAAAAATATCGTGACCGCATCGGGGAAATTGTGACCGGCGAAATATACCAGGTTTGGAAACGCGAAATACTTGTTCTTGATGAAGAAGGGAATGAACTTATACTTCCTAAATCAGAACAGATACCTTCCGATTATTTCAGAAAAGGGGATACAATACGTGCTGTCGTTATAAAAGTTGAGATGAAAAATAACAATCCGCTGATTGTACTTTCCCGTACATCTCCGGTTTTTCTTGAGCGATTATTTGAACTGGAAGTTCCTGAAATTTTCGATGGCCTTATAACAATTAAAAAAATTGTAAGAGTTCCCGGAGAACGTGCTAAAGTAGCCGTGGAATCGTACGATGAACGTATCGATCCGGTGGGTGCCTGTGTAGGAATGAAAGGATCCAGAATTCACGGTATTGTTCGTGAATTAAAAAATGAAAATATTGATGTTATTAACTATACTACTAATATTCAGTTATATATCACCAGGGCTTTGAGTCCTGCAAAGATTTCATCTATAAAGATCAATACTGAAATAAGCAGGGCTGATGTATACCTTAAACCAAATGAAGTTTCGCTTGCAATTGGTAAAGGGGGTTTAAATATTAAGTTAGCCGGTCAGTTAACTGGTTATGAAATAGACGTATATCGCGAAACTGACCTGGAAGATGACGAAGATGTCAGCCTCGATGAATTTGCAGATGAAATAGAAGGATGGATACTTGATGAGCTGAAAGCTGTAGGTTGTGATACAGCCAAAAGTGTTCTCGATCTTACTATTGAGGACCTTGTAAAAAGAACCGATCTGGAAGAGGAAACCATAAAAGAAGTCATCAAAATATTAAGGGCAGAATTTGATTAATTAATCTTATTAAATATATTAGCGGAATTTTATAGATAACTTTGAGGGTTCGATCTAAATTGACAGGTATTTAAATATGACAGATATTAAAACAACAAGACTTAGTAAAATTGCAAGAGAGCTGAATGTGGGAATTGCGACAATTGTTGATTTCCTCAACCGGAAGGGTATGAAGATCGATTCTAATCCTAATACTAAAGTTACGCCCGATCAATACAACTTATTAATTAATGAATTCAGTTCGGATCTGTCAGTGAAAAAAGAGTCAGAGAGACTTAACCTGAAACATCTGAGGGAAAAACACGAGACTATTTCAATAAACGATATCATTCAAGAAGGTGAAGAGGATGAAGAAGAGGAACCGGAAGAAGAACTGATTGTTAAAGATAAAGCTTCCTCTCCTCCTATATTTGAAACGGAAACAGAAAAAAAGCTTGAAAAAGAAAAAGATATCAAATTGAATATTCTTGGTAAGATTGATATTAGTACCATAGAAAAACCGAATAAAACAGACAAAAAAGATAAACCGGAAGAAGAGGAAATAAAAGAAAAACCAGTAACTGAAAAACCGTCAGTTGAAAAACCGGATGAAAAGCCCCAACCGGTTCCTGAAATAAAAGAAGAGATAGAAGAGGAGATAGCTGAAGAAAAACCTGTAAAAAAAGAAGAAAAAATTCCTTCTCCCGAAATAACGACTGATGCAGAAGAAGAGGTAACTATCGTAGAAGAACAACCTGAAGTTATAACACATGTTGATAAAAAAGATGTGGATGTAAAAGTGGTAGGTAAGATTGATCTTGAATCAATGAATCAGCGAACAAGACCACTCCGGAAAACAAAAGAACAAAAAGACGAAGAAAGAAAAGCAAGGGTACTTGCCCGCCAGAAAGAAAGCGGTGAAGGTCAGAAATCGGATAAACCATCAAATAAAGAAAAACCTAAAGAAGAAAAAATCATTCGTGCCGAATCCAGTAAACTTTCAGGACCCACTGTAGTAGGCAAAATGGATCTTCCAAAAAAAGAAGAACATGGCCCGGGCGATCGTGCCGATGCCGATAAAAAGAAAAAACGTAAAAGAATCCGTAAAGAAAGAGAAAGAGTTAGTGTAGATCAGAATAAAAATCAACGGGCTCCAGTAACAGGACGCGAAAAAGATACAAAAGGGAAACCCCATAAAAGACCTTACAAACAGGAGGTTAGTGAGGAAGATGTACAACGACAGATAAAAGACACCCTTGCAAGGCTTACAGCCAAAGGAAAATCAAAAGGTTCAAAACATCGCAGGGATAAACGCGAAATCGTTAGCCAGCGGATGCAGGAACAAACAAGAATTCAGGAAGAACAGAAGAACATCGTGAAGGTAAGTGAATTTGTTTCTGTAAACGAATTGGCCAATATGATGGATGTGCCTGTTAATGAAATTATTGCAACCTGTATGAACCTTGGGTTATTTGTTTCCATCAACCAACGACTCGATGCCGAAACCATGGCTCTCGTTGCCGATGAATTCAATTATAAAGTAGAATTTGTTAGTGCTGATCTTCAGGATGCCATTAACGAAGAGGAAGATGAGGAAGGGGATCTGCAGCCACGTCCGCCCATAGTTACAGTAATGGGGCATGTTGATCATGGTAAAACCAAACTGCTCGATTACATCAGGAATGCAAATGTTATAGGTGGTGAAGCAGGTGGTATTACCCAGCATATCGGTGCCTACGGCGTGCAACTTGAGGATGGCAGACAAATAACATTTCTGGATACACCAGGACACGAAGCCTTTACTGCCATGAGGGCAAGAGGTGCGCAAATCACCGATGTAGCTATTATTGTTGTCGCTGCTGATGACGGGGTAATGCCGCAAACAGTTGAAGCAATCAACCATGCACAGGCTGCCGGGGTACCTATGGTCTTTGCTATAAATAAAATCGATAAGCCCACTTCCAATCCTGAAAAGATAAAAGAAGAACTGGCAAATATGAATATTCTGGTCGAAGATTGGGGAGGTAAATACCAGTCACAGGAAATTTCAGCAAAAAACGGACTACATATTGAAGATTTACTCGAAAAGGTACTGCTGGAGGCCGAAATGCTTGATCTTAAGGCTAATCCTGCAAAAAGAGCTCTGGGTACCGTAATTGAATCGACCCTCGACAAAGGTAGGGGATATGTAGCTACTATACTTGTTGAAGCAGGAACTCTCCGGGTAGGTGATGTCATTCTTGCCGGTTTCCATACGGGACATGTTAAAGCCATGTACAATGAAAGAGGAAAAAAGATAGAAGAAGCCGGACCCGCCACTCCCATACTGATCCTTGGATTAAACGGAGCGCCACAAGCCGGTGACAAATTCAATGTAATGGAAAGTGACCGGGAAGCCAAGGAAATTGCAAACAAACGGGAACAACTGCAACGCGAACAGGGCTTACGTACACAGAAACATATTACACTTGATGAGATCGGCCGTAGAATTGCCATAGGCAACTTCCAGGAGTTGAATGTTATTGTGAAAGGTGATGTGGACGGATCGGTTGAAGCATTGTCTGATTCGTTGATAAAACTTTCAAATGAAGAAATTCAGGTGAATATCATTCATAAAGCTGTTGGACAAATTTCTGAAGGAGATATACTTTTAGCTGCGGCATCCAATGCAATTGTGATCGGATTTCAGGTCAGACCATCTATGCAGGCCCGTAAACTGGCTGAAAAAGAAGAAATCGATATTCGCATCTATTCTATTATTTACGATGCTATCAATGAATTAAAAGCAGCTATGGAAGGAATGCTTTCGCCTGAGATAAAAGAGGAAATTGTTGCTACGCTTGAGATAAAAGAGGTGTTTAAAATTACAAAAGTGGGAACTATTGCAGGATGTATTGTAAAAGAAGGTAAAATTAAACGCAACACCAAAGTCCGGGTCATCCGGGAAGGTATTGTGGTTTATACTGGTCTTCTCGGATCACTGAAAAGGTTTAAAGATGACGTGAAAGAAGCGGTAAGTGGTCAGGAATGCGGACTGGATATAGAAAATTATAACGATATTAAAGTAGGTGATATCGTTGAAGGATATGATGAAACCGAAGTAAAGAAAAAACTCTGATAAAAGAATCTCAAAATAATATTAAGAAAGGCCTGAATGTAATAATTTAGGCCTTTATTGTTTATAATTACATGGTGGACAAAATTGAATTCAGCCATAAAATTAAATCGAAAGCAGCAGACCTGGGGTTTGATGCCTGTGGGATTGCCCGGGCTGTTTCCCTTGATAAAGATGCCGTACGGCTCGAAAATTGGTTGTCAAAGGGTATGCAGGGCAGTATGCACTATATGGAAAACTATTTCGAGAAACGAGTTGATCCCCGGAAACTCATGGAAGGTGCAAAATCGGTAATTGCCGTGCTGTTAAATTATTATCCCGAAGTTCAACAGGAAAATCCGGATGCACCGGTAATATCCAAATATGCCTATGGACAGGATTATCATTTTGTTATAAAGAAAAAACTTAAATCCCTGTTAAAGTTCATACAGGAAGAAATCCCCATCTGCAATGGTAGAGCCTTTGTCGATTCTGCACCGGTACTCGACCGGGCCTGGGCTTTCGCTGCCGGAATTGGGTGGATCGGAAAAAACAGCATGCTGATCTCACCCCGCCTGGGGTCTTTCGTTTTTATCGGTACACTTATAGTCGATATCGATCTGGAATATGACAAACCTATACACGATATGTGCGGCGGATGTACCAAATGTTTAACTGCCTGTCCTACAAATGCTATTTTACCGTCAAAAGTGGTGGATGGCAGCAAATGCATCTCTTATTTAACAATTGAAAACAAAGGTGTCATTCCCGAAAACTTATAAAGGAAAATTCCAAAACCGGGTATTTGGTTGCGATATCTGCCAGGATGTGTGCCCCTGGAACCGCAAAGCCCCACCTCACCACATACCGGAACTGGAACCTCCTGCCGACCTGATAAAAATGACAAAAAAACAATGGTATATGCTTGACAAAGATACATATAACCAGCTGTTTAAAAACTCTGCCCTGAAACGGGCCAAATACGAAGGACTCGTCCGAAACCTTTCATTTATTGCCGATGATATTCACTGAGTCCTATTTTCCGGGGCTATTTCTCACAATCAAATATAGTAACAACAATATTTCGCACTGGTCTGGGGCCGTCAAACTCACATACAAAAATATTCTGCCAGGTAGATAAGCCCAGTTTTCCGTTTATAACAGGAATACTTTCTCCCGGACCAACTATGCCTGCTTTCAAATGGGCATCTCCATTATTGTCCTGGGCATCGTGTTCCCATACTCCCTGCGGAATCAGCTTGCGAAGCAGGGTAATTACATCATTCTGTACCGATTCGTCCCAGTTTTCCTGGATCATAATTGCAGCTGTCGCTCCCTGAACATATACATTACAGATACCTGATTTTATTGCACTTTTCTTTACAACATCAATTACAAGACTTGTTATGTCATACAATCCGTTATGTTGATCAGTTCCTATTTGTATTACTTCCTGCATTTTGTTACTTTTATTTCGTTGAATTTATTGAAATTACGTTGTTTTTATTCATTTTTTAAAACTTCTTTTTGTAAAATTGTTAAACTATATTGAAAAGTAAAAATTCAGGAAGGCGAATGGACAAATCTGTAGCATCAAAAGAGACAAGTAAGACCACATGTAAAGAATATAGCTGGAAAACACCTGATAATTTAAAGCTTCATGCCCAATACTGGAATAATAGTGAACCCCCAAAGGCAATTCTGATTTTAGCCCATGGTCTTGGTGAACATATTAACCGGTATGATCAATGGGCAACTAAATTTGTGGAAAAGGGATATCACTTTATTTCAATAGATATGCGCGGACATGGCAGATCGGATGGTAAACGGGGTTATGCTCCCTCCTACCAGCAAATTATCAATGATTATGACCTCCTGGTTCAAAAAACCAAAGAGCTTTTTCCCAATATTCCTAAAATATTGTACGGACATAGTTTCGGTGGCAATGTAGTGGTAAACTACAGCACTACCAACCTGAAAGGTATATCGGGGGTTATTGTTACATCCCCATGGTTAAGCCTGGCATTCAAAGCATCCCGCATAAAATACCTTAGCGGGAAAGCTCTGAAATTTTTTCTGCCAGGTATGACCCTAAGTACTGGATTAAAAGCAGAAGACACTTCCCGCGACTCCCATTCTGTTCAATTGTATGCCTCCGATCCTCTGGTTCATGATAAGATCTCGTTGAAATTATTTTTTGAAATTGAAGCTGCCGGTGAAAAAGCTTCCAAAAGCATATACAAAATCAATGTTCCTATCCTTGTAATGCATGGAAGCGGTGACAGGATTACCTCTTTTCAAAGCACTAAAGAATTTGTGATGAATGCCAGTAACAGAACCACATTCAAAGAATGGCCCGGATACTACCACGAACTACATAACGACATAGGAAGCGAAGAGGTTTTTCAGTATATGTTGAACTGGCTGGATAAAACAATAAAAAATTAATCCGATACATGACAGAACTGTTCAGGACTGTAATCGACATCCCAAAACCGGAAAAACAAATTTCATACACTACCAAAATTGTATTGGCAGGATCCTGTTTTGCCGATAATATTGGAATCAAATTAAAAGAACATAAATTTCCTGTCGATCATAATCCTTTCGGTGTGTTATATAATCCCCTTTCCATTAAAAAAAACCTTGAAATACTTATTCAAAAAAAACTTTTTAATGAAGCTGATATCCATTTTTACAATGATCTGTGGTTTAGCTTTCAGCATCACAGCAGCTTTTCACATCCTGACAAACAGATTTGTCTTGAAAAAATCAATACCTCACTAATGAAAGCTTCCGGGTTTTTGAGAAATGCCGGGTTTCTTTTCATCACTTTCGGAACAGCCTGGGTTTACGAACGTAAAGCTGATAATTCCATAGTAGCCAATTGTCACAAATTACCGGCAAAGGAATTCAACCGATATCTGCTGACAGTGGAAGATATTGTTCAAAATTATGAGCAATTGATCGACCGGATCAGGGAAATAAATTCTGCTCTGAAAATCGTATTTACAGTAAGCCCTATCCGTCACTGGAAAGACGGGGCAATAAATAACCAGGTTAGTAAATCGACTTTGATCCTTGCCATTCACCGGTTAAAAGAAAAATATCCCGATGTGGAATATTTCCCGGCATACGAGATTTTTATGGATGAACTAAGGGATTACCGGTTTTACGGAAATGATATGCTGCATCCTTCCGAAACGGCTGTGGATTATATATGGAAAATCTTTTCCGACACATACATCGATGAAAGTTCAAAGGAACTGATGAAAGAGATCGTTAAAATAAACAAGGCAAAAAGCCACCGTCCGATGAATCCTTCTACAGATACATACCGTGATTTTCTGAAAAATACAATTAAAAAGATAGAATCTCTCCAAAAAAAACATCCGTATCTTAATCTTGATGAAGAACTCCTGTATTTTACCATGCAATTAAAAGAACGTTTTGTTTAACTTTTTTTTATATTTTTTAAACAAAACGGCGTTCCCATTGTTTATAGATTGATTGATAAGGAAAGAAAACTATTAACAAACAATTCTATGAGAAAAATCCGGTTTTTATTTTTATTGATATCCGGGATATTGCTTTTTATTGTTCCAGGGTGGACACAGGAAAAACAAAACGGGATAGTTGAGGGAAGAATATACAATGCAAAGAACAATGAGCCTGTACCTTTTGCCAATATTATATTATGGGGCACACAAACAGGTACTGTCAGCGATATAAGTGGTAATTTCATTTTAAAAGGATTAAAACCCGGTTACATTCAGTTGGCAGCTTCATCTGTCGGATTTGAAAATTATATCTCCGAAAAATTCTTGGTTACCAATGCAAAAAAAGTATTTCTAGATATTCCATTACAGGAAAAGACAATTGCGATAAATGAAATTGTGGTTAAAGCTTCTCCTTTCCGACGTAGAGAGGAAAGTCCTGTTTCATTGCGCCGAATTGGAATTGAAGAGATAGAAAAGAACCCGGGAGGAAACCGCGATATCTCAAAAGTTATCCAGTCATTTCCGGGAGTAGCTTCTACTCCGGCTTACCGGAATGATGTAATTGTCCGTGGCGGCGGACCGGGCGAGAACCGTTTTTACCTTGATGGTGTAGAAATTCCTAATCTGAACCATTTTGCCACTCAGGGAGCTTCCGGAGGTCCTGTAGGTATCATTAATGTTGACTTCATCCGGGAAGTGAATTTTTATTCGGGGGCTTTTCCTGCCGATCGCGGTAATGCCCTGAGTTCCATTCTTGAATTCAAACAAAAAGACGGTAACCCCGATAAATTAAAGTTCAGAACTACCGTTGGCGCGTCCGATCTGGCGCTGACTCTCGATGGACCTGTTACCGATAATACCACGTTTATTTTCTCAGCCCGCAGGTCGTATCTGCAGTTACTCTTTTCAGCGCTTGGACTACCATTTTTACCTACTTATAACGATTTCCAATTCAAAACACGTACTAAAATAAATGATAAAAGCGAATTGATTTTTATCGGACTCGGGGCGCTTGATAAGTCTGTGCTGAATAAAAATGCCAATAAAACTCCTTATCAACGCTATTTATTAAGTTATCTGCCCGTTAATGAACAATGGAATTATACCATGGGAGTAGTATATAAGCATTATAAAAATTCGGGATACGACACCTGGGTCTTAAGCAGGAATTATCTGAATAATGTAGCTTACAAATACCCGGGGAACAACGAATCGCTGGAAAAATCTTTTGACTATTCTTCAGCGGAAATTGAAAATAAATTCCGGTATGAAAAAAACACTACCGGGGATAAAGGATACAAGATTAATTACGGAATGAATTTCGAATATGCCAAATATACCAATAACACCATTAACAGGTTGTATGTCAACGACTCGGTGATCCGTCTTAACTACCATACTTATCTGGATATGTTCAATTACGGTTTGTTCGGACAAGTAAGTAAACGATTTGTGGGAAACCGGTTATCCCTGTCAGCTGGAATCAGGGCCGACGGTAGCAGTTACTCATCCGATATGTCGAATCCCCTGCGACAATTATCTCCAAGGGTTTCCGCATCATGGATGCTCACTCAAAAGTTTTATATAAATTTTAATACCGGACGTTATTACCAGCGTCCCCCCTATACTGCCATGGGTTATAAGGATAATTCGGGAGTATTGGTTAACCGTGAAAACGGGCTCAGGTTCATCTCTGCCGATCATATTGTCACAGGGTTGGAATATCGTCCCGGCGAAAACTCACTGATAACCATAGAAGGTTTTTTCAAACATTACCTCCATTATCCGTTTTCACTAACCGATTCGATACCGCTGGCATCAAAAGGAGCTGATTTCGGTACCATCGGAGATGAACCGTTGGTTCCCGTTTCATCAGGAAAAGCATACGGATTTGAAATTTATGGACGGGCAACAGATATTTTAGGTTTTAATACACTGTTTTCATACACCTTTGTTCATAGTAAATTCCGAGACGAACGACCCGGATCGGATGAAAAATATATTCCCACTTCCTGGGATAACCGGCATATTTTGAATATTACCGCCAACCGAAGTTTTAAACATAACTGGGATATTGGATTCAAATGGAGGTTTGTAGGCGGAGCCCCCTACTCTCCTTATAATTATGAAGAATCACGAATAAAAGAAGCCTGGGATGCCAAAGGAGCTCCCTACCTGGATTACACGAAATATAATTCGTTACGGTCAAATCCTTTCCATCAGCTTGATATACGGATTGACAAACAATATTTTTTCAACAAATGGTCACTGATGCTTTATGTGGATGTTCAGAATGTTTACAACTTCAAAGCTGCTGAACCTGACTTACTTGTTCGTAAATCATTAGTCGATCCGGGATATGATGACATCATAGATGGAAAATACTATGATCTGGAATACCTGAAGCAGGACGGCGCCGGTACCATCCTCCCCACCATTGGAATTATTGTTGAATTTTAAATTTGACTATTCGCAAAGATTTGAGAATGTTCTGACTAATTGAATTTTGGCATCCTGTAAAAGGTCATCAAAGAAAATTACACATGGATAAACAGAAAATTCTTTTCAGGAATTTTTAATTTTATAGGAAATTCAATAATTAAACTACAAATGAAATATAGGAAATTAGGAAAAACAGGTATCGAAGTTTCGGAAATTGGTTTTGGAGCATGGGCAATCGGCGGAAGCTGGGGTGAGCAAAACGACAACGATTCGATTGATGCTTTACACAGGGCTATTGACCTGGGAGTGAATTTTATTGATACTGCTGCCGGATATGGTGAAGGCCGAAGTGAAAAAATCATTGGCAGGGTATTGAAAGAACGGAAAGAAAAAATAACCGTTGCTACAAAAATCCCCGTATTGCCAGGTATATGGCCGCCTTCCCCCTTTTGTAAAGCAGACGAAAGATATCCTGAGAAATACTTAAGAGAAAGCCTTGAAGAACGGTTAAGAAACCTGCAAACCGACTGCATTGATGTATTACAGTTACATACCTGGACCCGTGCCTGGAACCACGATCCCAAACCATTGGATATATTAAAGAAACTGCAGCAGGAAGGCAAGATCAAAGCCATTGGCATTTCTACACCCGAACATGATCAGAACTGTGTGATCGATCTGATGCGCAGGGGATATCTCGATACAGTGCAGGTTATTTACAATATTCTGGAACAGGAACCGGCTGCCGAATTACTCCCTGTAGCAAGAGAAAATGGCGTGGGCATTATTGTCAGGGTGGTATTTGATGAAGGAATACTTACCGGAAAATATACAAAAGACACCAAATTTCCCGACGATGATTTCAGAAGTAAATATTTTGAGGGAGACCGTCTGCCAAGAGCCCTGGAAAGAGTTGAAAAGATCAAAAAAGATCTGGACGGTTCAGGATATACACTGCCCAAGGCAGCTATTAAATTTGTGTTGTCTCATCCAGCTGTAAGCACGGTAATCCCTGGCATCCGGAATATTTACCAGGCAGAAGCCAATACCGCTGTATCTGATATGCCTGAGATGAACGATGAACTTATCCTGAAATTACAGGATCATAACTGGAGAAGAGGTATTTGGTATGCGGGGAAATAAATTGCAGGAAGCCGGGAGACAGAAGCTTAAAGTTTGAATTCCAGGTTGTGGATTGTAAGACTAAAAGTCTACAGTCTAAACACCTACTAGTTTTCAGTTTAAAGACTTAACAACCTGATTAATAAATTCGATTCTTTATATTTGAAAAATACAAAACATAACAATCTGAAAATGCCTACAAAAATTACAAAACCTTCACGCGTAGAAGCGGCAGGAAATAAGCCCAAGATCATTGAAGAATATATAGGACGGGTAAATTCCGGTACCGGTGAAGTGAGCATTGCCCAAATGACCAGTCCGCAGGGATGGGTCGAACCTGCGCAAACTCCTGAATTCAATGAATACACATTGGTATTGAGCGGAACCCTGAAAATTACTTCAGACGGCGAAGATATGCTTATCAGCGTCGGTGAAGCAGTTATTACCCATAAAGGTGAAAAAGTACAATATAGCACTCCGTTTGAAGGAGGTGCCAGGTACATTGCTATATGTCTGCCCGCATTTTCGCCGGAAATAGTTCACAGGGATGACGGTTGAATATTTAATCTTACATTCAAATAAATTTACTTGAACCGTATATTTTTATTTTGTAATTTGGACCATATTGTGTAGTGAAATAACAGCAAAAGCAAAACACAATGAAGCCAAAACAAAAAACAGTTAACCGGTTTATTCTCATCCCGGCCTTGCTTTTCTCCGTATTTCTTTTCGTACATTGTCAGTTTAACAGGCAACCGGCAAACGATTACAAAACATTGCGGGAAAATATGGTAAAAACCCAGATAGAAGCAAGGGGGATAACCGATCCGGCTGTGTTGGCTGCTATGCGTAATGTGGAAAGGCATCTGTTTGTACCCGATGAATATACCGAAAGAGCTTATGGTGATCATCCCCTGCCCATCGGTTACAGGCAAACTATCTCGCAACCCTATATTGTTGCCTTTATGTCGGAAGCATTAAAACTCAAGCCAACCGACAAAGTACTTGAGATAGGCACTGGTTCAGGATACCAGGCCGCCATACTTGGGGAGATCTGCGACTCGGTATTCAGTATTGAAATTGTAAAAGAATTGGCAGAACTTTCAAAAAAACGTTTGCAAAAGCTGGGATACAAAAATATACAGGTAATGCAGGGCGATGGTTACTCAGGCTGGCCAGGACACGGACTTTACGATGCGATTATTGTTACCTGTGCCCCTGCCAATATCCCCTTACCGTTACAGCAACAACTGGCAGAAGGCGGAAGGATGATCATTCCCGTGGGAGAGCGCTATACCCAGGAACTGGTGCTGCTTACCAAAAAGAAAGGCAGAATGGTAAAACAGCGCGTGCTGCCGGTAATGTTTGTTCCGATGGTGGATGAGAATGGGGAGGTGTATTGATTTTTATCCGGAGAGGAATAAAATAAATCATATATAATATGAAACAAAAAATATATCAAATTATATTAGTAGAACCAACTAAACCGGAATTTTCATGCCAGCATCAGGAGATATATAAAATAAAAAATGATTTTCTTAAAATCTCTACCCGGGGACGCTACGAATAGCTTTGGGGGTCTTATGTTGGAAGTAATTTGGTTATAACTTGGATTAAATGGTAAACTAATTATGATAAGATTAATGCTAACAATTATTTTTTTATTTATTGGTGTATTGTCTTATTCACAACAAGAACAGGAAATATTAATTAACGCCTTACAAAACTATAAGGAGGAGTTACCTATGCTCGAAAAAAGAGCTTTTAAAGAATTAAAAAAACTCAATAAAAACAACGAAAGGCTCTCAAAGGAAGAATTTAAAAAATTACATTTTATTATCATTCCAATGTTTAAGCTAAAAGAAACATACATGCAATATCATATTGGCGATTCAAATACATTAGCTAACATCATCGACTTCATAAAGATACACGATGATTTCGAAGCTTTTGTTTTTAAAGACTCGATTTATAAAGGTTCATTACACTTTAGTGATTATGATAACTCATATTTTTCAGTAAAAGATACGAACAAGTATAATAAACCGGCTTTTAAGGGCCAATTAAATTTGGTTAGTCAAATTATGAGTTTTAATCCTGATATGGTTTTTTATCCTGATTGTCCTGTTTTCCTGTGTTTTATTAAAGAAGGAAAGTTGTATATTGGTAAGGGGGCAAAACAGTTACAGACATTGGATTACATTTTGCCATTTGATGAGTTTATAAAAAAAAATCCAACATTTATAAAAGAACTCCAAGAAAATAAAAACCCGAAGCTTAACCATTATATAGAACTTCAATAATAAAGATATATGTTTAAATAAACCGAGTATCCCCCAATTCGTCCAAGGTTCTAAAAAATAAAAACTGTTCTATCTGCCTAATGCTAAAGTGCCTTTTTTGTCCGGAATTTTGATTTACCTGATTGAATGAAATATGATACCTGGAAAACCACACGTCCATTTAAAAAAACGTAACGTCGTTTTCCGAAAAACGACGTTACGTTTTTGAAAAAGGACAGCACCTTTTTTCTGGCCGGTGAAATTATTTTATTCAGAGACGCTGTGCGCAGCGTCTCTGCAATGTTAATATATTAATCTTCCAGTTCCTTCCATGCCAGGGCGCTGGCGCCTAGTACGGCAGCATTGGTATCCTGTAATGCTGATAGCTGAACCTTTACTTTATTCCTGAATATAGGCAACAGGCTTTCTTCCATCGATTTTATGGTGGGTTCCATAATCAGATCTTTTGCCTGTGCAAGGCCGCCAAGCAGGAAAATAGCTTCGGGACTGGTATGTGCCACTGCATCGGCAAGTTTCGATCCCAGGATACGACCGGTAAATTCAAAAGCTTCTTGTGCTATTGCATCACCTTTACGGGCAGCTTCGGAGATCATTTTAGCTGTGAGTTCGTTAAAATTGAAATTACGAAGTTCACTTTCCGTGATCGTATCAGCCATTAACCGGAAAATCGTTCTTT
Organism: uncultured Bacteroidales bacterium; assembly: GCA_963748095.1. GTDB lineage: Bacteria > Bacteroidota > Bacteroidia > Bacteroidales > UBA10428 > CAVVIO01. The sequence continues at coordinate 81,461 of CAVVIO010000008.1, forward strand.
TCAATCCTGTAGCGGAAGCATACGTCTCGAGGCACCCCCTGCCGCCACAGCCACACTGGCGTCCTCTGAGCTTCACATTCACATGTCCCAGTTCGCCGGCAAAACCATCGTGTCCGTAAACTAACTGTCCGTTTACTACAATTCCACTACCAAGTCCGGTTCCAAGGGTAATCACAATAAAATCCTTCATGTCTTTTGCCCCGCCGTATATCATTTCACCCAGAGCTGCAGCATTGGCATCATTTGTCAGTACTACGGGAACATCGGGAAAGTATTTTTTAAAGCTTTCCGTAACCTGAATTTCACCTTTCCAGTTCAGGTTAGGTGCATGTTCAATGGTCCCCCTGTAATAATTTCCGTTAGGGGCCCCTATGCCAATCCCCTTTAGTTCTATATCTTCCTGGATATGTGCCTTTAATTCCTCAATCTCGGAGTGAAGGTTTTCAAGATAGGCATCAAATTCAAAATAGGTATTTGTATTTGTAAAATTCTCTTCCAGACAATTCCCTTTCCTGTCGACAATACCGAATTTGGTAAAAGTTCCCCCTATATCGATTCCTAACACTACTTCTTTCATTGGTAATTTATTTTATGATATATTATTATTCACATGTATTTACCTACTTCATACTGGCTTATCAATATCAACATTTCCAGAATAAAACCACCCCAGATGATAAATATCCTGAAAAGCAAAGTTAAACCTAATAGCCTGCCGGATAAAAATACTTAATTCTTAGAATTTGTAAATCCCAAAAATGTTAGTATTTGTTAAGAATATGAAAATATATGGATTTCCCCGGCTTTACATTCTCTGCTTGGCAAAAATAGCATTTTCTGACTAACTGAGTAAAGTAATCGTTGATTTTTAATGCATTAAAAAATCATTTCCACAACTATTTTTAGATTATTCATAAAATACCAATCTGCAAACTGGATTTATGAAAAGTGATTGCTGTTGATGAAATAAACTTCTCTACCAAACAAACTATCAGTTATTTTCTTTAAAAAATTTACGCTGAAACATAAGAATCGATGCGACTCCAATGGTTATGGATGAGTCGGCAATATTAAAAATAGGGCGGAAAAACACCAGTTGCTTACCTCCCAAAAAAGGGATCCAATTGGGATAATGGGTGTCGATCAGCGGGAAGTATAGCATATCAACCACCTGTCCGTGTAACAAGTGAGCATAGCCCCCACCGGAAGGAAATAAAGTTGCCAGCGTATTGTAATTACTTTCACTAAAAATTAAGCCGTAAAATGAACTGTCAATTATGTTCCCGATAGCGCCGGCCAGTATCATAGCAATGCTGATGATCAAACCGTGTGGGGCCTTCCTGAGTATCAACACACGCAGGTACCACGCTATTCCGCCAACAGCAAATATTCTGAAAAGACTCAGGGCAAGCTTACCAAATTTACCGGGAATATCAATGCCAAATGCCATACCCGGATTTTCTATAAACCTTATCTGAAACCAGTTACCAATGACCGGAATGTATTGTCCGAGTGTCATGTGAGTTTTAACCCAGAATTTAAAAGTCTGATCAATTATCAGGATGAGGAGGATGATGAGGATTGATTTTTTTGTTATTGACATTTTATGTGTACAGCTATTCAGCTAAATATTTGGTTATGTTACTTCCTAAAATCTGCCAAAGCTAAAAAAAGTTTATAAAATAAAAAAATGATTGAAATACTGGCTTTCAATCATTTAAATAATATAACAGGTTAAAGGTCTAATTTAACGTTGTTTCTGTTTGGCATCGATAGAAAGTGTAGCATGCGGTACTGCACGTAATCTTTCTTTCGATATTAATTTACCGGTTTCCCGACAAATTCCATAAGTCTTGTTCTCAATTCTGACAAGGGCAGCCTGCAAATGCTGGATAAATTTCTGCTGACGCTGGGCCAACTTTCCGGATTCCTCCTTTGAAAGAGTAGATGCTCCTTCTTCCAGCACTTTAAATGTAGGTGAAGTATCTTGTGTGTCGTTACTTTCACTTTGTGTAATGGCGCTCTTCAGAAGTTCATAATCCCTTTTGGCCTTATCCAGCTTTTCCAGGATGATCTGTTTAAACTCCTCCAGTTCCTCGTCTGAATATCTGGTCTTTTCTGCCATAGCTCTTTTATTTTGCGTTGGTTAAAAATAAGAAAAAAAACAATATACAATCCAAATTGAACTAAATCTTACCAATTTTTATAAACGTTTTTATATTGTCATCCAGTTCAACGGATTTTGCCTCTTCCGGGTTTACTTTTTCAACTAATTTTATTGATTTTGCCAACGTTTGTGAACATATATAATCTTTAAAATTAGTCACAGATGAATCAATAGCTTCGTGTTTCTGTATTTCAATATCAATTTTATCGGTTACCTCGAAGCCGCTTTCTTTTCTCAGGTTCTGAATGCGGTTGACAAACTCGCGTGCAATTCCCTCTTCAAGCAACTCCCCGGTAAGCGTTACGTCGAGCGCTGCTGTCAATTTACCGTCGTTGGCTACCAGCCATCCCGGAATATCTTCCGAATTGATCTCCACATCTTCCATTGTAAGCATAATACTTTCACTGCCAACCTTTATACCAAACGTGCCCGATGACTCAAAATTGTTGATGTCTTCCTGGGATAATTGCTGAACTACAGTGCTTATTTCCTTCATCAACTTTCCATACTTAGGGCCCAGCAATTTAAAATTCGGTTTGATCTTTTTTACCAGGATGCCGGCAGTATCTTTTATATATTCTACTTCTTTTACATTCACTTCTGATAATATCAACGACTTCACCGCTTCAAACTTCGATTCGAATTCACTATCAGATACAGGTATCATGATCTTACTGAGCGGTTGCCTTACCTTAATATTTACTTTACGGCGTAAGCCCAGTATCATCGACGATACTTTCTGTGCAATCTCCATTCTTTCTTCCAGGTTCTTATCAATAAGAGACGGATCGAATTCAGGAAAATCCACCAGGTGAACCGATTGACCGGGGTTTCTTTTTGTAGCTATGTTCAGATCCCTGAACAGTTTATCCCCATAAAAAGGGATTATCGGCGAGGCAAGAACAGCAACGGTTTCCAGACAGGTATACAGTGTTTCATATGCTGCCTGTTTATCTTCCGTGAAATCTCCTCCCCAGTATCTTTTGCGGTTCAACCGTACATACCAGTTACTCAGGTTTTCGATAATAAAATCCTGAATGGCCCTTCCTGCTTTGGTAAGTTCATAATTATCGTAATGTTCCCCAACCTCTTTTACCAGTGAATTCAGTAATGAAATGATCCATCGGTCGATTTCGGGCCGTTTATTTATCGGCACCTCAGATGTTGAATAATCGAATTTATCAACATTGGCATACAGTGCAAAGAATGAATAGGTGTTGTATAAAGTTCCGAAGAATTTCCTTCTTACTTCATCCACACCGGAAATATCAAATTTCAGGTTATCCCAGGGCTGTGCATTGGTGATCATATACCAGCGCAACGGATCGGACCCGTATTTTTCGATTGCTTCAATAGGATCTACTGCATTACCAAGGCGTTTCGACATTTTATTGCCGCTCTTGTCGAGCACCAGCCCGTTGCTGATGATGTTTTTAAATGCTACCGAGTCGAACAGCATGGAGGCAATGGCATGCAGGGTAAAGAACCAGCCTCGGGTTTGGTCAACTCCTTCTGCAATGAAATCGGCAGGAAAGTAATTCCTGAAATCCGGATCTTTTATCGAAAAAGGGTAATGCATTTGTGCATAAGGCATGGCCCCTGAATCGAACCATACATCAATCAGATCGGGTTCACGGAACATTTGTTTTCCCTGTTCGGATGTCAGTATAATTTCATCTACAAATGGACGATGCAAATCAAATTTATCATAGTTTTCCTTTGATGTATCCCCTTCTTCGAATGAAGTCAGCGGATTTTCCTTCATAAATCCTGCCTGCACCGATTTATCAATTTCTGCTTTCAGCATGGCCACGGAACCGATACATTTTTCTTCTTTACGGTCGGCAGTTACCCATATTGGTAAGGGTGTTCCCCAGAATCTTGATCTTGAAAGGTTCCAGTCAACCAGATTTTCGAGCCACTTTCCAAACCGTCCTGTTCCTGTCGATTCGGGTTTCCACTTAATAGTATTGTTCAGTTCGATCATCCGTTCCCTCAGTGCCGTGGTTTTTATAAACCACGAATCGAGCGGGTAATAAAGTACCGGCTTATCTGTCCGCCAGCAATGCGGATAGTTGTGTATATGTTTTTCAATCCGGAAAACTTTGTTCTCCTTTTTCAGGTAAACGGATATCTCCACATCAATGGAAGGATCATCTTCTTTCAAGGTTTCATCGTAGGAGTTTTTAACGAATTTACCTGCAAATCCTTTGTATTCATCAATATTCACATATTCCTTCAGAAAATCCTTGTCAATATCATCCATCCGAACCATCCGGCCTCTTTTATCGACCATGGGCATTACCTGTCCGTCTTTATCAATGACGATCAGTGGAGGAATATTATTCTGTCTGGCAACTTTTAAGTCGTCGGCACCGAAAGGTAGGCGCAATATGTACAATTCCCGTTCCTTCCTCAGTTGTAACAAAATCTCCGGCTACCACCCTGAATGCTTCCTCACGGGGTCGCATCCATTCGATCAGTTGCTCATAGCGGATACCTTCCAGCTTTTTCCCTTTATATTCATTCAACATGCTGAAAGGTATGTTTTTATCTCCCGTCTCATATTCTTCCATCGGAAGATCACTGTTTTTTGGGTTGAAATATACAGAGAAAAGGTCTTTTGCCAGGATTACAGTCACCGGAATACCCGTGTAGGGATTGTATGTTCTTACTTTAATATAGTTTATTTTCTCTCCAACGGCCAAAGCAGTATTTGAAGGTAATGTCCAGGGGGTAGTGGTCCAGGCAAGGAAGTATACATCTGTATCGGTATTTTCAAAAAGAAATTCGGACCTTTCTTCGCGGACAACTTTAAATTGCGCAACACAGGTCGTATCTTTTACATCGCGGTAACAGCCGGGCTGATTCAATTCATGCGTACTCAATCCGGTACCTGCAGCCGGTGAATAGGGCTGAATACTATACCCTTTATACAACAGATCCTTTTTATATAATTCATGGAGTAAATACCAGAGTGTTTCGATGTATTTATTGTCATAGGTAACATAAGGATGGTCCATATCTACCCAGTACCCCATTTTGTGTGTCAGGTCTTCCCACTCTTTGGTGTATTTCATTACTTCGGTACGGCAGGTATTATTGTAATCCGCCACACTGATCTTATTGCCAATATCTTCTTTGGTAATTCCCAACGAGGTTTCCACACTCAGTTCTACCGGCAGCCCGTGTGTATCCCATCCGGCTTTCCGCTCCACAAGCCTTCCTTTCAGGGTCTGGTACCTGCAAACGATGTCTTTTATGGCCCTGGCCATAACATGATGAATACCCGGCATACCATTGGCTGATGGCGGTCCCTCATAAAAAATAAAAGGTTCCTTCCCCCTGCGTGTAGAAAGGCTTTGTTCAAATGTTCCTTCTTTTGTCCAAGTTTCAAGAATCTCCTTGTTTATTTTTGATAAATCAAAATTCTTGTATTCCGGGAATTTACTGCTCATTCAACTAAATTTAAATGCGAATTAATTGTTTCTGAAAAATTGCACAAAGATAGATTTCTATTCATAAAAAAACAATTATATACCTCTTAAACTCAGGGTATAAATATTACATCAGGAAAATCGCTGTTTTGAGTTATTGTATGCTTATAACAGATTACCGAAAGTTTTGTTTCAGGCTTTGTTCAGTGTAAAAGCAAAGGACGTTCCTTCTCCGGGTCTGCTGCGCACATTAATGGTTTGATTGTGTGCTTCAATAATATGTTTTACAATAGACAGGCCCAGTCCGGTCCCTCCCATTTGTCTTGAACGGCTTTTATCTGTACGGTAAAAACGTTCGAATATCCGGGGAAGGTCTTTTTCGGAAATTCCTATTCCGTCATCTGTCACTTCAACAAGCACATTTTCGCTCATATCGAGAAAGTTTACGGTAGTAGTGCCATTTTTCTTTCCATACTTAATTGAATTTACCAGCAGATTATTTATCGCTTCCATGATCCGTTTTTTATCCCCCCAGACATGCACCGGCTTTTCAGCACTCTTGGTGAACTTTAACCTTATTTTATTTTCTTTGGCCATCATTTCGTGCATCTCAAACGATTCTTCAAAAAGCTTCACAATATCAAATTTCTTCATCTCCAGTTTCATCTCCCCGGATTCAAGTCCGGATATCGATTCCAGGTCATTTACAATGGAAATTAACCGGTTAACACTTTTATCGGTACGTTCCAGGTACAACCTGTTCACCAGTGGATCTTCAAGGCCCCCGTCGAGCAAGGTCAACACATAGCCCTGAATATTGAAAATAGGGGTTTTCAGTTCATGTGAAACATTTCCCAAAAATTCCCGACGGTATTTTTCAAGCTGTTTGAGCTGGGCTATCTCATGTGTCTTACGTTTAGCCCATATCAGAACTTCATCGCTTACCTTCTCCATTACATCCACTTCGTCCATCTCCTTGCGTAACTCTCTTTCAGGAATATTGATATTGAGAATGGTCTTATAGATCGGATTGATCTTTTCGAACAGGAAATTATTCAGTGAAAAATAAACGATCAGAAAAACAGCAAGAAAATTCAATAAAAGAATAAAAACGGACCAGAGTACAATATTTCGTGGATTTATATTATAAAATATAACCAAGGCTATACCTATAATTAAAGAACTAATAGCTGCCAGAAATATGGCCATTTGACGCGGCGAGGTGCTTTTCATACTATTTTTGAATTGTTAATTTCACAAGTAAAGATAAACAACAACTTTACTCCGGGAATATTAATTAATTATTTAATTACTGTAAATTTTAATTCAACTGATGAAAATAATCAATACAATTTATGTAATTACCGTGTCTTCTCCAAAAAGCTGTTTAAGGGCTTCTGTTTGTGAACTAAAACTTTCACTGTTCATAACATTAACTCATACTTTTTAACATAAATCCAAACAATCGATAATTTCGTACAGTAACCTCTTTAAATTATAAACCATGAAAATAGATAAAAAATCACTGATACGCTGGAAAATTTATATCGACCGTGCCCGGATGTATATCGGCTATATCAGCTTTTTTATGATGATCGTTATCTTCATCAACTCCGTTAAGGATAATACCTATGGAAAACTGCTGGTAGAACATTCCTTTATTGCTATTCCTCTGTTAATCATCGTATTTATCGGAGGTTCGTTAATTCTCGGATATTTCGATTCGAAACTGGGAATACGTAGTGAAGAGATGCGAAATGCATCGTATCATAACCCCGTACAACGTGAAACGCTGGAAATACTTCGAGAGCTTAAAAAAAGAGCAGACGAACAGGATCGGTTAAGCCGGGAAAAACAAGATTAAGGTTATTTACCCAATTGTTGTTTCAATATCCGGGCAACGTATTTCCCTATAATGTCAAATTCAAGGTTTACAGTAGTTCCTGGTTTTATGGCATGAAAATTAGTCATTTCATATGTGTATGGGATGATCGCCACTTCAAAAGTTTTATCTTTTGAATTTACAACTGTAAGACTTACCCCGTTAACTGATACCGACCCTTTTTCAACAGTAATATAATCTTCCTGTACCGGATCATACTCAAACGTAAAATACCAACTCCCGTCGGCTTCTCTCACATTAATACACCGTGCTGTCTGGTCAACATGCCCCTGGACAATGTGCCCGTCGAGCCTGCCGTCCATTTTCATACTGCGTTCGAGATTTACCTTGTCCCCGGTTTTTAACGATCCCAGGTTCGACTTTAACAGTGTTTCTTTTATGGCAGTAACCGTATAATCTTTGTCTGTTTTCTTCACCACCGTAAGACACACTCCGTTATGCGAAATACTCTGATCGATTGTTAATTCATTTACAAAAGAACAGGTCATGGTGATATGCAGGTTTTCCTGGTCTTTTTCAAGTTTCACTACTGTGGCGGCTTCTTCAACTATTCCTGAAAACATATATTTTGGTTTAAATTACTTTCCGAAAATGCACCGACGAAGTTAAAAATAAATGATGGCAGAGGCAATAGCTTTTATCATTATTAAATCTGTAACATTATTAATTTCTTGTGAGTGCAAATTAATTTATCCATAGAAAGTTGGTATCATTGCATGTGAACACTATTCGCATTTTTAACTTTTAAAATTAATACGCATGATCCTGGTGTTGGGAGGTACGGGTTTGGTTGGTTCACATTTGCTGGCAGAACTGATAAACAGAGGGGAAAATATCAGAGCCCTTAAACGGCAGGGAAGCGATTTGCAACAGGTGAAAAAAATTTTCAGCTATTATGGGCCCGATATAGAAATGTTATTTGATAAAATAGAATGGGCCGATGGTGACCTGCTTGATCGTTCTTCGTTATACGAAGCCATGGATGGAGTCGGGGAGCTTTATCATGCGGCAGCAATTGTATCGTTCAGACACAGTGATAAAAAAGATATGATAAGGGCCAATGTGGAAGGAACTGCCAATGTTGTTAATGCAGCACTTGAAAACGGAGTGAAAAAAATGTGTTATGTCAGTTCGGTGGCCACCCTCAGCGAAAAGGACGAAGATCATTTTGTTACGGAAGCCAATAACTGGAAATCCCTGAAATTCAAATCTGCATATGCCGAAAGTAAATACAAAGCCGAGCTGGAGGTGTGGAGAGGAATTGCAGAAGGCCTTACAGCCGTGATCGTCAACCCGTCGGTTATACTTGGTGCCGGCAACTGGAATAAAAGCAGTTCTGCAATATTTTCGGTCATTAATAAAGGATTAAAATTTTATACTGACGGGGCAACAGGATATGTCGATGTTCGCGATGTGGTCAGTTGTATGATACAACTCATGAAAAGCAAAATATCAAATGAACGGTTTCTTTTGAATGCCGAAAACCGTTCTTTCAAAGAAATGTTTTCTGAGATAGCTATTTCGCTTGGGAAAAAACCCGCCTCAATCCGTGCCACACCTGCATTAACTGAAACAGCATGGATATTTGAAGCGGTAAAATCAATTTTAACCGGAAAAGAAAGCCGGATAACGAAGGAGACCGTCCGTGCCGGTCAACGGGTAACCCGTTATTCCAATCAAAAAGTTACAGATACGCTGAATTATTCATTTATTCCGCTGAGCGATACTGTCAAATACATAGCAGGATTATTTCTGAAAGATCATTCTTAAAATTGAATCCTGAATTTACTATTCTGGCATTTCACTTTGGTTCTGATTAAAATCCATAGTTAGCACCTACAGACAGTGTTGTAGTTTTTCCGTAATACATTGGAGGAGTATATTTCTGAACATCGCCGGTAATATTACTATGTGTAATCTCTGTAAATATATAAACATCATTGATAACCTGGTAGGAGGCATTGAAACCGATGGTCTGGTTTTGCCAATCCACTTTATCCAGAAACATACTGACAACATCCAACCGGTTTGTCCCAAGACTCGTGTGATCGGGCCCATGCTGGGCAAAATCAAAATACAGTTTCATATTCAATCCGCGAACCGGCCGGTAAATCAGATCCAGGTATATTTCGCGTGAATTGTCCTGTAAGTAATATCCCAGGTTGTAAAAATTCGACTCATAGGTAGTTGTCGGCATATCGTGTTTGTAAACCAGCGGGTAACTCTGAAAGTAAGACATTGTCAGAAATAAATTGGGGACAAGATCGGCCACCTGGAAACCGGCTTTCAGGCTATAGTAATCCAAATGATGGTTTTCTTTTAACCGGGTAGATGGATACATCGTCGAAAAACAACGTGGCAAATAAATGCAAATATTTGATCTGACGCGAGCTGAAATCGAGATAGAACTGTGAATTCTCCCCTCCCTCATTGCTGCCATTTTGATTCAGTGTATGATCAACCGATTTATACAGAAAAAAAGGTATCAGGTAGGCCGGATGAACATTCATGTCGCTGTAAATGATTGAATTTCCTACTGAGGCATAAAAATTCCGAAATGGTTTAAACGTGAACATATTGGCAGCAATGTACTTATTCCGGTAAACAATACGCGTTCGGGTGCCGTAGCTGTTGGTAAAACTGTAACTTAATGTGCTGTCAACTACTCCTGAAACAAGCCATCCGTGGATATAGTTGAATTCAAACCATTTCACGGGTTTCAGGTTTAGTGTAAGATGTGTTATCGACGGGGGTTTTGCGGACATAATGCTCGGATAACGATAGAAATTTCCCCATTCAAAATGGTCCTTCACCAATCCGAAACTTCCCCACTTCCAGCTCCAGGTAAGCCCGCCGCGCATTTCGCTGAAGTCGTTCCCGCTTTTATATTTAGCTCCCGGCCGGGTAGTAAGATAATTGGGATCTGATAATTGTTTTTTCTCGTGATTATCGCGCAGGCTGGCATACACACCAAAATGTTTGCCTACATAAGAAAAAACCTCTGCCCCGTTCCAGCGATGGTAGTTGGTGCCGTTTTCGTTACTCCAGAACTGTACCCCAAGAATAGGATTAACTGAAAATGTAAACAGAGAATCCTTATAGTAAAACAGATCAAACCGCTTATCGAAATTTTTGTCGGGCATCAACTCTTTGTTAAAATCCTTCAGATAAAACTTTAATTCCTGTTGTTGCCTTCTGTTAAGCTGATCAACATGGGCGGATATGTCTTTTAATTTTTCTGCTATAAACATCCTGGAATAAGGCTTCACCACTGAGTTCAACTCGATAACCTTAATATTGGCCATTTCATCCAGAAAATTATAAATACTTTTATTGGAAACATGCTCATACACTACCTGTGCACGAACAAGGCAGGAACCGGTTGCCAGTAAAAAAATAATAATGTACAGTAACCTGGTAAATTTCGTTTTCAAAGCTTTCCGATTATTTTCTGTAAAAATAGCAAAATTACAACCTGTTTACACAAAATTAAGGAATACAGCTATACCGGATAAAAAGGCATGCCCGCTACAGACGATGAAATTGATGCAAGGTCTGGCAGGCATGCAGCACCACATGGAAGGGTATCTTAATTACAGGCAGCTTATGTTGGCAACTCCGGGAGTTCCCAAATCTCCGGTACTATATGATGAAGTGCTTTCGCACCAGTTAGCTCCCAGTTGGGCCTCATCCGCATCGTAACGCGAAGGATCGAGTTGTATGGATGCTCCTGTAGCTGTTGGGAAAGTAGTGGTTTCATCATAAGCCACCCTGGCTATCACCGAACCGTTAGTACCGTCGGTGCCATAATTAGCAATTTCAAGGGTACATGCCGTATTAGTCAATGAAAGAGAACTTCCATAAATATAAGTGATTATATCTGTCGGATTGGTTGCACCGGCTGTTCTTTCCAGTAAACAATATTCTCCGGCTTCCAGAACAACAGAAGTATTAATAGTGTGTACCGCTGTTCCGTCACGCCTGATGACAACGTTTTGCAAATCAACTGAACTAACTGAATTGTTATAGATTTCAAACCATTCCCCTTCCGTATCAACCAGAGCATCGGGATCGTACATGATCTCGGTAATAAGCAGATCTCCGTATCCAATGGGACCAATAACAGGAGGTTCGCTCTCATCCGACACATCAACAATCTCCAAATCTGTGCTTTCATCCAGGTTAATGGCCAGCCCGGCCGTTCCGTTATCTATTGTTGCATCCACATGAATTTCATAATGCTTTTTTGCTACAGGATTGTCTATACTTCCCAAAAGAGTTTTGGTTGCTGTCCCGCTTTCTGTTTCGTATTCGAGTGTTGCCACAATAGAAATCGGTTGCGGATCGAAATAACCGGCACGCGTTTCATTCTTGTCAAATATAAGAGAGCCGGCATCTGTAGTGACAGTAGTGGAATAATTAGTGAAATTATCAAGTATGTTTTGAGAATACACGATCGTCACCATACAATTTGCTAACCCGCAATTCACAGAAACTGACTCATTTTCCCCGGAACTGATGGTAAATGTTTCCGATTGTCCGAAATAATAAGGATTTTCAAACGCTGCAGCATTCCAGTTACCGGAATGAGCTACAACATAATAATCTCCCGGTTCCAGGTCTATACTTGCAGGTACATCCGAATAATTCTCATAAGAAATTACCTCGGTTCCATCGCTCTGATAAATAATAACGGTAAACTCATCTACACCCATTGTGGATTTTAGCTTACCTCCCACATCCCCTACATTAATTTCCAGGCCAACCTCAATCTGAAGTTGTCCGGGTTCCCGCTTGTCCGGTTTTACATTATCTTTTTTGCACTGATTGAACAACAGTCCTATAAAAAGGACGATTAAAAGGTTACTTTTAACATTTTTCATGATTTTAAATTTTGTAAGGTTTATACTTGTTGTTAAATATTAGGTAATTATTATTGTTTTCAAGTGTTAATTCGGATAATACATAAATAGTAACCCACTAACTACTAATTTTTTATATACATTTTTTTGGTTGTAATTCCAAAAGTATTATAAATAAAGGGATACAGAGAAAAAAAATTTTCTAGAAATATCCGAATTCGGGTATTCAGTTTATACAAATTTTGTAAAAGGGGAGATTATATATGTGGCACAAACTAAATTAGGAATGCATTAAGCTGTCCAATAACAGCAGAATATTGCTTTGAAGAAATTATAGTTTAAAAATTCAATTTGCCTTTCAGGCTTTTCAATCCGCTCTTACTTACCTTGATAACAATCCCGTTTTTTAATTTCGCCACATAACTGTCTTTTGCATAAGGCTCGAGCTGTACTACCTGATCAATACGGACGATATAGGAACGGTGTACACGAATAAACTGGCCGGGATCGAGATGATCTTCAAAGCTTTTCATTGTTCCCTGTTTCAGGTGTTTTCCTTCATCGGTGTAGATCATCACATAATCGTCCTGTGCTTCGAGGTACTTTATTTTACTTACAGGTACCACTTTTATTTTTGTGCCCGATTTTACCACTATCCGTTCAAGGGTCTCTGTCAATGGATGATGTGCCAGATTTGCCACTTGTGCGGATGGCGTTGTATTTGACTGAATGCGGGCCCGTGCTTTTTCTACAGCAGCCAGTAACCTTTCTTTCGAATAGGGTTTTAACAGGTAATCTACTGCATTCAATTCGAATGCCTGAATTGCATACTGGTTAAATGCTGTGGTAAAAATTATCTCAGGCGGGTTCTCAATTAATTCCAGCATTTCAAACCCGTTAAGTTTAGGCATCTGAATATCCAGAAAAACGATATCGGGTTTCAACTCATTGATTGCCTTTATCCCTTCGAAACCATTTTCGCATTCTTCAATTATTTCAAAATCCTCCAGGTCTTTCAGGTAATTCTTAATAAGTACCCTTGCAAGTTCTTCGTCTTCTATGATGATTGCTTTTGTTATATTCATAATTCAGCAATTTAAAATGTAGTATCGATTTGAGGAAACCGAAGAGTTACCTCGAAAATGTTATTTGTTTTATGGATAGATAACAAATCGTCACGATTGTAAATGATCCCCATTCTTCTCTTTATATTGGAAATGCCAATTCCTTCTCCTTTATTTGTAATTAAATCAGTATCATAATCATTTCGAAGGATTACTTCAAGTAAGGTGTTGTTACATTTACATTCTATTTCGATCCGCGATTTATCAATACTCTCGTATAAGCCATACTTGATGGCATTTTCAATTAGCGGTTGTAATATCAGACCGGGCAGAATTTTACTGTAACATGAATCATCCAACTGTTTTTCAACTTGTAACCGTTTGCCAAAGCGGGTTTTTTCAATATCCAGGTATCGATTGATATTAGCAAGTTCCTCTTCGAGAGAAGTCAGCTGCTCCTGTGAATGGGAAAGGGAATATCGCAGAAAATCAGAAAGTTTTATTACCATCTCCTGTGCCTTTTCCGGACTGATAATAGTAAGAGAACTGATGGAATTCAGACTGTTGAACAGAAAATGAGGGTTAATTTGTGCCTTAAGTGATTTTAATTCCGATTCCTTAACAAGTGATTTTAATTCCGATTCCTTTACCAGCTTGTCTTTGAAATTATTGTAGATAGTAATCAGGTAATAAGTAAGCACTACCAGCGTATAAAATAGAATCCCTGTTCCTATTCTCCAGGGTAATGACGATTTCAGGTATATACTATAATTTTCATTACTTCCGAAAATGCCATTTAACAATAAATAACTTATCAGCAACCAAATACCAACGGAAATAATGCAGGCAAAGACCTGCTGAAAAATAATGGAGATATAGCTGCTTTTCGAAAAATCACTGTAATAAACCGGAAACCATAAACCGAGACCCAGGAATGCAAAAAGAATGATATATACTGTACTTTCCGTAATTGAAAACTGCCATCCAAAATCATAGGAATAAGAGAGTATTATGCTATGAACCACCAGAATAGTAAGCCATACTCCAGTATAGATAAAAAAATAGATTCTATTTTTAAGGATAGGATTCAATGATCGGATAATTTAACAGGTTCACATTTTTATCAGAAACTTTTAATTTCACCGCCGCCAAATAATACAAAACCTCTTATTATTAACATTGTTTCTTTATCATAGGTTGGCTCAACCGGAAGCATCCTGTGCTTATCGCTAAATCCGCCAAAAATGGAAGTCACTGTAATTTTGATATTCCAGTCTTCCGGAACTACTAATTTAGTACCACCAAACATGGCAAATATATCAATGTAATTCTTGCCCGGGGCAAGACGGGCTCTGCTCATATTAAAATTCGACCCGCCGAAAACAGCAGTAATTTTACCTCCCTTGAAACTCTGTGAAGTAACTATACGGTCGCCGCCACCAAAAACAGCCAGGTCATCAATCACGTCGTCTCCCAGATTCTCAAATTCGTGGGTATGCGCCCCTGGCCTCCCCCTGAAAATTATCATTACTCCGGCTAAAATCAGCATTCCCGGCCAGAAAGCCTGCCAGAAATTAAAATGCAGATCGAAAAAATTCCTTAGATAAAATACTCCTCCTACTAACAACAAAATAATTCCGGTGCTTCTGTGTTCCCTGTTACCTATAAAAGCAATCCCCAGCACCATTAGTATTACTTCCCAGCGAAACAGGTATCTGCGGATTTCGTAGGAAAAAAAACCGAAAGTTATTGGCAAGTAACGCTGCACCTACCAATAAAATCACCACACCTACCATTAATTGTTTATCTGTTTTTTTGTTTTCCATGATCCTTTTTTTTGTGAGTTTCTAAGTCAAAAATAATTACCTTATTAGGATTACAAAATATTAAATCGGTAAACTAATTAATAAAATCGGTAAAAAAAAGAATTTCACATGCCTAATAAATTATTCCCTAAAGTCTCCAATCGAATAATCTATTAAAGTCCAACCGAATTCATTTTTTAATTCATAGCTGCATTTGCCGGCAGATGTAACCGGCCAATTGATTTATATTCCGATTTAATCACAAAATTATTTTTACAGAATATATCTTTTCAGCAATAATACCTGCATTTTACAAAATAATTACTTAATTTTTCAATTGCTATATCCACATAAAACTGTGCCTATGTTAAGAAGAAAATTTTTACAAAACAGCCTTCTTTTAGCATCCGTTTCGGGCATAAACTACAGACTTTCAGAAAATTTTAATACAAAGTCAACTGACAAAGACAGTGCCCTGGAAAAAGCAAAACTGGCACTATTAACAATGCCACGGAAACCTACGGAACAGGGGATGGCTTCAATTGCCTTTCTCGATTCAGGTGATTATAACATTGTAAGTTAATAGCCCATGAAACTTTACATAATCTTGCAAATATCCCTGAGGCCGATAAATCACGAGCTCTTTTAAATGTAGTTTCAACAGGCGAAGCCTTATTATTCGCATCCCAGGAAACGAAAAATAATACTTTTCGTGAAACAGTAAATAATATGACCTCCACCTTAATCAACCAGTCTCCGGAGGTAGAAGAAAATATCTATTTATATAATAACAATCAGGAAGTCAACCTTGAAATAATTTTCCAGATACTTCCATTCCTTGCAGCAGCGGGGTTCCCCGATGAAGCATATTTACAGGTTACTGCACTCCGAAAGCTTTTATTCGATGAAGATAAACACCTTTTTTATCCAATATATAATGTGGCAAAAAAAGAAATTACCCCTATTGGCTTCTGGGGAAGTGGTAATGGTATGGCAATAGCAGGTCTGACCAGGATATTACGGTATATAACAACACGGATGAGTGAAGAAAAAGAAGAATTAACCGATTTTCTGAAAGAACTGATCGATGGCTGCCTGATTTATAAGCGTGATGATGGTTTGTTTCATAATATCCTTGATGAATCATCCTCATTTGTGGAGGTAAATCTTTCACAAATGCTGACCTATGCAATTTATAGCGGTATATACTACGGACGCCTTGATTTTAGTTACCGTGAACCGGCCGACCAAATGCGGAAAGCAGTTAACGAAAAAACAGATTCGTATGGATTTGTAAATGATGTTTGTAATTTAAACGATCGTAAAACGCCATGCCAGTCAGTGGGAGGTCAGGTTTTTTATATCTTAATGGAATCTGCTGCTAACCGGCTCTATAAATAATATTTCTATTGGTCAGCTCTTTATAAATTAATTCAATGTATAAGAAAACTAAATCTTATATATCACGTTTAATATTTTGTAGTTGTAATTTTATTAAAATCTGAATAATTTAGTTCCTGAATATATCATAAGTATCATGAAAAAAATCATTGTGTCAATTATATTAACCGGCTTTACCTTTATGCTAGAAGCACAAATGATCAGGGATACTTTATATTTTAATAAAAACTGGAAATTATCTTCTGTTGAAAATGCTCATTATTTCAGAATTATTACCAACGATACCACGGGTAAGTTTTTATTTCATGTGAACGATTATTATCTTACCGGACAACTTCAGATGACGGGACTTTACCGTTCTATAAGCCCTGATTTTAAAACAGGTCCCTTTGTATATTATTATCCAAACGGGAAGAAACAAATAATGTGCACTTATTCGGATAACCGACTTGAAGGAAAATACATGGAATGGTTCGATAACGGACAGCCTAAAACAGAAAAATACTATAAACATAATTTATTGAACGGCACAGAAAAAGCATGGTCGAAAGAAGGAGAACTGTTAAAAAAGGCGGGATATAAAGATGGCATGAAAAACGGTTATTTTTATACTTATTATAATAACGGGCAACCTGTTCGAAAAGATCGATACAAAAACGATAAATTTATCGATGGGAAATGTTTCACACGCGAAGGAAAGGATACTACCTATTTCGCTTATTTCGTGATGCCAAAATTTCAGGGAGAAGGTTTAGGCGCATTTAAAAACTTTATTCTTGAACAACTGCAATATCCCGATACGGCTATGAATAAACTGGAAGAAGGCCGGGTTTTTATCAATTTCACAATAAACAAACTGGGACAGGTGGTAAAAGCACATATTGTAAAGGCAGATAAAGATTATTTTAATGAAGAGGCGCTTCGTGTTATTAAATCGTCTCCAAAATGGCTTCCCGGAAAGAAAGACGGGAAACTGGTAGATGTGAATATAACCGTACCTATTCGTTTTGCAATTAAATAGTGTCGGCAAGAAAACTCCATTTTCCGCGTTACGCTTGTCAGAAAATTCCTCATTTACATTAGTAAATTGCGGATTTTCTGACTTCGCAAGCCTTGAAAATGAACTTTTCTTATCCAACACCGGACTTTTCGTGCAAGCACTAAATAATAATACCATCTTCCTGTTATAATTAAATAATCTGGCAATATGGTTGTTATGAATTAATTTTACCCCTCACGCAACGTTTCCTTACCAGCAATCATCCTACCTAAAAAAAACCATGAAAACTATTATCACGTTAAGTCTTTTAGCAATTGCATTTATATCCTGCAATAAAATTCCGGATAAGAAATATTATACACCAACTTTCCCCGAAACGCCGGTTAACCTCGAGAATTATAATTCTGAATACGATGATTATAACTCTGCATTACCCACAAGTGGGTGGAATTTACGCATTGTGTTTTTCATCAGACCGAAACTCAAGAGGTAATACTTATGATATTATCAAGAGATTACTGAATATCGAGTTTAATACAACCAACGGGATACTTACTGTTGATGATAACCTGGAAGGCTGGTGGGAAACGGCTCAAAATTATGACCGGCTTGATCTTGCCCTTAATTTGGTAAATACGCCATCTAATGAATATGGTCCTTACATTAAAAATTATTGGGAAATATATAACAGAGATGTATCGGACGAAAGATCTCGTTTTTTATTCCTTTACGCTACAGACCAGTCTGGCAATCTGGATATCAAATTTGTTGAAAATTTTAATGATCCGGATAATGTAAATTTGGATTTCAAGGGGCCTTACCCCATTTCTGTTGTAAATACTATATACAATGAGGCTTATCCAACTTTTAACAAAGATATTTCAGAACTGTATTTTACTTCCGATCGCGATCAATCTTATGACATTTATAAGGTAAACTTACATTTTACTGACAAAATTGTCAATGCGCTTTATGATACAACAGCAACTGATACGTGCCAAAAAGTGACAGAACTTAATTCCGCTTCCGACGATAAATGTCCATATATAATGAATAATGTAATGGTATTTACTTCAGATCGTACGGGAGGTTTCGGGGGATTCGACTTATGGTATTCAACTTTTGACGGTACAAAATGGTCGGTACCGGTAAATTTTGGTGAAAAAATAAATACCCCTTATGATGAATACAGACCTGTTTTGATTTCTATGCCCGATTTTATAAATGATTTTATGATTTTTTCTTCGAACCGTCCCGGGGGGAAAGGAGGCTTTGACCTGTATTATGTGGGAGTCCCAAAAATACAACCCGTTTTAGCCGGGAATAGGTTTTAGTTAATTTCAAGAAATAATAAGACTTTGTATTTATTGTACTACAAAATCAGGTGTTTCACATCCTGAATTGATCCTCTTCTCAACCATTTTTATATATACAATTCAGGTCAAAAGTAAAATACAGTCAATAAATACAAAAAGTTATTAAGATATTCCTGATAATATTTCCGATAAAGTTCAAAATCTATTAGTTTTACTGAAGATTTTAATATTTCATAATGAATAGTACAATTACAATAAAGTCCCTTAAAGAGTCGATAAGGAATGTACCCGATTTTCCCAAGCCGGGAATACAGTTCAAGGATATTACCACAGCTTTGAAAGATCCTGAGACATTTCAGTACATAGTAGATACTATTTCCGATCATTTTAAAGGTAAAGGAATTACCAAGGTTGTAGCCATAGAGTCGCGGGGGTTTATCGTGGGAGGAGCTGTAGCTGCCAGGCTAAACGCTGGTTTTGTGCCTATCCGGAAACCCGGAAAATTGCCGGCCGCTGTCTTTAAAAAATCGTATGAACTGGAATATGGTTTCGATGCGCTTGAAATTCACACCGATGCGCTTTCAAAAGACGATGTAATTCTCATACACGATGATTTACTGGCAACCGGAGGAACCTCGCTTGCCGCCATCGATCTGATCAAGAATTTCAATATCAGTAATATTTTTCTAAGTTTTATAATAGAACTTACCTTCTTAAAAGGAAGGGAAAAACTTACTCACCACGAAGTTCATTCACTTGTACAATTTTAAAACACGAATGCCATGCAACGATCATTAATTATCGCATTAATCTTAGCTATCCTTGTTGTAATTTTTGCTTTGCAGAATTCCGATCCGGTAACAGTTAAACTCTGGTTTTGGGTAGTTCAAAGCTCTGTGGCCCTTGTAATGCTGATAATACTTTTAATAGGAGCAATACTTGGTGTATTATTCTCTCTTCCTGGCATTTTTAAAAGAAATAAAAAAATAGAAGAACTGGAAGAAAATCTCAGGAAACTGGAAATAAAAACCTCCAAACCGGAAATGAAATAGATTGGAAGAAATTATTATTCCCCGACATAAGTTGTATATTCGGGTTTGGGAGTAAAACTTATGGTGACCTCAATGCCGTAATAATCGGATAGTTCCATTTACTTACATATTCTTCAAATTATACCTGAGAATAGAAACCCGTTTTTTAATATTCCGAATAAATTGCCACAACCCAAGGGTTTAATAAACCAATAAACAGTTTATATCAATAAAAAAAGGGTACCTGATACAGATACCCTTTGATGTTTTTACTGATTAGTTTTACCAGATAACCGCGCGTTTATCAGCCGGCAGGTACATAAAATCACCTTCTTTGATATCGAAGGCTTTGTAAAATGCAGGTATATTCCGCAAGGGGCCAATTACGCGGAAATGTCCCAATGAATGTACATCATCCTTGGTGCGACGTATAATTTCTTTGTCGCGTATATTCTGTGCCCACACATGAGCATATGCCAGGAAGAAACGTTGTTCAGGAGTAAAGCCGTCTATAGGTTTTCCTTCTCCCGGATCGGCATTTTTGAAAGCCTGATAGGAAATATTTAAACCTCCCAGGTCAGCTATATTTTCTCCCATAGTCAGTTCTCCGTTGGCATGAATACTGTCAAGTACAACAAACTGATCAAACTGTTTTGCAAGTACCTCAGCGCGTTTTTTGAACCTGTCGGCATCGCCCTTGGTCCACCAGTCATTCAGGTTACCTTCTTTATCATATTGCCGTCCCTGATCGTCGAAACCATGAGTCATTTCGTGCCCGATCACCACCCCGATAGCGCCGTAATTCACAGCATCATCGCCATTCATGTAAAAGAAAGGTGGTTGAAGAATTGCAGCAGGAAATACAATCTCGTTCTGGGTAGGATTGTAATACGCATTTACCATCTGTGGCGGCATAAACCATTCATCCTTGTCTACCGGTTTGTTTATTTTACTCAACTCGTAATTAAACGCAAACTTATGCGCTCTTATAGCATTCAGCACATATGCATCGGTATCTACCTCGAGTGCCGAATAATCCCTCCATTTGTCGGGATAACCAACCTTTACCCGGATTCCTTCCAATTTATCAATTGCTTTGGTTTTGGTTGTATCACTCATCCAACTCAGTTCCTGAATACGTTGTTTCAGTGAGGTCTTCAGATTATTCACTAATACGATCATGCGTTGTTTTGCTTCCGGAGGAAAATATTTCTTGACATACATCTCTCCGAGTGCTTCGCTAAGCGATCTGTTGGTAGCGCCAAGTACTCGTTTCCAGCGCGGACGTTGCACCTTGCTGCCGCTAAGTGATTTTCCGTAAAAATCAAAACTCTGTGTCTGAAACGCAGAACTCAGATATGGAGAAAGACTATTGACAAAGTTCCAGCGTAAATAGGTTTTCCAGTCTTTCACAGGAATATCACTTATCATCGTATTTACTTCCGTAAAAAAAGCAGGCTGGCTGACAATTAGTTGACCGGGATCGCCGAGACCTACTTCGTCAAAATAACTTATCCAGTTATACTTTGGTGCAAGGGCAGCAACACCTTTCACATCCATTTTATGATAAGTTTTGTAAGGATCACGCCGTTCCAAACGGGTCATTGATGCCTTTGCCAGTTGAGTTTCCATTTTCATTACAGTCTGCGCATCGGTTTGAGCCGTAGTAGTATCCTCTCCCATCAACCCAAACATATTAGTCATATATTTTACATACTGTGCCTGTAATTCTTTAGATCGCGGATCGGTATTGGTATAATAATCCCTGTCGGGCATCCCCAGTCCGCCTTGTGAAAGGTAAGTGATTACCATCCCGCTGTTTTTTTCATCGGCACCCGAAGAAAAATCGAATAATGGATAAATGTTTTCAGCATGCATTTTAGCAATCATTTTCTGAACATCCTGAATAGTTGCCAACTGATCGATCTCATCAAGATACGGTTTGATAGGTGCTAATCCCTGTTTTTCTATTTTTACCGTATCCATCCCTGTTTTATAGAAATCGGCAATTTTTTGCTCTATGGTTCCTTTTTCATGCGGAGTTGCTGCTAAATCTCCTACAAGAGATTTGACTTGTTTTTCAGCCAGATCGGAAACCTGGTCAAACGAACCATAACGGCTTTTTTCATCCGGTATCGGATTTTTAGCTTTCCAGCCGCCATTCGCGTAATTATCAAAATCATCGCCTGGTTTTACGGATAAATCCATATCGGCAGGATCAATTGCTTTGATCTTTTCTTTTTTCTGATTACAAGCTGTCATAAATGTAAAGGCTGTAATACTTGAAATAATTAACAATTTAACTTTCATTTTTTTAGAGATTATTATTGAACTATTTTTGCTGCTCCATTATCCTGAGAGCCCGTTTTACATAAAAAAATAACTTATAAAGATAATCATACAAACGAAGTAAGATATATTTTCTTATTATTTTTCAAAATAATATGAAAGTTTTTTATCGCATTGGCTTAGACTTTTTTCTATATTCCCAAGAAAAGACAACTGGTTTGTGGTTTTTCAACTTTCGAAAATAAAAAATTCACTATATGGGGCAATTATATATTATTCTGATGGTAAAAGAATTAGATTTGCATTTACTTTTAACCAGTAAGTACTATTCAAATTATTCAATAGCTTAAGTTTTTTATCTTACTTTTCCTTTTTAACTTTAAATGAGACATTCTAGTTAATTAGTAATATGAATAAGAAGCGTTGGAAATATATTTTTTGGGATATTCTTCTTGTATTCGTTGTGTATTTATTCTGCGATTGGCTCAAATCTGGACGTTTAGCAAGTTATTTGCCGGTATATCAGAAATCAATGACCATTTTTATTATTATTTGGGTAGTTGCCTCAGTAACTTTTAAAAAATACCGTTTTTTTATTCATAATAAAATGCGGAAAATTTTTAATTCCATAATTTTATCCAATGTATTTGCTTTTGCGCTGGTTACAAGCATTATGTACACTATGCGAACCTGGTATTTTTCGCGCTTTATGGTTCTAGGAACTGTTGGAATTGCCACAACCTTTGAACTGATATACAGTTACATTTATTTTTGGGTAGCTCATGCCAGGATCCGCAGGGAAGAGCCTGTTACAATACCTTTTCAACAAAGGAAACCTTCGGTTGAAGTATTGGAGAGGCTCGTTATTAAGGAAAGACGAAACAGGCTTAATGATGAAGAACTAAAGGCAAGGGAAAAGGCAATACTTAGTGAAATAAGCACAAATGCTTATGAATTTATTTTCCACTACTCTGCTATGGATTCTCCGGATACACTAATAGTAAGCACTACCTCCAGGTTTAATATCGAAACATTATTAAAACAAAATTTCGAAACCATAATTAATCTAAAACGAATTAATGATATTCGCCGGATTAATAAATTTTTCGAAGCTGTCAATACCAAACTTCCGATTGGTGGCATTTTTATCGATTTTGTTGAAACTAAAAATCTGCGCAAACAAAGAATTCTCCGAAAATATCCTCCCGGACTAAATTATTTATTCTACTCCCTGGATTTTATGATAAAGCGTGTTTTCCCAAAGTTTGTACTTACTAAAGGCATCTATTTCTTTCTGACCCGTGGTCAAAACAGGGTACTAACAAAAGCAGAGACATTTGGCAGGCTATATTCCTGTGGATTTGAAGTATTAGACGAACAATTAATCGATAATCATTTATTCTTTATCTCTATAAAAACTAAAAAGCCTTTGTTTCCCAAAAAGCCAACTTACGGCCCATTCATTGCCCTGGAAAGGATTGGGAAAAAAGGAAAAATTATCAAAGTATATAAAATGCGAACGATGCACCCTTACGCAGAGTATTTGCAGGAATATACCTTTAAAAAAACGGGACTACAGAAAGGTGGTAAATTTAAAAATGATTTCCGGATATCGAATATTGGAAGGATAATGCGTAAATTATGGCTGGATGAACTACCTATGCTGATTAACTGGTTTAAAGGGGAAATGAAACTGGTTGGAGTAAGACCGCTGAGCAGACACTACTACAACCTGTATTCCAAAGAATTGCAACAAAAAAGAATCAAATTCAAACCAGGTCTGATACCTCCTTTTTATGTCGACCACCCCACTACATTGCAGGAAATTATGGATTCGGAAATGAAGTACCTGGAAGCTTATGAAAAGCATCCTTTTCGAACGGATTTTAAGTATTTTTTTATTGCTGTTTATAATATACTAATTAAAAGATACCGGAGTAATTAACATGTTTCTACCGATTGAAAACAATTCATAAGGAAATGAATTAAAAACTTTTTATAATGTATCCCTGGAAAGTCCAACATCCTTTTCCTGCGTATTATCACCAATTGGCTCTATATGAATGGCCACATCGAATACATTATCAATCTTTGACTTAAGACTTTTCTCCACATCATGCGATAAATGATGTGCCTCATACAGGGTGAGATTCCCGTCAATCTCAATATCGATAGCTACCATAAGCTTGTTACCGATTTTTCGTACTCTTACCCTATGAGGATTTTTAACTCCTGGAACCGTATCGATCACATCAAAAATTTTATTATAAATCGATGAATCTTTTATCCCATCCATCAGGTCGGTATTGGTTTGCATAAAAATTTCAAATGCAACCTTTAATATCCATACACTAACTACCAGGGCAGCAATGGTATCTATAACCGGCATATGCAATATCTGGGTAAAGAACAGGCCTATCAGTACCGCTGATGAAATAATCACGTCATTTTGCATGTTTTTACCGTTAGCAATAAGCATGGCACTTTGTACTTTCTTACCGATTTTAAACTGGTACCGTGCCAGCAATAATTTGGCAATAATGGAAAACATAGTAACAAAAATAGCAATCAGGGAAGGTATCTCCGAAGGTCCGCCGGCAATTAATTTTCGTGTCGATATGATCATTAACTGGGCCCCTGCAAAAAAGATAATGAATGATAAACCCTTGGTAGCGATAGTATCTGCTTTTGCATACCCATACGGGAAATGAATATTAGGAGGCCTGGCCATAATTCGTGCGGTTATTAAAGTGATGACCGATGTAATAATATCGCTAGACGAATCGATACCATCTGCCACCACTGCCAGGCTGCCGGCTAACAGACCAATTACGATTTTAAGGACAGCTAAAAAAGCATTGCCACCAATTCCTACCCAGGAAGCCTTTTTTATTTCATCAGTTTCGATGCTCATGATGAAAAATAATGCTTGTTTGAGCTGACAAATATAACCAATTTTTAACCGGACCGGCTAAATATATTCCATTAATAGATAAGGGGTAAAAGCTTCTTGGTTTTTTTACGATATTCCTTATATTCATTGAAATGGTCGGCTAATAGTCTTTCTTCAAAATGTAACTTAATAAGTAAATCTATCAATAATATGCTTCCTGTGATAATCCTGGTTAAACTGGGATAATTGATAATAAGCGGCACAAAGGTCACTAAAAGAGCAGCATACATCGGGTGGCGTATATAATGATATGGTCCGCGGGTAGTAAATACAGCATCTTCTTTTACTTCAGGAGATATTTTCAGATTAAACCAGCGCATGGAGAAAATAGCATATATTCCCAATAATATTCCAATTGATTCAAAAATAAATAAGGGCAACGTACTTGCTACCCATGGACCAGTAATTAAAAGCAACCCCAGACAACTGAACTGGACTATAACTGACATTTGAGCCAGCAGATGCTTTTGGTTACCTGTCAGGTTATTATAAGTATCCTTCATTTAACGTCCCCCTGTTTTCAATAATAATTAATATATAACAGAACAAAACCCGTAAAGTTTTTCAACTCTACGGGTTATAATTTTTATTCACATGCTTCAAAAAGACAACCGTTAAAATCTGATCTCTTACTGAAGGTTCCCGATTTTAATCAGTGATTTCTCATTAAGTATTTTTATTTTCCGGCCATGCAATTCAATCAGCTTATCCTGCTTGAATTCTGATAAGAGTCTGATTACCGATTCGGTGGCTGTGCCAACCAGGTTAGCCAATTCTTCACGGGTTAATGATATCTGAAGAAAATTCTCATTGTCGAGGTTAAATTCAAGCTTAAGATGGATTAAAACTTCTGCTAAACGTTCACGAACTGTTTTTTGGGCGATGTCGGTAATATAATCATTCGCTTCTCCCAGTTCTTTACAGGCAATCTGTAATAATTCCATAGCAAACTTTCCGTTGGTTTTCACAAAATGTTTCACAACATCACCGGGAATAAAACAAATGTTAGAATCCTCGATAGCCCTGGTGGTAGTACATGCCAGCTCATTACTAAGAGTAGAACGAAATCCCATGATATCACCCTTTTTGGCAAACCGGATGATCTGCTCCTTACCGTCAAACCCGGTTTTATAAATTTTTATAATTCCTTTCTGAACATAATAAAAACCGTTAATCCGATTTCCTTCACTATAAATGATTTCACCCCGCTTGTAAGAATTGGGCCCGTGTTCCATAGGAATCATCACAAATTCCTCTTCGGACAAATGCCTGAAAACCGAATTTGTATCCTTAAAACAATCGCTGTAAATCTGTGAAGCATAATATTGTTCCATCTATTTAATTTATTAAAAATTAGTATCCCTGATTTTCAAATATTCACCAAAGTTATTATTATACCAAATTTAGAATGTCTAATTTTGTAAAATAAATATATAAAAATCAATTTACATATGAAAGAAACAATAAATGTTAAATGGTTAAACGGATTAGCCTTCGAAGCTGCCATTGACGATCATAAAATTGTGATGGATGCAAAAGCTGAAGTGGGCGGTACCAATCAGGGCCCTCGGCCAAAACCTCTTATGATGGCTTCATTGGCAGGTTGTACCGGAATGGATGTAGCTTCGTTAATGAAAAAAATGCGGATCGATGTGGACGATTTTAATGTGATTGTAGAAGGAGAAATAACAGAAGAACATCCGAAACATTTTACCAGCATGCACATTATTTATGAATTTACAGGTAAAGATTTACCATTTGACAAGCTTGAAAAAGCAGTAAAATTATCACAGGATACTTATTGTGGTGTAAGTGCATCTTACAGGAAAGCAATGAAACTAACCTATGAAATTAAGCTGATCGAATCCTAAATTAATTACTTTGGCGAAGGCTAAATCAAGAAAATATTTTTATGATTTTATCTCATTGCTGTTTCCCCGGGTGTGTGCAGCATGCGGTATTAATCTGGCAGATACAGAACTTTCCTTATGTACCAGGTGTTTGTACCAGTTACCCACAACCAATTTTCATGACGATCCGGAAAACGAAGTTGCCCGGTTGTTCTGGGGCAGAGCAAAAATCGAAAAGGCTACATCTTTTTATTATTACTTCAAAGGAAGTAAATTTCAGAAACCAATCCATCAGCTGAAATACAAAGGACAAAAGCATATAGGCCTTGACCTGGGAAGAATTTTCGGACTGCATCTTAAAGAAACAGGATTTAATAAAACCGACCTCATTATCCCGGTACCTCTTCATTTTAAAAAACTTAAAAAGCGCGGATACAATCAAAGCGAATTCATTGCAAGAGGAATGGCGGAAAGTCTGGAAAAGCCAGTAATCACTGATATTCTTTACCGGGAAGTTTATAATCCCACCCAAACAAAAAAATCACGATACGAACGCTGGGAGAATGTCGACGGGATCTTTCGATGTAAAAAGGAAGAATTATTGGAAAATAAGCATGTGTTGCTGGTAGATGATGTAATAACTACCGGATCAACTCTGGAAGCCTGTGCTAATGCTATCACCAGGATCAAAGATGCTAAAGTAAGTGTGGCTTCGCTGGCTGTTGCCAAATACTGATTATATTAATTATTGGAGAGTTTTCATTATAAAAGCAATACCGTAGTTCCCGATTCCCCCATTATTTTTCTGATTCATCAGGCAGTTTCCAGTTAACATCTACATCCCAGTTTTCACGAACTTCTGTTGTGCCGGTATGAAACAGGATTTTTTCAGGCTGTATCTTTTTTAGATAGTCCCCGGTGTCCCATTTTCCGTTTTTATTGGTGTCGAATATCACTTTCACCGAATATTTTCCGGGCTTCAAATAACCGAATGTCAGTTGGCCGTCTTTAGAGATAATCTGTTGACGAATAAGTTTATCTCCTTTTTCATTGAGTAATTGAACTATCAATTGTGTGGAAACATTGGAAAGATGAAAAGCAATGCTTCCATAAGCATCTAAGCGCTGTGTTTTAAAATCACTCAATATCGTATCATTCGCCAAGCCGTAAATATCCCTGAAGGCGCCGGGCTCGACCAGTAATTCATAACGGGTATCTTCCTCCCATTTATTTTCGAGATAAAATCTCCGTAACAAAATACTGTCTTTTACCAATCTGATATCAACAGGATGCTTAACAGAATCTTTCCATAAATATAAATGAATAAGTGAAGAATCTGTTTCAAATACAGGTGTGACAGGCACCAGGGTAATCTGTTTGTTAAGGTCGAAAATTTCCTGTTTCGTATTTAATTGAATATCCAGAGATTTCTTCTCTTTTTCCTTAGAAGATGCTTCTTTGCCTTTTCTAACCCTTTTTGATAATACGAAAGGCGTAGTTCTCTTCTTGATAAAACTTATAGTATCAGTTACCGGCTGAAGATTTTGCAATGAATCCTTCACGGTAAACTGTAAACCAAGCCTTAGTGTGTCCATTTTGCTGATGGTAGTATCAGTAATCCAGAAAGTCAATGAGTCATTCTCCACGTTTCTCTCTTTTATAAACCATTCTGTTGATGGTGAAAAATTAATTGTTTTTATAACCAGACTATCATAAAGAGGCAAGTTAAAAATAACAGACAGTCGGTTACTGTCAGTCCGTTCATCAGATACCAGATATTGCTTTTCAACATCCTTTGTAAACATAAAAAGCTTGACGTATAGTGCATAATTCAATCGTTGTCGTTCACCTGTAGTATCTATTCCAGTATTGACAGTGGTATCCTCCGGGTTCTTTTTTTCCAGGGCAATCGAATCAGCAATTCGATTCTGGACCTTCAACAACGAATCGGCAGCTTCCATGTCTTCTTTACTAAAATTACCCGGATACAAATAAAAAGATGAATCTATAAACGCAACAGCTTCCGTTGGCATATCATATTTTAAGTCGGAATTTCCATCTGCGAGGGCGAAGATCCTGAATGTGTCGGTTTTTACATTGTTTATTGCAAAATTTCCCTCGTTATCCGTTTTACCAATATAGGAAGGCATGTCTAATAATGGTGCGGAGTCGTTTAAATTTTCGTACAGCATAACATAAACCGGATCCTTTGGAGGTTTCAAGTCGAAAGCATCCACCAGCTTTCCGGTTACCGACATGGAATCTATGTGATTCCCTGTGGAAAAAACAAATTCATAATTTGAAAGTACATTCCCCTCGTTGAGATCAGCAATTGAATTTCCAAAATAAAGAGTATAGGTGGTGCTGTCTTTTAATTCATTGTTAAGATCCACAAGCAGGGTTTTCCCTTTCATTCTTGCATAGGGTTTTTCTTTCATGGGAGGTGAAATTATCAACGATTTGTCAATATCTTTCAGTTGTATGAATTCATCGAAAGTAATAGAAATCCTTTCTTTTTTAAAGTGGGTGGCATAATTTACAGGATCACTTTCCAGCACCTTAGGTGGTGTTACATCTTTCGGGCCACCACTTGGAGCTCCTATTTTTGCACATTGAAAAAACAAAGCACCGGTTAGTATAAACAAACTATATGTAAAGTATCGTCTCAACAGATTTTGGGGTATTCGTTATTTGTATGCAAACTTACAAACTTTAAAAATATTTTAAGACAACCCTAAAAATATAATTATATGAAAATAAAAGCAGATTTTATGCCAAAGGTTTACTAGTTTTGTGTCTCATTTAATCTGAAATATCATGCTATTAAATTTCATAACCTGGAATGTCAAGCCACAGATAGTAACGTTAGGAAGTTTTGAGATAAGATGGTACAGTATACTTTTTGCTACCGGATTTATTTTAGGATATATCATTTTAAGCAAAATCTTTAAAAAAGAAGGTGTACCCATTGAATTACTCGATAAACTAACCATATATGTCGTTCTAGGTACGATTATTGGGGCCCGCCTCGGACATTGCCTGTTTTACGAACCGGAATATTTTCTGAAGCACCCGTGGCGCATCATACTTCCCTGGGAAGGTACAATCGGGAAAGATTTTAAGTTTACAGGTTACCAGGGGCTGGCCAGTCACGGCGGTGCTATCGGTATTGTCCTGGCATTGTAGTCTCTTCTCCAGAAAATATAAAAAACCTTTTCTCTGGATCCTTGACCGTCTGGTGATCGTTACGGCACTTGCTGGTTTTTTTATTCGCATGGGAAACCTGATGAATTCGGAAGTATACGGAATACCAACCAAACTCCCCTGGGGTTTTAAATTCATGCGTGAAGCATTATACGGAGTTCCCGTATCACAAATAGTACCTAAACACCCCACACAAATTTACGAAGGTCTTGCCTATCTGCTGGTTTTTTTCCTGCTATTGTATTTATACAGAAAATACAATGTCAAGCTTAGCCAGGGATTTCTATTCGCTTTATTCCTGATTCTTGTGTTTACAGCACGATTCTTTATAGAATATGTAAAAGAAAACCAGGAAAGCTTTGAATCGCATATGCCGCTGGATATGGGACAACTTCTGAGTATTCCCTTTGTTCTTGCGGGCATCATTATTTTAATAGTAATCAGTCGTAAAAAAAAGATTACTACCTGATCCGTTAAATCCTATAATTTTGACAATGCCTTTATTAATAAAACTAAAATAAGGTATTTAGCTACTTTTATATAAATTTGTTATTTATATTCGATCAAAATAAGAACAATTCAAATTGTTATGAAAAAGATCGGCATTTTTTATGGCTCTTCCACCGGAAGTTGTGAAGTGATCGCCAAAATAATTAAGTCTGAGTTTATAAATACCCCGGTTGACCTGCATGATGTCATGAGAACAAATCCTCATCAGATGAATGAATACAATAATCTGATCCTCGGAGTATCAACCTGGGATAATGGAAGTCTTCAGGAAGATTGGGATGACTTTTTAATCCATATGGATGAGATAGATTTCAGAAATAAAACCATTGCTTTATATGGTCTCGGTGATCAGGCAAATTTTCCGGATAATTTTGTAGATGGAATGGGGATTTTATATCACCAGTTAAAGGATAAAAATTGTAAATTTGTCGGCCATTGGCCATTGGATGGATACGATTTTACCAAATCGAAAGCAATTATAAACAACTATTTTGTAGGTTTAGCTATTGATGAAGATGTTCAGTATGAAAAAACCAATGAACGGGTGAAAAAGTGGGTTATGCAACTCCGTAAGGAATTCCCGTAAAATCAGAAACTGAATCCACTAAAGATAAATCTGTTATCCTTGTCCAATTATAAATTATTTGATCGTGGTAAAACAGGTAAAAAATGATTTCTTCCCTGTTTCTGAACATTGATTTACAATATGAAGTTTAAGAAGTATCTCATATTTAATAAAAAGGATTGATATTAATGACAGCGCATAAAGATATTTCCATAAGTAAATTAAAAGCTTTCAGGAATGACTTCGGTAATTCATCACACCGTGAAGTGATAAAAAACGCCATAATAAAAAACGGTTTACCTGCAATTGCTTTCAACAACAAAGTCATTTCAGGCATGCAATATACATTTTCAAGCGAAATAGAAACAGGGAAGATTACAGCACAAAAAAGATCAGGTAGGTGCTGGATGTTTGCCGGATTGAATTTGTTCCGCCATAAAATAGCAGAAAATTACAAGATGAAAGACTTTGAATTGTCGCAAAACTATCTCACGTTTTACGATAAACTCGAAAAAGCAAATTTCTTCCTGGAAAGCATTCTGCAAACACTCAATGAAGATATTTACAGCCGGTTATTAATGTGGTTACTGAATAATCCAGTTCAGGACGGAGGTCAGTGGGATATGTTTGCCAATCTGATCAAAAAATATGGCGTTGTTCCAAAATATCTGATGCCGGAGACTTTTCACAGCAGTAATTCACATGTGATGAATGAAATACTGACAAGTAAATTGCGTGAATATGCTGCTGATTTGAGAAACCAGTTCGAAAGAAGGAAAAACAACTGATCAGCTGAGAGAAATAAAACAACAGCAATTATCGGAGTTTTACAGGCTGTTGGTATTTTTTCTTGGTGATCCTCCCGAAAAATTCGACTTTGAATACAAAGATGATGAGAAAGCATACCACCTGGAGAAAGAGCTGACACCCGTTGAATTTTTCAATAAATACACTGGCGTTAATCCTGATGATTATATCAGCCTGATAAATGCACCTACTCCGGATAAACCTTTTAACCGGACTTATACCGTTGACTACCTCGGTAATGTAATTGACGGAAAAAAAGTATTATACCTTAATATTGATATAGAATCTTTAAAAGAATTTACCTTAAAACAATTACAAAACAATGAACCGGTATGGTTTGGTTGCGATGTAATGAAATTTATGGACAAAGATTCCGGAATAATGGATTCCCGTTTATTTTTGTATGATGAAGCACTCGAAACTCCCTTTCACTTCACAAAAACGGAGAGGTTATTATACGGAGAAAGTTTGCTTACACATGCTATGGTGTTTACAGGTGTAAATCTTGTGAATGAAAAACCAACCCGGTGGAAAGTTGAAAACAGCTGGGGAGATGAACAAGGGACAAAAAGGATTTTTTGTGATGAGTGATAAATGGTTTGAAGAATATAATTTCCAGGTAATTATTCACCGGAAATATTTGCCGGAACAGTTGTTAAAACAATTGGAAGAAGAACCCATAGTATTACCTCCCTGGGACCCGATGGGCTCGGTAGCTTTAATGCGGTAATCCAATAAATGAATTAGTATGGCACATCATCATACACACGGACATATAAGAAAAGAATCAGGCGGAAACAACCTTCTGATTACCACTATACTTAACCTGGTTATTACCATTGCAGAAATTATCGGAGGGCTGGTTTCAAACAGTCTGGCCCTTCTTTCGGATGCACTCCACAACATGGGTGATACTTTTGCTGTGTTGATCGCTTTTGTAGCAAACAGGGTGAGCCAAAAAAGTTCCACACCAAAAAAAACTTTCGGATTTAAAAGGGTAGAGATCCTGGCGGCATTGTTCAATGCAGTAACGCTTGTAGTTATCACCATTTTTATTTTTATTGAAGCATTCAAGCGTATCGAACATCCGGAACCTATAAAAGGTTGGATCATGTTCATTGTAGCTTCGATAGGCCTGATTGCCAATCTGGTTGCAGTGGTATTACTGAGAAAGGATAAAGCAAAGAATATTAACATAAGAGCAGCATATCTGCATTTACTGGGTGATACCATTTCATCAGTAGCTGTAATAGTTGGTTCACTAATTATTATTTATCTAAAAGTTACGTGGCTCGATCCGGTGATCACCTTTCTGATTGGTATCTATATCCTGAAAGAAACGTTTGAAATACTAAAAGAATCGGTCGATATCCTGATGCAGGGAGCCCCAAAAGATATCGACATGGATGAAATAAAAACAGCGCTGGAAGATATTCATGAAATTGACAATATTCACCACATCCATATCTGGAACCTGAATGATCAGCAGGTACATTTCGAATGCCATATGGATCTGAAAGAAGATATGAAACTGAGCGATACAGAAGAACTCAGAACCAGGGTAGAAAAAATACTCCAGAACAATTTTCATGTTTCGCATGTGACAATCCAGCTGGAATATAATTGTTGTTCGGATAATATTAAAGTTCAAACTCCATGTAAATGATTGCAGAATATCTTAAAATGTACGGAAAGGAGCTTTTCAATCTGCTGACAGATATGGCTCCATGGCTGATGTTGGGATTTTTAATTGCAGGAATATTGCATATTTTTTTACCTCAGCAAAAAATAAATGCCTGGATGGGCGGTAAAAATACACGGTCGGTTATTAATGCCGCACTATTCGGTATACCGCTTCCATTATGTTCATGTGGTGTAATTCCTACAGGAATATCTTTTTATAAAAATGGCGCTTCCAAAGGTTCGTCGGTGTCATTTCTGATCTCAACCCCACAAACAGGAGTTGATTCGATTATGGTTACCTACTCCTTACTGGGGTTGCCCTTTGCAATTATTCGCCCTATAGTGGCCCTGGTCACCGGATTTTTCGGAGGATTTATAACCAATCTTACTGACAAAAAAAATACCGTTGATGCACCTGTGAGTAAAAGTAATGTTACTAATAATAATGGGAGGGGAAATGCATTTGTCAGGATGTTCAATTATGCTTTTGTTGAGTTTTTGCAGGATATAGCCAAGTGGCTGATCATCGGTTTATTGATTGCTGCCCTTATAGCAGTTTTTGTGCCGGATGATTTTTTTGCATCTTATCTTAAAAGTAATTTCCTGGGAATGTTGATCATCCTCGTTGCTTCGATACCCGTTTATGTATGCGCCACCAGCTCGGTTCCTATCGCTGCCGTTTTGATATTAAAGGGCCTTTCACCGGGGGCTGCCCTGGTATTTCTGATGGCTGGCCCGGCAACAAATGCCGCCACCATGACAGTTATCGGTAAAGTAATGGGAAGGAAAACCCTTATTACTTACCTGGCTACTATTATTTTGGGAGCGCTTACTTTTGGTTTAATCATTGACTACCTCCTGCCGCAGGGTTTATTCACGCGTG
Source organism: uncultured Bacteroidales bacterium (assembly GCA_963748095.1). GTDB lineage: Bacteria > Bacteroidota > Bacteroidia > Bacteroidales > UBA10428 > CAVVIO01. The sequence goes on from CAVVIO010000008.1 coordinate 116,191, forward strand.
GAATAGTAGCTGCCTATTCAGGTCATGCACACGGATTGCTTCCTGAATGGCTGAAAGTTGCTTCGGGAATAACCCTCGTGGCACTAATCATTAATAGCTATCTTCAGAAATATCTGCGACGGAAAAAATCAGAAAATTCAGTAACTTTGGGCGAAAATTTAAAATACTCGGTTAACATGAATGAAATAAAAGTAATTGTAAAAGGGATGACTTGTAATCATTGCAAAATGAACGTGGAGAACAGTATTAAGAAACTCTCAGGTATTGAATCGGTAATGGCCGACGTTGACCGGAAGGAAGTGACATTAAGAGGGGATAATATCAGTATGGATGAAATTAAATCGGCTGTAGAAGGAATCGGTTATGAATTTGCAGGAGTTAAAGAATAATAATAAGGTGTTTTAACTTTCTGAACTTTAAATATTAATCATAAAATAGATAATAATTATGTATAAACTTGTTTTATTAAGGCACGGAGAAAGTGAATGGAACAAACTGAATCTTTTTACAGGCTGGACCGATGTTGATCTGACAGAAAAAGGTGTTACGGAAGCCCGTTCGGCAGGAAAAATATTAAAAGAAAACGGATTCGAGTTCGATATTGCTTTTGTATCTGTGTTAAAAAGAGCGCTGCGGACACTCTGGCTGTGCCTCGAAGGAATGGACCAACTTTGGATCCCCTGGGAAAAATCGTGGCGGTTAAACGAACGTCATTACGGTGCATTACAGGGTTTGAACAAGGCCGATACCGCTGCCAAATACGGAGAAGATAAAGTGCTTATCTGGAGACGGAGTTTCGATACACCACCCCCTGCACTCGAAAAAACCGATGAACGCTATCCTGGAAATTTAAGAGTGTATAACGATGTAGCTGAAAAAGATCTTCCGCTAACAGAAAGCCTGAAAGATACCATAGCAAGGTTTTTACCTTACTGGCATGAAAGAATTGCTCCTACTGTAAAAGAAGGGAAAAATGTAATTATTGCCGCCCACGGAAACAGCCTCAGGGCCCTTGTTAAATACCTGGATGACATGTCGGAAGAAGAAATCCTGAAATTAAATATTCCCACAGGTATTCCGCTTGTATATGAGCTGGATGATAATCTAAAACCCATTAAACATTATTATCTTGCCGATGAAGAAGCCTTGAAAGCAGCTGAAGAAGCTGTGAAGAATCAGGGTAAAGCCAAATAAAAAATTACCCTAAACTTGCCTATTTTTAAAAAACCCCGGGTTTTATGCCTGGGGTTTTAATTTTTTTAGCTTTCGTTTTGACGCTTTTCTGAGTACAAATCCGGAAAGGAGGAAAGAGCGCCGATTAACAGGGTCTTACTTTTTACCTGTATTCCAGTAATTCACTTCCTTTTCTGTCTCTTCCACCGATAATTGAAGCCAGTAAGCTGGAGTAACTTTGTGTCCGGTACGGCTCCTTAATCTCCGCTCGTATACATCAATTACCGGGTTAAACACTAAATCTGTAACTCCTATTGTATAAAGAGTTTCCGGCATTTCTGTTTCAGCATCTGCAATCTCCTGCTGTGTTTTTACTTCATAACCGTTTAATTCAAGCAGTTCTTTCAGAAATTGCATTCTTGCTTCATTAATTCCCTTTTCTACAATGCTGCACCGGATACCGTCAATTTCTTCAACTATATGTTTGCCTTTGTGTAACGACATTATCTTACGTTTTTATGTTTAAATTCCAATACTGTTGGAAAGTATAAATTCATATATCACACTCAGGAATCCAACTGCCACAATACCTGTCAGGCAAATTATAAGACTGATCCTGGTAGAAAAAGAACTTTTGAAACCGGGTATAGGATCTTCATTCTTATCGATGAACATGGCTTTTACCACACGCAGATAATAAAATAACGAGATGGTAGCATTGAGCACTGCAATTAGAATTAACATATAATACCCTTTGGAAGCGGCTGACATAAACAGGAAAAATTTACCGAAAAATCCGGCAACTGGAGGGATTCCTGCCAGCGAGAACAATGCCAGCATCATTAACAGGCTCAGCCGGGGATTTGTTTTGTACAATCCATTATAATCATTAATGTTTTCTTTTCCCGAAGCATTTGAAATAGCTGTTACCACGCCGAAAGCTCCCAGGTTGGTGAATATATAAATTATAATAAAATAAACTACCGATGCCATTCCTTTACCGTTAGCGCCCATTATTCCCAGCAGGATAAATCCGGCCTGGGCAATGCTGGAAAAGGCTAGTAACCGCTTGATATTTTGCTGACGAAGGGCAAACAGGTTACCAATTGTCATGGTAGAGAGCGCCAGGATATATAAGATCTTCTCCCATATACCCACAAGATTCCCGAAAACTCTGTACAGCAACAGTGTAAATACAAATACTGCAGCGCCTTTGGAAATTACTGATAAATATGCCGTTACCGACACAGGGGCTCCCTCGTATACATCTGCTGTCCATAGATGGAAAGGAACGAGTGAAATTTTAAAACCCATACCGGTAACAAAAAATATAAAGCCCAGGATTGCCAGGTTGTCTGTCCCTACCTTACCCGCCATTTGGCTGAATATTATCGTACCTGTAGTGCCATACAACATTGAAAGACCATATAATAAAATCCCTGACGAAAGCGCCGACATGAATATATACTTCACTCCTGCCTCAGCCGAGCGGTTTTTCATCTTTTCATAAGCTGCCAGGATGGCCAATGGTATAGAAGCCAGTTCAAGTCCCAGATAAAACATCAGCAAATTACCGGCAGATATCATAAAATACATCCCCATCAGCGTAGAAAAAATCAACAGATAAAATTCGGCAGTTTTATTTTTATTTTTATCCGAGCGCATCCAGGTATGTGCCTGTAACAGCACAACAAGCGTCCCAATATTAAGTATGTCTTTTAATAAAGCATAAGTGGGATTGGTTTGAAAGGATTCACCGAAAAGCGATCCCGAAGGAAGAGGTAAAAATCCTATAACCGTTATCAATGCAAATAATCCGGTATATATACTAAGATGCAAATGCCGGGTATTTTTACCTGCCAATATCTCAGAGACCAGAATGATCAGCATTACAAAGGCGAGCAATAGCTCATATCGCATTAACCAAAAATCTTTAATTGTCATTATTCCCGCTTTGAATTGTTATATTATTATAGTAGTCGTTCGATAATAGGTTGTAAACTGTTCAGTATAGTATTTGAAAGCCACAGAGGAGCAATTCCTATTGCTGCTATCACCAGGATCAATGAAACTGTGCTTAACCTTTCATACCATTGGGCCTTGGGTAATTCCGAAAAATGATCGTTGGTCACCGGACCCAGCAACAATCTTCCGACAACTCTCAGAATATATACTGCCGTAATCACTATGGAAGAAACTGCAACAATGGTAGCAATCCGATGAAAAAGGTCAGGATTCTGGAACGAACCTGTGAATACGGTCATCTCTGCAACAAACCCGCTTAATCCGGGAAGACCCAGAGAAGCCAGACCTGCAATTACATAAGCAACCGAAAGAAAAGGAATTACCTTCATCAATCCGCCCATTTCGTTAATCATACGGGTATGAGTACGCGAGTAGATCATCCCGATAAGGGCAAAGAAAAGAGCGGTCATCAATCCGTGTGAAATCATTTGCAGGATAGCCCCGTCCATCGACGTCTTATTCATCATTAGTATGGCGAACAGTACCAGTCCGCAGTGACTAACCGAAGAATAAGCGTTGATATATTTGAGATCTTTTTGCCAAACAGCCCCCAATGCTCCATACACCACACTAATGGTAGTGAGGATAAGAAATATCCAACCCATCTGATGAGCAGCTTCCGGCAACAGGTACATAGCCACTCTGAAAGCCCCGTAACCTCCAAGTTTCATTAATACGCCGGCATGCAACATCGAAACAGCAGTTGGTGCAGAAGCATGGCCATCGGGAGACCATGTATGGAAAGGAAATAAAGCTCCCAGAATACCAAACCCGACAAAAGTAAAGGGAAAGAATAATCGTTGGGCTTTGATTGGTATCTCTACTTTGGCAATATCGAGAATGCTGAAAGTCAATGGTCCGCCAGAAGGAGCTCGAATTGAAATAAATTCCCAGTAATCCTACCAGTAGCAGTGCCGATCCGCCCATAAGCATCAGGGTGAGTTTCATGGCAGAATATTCCTTGGGTCCGGTTCCCCAAATTCCTATTAACAGATACATCGGGATAACTGCCAGCTCGTAAAATAAAAACATGGTAAACAGGTCAAGTGAGATGAAGAAACCGAACACTCCCGTTGCCAAAAGAATAAGCGATATAAAAAATTCTTTACGCAGTGATTCCATCTCCCACGAGGCAAAAACACCGGCAAACACCACAATAGCTGTCAACAAAATCATCGATACCGAAATTCCGTCAATTCCTGTAATAAGGTGTATATTCAAGCTCTTAAACCAGACATGATCGGTGAAAAAAAGCATTATTGCCGAGTTTCCGGTTTTGCGTTCCGATAAATACAGTACCATTAACGAAACAGCCAGCACAAGTTGCAAAAACATTCCTATGGCTGCAGTCCACCTGGTCTGATTACGATTTTTACTCAAAACTATCCCGACCATCGTTGCAACAGGGATCAACACCAACAAATACAATATGCTCATACTATTTTTCTTTAAGAGGAAGTTTTTTTACCTTCTTATTTATATTGTTTGACAATTTCTACTATTACTGTTGGAACCAATAAAGAATAATCAGCACCAGTCCGATTGCCCCGGACACAAAAACCAGGGCATATTGCTGTAGACGCCCGCTCTGTAATCCCTTGATCGATTTAGCTGTGTTCCCGATTATCCAGGCAATGCCATTCATGGCCCCATCAACCACATGCCGGTCGAACCAGGCTATCGGTCGTGAGATAGCGTTAAAAATGATTTTCTTCGTTATAAACAGGTATACCTCGTCGATATAAAATTTTTGATAAATTACACTATAAAACCCTCCCATCGCGGTTACAATGCGTTCCGGCATAGGCGATTGTCTGCGGTATAATATCCATGCGATGATGATCCCACTAAGTCCGATAGCCACAGATGCCAGGGCCGCACTGACGTGAATTTCCGTAACTAGAGGTATTCCGTCTGCCGATACAAATTTTCCAAACGGTATTAATCCATCAAATACGGAAGCAAGAGCCATAAAAATCAATGGAATAGTCATAACCAGTGGCGATTCATGGGGAGTATGATGATACTCCTGATTTTTGCCCCAGAATACATTAAAATATAACCGGAACATATAAAAAGCAGTTATTCCTGCTACAATGTATTCTATTCCAAAAAGTATTTTATTATGTGCCAGGGCCGCAACAAGGATCTCATCCTTACTGAAGAATCCTGAAAAAGGAGGAATCCCCGAAATTGCAAGACAGGCAGCCAGAAAGGTAAGATGGGTAATCGGCATGTGTTTTCTCAGGTTTCCCATGTCTTTCATACTGTTGCTGTGTACTGCATGAATGATCGATCCGGCCCCAAGGAAAAGCAGTCCTTTGAACATGGCGTGTGTGAACAAATGGAACATGGATGCCATGTATCCCAGTCCTTTTTCGCCGCCATATCCCGATACTCCAAGTGCCAGAATCATATATCCGATCTGCGATAATGTAGAATAGGCCAGCACACGCTTAATATCAAACTGAGTGCAGGCAATGAGTGCCGCAAACAGGGAAGTAAAGCCACCAATCCAGGCTATTACCTCCAGGATATTCGGAGCATAAAAATGATATACCACAAACATACGGGCTATCAGGTAAACTCCTGCCACTACCATGGTAGCAGCATGTATAAGTGCCGATACAGGTGTCGGACCTTCCATGGCATCGGGAAGCCAGATATGAAGCGGGAACATGGCCGATTTACCGGCTGCGCCCATGAATATCAGCAACATTGCCCAGGAAACTACTGATAAACCCAGGAAACTTGCCCCCGGAATACTGGCAATTACACTGCTGTTTGGATCGGTTAATACTGTAAAATCGAATGTTTTGGCGTAATACGAAAAAATAAGAATCCCTATCAGAAATCCAAGGTCGGCAAAACGGGTAACGATAAATGCCTTTTTGGAAGCTGCTACCGCTGAGGGCCTTTCATAATAAAACCCGATCAGCAGGAAGGAGGAAACTCCTACCAGCTCCCAGAATATATACATCTGGAAAATGTTGGTGGCCAATACCAGCCCGAGCATAGAAAATGTGAACAGGGAAAGGAAAGAATAAAACCGTTCAAATCCCTTCTCCCCTTTCATATATCCAAGACTATAAATATGAACCATCAGGGAAACTGTGGTAATAACAACCAGCATCATCACCGAGATCGGGTCGAGGTAAATGCCCATTTTTATAACCAGGTTCTGTGTGAAGGCAAGCCAGTTTATCTCCCAGGGAATGAGTGTGGGATGTGAAGCTCCAGCAGGTGTAAAGAAATAAAGATAAGCTGTATAATACGATAATACAGTAATGACACCCAATGCCAGTGTCCCCACTATTCCCGATACTACCGGTTTAAAACGTAACCCCAGCAAACCAATCAGTAAAAACATAAACACAGGTATGGCGGGCACCAATATTACATATTGAAAAAGTGAATTATCCATGATATTTCTTAAATACTTTAATGTTCTTCAATTTCAGATTTGCTTTTATTTTTACATTATATCCATTAATGTTTCATCTCCACCATATTGTCTGCTTCAATAGAAGCAAATCTTCTGTAAATATTAATGATCAGTGCTATGGCTACAGAAGCTTCGGCAGCTGCAATGGCAATAATAATAATACTGAAAAACTGCCCCTGTAGTTCATCCGGATACAGATAACGGTTAAATGTTACAAAATTCAGGTTAACTGCATTCAGCATCAGTTCAATTGCCATTAATACGGTTATCAGGTTGCGGCGTACTATAAATCCGAAGATCCCGATAAAAAACATAAGGGCACTAACGATCAAAAAATAGCTTATTGGAATTCCTTTGTACATTTTTATTCAATATTCAGTTTTTACGATTGTTCCTTTTCTTTTTTTGCAATAATAATGGACCCGATCATGGCAGCCAGTAAAAGAATACTGATTACCTCGAAGGGTAATGCATAGCCGTTCTCCCCTTTACCTACCAGCTGGTTTCCTATTACTTTCATGTTTGTAACAATAGCCGGATTAGTAGTTGCCTGAAAATGGTGTTGCATAATTGCCCATATTGCGGTTATCAGTCCCACCAATACCAGTGAGCTTCCTGCCAGTAAAATGGACCAATGAGGCCTTTCAAATTTATAACTTATATGACTGGTAAGCAGGATAGAGAAAATAATCAAAACCACAATACCTCCGGCATATACCGTAAGCTGCACCCCTGCCAGAAACTGATAGTTTAATATAAAATAAAGACCGGCTGTTGCGATCAGAACGAATAACAAAAATACTGCTGCACGCAGGATTCTTCTTGTGAATACAGATAATACGGAAAATATCAGAATTACTGCAGCAAACAGGCAGAACATGATCAGATGAGGACTCATTCTTTAACGTCTTTTTTTAAGGTGGAACCTGGTTTATTTAAAACTTTGGTGAGTTTATGGCGGTCAAAAACGGCGTGTTCAAACTCTTGTGAAAATTCCAATGCATTCGAAGGACATGTTTTTACACATAACCCGCAAAAAGTACACATCGACAAATGATAAATATGTTTATCGATCACCCGTACACTTTTCCCATCAGTATTGGTTTCTTTTTTAGAAATGATCTCGATCGAACCATTCGGACAATTTATTTCACATATCCCGCACCCGGTGCAACGATGCTGGTTATTTTCATCATGCGGCATCACCACTTCTCCCTTGAAGCGGTCGAACATTTTTAACTCATCCCGGTTTTCGGGGTAACGTTGAGTAACGATCTCTCCGGGATGTATGAAATAGTGACCTGTGACTTTCATTCCCTTCAACAGAGAACCAATCCCGAAAAAAATTTCTTTAAAATAATTACTTACTCTTCTCATATTTTATTACTTGTTCCCTGTTGTTAAAAATACCATCCCATAAGGACGACAAACGCAATTACAAGGGTATTTAACATATTAATCGGTAATAAATATTTCCATTCGAGTGTTAACAACTGGTCGATACGTAAACGCGGAAATGTCCACTTGAACCACATGATCAGGAATATTAACACCCCTACTTTACCAAAAAACCAGACCAGGGGAGGTATAAAATCCATCACATGATTGAATGCGGTAAAACCATAAATATGAAAGGGAAGCCAGCCACCGAAAAAAACGGTGGTTGCAACTGCTGCCACGATAAACATGTTTATGTATTCAGCCAAAAAGAAAAATGCGAATTTAATCCCCGAATATTCCGTATGAAATCCGGCGGTTAGTTCCGATTCAGCTTCAGCCAGATCGAATGGTCCCCTGTTAGTTTCTGCAGTACTGGCTACGATGAAAATAATAAAAGCAATGAATATGGGTATATGTCCTTTAAATATCCACCATCCGTCGGCCTGGCTCTGAATGATCTCCGACAATTGCATGGTTCCCGAAAAGATAACAACCGATAACAAAGAAAGCCCCACAGACAGCTCATAACTGATCACCTGCGCCCCGCTTCGCATGGCCCCTATCAGGGAATATTTGCTGTTACTCGACCAGCCTGCCAGTAAAATACCAATCACACCCAGCGACGAAACAGCAATTATATAAAATATGCCGATGTTGAAATCGATTGCCTGAAGCCCCTTCGAAAAAGGAATTGCTCCTATTGCCAGAAAAGTGGCAATCACTACTATAAACGGGGCAATATTAAAAAGTAGCTTATCCGCATTTGTGGTAGTGATTAATTCCTTGGTGATCAGCTTGATGAGATCCGCCACCGTTTGCAACAAACCTTTAGGCCCCACACGATCGGGACCCAGCCGATTTTGCATCACAGCGCAAACTTTCCTTTCGGCATACACCAGGAAAAGTCCCAGAATGGCATAAAATGTAAGCATCACCACACCGGTTATGAGCATTTCAGTGGTTGTTGCCCAAAAGGGGGAAAGATTTTGGTTCAGCACTTTGTCGATGCTGGTGGTTACCGTCGATAAATCATAAATACTGAATGACATAAGTATAATCGATTCTTTTTTTATTACAACTATATATATTTTATCAGTCGCAAGGCAGTTTTAATTGATCTGTTTACCGGTCAATATCCGGGATGACCAGATCGAGGGAACCGCTGATAGCAATCAGGTCGGCGATTTTATTCCCTTCTGCCAATTTACTGATGACAAATAGATTACTGAAATTAGGCGACCTGAATTTAACCCGGTAAGGAGTTTTATTCCCATCGCTGATAATATATACACCCAGTTCACCCCGGGCCGTCTCTACACGTTGATAATATTCTCCTTCCGGAAGTTTAATGATCGGTTTCATTTTAGCTGTATAGGGGCCTTCAGGAATATTGTCCACCAGTTGTTCCAGTATATTAAGTGATTCATGGAACTCGTCCATCCTCACTTTATAGCGGGCAAAAGTATCGCCTTCTGTGTATAATATTTCTTTGAAATCAACCCTGTCATAAGCACTGTAAGGAGCAATCTTACGTATGTCGCATGCAAAACCCGACCCACGTCCAGAAGGACCGGTAACACCATAATCAATGGCTTCCTCCCGGGTAAGCGGACCTATGCCCTTTGTCCTTTCACGAAAAATGACATTATTGGTCAACAGGTCGTCATATTCCGGAAGTTTTTTCCTGAAATAGGGGATAAACTCTTTTATGCGTTTTTGAAAATCAGGATGTATATCATTCATTAAGCCTCCCGGACAATTATAGCTGTGGAGAAGGCGGGAGCCAAACGATTCCTCAAAAATATCCAGTATCTTTTCACGATCGCGCATTCCATAAAAAAATGAAGTTAATCCCCCTAAGTCCATTCCAAAGGCACTCCACCATAACTGATGCGAGGCAATACGGGTAAGTTCGGAAAGAATGGTACGAATCACTTTTACCCGTTCGGGAATTTCGGTCTCCAGCGCATTTTCCACACAAAGACAAACTGCTTCATTATTAATATGTGCAGAAAGGTAATCCATACGATCAGTCAGATGGATGATCTGTTGGTACGTATCTTTTTCGCACATCTTTTCAATACCCCGGTGAATGTATCCGCAGTGCGGAATCACTTTCGCAACGGTTTCTCCGTGCAAAGTGACTTCAAACCGTAATACTCCGTGAGTGGAAGGATGCTGTGGTCCGACATTGACCACATATTCATCATTTTCTTTTATAAATACGTGTTTAACTACCTCCGCCATATCTTATCCGTTAATTCAGTGCCCGCTGTTTTTTTCCTTATCATATTTTGTTTCTTCCTATAGGAATTATTATAATTCAAGCATATTAATATCATCCGAATAATCCTTTCGCAACGGATATCCCACCCAGTCTTCATCCAGGAACAATCGTCGCATGTCGGGATGATTATTAAAACCTATACCAAACAGATCGAAAACCTCCCTTTCGTGATGTTCGGCCGTGCGCCAGATATCACATACAGTATCTACTAATGGATTATCACGATCAGTGATGTTTACCTTTAATACAATGGTATGTCCGAATTCTGTCGAGGTAAGATGATAAACCACAGTAAACCTGTCAATCCAGTCCACTCCGGTAAGGTTGATCAGATAATCGAACCGGGTTTCTATATCTTCTTTTAGCTGCCTGGCAAAACTGACCAGTTTTTCCGGAGAAACAGTTACCTCAATATATTGATTCCCCTCAGCAATCGACACATCCGGATTTAATTGCCGGAATTTTTCTTTGAGCAGTTCTTTTTCCATTTTTTGAGAACGGGATTATCCCTTTAAATAAAATCTTTTGTGGGATCGTTGGTTTTTCTAGATAAAGTATTGGTTTTGATTTTTCGCTGGAGCTGCATGACTCCATAAAGAAGGGCTTCGGGCCGCGGCGGGCAACCGGGAACATAAACATCTACCGGAATAATATGATCCACACCGCGAACTACAGAATAGGAGTTATAATAAAAGGGACCTCCCGAAATTGCGCAGGCGCCCATGGCGATTACGTATTTGGGATCGGCCATCTGATCGTAAAGTCGTTTTAATACAGGGGCCATTTTATGAACAATGGTGCCTGCTACTACAATTACGTCGGCCTGACGGGGTGTAGCACGGTAAACTTCGATGCCAAAACGGGCAAAGTCATGCCGCGGAGCACCCGCCGCCATCATCTCAATACCACAGCAACTGGTTGCAAATGTCAACGGCCAAACCGAATTGGACCTTCCCCAGTTGATGATATTATCCACACTGCTCAATAAAATATTCCCACCTGATTTCTTTAAGATATCCAACGAATCATTATCGTTGAAATCCTCTTCATTCATCGATTTAATCTTTACTGCCATTTTAAAGCTTTCTTTTTCCAGGCATATAATAAACCCAGTCCCAACACAAAAAAGAAAATGAAAATCTCAATAAAGGCATTCATTCCCATGTCTTTCATTACCGTGCCCCATGGATATATAAATACAATCTCTACATCGAACACAAGGTAAATAATTGCAAACAGGTAATACCCTACATTAAATTGTATCCACGAATTTCCCTTTGCGGGAATTCCACATTCGTATGCTTCAAATTTTGATGGGTTCCAGGATTTGGGTGAAATAAAGGAGGCTAAAATTACTGCTATCCCAACAAGAACGGTACCTGCCAGGAAAAAAACTACCAACGCTTCACTTTTCATATTTAATCAATTTCCACTTCAAATGATAAAAACAAATAACTATTGCTTTGTGTTGACTTTTTTTTGCAGCTTTCTACGAAAGCATCCTAAAAATGTTCTTATAAATGCATATAGATATATATTCTTAGATGCAAATCTATAAATATATTGAGGTGCAAATTTATAATTAAATAACAATACGATTTGATAATAAAGACTTATTTGTCTCTAATTTGGAATTCGTTTAAATTAACATACCTCTGCTTCCGGAAAATTTTCAATATAGTCAATGACGGGTCATGTCGCTGATTTTATAGCATTGCGTATATAAATTAATTATTTATATATTATGGAAAAAGAGTATCGCAAATAACTTTTATTTTTCCACAAGAACAAAATCCAGTTGTTTTTTAGCAAGATTGGTTCGGAGGATTTCGACTTTTACAGGATCTCCCAACTGGTACTTTTTAGAAGTTCGTTTTCCGGTTAAGCAATAATTATCTTCGTCGTACTCGTAATAATCATCCTGCAATTCACGAATCGGGACCATCCCTTCACATTTATTTTCAATAATTTCAACAAAGATGCCAAATTCGGCAACTCCCGAAATTATTCCGTCGAATACCTGGCCTAACTTATCCTGCATGAATTCAACCTGTTTATATTTTATCGATGCCCTTTCGGCATCTACAGCCCGTTGTTCCATATCGGACGAATGCCGGCAGCGCATTTCATATTTTTTACGGTTCTTCGATTCTCCCCCTGCAAGGTAATGTGCCAGCATCCGGTGAACCATCATGTCGGGATACCTCCTTATAGGTGAAGTAAAATGCGTATAAAAAGGAAAAGCAAGACCGTAATGACCTATATTATCGGTAGAATATATGGCCTTTGCCATTGATCTTACAGCAAGAGTTTCCACCAGATGTTGTTCCTTTTTACCCTTTACATCTTCTAATACCTGGTTCAGCGATTTAGAAATGTTCTGTACATTATTTGTCTGTAGTTTATGTCCGAATCGCTTTATAAAATTGGAAAATGCTTCCAACTTATCAGGTTTAGGCCGGTCATGAATCCGGTATACAAAAGTTTTTCGTTCCTTTTTATTTTTCACATTTCCAATAAAAGCAGCCACCTGTTTGTTAGCCAACAACATAAATTCCTCGACAAGATCGTTCGATTCACCATGTTCACTGAAATAAACGCGGACAGGCTTCCCCTTTTCATCTATATCAAATTTCACTTCATCGTGATCGAAGGCAATGGCCCCGCCCTTGAACCGCTGAACGCGTAATTTCTTTGCCAGTTCATTCAATTTCAGCATTTCTTCATGAAGATCTCCCTTCCCCGTATCAATTATTTGTTGAGCTTCCTGATAAGTAAATCGTCGATCGGAAAAAATCACCGTACGCCCGAACCATTCATTTTTCAACTCAGCTGCGTCGGTCAATTCAAATACAGCTGAAAAACAAAGCTTTTCCTCGCTGGGTCGCAATGAACAAATATTATTGGATAATCGCTCAGGCAACATCGGAACAACCCTGTCGACAAGATAAACGGATGTCCCCCTGGTATAGGCTTCCTCATTTAGAAGTGATTTAGAGTGAACATAATGCGTAACATCGGCGATATGTATCCCTACTTCCCAGTTCCCATCGGGTAATTTACGGATAGAAAGAGCATCATCGAAATCTTTGGCGTCCGCGGGGTCAATGGTAAAAGTGGTGATCTTTCTGAAATCCCGACGTGATTTAATCTCTTCATTGCTAATGGAATCCGGTATTTTTTCAGCTTCTTCAACTACTTCGGCAGGAAAAACATATGGCAGATCATATTCAGCAAGGATGGCATGCATTTCTGTTTCATTATCTCCGGGGAATCCGAGTACTTCTATTACTTCACCGAACGGATTCTTAGCGCGTTCCGGCCAGTCGGTTATCTTTGCCAGTACTTTTTGCCCGTTTTTAGCACTATTTAATTTATCGAGGGGTATAAACAAATCGTAAGGCATTTGCCGGTTTTCTGTTGTAAAAAATGCATACCGGTCGGATAATTCAACGATCCCAACGAATGTTTCTTTGGCCCTTTCAATTATTTCAATTACTTCCCCTTCAGGTCTACGCCCTTTTCTGCCGGCAAATAAATGAACTTTAACAGTATCCCCATTTAATGCATGGTGCAGGTTATTATGGCCAATAAAAATTTCTTCTGATGTTGATTCATTAATTACAAAAGCATAACCATTATTTGTCAACTCTATTTTCCCGAGGGCCTGGGCTCCTCCCGAGTGTAATCTGAATTTTCCAATATAAATTTCTTCCAGGTTTCCGGCTTCTGTAAGTTCATTTAATACCTGAATGACTACCCGTTTCTCAGAAGAACCTGAAATCAGTAATTGACGTGCAATTTGCTTATAATTATATGTTTTATTCGGATTCTTACTAAAGATACCAAGGATACTGTTAGCCATGGTAACTTTATTTAATCCACCTATTTTCTTCTTTTTCGACATATTTCATTTTTAAAACCAAAAACATTTTTATTTACTTGTCTAAAGGTAAAACTTAAATTATGTTTTTACACTCATCGCAATTAATCATAATGTTAAAATTTTTCGTTTTGACCAAATTTTCATTCCTTACAATTTATTTTTATTAATAAATAAATAATTGAATCCCTATGACAATCACAGGTTACATGAGATGTTATCCTGTTTTTCTAAACACAATATAAATTTCTTTTTGATAATATCATTCTTTTATTATTATTTTTACACCGATAATGTAACTACAAGAGTGCAGAACGGAATGTATACAAAGCCGGGAGAAAGTGGAATTATCAATAAATATATTCATCCAATGATTATAATGTTGGATAGGAAAATACTAAATAAGAAAAGCGCAACATACTCCATTCCTAAGGCCTACCTAAATTATTTAATACTTATATATAAAATTTAAAATTTAAAAACCGGTAAAATTTATTGCATGGATATAAGCGGAAGAATATATAAGAAATTTCTTGAACGGAAGGAATTGTATGATAAACAGCATGGTGAAGAATCTGCCGAAAAACAATATAAGAAAGGGAAACTCACGGCCCGGGAGAGAATAGAATTATTATTTGATGCTGAAACATTTGATGAAATTGATGCATATTCTTATTCTGCGTCCATCGATTCGGAATTCGGTAAGGTAGACAGCAAATATGGCGATGGTGTTATTATCGGACACGGACGAATCAGCGGCAGGCTGGCATTTGCCTATTCGCAGGATTTTACTGTCATGGGTGGGTCATTGGGAACTGTACATGCCGCAAAAATTGTAAAAATCCAGGAGATGGCCATGAAAATGGGAGCTCCGATAATTGGGATTATCGATTCGGGTGGAGCCCGTATACAGGAAGGTGTTGCCAGTCTGGCCGGGTATGCCGCTATTTTTCACCGTAATGTGATGTCATCCGGAGTAATCCCCCAGATCTCTGTAATAATGGGACCTGCAGCCGGAGGAGCTGTGTATTCCCCTTCCCTGACCGACTTTGTTTTTATGACCAACAAGACCAGTTACATGTTCGTTACCGGTCCGAATGTGGTGAAAGAAGTACTCAACGAGGATGTTACGTCAGACGAACTGGGAGGGGCAATGGTTCATATGAAAAAAAGCGGGGTGGCTCAATTTGTTTATGAGGATGAAGAAAACACCATCCTGGGTTTAAAAAAACTATTATCTTATTTCCCTTCCAACAACCTGGAAAATCCGCCTATTGTCGATTGCTGTGACAGGAACGATGACGAAGAACCGAAACTCAGGGATATAGTACCCGACGATCCGAATAAACCTTACGATATAAAAGATGTTATCAACCTGATAATTGACAAGGGGACCTTTTTTGAAGTAGCCGAGTTTTTTGCACAAAATATTGTAGTTGCCTTTGCCCGGCTTAAGGGCAAAACCATAGGTATACTTGCCAATCAGCCAAAAGTACTGGCTGGCACACTTGATATCAATTCATCGATTAAAGGAGCTCGTTTTATCAGGTTTTGCGATTCATTTAATATTCCGTTGCTTACACTGGAAGATGTTCCCGGTTTTCTTCCTGGTGTCGACCAGGAACATAACGGAATTATACGGCATGGCGCAAAATTATTGTATGCCTATAGCGATGCCACTATTCCAAAGATAACTGTAATTCTCAGAAAATCATATGGGGGTGCTTATTGTGTAATGAACAGTAAGAATCTGGGCGGTGACTTTAATTTTGCCTGGCCTACTGCCGAGATTGCCGTAATGGGACCTGAAGGAGCAGTTTCTATACTTTACAGAAACCAGTTAATTAATTCTGAAGATCCGGATAAACTGAAAAAAGAGCTTGCCCTGAAATACCGTGAAGAAATAGCCAATCCATATATTGCCGACGAAAAGGGATATATTGATGAGGTAATTGATCCTTCAGTCACCCGTAGAAAATTAATAAGTGCTTTCGAAGCATTGGAAAACAAACATCTGAATGTTCCGTCACGAAAACACGGAAACATTCCCTTGTAATTCTGTAATTATTAACGTAAATTTTAAAGTTATTTTTATACTGTATATTTGCTCGTTTAAATTGATCATATTTGCTCGATTGTCAGAAAAATGCCAAATTAGGCAAGATTTATTAATACTCTATAATTTCACGTACCATGAAAATAAAAAGCCTGCTAATAGCTAACCGTGGCGAAATAGCTGTGCGTATCATAAACACCGCCAGACGGATGGGAATAAAAACATTTGGAATTAAAACTGCAAAAGAACCGAATGCATTGTACCTCCAGATGGTCGATGATGTTATCGATTTTTCGGAAACCCTTGAAGAAGTTCCTGAATTTCTCGATGTAGAGCGCCTCGTTGATGCAGCCAAAAAGAACGGGATCGACGCGATTCATCCGGGATATGGCTTTCTTGCCGAAAGTCCTTATTTCGCCAGACGTTGCGAAGAAGAAGGAATTAATTTTGTTGGCCCCTCTGCTTCAGTAATTTATAAAATGGGTAATAAAACCATTGCGAAGCAAATCGCCATGAAACATAATATTCCCCTGTTGAAAGGAAGCCAGGGAAATGTTCAGAATCCGAAAGAGGCAGAAGACATTGCCAAATCGATCGGGTTTCCGGTAATACTTAAAGCCGCCTCAGGTGGCGGCGGCCGAGGTATGCGCATAGTTGAAAAAGCCTCGCAGATGGAAAAGATGTTTAAAATGGCTTCTTCTGAAGCTGAAACAGCTTTTAACGATGCATCTGTCTTTATCGAAAAATATGTCAGGAATCCCCGGCATATTGAATTCCAGATAATGGGTGATAAACATGGAAATTGTGTGCATCTGGGTGAGCGTGAATGTTCGATACAACGCAAACATCAGAAATTACTTGAAG
Organism: uncultured Bacteroidales bacterium; assembly: GCA_963748095.1. Taxonomy (GTDB): domain Bacteria; phylum Bacteroidota; class Bacteroidia; order Bacteroidales; family UBA10428; genus CAVVIO01. The sequence continues at coordinate 133,364 of CAVVIO010000008.1, forward strand.
AATCTCCTTCATCAGCATTGGATGCAAAGCTCCGGAAAAAAATGGGTGAAGCAGCCGTTAACATTGCAAAAGCAGTAAATTACTATAGTGCCGGCACCGTAGAATTTCTGCTTGACGATGATAAAAAATTCTATTTTATGGAAATGAACACCCGTATTCAGGTCGAACATCCTGTAACCGAACTGGTGACTGGATATGATCTGATCGAGATGCAGATTAAAATTGCCGAGGGTGAAAAATTATCCATAACTCAGGAAGATGTGAAATTAAATGGATGGGCCATCGAATGCCGGATTAATGCCGAAGATGTACAAGCGGGTTTTTCTCCCAATCTGGGTGTTATAGAAAAAATCATGTACCCCCGCAGCAAACACATCCGCATCGACTCGGGAGTGACAGATGCTTCCGTGATCACACCCTATTTCGATTCTATGATTGCCAAACTTATTGTACATAGCGACACACGTGAAAAGGCTATTACAACTGCCCTGAATGCTTTAAATAAATTCTGGATCAAAGGTATTAAAACTACCATCCCCTTCTGTAAAGCTGTTCTTACCAATAAAAAATTTAAAAAGGGTGATTTCAACACTTCATTTATCGAATCCGAGATGGATAAGCTGTATTATGAGGGAGAAGATGATGAAATGCTTGCTGCTTACCTGGCAACTTTCGATTATGCCGCCGACCTGGAAACAGACAGGACCACTTATGTGGATTTTGAACAAGGGAAAAAGATAAGTCCCTGGTTATTGAACAAGCGATTGCGTTCTATTTAGAATCCTCTTGTAAATTTGTATAAACCTTGTTTTTAGAAGAAGCGAAAAACAACTTATAGATAGAAAACCAGTTTAAAGTTAAGAAGCTCTAAATATAATTTTTATGAAAATTTCAACACGCCGGAAGAAACCTGATGAAAAAGAATATATTTCATTAAGTAACAAGAATAAACGGTATAAAATTAAAAATCCGTTTAGCGAGGAAGTGATGATCAACGGCAAGAAAACTGATATAAAAATTTTTGAAAATGAAAACGGGTTCACATATATCCTCTGGAAAAAGAAAAAATATCTTGCCGAGATAATTGAAAAAAACCAGAATAAATATATCATATTAATTAATGGTGTCAGCTATTATTTTACCGTAGAAACTCCCATTTCATATAAACGCAAGAAATATCTCGACAAGCAAAAATCGAATACCAAAAGTGAAGTGGTGGAAGCTCCGATGCCCGGAAAAATACTTGAAGTACTGATCGAAGAAAACACAGAGGTAAAAGAAGGAGATCCTTTACTCATCCTTGAGGCAATGAAAATGCAAAATGAAATCAGTTCCCCGATCAGTGGAAAAATCAAGAAAGTTTTCATTAAACAGAACGATACAGTTTTGAAAGACGATTTATTAATCGAAATTGCAAAATAGATTTATTTTCGAATACGTTCCCGCATCTGATCTAAATCAGTAAAAGCTGTTTTTTGATCGTCCATATTCATTACGCCCAGTATGTAGCTGCCTGCTAATCCTATATATATTTTATCATTATAGGGATCTTCCACAGCATAATTTTTATCTGAGATATCTGAATAGTTAAATTTCACCTGTTTAAAATATTTTTTAAGAGTTTCCCGGGCCTGATCACTATCCGGGGAATGTATGATAAACAGTTTATAGTTCTTCTTCTCCCCTTGATATTCAGCTGTAAAAGCTGATTGAAGAAATTCATAACCCAGGAAGTTTTTGGCAATATAATTCTCGCCATTTTTTAATTTCCCAATTTCAGGAAAAACAGATAGTTCTTCCGGCCATTTGCTTTCGATTCCCAGATAACTGTTTATCTGTTCTCCAATGTAAACCAGTTTATCTTCAGAAATGCCTGTTGTCCCCGAAGCCATGATCTTCACATAAAAATCGCCTGTGAAAAAATTCAATACATCCTGACTTGTATAACCCTGAACCCCGAGCTGGATAAAATTGTAATCGGGCATTCGTTCGGAAGCGTATATTCCAAAAGCATTCACAGGTGAACTTTGCCTGTATAATTCCACACGAACCTTTTGGTCCTTATCCTCTGAATATTCTGCAATATGTAAATCCTGAAAATCATAACTCAGAAAACCATCAGCCGCCCCGTCGATCAGATCCCACAGGTTATCAGGAGTATATACCTTTGGTTCTTCCGTCAACTGCCATCCTTTAATTTCAGGAAACATACCGGCCGGAATTTTGCCGGATGCTGCATTAAAAATTAAAATAAACAGGAATCCCCATTTAAACCGATTCAATATCATATTCTTCATATCTAGGTTAAAATATTTTAAACTATAAAATCCTGAGGTACTGAACGTAGCCGGGTCACATCGGCTATACGGCCTGCAATATCAAAACCTTTGATACAATTCACCGTGCAATCGTTACAATCACCACAAGGATTTTCTGCAATATTATGATCCGTTAATAATGTGTGTGCCTTTTCGAAGTGATTGTAGCCATATGTATACATATAGGCCCGCATAATTTCATTTACCGGGAGATGTTTTTTACACTGCCCAAGACAGGTTTGGCAATTGTTACAATACATTCCGGCCTGAAGACGTGCAGCGTCCAAATCCTCCATTTCCTGTTCGGTAAATTCCAGGTTTTCCATAACAGAAATATTATCTTCCAGCATATCAAAGGAAGTAATGCCGGGAATGGCTGTATGTATATTCGGGTCCTGTAATACCCACTTCAAAGCTGCTTTACAGTTGATCGGAAGTTTTCTTTCCTTATCGATGAATGCTCCGGCCATGGTTTTCATAGCAACTATGCCAATACCTTTTGCGGCAGCAGCAGCAATTTTTTCCTTTATCTGCAGATAATGATCCTGTTTGAAATTAATTGCGGTAAGAACAACTTCATAAAGATCACTATCTATTGCTGCCTGTATCACTTCCGGTTCGTGAGAGTGAGTACTGAGTCCCACATGTTTGACTTTCCCCTGAGCTTTGGCAGTCTTCAATGCTTCCAGAACCGGTTCAGACAGTGCTTCTTCCCGGTTTCCGACACCGTGAACATATACAATATCCACATAATCCATCTGTAATCTTTGTAAACTAATATCCAGATCATTGAGAAAGGCTTCTTTTACTGATGATGAAGTCAGCTGATCATTCTGTGTATCGGCTCCGTCATTCCGGGGTTTAATCTTGGTGGAAATGACAAACGAATCCCTGGGATATCCCTTTAAAAGTTCACCCAGCATGATCTCATTTTTCCCATTCTGGTAAACATGCGCCGTATCGAGGTGTACAATTCCCGACTTAAGCGCTGCTTTGACAATATTCGGATTATCCGCACGCATTACACCCATACTTACTACAGGTAACTCAATCCCGGTATTCCCCAGTTTTCTCTTTATTGTTTTATTTTCTTCAACTGGTGAAATTTCGGATGGATTATAAGAAGCAAATAGCTTTCCGGCAGCAAGAGTTCCGGAAAGGCCCAGCAAGGATGATTTTAAAAACCTGCGCCGGTCTGAAGAATTATTCTTTTTCATTTTCATGGTTTTTTTTCTTAATTACATGCAGATTATAAATTTAATTATTAATTACTTAATAATTATTATACCACTGTGCAACATTTAAAAAAAAACCGTATTTATAATGGTTCTTAAATGTTCCATCTATTCTGAATTTGTATAAATTAACAATTCACATTAATTTGATAAAATTAAATCATATTTATATTGCTTATATTTAGAATATTACATTCTTCTAATAATAACCGCAATATGTAACAACTGTTACCTTCTTTAAGCGTATAAAGCATACAAAACTATAATTGCAATGTTGTGAAAGACTGAAAGTTTTTCAATCTTTGCCGTGGGTAAAATTTGATGATTAATATTTGAGCGAAATGTGGAAAAATGCTGTTTTTATTGTAACAACAGTTTTTTTGATTGTTCTTGCACTTACTACTACAAATTACAGTACAGGCAAAGCATCCAATATACCGGATGATGAACAGGAACAAAAACCTGTAAAAGATACTTCGTGGATCGGGAAAGTAGCGAAGCAGTATAATGAATTTGTTGATACCACCCTGCAACAGGAAAATTCTCCGGGTGCTGCTGTAGTCATTATAAAAGGAGATAGAATAGTACTCATAAAAGGATATGGTGTAAGAAAAGCTTTTACACACGATTCCGTAAATATTCACACTGTTTTCAGGCTCGGTTCAGTATCAAAAGGTTTTGCTTCTGTATTAACCGGCATACTGGTGCAGGATTCAATACTTCACTGGAACGACAGGGTGTTGAAATACCTGCCAAATTTACCCCTGAAAGACACGCTTAACAGCAGGGACATGCGTATATGCCATGTTTTAAGTCATACTACCGGGCTTCCCATGCATACGTTCACCAACCTCCTGGATGATGATGTTCCTTATGGAGATATTGTCGGACAACTCGATCAGGTAAATATGATTGCTCCTCCCGGAACTGTTTACAGCTACCAGAATGTTATCTACAGTACTATTGCTGGTATTGTCGAAGCCGCAACCGGCAAGTCATACAAAAAGTTAGTCAAACAACGCATTTTCAAACCGGCTGGGATGAAAGATGCTTCCCTGTCGTATGAGGCAATGAAAGACAATGATAATGTGGCATTCCCGCATGTTCGCTATGGCGGGGAGTGGAAATCCACACCACTGAACGACCGGTATTATTCCGTTTTGCCTGCAGCAGGAGTAAATGCCAGTATATCGGATATGGCTGACTGGTTAAAAGTTTTAGTGGGAGAAAAACCGAATGTAATTTCGGACAGTACCCTGCAAACAATCTACAAACCATTCATAAGAACCCCCATAAAAGCCCGGTACAGAAGACACTGGAAAAATCATCTGGATAAACTGTATTACGGCATGGGATGGCGGATCTTTGAATACGACGGGCATAAAATAGTTTATCACGGTGGATATGTAAAAGGTTATCGTGCCGAAATTGGTTTTGATCCTGAAAATAAAGTTGGAATCTGTGTATTGTTTAATTCAACAGTCGGCCTGACCAACAATTGTGTACCTGCATTTTTCGATATGTATTACAATCACCCGAAAAATTCCTACAGCAATACTGATCTTGAGGATTTTAATCCGGATAGTATCGAATATTTCGAATAGTATATCAAATAATCTTTATACTGTAATGCAATTAGTTAGAGTAATCTCTGGAATGATTTGATCATATATAAGGATTTTAAAGGTTTTTTTAAAGCTTCCTGGATTTCACTTTCGCCTTGAAAGGAATTATTTTTCTTATAATTCTTTCGCTTTTAATTTTCATACTTTCTATTAAACCGGAAACAAATCTGTCAATCCTAACAGTTTTGGTGTTAATCTATCTGTGAGTATATAGTTATAGTACAAATTACGGAAGGACTTTTCATCACCTGTCTGAAAATGGAATATAACCCGCAAAAGAAAGATCCTTATAAAATAATTTCTAAGTCAACATATGTTACCATATTGAATAAATAGTTCAAACGGGAATATTATTTAAACATGTGGCCATAATCAATTGAAAATAATTTATTTACTCAATTTTTTTAATTAACTTCATAAGTCAGACTCACCCCCGATTAAACCTTTTATATAAAACCTTGTCAAATAACCGCTCCGGTAAAGACCGGGTTTGTCATAATTAAATTATAGCCATATGATGATAAAGAAAAATATAGCTGTCAGCGAGTCGGGATTTGTATTCGATCCTGTTACAGGTGATTCCTTTTCGCTGAATGAAACAGGTAAAGAAATCTTTGAACTGCTGAAGAGTAACAAAAACGCATCTGAAATTACAAAGCAAATTACAAGCGGGTACAACATTGATGAACCCACATTTGAAAGGTATTTCTACGATTTTGTAGAGATACTTAAATTTTATCACCTGCTTGAGGATGTTGAAGAATAACGGAACCGGGATGAAATTCAATTAATATGGAAAAATTAAAACTAACCATTGCCCTTACAGGGCTTAACAATACAGATAATCCCGGACCAGGAATCCCGGTAATTCGTGGTATCCGCGAATCGAAGGCATTTGATGTCCGTATTGTCGGACTGGTATATGAGAACCTCGAACCGGGCATTTACATGCATGATCTGGTAGATAAAGTTTACCTGATCCCCTATCCTTCCGATGGAGTTGATGCCCTTTTAAAAAGGCTTGAGTATATCAATCAAAAGGAAAATATCAACCTGCTAATTCCAAATTTTGATGCCGAGCTGTATACCTTTATGAAATCGGCCGACCGGCTCCGGGAAATGGGTATCCGCACCTTCATGCCTACCCTGGAACAGCTTGAAGAACGACATAAAGCCAACCTTCCGGAATTCGGTAAAAAATATAATGTTAAAGTTCCCAATAGTAAAAATATTACTTCAGTCAGAGACATTGAGGAACTAAAGGATGATTTTGAATATCCACTAATGGTAAAAGGTAAATTTTATGATGCCTACCTGGCTTATAACATTGAACAAGTCAGGATGCATTTTCATAAGATCAGTGCGAAATGGGGATTACCTATTATTATACAGGAATATATGAAAGGTACTGAAGTAAATGTGGTTGCCCTGGGAGACGGAACCGGAGCCACCATCGGGGCAGTTCCCATGCGCAAACAATACATCACCGATAAAGGAAAAGCCTGGGGGGGAATAACACTCGACGATCCCAATATGATCGACCTTACCAGGAAAATTATTTCAGCCACAAAATGGAGAGGTGGCATGGAACTGGAACTGATCAAAACTCCTAAAAATGAATATTACCTCATCGAGATCAATCCACGTTTACCGGCCTGGGTATACCTGGCGGTTGGTGCCGGACAAAACCTGCCCGAGGCACTGGTTAAACTGGCCATGGAACATACAGTACAACCCTTTAACGGATACGAGATCGGAAAAATGTTCGTCAGGTATTCATACGATATGATCTGTGACCTACAGGAGTTCGAACGCATTTCAACCATTGGTGAGCTTTAATGCCTAATAAAGAAACAGTTAAAAACATTATAAATTTGAGTATCATGGACAAAAAGACTTTTGAAAGACCGGTAATAAAAAAGTTAAACGCCGGAATGCCAAGCAAATTCGGATTACAGACCGGAGTTAATATCATATCTGAAATTGATGGTTTTTCAGTGAAAGAATTAATTGGCGAATACGGTTCCCCTTTGTATGTGATTTCCGAAAATACTATCCGCAAAACATTTCAGGAAGCAAAACGTGCTTTTTCCACACGGTATCCGAAAGTTCAGTTTGCCTGGTCATACAAAACCAATTACCTGAATGCAGTTTGCCGGGTCTTCCACCAGGAAGGGGCATGGGCTGAAGTAGTTTCACGCTTTGAATATAATAAAGCGCTTGGCAACGGAATTGAAGGTAAAAATATTATTTTCAACGGACCCGGGAAATCTCCGGATGACCTGGAGTTAGCCATCAAAAATGAATCGCTGATCCATATCGATCATTTTGATGAATTATATACCCTGTTGGAACTGGCTGAAAAAGCGGATAAAACGCCAAAAGTAGCCATCCGGGTTAACATGGATACAGGTATCTACCCGATGTGGGACCGGTTTGGATTTAATTATGAAAACGGGGAAGCCTGGGATGCCATCAACCGGATAATGATCAGTAAAAAATTGAAGCTGACCGGCCTGCATACACATATCGGCACTTATATTCTAACACCAAATGCTTATGGAATAGCCGCAACAAAACTGGCAAACCTAATGGTCAACCTTCAGAAAAAATACGATCATACAATTGAATATATCGATTTGGGAGGCGGGTTTGCATCGAAAAACTCACTGAAAGGGGCTTATTTATCAGGTGCCGACACAGCCCCATCGTTCGATGATTATGCTGATGTCATTTCCTCTGCCCTTCTTAATTCACAGATAAAACCCGACGACCTGCCATTGCTTATCCTGGAAACCGGACGCGCCCTTATTGATGATGCCGGATCCCTGTTAGGTACCGTTATTGCCAATAAACGGCTGGCAGACGGCCGCAGGGCAACCATTATGGATGTGGGCGTTAACCTGTTATTCACTTCTTTCTGGTATAACCACAAAATCAGTCCTGCACAGCCAGTATCGCAGCATACAGAAGACAGCACCTTGTACGGGCCATTATGTATGAATATTGATGTCCTGCGTGACGCGCTTGAGTTTCCGTTACTTAAAAAAGGAGACCATTTTGTGATCAGCCGTATAGGAGCATACAACCTTACGCAGTGGCTGCAATTTATCACTCTCCGACCAAACGTGACATTAATCGGAAATGATAAAAAAGTACATGTTATCCGCCAGGAGGAAAATAACCAGTATATCGAGAGTTTAGAATATTTACCGCCTCATCTGCGCTAAAATACCAAAACCAGGAATGATCTATCTTGAGCAAATAAAGAAAATAACCGGTGGCATTTTAAACAGCTATTCTCAGGTATTCTTTTCGGATAACCGGGTATTTGCATGTTTGATTTTGCTCGTTACTTTCCTGGATATCTGGGCGGGAACTGCAGGACTGCTGGCTGTGCTAACTACCATTTTTATCGGGTACACGATGGGATATGATAAGGAAACGATAGCCAGGGGATATTATGGGTTCAATGCATTACTGGTGGGCCTGGGATTGGGAATTTATTTTGAACCCGGCCTTGCATTTTTTCTTATCGTCATCCTGTCGGCTGTATTTACATTTTTTATAACGCTCATGTTACAAGGATTTCTAACCAAGTATTCGCTTCCTTACCTGAGCATTCCTTTTCTTTTCGGCATATGGGTGACGGGTCTCGCAACACAACATTTACATTCCCTCGAAATCAGTCAACGTAGTATTTACACTTTAAACTATTTATATAGCCTTGGCGGAAAAAACCTGGTGGATTTCTATAACTGGCTGAACACTTTTGATATTCCGATTCCGCTCAAAATCTATTTCAAATCGCTGGGAGCTATCTTTTTTCAATATAAGGTACTGGCGGGAATAATTCTTGCCTTTGGGATATTGTATTATTCACGGATTGCATTTACCTTATCAGTTATTGGTTTTAGTTGTGCCTATTTATTTTATACCCTTACAGGCGCCCCGCTGACAGAAACCGATTACAGCTATATTGGTTTTAATTATATACTCACTTCAATAGCCATTGGCGGATTTTTCATTATTCCTTCACGAGGTTCATTTTTTTGGTCGGTCATCCTGATTCCCATGGTAGCCGTTTTAACCATAAGTTTATCATCTGTTTTCATTGTTTTTCATTTACCTGTTTATTCCCTGCCCTTTAATATCACCGTATTACTTTTTCTGTATGCATTGAAATTCAGGATATCGCAGAAAGGTAAACTTACAGAAGTATTAATTCAGCAATTTACACCCGAAAAGAACCTGTATGCTTATCTCGCGGAAGTTACCCGGTTTGGTCACAGCAATATGATCCGGATACGGCTCCCTTTTTTTGGCGAATGGAGCGTATCACAGGGACACGATGGAGAATATACGCATAAAGGGGAATGGAAACATGCCTGGGACTTCATCATTACCGATGAATCGGAAAATCAATTTAGAAAAGAAGGGAATGAAGCGAGTGATTATTATTGCTATGAAAAAGCGGTGCTTTCTCCTGCCATTGGAATAATCGAAGAAGTAACGGATAATATTCCCGATAATGCGATTGGCGAGGTTAACCTGGAACAAAACTGGGGAAATACTATTGTCATAAAACATGCTGATTTTCTTTATTCCAACCTGAGCCATCTGAAAAGCGGATCGATAAAAGTAAAACCTGGCGATAAGGTAGAAGCAGGCCAGCAGATTGCTCAGGTAGGGAATTCAGGACGTTCGCCTTATCCTCATCTTCATTTTCAGGTACAATCCACGCCATTTACCGGTTCCAAAACACTGGATTATCCGCTGAGTTATTACATAGAGCACCAAGAGGATAATTTTAAACTTCACTCCTTTGACCGGCCTGAAAAAGATCAGCGGATTTCTAATATACAGGTAAATAAATTAATTAAAAGAGCATTTCATTTTATCCCGGGCAAAAAACTCAATTTTGAAGTTTCGGCAAATGGGACAACTAAAGAAATTGTATGGGAAGTAGTTGCCGATGTATATAATAATGCATATTTAACATGTTCCGATAGTAATTCAAGGGCGTATTTTTTCAACGACGGGAATGTATTCTATTTCACAAGTTTCACAGGAGATAAAACTTCGTTGTTGTATTTTTTCTACCTGGGAGCATATAAAATACAATCGGGTTTCTATCAGGGGCTGACTCTCACCGATAATTTTCCGCTTGACCAGGTTTTTAAAAAGAGGATACTTTTTTTCCAGGATTTCGTCGCTCCTTTTTATCTTTTTCTGAAAGCGATGTACGAAATTCGTTATGAATACATCGATGATAAAATCTCTTCTTCGAAAATCATATTGAAGTCAGAAATTCAAAGAAAATTTTTCAATAAAATCCTTCATGACACAAAATTTGAAATCGAACTGGGAGATCAGGGATTGAAGGTTTTTAAGGTGTTTGACAATAAAAAAATAATTGAAGCCACATGCAAAAAAGATTGACCCTCATTTCATTGCTTCTATTTCTATTCCAGCTATTTTCCTATAGCCAGGAAAAGCTAAATTATCATAAGACAGAAAGTCTCACTTACCAGAATTATATTGACAGGAACTGGGATGACCTGATTAAAAATGGTAAAATGGCGCTAAAGAACGGTTACGATTATTATTATCTGAGGATGCGGATGGGGATTGCATATTATGAAAATAAACATTACCGCAAATCAGCTATCCAGTTCGAAAAAGCATTTAAACTTAATAATACCGACCCTGTTACCGGTGAGTATCTTTATTATGCATATTTATGGGGTGGACGGTCATCCGATGCACGGTATATTTTTAGTATCCTTCCACAACAAACCCGGGAAAAAATTGATCCTTCAGATGGATTTATAGAATCGGTGGAAATTTCTTGCTCCTATAAATTTTTTAACAACCCGCAGCTCATCGATAACTTTCCTGAAAATACGGATATCCTACCGAATGGCAGTCAGTCGCTAACAAGAAGCTACACCAATTACAGTATAAATCTGGCACACCGGCTTGGAAACCGGGTGCAGGCTTATCATCAGATCGGTATGTTAAATCTGCTCAACCTGCGATATGATCAGGACTCCGAAGATATCATCACTAACAAAGAAGAAGAGGGAAGGCAACTCGATTATTACCTGTCATTAAACTGGCTTGCAGGAAAGGGATTCGGGATCAGACCTGCTATTCATTATTTTAATATAAGCCTTCCCAATTATGATATTACCGGAAGTACAGGTATGGGCAGGCAATCCGCGTCAAAGAATAATATTATTATAAATCAATATGTGGTTTCATTGGAACTAAATAAAGACATACGGAATTTCAATATAGGAATTAGTGGTTCCTATTCCAATCTGAACCAAATGCAGCAGATACAGCAATCGTTTAACCTGACTTATTTCCCTTTGGGCAACCTGAACCTATATGAAACCACTACCATAACACATCATTCGGGATATTTTGAAACCAGTATGACTAATGATAATCTTATTTTTGGGCAATCATTGGGCTTCAAAATTACGAATCACCTGTGGATGGAGCTCGAAGGATTCTTTGGAAATCTATCAAATTCTAATATAAATAATGGATCGGTTGTGTTTAACAGCCCGGATAATACCAAATGGCTGGCTGGAGGAAGTTTTATTATCCCGTTTGGTAAAAAGAATTCGCAATTTATTTTAAGCTACTACTACCAGGAGAATGAAAGTTTTTTCTTTCCCGACGACACAACAATCCCATTGTATAATATCACATCATTTACATCAAATTTAATAAGAGGAGGTATAAAATGGAACTTTTAAAAAGAACAGTAAAAGCAGCTGTTCCTGTAATTTTACTCATGCTCTCATTGAGCAGTAATGCACAGGATTACGATAAAATGATCAATGCTTTCCAGGTAAGTTATATCAGCGAAGCTTCCGGCGAATACAACAAAGCCATTGAGGTCCTGAAAAACGTGTACGATGAAAAATCTTACGAGATCAACCTACGGCTGGGCTGGCTGAGTTATTCTTCCGGATTATTTACAGAATCGATGGCTTATTACAACAAGGCCATTTCGTTGATGCCCTATTCCATTGAGGCCCGTTTCGGGATTGTTTACCCGGCTTCAGCCCTTGGAAACTGGACCCAGGTTTTGAAACAATACGAAAAGATACTGGAGATTAATCCAAACAATTCAGTTGCAAATCACAGGCTGGGCCTTATTTATTATGGCCGCGAAGATTATTTAAAAGCAGAAAGTTATTTCGAAAAAGTGGTGAATCTATATCCTTTTGATTATAACGGACTCATCATGCTGGCCTGGACCAAGTACTACCTTAAAAAATTCCAGGAATCAAAACTGTTATTTTATAAGGCATTGATGAATACTCCGGGTGGATCATCAGCCCTGGAAGGGATCAATAAAATGAAATGATCAGTTTGATATTTACACTTGTCAGGTTAAGCCTGTCTAACGCCAGGTAGATGAAACGAAGCATCTCTTTGGAGGTATATAACTTCTGATTAAGATCTTTCGCTTCGCCTGGGATGACAGCTCATAGATTAACCACTAATTTCACAAAAAAAAGGTTTAGATATGTAAACAGAGATTCACTAAAAGTTGAACTTGATGTAGTTCAAAAATATGCTATACAACATCTTTATGCTCTTGAATTATATCATCATTTTCCTTAACTTGAGGAACTCGGATTAACCTAAAGCTATGTTTAAAAAAATCATTGCATTTTCTATCCAAAATAAACCCATTGTTGCTTTTCTTGTGTGTGTTATGATCGGTTTTGGCATCTATTCAATGTACCAGATCCCTATCGACGCTGTTCCTGATATTACCAACAACCAGGTGCAGGTAGTAACACAGGCAGCTTCCTTATCGCCACAGGAAGTGGAACGGTTTATTACTTATCCACTGGAAATTACCATGGCCAATATCATGGATGTTACCGAAATTAGAAGCGTTTCCAGGTACGGGCTATCGGTGGTTACCATTGTTTTTAAAGATAAGGTACCTATCCTTAATGCCCGGCAACTGGTAAGTGAACAACTGCAACTGGCAAAGAAAGATATTCCCGACAACATCGGCATGCCCGAGATGCTTCCGATAACCACAGGACTCGGTGAGGTATATCAGTATACACTGGATGTAAAAAAAGGGTATGAACAAAAATACTCGATCATGGACCTGCGCGAAATCCAGGATTGGATTGTAAAGCGTCATCTCTCAGGAATCCCGGGTATTGTTGAGATCAGCAGCTTCGGAGGTTATTTGAAGCAATATGAAATTGCCGTAGACCCGGTGAAAGTTAAAAATTTTCAGATTACCTGTGCTGATATACTTGATGCTGTAAGTAAAAACAACCAAAATACCGGGGGAAGCTATATAGAAAAAAATACAAATGCTTATTATATCCGTACCGAAGGATTATTGAAATCGCTGGACGAAATAGGTAATGTTACAGTCACTAACAAAAATGGCGTTCCCATTCATGTAAAAGATGTGGCTATTGTAAAATACGGCCATGCTCCCAGGTTCGGTGCCATGACAAAAGACGGCAAAGGCGAAGCCGTGGGGGGAATTACCCTGATGCTGAAAGGGGCCAATTCCTCTAAAGTAATAAAGGAGGTAAAAACCCGGGTAGCAATGATCCAGAAGATTCTACCCGAAGGTATTTACATTAAACCCTACCTCGATCGGTCACAGTTTGTAGCCCGCACCACTCATACCATTGGTAAAAACCTGATCGAAGGTGGGTTCATCGTAATTTTTGTACTGGTGCTTTTACTGGGAAATTACCGCTCGGGATTAATTGTGGCTTCGGTAATACCACTTTCACTGCTCTTTGGTTTTATCATGATGTACCTTTTCGGTGTTTCGGCCAACCTGATGTCTTTGGGAGCCATCGACTTCGGGATCGTTATCGACGGTGCGGTGATTATTGTTGAAAGTATCGTGTTCCAGATTTACGGCCATCAGGCGGGAAAGACACTTACCCAGAAAGAAATGGACGGAGTGGTGGCAGAATCCACTTCAAATATTTATCAGTCAGCTTCTTTCGGTGTAATTATTATCCTCATTGTTTTTGTCCCAATTATGACACTGGTTGGTATCGAAGGAAAAACATTCCGCCCCATGGCCCAGACTTTCAGTTTTGTAATTCTGGGAGCCTTTATCCTGTCGATGACCTATGTGCCGATGATGTCGGCTTTAGTGATGAGAAAAAAGATAGTCTACAGAAAAAATATTTCCAATACGATTATCCGGTTTCTGAAATGGAGCTACCATCCTGTATTAAGATTCTCTCTCGCAAATAAGTATACCATATTAATTATTACTTCCGTTATATTTATTATCAGTATCTGGTCGTTTACAAAACTGGGAGGGGAATTTATTCCCACTCTTGAAGAAGGGGACCTTGCCATGCAAATGACCATCCCTACCGGAAGTTCGTTAACACAGAGTGTTAAAACAGCCACACGTGCCGAAAAAATTCTAATGGCAAATTTTCCGGAAGTTACCCAGGTTGTTTCGAAAATAGGAACAGCCGAAGTGCCCACCGATCCTATGGCTATAGAAGATGCTGACATAATGATCATCCTGAAAGATAAAAAAGACTGGGTAAGCGCCAAGACACGTGAAGGACTGATTGCCAAAATGAAAGAAAAACTAAGCGTTATTACTGCTGCCACATTTGAATTTACCCAGCCCATTCAGTTACGGTTTAACGAACTGATGACCGGAGTAAAGACAGACGTTGCCGTTAAAATATACGGCGAAGATCTGGACGAATTATTTGCCCGGGCCAATGACGCTGCCAATATTATATCGAAACTCCCTGGCGCCGCCGATGTTAAAGTAGAACAAATAATTGGCCTGCCTCAGCTTGTGGTACATTTTATTCCGGAAAAAATGGCTGTATACGGCTTGAGCATAAGTGATCTGAACGAAGTGATCCGCACTGCTTTTGCCGGACAAAATACAGGAATCATTTTCGAGGGGGAACGTAGATTCGACATGGTGGTGCGCCTCGATTCTGCCTATCGGAAAGATCTTGATTTAAACCTTCTGAGTGTACGATTAAAAAACGGTATGTCGCTGCCATTGAGTGAAGTAGCTTATGCCAAATATGTAGAAGGGCCGGTACAAATTTCCCGTGATGATACCAAACGCCGTGTCACCATTGGTATCAATGTGCGAAACCGCGATGTGGAAAGTCTTGTAAAAGATATTAATGCGCATCTCACAAAAAGCCTGAAACTCAAACCGGGGTATTATATTACCTACGGGGGGCAATTCGAAAATCTCAAAAATGCAAGTAAGCGGCTAACTGTAGCAGTACCTATTGCCTTATTACTTATTTTAATTCTGTTGTTTTTTACCTTTAGTTCGGTAAAATACGCTTTATTGATTTTTACTGCAGTACCCCTATCCGCTGTCGGTGGGATTGCTGCCTTGTGGATAAGAGGTCTGCCGTTCAGCATTTCGGCTGGCGTTGGTTTTATTGCATTATTCGGAGTAGCTGTATTAAATGGTATCGTACTTATTTCGTACTATAACCAAATGATGAATGAAGGGATTACAAATGTCAAATACATAGTAGTAAAAGGCGCCTGTACCCGTTTGCGGCCCGTACTTATGACGGCTGTAACCGATATCCTGGGATTTCTTCCCATGGCTGTATCCACTTCGGCAGGGGCTGAAGTTCAGCGTCCGCTGGCCACAGTAGTAATCGGGGGAATTATCACAGCTACATTACTCACTTTAATAATTCTGCCTATTCTATATTTGCTGATCAATACTGAAAGGCCAAAATTAAACCCGATTAGGGTGAAAAAATTATTCTCCCTGATGATGATTCTGATGGTCGGCGCCGGAATTACAAAAGCACAGGATTCAACCGGTTTCAAAAAGCTTACTTCAGACGAAGCTGTTGAACTTGCTCTTAAAAATAATCCAAGAGTTACGAATGCAGCCCTGAGAATTGATGAATCCCGTTCGCAAAAACAGGGAGCCTGGGATTTTTCACCCCTCGAATTTAAATATCAGTACGGACAAATAAATTCAGAGGCAAATGACCGGTATTTGGAAATCAACCAGAACTTCGGTTCGTTGCTGGCACACATACAAAGCTTCCGGCAGGCAAACAGAAACGTGGACCTGGTAAAATCGGAATATGCAATTACAGTAAAGGAAATCACAGCCCAGGTAAGATCAGCATATTTTTTCTGGCTATACTTATACGACAAACTGAATGTGCTGAATGAACAAAAAAACTTATACCATGATCTTGTCAGAACCGCGGGTCTCAGATACAATCTTGGAGAAACGGACCTATTAGAGAAAACCGTAGCAGATACAAGGTATGCTGAAGTAAATAACGAATACAGCCGGGCGCAGGATGATCTGGTAATCGCACAGAATAAACTGAAACAACTGATCTGTACCGATGAAGATATTTATCCGGATACGCTGGAATACGGAAAATACAGTATAATTATGTCAGCGGATACCAGCCGTTATTCTACAAATGTGCTTACCGGATTTTATGAAAAAAGCTATTTGTGGCAAAAGTCAAAGCTGGATTATGAAAGGTCTCTGTATTTTCCGGGAATCATGGCTGGCTATTTCAACCAGAACATTGGCCCTCTGAAAGGACTGGACGGATGGCATATCGGATTATATTTCCCGTTATGGTTCCTTCCGCGGAATGCCCGGATAAAAAGTGCGAAAATACAGACACAGATAGCTGAAAACGAATGGAAATATCAAAAGTTCAATATTGAAAAAGATATTGAGAACCTGCAATTACAACTTAGCAAATACTCCCGGCAACTTCGTTATTATAACGAAAATGCATTAAAACAGGCTGATGTGTTGATCAGTACTGCCAAATTACAGTTTGAGAAAGAAAACATCGAATATTACGAGTATATTCAGAATATTAGTACAGCTTTAAAAATTAAACTCGATTATCTGCAGACTTTCGACAATTACAATCAAACTGCCATTCAACTCGGATTTTACCTTAATTAAAGAAGAAAAATGAAAAAGATATTTATTTTAATAATTGCTCTTACCGCCTTTTCATGTGGGAAAAATAAAAACCAGGAACCACAGGTTCAGCAGGAAATAAAGAAAAACAGTGTTGAAATGCGGACCGATCAGATTAATATGGCTGATATAAAAACCGGAAAAATAGAAAAAAGACTGGTGAGTGAGATCGTTAACTGCACTGGAACAATTGAGGTGCCACCAAATAATAAAGCTACTGTTATAGCTCCCATGGGAGGCTATATAAAAAAAACATTTTTTGTAACCGGAAATTATGTGAAAAAAGGAGCCTTACTTGCTATCCTGGAAGACCCTGAATATATAAATTTACAGGAACAGTATCTGGAAGCCCAAAACCAGGTAACA
This sequence comes from uncultured Bacteroidales bacterium, assembly GCA_963748095.1. GTDB lineage: Bacteria > Bacteroidota > Bacteroidia > Bacteroidales > UBA10428 > CAVVIO01. The sequence continues at coordinate 150,930 of CAVVIO010000008.1, forward strand.
TATTATAAGGAAGAATTTAAACGTCAAGGTGAATTAGCTGTGGAAAATGCTGCTTCGTTGAAAAAAATGCAAATGGCCCAGGCTGATTATGGGATTATCGAAGCAAAATATATGGGGCTAAAAGCAAAGCTTGAATTTATGGGCATCAATCCCGACAGTTTGTATGTTGACGGTATTACCTCTACACTAAATATATATGCACCTATCAGTGGGTATATTTCCGAAATGAATGCCAACCTCGGGAAATATGTCAGTGCCCGTGAAATGCTTTACCAGGTTATAAACAAAGAACATTTGCACCTACATTTAAAAGTTTTTGAAAAAGACATTCATAAGATCAAACCGGGGCAGAAAATCCGTTTTACCACATTTTACAATCCCGACCGTGAGTTTACGGGAGAAGTTTATACCATGGGCCAGATGGTCGATGAGGAACAGCATACAGTGGGTGTCCACGGGCATATTGATGGTCGTGAAGACATGTTTATCCAGGGACTTTTCGTAAATGCAAAGATCATATTAGACAAGGATTCCGTTTATGCTTTACCATCTGATGCGGTGGTTAAATCTAATACAGGTAATATTGTTTTTGAACGCACCGGTAATATTTTTCGAAAAATGCCAGTTATTACAGGCACTTCCATGGAAGAATATATGGAAATAAAAAACGTAAATGACAGCCTGCTAAATGCGGATATTGTGATAGCAGGCGCTTATTACCTGAATGCAGAACTGGAAAAACAGAAATAATACCCGGTAAATTATGTGAACTCCGAGATCAGGGCTTTATACCCGGGATAAAGCCGGAGTAATTCTTCCGATTCAAAAAGTTGAAAATCGTGGAAGTCGAAACCCGGAGACACGAGACACCCCACCAGTGAATATTTGTTTTGTCCGTTGGTCTTTGCCCCGAAAATCGTTCCGGCAGGGATCACTACCTGGAATTTTTCACCAGATGGAACATCCGGTCCCAGTTTTTCGGTGTAGTGTTCACCGTTTTCTTTTATGCATTCGATAATCATGGAATCTCCATAATGATAATACCAAATTTCATCCGATTTCAGACGGTGAAATCTCGAAACTGTCCCTTGTTCCAAGAGAAAATAAATACTGGTATACAAGCTTCGTTTGCCTTCCAAATTTATAGAGAGGTTCTCTGTCGGAATAGTTATCTCAGATCGGGATAATTCTTTAAAGTATCCACCCTCAGGGTGAGGTTCCAGTTTTAATATTTCGATCCAGTATTTTGAAGTTCTCATTTTCGGATTTTTATCAAAAAACATCCGGCTTTAATTACAGTGTATAAAATTAACAGATATATTCTTTACTTAAAATATTTTAGTAAAAGTAAAGATGTTTGGTAACATATTTCACCCGTATAAATGATTAGCAGCTTGCTGATGTCAGGGAATTTTATTATATTTATGGAAATTCATAAATTAAATTCTCACCCTGTAAATGAAAGTAGACCTGCTTAAATATATGTCCGGCCGTCTACAAAAGGACAATAATAATATTAAGGCTCCGGGCCCTGTGATTACTATCTCACGGTTGTATGGTTGTCCTGCAAAAAAGGTGGCTTTAAAGCTTACAGAAGAATTGACAAAAAAAATGTTTGTCAAAGGACTGGATGCAGAATGGAGGATCATTACCAAAGAAATAATGAGTGAATCAGCAAAAGAACTGGGACTGGAACCTTCAAAAATTAAATATGTATTTAAGTATGAGCAAAAAGGTATTCTTGATGATATTTTGGAAGCCCATTCCAATAAATACTATAAAAGCGACCGTAAAATAAGAAGCACAATAGCCCAGGTAATTAAGAATATAAGCCATGAAGGCAACGTTGTGATTGTCGGCAGGGGCGGGGTTGCCATAACACGCGACATTCTTAAATCATTACACATCAATCTTGATGCTCCCCTGGAATGGAGAGTATTACGTGCCAGTGAAAAAAACTGCATGTCAATTGAAGAAGCACGCAAGTATACCATTGAAATTGATCATAAAAGAAAACAATTCAGGGAATATTTCGAAGGAAAAAATACCGACTACACCCGATTCGACCTTACCTTTAACTGTATGACCTTATCAGTGGATGAAATTGTGGGAATTATCATGAAAGCTGCAGAGATCAGAAAATTAATCTGAAAAAAGTTAATAGTTCGAAACCTGAAGCGGGAAGACGAAAAAGCGATAGTGTGACAAGGTGAAAGTTTTAATTAGTAGTACTGTTTATTGTAAATTCTAGAAATGTATATAGCATAGTTAGCTGAATAACTCATAAATTACTCCTGCCAGATTCCGGGTTTTTTTTCATCTTACAGTTTGATTATGAGTTCAAGAAGTTAAAATATCTCTAAAATGGAAAATGCAATCTGAGAATAATGAACATGGTTAATAAAACATTTATTAACAGGTTAAATTATTGTTAAAGTGCAACTTACAATCATTTGGATATATGAATCCAAAGGACCAGGTTATACTTATTATCTTAAAAATGATTAGATTAGAAAAAAATTTAAGAATTTTTGATTTTTAACCAAATAACTTGTTTGTTTCATATTACCTAAAACCTATTTTTATAAAATAAAAAAGTTGGTCAATAGTAATGTTCCATTAGTCAATTATCTATAAAAAAAGTGACTTTTTACCAGTAATTTTACCAACGCTTTCGTAAATAAAGAAACCTTACAAACCAGTTCTATGGAAAATTTAATTTTAAAAGGTACAGATACACTACCTTCAGTCTCACTGGATATAAATGGTGAAATTAAATTAGAAGGACGCGCATTACCCGAAAATGCTGCTAAATTTTTCCAGCCTCTTAATTCCTGGGCCAGTGAGTTTAATGCCAAAGAAGTAAACATTACCATAAATCTTGAATACTTTAACACTTCGGTATCCAAGCATCTCTATGATTTCCTTAAGATTTTCGATGAAAATCCGGCAAATAAAAAAATCAATCTAACCTGGATGTACGAAGAAGGCGATGATGAAATGCAGGAATCAGGCGAAATTTATCAGGACCTGCTTACCCGTACAAATTTCGGTTTTAAACAATACGCTGAAGTTTTTAATAAGTAACTATTTTATAGTATATCAATTTTAGCAGCCACTATAAAATCATTTTCCGACAATCCGTTAATGGCATGTGTCCATAATTCCACTACACATTTACCGTAACTTATATGCAGGTCAGGATGATGCCCTTCCTCCTCGGCGATTTCAGCTAATCGATTAACAAAATCCATCGTCTGAACAAAATTCACAAAATGAAATATCCTTTTTATTTTACTATCACGTATTATCTCCCAGTCTTTATTCAGTTCCTTATAATATGTATCAACCTGCTCCCTGGTTAATTTTGGAATACCCCCTTCACAAGGCACGCACTTTTTCTCGTTTAGTTCCATATCGAAGACTTGTTTTTTATTAATACAACAATTTCGTAGCTAAAAAGATTAATATCTAAAGCGAAATTCTGTACAAGAGCGCTCTCCGTTAATTTTCAGGTAATGCGCATATAGTCATTTACTTATCTGGTCTGTTGATTTAACATTATTTAATACAATCAGAAAAACATTTCAAAACACAGGTTGTTTTTCAAGTAAATAAATTTAAAACTTAGGATTATGAAAAAAATATTATTCTCACTATTAATAGTATTTACTGCTTTGGGAGCTTATTCCCAGACTACCGATCAACAAAATGAACAACAGAATAGCAAAGAGTTGCGTAAGGTAGCCAAAGAAGAAAGAAAAATTAAAGCAGAAGAAGAGCAAACAAGACTCGGAAAAATCACCAATTTGATGTTAACATATAAACGCTTTGTTTTGGAAGCCGATTATGTGGGCAATCAAACGGGCAACAGGATACCCGTAACTTCTAATCTTAACTTTATCATTGTTGATTCAAATAAAGTAACCTTGCAACTAGGTTCCTTCCAAGGAATAGGGATAAACGGAGTTGGAGGTATTACCGTTGATGGAAATATTACCAATTACAATATGCATAAAATAGTAGGAAGGAAGGGTAATGTATCGTATTTTGTACAGATGACAATTATATCGTCGGTAGGTAATTACGACGTAAGCATGAATGTTGGAGATACGGGTAGAGCAGATGCCAGGGTATCCGGAACCGTTTCGGGTCAGTTAAATTATTACGGTAATCTTGTGCCGTTGAGTCTTTCACGTGTGTATAAAGGGACTCCCTATCCGTGATAAAAGGATTTTTATGAATACCAATCATGGAAGATTGATGTATTTACAATAAAATTTCAGTACTCTATATACCCCGGTCAATGAATATATGAATTCATTGACCGGGTCTTTTTTTAAAAAATCAAACCTCATTTATAAGTCATTTTTTTATAAAAAATGTTGATTATAAGATAATCTCAGATTTTCCATCATATTTTGTGCAATTAAACAAGTTTCTTTTAAATTGAATGAATCTGCTTAAAACGATTTTAGCAGTTTTTTTGTCTTTATTTTATTTACGCGCACAGGATTTAGCCAGAAAAATATTTTTGTCCTGGAATTATAATAGGCGAACCTCCGGAATCTGTGTAAAAGTCTGGACCGGACAAACAACAGCCATTGATGCGGCTGCGGCATGGTCGCTCTAACCTGGCGCACTGCTCCTACATGCCGATAAGGTATTATTTCGATTAATAATTTACAAGTGTATCTTATCGTGGCCTGAACCCACTAAGGATTAAGGTGATTAAATGGCTTTTTACCATTAAAATAATTCTTTGTGTTCGGATGAACCTTGTCTGACGCTAACAGATCTTCAATGCTTAACCAACTATATTCATTATGTTGTTCTTTCGGCAACTTAATCAATGAACTGGTTAACTTATACTCATAAGCCAGTACAATATAATGTGTGCTTATGCCAGGTTCTTCAAAATAATTTTCATCCGGATAAATATGCTCGTAAATACCCTTAAAACCGGCATCACTCATATTCAGATGAAAACCAATTTCAGCAGAGGATATACGTGAAAATGCATCCGGTAAACTTTCATTTTTTAATATCCTGCCTCCGGGAATAAACCAAAAATCCCTGGCAGGAGCATTCCGGCGTAAACCAAGTAATATTTCACCCAATGTATTATAGATTATAATATCGATGGAAATTAGCGGGGTGTTTTTTATGACATTCAGAAAATCTGTGTCCGGAATTTTATGTGAAGCTTTCATTATTGGTTGAATTAAATTTTACTGTTTTTTCTCGTGTTTAGTTCACACGTCCCAACAAATATAATCTTTATTTGTAATCTGATTTTAAATTCCCGGTTTACATCATTTATATTTGACCGTTATATGTTTTTTTCCTATCTTTATGAGCATAAGTAAGTTTCTACAATACAATATTGAATTGTTAAGTTGTTTTGATAAAACTATTTGATATAATTAGGAATCATGAAACTAAAAACATTATTAATAACAGTGATATTCACATGTCTTAGTTATGGTACTTATTCACAAAATACAACAGGTGAAGATATTCAACAAAAAGACAAATCAATAAGGGAATTTGAAGAGATTAAAACCCTGGTCGATTCCGCACATTTCGTATTCCGGGCAAATATTGTATACCCTTTGGGATATGAACCCATACGTCTTACCAGAATTGACAATTTCTTATTAATATTGGGAAATAAAGCAGGTGCAGATTTGCCTTTTTTTGGAAGAGCTTATACTATTAGTTACGCTGATATCAAGAATACTGAAGATGGGAAAGGTATCACTTTTTCCGGACAAATGAAGGATTATAAGGTAGAACCGGATGAAACAAAGAATAAAATATCAGTCAGCTTCACTGTCAACGAAGATGATGATGCGTTTCATTGTATTCTTGATATTTATGGAGGAGGTAAAGCCATGCTTAGCATCACCAGTCAAAACCGTACAAGTATCAGTTATCATGGCGCGGTTTATCTCTATAAACAATCATAATTATTTCTTTAAATTAATCCCATAAAATTCTATTTTCAGCAGTATTAGATAAGGTAAATTACCCGAGTTGAATAATCCCCGTAAATACGGAAAATCTCCGTACCGGATAGCAGTGATTCACGGAGGCCCGGGTGCCACAGGATCCATGGAACCCGTTGCAAGGGAATTGTCCCGGCATTGGGGTGTTCTCGAACCCTTACAACATGCTGTAACTATTGAAGGCCAGATAATCGAACTATATACATTACTGGAATCCTCAGGAGAAAGTTCTTTTACACTGATTGGTCATTCCTGGGGAGCCTGGTTAAGTTATCTATTCGCGGCCAGATACCCGAAATTCATTAAAAAACTAATCCTGATTGGAAGTGCACCATTCGAGGAAAAATATGTTCCAGATATATGGAGAACGCGTTACGAAAGACTTTCAGGATTGGAGCGAATTGAAATACAACAATTGCAGAAAGCATTGGATGATCCGGCCACAGAGAATAAGGATAAGATATTTACCCGGATCGGAAAAATTATTTCCGGGATAGATTCATTTAACCAGATTCAAACGAATGAAATAATCCATGCTCATTATACTGTTTTTAATCAGGTATGGAAGGAAGCAATGGAATTGCGAAAAGATGGGCGGCTTTTACTGAACGGGCAACAAATCCTGTGTCCGGTAATTGCTATTCATGGCGACTATGACCCACATCATTTTTCAGGAGTACAAGTCCCGTTATCGGAAACTATTAATGAATTCCGTTTTTATCTGTTAAAAAATTGCGGACACCGGCCGTGGATGGAAAAAGAGGCCCGGGAAAGCTTTTATGAACTTTTAATGAAAGAATTATCATAAAGGACAGAAATAGTTTTCCATTCGCCAATCAGGTTAATAAAAAAATTCGACCCAGGATGACCCCTGAGCCGAATAATTAGTAATCCTTAGGTTACTTTGTGTCTTCTATATCTGCAATCATTTTTTACTTCAGCCACCGGTCAAGCCATTTGAAAAATTCACGGTGCCATACTACCCCATCCTGAGGTTTCACTATCCAGTGATATTCATTGGGGTATACCAGCAGTTTGGCCGGGATATGCCTGAGTTTAGCGGCGTTAAAAGCCTGCAGGCTCTCTGTGTAGGGGATCCTGTAATCTTTTTCACCGGTTATAATTAAAATAGGCGTATCCCAATTCTGAACTTTGAGATGGGGAGAAAATTCGTAACTTTTGGGTTTGGGATTTGCCCAATAGGGACCGCCTAAATCGTGATTAGGAAACCAGTCTTCTTCGGTGGATGCATAAAAACTTTCGAGATTGAACATCCCGCAATGAGCTACAAAAGCTTTGAACCTCCCCTGGTGTATTCCGGCAAGGTAGAATACCGAATAAGCGCCATAACTGGCACCCACAGCACCCAAACGGTTTTTATCTACGTAAGGTTCTTTGCTCACATTATCAATAGCACTCAGGTAATCTTTCATATTCTGTCCGCCGTAATCTCCCGATATCTCTGCATTCCATTTCTGACCGAAAGTCGGAAGGCCGCGCCTGTTCGGTGCAACAATAATATACCCGTTGGCAGCCATTAACTGAAAATTCCAGCGATAGGAAAAAAACTGGCTTACAGCCGATTGAGGACCTCCCTGACAATACAACAATGTCGGGTATTTTTTAGCAGGATCAAAATCGGGCGGATAGATCACCCATACCAGCATTTCTTTACCGTCTGTCGTTTTTACATCTCTCTCCTCTACTTTCCCCCATTTCAGTTTATCATATATTTCCTGGTTTACAGTGCTAACTTGCTTTTCTACTCCTGTTTCAGGATCAATGGAAAAAATCTCAGAAGCCCTTGACATCGACATTCTTGTGCCCAATAACATATTTCCACCTACAGCAAGAGATCGGTAATCGTGCACTCCTTTGGTAATTTGCCGAATGTTTCCTGACTTCAAATCATAACAGTATAACTGATATGTGGCCCTTATACCACTTATAAAATAAAGCTTATCCCCTGTTTTATTCCATGTGAGGTTAGAAACATTCTGGTCGAAATCGCGGGTTATATATTGCTTTTCGCCGGTCTGAAGATTATACAGGAACAATCGGTCTTTGTCCGCTTCGTATCCAGGGGTTTTCATGCTTTGCCAGGCCATGTATTTACCATCGGGTGAAAAGGACGGAAACCTGTCATATCCAAGGTTGTCGGCAGTGACATCCTGTGTGAACCCTGTTTCGAGGTTATAAATGTAAATATCGGAGTTGGTGCTTATAGCGGCTTCGTCATGCGACATTTTTTTAGCCGTATATGCAATGGTTTTGCCATTGGCACCCCAGGCAATCTGACCTTCCTCGAAATAAGGCGGTAAAGGAGAATCTTCCTTTTCCCCTTTCATAATATCGACACCTCCGTTTATAGGCACTGAATCCAGACTGGCATAAAAAACATGACTGTAGGTATAATCGCGCCATTTATTCCAGTGCCGGTACATGAGTGTTTTTGTGACGAAGAAATTGGCTTTGGGCAGATCGGGATAAATTTCCGAAGCAGCCGTGTCGAGCTTCACATTGTGCGTGTATAAAACCTTACTCCCGTCCGGAGAATATTCAAAACTGTTTATCCCCCCTTTAATGTCAGTGATTTGTTTCAGATTACTGCCATTGCGGTTCATTTCCCAAAGTTGCGACGATCCCGACCGGTCGGATATAAACCCTATTCTTTCTTCCGATGGCCGAAATCGTGGATTCGATTCCGAACCGGTTGTATCGGTAAGCCTTACTACATCCGATCCATCGGAATTCATGATATAAAGAGAAGTATTGCCTTTGTCCTGCTTTAACTGGTAATAAGTTACCGTATACAAAACTTTATCCCCTGAAGGAGATAAAACGGCCTCTCCAATTCTGCCGAATTTCCATAATATTTCCGGGGTTAGCCGTGCCTGTTGAATTTCATTTTCAGTAAGCCGGGGTTTATCCAGGTTAACATCAATTTTCTTTACAGAATTTTTACTTGTACAGCTTGTTAAAACAATAATTACAAGTAATACAAGATGAACTGTTTTTACTCTTTTCATATGGATTTATATTTTTGGCAATTTAATATTCTGTATTCTTATATGCAATGAGAAAGTACCATACGGCCTTACTCATTTTGTGAAATTACACGTGTAAAAGTCCTCTTTGAATATTTTATTTGTTTTTAGTCAACAGATTACATTTTCAGTTGACTTAAGTATCCGACTGAATTATTCTTCAATACATCATTTTAAATTTATTCAATTTAAATTAATATAGTTATTTTTGTCGAAAACGGATTATTATGCAAATTACCAGGGACATGAAAATGGCCGGGGTTATCCATTTGAATTACCTCTTACTGCCCATATTGACAAGATTCAATATTTCCCTTGGCTTTGGCGATAAAACAGTCGACGAGATATGTCAGGAAAACAATGTTAACATTGATTTTTTCCTTGAAATATTTAATTCGTATCACGATAAAAGCTATTTCCCGAAAAAACAGCTGCAGGATTTTCCAGTAGGACTGATGGTCCATTATTTGCGAAAAACACATGATTACTTTCTAAATGAAAAAATTCCGGAAATAGAAGAAATGATCAATGAACTTATTAAATCGTGTGTTCCTGAAAACCGCAAAAACCTCGAACTTATCAAGAAGTTTTTCCTCGATTACAAACACGAACTGTCAGTTCACATCGGCCGCGAGGATGACAAAACACTTCCATATATTTTAGAAGTTGAAAATGCCTTTAATACCGGAACGGTTCCCAAAACGCTTATCCGGCAAATGGAACAGTATTCTATTGAAGATTACGCCATGGAACATGATAATGTGGAAGACAAACTGTTCGACCTGAAAAATATAATTATTAAATATCTTCCGCCAATTAAAAACCGGGAACTCTGCAATACCATATTATTTGAGTTATTCCGGCTCGAAAGCGACCTGAATGATCATGCACGTATGGAAGACAAAGTGTTGACGCCAAAAGTCAGGTATATGGAACGTAAACTTATGAAGAAGCCGGTACGCTAATGAAAAAAATTCATTTCATATTAGCCGCGGAGTCTCCATTAATACGAGCCGGATTGATCTCTGTGATCAGTCATATTTCATATCCGACTGAATTTAAAGAAATCGGTAATGTGCAAAAATTGGGGAAAACACTGGCAATTTATAATCCACAGTTTCTCATTTTTACTCCCGGGTTTTTCCCTGCCAACCGGGAGTCGATGCTTATTAAATATAAAAATGATTTTCCTTCATTAGTAGTTATTGCCCTTACTGATGGTGATATTACTGAAAACCTGAAGCCTTTGGTAAACAATACTTTTTCGCTGAAAGATATGAAGGAAGATATCTTAAAAAAAATCATGTACTATATTTCATCCGGATTGGTAAAAATACCTCAAACAAACCACTCGGGTGAACTAAGTGACCGCGAAATTACCATTTTGAAACAGGTGGCATTGGGGCTGACCAATAAAGAAATCAGTGAAAAATTATTTATCAGCACCCACACCGTGATCACACACCGAAAAAATTTAACTGCAAAACTTGGAATTAAAACCATTGCCGGCCTTACAATGTATGCTGCTATTAACGGAATTATATCCCGTGATGAAATAGGATAACTCCATCAACTTTCTGTTGTCCCGGATGATTCGTCTCTTTTATTTTCACGACTGGCAATGTATTCCCTGAATCTTTCTTCTCCTTCTCTCTTCCAGAACTCATCGTAATATTTCCATTTCCAGTTAAACGGCTGACATTTATTATGTTCTTTCAACATCGGTGGTTTCCGGTGACTATAATGGTGGCTGGCAGGATGCTTAAAGCCGCCAAACACCAGTCTTGCAAGAATAATGATACCTGCCGCCTGCCAGAAGGTAATTGTTTTAATTCCGAAAAGCTCCGGCATTAGCCAGTTCCAGAGAAGCATCACAAAGTACCCCAGCGCAACAGCAAATATTGCAGCTCCCAGTACACCTAAAATTACATAGCCTGCAATCCTGAATATATGTCTTATTCTGGATTCTCCCTCAATTCTATAAACATGTGGTCCCATTGTATTTCTGTTTTAAAAATTATTAATCTTTTCTTTTTGTAATATTTCATATAGTTTCCCAAGTGCCCGGTGTTTCCGGGCCAGCAAGGTCCCCATTGGTATCTCCCATTTTTTTGATAATTGTTTGAAAGTGTGCCCGTTGAATTCTGTTTCAATTATAACTGCCTGTTCTTCAGGTTTCAACTGTTCTATTGCTTTGTAAAGTTTCTGTTGAAAAAATTCATTTTCATAATCTTCCTCTTCATCATATATTTCTTCGTCCATATCCAGCAGGATTTTCATTTTTCTCTCATCCTCAAAACTGTCAATAGAAGTATCATTTTTCTTTTTCCGTTGTATATCAACGATCCTGTTACGCAGCGACTGAAAAATATATGCGGCAAGGTTTTCGATAGGAGCATTGACAGATGCCTTTGTATAAATATTAAGCGCTACGTCCTGAATGATATCCTCTGCCTCAACACCATACAACCGCTCATTATAATATCCACGCACAAAATTTATAAGACGCTGATATTCCGTCGTGAAAAAAGCCCTTATTGCATTTTTGGTGTTTTGCTCCTGCTCCATATCCTTATTGACGGGATTGTGTGTTTTTATTGCTAATTCTGCCCTGAAATTTTGTTAAAACTAAATTACATAAGTTGGATTAATATAACCTGAATTCGAAGGAAGGCTTCCGGGAATCTCTGTAATATAGTTCTTTAAGTACTTAAAGTGCCTGAAATTTTTAAAAACCAATTTTGTTAAATTAATAAATTCTCTAACTCCAGGCACTCCTAACTTTAAGTACTCTTAATATTTCACCTGATAATAAAGAGAATACCTCTTTTCCTGTTAACTTTTATTAATGTCCTTTTTGAATTTAAATACATAGATCAGGTAGATCAGAAGAGGAATAACAATTAATAATCCCACTACCAGGGCGGCTACCAATAGTCCCAGGACCATGTCGGGAGCAACCGAGTTATAAACCGTAAGCGAAGGAGTATCTTTTAGTTTAACAAGTACCGGAAACTGTACGCCAAACCAGCCTATTAATATGGCCGTAGTTTGAGTTCCGGCAATAACCCGCGTCCATATGGAACCGGGATGCTTAAAACTTATCCACAGCAGAGGCAGCAATAATGTGGCCAGAACGATACATATAATACTGATATGCGATTGCAGAAATAATTTTAACAATTGCAGTCCATCAAACTCTCCTCCGGCAAAAACGAGTAAACCGCCCAATATCAAAGCGACTAACAATCTCTTTGAAAGGGTTACAAACATTTTTTGTGATTTTTCCTCTTTAGCCTCGCCGATAAGATAGATAGCTGCCAGAAAACCGAAAAGAATGGTTATAAAAATTCCCAGCGTTAATGAAAACAGGGTAAACCAGGGTGAAATGAATTTCTCCACAAATCCTGCCGATTCCGAAACGGTGATCCTTCCAAGGATAACTGCTCCCAATGTTACTCCCAGGAAAAAAGGAGTTAGCAAACTGAATAATTTAAAGAAGAAAGTATAGTACTTATGGGTTTTATCTACAAAGGGATCGTAATACCGGAAAGTAAAAGCGGTGCCGCGGAATATGATCCCCAATAATACAAACAGAAGCGGGATATGTAGCAGTGAAGTAGCAGTAGAATAAACTGACGGAAATGCATTGAACAGGATCACAATCACTACTATTAACCATATATGATTTGCCTCCCATACCGGAGCTATGGCATCCGATATGGTATCCTTGCCTCTCCTGCCTGTAAAGATCTCCAGTATTCCGGCTCCGAAATCCGCCCCGCCCAGTAAAATATAAAACAATAAGGCAACACCGATAAATAAAACGACTACATTAACCATAAGATTAAAAATTACTAGATTAAACGGACTTTCCCCGATCCATCGACAATACTTTTATCTGACGGCTCATCAGGAAAAAAACAAGAAAACTGAGAAATAAATATACAATTGTAATCAGAATAAAAGGATACTGCAATCCGGGCATATCGGTCACTGCATCTTTGGTTTTCATCACATGGTAAATGATCCATGGCTGACGGCCTGTTTCGGTAACTATCCATCCGGCTTCAACGGCAAGGAAACCCAGTGGGGTAGCAATTGCCAGGATGCGTAACCACCATGTTTTTTCAAGCAAATGTTTCCACCTCCAGCTGAATAACAGGAAAGCGAGACCAATTGCAGCTACGATCATTCCGAAAAGTACCATCAGCTGAAAACCAATGTGGGTAATTAATACGGGGGGCCAGTCCTCTTTTGGAAAAGCTTCGAGCCCTGTTACCTCACTTTTGAAATTACCATGTGCCAGGAAACTTAACAATTTTGGTATTTTAATGGCCCCGCGTAATTCCTCTTTATTCTCGTTGGGAATACCGCCTATTGCCAGCGGGGCGCCCTTTTGCGTTTTAAAAAGGGATTCCATGGCTGCTAATTTTTCCGGTTGCCGCTTTGCCACATCCTTGGCAGAATAATCACCGCTGAAAGGCTGTAATAAAGCAGCTACTGCTCCAAATGTAAGGGCTATTTTAAGGGCATGCCTGTGAAATTCACTGGTACGGTCCTTTAACAACAGGAATGCATGTAAACCGGCAACTCCAATTCCGGTGGCAACAAAAGCTGCAATTGTCATATGCAATGCCTGTGAAAACCAGGCAGCATTGAACATCGCCTTAAACGGATCGATATTAATGGCCTGTCCGTTTACCCAGTCGAATCCGGCCGGACTGTTCATCCAGGCATTGGCCGAAACCACAAAAATACCGGATGTTACACCAGCAATGCCGACTACCAGCCCGGATAGTAAATGGACTTTTTTGTTAATTTTCTTCCATCCGTAAAGAAACAATCCCAGGGCAATGGCTTCGATAAAAAAAGCAGCCCCTTCCCACGAAAAAGGCATCCCGATAATAGATCCGGCATGTTTCATGAAATTGGGCCATAACAATCCCAGCTCGAAAGAAAGCAATGTCCCCGATACGGCACCTACGGCAAAAAAGATGGCAACTCCTTTCGACCATGCTTTTGCCAGTTTCAGAAATACTTCTTTTCCAGTTTTCATCCATCGCCATTCGGCTACAAACATGAAAAATGGCATTGTCATGCCAATGCAGGCAAAAACAATATGAAAAATGAAAGCCACAGCCATTTGTGAACGTGCAGCAAGAAGGTCAGTCATAACAAGTAGATTATATATTAATTCATATTATATCCGGCAGATAATAACTTATTGTTTTAGAAATAACACTATTTTTTTTATTAGGTTCAGAAGAATTTTCATTTAATCGGTTAAAAAACCGGCTTCATAAAAAAGCCACTCATAAAGCATTCATTCCTATTTTGTTATTGCTTCTCTATATTTCTCCCTTTTTATTAAAACCAGCTGTTCCAATTGAAAGTTAATAAACTTATTTTTCCGGTTCGACATTCAGTGGAGATAATTATTTTTCAGAATCACTGCCTTTAACTGCACAAATAGTATATTTGTTTGTGTGTTTCACTTATTAACCTGAATTATTCGTGGTACTCAATTACATCTGGATAGGATTTTTTGTTATTGGTTTTCTGGTAGCAATATTCAGGGTGATCGGCTATTATTTCCGTGACTTTTTTGCCGCAACCTTTCACATCATTTTCGATAAAGTAGACCTGCAGGTTTTTACTGCCATTGTCGAAAGTACCTTTAAGATGGCTGAAACCAGTGTTAACATTGCCGTTTACCTCATCGGTGTAATGACACTGTGGCTGGGGATCATGAAAATAGGTGAAAGAGGAGGTGCCATAAACAGCATTTCCAAAATGGTAGCTCCGTTTTTTAAAAGAATATTCCCCGAAATCCCGGACAACCATCCTGCCCTGGGATCCATGTTGATGAATTTTGCCGCCAACATGCTCGGCCTGGACAATGCCGCTACTCCTCTCGGGTTAAAAGCAATGAAAGAATTGCAACAGATCAACCCGGAAAAAGATACCGCCTCAAATTCTCAGATCATGTTCCTGGTGTTGAATACTTCGGGACTGACCATTATACCGGTAAGTATCATGGCCCTGAGAGCTGCCAGTGGCGCTGCCAATCCATCCGATATATTCATACCTTTGTTATTAACTACTTTTTTTTCAACCCTGGCAGGATTAATAGCTGTTTCCATAATGCAGCGTATCAACCTGTTCCACTGGGTCGTTATTGCCTACCTGGGTGGAATATCCCTTTTAATTGCCGGGATTATTTATTTTCTGCAAAGGTTACAACAAAGCCAGATTGAACTGGTCTCCAGCTTCGGGGGTAATTTTATCCTTTTCGGATTTATCATGTTCTTTATTTTCCTGGGAATAAAGAACAAGGTTAATATTTACGAAACATTTATCGAAGGAGCCAAAGAAGGTTTTGGAGTAGCTATAAAGATCATCCCATATCTGGTTGCCATGCTGGTTGCCATAGGAGTATTCAGGGCTTCGGGGGCCATGGATTATTTTACAGGTGCCATTGGTAAGTTCGTTGGCTGGCTGGGGCTGAACACCGATTTTGTAAATGCGTTGCCTACCGCTTTTATGAAACCCCTTAGCGGCAGCGGCGCCAGGGGGCTTATGGTGGAAGCCATGACCAATTACGGCCCCGACTCTTTTGTCGGTCGCCTTTCTTCTATTTTCCAGGGATCCACCGAGACCACTTTCTATACCCTGGCCGTATATTACGGGGCTGTAAATATCCGTAAAACCCGATATACGGTCACCTGCGGATTAATTGCCGATCTGGCCGGAATCATTGCCGCCATATTCATCGGGTATCTGTTTTTTCATTAGAGAGTTCCGTCAGGGATGACAATATGAAAATTACCTCCCGGCTATTATCGGGGTAAAAGTCGTTACGGGGCGGAAAATCACCAACTTTTATCAAGGTAAAATTGAATCCCAATTATTTTACCTCCGACCCGTTCTCCGTTTTTTCGTCGGGAGTTATAAAGGTAAGCTTGTGTTGCGAATCCTCAGCCATCAGGATCATACCATGCGATACTATTCCTCTGATCTCGCGCGGTTCCAGGTTTACAAGAATATTAACCTGCTTGCCAACGATCTTTTCCGGTTCGAAAAATTCGGCAATACCCGAAACTACTGTTCTGGTATCGATACCGGTATCAATTTTCAATTTTATAAGCTTCTTGGTCTTGGGAACTTTCTCAGCCTCAAGTATGGTACCTACGCGAATATCCATTTTACTGAAATCGTCATAATTTACCGGATCCTTCTGCGGTGAGACATTTACTTTTTTGCGGCTGTTTCCTTCTTTAGTCTGCTGCAATTTTTGCAGTTGTTTTTCAATTTCTTCATCTTCGATCTTATCGAATAACAACCGGGGTTTACTGATCTCGTGGCCGGCTTCAACCAGGTCCGGCTGGCCGATTTTTTCCCAGCTGATGGCAGAAATGTTAAGAAATTCTGTCAGCTTTTTAGCTGTAAACGGCAGAAAAGGAGCCACTAACGTTGACAGTCCTGCTGTAATCTGCAACGCGATGTTCAGGATGGTTTTTACCCTGTCCTCATCATTTTTGATGATCTTCCAGGGTTCCGTATCGGCAAGATACTTATTCCCGAGCCTTGCCAGGTCCATTGCATTTTTAAGCGCTTCCCGCAACCTGTAATTTTCAAGGCTGTTTTCAACTGATTCCTTTATTTTTCCGATTTCTGCGATTGTTTCCTTGTCATAATCCGTAAGCGATGTAACTTCAGGAACTTTGCCCCCGAAATATTTATGGGTGAGCACCATCGCCCGGTTCACAAAGTTGCCAAGGATAGCTACCAGTTCATTATTATTCCTGGCCTGAAAATCTTTCCAGGTAAAATCGTTGTCCTTGGTTTCCGGTGCATTGGCACATAATACGTAGCGAAGCACGTCTTCTTTTCCCTCGAACTCTTCGATGTATTCATGCAACCATACGGCCCAGTTGCGCGAAGTGGAAATCTTATCGTTTTCAAGATTCAGAAATTCATTGGCCGGAACATTGTCCGGTAAAATATAAGTGCCTTCTGCCTTCAAGATCACCGGAAAAATAATGCAATGGAAAACAATGTTGTCTTTCCCGATAAAATGTACAAGCTTGGTTTCTTTATCCTTCCAGTATTTTTCCCAGTCGGGAGTCAGCTCTTTGGTAGCTGAAATATAACCTATGGGAGCATCGAACCATACGTACAGCACTTTTCCTTCGGCTCCTTCCACCGGAACAGGGATACCCCAGTCGAGATCACGGCTAACCGCCCGCGGTTGCAAACCCTGGTCGAGCCACGATTTGCATTGTCCGTAAACATTGGGTTTCCAGTCTTTATTTTCTTCCAGTATCCACTTTCTCAGAAAGGGTTCGTATTTATCGAGCGGCAGGAACCAGTGTCTTGTCTCCCTCAGAATCGGTTGCGATCCGCTGATCATCGACTTCGGATTGATCAGATCGGTAGCGTTGAGCGAGGTTCCGCATTTCTCGCACTGATCGCCGTAAGCGCTGTCATTTCCACAATGAGGGCAGGTGCCGGTGATATAACGATCGGCCAGAAACTGCTGTGCTTCTTCGTCATAATATTGTTCGGTGGTTTTCTCAATAAACTTATCTTTATCATAAAGTGTTCTGAAAATTTCAGAAGCCGTTTCGTAATGTACGGGGGAAGTTGTCCGTGAATAGATGTCGAATGAAATACCCAGGTCGGCAAATGCTTTTTTATTCAACGTATGAAATTTATCCACGATATCCTTGGGAGAAACTCCTTCCTGCTTTGCTTTAATGGTGATAGGTACTCCGTGTTCATCCGACCCGCATACAAACTTTACATCTTCTCCTTTCAGACGAAGGTATCTTACATAAATATCGGCCGGAACATAAACCCCGGCAAGGTGCCCGATATGAACCGGTCCGTTTGCATAAGGTAAAGCGGCTGTGACAAGGTACCTTTTATAATTTTTCATTTTACTTCCGTTAAGCATTACAATATAATTCGACAGATTTAGTAATTTGCAAAGATATTTAAAAGAACCATATTCGGAAAATTTGATGGTTCCAATGATAAATTTATAACAAATGAATACACCACCCTATTTAAACGAAGGAGATAAAATTGTGCTGGCAGCTCCGGCAGGAAAGGTAAAAAAGGAGTCTGTCGAAAAAGCCCGGGAAGTATGTACCTCCTGGGGACTGGAAGTAATTACCGGTGATAATGCTGAACAGGAATATTTTCAGTTTGCCGGCACCGATCAGCAACGACTGTCTGATTTTCAGCAGGCCATTGACGATCCTTCTGTAAAAGCTGTAATTTGTATCCGCGGGGGATACGGGTCGGTCCGGATGATACGTAACATCGATTTCGCCCGGTTTAAGGTCACTCCTAAATGGATAGTCGGCTTTAGTGATATTACCATTTTTCATTCGTACCTGAATCATATACTTCATTGTGAAAGTCTCCATGCCATTATGCCGGTAAGTTTTGACAAGCCGGATGCCGGAACAGCGATTGATACACTTCGAAAAGCGTTGTTCGGTCAAAAACCGGATTATGCCGTAGTTCCCAATGCACTGAACCGGACAGGCTATGCCAGGGGAGAACTGGCCGGAGGAAATTTATCCATACTTTATAGTTTACTGGGGACACCTTTTGATTTCGATACACGCAACAAAGTGTTATTCATAGAAGAAACGGGTGAGTACCATTACCATCTTGACCGGATGATGCAATCGCTAAAACTGGCCGGCAAACTCGATAAACTGGAAGGATTGATTGTTGGAACCATCAATAAAATGCGTGACACGGCAGAAGACTTTGGCCAGGATGCTTACAGTATTATTAAAGAAACCGTAAAAGACTACGATTATCCCGTTTTATTTGGTTTTCCCGCAGGTCATACCGGAGACAACCGGGCATTGATAATGGGACGGCAGGTTACACTTCAGACCGATAAAAACAATGCAACGGTCCGGTTTATGACAAACGGTTGATTTTTTAATTTTTATCATCCTGTTGGAGAGTATAACTTCGAAGGAAATAAGCAGGAATGAATACGAATTAACATTTTATGATAAATTTAGTTTTATTGGATCATTACAAATTCATTGGTAGTCATGAGCAGTCATAACGAATTGGGTAAGAAAGGAGAAAAGATCGCCCGCGAATATCTGGAAAAAAAAGGATATTTTGTACTGGAAGTTAACTGGCGTTACCATCACAAAGAGATTGATATTATTGCCCGCGATCAGGATACCCTGATTATAGCAGAAGTTAAAACCCGTTCGGGAGACTATTTCCAGCAACCCGAGGAGGCAGTGTCCCTGCAAAAACAAAAATTACTTATTGATGCAGCAGAGGCATATATACTTGAAAATAACATTGACCTTGAAACCCGACTTGACATACTGTCGGTTGTAATTAAAAACGATGATGTGAAAATCCGGCATATCGAAAATGCCTATTACCCGACAATAAACTAATGTTTTATGGATGCTGAAACCATACGCGAATATTGCCTTTCGAAAAAAGGAACAGAAGAAAGCATGCCATTCGGCGAGGATACCCTTGTTATTAAGGTAATGGGGAAAATATTTCTTCTGATGAATCTTTACGGTGACCTTAGTATAAACCTGAAATGTAATCCCATCAAAGCTATGGAGTTAAGAGAGCAATATCCGGCTGTATTACCCGGCTACCACATGAATAAATTACATTGGAATACGGTCATGATTGATGGCTCAGTACCCGAAAAGGAGATTAATTCATGGATCGACCACTCGTATGAACTGGTTGTGGCTTCCCTTACAAAAATCAAGCGCGAAGAATGGAAAAAATTATAAACTATACATTGAAAATTTAAAAACTTAAAATAATTGCACAATGAAAAAACTGACAGGTTATTTTTTACAGGGGCTTTTATACCTGGCTCCTACCGGTATAACCATTTATATAGTATACCTGGTATTTACTTTTATCGATGGTCCTATTCAGAATTTTTTACATAAGTATATTTCCCTCAAAATTCCGGGACTGGGATTACTGATAGTAGTAATATTAATAACATTGCTTGGATTGATAGGTAAAACCATCTTTTTCAAACCTGTCCGCAGTTTTATCGATAATGTAATGAACCGTGCCCCGTTGATAAAAGTGATCTATTCGGCAATCCACGATCTTCTTTCCGCTTTTGTAGGTAAGGAAAAAAGATTCAATCAACCAGTGTTGGTTGTGGTGAATACCATATCCAACCTCGAGAAAATGGGCTTTATCACACAGGAAGACTTATCCGATCTGGAAATCAAAGACAAGGTAGCTGTGTATTTCCCGCATTCGTACAACTTTTCCGGCGAAATGTTCATTGTGCCGAAAGAACTCATCCGCCAGATAAATATTCCACCTACCGATGCTATGAAATTTATTGTTTCAGGGGGAATAACGAAAGTCTGAGAAAAAATAATCCGGGACAGGTTGGCTGCTGAAGAGATGAGAGGTGAGTTATGGGTGGCATGCGGAGGGATGTGGTGATTTGTTGAGGATGGGTTGTTTGCAGATGGATGCCGATTGGTGTTCTGACTACCAACTACAAACTACTGACTTCTGACTTCTGATTTCTAACTACTGTCTCCTAAATTCTAAAAAAACATTTTGCCCGTTCCGGATAACATCCTAAATTTGATATTAAATATTCAACTCATAAATAAAAACCATGGAACTTATACCTTCAAACGATGAAAAAAATGCCGGTATGTTGTGTCATTTGCTGGCTTTGACCGGTTTTGTTGTTCCTTTCGGATGGGTACTTGGCCCCCTTATTATGTGGCTGGTAAAAAAGGATGAATCGGAATATGTGAACCGACAGGGAAAAGATGCGCTGAACTTTCAGCTTTCCATGCTTATCTGGACAATCTGTTGCATTCCGCTGGTATTTATTGTCATCGGTATATTTTTACTAATCGCCCTGGGTGTGCTGAACATCATTATGATCATCATTGCTTCCATTAAAGCTGCCGACGGACAGTTTACAGATTATCCGCTTTCGGTGAAGTTTATTGATTAACATGAGGAATTTATGATTTATCTGATCTACCTTTTGTAACGATTAAGTAGCTAAAAATGTATCAATTTTAAAGATGATGCCATAAGAGCGAGCGCCGAAAAAAATGCGTGCTACGTGAGATAAGATTGCCATGAAAAGCCGACAAGCTTATTTTTTTCTTGCCCCGTATAGCTATCGGGGTTTGTTTACTTTTCTCATCAAGGAGAAAAGTAAAAGCCCGTCTGGCTTGAGGACATAGAAAATATAAATTAAATAAACACATATATCATGTATATTGATATTTACGGGATTTTTGTCACTGGTAACGGAGTGAAGAACTCTTTTCATGACCGGAGGGAGCAATCTATAGTTTTGTAATACAGATGTTTTGCTATCGCTTGCCTGGCGCAGACAGGCTCAACATGACAAAAATCTAAGTTGAAAGTATTCAATCGGTTATTATTTGACAAAATTCCTTAAATCGAACTCACGCTAATTAATACTTTTAAAACCCTTTCAGGTTTAGAAAACCTGAAAGAGGTGAACTTCTAATATTAAAACAATCCTTCAATACTCAGGTACCTTTCACCGGTATCGTAATTAAAGGCAATGATCCTCGAACCTTTTGGCAGTTCCTTTATTTTTTTGGCCACGGCGGCAAGGGTAGCTCCCGACGAAATTCCCACAAAAATACCTTCCTCTTTGGCTACTTTCTGTGCATATTCAAAAGACTCTTCTTTTGAAACCTGTATAGTCCCATCCAGAATATCTGTATGAAGATTTTTTGGAATAAATCCGGCACCAATTCCCTGGAGAGGATGCGGGCCGGGTTGTCCGCCACCAATTACCGGTGAACTTTCAGGTTCTACAGCAAAAGCTTTCAGGTTGGGAAACACTTTTTTCAGCTCTTCGGCTACACCTGTTATATGTCCACCTGTCCCCACTCCGGTTATCAGGTAATCAAAACCTTCCGGAAAATCCTTAATGATCTCCCTGGCAGTGGTAGTGCGGTGGATTTCAGGATTGGCGGCATTATCGAACTGTGAAGGTATCCATGCTTTCGGATTATTAGCTGCTATTTCCTGTGCTTTTTCAATCGCTCCTTTCATTCCCTTCTCACGTGGGGTTAATTCAAACTCTGCCCCGTATGCAGCCATAATCTTGCGTCTTTCAACCGACATGGATTCGGGCATTACCAGTATAAGTTTGTATTTTTTAACAGCAGCCACCATTGCCAGCCCGATCCCTGTATTTCCCGATGTAGGCTCCACCAGTACGGAATCTTTTTTCAGAATGCCTTTTTTTTCGGCATCTTCTACCATCGACAAGGCTATGCGGTCCTTGATACTACCGGCCGGATTACTACGTTCAAGTTTTAACCACACATCATAATCCTTTGGATATAAATTATTAATATGTACATGAGGAGTGTTTCCGATTGTTTCTAATATGTTATTTGCTTTCATGATATTCAGAAATTAATAAATTAATAAAGAAGTTAATATAATATTAAATAGAAAATACATTCAGATGTACCGGAACACCTGAATTTACACAAGTGAGCACAATTTTCCCTCCTGGGAGGGACAGAGGTAAGTTGCAAATCCCATATATCGTATTTCCAGTAAGTTTTTATTCATGTCTCTCAGATAACAAAATTGATGGGTTCTTCAAAATTCTTACCGTTCCTGATGACGGTTTTACTTTCGTGATAAACTACCGAAAAGGGAGGCACACTTTTGGTCAGCCACACGTTACCGCCGATAACTGTATCGTGCCCGATCACGGTTTCTCCTCCCAGAATAGAACTGCCGGAATAAATAATCACATTATTTTCAATGGTGGGATGTCTTTTTTTTCCTTTCATGGTTTTTTCAACACTCATCGCCCCCAGCGTAACTCCCTGGTAAATCTTAACATTATCTCCTATTACAGCCGTTTCTCCAATTACAATACCGGTTCCGTGATCGATAAAAAATTTCTTACCTATTTCTGCTCCCGGATGAATGTCCATACCCGTTTTGCTATGGGCATATTCCGACATCATACGTGGCAGAAAAGGAATCCTTAATTTATACAACTCGTGCGCCAGCCGGTACACGGAAATGCCGTAAAATCCGGGATAATATAAAATAATACTTTCCTTGGACCGCGCAGCAGGATCGAAATCGAGAAAAGTCTGTACATCATTGATCAGGTCAACATATATCCCCGGAATCGTTTTAAAAAATTCTTCAGTGATATCATTTATGGATTCGCAAAGAATAGATTCCAGCGGATCAAGCAGGTCCTTAAAATCGATCTGCAATTGCGCCAGGTTCAGTTCGATCTTTGGAAGGGTGCATTCCCTGTCTGCCTTGAATGGGAATAGAAAACTGATGATATTATCAGTAAACTGATGTGATTTAATCATCGAGGGAACTTCCTTCTGGAAATCATTATATTGCTTGAGCAGTTGCTCAGGAAAATTCTGTATATTGATCATTGTGACAAATTCTTAATCTGTACGGATACAAAATTAGTATAAATAAAGATATAAAGTTCCTTAATTGCCGATTAATGCACAGTGCCGGTAAAACTGCCGGGAGTAAGCTGTCTAATCGTATTTATTATCATTCATCTTCTGAAGCTTATTGTACGATGTTAACAAGCCCCTGATAATCGCTGGGCTGAAACCCTGATGTTCCATCTCATTCAATCCTGAAATGGTGATGCCCATCGGAGTGGTCACCTTATCGATTTCCTTCTCGGGATGGTTTCCGCTTTCCAGGATCAGCCGTGCTGCACCTTTAATGGTCTGGGCAGAAATCAGCTGGGCCAGCTCGGCTCCAAAACCTATTTCTATACCCCCTTGTGATACAGCCCTCATGAATCGCAGTGCAAATGCTACTCCGCATGCCCCCAAAACAGTTGCGGCTCCCATAAGCTCCTCATTAATAATTGCTGTTTTCCCCAGCGATTCAAACAAGCTTAAAACAACTTCTTCCAGTTCTTTGTTCGATGATGCGCCTGAAATACATGTCATCGATTCATTCAGGGCAATGGCCGTGTTAGGCATAGCCCGGAACACAGGTACACTTCCCGTTACTTTCTCTATTTCACTGATCGATATCCCGGTCACTGCTGAAATAAGCAGATGCCGGGAAGGATCCAAATCTTCTGCTATTTCTTTTAACAACCGGATAGTCTGGTGTGGTTTTACCGTAATAAGGATGATATTGGAATTTCGAACGGCTAACCGGTTGTCATCTGTAATATTAACTCCTTTTTCTTTTAAAAAATCCAGCAAATGAAGCTTTCTGCGGGTAACTGTAATGTCTTGTGCCATGCCGGCATTTGCACTCAAAAGTCCCTGTACAATAGAGGTACCGAGGTTGCCTCCACCAAGGATGGCGATCTTTTTATATTTCATCAGATAAGGGTTTAACTCAATTTAAGTATACAATAAATGCCCGTTTAAGCAGTAAAAATAAGCTAAAACGAGCATTTAATAAAATTATGGAGTAAAGTATCTTTATCCTTTGATGGCTTTAATGCCCGGAAGCTCTTTCCCTTCCATGTATTCAAGCATGGCTCCCCCGCCCGTGGAAACGTAGCTTACTTTATCAGCCAGTTTGTTTTTGTTAATGGCGGCTACCGAATCACCACCGCCAATAAGGCTGAACGCTCCTTTTGAAGTGGCCCTGGCAATTGCCTGTGCTATGGCAGAGGTACCTTTGGCAAACTTGTCCATTTCGAACACACCCATAGGCCCGTTCCAGAGTATTGTTTTCGAATTTTCAATCACATCGCTGAATATCCGTATGGTTTCATCCGCAATGTCCAGTCCCATCCATCCATCGGGAGTCTGATCTATTGAAGAAGTATTCGTATTGGCATTAGCATCGAAAGCATCCGCATTTACAGCATCAACAGGTAAGTAAACCTTCACCCCTTTGCTTTCAGCCTTTTTTAAAATGTCGAGCGCCAGGTCGAGTTTATCTTCTTCACAAAGCGATTTTCCAATTTTCCCTCCTTTTGCCTTAACGAAGGTATAAGTCATGCCACCGCCTATTATCAGGTTGTCAACACGGTCGAGCAGGTTCTCGATAATCAGAATTTTATCGGATACTTTGGCCCCGCCCATGATGGCTGTAAATGGTTTTTCAGCATCCTTCAACACTTTATCCATTGCTTTCAGCTCGCTTTCGATCAGGTAACCGAACATGCAGTCGTTTGGAAAGTGCTCAGCAACCAGGGCTGTAGAAGCATGTGCACGGTGGGCTGTTCCAAAAGCATCGTTCACATAACAATCGGCATACCCCGCCAGTTGTTGTACAAATTTTTTCTGACTTTCCTTTACTTTGGCTTTCGCTGTTTTCTTTTCTTCTTCCGAAGGATTATCACCCAGGTGGTAGGGCTTACCTTCTTCTTCTTCATAAAAACGAAGGTTTTCCAGTAACATTACTTCGCCGGGCTGAAGGGAAGCAGCCATTTTTTTTGCTGTTTCACCCATACAATCACCTGCAAATTTTACCGGTACACCCAGTACTTTTTCAACGGCAGAAAGAATGTGTTTCATCGAATATTTATCCTGCGGCATCCCGTTGGGCCTGCCCAGATGTGACATCAAAATAACCGACCCACCTTTCCCCAGGATTCTTTTAACGGTAGGTAAAGCTCCACGTATCCGGGTATCATCGGTAACTTCGAAAGTTTGTTTGTTGAGGGGGACATTAAAATCCACCCTTACAATTGCTCTCTTACCCGAAAAGTTATAATTATCAATTGTTTGCATTGTTTTAAGTTTGTAGATTAATAATTTTGCAAAGGTAAAAAAACTATTTTAATTACATTTGCCGTAGAAGGCAGAGAGCTGAATTATCAGAAAATAATTTTTTAACCCCAAAACTTTTCGCACTTTCATATATGTTTTTTAAAGAAGTCATCGGACAGGAGAAGGTAAAAAGAAAGCTTATTCAAACAGTGAAGGAAGCACGAATCAGTCATACCCTGATGTTATTGGGTAATGATGGGACCGGAAATCTGGCGCTTGCAATCGCTTATGCACAGTATATTAATTGTGAAAACAAACAGGAAGATGACTCCTGCGGTACCTGCCATAGCTGTTTGAAATATAAAAAACTCATCCATCCCGACCTTCATTTTGTTTATCCTGTTAATACCACCAAATCAGTAACCAAGGATCCGGTAAGCGACGATTTTATCGGTCAGTGGCGTGAACTGGTTTTGCAAAATCCTTATTTTACTGCCGAGCAATGGTACGAATATATCGGGTTGGAGAACAAACAGGGGTTGATAGGGACAAAAGAAAGCCAGGTTGTGTCTCGTAAACTTAGCCTGAAATCCTTCGAATCGGAATATAAGATAATGATCATCTGGAGACCGGAAAAAATGAATGTTGCGGCAGCCAATAAATTACTGAAACTTATTGAAGAGCCTCCTGATAAAACAATTTTTTTACTGGTGGCTGAAAGTGATGATCAAATATTACCGACCATTCTTTCCAGATCACAATTATTGAAAATTCCGGGCATCGGGGAAGCTGATCTGAAACATACACTTAGCGGAAAATTTAACCTGGATGAAGAAGCATTATCTACCATCGTTCACCTTGCCGGTGGAAGTTATCTGAAGGCACTTGAAGCTATCGGGTCAAGCGATGAGAACAAAGATTATCTCGACCGTTTTGCTAAGTGGATGCGTTTGTGCTACGGCCAAAAAGCCCTGGATCTTATCAACTGGGTTGACGAAATTTATAGCCTGGGTCGTGAAAAACAAAAAGCATTTATCGGATTTGCCTTGCGGATGGTCCGTGAGAATTTTATAATGAATATAAATTATCCCGACATCAATTATCTTACCAGTCCTGAAAAGGATTTTTCGGACCGGTTTCATCCCTTTATCAACGGTACAAATATTCAACAGATATCCGATGAACTGAACAAAGCGTACCGTCACATTGAACAAAACGGAAATGCACGAATCATTTTTCTGGATATGTCGTTAAAAATATCGGGATTGATAAAGAAGTAATTTTCATTATTTTTGTTGTTTTGGTTATAGTTATAATATAACCGGATAGTTTACTAAAAAGAATTACAATGGACGAAATGGGATGTTTTGGCAGAGGCTGCCGCGTAATAGCAGCAGATTCTCTGGAGATGACTTGTAATTCCGGTTGTCATAAATTAAATACGTTTAACTGGCTCGAAAATACTCCGGAAGCTCACAGCACAAGCGATGTGGTAGAAGTCCGGTTTAAAAATACCCGGAAAGGATACTTTAGCAATGCGAACCTGATACGTTTACAAAAAGGGGACGTTGTCGCTGTTGAAGCCTCGCCGGGACATGATATCGGAATTGTTTCCTTAGCAGGGGAACTGGTTATTAACCAGATGAAAAAAGACGGCGTTTCGCCTAAGAACGTTGATTTCAAAAAAATTTACCGCAAGGCAAAACAGGCAGATATTGAAAAATGGAAAGAGGCCATAGAGTTAGAAAACCCGACAATGTTCAGAGCCAGAAAAATTGCTTCCGACCTGAAGCTGGATATGAAAATTGGGGATGTAGAATATCAGGGCGATAGAACCAAGGCCATCTTTTATTATATCGCCGACGATCGTGTCGACTTCAGGGAACTGATAAAATTACTGGCCGAGGAATTCAAAGTAAGGATCGAAATGCGCCAGATAGGGGCCAGACAGGAAGCGGGACGTATCGGAGGTATCGGGGCCTGTGGCAGGGAACTTTGCTGTTCATCGTGGATAAAAAGCTTTGTTTCTGTTACCACAAATGCCGCCAGATACCAGGAAGTATCCCTGAATCCCCAGAAACTGGCAGGCCAGTGCAGCAAGTTGAAATGCTGCCTGAACTATGAACTGAATGCTTACCTCGACGCCCAGGAAGATTTTCCGGATATTTCATTGCCGCTCGACACAAAAGACGGACTGGCATACCATCAGAAAACAGATGTTTTTAAACGGCTGATGTGGTATTCCTTCGATAAAAATGCTCCGGTAAACCTTACCTGCCTGTCGATTGACACTATTAAAGAGGCAATTTCGCTGAATAAAAAGGGCATAAAGGTCGACAAGCTGGCTGGTGTGGAAGAAATAGCAGTATCCACCAATATCGATTATCAAAATGCCGTGGATGAAACTTTACTGACACGTTTCGATGAAAAAAATGAGAATCCCCACAGAAGGAGAAAAAAGAAAAGAAAACCGAAACATAAACCTTATCAGCATGACAAATAGAGCTGTTTATTTTTTTGTTTTTTTGTTGATAGCCATCGCAACAGGATGTGACAAAAATCGTGTATTTGAAAAAAACCTGCGTATTCCGGATGCTGAATGGGTGAACACCAATGTTCCTTATTTCAATGTGGCCATCAATGACACTTCAGATGCCCAAAATATTTATGTCAACGTCCGTAATTCGGGAAAATACAGGTATAGCAATCTTTATTTATTTATTACCACAAAAGCTCCTAACGGAAATATCCTCAAAGACACAATGGATATTATCCTTGCTGACAACCGTGGTAAATGGCTGGGTAAAGGATTAGGTGATATTTATTTCAACCAGATTCTTTACAAAAAGAACATTCGCTTTCCCTACAGGGGAATATATACTTTTCAGATTGAACAGGCCATGCGCGAGGATACCTTACACAATATTCTGGATGTCGGCCTGCGTGTTGAAAAAGCCAGATAATCCCATTAAATAACTTACATAGTGACAAAAAGTAAACTGGAAAGATTTGCCCAGATGGATACATTTTCAAATGTTGTCCAGTTGCCATTCACCGATGTGTATGGAAAAGATTACAAATTAAAGGGAAAGTGGAAAAGTGATTTTTTCGGAAATAATCACCCACTGGTACTCGAATTGGGATGCGGAAAAGGAGAGTATACCGTGGGCCTGGCCAGACGTTATCCCGAAAAAAACTTTATCGGAATCGATATAAAAGGGGCACGAATGTGGAAAGGCGCCCGGGCAGCATTAAATGAAGAGTTGAAAAATGCTGCTTTTGTAAGAACACGGATAGAATTCATTCAATCGGTTTTCGATCACGATGAGGTAGATGAAATCTGGATCACCTTCCCCGACCCTCAACCGAAAAAAAGAAATAAAAGGTTGAGCTCCAGCCGGTTTCTTAACAGCTACAAACAGTTTTTAAAACCGGATGGGATTATTCATCTTAAAACCGACAATAAAGTATTGTTTGAATATACGCATGCCTTAGCCATAGAAAATAAACTGCCCGTCATAGTTGCATCTGATAATTTATACAAACATATCACGGAGGATCCTGTTTTGTCAATCCGTACATTTTACGAACAACAATTTCTCGACCAGGGAATGAACATTCATTACCTGAAATTTGCCTTAACAGACTCCAATCAAATACGCGAACCCGTTGAATATAAAGAATGAGAATTTTTTTCTGAATGTTTATGAGGTAGTAAAATGCATCCCCCCCGGACGTGTCACCTCTTACGGAGCCATTGCCCGGTATCTTGGTACCGCACGTTCGGCGCGTATGGTCGGATGGGCTATGAACAGTTCCCATTATCACGATGAATATATTCCTGCACACCGGGTGGTCAATAACAAGGGTATTCTTACCGGGAAACACCATTTCCGTAACGAACAATTAATGCAGGAGTTACTTGAAAATGAAGGGTTACAGATTGAGAACGATCAGATCACCGATTTTGAAAAATATTTCTGGGATCCCAATAAAGAATTAATCTAAATAAGTCCTCCGTTTAGGCAAATTATATCTATATTTGCCCCTGTTTAATAGTAACAGGTAGTTAGTTAAAATGGCGTATACATCAGAACAGATAATCGAAATCCTTAGTAAAGTTATACATCCCGGATCCGGGAAAGATATAATCAGTCTTAAACTTGTTAAAGATATCAGGATCGAGGGGGAGAAAATAAAATTTTCCCTGTCTTTTCCTTCCGTAAACGACCCGCTGAAATCGTCCATAAAAAAAGCCTGCATACAGGCTATCGAGAATGAATTAGGACAGAAAACAGAGGTCGATGTGCTTGTTCTTACCGATATGAAAATCGGCACGAAAAAGGAAAGGAAAGTACTGCCGGAAGTTAAAAATATAATAGCCGTTGCCTCCGGCAAGGGTGGTGTGGGTAAGTCAACAGTAGCCGTGAACCTGGCAGTTGCATTTGCCCAGGCAGGCTTTAAAACCGGGCTAATCGATGCGGATATCTTTGGCCCGTCTGTTCCTAAAATGCTGAATGCTGAAAATGAAAAACCTTTCATGCGGAAAGTAGATGGCCGTGATCTGATTGTTCCTGTTGAACGCTATGGTCTGAAAATCCTTTCCATAGGATTCTTTGTCGATCCTAACGATGCCACTGTCTGGCGCGGTCCGATGGCCTCGAATGCCCTGCAACAACTTATTTCCGATGCCGATTGGGGAGAGCTCGATTACCTGTTTGTAGACCTTCCCCCGGGAACCAGCGACATTCATCTTACATTGGTACAGACTGTTCCTGTTACTGGAGCTGTTATGGTAAGTACCCCTCAGGACGTAGCCCTGGCCGATGTCATCAAGGGAATTAACATGTTTCACATTCAAAACATCAATGTTCCCGTGCTGGGTATTATCGAAAATATGTCGTGGTTCACTCCCGAGGAATTACCCGAAAATAAATATTATATTTTCGGAAAGGATGGGGTAAAAAACCTGGCTGAATCCTTAGGGATACCCCTGCTCGGACAAATACCAATTGTTCAAAGTATACGCGAAGGCGGTGATAACGGCATGCCTTCGGTATTAAGCAAAGAGGCAGCCAGTGAGGCATTTAAAAAAATCGCGGATAATCTGAACCTGCAGGTAATCAAGCGTAATGCCGAGCTGGACCCTACACAGAAAGTTGAGATTACAAAAACAAGATAAAATTTATAACACGCGGATATTACCGAAAAAAACCAAATATGAATAAGAATGAAAAAGATGTTATATGGGGAAAAATAAACAAAGCCATTGATACCATCAGACCTTACCTTCAGGCAGATGGTGGTGATGTTACACTGGTGGAGATTACCGATGATCTTACTGTAAAAGTGAAATTATCCGGAGCTTGCGAAGGCTGTCCCTTTAGTATCCAGACTCTCAAAGCAGGCATAGAACAGGCCGTAAGAAAAGAATTCCCCGACCTGAAAGCATTAGTAGCAATTAGCGATATATGATAATGAACGGTATGGATTACCGTGAAGAAATAACATTGCCTGTTGAAAAATTATCCCGCTACGCATTTCTGTTTCTGCCACTGATTTCGCTGGGATTTCTGTTACCATACTTTCTTATCTGGAGCCCGGAATTCAACCGCTGGTTTACAGGCATTACCGGCGATGCGACCGGAATACACCGTTGGTTGTTATTGAGTGAATACCTGGCAAAAAAAACTTTAACCGGACTGGTTTATTTTTTAGTTGGTATTATATTACATGAATTACTGCATGGCCTGGGATGGGTAGTATTTGGCAAAAAAAGCTTCCGGTCACTGCAATTTGGTGTTATATGGAAATACCTGGCTCCCTATGCACATTGTAACGAACCTGTAAAAGTTAGCGCTTACCGTGCTGGAATTATATTACCCGGAATAGTTATCGGCATTATCCCCGGAATATACGGATTGATCACCGCGCATTTTGGCTGGGTAATTTTTGGCATTTTATTTACATGGGGGGCTATTGCCGATTTTATCATGTGGTGGATACTACGCAGGCTTGCTTCTGATGATCTTGTCATCGGCTAGGGGTGTGTCCTTTCGAAATCCCAGATGTAGTTTTCTATACTCTTTAATACATTCTCAATATCAAAATAAACTTCATCATCCTGAAATGGAAGAATTTTAATACCCAGTTCATTCATCCTTTGTTTTTTTTTAAATCTTTTTCAAAAATTTCATCCAATTGGTGACTATATCCATCTAATTCAATTGCTAAC
>CAVVIO010000009.1:0-342988 GCA_963748095.1 uncultured Bacteroidales bacterium
GCTCCCTAACTGGCGCATTCTATGATAAAATCCAAACAAATTTGTTAAAAATTTAAGCAACAGATTTGTAGGTATTAGCCCAGGGTTGCCCTCGATTAACTATAGCAAATACCCCGCTTTAAATTTTATACTTTATAGTATAATTCCCGCAAGCCCCGAACACGAACGTTCTCACCCAGACACTCAACTTTATTGATAAACTCAAATGAATGCACAGGCAAACAATAACACTAAATAATGGAATTGAAATGCCGATTATCGCATAGAATGTGCAAGTAAGCTATACTCCCACCGGTTTAGAACGTCCATGCTCCGGGTATTTTAAAGCCGGAATCCTTTCTTGTTCCGGGTACTACGGCACTAAGGATGTCTTCCCCAAATTCGTGTACCAAAAATCATCTTTATCCTTGTTATCCACCTGTCTGTCGAGGTTGAGGTCCGGCATCAGATAGCCCGTTTCGCCGGCATCGGTCAGCCACACAAACGTTTTATCATTGGTATCGATTGTTCCGCTGGCGTCCGCATCACCACCGGCCATTCCCCAGATACCCGAACCGATCTGCTTATGGGCAGCCGAACCACCGTAGGCTTGTGCAGAACCCGTTGTAAAGTCATAGGTATAGGTGTTGCTTACGTTCGTGAGTGCACTGGCAGACATGACGGCCAGGTGGTTCCTGCTCCAGATAACGGCAAATAGAGCGTTAGTGACCGCGACACTGAATACCAGCGGACTGCTTCCGTCGGGGCCGACGATCTGGCCGTTCTTCAACAGGAAAGCAGCCTGTCGTGCAATCCGGGTACCGATTGTAGCCTGTGAAGCGCTTGCCGCATCCCGCAGTTCTACAACAACCCAGTCAACTACATTGCTGTTCGGGATTGAAGGAACACTTTCGGTTCCGTTATAATTCCACGGAGCGGTATTGTAAGGCTGATTCAGCGGAATGAGACCCCCTGAATTAAGCAGGGTTGTCATCGAGGTTCCTGAAAACGGACCTTCGAGAAATTCTTTTACATTCAGGTTAAGTCCGACATTGATTGCCATAGGAGAACTGATATCTCCGACAGCAAGAGCGCCGGTTGATGTGATACCGGAGCGCGTACGTGTATATGGTCCCGAACCTGAAGCGGGTGCTGTCCCCTGTGGATTCCACGTACCGGTCGAATTGAAACCGATGCCCGATTGTGTCCTTTCGAACAAGGATCCTTCGTTTGAAGCATTCCACTGGCATGTAGCTGAGAGGTTGCTTCCTCCGGGAGTTCCTTCATCGGTTACCCAGCTCATATCGACCACATGGTCGATAGCAGCGATCGTACCGCCGGAAGTTCCGTTGTTCAACACATCAGCAAAAACACGCACACCATAGTCATCCGCTGTTCCCTGGTTATTCAGGGTAAGCGGAACGTAGTACGAAGTAGTCCCAACCGGAAATATTTTATTGGATGCTCCCACATTTTGGATCAGTCGTCCCGAACTACTGGCATCGATGTACTTCGAACTGCTGTAACCTGACAATGTTCCTCCCGAACCCACCGTAAGGTTATTGGAAGCTAGCGTTAATTTCCCTGACTGGAAGTTGAGCAATGTTGAAACGGCAGCAGGGGTGGCAAGCTGAACGTTGTTATTTACAGCTACCTGACTGAAATTTGTTGAGGTGCTGCCGCCAACTAGCTGTGTTGCAGAACCATTAAATGCAACTAAGCCGGTGCCTACGGCTGCTGCGCCGTTATTGGTAAAATCACCTTTCATGCTCATGTTGCCACTGTTTGTCAGAGTTGCTGTTGATTGAATGGTAGTGCCTCCTGTGTTTACAAGATAGGTGGATGGGGTTATAATCAGTTTCGATCCACCGGTAATTATAAGCTGGCCCTGTCCATTCAAGTATAGAATCAAAAGGAAAAATGATGCTGCAATATAAATTAGCTTTTTCATATCTTATATAATTTAATTATTAATACTTAATTCTTATTTCCTGTTTTCTTCAAGGATTTCAATCCTTTCCATGAGCTGGTCAATGATTTTTTGTTGTTCTTTCATGGCTTCAGCCAGCAGTGCCGTAATTTCCTGGTAATTTACTGATTTGTATTCTCCGCCTGAACTAACAACTTCCGGAATCACCTTCTCCAGGTCCTGGGCAAGGAATCCCATTTGCCGGGCAGTTCCAAAGCGGTCGGTATCAATGAAATTATAAGTTATACCATGCAGTTTCATTATTTTCTCCAGCGGATTGTCAATAGAAGCAATCTGACATTTTAGATTTGCATCGGAAGGAGTTCGGATAATATTCCCTGAAGCATCGGTGCTTAAACTGGTAGCTCCTCCATTCAGATTGGATGCATGTATGGTACCAATGACATCAAGCTTCTGTGAAGGAGTTGAGGTGCCTAATCCTACATTCCCCGATGAGCTAACTGAAATTTGAGTTCCATTGTAGTATAATTCCCAGTTATTATTGTTGCCGTTCAAATCAGTCCAGGCCTTCGCAACTCCATTCAAAGCATACCCATAAAATGGTAGCCCTGTTAAACCTGCATCTACATACATTCCATAATATCCATTAATGCTGCTCTTCATCGTAAACCCAGCTGAGGCAGTGGTAGGGGTAGCAGTATTGATCCCAACGAATGCTGAATTGAATACAGCCTTTGTGTTTCCATTAATATAGAAATCAGGTGTCGCATCACTGGTTTGGTGATATTCAAACTGGCCGGCAGTGCTGTTAAATTGAGTATAGGCGACCGCTGTCCCGTTGAGTGCATAACCATAAAAAGGTAGACCGGTGGCACCTGCATCGACATACATACCCCAAAAGTTGTTGGTATTGTTTTTCAATGATAGCCCTGTAAAACCTGTCGTGGGTGTAGAGGTCCCAATCCCAAGAAAGCTTGTTAACGGAAAAGCAGCATTGGTCGGGCCTATAAAGAAGTCAGGCGTGGCATCACTGGTATGGTGATATTCAAACTGGCCGGCAGTGCTGTTAAATTGGGTATAGGCGACCGCTGTCCCGTTGAGTGCATACCCATAAAAAGGTAAACCGGTGGCACCTGCATCAACATACATCCCATACCATCCATTCACACTGCTCTTCATTGCAAACCCTGTCGATCCGGATGTAGGGGTTCCAGTGCCAATTCCTACAAAGCCTGTATTGAAAACAGCCTTTGAGCTGCCATTGATATAGAAATCTGGTGTAGCATCACTGCTCTGGTGGTATTCAAATTGACTGTTATTTCCGTTGAACATAGTATATGCACTTGCATTACCAGAGATAGAGTACCCAAAATAGGGGAGAACAGTGCTGATAGCATCCACAGATATTCCACCAGTTGCAGGTAAGATAACATCCATTTGTTTGCCGGTTGGCTTTGTTAACAATGAAGTGTCCTTTGCCATGCTTTGCAGAACATTTTCATTGGATGACTGGGCGAAAACAAGCTTCATCATTCCTGATGCGACCAGTAGGATGAATAAGTATTTGCTTTTCATAGTAAAGATGTTTTAATAGTTTTACCTATTTATTAATTAATGATTTGTTTTCTAATTTTTCAATACGTTGAAGTAATTGTTTATTTTGTGATTTGAGTTCATCAATTGTTTGTTTCAGTTCTTCATTCGTTATTTTCTGTTCATCGTTTGTAGTTTTTTGTGCTTCAATTTATTGCACTCAATTCCTGAACGGCTTTTACAAGTGGGACTACAAAGGATGCATAGCTAAGGGAATAATGATCGGATGAAAGATCTTTTGGCTTATAAATCCCATCAAAATCGTAACCGGTCTTTTGCGCTGTAGCTTCGACCTCCTGAGCAATGAATCCTGTCATGGTTATTTTTTCCTTGTCTGCAATGCCTTCAGACATTGCTTTTTCATATTCAGCAGTTTTATCGCGGTAAATGAACTTATCAAGCGCATGCAGATCGACATTATAGGTGACAGGCCGTAATGCAAGTATAAAATCCAGACCGGGAACATTTTCCTTTACATTTTTTTTAAACCGTCCATCACTGAAATTACTCCAGTTTGCAAAACCTCCGCAATAAATGGTGGTCGTGTTTCCAAGCAAAGAAAGATTATTCGCATCCGTCATCGCAAAATAGCCTACGCAGGCATCATTCGTATTATTTGTCAGGATCGTGCCGGCAGCAGTACCGATTGCGGTGTTGTAGCTTCCTGTCGTATTTGTCCCAAGTGAGCTGTATCCCACTCCGGTGTTGTCAGATCCGGTGGAATTATTGTAGAGAGATACAAATCCGCTTGAAGTGTTGTGAGAACCTGTAAGGTTAGAATAAAGTGCTTCTTCTCCCGTAGCAGTATTCTGGTTGCCATACCCATTACTGTACAGGGCATTATGTCCCACAGCAGTGTTTTCGAAGCCTGTTGAATTGAAGAGCGTTCCCGCTCCTATCGCAGTATTATCGTCGCTTGAATTAGAGTTGAATAAAGCATTATGCCCTATGGCTACATTCTCACTCCCGCTGCTATTATTGAACATCGCATTGGATCCGAAGGCTGAATTACCTGAACCGCTTAAATTCTGAAACATAGAATTATATCCTGTCGAAGTATTGTTCTGGCCCGTGGAATTAGTGTACAAGGCCTGACTTCCGTTTGCGGTGTTATAACTGCCGGTCGAATTATTTTCAAGGCAATCATTGCCTGCCGCCATGTTGTCGTGACCGGTTGTATTCTGGTAGAGGGCCAGATAGCCTGTTGCTGTATTGTAATCTGCTGAATTGCCTTGCGACATCGCATAATAACCGATGGCTGTATTTCCGCTTCCGGTGGTTCCTCCGAGTGCAGAAAATCCGATTCCGGTATTGTTATTGCCTGCAATATTATTTCCCAGGGCACCCCAGCCGACCGCTATATTAGATCCTCCTGTGGTATTGCTTGCCAGTGCCGATGGTCCGAGCGCGATATTGACCGAACCGGTTGTGTTATTCAGCAAAGCTGACTGCCCGAAAGCAATATTTGATGAACCGGAAGTGTTGACTGCAAGTGTGTTAATTCCAAATGAAGTATTAGTGTTAAGCGGGTTCAATTGGCCCGCCTTCAGGTTGTTTATCCTAAAATACAGGGGTTTATTATCAGTTGTACCAATAAACTGTGTGGCAGGATCGGTATTGCTGTTACCCGTCAGGCTCCAGGTTTCACCCTGCAATGAAAGCCTTGACCAGGCTGATCCGGCGTAATAATAATATCCGGTCGTATTAGTTGTTTGATAAACAAGCAGTCCGTTTGCCGGAGATGGGATGGCTGTTCTTTGGGATTGTGTCATTCTTGGAACCAACAGGCCGGAGGAGGTACTTTTTACATCCAGCATAGCGCTAGGATCTGGACTGGTATTGTCGTTATTTATGGCGACACCCTGCCCGAAACTTCTGCAATTTAAGAAGAAAAATGCAAGAAGAAAAATAAGTGAATGTAGTTTTTTCATATTGTTTAATTAGTCAGTTTTAATAGCTTTTTCCAGTTCTAAGATTTTCTTTTGCTGTTCTTCGATCATCGTCTGCTGGTAGTCGTTGATTGCTTGTTGTTTTTCGATCATTTCCTGCTGTTCCTGCATCGCCTTCACCAGCGGAACCACAAACTCAGCATAGCGCAGGCCGTAAAAATCATTCTCATTTTTAGGCTTGTCCACACCACTGAAATCATAGCCCGATTCTTCGGCAGCTTCTTGTACTTCCTGGGCGATAAACCCCGAACACACCATATTTTCCTTAAACGCCATCGACGCCTTCATGTCGTCATTGATATTGCCGCCGTGGTCTTCACCCAGAGCAGCACTTAATTTGGTAACATCAAGATGATAGGTAACGGGCCTGAGCTTCATGATAAAGTCAAGTCCGTTAACATTTTCTTTTACCTCTTTCTTATACCGTCCGTCGCTGAAATTGGTCCAGTTGGCATAGCCGCCGATGGTATTGGTGGCTGAATTACCGATCCGGGCCTGGCTGCTGGCCGTACAGGTAACCCCCTGGCCGATGGCAATGATATTGTACAAACCATTGGTATTGCCGCCGCAGTTCGCACCCAGGATGGTATTGTTGTAGCCCAGGGCATAAAAAATCCCTGCATTGTATCCAAGAGCGGTATTGTATTGTGATGTGGATATACTACTCAGGGCATTTACTCCGATGCCTGTATTAAATGTTCCCGTTGTATTTGAACTAAGGGCCGAATGTCCGACAGCAAGATTATCAAACCCGGTAGTATTGGAATTCATGGAATATTGGCCTATCGATGTATTATAATATCCCGTTGTATTTGCATACATCGAATTATAGCCCACGGCCGTATTCCCATTGGCTCCCGAACCTGAATTATTGTACAATGCATAGGCACCCAGTGCTGTATTGTTTGAGCCTACACTTAAGCAAAGCGAACGATAGCCTAAGGCCGTATTTGCGTAACCTGTATAGTTCGATGCAAGTGAATAGGCACCAACAGATGTATTTTTAATTCCTGTGGTATTGTCATGCAGGGCAAGCACACCTAAAGCCGCATTTTCACTGCCGGATGTATTAAAATATAGTGAGCTATAGCCAACACTTGTATTGGAACTGTTATTGTTTGAATGTTGCGAACCGTCACCGATGGCTGTGTTCCATGAACCGTCATTGCAATTGGCCAGAACACTGTACCCCACAGCCGTATTCGAGACTCCTGAGCTATTGGCAAACAGTGTCTCATATCCAAAGGCCGTGTTTGAATATCCGCTGGTATTTGCATACAATGATTTTGAACCCACCGCCGTATTCCCGATACCGGAGGTATTTGAAAATAATGCCGAATCCCCGATAGCAACCGTATTCATCATATACGTATTGGCAGATAATGCCCCGGCTCCAATCGCAATATTACTGAATCCTGTGGTGTTTGACTGCGCAGCAAGCTTCCCGAAGGCGATGTTGCCGGTTTGCGGATCAAGTGTTCCGAAAGCAGTGTTATTCACTTTAAAATATAAAGCATGATTGTCGGTGGTCCCGATAAAATTGCTTCCGGGATTTGTCCCCGAATTACCATTGAGCCCCCAGCCGTAGCCTGTTCCGGCTATGACCCAATTGGGATTTCCGGGCGTGCCGGTATTAAAATAAAACCCGGAAGTGCTGTTGGTCTGATAGATCATCAATCCTGTTGCCGGGTTGGAAATAGCATTCCGCTGAGACTGCGTCATCCGCGGTATGAGCAATCCTTTAGTCGTGCTTTTCACATCCAGCATGGCGCTGGCATCGGGATTGGAATTATCGCTGTTTATCGCAGTTCCCTGGCCGAAGATCCGGCCTGCTGAAACGAGAATAATAGTAAAGATGAGTGTTATTAGAGTTTTCATAGTTTCAGAGTTAATCAGATTGTTTTACAAATTTTGATATTACTTCATCCTGTCTATCTATTTTGATTTTCAATTCTCCGATTATTTTGTTCTGTTCTTCGATCATATTCTGTTGTTCCTGCACTGCCTTGACCAGTGGAACTACAAACTCAGCATAGCGAAGGCCATAAAAGTCATTTTCGTTTTTGGGTTTATCCACACCGCTGAAATCATAGCCGGTTTCAAGGGCGACCTGCTCAACTTCCTGTGCTATAAAACCTGAAAATACCGCATTTTCTTTTTGAGCCATGGCATCTTTCATATCCTCATTGATGTTGCCGTCATGATCTTCATGCAAGGCTTCACTTAGTTTGGTTACATCGAGGTGATAGGTCACAGGGTGAAGTTTCATAATGAATTCAAGACCTTGCACATCTTCATTTACATCTTTTTTGTAACGACCATCACTGAAGTTTGTCCAGTTAGCATAACCGCCGATGGTGTTTGTAGCAGAATTGCCGATCCGGGCCTGGCTGCTGGCCGTACAGGTAACACCCTGTCCGATGGCAATAATATTGAATAATCCGTTGGCATTACCACCACAATTGGCACCCAGGATCGTATTGTTGTAACCCAAATCAAAGTAGAACCCGGCATCGTAACCGATGGCCGTATTATACTGGGCCGTAGTGGAGTTGTACAATGCACTTACACCGATTCCTGTATTAAAAGAACCCGAAGTATTCGAATAAAGGGATGCAGCTCCCACAGCAACATTGTCGTAACCGGAACTATTTGCATGCATTGAATAACGTCCAACCGAAGTATTATATAATCCTGTTGAATTTGCATACATTGCGTAATAGCCCACTGCTGTATTCCCATTGGCATTGGCACCTGAACTATTATACAGAGCGTATCCACCCAGTGCTGTATTCTGGTAACCAATGTTATTGAAGAGCGAACGATAGCCTATTGCGGTATTTTCATAACCTGTTGTATTCAATGCAAGTGAATATGCTCCGACTGAAGTATTTTTCGTGCCTGTTGTATTATCATTCATAGCAACAGTTCCGATGGCTGTATTTTCATTACCGGATGTATTATAATAAAGTGATCTATATCCTATGCTCGTATTTGACGAGCCGAAGTTTTGATACTGAGATTCATTACCGATGGCAGTATTCTCGCTGCCGCTAATACACAAGGCAAGTGCACTTTGGCCGACAGCAGTATTGGAGCCCCCGATTGTATTTGAAAATAGTGCCTGATTTCCAAAAGCCGTATTCCCCGAACCAGATGTATTGGCAAATAATGATTTGGATCCAACAGCCGTATTCCCGTCACCTGTACTATTTGAAAATAATGCTGAATCACCGATAGCAACCGTGTTTGCAATGTCCGAATTTGTAAACAATGAACCCGGTCCCAGGGCAATATTACTAAAACCGGTGGTATTGGACTGACCAGCCTGAAGGCCCAGACTAACATTGCCGGTCTGCCAGTTCAATTCGCCGGCCCAATCATTAAAAAGGCGGAATCGTATCGGTTTATTATCGGTTGTTCCCAGG
This sequence comes from uncultured Bacteroidales bacterium, assembly GCA_963748095.1. Lineage (GTDB taxonomy): Bacteria > Bacteroidota > Bacteroidia > Bacteroidales > UBA10428 > CAVVIO01. Next base: position 8,880 of record CAVVIO010000009.1, read on the forward strand.
AAATTGGAGGGGGTTGTTCCTTCGTTGCCCAACAGCGACCAGCCTGCTGCTGCTGAACTACCCGCCATATCCCACGTTGGATTGCCGGTTGACCCTGAATTATAATAAAATCCTGGTGTATTATCGGTCTGATAGATCATCAACCCGGTAGCAGGATTTACGATGGCATTCCGCTGAACCTGTGTCATCCGCGGGATCAGTAAGCCTTTGCTTGTGCTTTTTACATCCAGCATGGCGCTGGGATCCGGATTGGAATTATCGACATTTATGGATACCTGCGCAAAAACATTAAGGGTAATTGAAATCGCTGTGATTAGAAGTAAATATTTCATAGCTGACTTAGTTTATATTATTTGTGTTCTAATTTTTCAATTCTGTTTAAAAGTTCTGCATTTTGTTTTTTTAGTTCATCAATGGTTGTTTGTTGTTCCTGAACTGCTTTGACCAGTGGTACTACAAACTCCGCATACCGAAGGCCATAGAAATCATTTTCATTTTTTGGTTTGTCGACTCCGCTGAAATCATAGCCGGTTTCTTCGGCTGCTTTTTCAACTTCCTGAGCAACAAAGCCGGAATAAGCCATCTTTTCTTTTGCTGCCATTGAGGCTTTCATATCATCGTTGATGTTGCTGCCGTGATCTTCACAGAGTGTCCGGCTTAGTTTGGTAACATCGAGATTATAGGTAACAGGCTTCAGTTTCATAATAAAATCGAGACCGATCACATTGTCTTTGATATTTTTTTTGAATCTGCCGTCGCTGATGTTGGTCCAATTGGCATAGCCGCCTATAGAATTTGTTGCGGAATTGCCTATCCTTGCCTGGCTGCTTGCCGTACAGACGACACCCTGACCAATGGCGATGACATTATAATAGAATGCTCCGTTAACATCGGTATTTGCGCCGAGGAATACGTTATTATATCCATTGTTGTAGCTATCTCCTGCATCATAGCCAACGGCAATATTATATTCTGATGCATTGGTATTTTTAAGTGCATAGTAACCGGCAGCAGTATTATAGTTATCGTCATTCGCATAAAGTGCATAAATACCAAACGCACAATTATAACTACCCGTACTGTTACTAGACAGAGAACCTTCACCAATGGCGGTATTGTATGCGCCTGTGGTATTTGTGCTAAGCGACAGGTAACCCAATGAAGTGTTTGCATGTTGATGATCAATCTTTCCACCTATTTGGTTGTATACTTTAAACGTTAGAGGAACATTATCGATAGTGCCGACAAAGTTGGTTCCGGATGTAGTACCGCTGTTACCGGTCAGGCTCCAGCCCGAATTACCGGTAGTATTTGCCCAAACAGGACTTCCGCTGGTTCCGGAATTATAGTAGAATCCTTTTGTTCCGGTTGTCTGGTAGATCATCAATCCTGCGGCTGGATTGGCGATTGCATTTCGCTGCGTTTGTGTCATTCGCGGAATAAGCAGGCCTTTCGTGGTGCTGCTTACATCAAGCATAGCACTTGGATCGGGATTTGTTCCGTCGTTGTTGATGGCTATACCTTGTGAACAGACTTCAAAGCTTATTATGGAACTAATGGCAAGCACAGCCAAAAAAATATTTTTTTTCATGGTGTGAGAGAATAGTTTAACGATCAGATATATAAACAAACCAAATTTAAAGCTGCTGCAATTTGATTTGTTAAAAGTTTGTTAATTAAGTGGCTGGATGTTATGCATTATTGGAGTTGGATTTGAGTGTATTAAAGAATCCCCGCTGCGTCAAGTGTTCCATTACAGTCTTGTGTGTTAGCATCACTTGGGGCTTTCCCTCACTGGTGCATTCTATGGTAAAATCCAAACAAATTTATTAAAAAATTAAGCAGCAAATTTGTAGGTATTAGCCCAGGGTTGCCCTCGATTAACTATAGCAAATACCCTGCTTTAAATTTTATACTTTAGAGTATAATTCCTGCAAGTCCCGAACACGAACATGCTGACTTAAACATTCAACTTTATAGATAAACTCAAATTAATGAATGTGCAAACCCCAATACTAAATAATGGAATTGAAATGCTAATTTTCCAATTGAATGCCTTTTAAAGAAGAATTATTGGACGTTTAACATACTATTCCGGAATAAACGAACCACTCCCCATATTCGGTAGCCATTTGTCGTCTTTATCCGGATTGTTTACTTTGCGGTTCAGATTATAATTTGTTTTAAAGTATCCTGCCGCGCCGACCTTTAAATACCAAACAATGTTTTATCAAATAAAGAATCTTATTCTGATTTCTTACTTCCCGGTATTTGAGATGATTTTAACAGATTTTCAAACCAAACATCATTTTTATCTTGATTATCAAGTTGCCCATCAAGGTTGTGATCGGCTGGTCTGTATCCGGCTTCTCCGGCGTTTGGTGTCCAGCCATTGCTGAGTTCGCTAGGTGCCACAAACCCTGATCCGTTGGAATCACCACCAAACATACCCCATACGTCTCCTCCCAGCAGTTTTTCTCCAGGATTACCATTGCCGTAAGCTGACCATTCTTCCGTGAAATCATAAGTGTATATATCATTTATTCGCCTCATCTTATATGATGAAATAACACCCAAATGGTTTCGGTGCCAGATCACAGGGAACAGTCCACTTGAATAGTCTATTCCAGGAAAATAGAGATTACTGGTCCCATCAAGATCAACGATTGATCCATCGTTTAAAAGCAGTGCCGCTTGTTTTACAACAACATCTTCTGGCATAGCTTCGCCAGGATAGGCTGCATCCCTGATTTCAACAAGAACCCAGTCAGTGACATTTGGAGGCATGGCGCCTACTGTTTCTGTGCCTGTATAATACCAATCTGCTGAAGAATTGGAATTAAAGGGCTGGTTATTGGGAATCAGCCCAAGGGAGTTCAGGTCGGTATTCATATCAGTTCCATTGAATGGTCCTTCAAGCATCACATTCAGGTCGAGTGTTACATCCATATCCGTCCAGTGGACAAGATTGTTAGGATCATCTTCAAATTCAGGGCCGGCAAAATCGCCTGTGGCATGCTGGAAGGTTACATCTCCTGAAGAATTAATGCTTTTTCTAACATTATATTTATACGCATAGGCGTATGGAATACCTTCAAAGTAGACATCTGCAGCGGTAAAGGAGCAGTCCGCCTCCAGGCTTAGATATACAGGGAGATATGATTGATAAGGCGGGTGTTGGAATATACAATGATTAAATGTATAGTCAGGATTTAGGTTACCCGATAATGTTAGCCCATAGTCTGACATGTATTCAAAAATAGCATAGTTTGCAGCAATTTCACCACCGATATATATTGAATAAGTTTCTGAATCCGAATGGGTAATTGTAGCATAATTTGAAGGAGAACCCACAACATAAAATTGCGATCCTAATTCAGAATTCAAACTGCTCAAATCGCCAAGCTTGAGGGTTCCGCCTGCCTGAACAAATAAAATAGCCGGGCTATTTAGAAGAACATTACCTTTAACATTGAGGATGTGCGCTTCGGTATGTAGTGCCCCACCATTGACATCAAGGTCACCCAGGACTGTAAGATCATCCGACAGCGTTAAACAGTCATCACTTGAAGATTTGTCTAGAATTAAGTTATAAAATGTTTCACCCGTTGTAATATCAGCATCGTTGGTTCCTGTGAAAGTAACTGTATTGGTGTTCTCAACGAATGCATCAGGCCCCACATTGTTGGTCCAGTCACCTCCAACTTTCATATTGTATTGATCGGTATCCAGTCCTCCCCCCAATATAGTGAAATCATTGTCAATCCATAATCCAGTGGACTCAGTCACTATAAGTGTTATCGGATCGTTGCGATCGATCACAAGGTTGTAGAATTGGTTACCCCAATCCCCAATTACGAGAACCTGATCTGGTTCACCATTAATCAATTCTACTGTTCCACCGGTAGGTGAGAAACCGGCATCAGTATTCGCAGTAAACGAACCCCCGACACGGATAATTCCTCCTGTAATCATTGAGTTGAAAGTTGAAGATAAACTAATGCTGTTATGGCTTATTTCGAACAAACCGCTTGTGAGATTGAGGGTTCCATAGAGATATTGCCAATCCTTGGTACTTTTTGTTTCATCTTCTTTGGCCGGATTATCTGCAAATTTAGTATTCGGTTTATCCGCAATAAAGCTGCCGCCATTGATGGTCAGCTCACCGGTAGATGCAATGCCAAAATCACCATGAACGAAAACATCTCCGTTTCCCACATCCAACAATCCGTTTAGTATTAAATTGTTATCCATTTCGAGATAGCCTCCTTTGCTTTTGGTGTCTTCAGGCGTTTCAGGCAGGGAAGCCATTGATTTGCTATTCACCTGACCGGGTTGTATAACTTTATCCGAAAAATTAATAGCGCTGACATCCGAACCACTGTTTAAATAAATTTCACTGGTGGCATCATCGGTAAAATCACCATGAATGATCAATGTTCTATCCTGCATTTGTAGGGTGCTACCTGAAGAAATTGTAAAATCTCCATTAACGATGTGAGGTTCAGTTGCGGTAGAACTTAAATAAACGACTTCATTGGTTTTAGTGATAACTACATTTCCATAAACTACGGAGGGTTCAAAATTACTCAAACCTCCAAAGGTGACACCCGTACCATCGACAAAATGGATGGTGCTATTGGTTGATGCAATGAACGAACATCCACTGCGGGTGGCCAACCATGATTGCATGAATATTTCTCCATTGGCAATATTTCCGGTTGAACCGGAATAAAATTCCAGTTCTCCATAGGTGCCAAGTTCGAGCACATCAGCCGGGTCTGTCATGGTAAGGGTGCCATAAACGTCGCAATCTCCATCAACAGAAAGTTGATACCCGTTCAGTATCAATTCCCCATTTGAAATAGTTAACCCACCATTAAGGGGCATATTACTGAGAAGAGTTACCGTATTTCCTTTGGATGAAGAACCATCTTTGTTTTTTAGTTGAGAATCTGACAGATCACCTCCTGATTTATTGATCAAAACATCATTCAATTTAGGCCATGTTTTCTCCCATGGATGAATATCAATAGTAACATCCGAACTTCCATATAACTCTATTACTCCAGCTGTTAAATCTAAATTAAAAAGAAAACATGCAAAATTTCCACCTGTTCTAATGGTTCCACTTGTTATATCCATATTAAGGGTCCCGGTATTCCACAGTGTAATTCCATGGTCAACAAAATCGAGGATACCCCCGGTTGCAACCTGCACATTATTGGTTCCTAAACTTCCCCAGTAACTATCAGTTTGACCTCCATGCACTTCAATAAGGCTGTTTTGCTGCACTTGAAGATCTCCAAACAGAGAAATACTTTGATATGCATCCTGATATAAAAATATCTCAGCATTGTTGTTAGCAGAATAAGTCCCGTATAAACCGTCTTTTACCAGGTCATAAGCAATAAAGGTTGCACCCAAAATATTTAAGCTGCCGGAGGTCCAGTCGTAAGCATTGCAGCTAACTGTTAACTCCAAATCATCAATTTGAATACCTGTGGCAGATAAATTATGAAGGATATTGAATGACTCATTGGTAAGTATGTTTTGCATTCCGGGGCCGGTTCCATTAAAAAATGACAGTTCCTGAACTTTGGTCAAAACCGGCATCACCAACAGCATTAGACCAGTCCCCTCCAATATATAAGTCAGATCCATTGGGATTCAGGGTTCCGGATAGTATCGTCAGGTCATTTGAGATATGCACTTCTCCACTAAGTGATATGACATTTGATTTGTTGATAACAACATTGTGAAGTGCACCATAAACCGGATCTGGCTGGGAAAGGGAGCAATCACCACTACCATAAAATTCGATGGTTCCTGCAGTTGGAGCAAAGTAGCTACCAAACCAAAAACCATGGGAAGTTCGAATGGTTCCACCTGTAATATTTTCAGTTAAAGAAAATGATGCGGGATAAATCCAGATTCCCTGATCGTGAAAATCAAGAATGCCACCCGACAAGGTAATTGAGCCATTTGCACCAAAAGGCCACCTACTATAGCTTGTTCCTCCATAAACATTCATGGTTCCTCCAAAAATGTTAAGATCTCCTGCCAGGTCAATAGCCCCATCAGAATTATACAGGTTTATTGTCCCACCGGTGTTTAAATAATAAGCACCAGCTATCGCATTATTAATAAGATCGTTGGCCGTAAAACTTCCTGATAACACATCCACTGCCCCGGCAGTCCAATCATAAGCATTACAAACCACATTATTTCCGCTGATCCTTAAAGCACCGCCACTGACTTTATTGACCTCCAGCTCGTTAAACGTTTCGCTGGAACAGTATTGATGGTAATTTCCTCCGTCGAAGATCACCCTGCCTGTGCCTTCTGTGAATCCTCCAGTGCCGACGTTGTTGATCCAGTCACCACCGATATAAATATCATAATCGTTGGTATACAGGGTGCCGCTGCTGATAATAAGTTCATTCCCGAGGTCCAGGTCCCCGTAATCCAAAGTGCATACCCCAAGGCTTTTGTTGATGATGAGTTTGTATAATTCCGTTTTGCCATCCTGATCTTCGATATATTGCATGGAGGAGCCGTCCATTTCCAGCGTTCCTCCTGTAAATTGAATATTGTATAGCGTGTTTGCCATCACCCGGAAATCTCCACTGCATTTAATGGTGCCTCCTGATACGACTGCCTGACTTCCATTTAAAAACTGTATATCGCCTGCAACATCAATCGTTTGATTATTCGCCAGCTTTAAAATGCCACCGCCTTCCACTTCCAGTGCATTTGCCGCTGTACTGTTGATAGTGAGGATCCAATTGTCATTAAACAGTAAGGTCCCTTCCTGAATTTCCAAATTCTTGGTAATGGTCATATGGTGGTATAATGATACCTCGTCTGTACTGCTATTCTTAATAATCCTGACGCTTGTATAGGTATCATTCATATTATCGTCATCCCAGCTTGCATTGCCATCACCCCGAAAGTATAAATAGGTATATGAAGATTGTGTGAAGTTCCCATAGTCGGTATTCATACTACCATAAACATTCAGGTGGCTGGGGTTAACCAATAGTCCTGATTGGGTTAACGTTCCGCTGTAGTTTACCGTCAAATTTTTACACGAAGCTACATCTCCGGCGCCGATGTGTGGGGAGTATGGCGTACCTCCAGATATGGTAACATCCACCGTTGAATTGGGTACTTGCAGATCATCCCAGTTGCCCGGAGCGTTCCAGCTTGTGCTTACGGTACCTGTCCACAAGCCCGGAATTCCGGCCTCATAAATCTCAAAATTATCGAATTGCCAGTAGTAATCGTTATCATTAAGTATAAGCCATTGAAATTTTATATCATTACAACCATCAGCCCAGGAAGATATATCATATACTTTTTCACCCTCCTCAAAGGCAGGATCATTGTGATGCCACTCATCAAGAAGGAAATTATAGGTCAGTCCACCATTATTGCTCCCATAGAGGTATCCATCTTGTGTTGAACCTGTATAATTTGCCTGCCAGTAATGATAAAATTTTACGTGAATATTTGATTTGCCGGAACCATCAAAAACGGGCGAAAAAACCTTTCCTGCTTCAGAAGGGGTATAATCTGAAAAAACATTCCACCCTCCGGGGTTGTTTACACCATACCAATTCGTATTCAATGACCAGACGTTGGAATTATTCGTACTCCAGCCCGTTGGCCATAAACCTACGTTTTCAAAATTTTGCGTGTAAGGTATAGATTCCTGGGCTAAAGACAAAGAATAAAACCCGCTAAAAAGTAGGGCAGTTGCTAAAAACGTAAATTGTTTTTTCATTATGGATATGTTTTAAACTCAACCTTAATTGGCAGCTGTTTTGGACTATTTCAAAAATATGGAATATCTACCACAATTCGATAAAAATTTTAACAAAAAATTAACAATTTATTATAACTTGCTGAAAATTAAAAAGTATGGTGGGTGAAAGTTCATCGAACAAATCTTGTAAAAAAGGCTACCTTTTTGAGATAGCCTTTTTATTAAAAATTGGAAATTTAAAATACTATTCCGGAATAAAAGAACCACTTCCCAGGTTCGGAACCCATTTGTCGTCTTTATCCTGGATTATTTACTTGTCGGTTCATGTTGTAATCGCCTTCTTTATAACCGGCTGTTCCGGCCTGTACCGACCAAACGGTTGTTTTGTCGTTCATTTCAATCATTCCGTTTCCGGTACCATCCCCGCTTCTCATTCCATAGATACCGGTGGCCAGTAATTTCTGAGCAGCAACTCCGGATGTATAAGCCTGACCGGCAGGTGATGAAAAATTATAGGAAAATCCACCGCTAACCGGAGTTAGCGGATAGGCCGAAAGTACCCCAAGATGGTTCCGGTGCCAGACCACCGCATATAAATTATGTGAAATTAAAGAATTAAAACTCAGCGGACTAACCCCATCAAGAGCTACTACAGATCCATTGTTCAATAAGAAACCTACTTGTCGGGCAATGGTTTTGGCAGGTAAAGCAGCACCAGGTGATGTTACATCGCGCAACACAACCTCCACCCAGTCGACCACCGAAGCATTCGGAATAGCACCAACGCTTTCGGAACCTGTATACAGCCAATCGGGAGTCGGATTTCCCAGAGGTGCAGTTCCGTAAGGCTGAAGGAGCGGCAGGATACTGTTAAGGTTGGTATTCATCTGATTAGTAGAAGTATTGAAAGGTCCTTCAAGGAATACGGTCAAACTGACATTATAAGGAGTAACCGTCCACTGAACATGGCTATATGGGTCGTATTCAAAATCCTGACCTGCAAATGCACCCGAAGCATTGAAGAAGTTTACACTTCCGCTATTGATATTTTTATACACATTGTAAGAGCCTCCCCATGTATTGATTGGGAATACAGCATCATTTACAGTAAATATCTGCGAATTCTCCACTGTCATAAGTCTGCCCCCGGCAATTCCATTTTGGAAAGTACAGTTATGAAATGAGTACATAGGATCTACCTGAGAACCTGGTCGGAGGTAAACACCTTCTTGCGTCATATACTCAAAAATAGTATTTTCAGCCCCAATAAATCCTCCGTTTTCAATCCAGAGCTTATAATAACCGGTGGTAATATGGGTTATCAGTGCATCATTTGTCGGAGTAGCCACCGTGAACAATGTACCCCCGCTATTGACATGAACTTCGGATGCACTTTCGAGGGCAAGTGTGGAATTATCTATCATGATGAGTGTACAACCATCATTAATATTAACATTGCCAGAACTGTTCATGGTATATCCGTTTATGATAAGTGTACCATGGTCAATATCAACATTGCCCATAACATCCAGGTCAGCCATAATATAAGCTGTATTTGATTTGGAACTGTTTATCGCCTTGCCATCTCTGTCATTATAGATTAAAGTTGATTTGTCGCCAGATGATTTGTTTATTCTAAGATTTTCAAATGTACTGCCAGAAGCAATATTTATTTGATTATCGTTTCCACCATAAAATTCTATGGTGCCTGCAGGATTGAAGTCAGTCCGATAACATGTTAACCAACCTGATGTTTTAAGCGTACCACCTGATATGGATTCATTCAATGCACCTGCCGCCCAAATGGTAATACCCCAGCCATCAAAATCAAGTATACCACCACCTGTTATAGTTAGGTCAAGCGGATTAGGAGTGCACCAGTAACTTTCATCTTGACCACCGGTTACTTTCATCATACCACCATTTATAAAGAAAGTTGATCCAAGCATGTCGACAAATTGGCTGGCATCCTGGTATAAGTTTATTTCAGAACCGGAAAGTGCATACCAATCACCATACAATCCATTTTGTACCAGGTCATTGGCAGTAAATGAGCCCATCAAAACACTAACCCCTCCTGAAATCCAATTATAACCATTGCAAACAACATCAACATCTGCACTGTTAATTCGGATAGCCTCAAAGGTATTGTTTTCAAGGATATTGAATTGCTCATCGGAGTTTATATATTGCATTACGGGTCCCGGACCATTGAACACTACTTTCCCGGTACTTTCGAGAAATGCATCTGTACCAACATTATTAGTCCAATCACCACCAACATACATATTCATTCCGTTGGTATTTAAGCCTCCGTTTAAAATGGTGAAATCATTTTTAATATTCAGGTTATATCCGGATAAGATCTGAATAACATTTGACCTATCAATAATCAGGTCATTGAAATAATTATTGGGATGGACTTGTATGTATTGCCCGGTACTTCCATTCCCAATCAGTGTAACATTTCCGCCGGTAGGCTGGAAGTTTCCATCTATCGTGGCCCAGAAAGTACCTCCGCTCCGGATACTTCCTCCATTAACCGAACAGACAGCATTCAGCTTCAAATGATTGTCAGTAATTTCGAAGGTTCCGGCATCCATATTAAATGCGCCTAATACTTCAACCAGGGATGTCGTAGGTTCATCACAAACAAATATACCTCCTCCAAGTATTTCAATGGTTCCTGATGCAGTTTGCGAGAAATGGCCATGATTATAAACTTCACCTGCAAACCAGTCAGTTTCATCTTTCATATCACCGGACTTTAAATTATTTTCAGTTGAAGCCATCGCTGTTCCATTTGAAACATCTTCACCCTCGACTTCTGCTTTGGACTTTGATTCATTAAAATCTAAAATCAATGTTCCGGAATTTTGAAGATTACCAGATACTTCAAGATAACCCGGACCTGCTATTGATCCTAATTCTACTGACGCGCCTGAATTGATATTCATATTTCCATCAACGATCAAATCATACTCCTGGATATAACAATGATTATTTGCCGCAACATTAAAATCACCCGTAGCATGCACCGGATATGTAGATGTATATGAAATATAGAAAGTACCTGCTGCCGGCATTGCCAGGTTCACATTCCCAACTTCAGCTACTACCGAGTAGTTTCGGATGGCTGTATAAGAGTCAAGGAAATTAAGAACGTTCCCATTTCCTATTTGAACATTGGATCCATCATTAAATAACATGCGGTAACCGAGATTTATCACACCAGTCGAAATTTGTTCCGTTGAACCCGGATTCCAGGTTATCTGGTTGTCGCAATTCCAAACATCAGCAGCATTATCCATAATAAGATTACCTGAAATGTTTGCATAATCAGCAACGTCAAGCTGATGTCCATTAAGCTTTAACGAGCCACTCAATACATTTAAATTATTGGTAATGACAAAATCAGTAATTAGTGAGAGTAGATTAGCATCACTATTATAATTGATGGTAGGGTCAATTCTTTCGCCTTCAGAAACATGTATACTGTAGTTTTCTGCCCCAGTACCTTTAGATGCTTTATCGACGGATAAATTAGCTATAGTGCATCCATTTGATTGAGAAATATAAGCATTCGATGGACCATAGCACTCAAAAGTACCATACGCGGGTGTAAAGTCGGCCCTGTTTCCTGAAATTCCACCAGCGGTTCTGATTGTCCCACCAGTGATATTGTTAGTAAGGGAATAGGAAGAATTATTGATTGTTATTCCGCATGTTTTGAAATCGAGAACACCGGCACTCATGTCGATTGTGGCATTTGCAGCAAAAGGCCAGTCGCTTACATTCCCTGTGACATTCATAGTTCCACCGGATATATGGATTTCACCATTCAAATCAACCCACTGATTGTCTCCTGAATTGGTCAGACTTAAAACACCTCCATCAGTGTTAACATAGTATTTCCCATAGATTCCGGTTTCTACAAGCTCATTTACCGTAATTGTGGCAACGCTGTTGCAAACCATTGTACCACCCTGATCCAAACTGTTGATTGTTGCATTTCCAGAAGGCCCGTTACTGGTAAATTTTGAAACAGGATCATCGAGATTAAGAATACCATTTACATTCAATATTTCGTAAGCCCAGCAATAGTAATGGAGTTCCAAATCATTTTGAACCGTGGTATTGCTGTTAAACCGCAAATATTCGCCGGTATTGTCCTGAGTAACATTATAGAAAGTCGTAGCACCAACTACATCCTGTGCATCACCTATAAGGCTATGAAAAGTAACAGTTCCTGTTCCCGGTACAAATCCTCCGACACCTACATTGTTTGTCCAGTTGCCTCCGACAGACACATCAAATCCATTAGAAGCAAAATAGCCCTGGTTGATGGTCAGATTTTTGGATACATTTATTCCCGTACCATAGAGTGTAGTCCCGGTTGACGAACTAAATACGACATTGTTGAAAGTACCTGATCCCGAACTATAGTTATTGATGCTTTGAGAGTTTCCATCGAAGACTACTGATCCGATGTTGCCGAATACTGTGAAATCAAATGTGCCATAGTAGTTGAAAGCGCCCTTCATTACAAGATTATAGTTTGACCAACTTTGATAAATGGCGCCGGTTGTCACGTAGGTTAAATTGTTAACAACCAGATCATCTGAGCATATATTACTTACCTTTGCGGCTGCTCCACCCGATTTGTATATCCTGAGATTGTAAAAAGCACTGGTATTATTGCTATAACTTCTTATCCAACAATCGGAAGTTCCTCTAAAATCAACAAATCCAAGGGTTGCATTGGCATTGGACCCGGCATTAAAGCTCCAATCTCCATAGACATTGATGAAAGAATTGGAAGCTGTAACATTAATTGTTGAACCCGAATTCCAGAATACGCCACCCATTACATTAATGTAAGAGTACTCAGCTGCTCCTTGCACAAAAGCAATCTGGCCATTAACAATCAAATCTGTACCAATATCCAAAGTCTGATCGTACATATTTAAAGTCACTCCACTTTGAATGGTAAGGCTGGCGCAAGCTTCATCGTTAAAATCAATTGCTACGGGTTGATAACCGACATTGGGTATCTCAACCGGTTCATCAGCTGTAGGAATGTGATTTAGCGACCAGTTGTTGGCATTGTGCCAGTAATGATTGAACGAGCCGTCCCATACATTAGTTAAGGCTGTGGTAACATTTATAGAATAGTCTTCAACTTCACCAAAGGCTGAATTACCACAAGGTAAAATAGTTCCAGTGTACATGATTCTTATCCGCATGGTCTTTGTGCCGAGAGATGTTCCGGCAGGCGGAGCAATGGTGGCGGTGTAAGGACCTACTCCTGGAGTTCCTGAAACTACAATGGATTCATTAGCGTCCGTAAAATCCCCATCATTGTTCCAGTCGACCCAGGCACCACACTGATCACTTGTATAAACCGGATTACCGTTTGTTACTATCAAATCGCCTGAACTATTCACCGGAATATTTGTGGATAAGTTCGTAAAGTTCTGATAACCTTCACAGGCCGAACTGTTATTTATTGAACCTAACTGTACATTGGAAATGTATTCGTCGCATCCTCCGGTGGCAACACAATTATCACCAAAATTAATCGGGGAGACATAAGTCAAAGCCCGGCCTGAGCGGTTGTCGGTCCAGCATGGATAAACCCATCCATCGCGGGCTGAAATTCCAAGATAATCTCCAAAATAGCCTGAAGCGAGTCCCGACATAGGTGATGGAGTAAAGGAAACATCACCTACTCTAAAATCGCTCCACGAGGCACCTCCGTTTTCGCTATATGCCACCCACACTTCACACGCCGAGCTGGTGCTGCCCAGATTCCTGTCATCATAGAATATACAGAAGAGGCGACCCGTCACTGGATCACAGGTAATCCATGGGAAAAAGGAAGCAAAGTCGGCTGCATAATACTGGTTCACTCTTACGGGTATTCCCCACGATGTTCCACCGTTGGTCGACCGCATGCAATATACGCTGACATTGGTTCCGGTATTTGTACCCGGAACTCCCATATTTGCCCATACAACATAAATATATCCGTTGTAGGCTCCTCCACTGATATCAACAGCCATCGACGGGAAAGAATTTATCCTCATATTTTTACCGGCATCATTGATGGGCCAGCTCCTTGTTCCTTTTATATTGTTATGAATTCTCGTTGCAGCAGAAAATGACGCTCCTCCATTCGTTGATCTGGCAAAACCTAATGCATCTTCTTCATATACACCGGTAGCCCAGTCATCATAAACCGCCCACACTGTATATACCTCTCCATTGGGTCCTGTCTGAATATTAACTCCCTGGTTATGGCTGCCTGCAGCAATGGCATTACTTATATTAATTGGGGTTGACCAGGATGTGCCATTGTTCGTACTTCTGCTGAATTCAATGTCGGTATCATTAGCATGTCCTGATTGGAATCTTGTCCAGGCAGAATACAGGTACCCGCTGTAGGTTCCGCTTGCTCTTGTATCGATCATTAAATGATTTTTATCGAGAAGATCGGTTGTAGTAGATATTACCACTGGATTCCAGGTAGTGCCGTTATCAGACCATGCACAACTCTGACCGGAAGAATTGTTAATGAAACCCACGAATTGCCTTCCGTTTCTTGCAATCGCTGTTGCCGGATCACCATGGTTTGTTCCTCCGGCTCCGCTGTGACTTCCGCTCCATGTTTGGCCTGCATTGGCTGAATGGATATAATTCGCCCCATATATACTCCCACCTATGTCGGAGTTGTTCGAATTTAAAACGTATTGCGGATTATCAGGATCGATGAAGACTGAGTTTTCACTTTGCCTGATTGTTGTTTCATCCCATACACAAACATCTGTTGACATTTGATCGATAGGGTCACCTTTTACCCTTGAACCTATATATTCAGCAGGTTTTACCGGGATTGAAGGATTGTAAGGTACGATTCCGTCTTCGGCCATTTTCATCCAATAACCGATGTTATCAACGGGTGAGTCGGGACGCTGGTATTTGCTTTTTTGACTTCCCGTATTATTAAGAATTTGTGAAAAGCCTGTTGCTGTTGCTAGAAATAGGCATACTAATAGTAAGTAATAATTTTTTTTCATGATGGATATGTTTTTATGATTAATTGAGTTCACTTTAGTTTGATTTAATTGGGGCAGCTAATATACACAAAAAAAATATATGTTAAAACCTTTGTGATGTATTTTTTTTTAACATACATGATAGCACCCTGGAATTGCAAGGTTGCTAGAACATAGATTGTTGCGGGATTTTGTTAGCTGGAAACTGGTTGCTGGTTTTTGGCAACCGGCTTGGAATTTTTCAAGGAATTTCAATAAATATCCCTGCAAACTGAATGAAAAATTTGTGACCGAAACCCTTCTCTAACCATCTTTTGCTAAACTCCTCTAAAATAATAAGTTCAATAATATGAACTGGTTATGCCAGCGGTAAACATGAGTAAAATCTGGGCTGACTGCTTACCTTTCACATATACTATTCTAATACTCGTTACAACTGTTCTCCTGTTAGCGGTTAAGAGGACAAGAATAGGCTAATGAACTAGCGAGGTTCTTTGAGTTTTTATCCTGTTTCCATTGAATTTTACCTGGCATTTGAATTTTAATTCTTAATTTATTGTTAATTAATATTTTGCAATTTACATACCGGTTACCTTTGCACTATAGCATTAAAACATTGATAATTTCTTTTAGGGGATGTTGCTTAACGGGATTTAATAATTTCTCTATTTCCCCAAACTTACAGGGTGGATAGTTGCATTTTTTTAACTCCGCAAATTGTAAACGTTATCGCCAATGAAAATCAATATCATTACATATAGAATCCTCAACTAGTAATCATTCTAAATTAAATAATTATGCGAAATAAATACATGATTATGCTGTTGGTCCTGACATTTTGGAGTTTCCTGGTTTACGCTCAGGAAACAGTAGTAAATCCGAATGCGGGCATCACAGTAGCATCAGGAGCCACACTGAATATATCAGGTGGCGACCTGGTTTTAAAATCCGATGCAACTGGAGACGCATCGTTGATTGATTTTGGCCTCGTTACATATAGCGGAGGTGGTCAGGCAAATGTTCAGCGTTACCTTACAGAAGGCCGTTGGCACCTGATATCTTCACCTGTAAGTAATGCATTATCAGGAATGTTCCTGGGTGATTATCTTCAGCAGCATTCCGAATCTACCAATGCCTGGACAGACATTGCGCAGGTAAATAATAACCTGGGTATTATGCAGGGTTACGCCTTATGGTCAGTTGATGGAAGTCCCACAACTGAAATATTTTCAGGAATAACTAATACGGGTACCAAAACAAAATCTTTTACACAAAACAACGAAGGGTGGAACATTATTGGGAACCCCTATCCATCGGCCCTTGATTGGGATGCTGTCGCCATACCTCCTGAGTTAAGCGGTGCAATATGGCTTTTCGATCCGACTATTGGTGTTAATGGTGATTATGTTTATTACATCAATGGAGGAGGTGCTGCAAATACTACAACTCAGTATATCGCATCCGGTCAGGCGTTCTTTGTAAGGGCTACCGGTGGCGCAGGAACCTTATCTTTCGAAAACAACGACCGGGTTCACAATGGACAGTCGTTTTATAAAGGCGCTGAAAGCGAAGTCCTTGTACTAAAAGCTACCGGCAATGATATTACTACACAAACAGCCATCCGTTTTAATGAAAACGCTACACGGCAAGCTGACAGATTGTACGATGTTTACCGGATCATATCAGACAGCCCTGATGTACCTATGCTCTTTACAAAAGCAGGAACTCAAATTATGGCGATAAACACACTGCCTGCCATCGAAGGTAACGAAATAGTACCCTTGTGGTTTAGAGCTGGTACTGATGGCAATTATAGTATAAAAGCAACTGAAATGGAATCTTTCGATAGTGAAACGCCCATTTACCTTCAGGACCTTGAAACAAACACCATCCAAAACCTGCGTCAAAATCCTGAGTATATCTTCGATTATAAATCGGGTAGCGACAAAAGTTTCCTTGTTTATTTTACAGAACCTGCAAAAAGCAATACGGCCGGTGATGTAAAGATTTATTCAAACGAGAACATGCTGAGCGTAAAATTTCCGGTTACAAATTTGACTGATCCGAATTTCAATGCCCAAATAATGGTATATGATTTAACAGGTAAAGTGGTCTTTCAAATGCGCACAACCAATATAGACAACCAAATATCCTTAAATGGCCATCACAGCATTTATATGATCAGGGTCATTTCGGGCAGCGAAACAGCCACTGGTAAAGTGTTTATTCCTTAAAATATTTTGGTCATCTGTTTTAATCTATAAAAAATAAAAAAGTGAAAAGAAAAATTCTCAAACTAACTGCAATATGCATGATGCTAATACTTCCTTTTGGGGTGATGGCACAAAACCCTCCCCACCCAAATGGCGGCAGCGGTCCCGGACCGGGAAATACACCCGTCGGCGGTACTGCACCCATTGATGGCGGTCTGACAATAATGTTGCTGCTGGGTGCTGCATATGGAAGTAAAAAACTTTTTATAAATAAGAAACAAATAAAATAATGTATACAAATAAATTTAAAAAATTAAACAGCATGAAAAAGATAACTACTTTCTGTATATTTCTGATGCTGATATCAGTATCGGTATTGGCACAATACAATGATGCAACGATAGGCAATAAAAAAGTTATACCAACTAAAGGCGTTGAAGATTATGTCATAAATGATAATCTGATTGCAGTTGGCAGTCTTGGAGTTGGGCTTGATATGTATTCCGGGTATCCTTTTGGTTATGCAACCTTTGTTATGGCTGAAAATAATACACGGATCTTATTTGACGACACCAGCACTCCGGGAGGTGGTTTCGCTTACAATGACTGGCAATTAACAGCGAATGGCAGTAACAGTGGTGATGATAGCTATTTTAGAATTGATGATGTGACGGCGGGTACTTCTCCGTTTACTGTCCAGTCCGGCGTTTCAACGAATGCCTTGTTTGTCAGCAGGACAAATGGCGGTTTTATAGGCATGGGTACGAGTACGCCGGTACGTAAATTACACATGAAATTCGGTGATACTCCCGGTATACGGCTCGAACAGGATAACAGCATGGGATATCCAGCCCAGACCTGGGATGTATATGGCAACGAATCCAATTTCAACATTGCAGACGCATCAAATGCAGGTGCTTATTGTTTCAGGATTCAACCTGGAACGCCTTCTAATACTTTAACACTTAGAAGTGGTGGTAAAGTTGGCATAGGAACATGGAGTCCGGAGCATACCCTTGAAGTTGTGGGTGATGCACAGGTAGACAGCTTTTTTTATTTCGGTGATGAAAGCACCGACGGCAACTGGCGTGTAAGTGTTGTGGCAGGTAAACTTACGTTCGAAAAGCGCGAGGCCGGTGTTTGGGTCAATAAAATAGAAATGGAGTAAAAAATATGAATTGGAATACATAGCCGATTCATGTCAACTCTATCAAAAAGCCTCCCAAACCTCATCTGGCACCTTGAAAAGCCATTAAACTGGTTAAGGCACTGTCTTTAAATTTGAAGGTTGGAAAGAAAGAGGCAGAATTCTGAAAAACAAAAGCGTTTTGAATAATTTCAAAACGCTTTTGTTTTTAATATTTGCAGTCACATTTGATGCAACAACCGAAGGATGAACTTATGAAAAACAGGTGTTCGTGGAGCGCTTCCTTTTCAAGTTACACAACTGTTTAAGTGCAACAGAAAGTTCAAGTAACCACTTAAAACCCCAATGTTTTGTACTGCATGTTTTAGCCGCATTTATTCAGTTTACAGATTCTTTTTATAAAATATCTTTCCTGTGATTATAAGTCCTGTAAATACGAAAATTGCAAATGCAATACTACTAAAAGCTAATTGCATTCCTCCTGATAATATGTGACCACTTGTGCAACCACCAGCCATTCTGGCTCCAAAAATTAATATAAATCCACCGATAAAAGACCACACAATTCTTTTAATTGCTGATGTACCCTTAAACTTTTCCCAGTTACTATGTATTAAAGTAATCTTAAATTCTTTTTTTATCAGGGAAATTATCAAACCCGCGATAAAAGCACCAATAAGAAAAAAAACTTCCCAATTCCCTGGCTTTTCAATTATTGTAAAATAATTGTTTTGGGTAGCACCAGCAATTAGATCAGCAAGATATGGGTAGGCAGTCGAGGCACCCATAGGTCTGTTGGTTGTTGAGGTTAAGAATATTATCACATTCAATATGGCTAAACCAATGCCAGCATAGAGCCACTTATAATCTTTTATTTTATCTTTTTTATGCAGCCAAAAAGAAATTGCAATAAAAAGGAAACCTACAATGAAAACAGATAAATAAAAAATAATGTTTGTTCCAATTAGACGAGTTTAATGAAATCGCTCCAAAATCAGGACCTAAAATATCTTGCGTCAGAGGCAGTAACAGCGTATAAACGAGGCCTCCTAACAAACCACCAATTAAACCAATGATGGCGTCTATTGAACCTTCACCAATTGATATAGCAAGTGTGCCGGGGCAATAGCCCAATATGGCCATTCCTGTCCCGAAAATCAATCCACCCAAAATAATTCCACCCAGAATAAAAGGCTTTACATGATAGGAAGCAAAGCCTAAACCAATTTCAATATTCAATAAAATGGCCCCTATTCCAATTGCTACGGAAATTGCCTTGGCAACAGCATAATTATCCAATGTCGCCAAACCACTTATTGTATTATATTTATTCAGTTTTGCATATTGCAGTGTTGCACCGAATAAAAATCCAAAAATTAAAATCATCATTTCCATATTTAATCCTTTTTAGTAAGTGTCTTTTTTGGTTTAGTACCTTCTTTGTTTTATATCCTTTTTATAGTAGTCCTTAACAATTTTCCCAAATATCTTTTCCTTTTTTCGTCTCTCTGCAACAGTGGATTCAAAATGTGTTTTCTCTCTTTCCATTTTCAGGTAATTTTCGTAGGAACTTTTGTCTATTTCTCCTTTTTCAACTGCTTCGATAACGGAACAGTCTATTTCATTGGTATGTGTGCAATCTTTGAACTTACAATTTTGAGAAAGACTGAGAATCTTGTCAAACGTGGATTCTAATCCACTTGCAGTGTCTGCAATTCCAACTTCTCTCATCCCCGGATTATCAATTAATATTCCACCATTTTCGAGGATAACTAATTCCCTGTGACTTGTAATATGTCTCCCTTTATTTGAGCTTTGACTAATTGTATCTGTTCTCATAATGGTTCGGCCAGAGAGATTGTTCAATAAGGTGGATTTTCCAACTCCTGAAGAGCCAAGCATACAATAGGTCATTCCTTTTCTGATCGTCTTTTTTATTGCTTCGTATCCATTTTGAGTCTCGTTACTTATTGCAATGACCGGAACATTTTTTATTCGTTGTTTTACACTGTCCGATAATTCAGAAATCCGCTTTTCATCTATCAGGTCAGTTTTTGTAAGCACAATTATTGGGCTTACTTTAGATGAATAACAAATAGTAAGGTATCTTTCAAGCCTGTTGATATTAAAATCCCTGTCAACCGCCTGTACAATAAAACCATAATCAATATTTGTTGCTATTATTTGTATCTCTCCGAATTGTCCAACTGCCGGCCTTTTAATAACTGAGAATCGCGGAAATATTTTATGAATTATTGCAATATCAGAATCATAGATAGTTAATGCAACCCAATCGCCTACTGCAGGAAAATTTTCACGATTTGTTGCGGTAAATCTCATGTTTCCGGTTATCTCTGCTTCAAATTCACCTTTTGTTGTCCCGACAATGTATCTTTCTTTATGTTCCGTGATGACCCTTCCTATTTCGAGATTATCAAGATTTTGCTCTTTCCTGAAATTCTCAAGATATTTGTTATATCCAAAGTCTTCTAAGCTCATTTTCAGTTGTTTGGATTACTATTGTTTCATTTGTTGAAGATTTGTTCCCGGACTTGTCCCGCTATCAGTGCTCATTTCCGTTAAAACAGCTTTCATCTCCTGCAGTTCCTTTCCATAACCGGCCCAGTTGTTTTGTTTCAAATACTCCATTGGCTTTATTATAATGGCCAAGCGCCTCCTGAGCTTTAGCCGAAAGCGAAGTCTTAACGATATTTTCGATGTCTTTTACTTGCTGAACAGTCGCGGTATCCTGCGAGCCGGAACTGTTGAAAATTGCTTGAAGCGACTCTTCCAGCGTTCTTCTCATCTCAATTTGATCGTTATAAGCGACAATGACTCTTTTTAATTCCGGAATTTTGCCCTGTTCTGATTGTAGATAAACAGGTTCCACATAAAGGAAGGAATTTTTTATCGGGATTATAAGCTGGTTTCCTTTGAAAACCTGGGACCCTTGCTGTCCCCAAAGTGTGAGTTCGGAAGAAATGTCCGGCTGCTGATTAATCCTTGCCTCAACCTGCATTGGCCCATATATCAACTTGTCTTTGGGAAGCGAATATACAATCAGATCGCCGTAATTAGGAGCATCGCAACGGGCACACATCCAGGCAATCATATTATCCTTTTTGGACGGTGTAAGCGGCAGCATCAGGATATATTCTTCAACTTTAGTTCCGGGCAAACGCATGATAATGTAATATGGAAACATTTTCTGCTGGCTGTTATTATAGCTTTCATTGGGGACGGCCCAATAGTCTTCCTGATTGTAAAATACCTTTGGATCGGTCATGTGATATACATTGTACATTTGGGTTTGTATATTAAACAGGTCGGTAGGATAACGGATATGAGTTTTCAAAAACTCAGGCATGTCAGCTAAAGGGTTTGAAAAGTTTGGGATATATTTTCTGAAAAGTTTGAATAATCGGGTCTTTGGGATTAATCACATAATAGGAAACATCGCCGTTATATGCATTTATCACTACTTTAACCGAGTTATTGATATAGTTGAAGCCCCGTTCGTTCATGAATTGTGCGACAGGCTCCGAATAGGGAAACATATTGCTTGTGGTATAGGCATCATGAATCCAGTAAAGCTGTCCGTCCTCCCCAACCACAAGATAAGGCTGGCTGTCATAGGAAAGAAAAGGTGCAATAATTCTATCGCGCTGTGTAATATTTCGATAGAACATGATGCGGCTTTGGTCGGTCAGATATCCGGTAAGAAGAATTTTTATGTCGGAAAATTTCCAGGCAAAAACGATGCGCTTAAATAAACCGGAAATACGAACACCCCCTTTCCCGGTGTAACTTGTATAAACATTATCATCGCCCTTAGGGTAATCAAACTCTTTAGCTGATGTGTTTACCAAAACAAACTGATCGGACTCTTCACCATAATAAATACCCATTTGTTTTAAGTTGATGGGCACCGTAGTTGTTGGGGGAATGTCCTGAACAATTAGATTGGGCATACCATTTGGCAATATCTCATTAACCGGGTTCATAACCACACCATAGCCGTGTGTAAAAATCAAATGTTTGTTAACCCAGGTCTGTGCCCGGTCAGGAATTTGTGAAACCGGTAATTCTCTTGCTGCCAGCGCCACTTCCGTATATTTGTCGAAATGATAGCGATCAACCTGTACACTGTTGAAATCATAATACAGACGAATTTCCTGTAATTGCTTGTACGTTTGTATCAAAGGCCTTCTGTCCCATAACCGTACATTTTCTATGGTATGACGATTTTCCTGAATGTCCTTATAGGTAATCGTTTCGTCAACAGGAAAAGGTTCAGCCTTAATTTTATTTAAACCATAAGCTTCCCTTGTTAATTTAATATTATTCAGAATATATGGTGTTTCTTTTTCCAGTTCATTGGGTTTTACGATGTATTGCTCAATTAAGCCGGGGTAAATCCACACAAAACCAATCAATACCAATAACCACAGTCCGGCAGCATACAAAATAATTCTCTTTTTCCTGAAGACCGGAGATAAAAATAAAAGGACGGTGATAAGGATGCTCACAAAGAAAATAACCCAATAGGCCGGGATTTGAGCATGTACATCCATGTAGGATGGGCCGTAGGCAGCTCCATGTGAGGA
This sequence comes from uncultured Bacteroidales bacterium, assembly GCA_963748095.1. Lineage (GTDB taxonomy): Bacteria > Bacteroidota > Bacteroidia > Bacteroidales > UBA10428 > CAVVIO01. The sequence continues at coordinate 31,676 of CAVVIO010000009.1, forward strand.
ATATAATATGTCAAATAGTTTCAGATAATATAATGCCGAAATGCCCAACACGAAGAACCCGGTAAGGCTGAGTAAATGCCTTCTTATGGGTTTGGGAACATGAAAACCTTTCCCGATTGATGAAATGGCGTTATCGAGGTAATACGAAATAAGAACAGCAATGAAAGTCAGCACCACCATGAAAAGATACCAGCCAGTGATAAATCTGGTAAACCGGAAGTTTAAATACATAAAACCCGGCATCCTTATCAAAAATCGGCTCCTGAATACCAAAAGAAGAAGCATGGATGAATTGCAGGAATTTGTTCCATTGATCGACGACATATAAGCCCATAATAATGCCAAGAAACAATATCAGTGCGGCCCACAGCCAAAAAATAACCTTCCCCTTATAAATGTCTAAAATATATTGCCGCGGATCGTCAGCCGGAAAAGACATAGTCCCTCTGGTTGGAGCTCCTCTCTTGTACGCAATACGAATGTGGAGGCTAATAAACAGGACAAAAACCAGAAAGAACAAGGTGAAAGAAATGACCTTGGATAAAATCATGATATTAAACACCGATCCATAGTTCAGGTTGTTGAACCAAAGCCAGTCGCCATAGTAATTTAAGAACAGGTTTAATAAGTAGAAAGCCACTAAAATGGCTGCAATGATGATAAATATCTTTCTGTTTTTTTTCATCGTGTTTCCTGTTTAGGTAAAAATTAAAATGATAATGAAAAATACACCTCGTGGTTAAATGACCATTGAGGTAAAATTACACATTATTTTATAATTCTCACCGGAATTAGCGGACTTAATATGAATGACAAATTATTTTAGAGGAAAACTGTTTATGAAAAAACAAGCAGAGCGTTAACAGGGAAATTAAATTTTATCATTTTCAAATTAGTTCTTATGCTAATGTGACATCAGCCATAAGATGCAATCGTAAATCGAATACCACCAGGAGTAGCAATTGGAGCTGTACCAGAAAGGCTTGGGTCATCAGGTGTTGCAAATATTCTCCATATAGCGGCAAGAAAAATTGGTATCCCGGTCGAAAGAACAAACCGAAGCCACCTGTCACTTTGTTTCTAATCCCCATTGTAAGTTTTAAGGAGGACAATAGAGAAAAATATCATTTAAGAATTAATGGTTTGGTTTAATATTTTGATTTACACTAAATAAATTGTCAGGATCATACTGGGTTTTAATTTTTACCAATCGATTGTAATTGTGCTTATAGCTGGCCTTTATTCGTTCCTGTCCTTCATCCATCATAAAATTAGAATAAGCTCCTCCTGATGAATACGGATGCAACGCTTCCCAATAATCCTTACACCATTTTGTAATTTTATCAGCATTTACCGGATCAGGATCGATACCAACAATAACTCCCGCATATTTTGCATCCCTGTATGCCCAGGGGGTATCTTCATTTCCGATCCTGCTTGCAGCACCACTAATAGGATATAAATGCATTTGAGAGAGCGGTGTAGGAATATTTGATCCAAATTGTAAATGTTGTTTTCTTGCTTCTGGTCCTAATTCTTCAAAAAAGTCGGCTCTCCAATACCACTGTAAACCGGGAGGCATTAATCCATCAAAAAGTGTTTGTATTGAGGGATAAGGCATTTCACCAACATGCTCGAATACAGGATTTTTAGCTAATATAGGCTTGAAGATTTCTTTTGCTTTGTCCATATCACCTGCATAGCACCATACTATTGCACAGAATTGTTTGTTATGCAAATGTTCCGGGAATGGAGGCCCTGGGATAATCAAGGTTGCAATAAATCCGTTCAATTCGTCTGGTGCGTTATGGATAAAATCATGATACCATTCCATAATTTCTTCTGTTTTTTCGATTGGCCAAAGGGTTGGCCCACCATAAATATTCTTCACCGGATGTGCTTGAAATTTGAAAGATGTAACAATGCCGAAGTTTCCTCCCCCTCCCCGGATAGCCCAAAAAAGATCTGTATTTTGGTTTTTGTTTACAGTCACAACCGACCCATCAGCCAACACCAGGTCGGCTTCAAGCAGGTTATCAATAGTAAGTCCGTATTTTCTGGTAAGATAGCCTACACCCCCTCCAAGTGTTAATCCCCCAACTCCCGTAGTCGAAATCATACCAGCCGGAATGGCCAATCCAAATGGATGCGTGGCGTGGTCCACTTCACGCAAGATATTGCCACCACCCACACGGACGGTGTTGTCTGACGTATCTACTCTCACAAATTTAAGTCCGGACAAATCAATAACCAATCCTTCATTGCAGAGGCCTAATCCTCCGCCATTATGGCCACCTCCTCTAACTGCGATAAGAAGATTATTGTCTCTGCCAAAATTTACTGCGGCTATCACATCAGCAACATCCATGCACATGACGATCATACCCGGACGTTTGTCTATCATAGCGTTGTATACTTTACGGGTTTCGTCATAATCAGCATCAATAGGCATAATTATTTTGCCTCTGAGTTGATTTGTAAATTTTTCAATGATTGTTTGATCAATCTCTTTTATTGTTTTCATAATATTAATTTTATTTAGAAATCAAAATTACGCTTCAACGATCATAGAGGCTGTAAGTTGTGTTCCAAATGCTGAAACAATTGAACCAATAAAATATTTATCAGGAGGTTTTGAAAAGATCCGTATAGGATGAGGGACTTAATCCAAATCTTTTTCGAAAAGCACGCGCAAAATAAGTGGGGCTGTTAAACCCGTGACTATATCCAATTTCTGCTATTGTCTCAACATTATGCTTTAAAGCTCTTAGGGAATTACGGAGTTTTATTTCCAGAATAAGCTTGTGCGTAGAAATTCCTGTTAGAGCTTTAATTTTTCTATAGGCCTGAGATTTACTTAATCCTAAAGCCAAATTTAATTTTTCGCTGTTAAAATCAGCGTCAGACAAATTCTCATTCACTTTTAGAATTAATGAATTAATGAAATTAAAATCTTCTTTCTTCAAAATTTTGAACTCTTTAGCACTGGTAGTATGATTACTGCCTTCTTTGCTGGAAAGTATTCTTGTTGCTTCATCGAGGTAGATGGTATTCTTTGAACCTATCAGGCATAATTGGTTTACTGCTTTTTTGGTTTCTTCGAAAATCTTGGTACCGGTTTCGTCAACAGGGTTTCCTGTTATCATTCCGATCCTGAATTCAAAATTAGACGGACTGTTTTTTAACAGCGTTGTCAATTTTTTCGCACATTGGATAGCATTGGAGGCTGAAACGAAAGATACCATAATATCTTCATTTGGTTGTAGAATTATAGTACCCTTGTTTGCTTCGATTAAGGCTAATTCCTTTTTGATAAGAAGATCGTATTTTCCGGTAAAATCGAAATGGTTTATTAACAAAATTGTTCTAAATCCCTCGTCAATTTCTCCTGCGAGTGTTTGCGCTAAATCAACTTCATTTTTATCACCTATTCCTAAAAACAAATTGTATTCATCATCAGAAACCTCAATAATATTACATGCAGTTAAACCATGTGATTCCCTGTGAACAGCATTACACGATTCTTTATCGGGGCCCTGCATCAAACAAAATATGGTTTTATTCTCCACATTTACCCAATACTTTCGTTGTACGACACCGAATTTTTTTTCCACTGCCAAATCTTTCATATGCGCTTTCACTACATCCTCAACAGAAAAATTGTCTGAATTTACAACATGTATGTCCATGTACAAAGGCATATATTAAATGGCATTTATTATTCTTTTGGTTTATAGAGCATTAAGATAAACTTCGTTCTATGGATAACAATAATTCTGTATTTCTGTTCATTTCGTCAACCTTGATCATCTGACATTAACTTCTGACTAACTTTTTTGTAACGTTCTTGTTGTAATTAGCATTGAGTCCGGGTTCATGAGCTGAGATTTCAAATCCTATTTACAAATTCTTCTTAATATATCTGATTCTTTCCAATCTTCAATTGATGGGTCAATTTAAATTGAATTACTTACAGGGCTGCAATCATCGCAGCATATCCAATTAACTTATTCCGGATTTTCATACACTCGTGTGGAAAACACTTTCCAAACTATTCTCGCTTTCCTATGCCCAGCAGCCAAATTAGCAAGCTGGTCTGGAAATTTATGTCCGGTAATAATTAATGTATGATAATTAAGTTCTTCACCTCCAGACCACCGAACCCGTTGCAACTTGCCACTATTTCCACATTTCCCGGCTCCTTCCCAATCCGTACCAGTGCCGTTGCGATACCTGCTTCCGTTGTCACTATTTCAGGACTTATCAGTGTGGCTCCGCCCGAAACAGCGAATTTGATTTCAATCCCATTCAGCGGTACAACCGTACTGTCAGTATCCACTATCCGGGCATATACAAATACAGCATCCTTTGCATTCGCCCGGGGAGGTGCGCCACGTTCATCTGCGTCCAGTCTCAGTCCTGTAGGTTCTCCGGGAGTGCGGACTGCAAAATAAGCAACTTCATCATTCCTGATAAACCCTTTGGCTTCGAGCAGACCCGGTTCGAACCCATTCAGATGGAATGTAAACGGTGGATGGGCAAGGTGATTGCAAATTCTTCCGGTATCAGGCATCTGTTTACCGACCACATTTCCGTTCAGCGAAAGTTCCACTTCATCACAATTGCTGAACACTTTGACATCCGGCTCTGAATCATTATTCCAATACGATGCGATAAACACCATTGGACCCGATTGATATTTTTCGGAGATTTCATTTGGATCACGCTGGCTTTTGAAAAAATAATAGCTGAACTTCGGAAGTCGTGTGATCGACATCACTCCCGATGCCTCCAGATCATCCGTATACCCCCTGTTATAGTCGAACATTGCCCAGTAACCGTCAGCAAAGGCGGGTGTACTGAGATTATCGTTGTGTGCTTCCTGTATGTTGGTCACCTGCTGCAGAAGATGCTCTTCCCCTGAGGATAACAATTGCCGGCTGGAGCGGTCGTCCTGTTTCAGGTCCTGCCACTGGTTTTGATTAAAACCTGCGTTCATAGCATAATACTCCCAGTCGCCGTATTCGGAAACGATGTAGGGCTTTGCCGGCTTTTCAAAATGTTGCAGCCGATGTTGACGGGCCTGCAAGAAAATGTCGTAACCATAGTATTCCCATCCGGCCGTGAAACACTGGTCACCCGGATATTCATCATGTGCGGCTGTTACAAGCCGGTCGATGAAATCATTCGGCATCCACGATTCGTTCAGCGACACTTCCCATGCCATCACACATGGATGGTTCCGGTCTCTTCTGATAAGATCATGGCAGGTTTGAACCACATGCGACTGGAATAGTGGATCGTCGCTGTAATATTGCCAGCCTAAAATAGCATCGAGAACGACCAACCCCAATTCGTCGCAGGCATCCAGAAACGCAGGCGATTGGAGATAATGCGAAAGCCTCACATAATCGAAACCAGCATACTTTATCTTTTTTGCGTCACGGTATTGTGCTTCATCGCTCATGGCATAACCGATGTAAGGATACTCCTGGTGTCGGTTCACACCGCGAAGAAACATCTTCTTGCCGTTGATCGCGAATGAATCTCTCGTAATGTCAAAATGCCGTATACCGAAGTGTGTCGAATCGATATCGAGGATCTTTCCCTGCCTAAGGATTTTCGTCACAAGCGTATACAATGCCGGCGATTCTGGAAACCAAAGATGCGGATTTTTCACTGCAACATCTTTAGTGTATTCTCTTTCCTGACTGGCCGGTAGATTACCCTCTGTAATTTTTTCCGGAACAGCACGTTTCCCGTCGAACCAAAGTTCATATTGGAGAAAGAAATTCATGCTCTGTTCTGTCTCATTTATCACATTTGTCTTTATCCGTACAACGGCTTTTTTTATATTTACTTCCGGATACGTGATGAAAATCCCACCGCCAGCCGTCTTGTCGGCAAAGATGGGATCGGTGATGTGCAAAGGGGGTTTTATCATGAGATAAACATCGCGGTAAATCCCGCCGTACATATTAAAATCAAGTTGTTTTAAAGGTTTCGGGCCGGTTACCGGATTATCGCGGTTATCGAGTCTTACAACCACAAGATTTGTGTCGCCCGGGTGGGCCTCCCTGGTAAAGTCGATGACAAACGGCAGGTAGCCACCCACATGTTTGATCTTTTTAACACCGTTTAACCAGACCTCCGCCACATTCATCGCGCCTTCGAATTTGAGGTAAAGTTTATTCCCGTTCACATCCTGAGGTAGGTAAAACTTTTTCCTGTACCAGCAGATACCCTGCCACTGATCTTTTACAATAAGCGGTTCGATCACCGGTGTATGAGGAAAATCCACCTTTTCCCAGGGAATGTCCGGTTTGTCGGAAGAATAAAAGGTGCTGCTGTCGGTTGACAGGTAAAATTCCCAGTCATGATTGAAGCAAAGCGGAGCATGCGATTTATTTTGCATCTCGTTATGTGTACAACCGGCTGCAAGCACTGCGAACAGCAGAATGGGAAACCATTGGTACAATGATAGTCTGGATTTCATACGGATTAAATTTTAATGATTGGCGATTATTGACCACTTCATTTGCGCAAATCGTGTAAGGTATAAAAGTAAAAATTATTGCCGAACTGTCATTCTAATATTCAATCGTATAATTTTCAGAACCATAGTCATACGACGATCAACCAAATTTGAATTACTTTTGTCATCCGAATTGATTTCCGGCAATAGTTACAAAAACTTACAAATTAAAATATACACAGGTGAAAAGGATTGTTTTCTTATCAGGATTGGTTTTAATAACAACCGTTTTGCAGGCAAAGTATTCAATCACAAGATTCGAACCGCCTTGCTGGTGGACAGGAATGAAGAATCCTGAATTACAGATAATGGTTTACGGTCCGGCTATTTCCGATTTGAGGCCCGTTATCGACTATCCGGGAGTAGCAATAGAACGGATGGAAGAAGTCCCGAATCCCAATTACCTTTTTATCACGCTTAATCTTGACAAAGATGCAAAGCCGGGGAAATTCGTTATCCGGTTTTTGAAGGACGGCAAGATGAAGTTAAGTTACCCGTTCTCATTGCTTGAAAGGGAAAAAGGTTCAGCTGACCGGCAGGGTTTTACAAATGCTGATGTAATTTACCTGATCACACCTGATAGATTTGCGAATGGAAACCCGGAGAATGACAACGTTGAAGGACTTATGGAAAGGGCCGATCGTTCCAATCCCGAAGGAAGGCATGGTGGCGATATTAAGGGTGTCGCTGATCACCTGGATTATATTGCCGGTATGGGCTATACGGCACTCTGGCTAAACCCCGTTCAGGAAAACGACATGCCAAGAACCTCTTACCATGGCTATGCGGTTACCGATTTTTATAAGGTCGATCCGCGCCTTGGTTCAAACGAGGAATTCAGGCACCTGAGTAAAGCGGCAAAAACAAAAGGGATCAAACTGATCATGGACATGATCATGAACCATTGCGGCTCTGAACACTGGTGGATGAAAGATTTGCCTTCAGAAGACTGGATCAATTACGGAGGAAAATTTGTCGGTACAAATCACATTCATTCTACTGTGGAGGACCCGTATGCTTCACAGGCCGATAAAAAGCTTTTTACTGACGGCTGGTTCGTGAAACAAATGCCCGATCTGAACCAACGAAATCCATTACTGGCCCAATACCTTATTCAAAATACGATCTGGTGGATCGAATATGCTGATCTGGGTGGAATACGGATGGATACTTATCCTTACCCGGATAAGGATTTTATGACAAAATGGTCGTGTGCAATTATGGATGAATATCCCGGTTTCAGCATTGTCGGTGAAGAAGGAAGTCTAAATCCTTCGATTGTGGCATACTGGCAGCGGGGAAATAATAACCGCGACGGTTATACTTCCTGTCTTGGAAGCCTCATGGATTTCCCGATGCAGGATGCCATTGTAAAAGGATTGAACGGTTCGGAAAAAGAATGGAATCATGGGCTGATAAAAATGTATGAAATGCTTGCCAATGATTTTGTCTATCCTGATCCGTTCGACCTCGTCATTTTTCCTGATAACCATGATCAGGACCGGTTCTTTACACAGGTAAACGAAGATTTCGAACTTTTTAAAATGGGAATCGCATATATCCTGACAATGCGGGGGATTCCACAACTATTTTACGGAACCGAAATCCTGATGAAAAACCCGAACGGCAAAGTGGATGCTGTGATCCGCAGTGATTTTCCCGGAGGATGGAAAGGCGATACGGTGAATGTTTTTACAGGTAAAGGACTTTCAAAACAACAAAAGGAGGCAAAAGATTACATTCACCGGCTTGTAAACTGGCGGAAAAATAAAACATGCATTCATACCGGAAAGCTTATTCAGTTTGTACCACGCGATGGGATTTATGTTTATTTCAGATACAACGACAAGGAGAAAGTGATGGTGGTATTGAATAAAAACGCGAAAAACAAACAACTCGATACCCAACGATTCTCCGAGATTATTAAGTCGGACATGCAGGGAAAGGATGTGATTTCCGGACAGGATTACCGGCTTGACGACCTGAATGTACCCGGACGATCATCGCTGATTCTGGAATTGCATTAGGTGGAAATGATGAATAAATGCGTAAATGTGTGAATGAAATTAATCGTTAACTATTCCCGTCCCGATTTCGAAGGCTATCAGGAGCTTTTGGGATGGTTGATGGAAGGTGAAGAAGTGTTGCCTCCCGGTATTCTTAATCGTCAATTCAACCATTCAGCAATTCAATAATTCAGCAATTCAACCATTCAACCATTCAACAATTCAACAATTCAGCAATTCAGCAATTTCCTAAAAGCCCCAAGTGATGCTTACGCACTAGGCCGGGCTGGAACACTTGAGGCAGCGGGTTGCTTTTAATATCCTATTCAATTGTATCGCTTGCTATGACTGGATAAACTACACATATGCCTAAATTTTAATTAATATACTACTTCTCATCAGAATTAGATAATGTTTCCCTGTACTTTTTAGAAGTTACAAGATATTTATCTAAATTAACTTTCTGATAGGCTAAATCAGCCAGTGCCTGTTGAACAAGCCTTTCCAGTTGTTTTATACTATTTTCTAAAATTGAAGAAATATTTTCAATCCCTTCTAATTGAATAAGAGACAAATTGAAAGTATCATCTATATTATCTAGTATTTGCTTAATCTTTTCATCGCTTTTATAAGGTAAATAATATCTATTCTTATATTCAATATATTCATTAAATAAGAATATTCCTTCATTATAGGAATTTAAAGCATTACTATACTGTTCTTCAGTTATTTTTTGGTAATAACTTTTTATATTAAATTTTATATGATAGAGATTATCATAATCTAAATAGTTACTAATTCCATTTGATTCAATTCTCTTACTAGATGATAATAGTCGTTCAATTTTTGATTGCTTTTCATAAATAAGAATAGTGTCAATGAAATTAAAATATTTTTTATTTTTAGAACTTGGTTTTCTATTAAGAAATTCCTGTTTAGTAATTGGATAATTTAAAAGTTGCCAAAGAGGGTCAAAAGGAATGTGAGAATTTATAAACTTATTAGGGTCAACTTTAAAGTATTTATTGTTGAGTTTTTTAACAAACAGAGTGTCTTGCATGTATCCTGCGCCCCAGGTTGGATCAGTCAAATACCAAGTTGAATCAACTAAAATGGCACACCATGAATGTGGATTCTGAATTACTCTTTTATTTTTTTTTGTATATCCATTTACTATAAATGTTTTTATACCAACTTTACCACAAATATCTGCATATAATTTTGAATAATCCCGACAAACTCCTTTTCTAGTGTTAAGAATTTCATTAATCTTTTTGACAGAATCTTGATTCTCACTCAATGAAAACAAATTATTATAATCATATGAAATATTTTCAGCGATCCAACAAAAAACTGCCCTAACTTTTTCACTCTGGGTAAAAAAATTTGAATTGATATAATTTGCAATATTTTCAGTACTATATGTCAATGAATCTGGTACTTGATGCACAATTTCGTCAATGTATATAAAATCTCTTTGTGACTGGGTTATACCCGTATTCTGAAAACCTAAAAACAAGATAAATAAAACAATTATTTTTAATTTAATCATAATCTATAATTTTCGTTAGCTTATACCACTAATAGTAAATATATACTTTTTATTAATTAATTTATTGGATTATCAAAAAAACTAATATAAATTTTAATAAAGTGAAATAATAAAACCCCAAACTGGCGCATTCTATGTTAAAAACCAAACAAATTTATTAAAAAATTTAAGCTGCAAAATTATGGGTATTAGCCCAGGGTTGTCCACGATGTATTACAGCAAATACCCTGCTTAAAACCTTACACTTTATAGCATTCATTACAAGCATTGGATTTTTACCTTCTTTCACTTTGCGTTGATAATATATTTCAATTTCTTTATCATGTTTTTTTGCGGTTAACGCACACATTGTCAGTAATGATTTCATTTTCTTATCTGCCAGGTGATGTACTTTTGTCCGGCCTTTGATTGATGATCCCGACGAGTATTCAAAAGGTGCCACACCCGCATAGCATGCCATTTTACGCCAATTGTTAAAGGCTTTGAAACATTTGGTGGTGATAATTAAGTAAACTGCTGTTTGTGGTCCTACACCGGGAATAGTTTGAATAAGCTCATTCTGTCTGTTTATCTCCTGGTTTGATTGGATTATATCCCGCATTCTCTGTTCGGTCTCATGTAGGATCTTCTTCAGTTGCTTTAGCGTTTTTCTATTAATACTAAGAACATCTTTGGTAATGTCTTTATCAATAAACGCCCTTATTTCATTGGTAGCTTCAAATACCTGGATGGATTTAAGCAGCTTTTCCCTTTCTGTAAAGAGCAACCGAAGCTTCATAATATCCTTTTCAGGCATTTTGGAAAGCTTGAGCTTATGCAAATGGGTATGGGCATAGTAAGCAATATCCTTTGCATCGGTCTTATCGTTCTTTCCTCTTGAAATCCCTTTCGCCCTTTTGATCTCAATAGCTGGAACCTCCCAATAATCTGCTCTGGACTCATCCAGGTAATAAGCCATTGACATACCGTACACACCCGTATTCTCAAAACAGAATAAGACATCTTTCAAATCAATGGCTTTCTTTTTAACAGCAGCCAATATTTTCCGAATGCCTTTTGAATCATTCGAAACAACAAGAAAGGTTTGCTGCCTGGATTCAGGATCAGAAAGAAAACAAACATCCAGTTTGTTTTTCGACACATCGATACCGATAATTAATTTGTACTTTTTCATACCTTTGCATTTAAGGAGTTAATAAAAATGTTGAAATGCATTAAAGCCTTTATTAGACCTGCAAGTCTATCATTCTATTTGATGCTATTCAACGTAAATTCAAGGGGAAGGCAGAGGACTAATGCGCCAGATAGGTCATAAGCCTAGCGAGTCTTTTAGTTCACCTCTGTTTTCCTTTGAAATAAATACCAAAATTAATTCATTGCAAAGTAAAGGCAAGTCTTGTGTACAAGCCATGAGCGTTTTTGACTTGTGCCTTGTCCTCTCATCGACAGTATTTGAAATTTATATACAGAACGCTTAAACCAAAAGTAAAAATATTTTCAACATGAATGATCGTTTTGCCGGGCACAAGTCTGCCGCCCTATATCCCTTGCACAAGACTTACGCCATTGAGGGGGAAGAAGTGTTGCCACCTGGCATTCCATTCGTCAAATCAACTATTCATCAATTCAATAATTCATAAATTCTATAAAAACCAAAAGACCCGGTCATTTACCATGCCGGGCCTTTCGATAATAAGGTTGATCAAGAAATTATTTAATAAATTTTGCGGACTGAATCGTTCCTTTGCTAAATACATTTATAATATAAACACCTTTGCTAAAATCGGATGTCTTAATTGTAACCAATGGTGTTGTAACATTTTCAATCGTCTTTATCTTTTTCCCTGTCATATTATAAATCTCTATTCTGTCAACACTTTTTAAATTGCTAACATTCAGGTAGTCATTGACTGGATTGGGATAGACAGTAAACGTAACAGCGGGATGATCGAATATACCTGCTGGTTTTTCTCCCCATATATCATTGATTGTTTTTGTAACATCGGCAGTAACGGTTCTGTTCGGATCACCTGTCCATTCGCCGTTATCCCAGCTTGGTGTATTATCAATGACCTTGAAATATTTATATGCATAGTTACCGGTATCCACTGTTAATGTAATCGTATAGATCATGTCATTCCCTGCAGTCGGAACCATTTTATAATAAGGAATCGTACCGGGTTGCGCCCATCCATTAGCAAGGCTACCTGCAATATAGATATCGTCTGTAGCATTAAATGTTGTGTCATTGGTCATATCTACATTAAAGGTTAAAACAACAGGTGTAGCACCCCAAATATTATTAAATGTTGTTGTGCCATTTACTACGCCAACTCTGTTCGGATCACCTGTCCATTCGCCGTTATCCCAGCTTGCTGTATCATTAATAACCCGGAAATACTTGTATTGAACACTTGTAGCTTCAACGTCAGCAGTTAAAGTGTAAATCATAGGATCGTCTATGGTAGGAGTCATTTTGAAATCAGGATTAGTTCCCGGTTGAGCCCATCCTGCAAAATCACCAGCAATATAAACATCATCGGTAGTAGGATCGAAAGGATCGGCATTCGTCATATCAACATTAAATGTAACCATGTTCATGGGGTCCGGGCTGCTGCTAAGTCTGATATTATCAAAATAAATGGTGATATCTTCGGTATTTGCAACAGGATCCTGGAAATCGGGCATAAATGAAATTGTACTCCACATACCTGTTTTATCAGAAAAATCGAAAACGATATCTTCCCATGCATTGGTCATTGTCTGTGGATACATTGATTCTATTTCCTTATCAGCTGATGGTCCGCCCTGAACTTTGAAATGTAATGGGCTTATGATTGGTTTCCATACCATTACATGTACATATTTATTGGTCGTCAAATCGATTGGTGTAGGTAATGCTGACCAGAAACCACCCCATGGCACACCATCCTTATCACGTAAAAAATCTATAACATTCCCACTCATATTAATACCGCTGGGATCAGGATTGGGTATCTGCATCATTGTGCTGTTGTCGTCTGCACCACCAAGCATCAGATTCAGTGTAATGTGCTCATAATCTTCAATCATGTACACCGGTGCTGAATTCGGTGTTGGGTCGTTATTAATATAAATATCATCAAAATAAATAGTGATATCGTCAGTCAGATTAACGGGGTCTGCAAAATCGGGCATAAAGGAAATGAGCTTATATTTCCCGGTTTTAGAGGAAAAATCAAAAACGATATCCTCCCATTCATTGGTAAGTGTTTGGGGATTCATACTTTCAATTTCCAAATCCCCTGCCGGGCCGTTACCAACTTTAAAATGAAGAGGACTAATTCTGGGTTTCCATACCTTCACATGAACATACTTATTGGTTGTCAGATCAATTGAATCAGCTAAAATTCCCCAAAATCCTTCCCATGGTATACCATCTTTATCACGTAAAAATTCAACGACCTGCATACTGCTGTCGATGGTTCCCATGACAGGATTCATCACGACAGTCAGCATGCTGCTATCGGTGCTGGGATCGTTAAGCATAAGATTCATCGGGATCGATTCAAAATCTTCAATCACTTGTGCACTCAGGTAACCCATCATGCCAAGGAAAAAAAATGCTGCAATTAGTACTGGTTTTTTCATAACAAATATTTTTTTTATTAATATTAATTGTTTCCTACTTAGCCACAAAGTTATACATAATAATAATAGATATTTAATTTTTATTAAAAGACTTTTGTGCAGAGTCCATAATTTAATGTTATTTTTAACAGCACAAATTTAATAATCCTACAAAACTTAATGATTAGAAAAAAATATAAAAATTGTTAAAAAACTTTTAAGTTTTGCTTACTTTTACACGGTTTTTTGAAATTCTAACTAGGTTAATTGACTGGAATATTTTAGTTTATACAATATAAATTACTAATCTAAAATCACTTTTTATGGTAAAACATTTACATACGAAATTAATGGTGCTCATGCTGTTATTCGTTTTTGGACTAACAACAGGCTTTGCACAAAGCGGCAAAGTTACCGGAAGGGTGACCGATGCCACCGACGGGCAATCGTTACCCGGAGTTACCATTTTAGTCAAGGGTACTACTATTGGTACAACAACCGATCTTAACGGAAATTATTCCATTACCATCGAGCCAAACTCCACGCTTGTTTTCTCATATATAGGATACGAGACACAGGAGATTATTGTACAGCCAAACACAACTGTTAATGTTGTGATGAAAGTAAAGGCAACAGGTTTGAATGAATTTGTTGTAATTGGCTATGGTGTTCAGAAAAAATCGGATGCAACCGGTTCTGTATCTGTCATTGGGTCAAAAGATTTCAACAGAGGGTCTATCACCACGCCCACCAGTCTGATGACCGGTAAAATTGCAGGAGTACAGGTAACAACCGGAGGTGGAGCACCCGGAAGCGGGGCCACTATCCGTATCAGAAACGGTTCTTCACTTTCGGCAAGCAACGACCCGTTGTATGTCATCGATGATGTGCCAATTGATAACCAGGGTATCGACGGGATGCGGAATCCCCTGAATACGATAAACCCATCAGATATTGAAAACATCACAATATTGAAGGATGCTTCTGCAACTGCCATTTATGGTTCAAGAGCATCCAACGGGGTTGTGCTCATAACAACTAAAAAAGGTTCAATTGGTAAAGATAAAAACGGCAAATCCATTCATCTCGAGTACAATGGAAATTTCTCATTGTTCACTGTACCGAAAAGGATTAATGTTCTTGGTTCTGATGAATTCAAATCGCTTATCAATGAACGGTATGCCGGGAACAACAGTGTTTTGAATCTTCTCGGGAATTCAAGCACCGACTGGCAGGATGAAATTTATCAGAATGCCTTTGGTATGGACCATTACCTCAGTGCATCGGGAGCGTATAAATTTTTACCGTACAGAGTATCCCTGGGATATACGGGAGAAGACGGCATTTTAAAAACCGATAACCTTAGACGTACAACATTATCTGCAGCACTGAATCCGACATTCTTTGACAATCACCTGAAAGTGAATGTGAATGTTAAATACATGAACATCAAAAACAGGTTTGCCGATAACGGGGCTATTGGCGGTGCAATTCAGTACGACCCGACTAAACCCGTAAATTCAGATTCGACGTACACTGTTCACTTTGATGATGCTAATGGGAATCCGGATTCATTGATTACAAATTTCGGAGGCTATTATGCATGGATACAGCCGACAGGTGTTCCGGTTGAACAGGGTTCTGCAAACCCAGTGGCATTGCTTAATATGAAGGAAGATAAATCGACAGCAGATCGTATTATCGGTAATGTTCAGCTCGATTACAAGTTTCATTTTTTACCCGAATTAAGGGCAAACCTGAATCTTGGTTTTGATCAATCGACCAGCGATGGCACCGTATATGTTCCGAATTACGCACCCTGGGTATTCAATGCGGTGAAAGGAGGAGGAACAAACAGAGTTTACAATCAATACAAGAAAAATCAATTGCTCGACTTTTACCTTAATTATGTGAAAGTAGTGGACCCGATAAAAAGCAAATTCGATGTCGAAGTTGGTTATTCATGGCAGCATTTCCTCCGTAGTGGAAAGTCCTATGAGACCAATATTCCATACCATCCTGAAATCGATTCGAATTATATTGTCGCAACCGATACACATTATGGAACAGAAAACTTCCTTGTATCATTCTTTGGCAGGTTCAATTATTCTTTATACGACAGGTATCTGCTTACCTTTACGCTCCGTGATGACGGTACTTCCAGGTTTTCTCCCGATACACGCTGGGGTTTGTTCCCGGCACTGGCCCTTGGCTGGAAAATTAAGGATGAACCATGGATGAAAGGAGCAACAGTACTGTCACAACTGAAACTCAGACTGGGTTGGGGTGTTACCGGACAACAAAACATCAACCAGGGCGATTATCCCTATCTTGCAAAGTACACGCTGAGTGATCAGAATGCACAATACATTTTAGGAAACGACACGATTTATACCTTCAGACCTGAAGGTTATGATGATAAAATTAAATGGGAAGAGACGACAACATGGAATATCGGACTCGACTATGGGTTTGCTAATGACAGGTTCTACGGAACGATTGATTATTATTACAGGCAAACAAAAGACCTTATTAATTTCATTCCTGTTCCGGCAGGCTCCAATCTGACCAACTATATATTGACCAACATCGGGGATATGGATAATAACGGTTTCGAGTTTTCGATCAATACACGGCCCGTTGTAAAAACAAATCTGACATGGGATCTGGGATTCAATGCTACATACAATATAAATAAGATCACTAAACTTACCGCTACTGATAACCCGGATTACCTTGGAGTGCTTACAGGGAATATTTCAGGAGGGGTAGGAAATACTGTACAGGTTCACTCGGTCGGCTATCCTGCTTATTCATTCTTTGTGTACGAACAGGTTTACGATGTGGATGGCAAACCGATCGAAGGACTGTATGTCGACAGAAACGGCGACGGTCAGATAACCGATGCCGACCGCTATCATTTTAAGGATCCTGCTCCGACAGTCTATTTCGGAATTTCTTCCGATTTACAATACAAAAACTGGGATTTTGCTTTTTCAGGCCGTGCCAACTTCGGAAATTATGTATATAACAATGTAAGTTCCGAAAATGGTGTGTATGAACGCCTGTATCGTCCGGAAGGCCCGTACCTCGGAAACATTACATCCGATGTAAGTGATGTAAATTTCGTAACACCGCAGTATCTTTCAAACTATTATATCCAGGACGGTTCATTTTTCAGGATGGATAATATGTCGCTAAGTTACCAGTTTAAGCATTTAGGGACTGATCGGTTGAAACTTCTTGTTTCATTTACAGTGAATAACGTTTTTGTTATCACAAAATACAAAGGGCTCGATCCTGAAATATACGGAGGTATCGATAACAGGATTTATCCTCGGCCACGTGTATATGTTCTGGGTGTAAATCTTCAGTTTTAATCTTTTAAAATCAGTTCAATCATGAAAAAAATATTAAATATAATTTTACTTACAGCAGGGTTGATGCTTGTATTTTCTTCCTGTGTCAAGGATCTTGATACGGTTCCGTTTGATTCGAGTGTAGCTACCACAATCAGTGTGTATGAGAATCCTGCAGCTTACAAAGAGGTACTTGCAAAATTATATGGTGGACTTGCACTTTCTGGTCAACAGGGACCAGCAGGAAAACCGGATATCAGCGGTATAGATGAAGGTTTTGGACAGTATCTGAGAGGATACTGGTATATGCAGGAACTTACGACCGATGAAGCCGTAATCGCATGGAACGACCAGACCATTAAAGATTTGCACTGGCAAACCTGGGGTTCGAGTGATGTGTTTATCGCTGCATTTTATTACAGGATTTTCTACCAGATTTCTGTTTGCAATGAGTTTATCCGTCAAACAACGGATGCCAAACTTGATGAACGCGGAATAGGAGATCAATACAGAGAAGATATCCATTATTACCGTGCTGAAGCCCGTTTTTTAAGGGCATTAAGCTACTGGCACGCGCTCGATTTATTCGGCAATGTACCTTTTGTGACTGAAAATGATGAAGTAGGTGCATTTTTTCCAAATCAGATTGATAGAGCCGGATTATTTAATTATATCGAAAGCGAGTTAAAATCCATCGAACCCTTATTGGTACCGGCCCGTCAGAATGAATACGGACGTGCTGATCAGGGAGCCGACTGGATGTTGCTTGCAAAATTATACCTCAATGCACAGGTATACATCGGTCAACCGAAATATACGGAATGTTTAACCTATTGTAATAAAATTATTGCAGCAGGTTATACTTTGGAACCCAATTACAGAAAGCTTTTCGGAGCTGACAATGATCATTTGAATGAAGTCATTTTCTCCATAAATTTTGATGGTCTCCACACCCGGACATACGGCGGCACTAACTTTATCGTTCATGCGGCTATAGGTGGTACTTCAATGGTACCTGGTGATTATGGAATCAAAGGTGGCTGGGGTGGAACAAGAGTAACCCCTGACTTCGTAAACAAATTTTCTGACATCACTGGAAATACTGATAAACGTGCTACATTCTATACCGATGGCCAGAATTTGGATATTCAGGATATCAGTTTGTTCACCGATGGTTATGCCGTTACAAAATGGACAAATATTAAGAGTAGTAATGGAGCAGCAGGTTCGAATCTCGATTATCCGGATACAGATTTCCCGATGTTTAGACTGGCTGATGTTTACCTGATGTATGCCGAGGCTGTGTTAAGAGGAGGCTCAGGTGGTGATATGGGTACTGCACTTAGTTATGTAAACCTTGTAAGGGAGAGAGCTTATGGTGATACCAGCGGGGACATTAGTGCAGGTGATCTAACTCTTGATTTTATACTGGACGAAAGAGCACGTGAGTTGTATGGGGAGTGTCATAGACGGACCGACTTGATCAGGTATGGCTATTTCACCGGCGACCAGTATCTTTGGCAGTGGAAGGGCAAAGCCCATGACGGTATTGCTACCGACAGTCATTTTAATTTGTTCCCGATTCCTTCTTCCGATATGGCTGCCAATCCGAATCTGGTGCAGAATCCAGGATATTGATTTTAAATTTAATAAACTTTTAAGAAATGAAAAAACTAACAATAACTTTAGCTTTAATTGCAGGAATCATTGTTTTGTATTCCTGTCAGAAAGAGATAAGGGATCCGAAATTAGATAACAACAAAACGATAAGTCCGGCAATGTATGGCCCCGCTGACGGTTCAGCCTATGTTTTAGAGCAAGCAGCGGCGGATAGTAATTTTGCTAAATTTAAATGGTCGTCAGTTAAATACGATCTCAGTAATCTTCAAGGAGCCAAATATGATTTACAAATGTCATATCATTATTTAGACTCCATTTTTGACAGTATTTCTATGAGTTATAATTATACACTCATCAATGGTAATACTGTGATAGCAACAACCGGAGATACTTCATATCAGACAACTGTTTCAAAATTGAATCAAATTTTGCTCAACAATCATCAGCAAGTAAACAAACCTGATACTGTCGAATTTAGTGTACAGGCTTATCTTACTACTTCTACTCCTTATACGGATGCGGAGTCTGATAAAATTATGCTTATTATTACGCCTTATCAGGGACTTGTGACCTATGCTGCACTT
Source organism: uncultured Bacteroidales bacterium (assembly GCA_963748095.1). Lineage (GTDB taxonomy): Bacteria > Bacteroidota > Bacteroidia > Bacteroidales > UBA10428 > CAVVIO01. The sequence goes on from CAVVIO010000009.1 coordinate 50,941, forward strand.
TATGTGCCAGGTGATTATCAGGGATGGGCTCCGGATGTGGCACCCAAAATTTATTCTTTTGAAAATGACGGAATTTATACTGGCTATATTTATTTCCCTGCTGGTGGTACGTATGAATTTAAGTTTACTTCTGACCCTGATTGGGATCACACTAATTATGGCGTAGGAGCGGATACAACACTGCTGAATACGGATCCTACAGCCGGCAACCTTTCTGTTTGGGCTCCCGGCGGATATTACTTTACGGTCAATACAAATGATCTGACCTGGACAAAAACACTTGAAAATTGGGGTGTAATTGGTGAATGGTTAGGTTGGTCAACCGACATCAAACTGAATTGGGATATCACAACGGAGGATTTGAGTGTGGTTGTTAATGGTATTCCTGCTGCGGATAATCAAAGGTTTAAATTCAGGGCAAACGATGCCTGGGATATAAACCTCGGTGCTATTGATCCACCGGATGGCAAGACGCTAACTCAGGGTGGTGCGGATATTCCTATTCCAAATGGTGGTAATCTCAAATTTATTCTCAGATTTACAACGCCTGAACCCACGTATGAGGTAATTCCTCAATAAAAAAAAGACGTATAAATTTGAAAAGGGTTGCCCAAAGATCAGGCAACCCTTTTTTGTTAAAAGTGGTTAGAGATTTATCTTTTTGCTGACTAATTTTCAACTTCATTGGTCGGTAATTATACTGTTAGGTTAATTGTTATTCGTTATATTTGCAGCTACAATAAAAAATCGCAATAATTCTGATTATGAAAAACAAAATACTATTTTTTTTACTGTCAATTTTTGTAGGTTTTAGTGCCTCCACCCAGACTGTTTACACTGATCCTGCTTTGCCCACTGCCGATGAGGCTGTGACTGTTTATTTTAATGCAACCGGTACCCCGCTTGAAGGTTATTCAGGGTCATTATATACGCATACCGGGGTTACCGTTAACGGCTCGAAATGGCAATATGTAATTGGTGACTGGGGAAATAACACTAACCAGCCTCAGTTGACGTCCCTGGGAAATAACTTGTACGAACTGGACATCACACCGACCATACGCGATTTTTACGGGGTTCCTGCAATGGACTCCATCACAGAAATGGATTTTGTATTCAGAAGTGCAGATAATTCTTTACAAACGTCTCCGGATATTTTCATAGATGTTTATGAACTCGGATTAAATATTTCGATTGTTTACCCCGATATGGATCCTTTTTTTGTAAATCCTGGTGAAACTATTAATTTTTCTGCAACAGCTACCGAGGCATTGAATGTTTCTCTTTATGTTGACGATTTATTAATTACAACTGTTACCGGTAATTCATTAACATATCCAATTACTTCAAGTAGTGACATAGATTCGAAACACTGGATAAAAGTTGTGGCTTCCGGTGAATTACTGACAGTAGCCGATTCAATATATTACTATGTAAGAGGTGTAACTGAAGTAGCCGCTTTACCTCCCGGCGTTGTGGATGGTATAAATTATATTGATGACCAGACTGTTACACTAGTTTTGTATGCTCCTTACAAAAATTCTGTATTTGCTTTTGGTGATTTCAGCAATTGGGAAATAGGGGCAGAATATAAATTCAAACGAACAACCAGTGACCCTCAATCGACAGATACGCGTTACTGGCTTACAATTACTGGTCTACAGGCTGGTACGGAATATGCCTTTCAGTATCTTATCGATGAAAATTTAGTGATCGCTGAACCTTATACCGACAAAGTGCTTGATCCCTGGAATGATTCTTACATCGATCAAAGTACCTATCCGAATCTGAAACCTTATCCTGCAGGTAAAACAAATGGGATCGTTTCGGTTCTCGAAACCGGCCAGCAGCCTTATAACTGGCAGGTTGAAAATTTTACTCCGCCCGATGAGAATAACATGGTGGTTTACGAACTGCTGATCAGGGATTTTGTGGCTGGCACATGATTACCAAACATTGATAGATACATTATCTTACTTCAAACAGTTGGGAATTAACGCCATTGAACTGATGCCAATCATGGAGTTCGAAGGAAACCTGAGCTGGGGTTACAATCCTTCTTTTTATTTTGCTCCCGATAAATATTACGGAACAAAAGATAAACTTAAGGAATTTATCGATGTATGCCACGAAAACGGCATCGCCGTTATTCTTGATATAGCAATGAATGATGCCTTCGGGCAATGCCCCTTAGTTCAAATGTATTTTGATCAGAATTCAGGCGAACCTTCAGCCGAAAACCCGTGGTTTAATGAAGTCGCTACTCATCCATTCAACGTCGGCTATGATTTTAATCACGAAAGTCCTGCAACAAAATATTTCGTTAAAAGAGTGCACAGTTACTGGTTGACTGAATTTAAAGTTGATGGATTCCGGCTTGACCTTTCTAAAGGATACACACAAAATGTCACAACAGATGTCAGTGTATGGGGACAATATGACGCTTCACGCATCGCAATCCTTGAGGATTATGCAGACCATATCTGGTCGGTGAATCCATCTGCCTATATGATTCTTGAACATTTTGCCGAAAATTCGGAAGAAAAGGTACTTTCAGCTTACGGAATGATGCTGTGGGGCAACCTTAACTGTAATTACAACCAATCCACAATGGGATATCCAAGTGGCCCTTGTTCCTGGGATTTTTCAGGTATTTCCTATCAGCAAAGGAGTTGGTCCGACCCACATTTGGTGGGGTATATGGAAAGCCATGATGAAGAACGCCTCATGGCTAAAAATACATATTACGGAAATTCTTCAGGTGATTATAATATTAAGGATACAACCATTGCACTTCAGCGGATTGAACAGGCTGCTTGTTTGTTTATTCCTGTTCCTGGTCCAAAGATGATCTGGCAATTCGGGGAACTTGGTTATGATTATTGTATTAATTATCCGGGAGCTATTGGCGGCAGCGATCATCGGCTCGATAATAAACCGATTCGCTGGGATTATGAGAACGATTACAGACGGAAGGTATTATTCAGAGTGTTTTCTACCCTGATCCACCTGAAAAATACGTACAACGTCTTTCAAACAACTGATTATTCGATGAATGTTTCGTCTGCTATGAAGACGGTTCATCTGAATGACAATTCGATGAATGTCACCATTCTTGGGAACTTTGATGTAACTCCCGGAAATATTAGCCCCGATTTTCAGCATACCGGCTACTGGTATGATTATTTTGCCGGTGATTCTATAATGATTGACGATGTAACGGCTAATCTGAATTTTATGCCCGGAGAATTCCGCTTGTATACCGATGTGAAGCTGGAAAAACCCGAAATCGGATTGGGTACTTCTGCCGAATATTTTTCTGATGAATCTAATGTTCTGCTTTTTCCAAATCCTGTTCATAACCGGTTTACAATTGCGCTAAACTTAGAAAAGAGATCTGATGTTGTAATTTCACTCTTCGGGATCGATGGAAAGAAATTGAAGACGCTGGCGAATTCAAATCTCGGACAAGGTTCTCAAAAGCTGACATTCATGACAACCATGGATGACGGTTCTTCGCTGAATCCCGGTTTCTATCTGTGTGAAGTAACTGTAAACGGAAAGCGTGAAATACTAAAACTATTGATTCAATAATTTGGAATCACGTTGTGATCGGAAGTATCCTAAAAAATTGTTAGTTATAAGCAGGAATGAGGTTTTCGGAGGTTATTGGACAGGAAGGGGTGAAACGGCGCCTGATTAAAACGGTTAAAGACAGCCGTGTAAGCCATGCTCAATTATTTTTAGGGGATGAAGGTACAGGTAAACTGGCATTGGCCCTTGCCTATGCGCAATACATCAACTGTGCACAAAGAACCGATGACGATTCATGCGGTACCTGCCCTTCGTGTCTCAAGTATGAAAAACTGGTCCATCCCGACCTTCATTTTATATTTCCAACGGCTAAAATAAAGAAGGATGACACCCCGCTGAGTAAAAACTTCCTTGCTCCGTGGCGCGAATTGCTTCTTGAAAACAAGTGCTATATCAGTTTGCCGGAATGGTTCAATAAAATTGGGATCGAACGCAAGCAGGCCATAATCAACGCGAAAGATTGCAGCGAAATTTTGCATACACTGAGTTATAAAACATACGAAGCGGATTATAAGGTCATGATCATCTGGATGGTTGAAAAGCTTTTTCATGCAGCAGCTCCAAAAATCCTGAAAATACTTGAAGAACCTCCCGATAATACACTGTTCATTCTTATCTCGGAAGACCAGTTGCAGGTTATCAAGACCATCCTTTCAAGAACGCAACTGGTGAAAATACCTGGAATTGGCAGGGATGAACTTACGCTGGCACTGAAAGCAGAAAATTTTGATCCGGGGCAAATCAATGATGCCGTTAAACTGGCCAATGGCAATTATCTTGAGGCCAGACGCGTGTTGTTGCAGGCGGAGGACGAAAAATTTAATTTTGTTGAGTTTTCAAAGTGGATGCGATTGTGTTTCAACGGTAAGGTAAATGAAATTGTCGATTTTATTGCTGGTTTTTCTAAACACAGCAGGGAAAAACAAAAAGATTTTTTGAATTATGTTTTACGGCTTATCCGTGAGAGTATGCTAATTAATAACGGGTTAGAAGAAACAGTTAGGATAAACAAGGATGAAGCAGGATTTATATACGGCGCCGGGACTAAACGATTTTATCCTTATGTAAATTCCCGGAACAGTGCATTAATAGCAAAAGAACTGAATGACGCCATTTATCATATCGAACGGAATGCAAATGCAAATGTCCTGTTTCTTGATTTGTCGCTTAAACTGGGAACATATCTTAAAATGTAGATTTGACCCGGTGCCCTTTGATTTTGAGGTGTTCCGGGAGAGATCGGCTAAAGTTTTAAGTACATTTCGCAACATTATCTCAGGTAATTAGTTAAATCCTGGTATAAGATTTAAAAAATAGTATTTTTGAGAAAAATTCTCAGGTCTTCATGGAAAAAGAACAAAAAATAATAACGAATCCTTTTTTTTCACGGGGATGTTGTGCAGTGCCGAATGCGGAGGGTTTCCAATCGGTTTACAAACCTTCCTGTGCAAAACTGGATGCTTACGATTGGTTACAAAATATAGAGCTGATAACAGATACGAAAGACCCTGAATTTGTCGAAGTAAGGTTTAAAAACTGCAAAAAGGAATTTTACAAAGTTACTAATGGGATGAACCTTGAAACAGGTGATTTTGTCGCGGTTGAATCCACTTCAGGACACGATATAGGGATCGTCACTCTGACCGGAGAAATTGTTAAGTTGCAGATGGACAAAAAAAATTGCAAACTTGATTCTGACCAGATTAAAAAGGTCTATCGCCGGGTTCGTTCTTCTGATATTGAAAAATGGGTGGCTTCGGTTCAACTCGAAGAAGAATCGATATTCAAGACCCGACAGGTAGCTGAAAATTGTAACCTCAATATGAAGGTGAATGACGTGGAGTATCAGGGAGATGGGACCAAAGCGATTTTTTATTATACCGCCGATGAACGGGTTGATTTCAGAGAAATGATAAAAATGTTGGCTGAAACATTCAAGGTCCGGATTGAAATGCGGCAGATAGGTGCCAGGCAGGAAGCAGCCCGTTTAGGTGGTATCGGTACTTGTGGTCGGGAACTCTGCTGTTCAACCTGGCTCACCGGGTTTACATCAGTTACTACCGTGAATGCAAGGACACAACAATTGTCGCTCAATCCTTCGAAACTTGCAGGCCAGTGTGCAAAACTTAAATGCTGTCTGAACTATGAAAACGACATGTACCTGGAAGCTTTAGCAGAGTTTCCTGACAGCGACATAATATTAAAAACCAAAAAAGGCAATGCGAACTATCAGAAAGCTGATGTGTTTAAAAAAATCATCTGGTATTCTTATATGGATGACAATGCAAGCTTGATGGCGATCCCACTCGATAAGGCGCAAGAAATTATTGACCTCAATAAGCAGGGTAAACTACCTGTAGCATTAGAAGAATTTGCCATCACCTTGGAACAAAAAAGTGAAGATTCAGTAAACCTGGATAATGATATCCTGAATCAATTTGACAGGGAATTTAATTAATGGATTTTTGAATATAAAGAAGTGTTTCACAAACGTTTACCTGCAAAGACTGTAAAACTAATCATCCCGGCTGGTTTATTGCTGTTGTTTATCAGCTCCTGTGATTCGTCCCGGATTTATGAAAAAAACCTTCACATCAAGGGCCATTCCTGGAACCGGAATGATCGGAAAGTGTTTGAAGTAAACATTACCGATACCACTTCCCTCAATAATGTCTACATCAATATCCGCAATACAACCGACTATAAATTCAGCAACCTTTTCCTGTTTCTCGGTACAACTTATCCGAATGGTCAGATTTCGCGCGATACAATTGAAATTATTCTGGCTGCTCCGGATGGCAAATGGCTCGGAAAGGGGATGGGTAAAATAAAGGAGGAGCAGATTCTTTTTAAACGTGGTGTTTATTTCCCGATAAAAGGCATGTACAAATTTTCATTTCAGCAGGCCATGCGTGTCGAGAACCTCGAAGGGATTGAAGATATCGGCATTCGAATTGAAAATGTCCTGAAATGATATCGGGGATTTCGGATTTATAAAAAAATTTTTCTCTGACATAATTAATTGTCTTAATTTTCTAAAAAATTCTTTTACCTGATCCTTTGCCAGCTTTCCATTTAATATTGCAACCAATGCTTGGCTTTTGAGCTTCACTTACTTCATTTCCTGATAGAATTGCATCAAGCGCATCACGGATATCTTTTCCCGTAAGAGGTTTGTCATTGCCTGGTCGAGAATCGTCAAGCTGACCCCTGTAAACACAGGTCATTTTTCCATCGAAGATATAGAAATCAGGTGTGCATGCTGCATCATAAGCCATTGCAACTTCCTGTGTTTCATCAAAAAGGTAAGGGAAAGGGTAGTTGAATCTCTCAGCATATATTTTCATCTTTTCAGGTGAATCCTCCGGATAGGCATTTACATCATTAGAACTGATGGCAATGAATGCAATTCCTTTGGATAAATAATCATTGGCAAGCTTTACTATTTGTGAGTTTACATGCTGTACGTAAGGGCAGTGGTTGCAAATGAACATGATCACTGTTGCTTTATCTGATTTACACTGATCAAGTGACATTTTTTTCCCTGATTTGACATCCAACAGATTAAAACCGGGTGCCTTAAATCCCAGTGGATTCATTTTACTTAAAGTAGCTGACATCTTTCATTTTATTTATTCATTCAATAATTTCCTCATTGAAATATACATTCAGCACACTGAATTGTTCACGGCAATGATATTAGCACACGATGAAAAAATCGCAGAGAAATCTCAGCCAATTCCTTAAATGTCAAAGCGATTTAATGATTTTATAATAGTTAATATAGCCAGAATAATTTACCTGAAGGAAATAGACACCTGCCGGAATTTGCGAGAAATCAATATGCAGTTTGCCGGAAAAAACCGGATTTGGATAATTTTCTGTGTAAAAAAGCTGTCCGCTTGCTGAATAGAGCCGGATGTCAGATACAGAAGCTTTCGGATTGTGGAAATCAAGCCATAATATAGTACTTACCGGATTTGGATAGATTGAAACAGGACTATTGTCAATATCATTGGTTACAATTCCTACACCAGGAGTGGAATAATCCGCCGACCATCCTTGTTTTGTAATGGTTCCATCAGTCGAAAACGTAATCATCATTTTACCACTTGGCGAGGTAACAGGATCTGGTAAATTACCTTGCTCAAAGGTACCGGAGTAAGTAGCTATCAACTGGCTTGAACCGGCATCATAAATTTTAACCAGGTCTTTTCCCTGTTCTGTGTCGAAACCGGTAAATGTGAGGGTCAGTTGCGTAGCTCCCGGTGGCTGGATATTCCACATGCAAAGGGATCCATTGTGGTAATAAAACGGGCCGCTTCCGTCTTCGATAGCACCTGATGGTTCAGTGATTGCAGTAAGTCCGTTACACCAAACAGGAAGAACAGATTCATAGCTCAAAAACCATCCCTCATCCGAAACTGTTTCATTGGAAGTAAACGTGATAAACGCTTTATTTCCTGTTGTCGTTAGCATCGGAGGCAGTGTATCCCCTGAAAATTGTCCGAGGATCGGGTATGTTGAATTTTCTCCGTCATATACGGTTACTAAATCGTTCGTTGTTTCTGTGTTGAACCTGTTGAATGTTAGTTTTAGATATTTTACAGAATCTTCAATCGATTGCGGATCAATTAGCCAGCTACAGCCGGAGTTGTTCTGGTAATCCTTCAGTACGCCACTTCCGTCGTCCAGGGTACCGGATAGCCAATTTAGTGTATCGGGACCTGTGCAATAGAGTGGATAATTATAATTCAGCGTATCGGGATAGCAATGGATGATCAGTTCCTGGGCAAGGTTAAAGTTGGAACCTCCCGGAATCAGCTCATCGAGGTAAAAGTATCCATCGTACGAACCACTCCAGCCCCAGTTAAAGTGAAAATAATCACCTGGTTGATACCCATCCACAATAAATGCATGGCCATTCACATTCGGTACTGACCATCCGGCGTAGTACATCGGTATTTTCTGATCGAGGTGGGCTATAATGACGCTATCCCAGTTGAGAGTTGTACTGTCACGAAAAAGGTATTCCGTCTCCGGAGAATATTTAAAATAAGTTCGCAGTGAATAGGCCGCCTTGTGGTTCCACATTCCGGAACCGTCTGGCCCGTAATCCATATCTACAGAGACACCCAGATGAAACAATAATTCGGCAACCGATGAATTTTGGCTAACAACGGAATTTGTCATGGCTCGCCAGTTGTAATGTGTTGAACCAAAATCCGCCGATAAAGTCCCATAATCCGGATGCTGATATGTATAGGATCCGGTTCCTGTATTGGGCCACCGAAAATAACAACAGAGCTGACCCATTGCAGTTGCCACGCAACCTGTATAACAGTGCCCTGAAGGTCCACCAGGGTCGGAGGGGCAAAGCTGATTGTAAAATTGCCCCTGATCCCATGACGAAATGAGCATCGGTTCAACTTCTTTTTCACCCTTTAAATTTTGAAGATCTTCCGGATCGTTTAGAAGCAACCTGTCCCATTCAGCAACAGTTTGTAAAAGGGGAGGGGCTTGATTCTCGATGGCATATTTCAGTTGGTCATAATACTGTTTCACCCAGTCTTTAAATTGAGGCGGCTGGTTTGGTTTGCCATAATCTGATTGCAGTGAGTAAGCAGGAACAGGCCATGCATTTTTTGAACCTGAAACCATCACAAATCCTTTTGGCTTCATATTAAAAATATAACATACCACAGATTCACCGGCGTAGATCTGAAAGGATTTAACTGTCTGGATTTCAGTATAGGCAACATTTTTATCCTGGTTTACGCGTTCGTAAAAAAAGTTTTGAGCTACGCTTTCTGCATCATTTCTGCTAACTTGCTGGGATTGACCAAAAAAGAAGTTTACGGAAAAAAATCAATACGAGTAATTCTCTTATTTTCATGACCACGTGATTTGAAAGGGATGTAAAAATAGTAATATCTTTCAGAATATAAAAATTGTGGTTCCTGGTAATTTAACTTATCAAACTTACAACCCGGCCGTATTTTATATAAGAGGAATAAATTATCTGAAGACATAAAAAAAGCCTCCCTGTGGAAGGCCTTTTTTTAAATACAGGATAGTTGTTTTATTTTACAATAAGTTTCTTGTTAAGGTTACCCCGGTCACTGACTAAACTCAGGAAATATACTCCTTTTGCAAAACCTGACAGGTTAATCGAATTGATATAGTTACCCAGGAAATTTTGTGTTTTTTCCGTATAAACAACGTGTCCATCTGTTGAAATCACCCGGATTGTAAATGTTTGGTAAGTATCAGCCCGGAAACTCACATTCACAAATGATTCTGCTGGATTTGGATAAATTTTTACGTTGGATAATCCTTCAATGTTTTCCTGAACACTCACATTCCCTGTTTCCCAATCGGCGGACCAGCCCGGAGCATTCACGGCACCATCTGTTTGCCAGATAAGAAACAACTGACCGCTGGCAGTATAAATTGGATCAGGCATATTACCAGCAGTATAATGTCCAGAATAGGTAGCAAGTAGCTGATTATTGCTCGCATCATATATTTTCAGGAAATCCGATCCCTCTTCGGTATCAAATTCTGTAAACGTTAATGTAACTCCCATTGCATACTGTGGTAATAATTTCCACATGCAATTCGATTGATTTTTATAATACCATGTTCCGCTGCCGTCATCGAATGAACCCATCGGATCAGTATATGTAGTCAATGAAGATGAGCACCATGATGGTTGATTTGACATATACTCAGCCCTGAAACCACAGCCGGTAACATCATCCCCGTCTCCTTCAAGGGTAATGAGCATTTTATTTCCTGTTGAATAAAAAAATCCTGAAGGCAGTGTTGTTCCTGAAAACGTACCAATTACTGGTGCCGATGTGCTTTCGCCATCAAACAATGTAATGATATCATCGGGGTCCGTATCAAGTGCAACGAAACTTAGCCGGATTGTTGAAACAGAATCGTACTCATTCTGAGGATTGATCAGCCACTGGCAATTTGCATTATCAATATAGTTTGTACAGGGGCCACTACCGTCTTCTATACTGCCAACAAGGTTAGTGTTTTCACCACTCTGATCACAGCCATACGGATAACTCGCATCACCAGGAAATATCCTTCTTACCAAACCCTGGTGATAATACCATTCATAACCCGAAGGAGAAGTGATATCAAACCAGCCGTTTTCCTGTCCGCTCCAGCCGAAATTAAAATGATACGTTCCATCCGGATGATATCCGTCCAGAACAAAAGCATGTCCGGCAAATGATGCCTGAAATGGATGGTATTGAAACATGTGAGAAACTGAGGGCTCTTCCAAAAATGGAACAAACTGTTATCGCTTTTCTTACTGCACGTTCCGAGGATTATTCTCAGATTGCCGGTTTTGAAGCAGGAGGGGACGATTATATTTCCAAACCCATTAAACCAAAGGTATTGATTAGCAGGATAAAGGCTTTGCTAAAACGTACCGGGAAAATTCAGGCGTTGGTTGAAGAAGGATCAGACGGCAAAATTGAGAGAGGGGAATTGGTTATTGATCCTGAAAAGTATATAGTATACAAAGGAAATAAGAAACTCAATTTACCAAAAAAAGAATTTGAATTGTTATTATTACTTACTTCCCGACCAGGGAAAGTTTATACCCGCGAGGAAATTTTTCATATGGTATGGGGCGATGATGTGGTTGTCGGGGACCGCACAATAGATGTTCACATAAGGAAATTACGCGAAAAATTAGGTGATAAATACATTAAGACTGTAAAAGGAGTGGGTTATAAATTTAAAGAATAAAAAAACCAGGATGATGATCCTGGTTTTTAATTTAATTGGTTAATGCTTTTTTCAGACTGTTTTTTCGGTTATGTTCCGAGAAGTCCCTTGAAGCTTTCAAAAGATTGTTAATATATAAAAGCAAATTTTTACTTTCTGTTAGGATATCCAGGTAGAGAAGACTGGTACGTGTACTTATGGAATCTTTTTTAATGCTTTTTATTTGTTTTTTCTTCATTTTAGTAATATCGTCAATTAAAGAAAACACTTTACTTGTAATATCTTCCATGTTTTTGTAAGAGTTTTTTGTTAACATCTCGGTTATTTGTTTAAACAACGGCTCTGTTTTTTCCAAAAACAAACGCAGATCATCCGACTGGAAGGGCTTCAGTGGGGCATGATTATTATCCACATGCTCAAATACAGGTTGAGTAATGAATGTCATACAATGCGCTGTTTCCCTGAGATAATCCATGATCTGAACATAATAATGGCCGCTTTCCACTGATTCTTCTTCCTCAAGCCTTGATATAGTAGGTTGAATATTCTTTTTTAATGCTTTCACATTTTTATTCAAATTTTTTGTTTCTTTTAATGCTTTTCTTAGTTTTTTATGTTTTTCATCTATTAAACCATTAATGGTTTGTAAGTAAATTTCGGATAAAGCCAATAAGGTTGTGAGTATATTGGCATTGCATGAAGCATAAACACTATCCCCGTTAACAAGGGTGTCAGAAGTAATATTATTTTCAAGGGCTTCTTCGTTTTTAATTCTTTTCTTGTGCAAGCCATGTGTTTTATAAACAAAAAATACAGCCAGCAGAATTAGAGCGAAAATGGCATATATTCCTCCCCAGTTGATAAGCAGGGCAACCAGGAAAGCAACCGTAAAAGCACTTAGCGCCGTGAAAAACCATCCGCCTATTACCGTAATTACACCAGTGATACGGTATACAGCGCTTTCACGGTTCCAGGCTCCATCTGCAAGAGACGTTCCCATGGCAACCATAAAAGTAACATAGGTAGTGGATAAAGGCAATTTTAAAGAAGTTGCAAATGCGATTAATACACTGGCTACCACCAAATTTACAGATGCCCTGATCAGGTCAAAAGATATGGTTTTGTCTTTTTTAACTGATTTTTTATAAAAGGTCGGGTCAAATCGTTTATCGAGAAATTTGCTGACTTGTGTAGGTATAATTTTGTTAATTACATGTCCCAGTTGTATAGATTGTCTTACAACAACCCGGGCCAGTATAGAAGATTCAAATCTTTCATCAATCGAATTCTGATCAGCCAGATTGATTGTAGTCTTCACTACAGATTTTGCTTTTTTCGAAATCCATAAAGTTATGACCATTATCATTCCGGCAACCAGAAGAAAAAGTGTGGGAGTTTTCACCTGTTCCTGCAAGGCGCTCATGGCAAATGCATTGGCCGAAGCGCCATGTGCTGCTGAAAACACCTTAAACGATTCGTAGCCTGCTAGCGGAACACCGATGAAATTAACAAGATCGTTACCAGCAAATGCCATTGCCAGAGCAAAGGTGCCGACCAGCACAATTACTTTTAATATGTTGATTTTAAACATCCAGTATAATAATTGCATCAGAATGGTCCAGCCTACAAAGCTGATTAACAGAATCAGTGCAGTATTATTCTGAATCCAATCCTGTTTGTCGGCACTGATAAATGAGGATCCCTTGGCTCCTTTTACAATAATAAAATAAGTGATAAATGAGATGGCGATGCCTCCCCAAACAGCACCTACATATTTCATGGTTTTTTCATAATTAAATGAAAATAACAACCTTGAAAAATACTGTACAACGGCCCCGACTGTAAATGCAACAATAACGGATACCAGGATACCTGAAATAATAAGCAGGGCCCGCCCCGAATTTATATATGTTCCCATATCCTGAATACTCTCGGAAGAATGGCTTATTTTAATGACTGTTATTGCCACGGCGGCACCCAGTAATTCAAAAACGATGGAAACCGTGGTAGAAGTGGGCATACCGAAAGTATTGAACAGATCGAGCAGGATTATATCCGTGATCATTACTGCCAGGAAAATAATCATGATCTCTGAAAAATAGAAATTCTCGGGATGAAAAATTCCTTTGCGTGCTACCTCCATCATACCACTAGAGAATGTTGCACCTAAAAGTATTCCAAGAGCTGCAATAGCAATAATAAGCCTGAAAGGCGCTGCTTTGGAACCAATGGCTGAATTAAGAAAATTAACGGCATCATTACTTACTCCTACAATCAGATCTGAAATGGCCAAACCGAAAAGAACAAAGACAATAATAATATAAAGCGTTTCCATGCAATTTTATTTAAGATATAGAGCGTATAAAAATAACTTCAATATTTTAATTGGAGAATTTCTAATGTTAAATTAATGTTAATTTAAAAAAATTATAGATAAAAATTCAACTATTTAATAAATCAGAGTTAACGTTAAGGCAACAACGATCATCTATTTTTATTCTGTATTTATTTTAAATAAATCGAATATTGGATGGATCTTACAAATGCAAAAATATTAGTAGTAGATGACGAACCGGATATACTTGAATTTGTATCGTACAATCTGAAAAATGAAGGTTGTATAGTTTATACATCTGACAATGGAGATGATGCCATCCAGCAAGCAACACGTATCAATCCGCATCTTATCCTGCTGGATGTAATGATGCCTGTAATGGATGGTATTGAAACATGTGAAAGAATAAGAGAAAATCCATTATTAAGTAACACTTTAATTGTATTTCTAACTGCACGTTCTGAGGACTACTCACAAATAGCCGGTTTTGAGGCTGGTGGGGATGATTACATTAAGAAGCCCGTAAAACCAAAGGTGCTGATCTCCCGTATGAGAGCATTATTAAAACGTCATGGAAACCGGCACAGTAATGAACCGGAAAACAACCTGATCACTTTTGATGATCTGGTGATTGATGAAGATCGTTACCTTGTTTTACTGAATAAAAATGAAATTGTGTTGCCACGCAAAGAATTTAAACTGTTAACACTGTTAGCATCCAAACCTTCGAAAGTTTTTACCAGGGATGAAATATTTAATTTTCTCTGGGGTACCAATGTTTTTGTCGGAGACAGGACTATAGACGTATATATCCGGAAATTAAGGGAAAAACTGGGAGAAAAACGTATTGTTACAATTAAAGGAGTAGGGTATAAATTTGAATCATAAAAAAACCTCCGGTTAAGGAGGTTTTTTATGAAAGTATTATTTATTCTTCACTGTTCTTACAGTAGTTGTCTCGTTAATCCAGCAACCAATCTTATAAGTTTTACCATCGGTATAACCATTGAAAAACGCATCTTCGTTATTAGGGAAGTATTGTGAATAGCGATTGATAAGGTTATTGGCCTCTTCGGTTACGGAGGGATCTACTTCCTTTGCTTTGATATATTTATCTACAGCTGCTAAATATATCGCTGCTTTCTCAAAATTAGTTGAGCCGCAATCAGCAGTATTTGTAGCGTATGCATTTCCTATGAGAATATAAGCATTTCCCAGCTTCGGATTAAGTTTAAGTGCTTCCAGTGCATAATTTTTTGCTTCCTGGTTATTATTTAATCTGGCAAGTTCAATGAGTCCCACCTGGTAATAATAATCGGCCTTTGAATTTGGGTCTGACTCCTGGTCAATTGCTTCTTTATAATAATTTATGGATTTTTGATACTCATTTTTTGTTAAAAATAATTTAGCCAGGTTATAAGCAGCATTTGCCGATGGTTCAAGTTTATATAAGTTCTCGGCAGCTCTTGCAAATAACGACGAATTATCGCAACTACTCTTGAGTAACATCCCGGTTATATTTTTTAATAAATCAATGTTCGTGCTATCCGCTTCAAATTTTGGAGTATAAATAGTAACAAGTGATTCACAATCAGCTGCTCCACTGGAAGAAAATATTTTTTCCACACTTTCGCTTGCAAGTTGGGTCCGGGAAGTAACCGGTTTTTCGTCAATAATATTCGTAACCTTTATATAATCGGATATTACAGCTGCAGCATCGATCAATTTATTATGAAATAGTACATTGCTGGTTTGCATATAAGTAACCAGAACGGCTTCATCACTAAGTGTTTTTCTGAGATCGATAGATTTGCCTAGATATCCATATGCTTGCTGAATTGCTGATTTTCTATAACGTAGCAATTCCACTCCTTTTTTCCCAAGTACTAACCCTTCCTGTTGGAAATATTCCATTCGCTGATCATATAACATCATAAGTGTATCCACATATTTCTCTTTTAAATTCTCATCAACGGTTTTATCAATTTTGTTTTCAAGTATGGATTCTCCCATAATATATATGTTTTTACTTGAAGCCGGACAATTATTAAAGCAGTAACGCCAGGAATTGTAAGCGTAATCATATACTTTTATTTTAACAAACTCACTCATAGTGGAGAGATTTGCAGCACAATTCATCCGTGCTGTGCTATCCGGTCCGTAATTTGGATTATCCTGAATACTGTTTTGTGCAGTTGCAGATAATGTGCTTAAAACAAATACCGCCGCTATCCAAATCATTTTCCAACTTTTCTTTTTCATTTCTTATAATTTTAAAGATATATTTCAGTATATAATTTTTTACTTAGATCATTGATTCTGCGAAAATAATATTTCAAGCAACATAATACAAAATTTAGGCCATGTGAATTAAATAAAACTGATTAAAACACAATAATTTCCAAAGAAATTTTACATTTTTTATTCAAGGAAATTAAAAAACAGGTACAGAAATTTATAATAATGTGATTATAGTTATAAATTTAGTTTGTAAAATACCATATTCTATGTTTTTTTTTGTATACTAGTCAACGTAAATGTGGATTATGGATACCGAGGGAAAATACGATCTGAGTTTCTTAAATAAAATATCAAATGGGGATCAGGATTTTATCCTTGATATGATCAGGACTTTTAAAAGTACGGCACCTGTGAGTGTTCAGAAAATGAGAAGCTTTTTAAAAGAAAAAAAGTATGAACCCATCAGCAGAGAAGCACATCGGGTTATACCCGGCATTTCTTTTTTAGGTGTAAAATATATTGAGGAAAACCTGATGAAAATAGAAGATTATTCCAAAAGAAAAGAGAATCTCGAACAATTGGAGACTTTAATTTCACTTGTAGAAGATGATATTGACCAATTAATACTTCAATTTAATAAGGACTTTAATTTGACCTGATATGCCAGCCAGAATCCTGATTGCTGAAGACGATCTGCTTACTTCAAAAGCAATTGAACATCGATTGAAACTAGAAGGTTACGAGGTGTTTACGGCATTCAATGGTAAAATTGCCTCAAAGATTCTTCAAAATCAGGAAATAGATATGTTGCTGGTTGATATTCATATGCCTTATGTAGGTGGATTGGAACTAATAAAGTTTGTAAGAAATAATCTCAAAAAATCGTTTCCTATAGCTGTTGTGAGCCGGATAGGTATTGAAGAAACCGTTTTCCAGGCATTTAAAATGGGAGCAGATGATTATATAACAAAACCCTTTAATCCCAAAGAACTTTCAGAGAGTGTGAAAAAACTTCTGAATAAATAGTGAGACTTCATTTTTAGGGTTGTAAATTTTTATCAGAAATCCATATAGTTTGTTATTTATTAAAGATCACTGGTATTTAATATGTTTTGACATTTTAAAATGTATTATTTTAATATTTTCTCATGATGACTAAAAAAGATACGATTTTAATAAAAACAGTTCAACCGGATTTGATATGGGAGGACAAGGAAACCAATATGAACCGGTTGAGAATGTTGGCAGACCAAACGGAAGAACAAGTTGATATTATTGTATTTCCCGAAATGTTCACAACCGGTTTCACCATGCATTCCATGAAGTATGCTGAAGAAACATCTGGGGCAACATACCAGTGGATGCAGGAATTAGCTCAAAGAAATAATTGTGCTGTTACAGGCAGTTATATAATTCGGGAGAAAAATAAGGTATTTAACAGGTTACTTTTTGTAGATGAAAAGGGATCTTCGGTTTCTTACGATAAACGTCATCTTTTCGGTTTTGAGGGAGAATCGGAACATTATTCACCGGGTAATGAAAGAAAAATTATTACTTACAGAGGTTGGCGCATTCTGCCGCAGATATGTTATGACTTGAGGTTCCCTGTATGGAGCCGGAACCGGAACGATTACGACCTGATGATAAATGTTGCCAACTGGCCGGAAAGCAGGAAAGATGTCTGGATGACTTTGTTAAAAGCAAGGGCTTTAGAAAATCAGGCTTATGTAGTTGGTGTTAATCGGATTGGTATCGACGGAAACGGAATATCCTATTCAGGAGATACACTTGTATTCGATCCTAAAGGAAATACTTTGCTCAGTTCGCCTTCCTATAAAGAATCAGTAGATACTGTTGCCATCAACCTGCAGGAATTAGAGAGGTTCAGAAATAAATTTCAGGTATGGAAAGATGCCGATAAATTCAGCCTTGAAGATGAGGGAATGTAAATTGCAAAAAAAAACCTGCATTTAAGCAGGTTTTTAGAATATTGTATCTGAAAGGTTTAACAATGATGTCCTCCTTCACTGCCACAGTGATCTCCTTCACCGCCACAATGTTCACATCCCTCACAACTTCCTTCGTAATGGGCATGACCATGATGTAATTCTTCTTCGGTGGCATCTCTTACTTCAGTGATCTCTCCTGTGAAAAATAAATGTTCTCCTGCCAGAGGATGGTTAAAGTCCATGGTTACAGTTTCATTGTCCATTTTTTTAACGGTACCATTTAACTTATTTCCGGCGCTGTCCTGCATTGGTATTTGATTTCCAATGGATAACATGTTTTCATCTACTTTGCCATCAATTTCGAAGGCAACTATGGGAACATCCACAATAGCTTCATTGTTGATTTCACCATAAGCATCTTTACTGGGTATATTAAAGTTGAATGTATCTCCCACGGCAAGGCCGTCAATGTTATCTTCAAATTTTGGTAATAATCCCCCCGATCCGTATAGAAACGTCAGCGGGGCATCATTACTGAGCGATTCGATCACTTCCCCTTGCTGATTGTTCACGCGAAGCTGGTAGGTTAACGATACAACCTTGTTCTTTGTAACTTTCATCTTCGTTTATTTTTCTGTTTTACAATTAATTTATGGTACAAAAGTAGACAAAAAAATTTAAAATGACCGGTGTAATGCCTCTGCATACTTAATTGATTCATTTTATTTTTTACCGCTTTTGTTTATTTTATTTTATACTTTATGGTTATTTTTCAATTTTTTATGATATAAACAGATTATCAGACATTTTAATGCTTTATACCTGTTTTCAATTTCTTAATAACGAATTAGCAGCTATTAAGTTTTATCTTCTGACACTTTTTTTTAAATTATTTTGGCACCGGCAGGTTCAACTTCACGTTTTAATTCAAGTTGTGCAATTTCCGGCCGCATTCCTATCCTTCCGGGAAAACCAATGAATCCCAGACCCCTGTTCACATATAGATATTGTCCGTTTGACTGGTACAAACCCGACCATTCGGGGTAGATATATTTCGAGGGACTCCATCTGAATTTTCCTATTCTGAATGCGAATTGCATGGCATGTGTATGTCCCGATAAGGTGAGGGATACTGCTTCTTTACCAGCTATCTCTGCTCTCCAGTGAGAGGGATCGTGCGATAATAGTACTTTAAAAGGAAGTGAATTAAGATTTTCAGATGCTTTTCTGAAGTCGCCATATTGATGAAAGGGAGGAAGTCCCCAGTTTTCTACTCCGATAATTCCTATCTGTTCCCCATTAATACTTATATATTTTGAATCATTCAACAACAATATGAAACCAATTTTTTTATGAAAATCTTTTAATGATTGTAAATTGTTATTCTTTTCTTCCTCTGAATTCCATTCGAAATAATCTCCGTAATCGTGATTCCCTAAAATTGAATATTTGCCTAACCTGGCTTTTAACTTATTTAAGACAGGCTCCCATCCATTAAGTTCTTCACTGTAATTATTCACCAGATCGCCGGTGAAAAATATGAGGTCTGGCTTTAATTTATTAATACGGTCAACTACTTTTTCAAGTATACCTTCGTGTCCGTAAAAACTACCGAGGTGGAGGTCTGAAATTTGTATTATCCGAACACCATCAAACGATTTTGGAAGGTTTTTGAAAGTAAGGTTAGTTTTTTCCAGTTTAAATCGAAACCGTCCGAATAACATACCGTGCAAAATAAAAAGAAAAGTAATCACGGCTAATACCAAACCAATTTTTGAAATTACTGTGTATCTGGTAACACTGTCGAAACTGAATTTTCCGGTATACAAACCATGTCCGAGAAATGTCATGAAAAGAATAATATCTTCAATAAGGTGAAATACAGCAAACACAAGTTTTGGTATATACAATAAAATGAAGGTTCCCGTTACCCGAAACATTTTCTTTGTCATTCCCGGGCCACGCGATGTGTCGAATCTGAATCCAAGGATCATTAAAAATACAATGATGGTAACAAGGCTGTATATCAGAATTATACTGTTTCTTGTAATGTCATTCAGCGGGCTCAGGGTAATTATTAATCCATTTAACGTATAGGCATCTGTCAGTAGGACAAAGAGTAATAATATGATTTTAAAAATTCTGATCCTTTCTTTCATCTGCCCGTTATTTTATTTTTATACATAATTTTTCCCTTCTATATTTAATTTGTAAACACGGATAAAAATATATCGACATACTAAAATTTTAAACAATGAGTTTATAATATACAATCGAAAAGGGAAAGTGTTTACATGAAATTTTTAAAATGAATGGAAATAATTGAACTATTATTCATAAAAATTTAGAATCTTTCGATAATTTTAACCTACAATTCTTAAACTATAAGACGATGAAGAAAAAAATTATTGCAGGCATTATAATAAGCATTTTATTTATTTCCGGATCATATGCACAGATTAGGTTCGGAATACGTGGGGGTGTTAATTCCAGCACATTTAAGGCCAATGAAGTAATCAGCACTACAGACGGCTTAAAGATCACTTACCCTAAAGAATCCAGAATGGGCTTTCATTTTGGTCTGATCTCGCAGGTAAAATTGTTCAATGTATTTATACAACCTGAAATGTTGCTCACAACAAATAGGAACTCTGTATCTATTGAAGATTTAACGACACATACAACTAAAATTTCTGATCAGACTTTTAATAAGCTGGATATCCCGATTCTGGCAGGAATGAAGTTTGGCCCGGCCAAGATTGAGTTGGGTCCCGTAGCTTCTTTTCTTCTGAAAAGTAAAACCGATTTATTGGAAGGTTCTACCTATAAAGCAATTTATAATAAAGCTACCTTCGGTTATCAGGCAGGTGTAGGTCTGGAAGTTTCGAAGTTGACCGTTGATTTCAAATATGAAGGAAATCTAAGCAAGATGGGCAGTAGTATAAAAATTGCCGATAAGCCTTTTAATACCGACAGCCGTATGAGTCAGTTTATAGTAAGTGTTGGTATATTCTTTTGACAAAAAATAAACAGCGCCGGAAATATTATCGTAATCCATAAAAATTATTAAAAGGCACCTTTATTTGAAGGTGTCTTTTTTTTCTTAAAAATTTTACGTTTTCAACTGAATGAAACCAGCTAATGAAATTCCTGTTATAGTTAAGAGGTGGTGTTATCTGTGGATGAATAAAACAATACTGACTTTTCAGTGTTAAAGTATCGACTAATTGAGGTTTAATTATGGGAAACACTTAATATTCCGTTTTTTTTACCCTAATTTAGAAATCATCGAATTAAAAAAGTTAAAATATGTCCGACAAGTTATTCGACAGATATATTAAAGTACGTAACGAAACAATCAATTTATGCAAAACTCTTGAGACGGAGGATTATGTGGTGCAACCTATCACCGATGTTAGTCCGCCTAAATGGCACCTGGCACATACCAGCTGGTTTTTCGAAGTTTTTATACTGGAGAAATACCTGTCGGGCTATAAACCGTTTCACCAACAGTATAATTATTTATTCAACAGTTATTACGAAAGCGCAGGAGAGCGAGTGGTGCGTACCGACCGGGGCAATCTTTCACGTCCATCGGTGGGGGAAATTTATAAATACAGAGAATATATCGACAGGCATATTGGTGAATTATTTCAGGGTAATGAAGCGCCTGCTGAGGCATGGGATTTACTGGAACTTGGTATCCATCACGAGAATCAACACCAGGAATTATTGCTTACCGATATCAAATACATACTGGGAAACAATCCGCTATTCCCGGTTTACCGGGAAGAAGAAAAATTTGTTTTGGACGATTCGGGACATTCTACCGGATATTATGAAATTCCCGGGGGAATTCAGAAAATTGGTCATGACAGTGATGATTTTTGTTACGACAATGAAAAAGGATTGCACCAGGTATATTTACACCCATACAGGATTATGGATCGCCCGGTAACGAATGGTGAATACCTCGAATTTATAAAGGACGGAGGATACAATGATTTCAGATGGTGGTTATCAGACGGCTGGGAATGGGTTCGGCAGAATGGTATAACCGCACCTATGTACTGGCATTTAATAGATGGTAAATGGTATTATTTCACTTTACGTGGATTAAGGGAACTCGACTTGAATGCTCCTGTAACCCATGTCAGTTATTATGAAGCAGATGCTTATGCCGGTTGGCGTAATAAAAGGTTACCAACCGAACAGGAATGGGAGGTTGCCGCTCGTATATACCCGCAAATAGTTAACAACCTGCTGGAGAATTATAATTTTATGCCGGTTCCGAATAAAGACAGTAATCATTTTATTGGCAATGTATGGGAATGGACCTGTAGTGCCTATCTTCCTTATCCATATTATGAAAAACCTCCGGGAGCTATCGGTGAGTATAACGGCAAGTTCATGGTCAACCAGATGGTGCTAAGGGGAGGTTCATGTGTTACGCCGCAGGATCATATTCGTCTGACTTACCGGAACTTTTTCCAGACCGATAAACGCTGGCAGTTTACCGGTATCCGGCTTGCTGAATCAGTAAAATAAGGATTTTTACTTACAATCTGTTTGGTGAAGAAAATATCAGTTTTTATAGGTATCCGGATTTAAAGCCTTTGTATTCCAAAGCATAAGAAATCTTTCAATATTTGATTCACTATATGAATCGCCCTTTTCAAGATAGCCCGTATCCTGCGTGTGAAGTAAATTGCCTTTTTCGTCGAGAACTACCAGTACAGGAAATCCGAATCGTTGCGGGTACCTAAGCCGGCGCATCACTTCAGGGTTTTTATTTTCTTTGCTGTAATTAATCCTGATGAACACATAATCAGCTTTTACCAGGGAATCTAATTTAGGATGATCATTGATAAAATGATGTAACCTGATGCACCAGGGGCACCAGTTTCCTCCTATTTGTATCAATACATTTTTATGCTGTTCCTGCGCCAATTTAACAGCTTCTGTTATCTGTTCACTTGCATTGGCGGCAGGATCGTAAATAGTAATTTTTTGCTGTCCATAACTGACCCCTGTTAATAACAGACTCCCGGTCAGAAAAATCGTCAGTGAAAGAATTCGTGAAATATGTTTCATAACAGGATCAATAATCCGGATATTTTATTGAAATTCTTCGGTTAATTGATTGCACCAGTTTTTTACCCGGTCATTATTGAGTTTATGCTGGTTTTCAAAATCAAGTGCCAGTCCAACAAATTTATCTCCCCGTTTTGCACGCGAACTTTCAAATTCATACCCCTTTATAGGTGTGGCGCCAACTATTTTAGCCCCCCTCGATTCTAAGATATCAGCCATTATCCCTATGGCATCCACGAAATTCTCGGGATATTCCTTTTGGTTACCAGCGCCAAAAACAGCTATGTTTTTTCCTGCAAGATTCATTTCTTCAATAGCAGGAATGAATTCATCCCAGTAATTGGGTAACTCGCCGTCGAACCAGGTAGGAACACCCAATATCATGTTATCAAAAGCACGGAATTGTTCCTCACTTATATTTTCAGCATTTACGGCTTCAATATTATTGCCAAATCCTTCTATAATTTTACTGGCGATCAGGCTGGTCTTTTTTGTATTGAAACTGTAAAAAATTCCTATTTTTTTCATAATTGTAGATTTGATCGTATTACTATCTTAATATTCCAGCAAATCTTTAAAAGCTGCCAGGATTTTTTCGGTATTTGGTAAAATTGCTTTTTCGAGTACACGGCTGAAACCCACGGGTGTAAAAGGTGATCCCAGCCGTTTCACAGGACCATCGAGATATTCAAAAGCTTTTTCGGTAATAGTGGCAGCTATTTCAGCACCAAAACCGGAAAATACTTTGTCCTCGTGCACAACTATTACTTTTCCTGTTTTTTTCACCGATTCAATAATAGTATCCACATCGAGTGGTATCAGTGAACGCAGATCGATTACTTCAATTTCAGCTCCTGTTTCCTTGAAGATTTTTTCAGCAGCTTCAAGGCACATATGAGTAGTATTGCCATAAGTGAAAACAGACATTTCCTGTTCCTTCTCTTCTAATCCTTGCTTTGCCAAAAGGGACTTCAAAATCATCGGGAATGGGTGTAGCTGCAACAGGGGCATTGTAAAGTGCTTTCGGTTCCAGAAATAGTGTCATTCCTTCCGAACGCAGGCTTGTACGCAACAAACCAGCGGCATCGTCGGCAAATGAGGGGTATACAACCCTTGTTCCGGGAAATGTTGTCAATGCTCCTTCAGTGGATTGTGAATGATATAAACCGCCTCCTATATAACCTCCTGAAGCCAATCGTACGGTAATATTCGGTGAGAACTGGCCTTTTGTTCGCCAGTATTCGTGGGTAGTTTCAACAAATTGTTCCATAGCGGGCCAGAAATAATCGGCAAATTCAGCGCCTTCCACCACTACCCTTATTTTTTTATTATATCTCGTCATACCGTTTGCGGTACCCATAATGTAATCTTCGGCAATAGGAGCATTAAAAACACGGTCGTGACCAAATTCCTGCTGCATTCCTTTTGATACATTGAATATTCCCCCTTTGTCTTTATTGGCAATGTCCTGTCCCCATATGAAAGTATCGGGATTTTTTCTGAATTCTGCTTTCAGAGTTTCATTCAGTCCTTCAATCATCTTCTTCTTCGGTCCGTCGAATTGATGGGTGCCATCGGGATATTTTTCTGCTTTATAAGCTTCAGGTAAAACAAAATCGTAAATCGAATCCGGGTCAGGATCGGCTGCTGTAATCCCTTTTTTATGTGCTTCCTTCACTTCGGCCTTCACATCTGCTTCAATTTTTTGAAGTTCTTCTTCGGTGAACCGTTCGTAACGCAAAAGCATTCTGCGGAACTTTCCAAGGGGATCGTATTCGTTTACATAATTCAATTCATAATCGTCGCGGTACAGTTCATGCTTGTCCGAATTGGAGTGGGAATGAATTCGCACACAATTGGCCTGTACAATAGCCGGTTTTTGATTTTTCAGTACCCACTCTTTTGCTTCGGCCATGGCATTCATCGAATCAAATACGTCCTTGCCGTTGCAGTGAATGATCTTCAGATTTTTAAATCCATTGAAATTGTTTGCCACCTTGCGATTAGCTGTCTGATCGGTTTTTGGTACCGAAATACCATAACCATTATCCTGAATCACAAAGATAACAGGAAGTTGCTCATTCGAGGCTCCATTGATAGCTTCATAAACATATCCTTCACTTACGGATGATTCTCCTTGTGAACAAATAACCACACCTTTCCCGTGATACCTTTTTACAGCCCTTCCCAGACCTGCAGCATGCAGCGCATGATTTCCGGTACAGGAAGAAACGTTTTGTATGTTCCAGGCCGGTTTGGCAAAATGATTCGACATGTGTCTTCCACCGCCAGCCACATCCAGATCTTTTGAAATACCGTTATAAATTATTTCTTCAGATGTCATTCCTGCTGAGATACATGTAAGCATATCACGGTAATATGGGAAAAGAAAATCATTTTTCCGGTCGAAAACCTGACCAATAGCCAACTGTATACCATCGTGACCTGCGTATGGGGCATGATAGGACCATCCTATGGCTTGTTTCAGATAATTCGGGGCCCTGTCGTCCCAGGATCGTCCTAAAACCATCAAATGATACCATTTCGCCAGGGTATCTTTATCTGTTGACTTTATGCTATATTGTTTTTTTGTTTCTATATCCATTTTAATATCCGCCTGCATGATAAAATATTTAATTATTAAATTGTTCTGTTAACATCAAAACCCTCCAGATAATCAGCCAGACGTTTTAAAAATTCTCCGCCTAAAGCACCGTCAATTACCCGGTGGTCATATGATAATGAAAGGATCATTTTGTGTCTGATGGCAATCACATCGCCAGAAGGAGTTTCAAGTACTGCCGGTTTCTTTTCTATGGTACCCACCGCCAGTATAGCTACCTGCGGCTGATTGATGATAGGAGTTCCTGTAAGATTCCTGAAAGTTCCGAAATTGGAAATAGAAAAAGTACCTCCTGCCACATCGTCCGGATTAAGTTTGTTATTTCTTGCGTTATTAGCTAATTCATTTATACTGGATGTAATTCCGAGCAGATTTTTCTGATCGGCATT
The DNA here is from genome assembly GCA_963748095.1 of uncultured Bacteroidales bacterium. Taxonomy (GTDB): domain Bacteria; phylum Bacteroidota; class Bacteroidia; order Bacteroidales; family UBA10428; genus CAVVIO01. Next base: position 76,924 of record CAVVIO010000009.1, read on the forward strand.
TTTAACTACCGGAACTATGAGGTTCCCGTTGGGTAGTGCAACTGCTATTCCTATATTAATATTTTTGCGTAAGATTATTTTATCGCCATCAACCGATGCGTTTACCCCGGGGAAATCCTTTAATGATTTAGCAACTGCTTCGGTTATTATCGGCATATAAGTGATATTTTGTTTTTCACGTGCCTTAAACTCACCTTTCACTTTTTCTCTCCATCTTACCATATTCGTAACATCCACCTCAATGAAGTTTGTAACGTGTGGTGAAACCTGTTTAGACATGACCATATGTTCTGCTATCATTTTGCGCATACGGTCCATTTGAACTATTTCATCTCCGGGATTAACAGAAACAGTTACTTTTGGTGCAGATGACGGAGTTGTTGCAGAGGCAGAAGTAGCTTTTGCTGCGGCAGGTTGTTTACTTTTATTCTGGATGTATTCAAATACATCCTGTTTTTTTACACGTCCTTCCCTTCCTGAACCCTTAATTGATTCCAGCTCTTGAACTGAAATATTCTCCTCACGGGCAATACTTTTGACAAGCGGAGAGTAAAAACGACCGGAAGTCGAATAATCAGTTTCTACGGATTGTTTTTCTTTTGTCTCAGATGTTTCTTTAATTTCTGTCTCTGGCTCTTTTTTTGTTGTTTCAGAAGATTTATCCTTCGGTCCGGCAGAGGCTTCAGTCTCTTTTTCTGGTGCCGTTTCTCCTCCCATATCAATTACTGCGATTACTTCCCCAACCGGCACTACATCATTCACCTGAAATAATATTTTACTCAATACACCGTCGACAGGTGAAGGAATTTCCGAATCGACTTTATCAGTCCCTATTTCCAGCAGTAAATCGTCTTCCTCTATTTTATCCCCCTCTTTTTTAAACCACTGGATAATAGTTGCTTCCTGCACACTTTCACCCATTTTGGGCATAATAATATCAAATTTTGCCATGTTTTATATCTTGTTTTTCTTGAATTTGAAAGCGCAAATATACAAAAATCAGCTCAATTTAAAACTGATCTAAATTAAGCAATTGTTAAGTTCCTTTATAGTATTGCGTTTTCAATTATTTTTTATAAAAAGATGTTGCAAATTATAATTTACACGGATAATACAAATAACTCGTTAAGTTGTTCAGTTTTCAGCTTTAAATTCGTAAATAATATAAATTAAGATTCAGACATTCAAATATTTATAAATACAAAAGATTTTCATTATAAATAATCGATTCTGAAATAACGGATTCCTGTTTTAAACGGGGAAACTCTGAAGAGCCATTTACTTTTATTCAGTATTCATTTTCATCTTCATCGTCATCCTGGCAAAATATTGCTTTAGCAACTACAGGTTCCCCACTGGCATTACCTTCTGTCTCGGTTAATGAAGTTTTTGTAATGGTCTCCCAAAGCCAGATATCCGGATAACGTGCTGCAAGAAGCAGCGAAATGAGTGCAAAGGTTTTCGGTCCATGGGGTAGAATCATGACCCTGGAATCCAATCTCAGATCTAAACAAAGTGAAGTAAGCTGCGTGTTAATCTCATCTGTATCATTGGCCGGATAAGTTAATAAATGATCTTCAGGCAACATATTAATTATTCTACGGTTGCTTTCCATGATATATTCTGTATAGCTCGCATCAAAAGCAGGATCGGGTAGAAACGCGAAAGTTCGTTCCGGCTTTATTTTTTTAATCATTTCAAATGACGCATCTGAACTTCTGCCTAGTCCAATAATCAATGAAACAGGTTTGGAAGAAGGCAGATGCTGATCACTGTTAAGTATCGGACCAAAATATTTAATAGATGACGGACCTTTTTTAAGATTGAATTCTGTTGGAGTATATGAAAAATAGGTATTTAAATGGTTTATACATAATTCGTTGCGCATAAAATAATCAAGAATTATTGCGAACCATTTTTTTGGCATACAGGAATAATCCACCAGTATCTTTAGTTCGTTAGTATTAAATGAAGAACATATCTTTTTTAAAACCCGGATTATTTCTTTGCCATCATCAGGGGAAGCCTCTACTGTTGTAAAACCCAGATCTGTAAAGTATTTTTCATTTGAAGCCCTTACTTTTTTTAAATTATCTTCATTGAAAGTTATAAGAAGCCGGATGTTGTTTCTTTGTTTTATATATTGCATCAGATAAGTACATCGTTGTTGATATCCCGATGCTGCAATAATAACATCGAATCTTTCGTGAGTAAGCTCTCTATGATCAATCAGGCAGGTATGTAGAAGTTCCATTAATGAGGTTTCCTATTATACAGGGTGGTGCAACATTTTAAAAAATGACATTCGATTACCGTCGAATTATTACTTATAAGAACCAATTTTTATAACCTGCTATAATAATAGCCGGGCCTTATTACTATGATCAATCGAAATTTTCCGGTTGATCTGTATCCGGAATATATTTCAGGTAGGATGTTTTGTTTGAAAAATACCATGCACTAAATTTAAAAACAATTTTAACTATTAGCAGAATAATTATTGACAATGATAATTGTACTTTCTTAATATTCAGCATTTGTCAATAATACTGCGTACAAAAAACAAATAATCTAAGTTGTATTGACCAGTCGGGATAAAAAGAAGAATATTTAAACCCGGGTTTGCCTGTTTAACGGATAATCGATTAAACGGTTACCCTGATTTTTATGGGTTTTGATTGTATGACAACGGATATATGTAATTATATCACTTTAATGGATAAAAGCCATTAAAATTTTGATTAAGGTAATCGTTGTATTCAAATTGATGTTTAAAATTGAATGATTCGATGACATCCTATAGATGCCTTAAGCTGATTTTTTTAACAAAATATTAGAATAGTTGGTTTTACGAAGAACTATTATTTTGCATTATTCAATGTAAGATACGAATGATTAGCAACCGGGAAATCATTGAACAGATCGATATCCGGCCAGTCATCAACTTTCCGTAAGGTCTGGAACATAGTTCTTGAAATATCGTTGTGTATCTTGGATTTAAGGTCGGTACTTGTATTAAACAATATTACCCAGTTAATTTCATTACGCTGGCGCATAACCAGTGCGGATGTGCCGGTAAGGGTGCCTGTTCTCCACCAGGTATCATAACCGTCAGTTCCTCTCCACCCGATCAGTTCTTTCGTTCTTTTTTTCGACTCGGTCATTTCGCTGATTGTCTTTTTAGAAAGAATATCCGGTTTTGAGTCAAAACCATCAATCGCAACTACTAATTTGATCAGTTCAGTAGATGAGGCTATCCAACCACCTGCTGAACCAAGTAATTGAATGTTGTTACCTCCGTATGACATCGGTACCAGTTTATCTGAACCGTCAAAAGCATAACATTCTCCGTCATCCTGTGGTTCATAATATTTGACTTCATTTGGGTATCTTTGATTGAAATAACTTTTACCTATATGCATATCATATATTCCAAGCGGATGTAATATGGCGAACTGTACATAATCTTGGTAGGGCATGCCTGTTAATTTTTCGATAACCTGCCCGAGAATGGCATATCCCAGGTTCGAATAACTGTACTTGGTACCGGGTGTAAAATCAAGTTTATTTTGTAATGTGTATTTAATAATTGTCTGGATACCAGCCGGTGGCGGTACGTCCATTTTTTTAGCAATATACAATGATAAGAACAAGGGATCGGCCTTCTTATGACTCCATCCAGCTGTATGGTTCAATAATTCGTGGATTGTAATTTGTTCTACACGTTTATCGGTATAGTGCCGGTATATGGAATCATTCAATACTCCTTTCGGACCAAAAACTTTAGTATCAAGGTTTAACTTCTCATCTTCCACCAGTTTCATAATGGCAACGGCAGTGATCAGTTTTGATACACTGGCTATTCGGAAGAGGCTTTCAGGTGTTACTTTTTCCCCGGTTTCTTCGTCAGCATAGCCGAAACCTTTTGAATATATCAGATTTCCTTTCCGGGTTATTGCCAAAGAAGCTCCTATAATTCCACGCCTGATCATAAATTCCTTTATAGTACTGTCAATCTCAGCTGTGGAAGGATTATCTGAAAAAGTATTGGATAGTTTGTGCGATAGCGGCACAAATTCCGATGTAGGTATATTCCGGATGTCCTCACCCTTGTATGAAAAAGATATTGCCACCTTTCCCATGAAAAGGAATAGAAATATGCCTGTAAAAATAATAATCTTCAGTCTCATAAATGTTTAAAACCAAATAACAGATAAAAATCTGTTTTGTTTAAGCGCGCAAAAGTAATCGAAATAATTTAAACGACGCATTCCTTTCATATCGGAACGCACCGGCAAAAGTAAGGAGTTTTATGCATGTAATCAAGTCGTAAATATTTAGAATATAAATATTTATGTTGATAACTCAGGTTTAGGATATGCTAAAAGGTGTTAATAGTTCACTATCCATTTACCAAGAAGATCTGGCAATTTGCATAATATAATCATTCGTTCATCATGTTGATTCGGACTTTAATCAAAAACGATGAATGTGAAAAATATAAACAATAAGAATTGTTGATAACTTTTGTGCTTTTTTTATCGAATCCGGGGCACGACAATCCGAAACAAATCTGTTTCATTATTTGTTGAATATTCAAATAGATGAATTGCAGTATTCCTTACCTGTCAGATATCTCGTTGTAATTGTTATGTGACAGTAATGTAGCTTGTTACAATTTTTAATATTTCAAAAAATGAAAAGAGTAGCAATTTTAACAATTTTATTACTGGACTGTTTTTATTATATATCAGCTCAGGAGGTGAAAATGAAAAAGGATACGTCAGACTCAGAAAAAATAGTAAAATCGGATTCCGAATGGAAAAAGGAACTGACTCCTATGCAATATTATATAACCCGTGAAAAAGGCACGGAGGCTCCATTTACAGGAAAATACTATAATTTCTTCGAAAAAGGACATTATGTATGTGCCGCATGCGGAGCGTGGTTATTCGATTCGGATACCAAATTTTCTTCAGGATGCGGTTGGCCTAGTTTTTTCGACGTTCATTCTATGAAAAATCTTCGTTTGGTCAGGGATACTACACATGGCATGATACGTACCGAGGTAGAGTGTGCCCGGTGTGGCGCTCATTTGGGACATGTTTTTAATGATGGGCCAGAACCAACAGGTCTACGATATTGCATAAACTCCGATGCATTAAAATTTATTCCGGATACGGTAAAAACGACGAAAAAATAATTAATGGTAGTACAAATAATACTACAGGAGCTGATCTATTAATTATAATTCTATATAAAACTCTTCTTTAAAAAAATTAATTAAGGCTTTTGTTTGAGAAGATAAGAATTAAAAAAGGCACGCAAATGAATGCATGCCTTTGACTTGTCATTTATTAGAGGAAGAGGAATAAAACAAGATTTTTATTTTGATTTAATGGAACACCCTATTGCTTTTGTGAAATCCGGATCGGGATCTTTTCCAGCCAGAAGCGCATCTATGGCATTTGCAAGGTAAGGTTGTTTTACCTGGCTGGCATCCTGGTAATTATCGTCAATTGCACCAATGTATTTCACAACCAGATCTTTACCTTCTTTTTTAAGTAAAAACACATGTGGAGTCCGTGTAGCTCCATATTCCTTGTAAACTACTTGTTTTGCATCGATAAGGTAAGGAAAAGGATAATTTTTTTCCTTTGCACGTTTTTGCATTTCAGCGAATGAATCTTCCGGAACTAGTGAAGGATCATTCGGACTGATAGCTATTACGGGATATCCTTCAGGCCTGTATTTTTTGTCTATGGCAATAATCCGATCCTGGTAAGCTTTGGCAAACGGACAATGGTTGCAGGTAAAAATAACGACAAACCCTTTTGCATCCGGATAATCGCTCATACTTACCATTTTATCATTTACATTTTTCAAATTGAAGTCGGCTGCTTTATCGCCCACTTTGTATCCTTCGCCTGCAAACATCATGCTTACCGAAGCGAGTAGAAATATAAAAGCTAAACCTGTTTTTTTCATGGCATTATTCATTATTTGGTTAACAATAGAATCGAGTTTGGTATAAGTTAGTGAGCCTTCATTGAATATCCTTTTATCCTTGTTATAAACAAGAGTGGCAGGGATGGAGCCGCTCCATGATTTATTTACTTTATCGATCCATGAATTGGCATCCGGGTCATTTAAAAGCAAAACTTCTGATTTTAACTTGTTTTTTTCTATATAAGGGATAAGGCTGCTTTTTACCTGGTTGGGAAAATCAAGACTGACCAATACTACTTTTACCGGTTTGTTCTGATAGGTTTTATTTAATTTTTCAAATGCCGGAAGTTCTTTCCTGCAGGGAGGACACCATGTTGCCCAGAAATTGATAACATAAGTAGTATCGTTGGATAAATGTAAACTTGGTTCAAACTGATTGAAATTCAGAATACGAATATTAGACGGGTTGGTAAATGAAAATAATAACACGCCAACACTAAAAATTATTAATAATTTGAACTTCATTTGCCCATATATTAATTTACTTTGTAAACTTAATCAGCAATTCGAATAAATTGTTGGTAAACATATCAGGTTAACATTTTTTTAACATATTCAGGCTAAAAAGCTGAAATTTAAAGTATTCAATGAAAAACAAAAGAGGTTTTGCAAGCGATAACAATGCCGGAATTCACCCGGCAATTTTACAGGCCATAAATGATGTTAATACAGGCCATGTGAAGGGATATGGTGATGATCCGTATACAGAACAGGCCATCCAACAAATCAGAAAACATTTTGGTGAATCTGTGGAAGTGTTTTTTGTATTTACCGGAACAGGAGCCAATGTTTTGGGTTTAACTGCCGGAACACAACCTTACAATTCAATTATTTGTGCAGAAACAGCTCATATTTATGTGGATGAATGCGGGGCGCCCGAGAAATTCTCCGGTTGCAAGTTACTTCCCGTGAAAACTGTCGATGGGAAATTAACTCCTGAATTGATCCGTCCCCATTTAACCGGTTTTGGGTTTGAACATCACAGCCAGCCCGGAATAATTTCAATATCACAATCCACCGAGATGGGTACCGTGTATGCCATGGAGGAAATAAAATCACTGGCCGATTTTGCACACAGTTATAATATGTTATTACACATGGACGGGGCACGACTGGCAAATGCTGCTGTTAGTCTTAAAACCGGATTTAAAAATATTACCGTTGACTGTGGTGTGGATATACTTTCATTCGGAGGGACCAAAAACGGACTGATGGCAGGTGAATCTGTGTTGTTTTTTAAAAAGGATTTGTCAGAGAATTTTAAATATATCCGTAAGCAGGGAATGCAATTGGCCAGCAAGATGCGATTTTTTGCTGCCCAGTTCGAGGCATATCTGAAAGACGACTTGTGGCACAAAAATGCAGCACATGCCAACAGAATGGCTGCTTTGTTGTTTGAACGGGTAAAGGAAATTCCTGAAGTGGAAGTTACCCAGAAAGTTCAATCGAATGGAGTATTTGCCCGTATTCCCAAAGAAATTATAGCCTCCTTACAGGAAGAATACTTTTTTTACATGTGGAACGAAATGACTTCGGAAGCGCGTTGGATGACTTCTTTTGATACCACCGAAGAAGATATTGACAATTTTGTGAACCTGATAGAGAAACTACTTGCCGAAAGGAAAAATTCTTAAAGAAGCTGCTGACACCGCTAATAGTCCTGCAATCTTTTGTTAAATTGATATTCGTTAAGGCATAGAAATTATAAATTATGGTAACAGCAGGGAGCTGTCGCCATAGCTTAAGAAGCGGAAATCATGAGTAAGAGCATAATCGTAGATCTTTTTCCAGTCGTCGCCAACCAGGCTTGAGATAAGTAATAGCAAGGTGCTTTTCGGCTGGTGAAAGTTGGTGATCAATCCCTTTATTACACGGAACGTATATCCGGGAACGATCATGATTTGTGTATGTGAAATCAGTACATCAGTGTTTGATTTTTTCATAAAATTCAGAAGACTTTCCAGTGCATTTTTCACAGGTATATCACGGGGTAAATCCTCATATTCCCACTGTCCCAGGTAATCCGGATTAAATTCATTCCCCTGAACAATCGACTTAACACCCAGCCAGTAAATACTTTCCAGTGTTCGTAAGCTGGTAGTTCCTACAGCAATAATAGTATTATGATTTTCTGCTATTTTTTCAATCTCACCAACCGATACTGTAAATAATTCGGCATGCATCCGGTGGTCCAATGCATTCTTCTCTTTCACAGGTTTAAAAGTACCGGCACCCACATGTAAGGTAAGTTCAAGGGTTTCGATATTTTTCGCAGCTAATGACTGAAAGACAGGATCTGTAAAATGTAGTCCTGCCGTGGGTGCAGCGACAGATCCTTTCCATTTGGAATAAATGGTCTGGTAACGGACTGTATCAATAGATTCCGATTCACGATTAAGATAGGGGGGGATAGGGATAATTCCTGAAATATCCAGAATTTCTCCGAAAGTAAGATCTCCATCCCATGTGAACTCTACCAAAAAGGCGCCTTCCTCTGTGGTTTCTTTTTTTTTGGCAATAAGTTTTGTAGGGTTATTGTCAACAGGAATTATCTTTTCCAGATTATCTTCTTTCCATTTTTTCAGGTTACCGATCAGGCATTTCCAAACGGTACGATTCTGTTGCTGAAAAGCACTTGAAAACTCAGAAGGTTCGACAGGGTTCAGACAAAAAATCTCAATTTTGGCCCCGGTGGATTTGTAAAAAGGAATTCTTGCCTGAATTACTTTTGAATTATTGAATACCAGCAGGCTTCTTTCGGGAAGGTGTTTTTCGAGATGATAAAACGTATCTTCCGTCACGGGTTGATCTTTTCTGTAAAGCAGCAATTTTGAATGATCCCTTTCTTCCAGTGGAAATTTGGCAATTTTTTCCTCCGGAAGCGGATAATCATAATCATTTATCCTTATTTGACGGTTATATTTCACAGCTGGTAATTTGAAGCGCAAAAATAACTAATTTTGCATAAGATTAAACAATGGATTACGGTTCCTAAAAGTAAATGGTTTTTACATTCAATTTATATTACTTGCGGTATCGTTTTTCATGAAAAAGTGAATTTTCAAATTAGATTTAAAAATGAGTTTTAAAACAGGAGACAGGGTAAAATTTCTAAACGATGTTGGCGGAGGGGTGATAACCGAATTTGTTGATAAGAAATCGGTAAAGGTAAGGACCGGTGACGGTTTTGAAATTCCTGTTCTTGTTACTGAACTGATAAGTGCTGTTGATGAAAATGATTTTTTTCAATCGGGCGAAGATGAAACTTCTAAAATTCCTGTTGTTGATACCCAAATTCCAAAAAATAAACCTGTAAAAGAACCGAAACCGGAATTTGACGAAAGTGATTCGACAAAAATTACAGGTGAGGTTTTTCTGGCAGTTATTCCCCGCAATGCAAACAACATTTCTGGTTCGGATGTAGATCTTTACCTTGTAAACGACAGTAACTATCATATTAATTTTATAATCGGATATATGGAGGGTAAGGACTACAGGTTGGCCGGTCAGGGAAGTCTTGAGCCGGAAACCAAACTGTTTCTGCAATCTTTCACACAGACAGATATTAGTAAAATTAATAAACTGATGTTACAGTCATTGTTTTACACAAACGGTTATTTTGAACACAATCCACCGGTTGATATGGAATTTTCAACTGGTAATTTATCCTTTTATAAGGAAAGCTTTTATAAGGAAAATGATTATTTTGAAGAAAAGTCAATTTTCTTCGGAAAATCAGAAGTGGATAATGAAAAGGAATTTATAAAAATAAGCAAAGAAGAAATCGATAAGGCCATCCGTGAAAAAGAACAGACTATTCCTGCTAAAGAGAAAAAAGTAAAAGAAACAGATAGCGAAATAGAAGAGGTGGACCTGCATATTCATGAGATTGTGGAGGATTATGCAGGATTGTCGAACGGAGAGATACTTCAGATACAGATGGACAGGTTTCAGACTGCCCTGGAAGGAGCTATTTTGCATAAATCAAAAAAGATAGTATTTATTCATGGCGTAGGAAACGGAAAATTGAAACATGAATTACGTAGAGAGCTGGACATCAAATATTCAGGTCTGATGTACCAGGACGCCTCTTTTAAAGAATATGGTTTCGGAGCAACCGTAGTGTATATAAAACAGTAATAAAATAGCAGTAGATCGTTCTATCGTTCCGGGTTTCGACCCGGGAAGGAAAGTCCGGACAACGCAGGGCACCAGGCTTCCGAAAGGGAAGGTATCCGCGAGGGTACAGTAACGGAGAAGAAAACAACCGGCCCGTTTAAAGATTTCTTTGCTGGTCAAAGAGATTATTTGGCGGACCAAGGGTGAGAAGGTGAGGTAAGAGCTCACCAGTTCCTGTGGTGACACAGGAAGCTGTTCGTCTCAAGGGTTGCAAGGTCATGTATACCGGTGTTTGAGGACGGCCCGTCCGATGCCGGGGGGTAGACTGCAAGAGCCTTCGGGTGACCGTAGGCCCAGATAAATGATAGAATTCCGGTTTATCCGGAAACAGAATCCGGCTTACAGATCTACTGCTTTTTATTTTTTACAGTCAGACAGTTTTAAAATGTCTGACTGTTTGATTTGGTGAAAGATATATTAAGGTGGGAAATCAATACGCGGTATTGAAAATGCAAGGCGGTCAGACGGTTAAATGATTATAGAATGTTTTTATTTGATGTGTTTTTTTTAATCCATTTTCCGGGCAAAAGGTGAGAGGTGAACCGTCAGACCGCTGATACTTCGTGAGAGTAGGCCGTACAGACGTTTACACAGTATTGTTAAACAGATCAAGGATTCTGTTCTTATTATCATGACTCGCTTACAGAATGGTCATTCTTTTCCAGGTCATTTATACCGGCTTTGGATATTCTGATTTCATTGATGGCAGTTAGTTCAATCCGGTTATTTTCCGGATCGAGAATTACGCTTTCATAATAACCGTCACCTGTAATTCTCGGATGACTTTCGATAATATATCCATCGTTTTGTAATTTTTTAGTTAAACTGTTCACATTATCCTTGTTATCCAGATTAATGGCGATATGAGCAATTCCAACATTTCCAGCATTGAATTTTTCATTATTTTCTTCCTGTTGCATCAGTTCTATCCGCACACCGTTTGAAAAGGTCAGGAAATAGGATGAAAAATATTTTGCCGGGTTTACATATTTTTCATTGGCCCGACAATCAAAATATTCCAGGTAAAAATCCTTCATTTTTTCAAGATCTGTTACCCGGATTCCTATATGGTCGATTTGCATGATTATTTAAGGTATTTACGAAAAGCAGTTAAGTTGATTATGTAATGAATTTCAGTATTTAATTGAATCATCCAAAATAAATAATTTTTTCCAACTTCTTACTCCCGTCTTCTGTCTTCAAGCTTCCACTATTGTTTTCTTTTATTCTCTAAATTAAATTCAATTAATTCTATCGGTGCACCGTTATGCTCGATCATTGCTACTCTTATTCCTTCAGTTGGTGGGTTAGGAGGGGTAATCACTTTTAAATTGTGATTTTCAAGCTCATGATCCAGGTCATCCACTTCAAAGGCAATATGCGGAACAGTCTGAACCAATTTACTGATGGGGCTGTCAGCATCAAAACGCATCCATTCGATACCGAACGGACTTTCACTAAATCCGGAAACATACATTTTGAACTGGGGCAGGTGTCGTTCATCCGGCAATATTTTGTCAGTTGGTATTCCCGTATGATGATACTTCCATCCCCATTGTTCTGTTACTAACGGAAGTTCGTAATCAAGGCGTTTGTAATTCTTATTTTCCATACATTTTTATTTGACTATAATATTGAATGAAGGTAAGTTAACTTGTTATTTTAAAAATCCAAATCATATTTAACAATTTCATAAGCATTGTTAATGATTTCCTAAACTCAATTTTATATACACATAACAATAGTTACTTTATTTTGGGCTCAAAAGAACCTTGAAATTTATTTTTTATTAATTAACCAAAAATTAAGTATGAAAAAGTATTATGCCTTCTTTATTATGTCACTTTTTGTAGCGGTGGCTTTTTTGAGTTCCTGTAAAAAGGATAACACAACACCCGATGCTCCTAAAGTAACTGCTCCGTCAACTACAACTGATGTTCAGGTTGGACAGAGTACAGATCTTGAGTTTTCTGTTAATGTTCCCGGTGGCTACGCTTCTTCTTCAGTTACTGCTGATGGAGGAAATGCCACAATCAAAAGTGAACCAGCCAATGGTTCAGCAACAGGAACTGTAGTTGTAACTTTTACGGCAGATGCTACAGCCGGCGCTGCATCTGTAACACTAACCATTACTGATAACAATCAGAAAACTGATAATGGTTCTGCCACTGTTAATAAAACTACTGATGCTGTAGTAGTAACACCTACAAAAGATGTTTATGCATCGGCAGATGGTACAGGTACGGTTACCTGGTACAGCGATACTATTTATGTGATGCACGGATTTATTTTTGTAAATGACGGACAAATCCTTACCATTGAGGCCGGAACAGTAATAAAAGGACTTCCCGGACAGGGTGAAGGTGCTTCCGCACTTATCGTAGCCCGGGGTGGAAAAGTTATGGCTGAAGGTACTGAATCAGCTCCGATTATTATGACCGGTTTAGCTGACAACCTGGATGGTTCTGTTCCCGACGATGCCAACCAACTTTGGGGTGGCCTGATCATCCTCGGAAAAGCAACAACTAACAATATTGCCGAAGGCGGTGAAAAAGCAATTGAGGGAATTCCTGAAAGCGAAACCAGGGGACTTTATGGAGGAACTGATGATGCAGATAATTCAGGTGTATACAAATACATATCTATTCGTCATGGTGGTAGTGTAATTGGCGCTGACAATGAAATAAACGGTATTTCTTTAGGCGCTGTTGGTTCAGGAACAACACTTGATCATCTTGAGGTATTCTGTAATTTCGATGACGGTATTGAATTCTTTGGCGGTAACCCCAAAGTAACCAATGTGGTTCTTTCTTACACAGGTGATGACGGACTGGATGAAGATGAAGGTTTTCATGGTACCGTTCAGAATGCCCTGGTATGGAAAAAAGCTTCGACCAACGAAAGTAGTGACCCGCGCGGTGCAGAACTTGATGGTGGCGTAGGCTCCAATGAACCTGAAAAACCTTTCGCAACAGCTTCAATGGCTAATATTACCCTTTTTGGAGAAGGTACCAACGATTTAACTTCTTCAAATAAACAAACATTTTATATGCGTGACGGTTGGGCCGGAAGGTTCTTTAACTCCATATTCTACGGTTTTGATGGTCCTATCGACATGGAAAGAAGAACGGATAAGATCAATTCGGTTGATAGCAAATCTGCAAGTTGTTACGACCAGTGGTTATCTGTAGCAGATGGTGGTTACGGGAATCTGAAAATAGAAAAGAATTTGATTTATACTGACGGAGTTACTACTAACGATTCTTTAGGTTTTGCCGATGTATTTGTGTTAAGTGATGAAACTGATGCAGCCAAGGAATACTCAGTTGAGCAATACCTGATGGCTAATAATAAAATTGCCGATCCTGATTTCGGAACCGGAGCCGATAAATTTACTCCTGCTTCCGCTGATGTTACTTCTGATCTTATGACAGGTCTTTCAACATACGGTCTGGAAGACAAAGGATACAAAGGTGCTGTTGATCCAAACGGAACTCCTTTCTTTGCAAACTGGACCTTTACATGGGAAGTTATAAATAGATAATCTTGAATTGTGAGTTTTAAAAAAGGCCAAAATTTTTGGCCTTTTTTAATTTATATAAAACCCCGATAAAGACTTAACACGAAATTAAAATTGGGTTAATATTCAGGCTTTATTTAATATCTACTTTAGCGCTGTTATATTATTCTAACTAACAAACACCTATGAATTTAAAACTTACTGTTTTAAGTGTTGCCCTGATGTTGTGTGGCATTTTTTCTGTACTCGGACAAACAGGTTCAGTACGTATTACTGTTGTGGATGATAAAACCGGTGAAACACTGGTTGGAGCAAATGTGATCATTGACGGAACCACAAAGGGAGCTACTTCCGATTTGGATGGAGTTGCAACACTTGCTCTGGATCCTGGAACCTATGATATACGGGTATCTTACATATCGTATCAGCCAACTGTTATCAAAGATGTAAAAGTAGATCCTGGTAAAATAAATATTTTTACCGTGCGGTTAAATTCTGCTGATCTTCAGATTAATGAAGTTGTTATTACCGCCAAAGCAGCCCGGAATACGGAAAACGCCCTGTTAACACTTCAAAAAAAATCACCCAAGTTGTTTGATGCTATTACATCCGATCAATTTTCGAAGATAGGAGCAAGCGATGCGGCAGGAGCACTGAAAAAAGTCACCGGCGTTACTATTTCAGGTGGAAAGTATGTTTATGTCCGCGGTTTAGGCGACAGGTATAGCAAATCGATGTTGAACGGTTCGGACGTACCCAGTCTCGATCCTAACAAAAATGCTGTTCAACTTGATCTTTTTCCAGCCAATCTGTTAGATAATATTATTGTTTATAAAACTTTCACACCCGATCTTCCCGGCGATTTTGCCGGTGGACTGGTAGATATTAATACCAAGGATTTTCCGGAATCCTTTAATTGGCATTTATCGGTTGGTTTCGATTATAATAAACAGAGTAACCTTAACAGTAACTTTTTAACTGCTAAAGGCAGCCCGACTGATTTTCTGGGCTTCGATAACGGATTTCGGTCACTGCCAGCTTTATTGAAGCAATACAATGCAGAGGATTTCCCTGGTCCCTATGGTGATAAAACAACTATTACAGAGGTTTCCAGGGCATTTAAGAACAGACAGTTTCAACCGGGAAAGGCTTCCCAGTTCCTCAATCATGATTTCAATTTTTCAATCGGCAATCAGTTTTTGCTTTTTAAAAGGCAGTTGGGATATATATTTGGACTTTCCTACAGCAGGGATTTTTCAAACTATACCCGTAAAACAGGTGTTGAAAATGTATTTGAAGGAATCAGCCAGGGACAAACCACCCTCAATAACGATATCCTTACAACAAGCAAAGAACAAAGATCTACCGATGAGGTATTATTGGGGGCCATGTTTAACACTTCCTACAAACTGAATAATAATAATAAGATCAGTATTGCCCTGTTAGCTAACCAGAGCGGAAACAGTGAAAACAGGTACCAGGATGGGTACAAACTGGATAACGCTTCCGATTCAACAGTTCACCTGCAAAACCGGACAATAAATTACACTGAAAGGTCTTTTGGGAATGGTCAGATAAGAGGTGAACATGTAATAAAAGGATTGAATAATCTGAATATTGCCTGGAGTAATTCCTATACTTTCTCATCAATTAATCAGCCTGATTTTCGTTTGATGCGAAATACATACTCTTTTGATGAAAACAGTGGAGATACTTTATATAACGTGGGGAATAACGATAAACCATCCCGTTTTTACAGGGATTTGAAGGAAATAAATGATAATGCAAAGCTCGATTTTACAATTCCAGTAGCGCTATTCAACGGGTTAAAATCAAAAATTAAATTTGGTGGTTATTTTCTTTATAAGAACAGGTCTTACAGGGAAAATGTATATCAGTACAGTATCCAGTATAACAGGAGTTATGATGGAGATATTAGTGGATTTTTTCTGGATAAGAATCTTGGCTGGGTTAATAATGGAACAGAATTAAGGAATTTCCTGTTTATGTATAATAATAAAAGCAATAATTTTGATGCATATCAACGGTTACAGGCTGGTTATGCCATGATTGAAAGCGCGGTAACAGAAAAGTTAAAGATTACTGCAGGAGTGCGTTTTGAAAAAACATTGATGCACCTGAAAGCCTTTAGCGACTCATCAGGTACCATACAAACCAATGATTTGCTGCCATCAGTTGCTTTTACATATAATTTAAATGAAAAAACCAATTTGCGTATTTCAGCCAATCGAACGTTAGCACGACCATCCTTCAGGGAATTTGCACCATTGGCCACGTTTGATTTTTTCGGGGGATATATTCAAAACGGGAATCCGGATCTGAAACGGACGCTGATCAATAATTACGATCTGAGGTGGGAAAGATTTCCAAATCCCGGAGAATATTTATCTCTCAGTCTGTTTTACAAGAAATTTTTCAATCCGATAGAAAATACCCAACTCCGTCATTCCGGCGGGTCAGCCAGTGAGTTCCAGTATAATAATGTCGATCAGTCATATATGTATGGGATTGAATTGGAGGCCAGAAAAAACCTGGGCTCGGAGGGATCTTTCCTGCAACATTTTAAAGCGGCTGCGAATTTTTCCTATGTTTATGCATTTGTAAATGTAACGAATGATGAATTGCAGACTATTCAAACATGGAATCCCGGAGCCAGTAAAACAAGGCCCATGTTTAACCAGGCTCCGTATACCGTAAATGCAAGTATTTTATATGAGAATCCGGATAAGGGATGGGAATCTAACCTGAATTTCAATGTGTCAGGAGCACGACTGCTTGTATACCAGATTGACCTTCCGTCTATTTACCTGCAACCGATGCCTGATTTGAATTTTACCATCATGAAAACATTATTTGAGCATTACTCAATTCGTTTCAGGGTAAAAAATATTCTTAACAACATTTATAAAGAACAAATGACACTCGACAATAACGCGTTCTATAAAACAAAATACCAGTTGGGAAGGACCTTTTCCTTATCTCTAAGTTACAATTTCAAATAATGATGAATAATATCATGAATAAAATAACAGCAGGGATAGTAATTTTAGTGCTATCGTTATCATTTTCTTTACTTATTTCCTGTGGTACCGGAAAACAAAAAAATGCGTACTATTTCAGTGCAGCCCAGATTAAGGATCATCCACATCCCGATCAGGTAAAGAAGATCATGAAACAGGAACCGGACTCAGCTTTTTACCGGCTGTATTTCGGAAAGGAAATATATGTACAGATATATTATAAAGAGGATTCCACAGAATTCCGGTTTAACAAAGATTTATCGTTAAAAGAGGTAATAGTAAATAAACCGTCACTGAAATATGCCCCGGAGAGTATTACACATTTCGGACTGACTTACCAGGAGCCTAATCAAAAAGATTCGGCAGCTTATTTTAGTTGGAAGGATCAGTACGATGGTTTCGATGTCATCAATTTTTACAAAGTAGGAAGTAAAAAGAATAAAGAGGGTTATGTGTATAAGATTTACTTTAAATTAAAAAGCTAATCTTATTCCCCCTTTATCCCATGCTGGAGTGTTATTCTTAGTGTTTCTATATAAACTTCCGTATTTGCCGGTTCTACAGAGCAGTTGAGACAGTCGCTTCTTTCAACCACTCATTCGCTTTTTCCAGGGAATCAAAATATTGCATCATTTTATTTTCGGTGATCTTTTCGATGTTTTTCACATAGAACTCCTTAAAAATATCGGGTTCCATTATAACTGCAATCTTCTTTAAACCATATGAAATTGCTTTCGGAATAATTTCATTTTGCAACCAGGCGGAAGTACCAGGGCCAACGACTCCTTCATTCCGGATATCCGATAACCAACCAGTAGCTTTATATTCTTTCAGGTACTCGATTCCTTTTGTAAACATCATTTTATAAGTTGCTTCATTCTGGAATTTTTTCCAGATCAGTTCAATCGTGTTCGTTTCTTCATTAAACTGAAGATTTGCTTTTTCATGCTCGATCAGTAATTTCATTGTTTTACCCTTTTTAATTTATAATTCATATTCACTACCTGTTAATTCAGCATTCAACTTGTAAAATATTCTCTAACATATACCTGTCAGCAAACATAGATTCAGATACAGTAGGTTCTTTATATGAATGATACAACATATAAAGAACAGTATTATAAAACTGATTGGTGAAGGGATCCCTTTCGGGAATTTGAGAGGTTGGATACCTTTTTACTGTATTTAAAAAATAAGGTTACTCCAGAAAAATATATTTTTGGAATAACCTTATTTATATTATAAAAGGTAAAACCTAAAATGGATAACCGATAAGATTCTTACCAGATTTTCACCCGCAGACTGTCGGGTCGCCACATGGCATCTCCTTTTTTAACGCCGAAGGTTGCATAAAATTCGGGCATATCCGATAGCGGGCCGATCACTCTGAATTTTACCGGTGAGTGCGGATCACTGCGTACTTGCGTAGAAATAGCTTCCGGACGCATGTTCACCATCCAGGCAAGTGCATAGCCCAGGAAAAAGCGCTGGTCAGGGTTCAGTCCGGCAATGATCTCGTTGTTTTTATATTGTTTTGTCTGCTTGAAAGCCTGGTATCCCATCATAATTCCCCCCAGATCGGCAATGTTTTCTCCCTGTGTAAGTTCCCCGTTGATGTGCAGGCTGTCTACTGCGATATATCCGTCGTATTGCTGAACGATCAGCTTGGTTTTGGCAAAGAATTTCGCACTGTCTTCAGGAGTCCACCAATTGTGGAGGTTGCCGGAAGCATCGTATTTACTGCCCTGATCGTCGAAACCGTGAGTCATTTCATGTCCGAAGGTTGAACCGCCGATTATGGAATACAGGATGGCATCGTCGGCCATTTTCTTTTCATATCCCGGCACCAGGATGTTGCAGCCCGGAACCACGATTTCGTTGTTCGAAGGATTGTAATAAGCATTGTATGTTTGCGGTTCCATTTCCCATTCGGTACGGTCAACCGGTTTGCCATATTTCGCGATCATGTAATCCATTTCCCATTTATTGGCATTCATCACATTTTGCACATAAGAGGTACGATCGACATGCAGGCTGCTCAGATCCTTCCATTTATCAGGGTAACCTACTTTCATAATCATGGCATTGAGCTTTATTAACGCTTTTTCCTTGGTAGGTTCACTCATCCAGTCGAGTTGCCGGATACGGTCGGCATAAACTTTACGGATGGCATTACCAATCTCCAGTAATTTTTCCTTGGTGCCAGCTGGCAGGTACTCCTTTACATATACTTCTCCAATCAACTCGCCCAGCGAACCATCGGTTTGTCCCACTACCCTTTTCCAGCGGGGTTTTGGCTCGGTAACGCCTCGAAGGGCAGTAGCATAAAAATGAAAGACTTCATTGTAAGTTTTATCGTCCATGTAAGATGCCAGAGAGCTGACCAATTGGTATTTAAGGTAATTTTTCCAGTCGGCCAAGCGGGTACGATTTCAGATATCCGTTCAAGGCGGTGAAAATACTCTGGTTGCCCCACAATTACCGAATCCACATTATGAAGTCCTGTATTTTCGTTAAAAGTATCCCAGTTGATATTGGGCATGGTCTGTGTCAATTGCTTATAGGCTATTTTATGGTAATTTTTGAAAGGATCACGCAAATCTTCCCCTTTGCGCGATACTTTGGCCATGGCGGTTTCGAGAGTCATTTCGCGGGCGGCTGCCTGTTTAGCGGTAATGCTGTCATCGCCAAGAATCACAAACATGTGCTGCAAATGCTGGAGGAATTTGGCGCGAATATCAACAGCCCTCTTATCAGTGTCAAAATAGTAATCCCGGTCGGGCAGGTTCAATCCTCCCTGCCACAAAAAGACAGCATTTTTGGTACTGATCTTATCATCGGGCGCTACCCAGAACGAAAATAACGGAGAAGCAGAAACCATGTGTATATAGGCTGCCATTTCAATAATACCGTTAATGTCTGTTATTGCATCGATACGGGCAAGATCGTCTTTCAGTCCGCTGATCCCGTTTTTATTCAGTGTTACACTGTCCATTCCTGAGTAGAAAAAATCACCGATCTTTTGCTTGTTGCTGCCTTTTTCGGCATCGGTGAGTTTTGCTGCCGATTCACAAATGTCACGTATCTGGCTGTTGATGGTATCCTGTATAAGCTGCCACAGTCCGTTACTGGTTTCACTTGCCGGAATAGGATTTTCCTTAAACCATTTGCCGTTGGCAAAATCGAAGAAATCGTCGCCCGGTTTTACCGTGGAGTCGATGTGCGAGGCCAGTGCATCGGGTTGTTGCGATTCTTTTTTGGTAGTGGTACACGAGGTTATCCATATAAAAGCTGCCGGTAGCAGCAGGTAGCTGATTTTTCTGATCATAAACTTTTTAATTAATATTGTGTCGTTATCTCCTAATAAAATGAATGTAAATATATTGCCGGTGAATATATGAAAAAAGGATTTTTGTTTGGTTTTTTCAGAGGATTTTTGAATTGTTTTGGGAATTGGAGTTAAAAGACTCCAGGTTTATACATCCTTTAAAAAATTTCCAGGAGAGATTTATCCAATCAAACTTTCAAGTTCCTTTTCCAGATTTATCAAAGTATCATGAATAATTTGCCAAACTTCTTCTGCATCAATTCCAAAATAATTATGTGCTACAATATTTCTGAACCCTTTTACCTTAAACCAGTCAATTTTTCCTGAGGTTTCTTTAAGTATATCGTCGGATAATTTATCTACCATTTCTCCGATAACAATAAAATTCATCATTGTTGCATCAAAGGAAATAGTGTCACTATAGAATGCATCAGCTTCCTGAAATTAACCAGAATATTCCTGAATCTTTTTTATTGAATCAAGCATATTAAGGATACAATTGAAATCCTTATGTGATGGTTTATGCATACCTGGTTTCTGACAAAATCTGGGTTTTGAAGATTGGTTTGATATATTTTTCCCGGCAAATATCTACCGGAAAATTGAATTCTGATTGAATCTCATTTTTTAACTTTTGTTTAATGGTGTACAAATCCGGGGTATCATCTTCAAATTCAACAATTAAGTCGATATCGCTTTTATTGTTTTGTTCTCCTCTTGCAACAGAACCAAAGATACCAATCCGTATCAGATGATATTCCTTTTGAAACCTGTCTTTATTTGAAGATAAATAAACCAATAATTGTTTCGAATCAATCATTTCTTAAGTTATTTCACCCAAATATACGATTTTTACTTTTAAGCAAAGTTTCCTATCTGTGATAAATAAAACTTATCCTTAATTGTTTTAAAAAATGAATTTTTCGAAAAAATAAAATCCTTTTATCTAATGTGATTACAGCATTTCAAACTTTTACTTTCTTTGTATATATCCAATAATGGGAATAAGTACCTGACGTATATCCTATGAACGGAAACCGTATAAAGGCCATCTACCTTTTCATGTACATGGGTTTTGCCACATGGCGTGTTTTTTTTAATGTATATCTGGAAAAGCTTCATTTCAGTGGTACGGAAATTGGGATTCTGAACGCCATCATCCTGGCAACGCTTGCTTTTATAGTTCCCGTATGGGGTTTTTATGCTGATAAAAACGGCATTCGGCCTACCCTGCGGATAACAGCACTGATAACTGCTTTATTAATATTTGTCCTGGGATACATGCATACATTTGGGTTGATGGTAGCCGTTGTATTGGTACTTAGCCTTTTTTATAACCCGCTCGGTTCACTGTCCGATACATTGGCTATTCAGTTTTCCCATAAACATACCCGGTATAATTACGGGAAATTCCGGTTGTGGGGATCGCTGGGATGGGGCATAGCTGCTACCGGCGGCGGTTATCTTTTTTCGCGCATCGATCTGAAATATATTTTTCCTGTATCAGCCTTTTTCTTTCTGGTACTTTTAATTTTTCTGCGAAAGTCAAAAAAGGAAAAAGTGGTTTACAAACCAAAGTTTCAGCCGGTTGACTTACGGTCGTTGTTGCATAACAGACAACTGATGCTGTTTAGCGGCATCCTTGTTATTTACGGTATTGCCTGTTCTCCGGCTTACACTTATATCAACCTGTATTTCACGGAGCTGAAAGCCAGTAATCGAATAATCGGCATAGCTTTCACCATTCAGTCGGTGAGTGAATTACCGTTTTTCTTTATCGGCGGCAGCCTGGTAAAAAAGATCGGCAACAAACGGGTGATTCTGATCTCTATGGCGGGAATGGTTATCCGTTTGATGATGTACGGTCTATTCCCGTCAATAGCAACAGGTTTGGCTTTCGGAGCATTACAGGGTATGACGCTTTCCTTTTTCCTGGTCGGCATTGTGGATTACATGCACAAACTGCTTCCTCCCGGTCGACATGCAACGGCACAATCGCTAATCTGGGCCTTTTATCAGGGGCTTGGACAAACCTTCGGAAACCTGTCTGTAGGATTGCTGAAGGATTCTGTCGGTATGGTAGGCATTATGTGGCGGTATGGGATTCTGGTCATAATCATCTTTTTCCTGACAGCTTTTTATTTTTATGGGAGAAGAAAAGGGCAGGTTGCAGCATGATGCCGAATCTGTCTTTATTGTCATCCTTCGCTGCGTCTACCTGGCGTTAGACAGGCTACCAATGACAGAATTTGGTAAACATCTGTATAAAAGATGTATATGTTTAATTAACTTTAGTTTGATATGAATAGTATTTTCTATGTCCTCCTGCCGGACGGGCACTTACTTTTTCCTAGATGAGAAAAGTAAGCAACCCCGATAGCTCCTAAAATCCGCATGTTAATTGTTGAAAAAGCTGTAAAACTTTAATATTAAAAGTTTTACAGCTAAGGTATTTTCACCTATATTGGTG
This sequence comes from uncultured Bacteroidales bacterium, assembly GCA_963748095.1. GTDB lineage: Bacteria > Bacteroidota > Bacteroidia > Bacteroidales > UBA10428 > CAVVIO01. The sequence goes on from CAVVIO010000009.1 coordinate 99,471, forward strand.
TTGCTAACAAAATACCGATATGAAAATACAAAACTGTACGCCAATTTCCGCTTTTGGAGGGATTAATTTTGTTTTCGAATACTTGAAAAAAAATAATTTCGAAAGCTTATACAACAGCTCTCTACCCACATTAAAAAATCAAAGTAAGTATGATTGGAGTGATGTAATCAATTCTTTATTAACCATATACATGTGCGGCGGTGACTGCATTGAAGATTTACAGACACACTTAAGAGATCATTTCATCAATAACCCCTTTATTAATATACCGAGCCCAGATACAGTTTTGCGAAGACTCTCTGGGTTGGCTCAGGAAAATAGAACCTGCAGGACAAAACGAGGTAATGTTGACCACACCTACAATACAAATCAAGTATTAGAAAAACTTAATGTTTTATTGCTTAAAAAATTAGGAGTATTCGAGACCGATGAAATAACACTAGATTATGATAATACTATCATTTTCAATGAGAAAAGTGATAGTAAAATGACCTATAAAAGAAATCCTGGTTATCAGCCAGGTGTTTGTACCATAAACGAACAACAAGTATTCTATATTGAAAATAGGAATGGTAACAGCGATGCCAAATCATTTCAGGCAGACACTTTGAAACGTATGTTTAAACTTCTGAAAAACAATAAAATAAAAACGGTAGACCATTTTAGGGCAGATGCTGCTTCATATCAATACGATATCATAGATTTTCTCGACAACCATGTCGAAAACTTTTACATAGGATGCAAGAACAGTTATGTGGAAAAATATTTTACCCAAGTAACTGAATGGAAACCATTCATCAATAGCTGTGAAGGAGAAATGGAAGTCGGTGAAATAAACATAACTCCTTTTCAACGACAAGCCAAAAAACAAGGCAAGGATGCAAAAATATACCGATTAGTAGTAAAAAGAAAACTAAAAAAGGATGGTCAGTACGATATTTTTACTCAGGATGCTTACGAATATCGGGCTATACTAACAAACAACACTGATTATACGGTTTCCCAAATTGTTTCCTTTTATAATCACAGGGGTAATATGGAAAAGCAATTTGATATATTGAAAAATGATTTCGGCTGGAACAACATGCCATTTTCAAAACTTGAACAGAATACTGTCTTCCTATATTTAACAGCAATATGCCGTAATCTGTACCATAAGATAATCCAATACTTTTCAATGAAAACAAAAACCTTAAAGCCTACATATAGGATTAAAAAATTCTTGTTCCGATTTATAATAATTCCGGCTAAATGGGTTAGAAGAGCAAGGCAGGAACAATTACAATTATATGGGCCAATCCGATTCCGAACTTAATTAGTCGCCAGCTTCAAGAATTTTCAAAATTACCTTAATATCCTCACTCAATATGGAAAAACTATATCCGACCGATAAAAATATACCTGAAAATCGTGGCTGATTTAGCAAAAAAGGTTCATTTAAGACTCAAAAAACAAATAAGTCCAGTTATTTTAATTTTAAAACTCAAATTGAACTAAATATCTCTTATCAAATCTATGTTTTTCTTAAACATGCGGATTTTAGGAGCTATCGGGGTTTGTTTACTTTTCTCATCCGGAGAAAAGTAAAAGCCTGCCTGGCAGCAGACAGGCCCGTCCGGCTTGAGGACATAGAAAATAAATCATATCAAATTAAAGTTAATTAAACATATATGTCTTTTATACTGATATTTACAAATTTTTGTCATTGGTAGCGGCAGCGAAACATCTCTTTTACAAGAATATAGATTACTCCCTTTGGTCAAGAAAAAGGTTCTTCACTTCGTTCAGAATGACAAGAAAAAAAGCAATTCGTATTAAAAAACTATGCATCTCACTTTATTTCGAACTCACGTTAACCTAATACGTGTCGTCCAGCGTACGGATCGTAAAAACCTTTTTCAGCGTTTCTTCCGGAATGTTGGTTTTCAGGTTTACCGTGACCTGTTTGCCCGGAAGCAGGTCGAAATAATTGTCTGAGAAAAAACCTTCTTCGTCGCCGATGGCCATAAACAGGTTCTTAGCCAGCTTATCTGTTGTCAGGGTAATCTCAAACCCGTTGTCCGTTTTCTTACTGTCATATTTTACAACCGGATGCGGAAGGTTCAGCTCTTTCACAGGCCTGAAGTAAAACACGTTACTTGCTATCGTTTTATCATTCTCCACTAACGCTGCTGTCAGAAACAGATTTCTGCTGTCCCTGTTTTTCAGCAATTCGTGCTCGTTCATTTCAACATACGCAGCGCTTGAGTTCTCCGGAATGGATGTGGGTACCGATTTTTCCCAGACTGTTTTACCGTCAAAATCAATTATTTTCAGGTTCAGCCGGCCATTTACGGGTCGCAGCTCGTCGTTCACTATCCCCACTTTCAGCGAATCTCCCTCGACATACGGAGATACAAGGACGGGTTCAAATCCTTTTTTTACAAAGTACTGCAATGCTTTCCACCGTTGATAATAGTCGGTTGAACTCCAGGAAGCCACCGGCCAGCAATCGTTGATCTGCCAATACAGGCTGCCCATGCAATAGGGCATGGCCCGGCGGTGTCCTTCCAGCGCAAATTTGATCCCTTCGGCCTGCAAAACCTGGTTTACATAGAGGAAGGACTCAAAATCCTTCGGTTTTTTGTAATCCTGCAACATGTAATATTCTATGGTCTTGTTCCCAATGGATGAACGCTGATGCGAGTTCATTACCTTCGAGTCGATCCGGTAATCCTCCGGCAATGCATATAATTTTACCGTCCGTAATTCGGGGAAAGACTGGAACCCGTATTCACTCATGAAACGGGCAATGTGTGTGGCATACGTTTTAAATGGTTCCTTGCCCCACCAGACACCCCAGTAATGGTCATCTCCGTTTACCTGGTCAGACGGGATACCTTCCCCGGAAGACGGGCTGGAACTCCAGTAAGCCCGCGAAGGATCATATTCTTTGATCGTTTCGGGCAATATCCGGTGAAAGACCGCTTTGTAATCATTCCAGATCTTCGCGGCATTCTTTTTGCTTTTCGCTTCCTCGTCTCTTTTCCATCCCCACTGGTACCAGGCGCCCAGGATCTCATTATTCCCGCACCACAAGGCCAGGCTGGGATGGTTGCGCAACCTTTTTACATTGTCAACCGCCTCGGCTTTCACATTATCCAGGAAAGCTTTATCCCCGGGATACATGGCACAGGCAAACATAAAATCCTGCCAGATCAGGATGCCCGCTTCATCGCACAGGTCATAAAATTCATCGTTTTCGTATATTCCCCCTCCCCATACGCGGAGCATATTCATGTTAGACAGTCGGGCCGTATTTACCACTTTTTCGTAATTTTCCCTGGTAACGCGTGACGGGAAAATATCATTCGGAATATAGTTTGCCCCTTTCATAAAAACCGGAACCCCGTTAAGTTTGAAGTAAAAAGTAGTTCCTTTTTCGTCTTTGTTACGTACCAGTTCGAGTGTCCGCAGTCCAATGCGTTGCGACACTTCTGCCGTTCTTCTGTCAACGGTCAGTTGTGCACGGATCTGATAAAGCGGCTGGCTGCCCAGGCCGTTCGTCCACCATAATTTGGGATGTTCAATGTTGAATTTTACCGGATAGGTATTCATCCCTTTCGTAAGCTGAATGTCTTCCTGTGCCAGCACTTTTCCGTCGTTACTGATACGGATATGCGCCGGGCCCGGATTTTCCGCTTCAATTTCCAGCACCGCGGTACACCGGGCAACTGCTGTATCCAGGTTTTCCTGAATAATCTGCATGTTATCAATCCGGGCTTTGTCCCAGGCTTTTAAATATACCGGCCGCCAGATACCACTGGTAACCAGCCGGGGGCCCCAGTCCCAGCCAAAGTGATAACCCGCCTTGCGGGTATAAACGCTTACTTTTTTGCCGCCTTCCACTTCCCCGATCACAGCAAGGTCGTTATCGGATACCGGAATGACAAGATCATTCGCATCATATTTTTTCAGCCCTTCTTTGATGGGAGAATGAAAAACAATTTCCAGCGAATTGCTTCCTTCTTTCAGATAGGGCTTAACATCCACGAGGTATTCCCGGAACATATTATCTGTGGAATCAATTTTTTCGTTGTTCACAAATATGTCGGCATACGTATCCAGCCCTTTGAAATCGAGCGCAATACGATCGTGTTTCAGCAGGGGCTTTTCAACCCGGAAGCTGGTGCGGTAAGCCCAGTCTTTTTTGTCAATCCATTGAAGCTTGTGTTCGTTAAGACGATAAAACGGATCTTCAATTTTCTTATTGGCCAGCAAATCGGTGTGAACACATCCCGGAACTTTCGCGGGAAGCCACTCGTCCTGTCCGACTTCGCTGAATTGCCAGTCTTTGTTGATCTCTTTTTGAACCATCAGTTTCGCGTTTTTATCTTTTCCCTGGCATCCTGATAATAACAGCAGGAAAACAGTCGTGATGTTTACTATGTTTATCTTTATCTGCATGGGTATTGATTTATGATGTTACTTGTTTGTGTTCTGTTTGAAAAGTTATGCATCCATGGTTACCGGAAGATCAGCCGTTGTTCCCGAACCGTTGCATGGCATCTTCAATAATCGTTTGGGTTGCCGTGGCCCCGCAACGTGTGCATCCTGCCTTTTGAACCGCAAGCAATCCGTCCAGTGTTCTGACGCCTCCGGCAGCTTTAATTTTCACCCCGGGCCCCACGTGTTTTTTCATTAATTCAAGATTCGGGATCGTAGCCCCTTCATAGGAATATTTCCCATCCGCACCTTTCACAAAGCCAAATCCCGTGGACGTTTTTACATAGTCAGCGCCAACTTTTGTACAGATCCCGCATAATTTAATAAGGTCAGCCTCCCGGGTCACATAATCCGTTTCGAAAATTACTTTTACAATGGCGTCGTTTTTATGGCAGGCCCTGGTAACAGCACCAATTTCTTCTTCCATATATTCCCAGTCGCCCTGCAACGCCTTCCCGATATTTATAACCATATCGATCTCTGCTGCCCCGTCATGACAGGCGGCTTCCGCTTCAAAAACCTTTACCGGAATTTTTGAATTTCCGGCCGGGAACCCGATGACACATCCAACCAGCACCCCGGAGCCTTTCAATAATTCAACAGCCTGTTTCACTGCATAGGGTTTTACACATACCGAAGCGACATTGTATTTTTTTGCTACTTCGCATTCTCTTTTCAGATCTTCATCGGTAAGTGTGGGATGAAGGATGGAGTGGTCAATCATTTTGGCTAATTCATGTACATTGCTCATTTCTACAGGTTTTATGTAATTGATTATTCGTTAAAGTCTCATTAATCCGGTTAACTTATGTTGCTCCGGATGCAATCGTTGCTGATCTGACAAAAGTCCTTCGCGAAAAAGAAGCCTGTTTTTTCATAGTCCTGTACGTTCATTACAAATGATAACTGTTCCCCACAGGGTAGTCATTGGTGTTGCAATACAATTCGCTGTATATGTAAAAATTATTCTGACTGGTGTGAAATTTTACCGATATATGAAGAATGGGGGAGCCGAGAGGGACTTTTAATAAGTCTGCCGAGTTTTTATGGGCATTTTCAGCACGCAGTTCGTGCTCCGATCCCACAATTTCGATGTGATAATTCTGGCTGAGCGTTTTAAAAAATGATCCGTCGACAAAATCTGCACCGGAGAAATTTTTGAGAGATGTACCGTCCATCCAGTTGTATTCGATCATAACCGGAATTTCGCCTACACATCTTAAACGTGAGAAATGAATACACGGCTTACCGAGTTCTTTTTCACTGATCCTGAAATGTATTTCGGGGCTCCAGAAACCGGGGCGGGGCGGCTGCAGAAAAACAGTACTGACATCTTTGCCTACAGCTTCCGAGAAACCTTTCACGTTCAATAATCCCAGCGATTGCCTTCTCTCGCGAACAATGCTTCCCTTGCCATGGCGCCGCTCAATAAATCCTTCCCTGGCAAGTTCCTCCAATGCTTTTCTGGCAGTTGTACGGGTAATGCTGAACGTTGAACAAAGCTCATTTTCCGAAGGTAAATAAGCACCGACACTATAATATCCTTTCTGTATCTGAAGTTTGAGAAAATCCTGTACCTGCCGGTATCTTTTTTCATTCATCGGAATAGAATTTTCACAAATATATCATTTTAACTTGTACGTACAAGTTAAAATGAGAATAAAATTAATGATCCGGTTACTTTAAAGTCCTTAGCCGGGGGACGCTGCGGATAGCGGGGAAGCATGATACCCATAATCCGAAGAGTTTATATCTCCAACAATCTTCCTGAGTTTACAGTCATTTAAAAATACTCATAAAGCAGAATGACAAAAGGAACTATGAGAGATCAAAGAATAAATTAGTGAAATTTATTATTAAAAGTGATTCCATAAGAGCGATCGCCGAAAAATTTCAATTAAATATACTATAAGTATTTTGGAAGGAAAATGCTGTTAAAGAGAAGCGCGCAGGCCCGGCAAAACGGGAGGCCGGGGTGGCCGCTCTGCTGCAATGGTTAGAATTTCAATAAAGGGGCTTGCCTTTAGCGTGAACGAGTATTTAGTTATTGCAAGAGCACACTTATTATAATGAATATATAGATATTTTTGAAAATTCAAGATACCATTAATCCCCTCTTAGAGAGGGGTAGGGGTGTGTTAATTAAAAAAAGCATCTTGAATTTTCAAAAATATTGGGTTAGTTGGCAGGCATTACTTATTTAATCTATATCTGATAAATTAAAATTGAATTCAAGGTCAGATTAATTTAAATATTCATTACCGTTCACGCGGTTACTTTGTTAGAAATTCTTGCATTGCAGCAGAGCGCGGGGGATTCGTTTTGCCCGTCCGGCTTGAGGACATAGAAAATACTTATCTATATCAGATTAAAATTAATTAAGCATATATGTCTTCTATACAGATGCTTATCAAATTCTGTCATTGGTAGCTTCCCGGATCTTTTCAAATGCTTAAGACGATGGAGACCATACCAATACCGGAGATGGCTTCAATGAAACCATCTGACCCACCGCCCGATAAGGCAGTATTTTCAGGATTCCCGGCATTACCCCATCCTGTTCAAAAACAGGACAGGTTGTCATTTAACCAGAATCATCTTTTGTGTTGTAACAGAATTGTCGACTTGTAATTTATAGAAATAAATTCCTCCCGGCAATGATCTGCCGTTAAAGTCAACGGAGTGTGATCCGGGAGCCAAAGTCTGGTCGACTAATGTATTGATTATTTGACCGGTTTGATTATATACAGTTAATAAAACATGAGATGTTGTATGCGTTTGAAATTCAATCGTAGTGTTTGTTTTAAACGGATTGGGGAAATTGCTGACTTCAGGTTTGGTCATGTGAATATTGTTAACAAGGGAAGGGGTCTGATCCTGGATAGTGGTAATCGAATCCAGCATGATGAACTGAACAGACCTGCCGGGACTTTGTATAAGAATATTGCTATCGTTAGGAAAGGCATAGGCCGGAATCGTATCGAGCTCTGCCCGTGGTCCCCATTGTGTTCCTGTTGGAGCAACTCCATTCACCGTTACATAATACGAGAAATCACCATTGTCAGTCCCTCCTGTCAACGAGTATACATAGTAATTATCTCCTACGTAAATATTTTCCGGATTTATTTTTACCACCTGAGGGGAAGTCCCCTTATTCACAATCACCACTCCGGTTTCGCCTGAAGCGTACCGGGAAGCATAGGCCAATATATTCGAGTTGGATGATGTTGTTGAAATAGCATGATCTCCGGTAAATTTCTGCTGGTAATAAGCATAATAAAAATCCGGCCGGGGTTGCCACTTTAAACTTGTGTTATCCCCATCATAAAACATTCCGTCTTCACCCGTGACAAGCAACCACCTTGCTCCTAAACCAAAGTTATTTTTAATTAATTCATTAAAGAGAATTGTAGCCTGCATGCCATTGATATATGACCTTCCGATGGTTGCATTGGCTGAATTACTATTCATATTATACTCAGTAAGGGCTACCGGTTTCTGAAAACCGTTCTTATCTGTAATATCCTTCCGGATAAAATCGATATTTTTTTTAGGATCATTCTGGGCAGCGGATAACAGGTTATCAACTGTTGCAGCCGATCCGAAATAATTGTGCATGACATAGAAATCGGCAGAATCGCCAACTTCCTTAAAAACGCCGGCATTCCAGGTTTTATCCACCGAATTCCAGCTCGTGGTGCCATCGAAATGCAAAACCTGGGCGCCAATATATATTTTCGCTCCCACTTCTGCCGCTGCCGCTCTCATTGAATCGGCAAAAACACAAAAGTGCCTGCCATAAAGCTGACCGGTAATAATCTGAGGCTGGCCATCCTTATTTGTAGCCGTGTCAATCATCCAGCCGGCTTCCCAGGGGCCCCCGTTTTCGTTTCCGATTTCCCAGAATTTTGTTCTTCCATTGTCATAGCGAACCCAGTCGGCTGCAAGATGTGCTGCCTGCTGCACCGGGTTATTGCTTAATCCGTACCGGGCATAAGCGTAATTAATTGTAATGAGGCCTTGCGTGCCAACTTTTTTACGAAGTTTATAATAATTATCAACCGTTGTTGACCAGTCGTTTACTCCTGAGATAGCATAAAATTTGGTCTTTTTTCCTGTGGTACCATCATAAACGGAGTCAGGAATATCAGACGGCGGACCACTCCAGAAGAAAATATCGGACCAGCTTCCCCCCGGGAAACGAATCAGCGTAGGAGAAAGATCCTGGGTATTTTTTACAAAAACCGGATTGTCTGTATTGTTTCCCATCCAGGTAGCTATTGCATTCCCGAAAACATACCTGGATACTTCGCCCAAGGTATCGGGAGTGATATTTACAGTCACAGTCGGAGCTTCTGTGGTTTTTTCAGTCAGCGTTGACTTTGGTATTACTGCATTTTTGGGTTCAAAATCCTCTAAAAAACAGTTGACATTGCTTTGAGAAAAAAGAGAAATGAAGGGAAAGCAGAAGATGATAATTAACAATGTTAATCTAAGCATCCTAATATTAAATTGATTTCTCATATTGTGTCTTTAAGTTAGCATTAAAAAATTCTCTTAATATACTTCAATGGCAGATCCAATTCATTAACAGAAATAAGATTAAGAGACCGGAACTTTATGATACAAAAATAAAGGTTGATTGTCTTTTTCTTTTTACAAAAACCGACAATCTTTTTACAGAAAGTGCAACAGGGGAGAAAAGTTTTTACAAAAACCAACAGCGTTTTTACAAAAAGATCTACTTTTTATATTTTTCCCGGTACTCAGAAGGATTATAATTCAGCTTGTTTTTAAAAACCCGGTTGAAATGGCTTTGGTTATTGAAACCTACCTTAAATGCAATTTCTCCAATGGTAAAATCAGTTTCAACCAATAACCGTTTCGATTCGTTAATTCGCAAACGATTAATATACGTTTTGAGATTACACCCGAATTTGGACTGAATTTCGTTGGTAATTCTGCGTTGGCTCACGCCCGCCTCCATAGAAATTGTTTCGAGGGTAAGGTTACTTTGATGAAAGTTTTGGTTTATGTAATCCATAATATCCCTCTTTGCATCTTCCGTCTTTTCTTCTTCTATGGGTTTGTAGGATATGGTGATCACTTTTTTATTCCTGCTGAGAATCTCTTTGCCCGTTAAAATGAGGAATACAAGAAAAATCAGCAACAGCTCTGATTTTATAATGAGAATTATGACCGGCCTGCTATCCTTTGAGAATGACACAGAATATATTTCGAGCGAAAGTGTTTTTTCCCGATTCGGAGCATACGCGTAACTTATATTAATATTTTGTAAGTTGTTTAAATCAGGCCTGACAGATGCTACATCTTCCACACGATTCAGGTCTTTCCACCAGTCCGGAATTTCAAACCTGTTAATATTTACAACATAGGACTTTATAACCGGCGCAATTTCAAAGGTATGGAAGAACAGCAAATAGTCGCTTTTATTTTCTTTTTTTGAAATGGAATTTGAAGTGAACAGTGCTATGTTAATGCCGTTAACCTCAGAACCTCTCACCTTAATCTTTATCCGGTTATATTTGTTCAGTTTAACCGGGAGGGGAATTTTTGGGGCAATGCTTAAACCCAAATAAGGATTGTTTATTTTATTACCTATAACAAAGTCAAATTTGATCAGGCTATCGGTAATTACCTGGTGCAGAATTTTAGAATCTCCTCCGGAAGCACTGTCGGTAAAAAACTTGTAATCGAAGTCCCGGTTATTGGGGAATACACTGAAATCCTTAATGCCTGAAAAATAACCCAGAGCTATAATAACTGATATAAAAGCAAATGCCAGAGTCCCGATGAAGAACTTTGTTTTCAGAATCTTAATCAAGGGTATCCGCTTAAAAAACTTTCTCAACACGTCTAGCTTTTTATTCAAATGTAGTTATAGCAGCTAAATATAGCCATAAATTTTACACGATCAGTAATTGAATTTATTTCAGATGGTACTCTCCCTCACTCTCATTCTCACTGGCTGCACGCAGACCAGGGGTTCGGTTCCCCGAAAAAAGTTTTGTGAATTGTTGGACCTGGAAAAAAGAACTAACTCTTGCTAATTACTCTTGCTCTTGCTAATTCTTACTCTTGCTAATTACTCTTGCTCTTGCTAATTACTCTTGCTCTTGCTAATTCAGGCTCTTGCTAATTACTCTTGCTCTTGCTAATTTTTGCTCTTGCTAATTACTCTTGCTCTTGCTGATTACTCTTGCTCTTGCTAATTCAGGCTCTTGCTAATTCTTGCTCTTGCTGTTAAGTGTGAGTTTGAGTGTGAGATATTGAGAAAATCAGAGTGAGAGCTCGTTCCTCACTCTCACTCTCACTCTGATTTTATGTCGGGGTGGGGAGACTCGAACTCCCGACTTCTACGTCCCGAACGTAGCACGCTAGCCAACTGCGCCACACCCCGTGATAATTTTTATTACAAATCGCCAGCCAACGGAGTTTATCCTGCTTTAGCAGGGCCACACCCCGTGAAAAATTTATATTTTAATCGACAGCCTACAAAGTTTATCCCGCTATAGCGGGACCACACCCCATGATTAAAATTTACTATTTAAAAGATCGTTGTCAACAGAATGTATCTTGTTTATTTAAAAATAAAAAGGACTCATTCTATATTCTTCTCAAAGAATTGAGATGCAAAAATAATTATTCTTCCGGTATGTTAAAATTTTCTTTCAATAAAAGCTCTTTTGTAATGGGTACAACCCCCACTTTTTCGCAAACAAGCCCGCCGGCAAGGTTTGAAAGGTATGCCAGTTGCTTTGGTCCCAACCCCGCAGCTATACATAGGGCCGACATGCTGATGACCGTATCCCCTGCCCCCGAAACATCGGCAATATCACGAATTTCGGCAGGTATAGCGTGATAAGAACCATCGTAAACTATGATTACACCATGCTCCGAAAGGGTTACCATCACCATGTTAATTAAGTTTCTGTCGCGAAACTCCCCGGCAATTTTAGTCAGTCCCTTAATGTCGTTTTTTTCAATATCAAGGTTCAGCCCTTCTACAAATTCTTTATAGTTCGGTTTGAATAGTGTTACCTGGCGGTAATCGAGAAAATTCCTTTTTTTGGGGTCTACCAGGGTTGGTATTTCTCTGGGACCAGTAAATTCAACTACTTCTTCGATCAGGCGGGGTGTAATAACCCCTTTATCATAATCCTGGAAAATAATAGCATGAATGGTTTCCTGTTCTATGATCGATTTTATACGGTCTATTAACAATTGTTCCGTAGCAAGATCTATCGGATCCAGGTCCTCGTGATCGATGCGGATTAAATGCTGACTGCCACTTATAACCCTGGTTTTGCTGGTGGTTACACGGTTTTTACTTTCCACTATTCCCTTTGTGGTAACACCGTCCTCTTCCAGTAATTGTTTGAAAGAAGCACCCGATTCATCCGTTCCAATTACCGTACAAATGATCGGCCGCGCTCCCAGTGAGCTGATGTTTTTTACAACATTTCCTGCTCCTCCCGGACGATTTTCGCTTTTAGACCTCAAAACCACCGGGACCGGAGCCTCCGGGGAAATACGCGAAACTTTACCCCATAAATAGGAATCAACCATTACATCACCAATAACCATAATGTTGAAACGGGAAAAACTATCTAACAACTCCTCGATTTTGATCATTGTATCATTTAATTTTTGGAAAACAAAGATAAAATTTTACCGTCCAAATCTAAAATTAATGAAGATTTTAATGAAATCACATGGGGTCCACATCGATAACAATCTGTACGGACCTGAACTTATCCATAGATTTTACCTTCAGAATAGCATTTAATATATGTTCCCTGAAAGCCAATATCGATTTTTCCTTTTCAAGTTTCAGGAGAATACTTTTCAGGTACCAGTTCTGTATCCGGTTGACAAGTGGATACTCAGGTCCGATAACCCGTTTCCCCAGGGTTATACGAAGCTCTCTCGAAAGAGCTTCAGCTGCCTGTTCCACTACTGTTTGCTTTTTATGTTTTACCGTTACCTGCATTAACCTGACGAAAGGAGGATAACTGAATTCTTTTCGTTCTGCAAGCTGACCGGAGTACATCCCTTCATAATTATTTTCCGTCACATTTTTAATAATCGGGTTTCCCGGATCGGAAGTCTGTATGATCACTTTCCCCTGTTCATATTTACGGCCTGCTCTTCCGCTTACCTGTGCCATCAGCTGATAGCTGCGTTCGTAAGCCCTGAAATCGGGAAAATTCAGCATATTATCGGCATTCAGAATACCAACTACCCGCACATGGTTAAAATCGAGGCCCTTTGATACCATCTGGGTACCGATCAGAATGTTGATCTTTCCGGTTTCAAATTCATGGATAATCTTTTCATACGATTTCCTGGTACGTGTGCTGTCGAGATCCATGCGGGCAACTGCGGCATCCGGAAAAAACAAGGCAATCTCATCTTCTATTTTTTCAGTGCCGAAACCCCTGGTCTGCAAGGATGCACTTCCGCAGGCTTCGCATGCATGCGGGTTGTTGATGGTATATCCGCAGTAATGACAAATAAGCTGATTGTGTTGTTTATGATAAGTAAGGCTCACATCGCAGTGCTTGCAGTGAGGGACCCATCCACAGGTTTCACATTCGAGGTACGGTGAAAAGCCGCGACGGTTCTGAAATAGGATAACCTGTTCCTTGTTATTCAGGGCCGTTTCTATATTTTCAAGCAACTGGGGTGTAAAATGCGACTGCATCCTTTTTTTACGTCTGGCCTCACGAACATCCACCACCCTGATCTCCGGTAATTTCATTTCGCGGTACCGTTCGCTGATGGTTACCAGTCCGTACTTTCCCGTTTTGGCATTGTAATACGATTCCAGCGAAGGGGTGGCAGTTCCCATCAACACCTTTGCATGATGCAATCCTGCCAGTACCACTGCGGCATCGCGGGCATTGTAACGCGGCGCCGGATCGAATTGTTTATACGTGTTTTCATGCTCCTCATCCACAATAATCAGCCCGAGATTACTGAAGGGTAAAAATACAGAAGAACGTACGCCGAGTATTACCTGGTACTTCCCTGAGGCAGGGCCTTTCCCAAGAATATTCTTCCAGATTTCCACCCTTTCACTATCCGGAAATTTAGAATGGTAAATACCTATTTTATCACCAAACACCATCTTCAGCCGGTTGATGATCTGGGCAGTAAGTGCAATTTCGGGAAGCAGGTACAACACCTGTTTTCCCTGCCGTATCTGTTCATCGATTAAATGTATATAGATTTCGGTTTTACCGCTGGAAGTTACACCGTGAAGTAACACCACTTCCTTTTTTTCGAATTCCAGCCGTATCTCTGCCAGTGCATTCTTTTGTGCTTCATTTAATTCATTCGGACTGTTCTGCCCTGAAATATCAAATTGCAGCCTGCCAATTTCCTTATCATGGATTTCAAGGATATTCTTTTTAATTAATTCATTTAAAACGGAAGCAGAGACATTGCTTTTTTTAAGTAAATCACCTTTGATCACTTCTTTTATTTGCCCTTTTGTAAGAATATGTGATAAACTTATATAGCTCATCAATAACTCAAGCTGTTTGGGAGCTTTTTCAAGACTGTCGAATATACTGTGTAAACGCTTATCATCCGTGGCATCGAAAGCCAGTCTCACATAGGCGGCCATTTTGGGCCGGTAGTTTTCTTTTAATGTTTCTTCTGCCTTAATCAGATTTTTATCGAGCATATCCCTGATTAAAGACAGCACATCTGTTTTTCCGGCAGCATCTGCTATATCGCGGATATTCATGAAGGGCTGTGTTTTTAATACACGGATTACCAGCTCTTCCTGTTCTGTAAAGGTTTGCCCGGACAGCTCTTCATCGTTAACCGGAAAAATCCGGGTTTCACTTTCGAGTTTTAAACCAGAAGGCAATGCTGCTTTGAACACTTCACCAACGGTACACATATAATAATCGGCCAGCCACTGCCAGAATGTTATCTGCAGCGGGGTGACCAACGGATCATCATCGAGAACCGATAAGATATCTTTCGTTTCATAGGATTCCGGAGGAGAATTATGAACCTTGTAAACCAGTGCCGTATACAATTTCTTTTTGCCGAACTGAACGGTTACCCGTGATCCCTGATGTAATTCGGCAGCAGTGTGTTTCCCGCTGCCATACGTGTATAGTTTCGGAAGAGGCAACGGAAGAATGACATCAATATAACAGACCGGTTTTGTCATTCCGCTAATTTACTATAAAATAATGTGGCTGTATAAAAAGTGACTGTTTTGTCATTTTGATTATCAATCATTGAAAAATACCATAAAACCGGTTATGGCATAGAGATGATTTACTGCGTTACCAAATGACAATAAATTTCGTAAATTTAAAAGTATATCATAGAGTTTGTGTTTAATTAACATTAATGTTTGCATATGAATGATATTTTCCTTGTCCTCACTGCCAGGACAGGCACTTATTTTTTCTCTAGATGATTTAAATAAGCTTAATAAAATCATCAAAAAAAATAATGCTTGACGGCTTTATCATAGACAATACTAATCTCAGTGGCAAACAAATATTTAATTAAACGATACGCTCTATTGATATCATTTGAATTTTAATAAATTTAGATAACAAATTGTTACAAAATCAGATTGAAACGAATACCTGAAACCCCATAGATTCCTCGTGACGATTACCAGTATTGTAGGTATTTAACAGCTAAATTCAACATGACAACCTCATAAGAAATTT
This sequence comes from uncultured Bacteroidales bacterium, assembly GCA_963748095.1. Lineage (GTDB taxonomy): Bacteria > Bacteroidota > Bacteroidia > Bacteroidales > UBA10428 > CAVVIO01. Next base: position 114,689 of record CAVVIO010000009.1, read on the forward strand.
TACTTATTGGACAGCCTCATTTTTAATTTTTAGAAATGAGATTAAATGACTTATGCTAACAAAGCTGACAGATCGAGTAATTCCTGGCTTACGGTTTTGTGCATTTTTACCGTTTTATTCAAAGGTATACTCACCAGTTTATCATTGGCAAGTCCTACCATAATGCTTTTCTGGTCATCGAGTAATGCTTCTACAGCGGCAGCTCCAAGCCTGCTTGCATTTACCCGGTCGAGAGCAGAGGGAGAACCTCCACGTTGAATGTGCCCCAGAATGGTAGTGCGTACATCGTATTGAGGAAATTCTTCCTGAAATTTTGCAGCTACATCAATGGCACTGCCTTCATCTTCACCTTCGGCAACAAGAATGATGCTGGACTTATGTTCATTTCCACGAACACATAAATATTCTTTCAACCTGTTAAATTCGCCCTTGACTTCGGGGATCAGGATTCCTTCGGCGCCACTTGCAATACCACTGTAAAGCGCCACAAAACCCGCTTCTTTTCCCATTACTTCCACAAAGAAAATACGGTCATGCGAGCTGGCGGTATCCCTGATCTTATCGACAGCAGAAACTACCGTATTTAAAGCAGTATCATAGCCAATGGTGTAATCGGTTCCGTATAAATCGTTATCGATTGTACCCGGAATTCCTATAAAAGGAATCTCATATTCTCTTGACATGATGCTTGCCCCTGTAAAAGAGCCGTCGCCTCCTATTACCACTACCGCTTCTATCCCAAATCTTTTTAGTTGTTCGTAAGCTTTCTTTCTTCCTTCTGCCTCTTTGAATTCTAAACAACGTGCGGTTTTAAGTATGGTCCCTCCATGCTGAATAATGCCGCTAACCGAATTGGAATCGAGTTGATGGATATCTCCATCTATCATTCCCTGGTAACCGCGCATGATCCCGTATACTTCCAGTCCGTTTTTTATAGCTGCTCTTGTAACTGCACGAATAGCTGCATTCATTCCCGGGGCATCTCCGCCGGAAGTTAAAACACCTATTCTTTTTATCGTGTCCATATGTGTGTGTGTTTTATAATATCAGCAAAGGTTGTATTTATTCCTTAAAAAAGGAAATACTCATTTGATATGAACATTAATTTTTTGTTAATTTTTGAATAACCGGATATGGTCAGCTACCTTTACCATCAACCATTGCGGCGTAGATGTGGCCCCACAGATACCCACATTTTCAGCCTTTGTGAACCACTCCTGGCGTAACTCATCCGTATCAGAAACAAAATAGGAACGGGGATTTATTTGCAGACATTCTTCGAACAGGAAACGACCATTGGAACTTTTTTTCCCGCTTACAAAAATGATCACATCGTGATTTTTACTGAATTCCATTAACTTCGGGGCCCTGTTGGCTACCTGACCGCAAATAGAACGGGTGCATTTCAACAACTCCGAACTACCTCCTGCTGCTTCTATTCTTTTCCTTATCTCCTTTTCTATCTGAGAATATGTTTCTTTACTCTTGGTAGTCTGGGAGTAAAGGTGAATGGGCCGGGTATAATCCAATTGACCGAGGTCTTCCATTCCTTCGATGATGATAGCGGAACCATCCGTTTGTCCGGCTAATCCTTCAATTTCAGCATGTCCCTTTTTACCGTAAATAACCACCTGTCCGTTGGAAGGTTTTATTTCATTATAACTGAATTCTATCCGGTCCTGCAGTTTGAGAACAACCGGGCAGGTACCGTCGACGAGCTCGATATTATTCAGGTCAGCGATCCGGTAAGTTTCGGGTGGTTCACCGTGTGCCCTTATCAGTACCTTACAATTGTGAAGTGTTTTAAAAGCTTTTTTATCGATAATGACCAGTCCCTTTTCTTTCAGACGTTCCACCTCTTTTTCGTTGTGAACAATATCACCCAGGCAATACAGGTTTTTTTCCGATTCCAGTATTTTCTCGGCCAACCTTATTGCATTAACAACGCCAAAACAAAGACCTGAATTTTTGTCAATCTCTACATTCATCCTGTTTTATCGTATCAAAGAAACTACAACTCATCAATTTTTCCGGCTACCCAATCCATCTGTTGTCCGGGAGTCATGTGGCTGTTGTCCAGCACAAAGGCATCCTCGGCCTTTTTCAGTGGACTGATGTTACGATTAACATCCAGCACATCCCGTTCCCGGATATTTTGTAAAATTTCATTAAAATCCACTTCCAACCCTTTTGCTTTTAATTCGTCGAACCTGCGTTTTGCCCTTATTTGTTCATCGGCAGTCATAAAAATTTTCAGTTCGGCCCCGGGAAAAACCACCGTACCAATATCGCGTCCGTCCATAACAATTCCCTTCTTCTCGCCGATTTTTTGCTGGAGGGCTACCATTTTTTCACGTACTTCAGGAATGCGGCTGATAATGCTCACCACTTCAGATACTTTTACACTGCGTATTTCTTCTTCTACATTTTTTCCGTTAAGATGCGTTTCGTATTTCGAAGTAGAAGAATTAAAGTTAAAGGAAATGTCTATTTTATTAAGGTCACTTTTCAGTCTTGTCATATCCACTTCATCATTGTGAATAATTCCATTCCTGAGACAATAAAGTGTAACTGCCCGGTACATGGCTCCGCTGTCGATATAAATATAACCCAGTTCGCCGGCTATCATCCTTGCAAAGGTACTTTTGCCACAAGAGGAATACCCGTCAATGGCAATAATCATTTTTTCCCGGGGGTGTTTCATGCATTTAAATTAATCATACATTTTTTATACAGTTTCCTAATTATGAAAACATGCACCAGTCAGCGTCAGTCCTCCTGAAACCTGCCCTTAAAAGTCAGGCGTTTGCCTGTAAGATTGATATTGCTGCAATGGTGGCACAAAAGTACAAATTGTTAAAGAATGAATAGGTAATCAGTAAGGAAGTATTTAGTAGAATGCTGAATTTATTTTGATCAGATAATATTCAGATCTGTTAATTTAATGAAGTTGAATCAGAATTTTTTATTGAATTCCGAAAGGTTGGCGCTTAGTGTAATATGATTCGATGCACCTGCAAGGTGATACGTTGCGCGACCATAACTGATATTGATCTTAGATATCCGTATACCAAAACCCCAGGAAAAACCTACCATTGCCGCCCGTGTATCGATTTTCATTTCCTGTCTGCGTTTATAATTATATCCTACCCGTACCATAAAGTTTTTTGATGGGATGAATTCTACTCCCACGATCATGTGCCGCATGAATTTATCAAAGAATTTATCCAGATTACCTTTCTGCACAGTTTCCCCTGTGAGTGGATCCACCTGATTTTGCAGGTCGGATTCCGTTTTATAGGTAAGATCCCATTTCTCCAGGTGGGTAGCAATCAGAGAAAACCGGAACGGGGCATGTTGCAGTTTTTGAGACATTCCCATTTGTATTTCGAAAGGTAGTTTTTCGTGTTCACCACCATCATAATAAGTGGTGATCATTGTTCCAAGATTCCTAACTACCAGGGAAGCCGCAAAAAGCTTGTCGGGATTACTATAGGTAATGCCCGCATCTAAGGCAAGGCCAAAAGAATGATAACTTTCGTAAGAGACAAAAAGGGGTTTCAGGTTTACACCCACTATAAAAACACTATCTTTTAAGGAGCGCGAATACATGAGGTTAAATGCATATTCAGCAGCACTGAACTTACCATTTATCTGTCCGGTTTCATCCGCTTTAATGAATTCCCCGTAATTTACATACTGAATTCCGGCAGCAAAATTTCCCACCTTCCGGTAACTCCTTGCATATGCGGCATATCCATAATTAATCCCGGCGAAATAATCCACATAATTTATTGCCAGGTTATTATGCATGGTAGAATCGAGAAGTGAAGGATTGTTAAATACAAGGTTCAGATCGCCATCGCTGATAGAAAGCACTGTTCCTCCCAAAGCAGCGGCACGTGCCGAAGTAGTGAGGTTAAGAAAATCGTATGTGTTATTACCGCCCGATTGCGAATAGCCTTTTACCAAAGGAACGACGATCAGAAAAATAAACACAAAAGGTTTTCTTATCATGAAAAGAGTCTAATTTTAGTTAATTCTTTTATCAGCAGTCAAAGATAATGGTTTCAGACAATATTCTAATATTCCCCTTAAAAATCAAAACAGGGATGCTGTAACCTGATGTGAAATAAACGGGGTTTTTACTGAAATAGTATTTTGGAAAATATTCCTGCAAATTTTAACGAATACAGAATTTGCTGAGTTTATTACTTTTCATTTTTGAAAGGAAATTCTAAACAAAATTAATTAAATTGGCAGCCCTTAAATTTTTTGTTAAAAATTGAATTGTTGAAGAAAACATCCTCCGATAAAGAGAAATTATTATTTGTGCTAAATCCTGTCTCAGGAAAAAAGGATAAGCGCAGGCTGACCCGTATCATACATGATAAAGCCGGTATTGAAAACTATGATTACGAGCTGGTTGCCACAGAAGGGGTCGGTCACGCCACGCAGCTCGTAAAAGAGAAGTTAGAAGAAGAAATCCACAAAGTAATAGCAGTAGGTGGTGACGGAACCGTAAATGAAGTTGCATCGGCAATTAAAGATAGCCAAAAATTTATGGGGATAATTCCGGCAGGATCAGGGAACGGCCTTGCCCGGCACCTGAAAATTCCAATGAGGATATCCAAAGCCATGAAATTGCTGGTGAACGGAAAAACTCTGGCTATAGATTATGGCATCGTTAATGAAAAACCCTTTTTCTGCACCTTCGGAATCGGATTTGACGCACAGATCGGTTGGAAATTCGCAAAAAATGAGACCCGGGGATTTAGAGCTTATGTAGTTGCAGTTATAAAGGAATTTTTTTCATACAAACCAAAAAAGTACACCATTGAGATTGATGGGAAAAAAATAGTAACCAGGGCTTTTCTCATTACAATTGCCAATTCAGGGCAATACGGCAACAATGCCTACATTTCACCCGAAGCCCGGATTGACGACGGACTGCTGGATGTGTGCATTCTGAAACCCTTCCCGAAGATAGCCGCATTTTCGATGGCTTACCGCTTATTTACACACACCATGCATAAAAGCAAATATCTTACTATTATCCGCGGTAAGTATATCACCATGGCATGTAAAAAGAAAATGAAAGTTCACTACGACGGAGAACCACTTAAATTGAGCAAAAAACTGGAAATAAGTATTATTCCTAAAGGGCTTAACGTTATCACCCCATAATAGCCTAACATTTCCTTGTTTACCATCAACCGTTAAAAATTAAATCCCCTCCTTTGATCATCTGTCTGATTACAATTTTACTCAAATAGTTTTTGTATTTCCCGCATACCTTTACTATATAAATCCCCCTGGTAATGTTGTAAATATAAATACTGTTCTGGATATTTAATATCAGTTGTACTATATACCATCCGATTGGTGGATGAATGTTTTAAAAAGGTGGTGTAATGTCCTTAATACGAATAATCAGCTTTATTGAAAAATAAAATATTCAGCCATGTTTTTAAAATTTAGGTCAATAATTTTATTATAATTGTTTGAAATAGTGATATTGATTTATTTCTATTCATCCATTTATAGATAAGGTATATCCTAAATTAATTACTTTATAATACAAATAAGAATCCATTAAATGTTTTTTATTAATTTCGAAACTATAAAACTCATCGTAGGATTAACTTTTAGAAATCCCCGTTTAATTTTTAAATGGCTTAAAAAGCTTGACTATCAGAATATTCATGAAAATTGTATTTAATTACATATATAAAAAAAGTGTGGGTAGTCTCATTAAATAAATTTCTAAAATACAATATCTCTAAAAGGTTATTAATGATAACCTTAATCATATTTTTTATGATTAAAGTTATATCACAACCGGATAATATCCGGTTTCAGCATTATACTGCCGATCAGGGATTATCGCAGAATATGGTTGACTGTATGCTGAAGGACAGTAAAGGTTTCATGTGGTTTGGAACCTGGAACGGGCTGGATCGATTCGATGGTTATACATTCACTGTTTATAAGCAAGATGCCAATCATAATAACAGCATTTCGAATAATTTCATCTATTCCATGTGTGAGGATCTTTACAAAAATATCTGGATTGGCACTGGTTCCGGACTGAATGTATACATTTACGATGAGGACAGATTTGTAACCTATAAACACCATCCCGGTAACGATACTTCCATTATTTCAGACCGGATAAATGCTGTAATGCGTGATAAAAACGGCGACATCTGGATCGGCACAGATAAAGGAGTGGACAAGATTAAGGTAGAAGATAGGACAGGCAAAATAAAACAAATAACACATGATCACGGTAAATTAAATTTTGGAAGTTATTCAGGGAGTAATGTATTATCGCTACTCGAAGACAAACAGGGTAATATCTGGGTTGGAACGGATAATGGTGTTTATTTTTACAACAGAACAAAAAAAACAATTACACATTACGAAGACCAGCCGGGTAGTTTAAATGGATTATCTGAAAATACAGTACATACCATTTATCAGGATAAATATGGCACCATATGGATCGGTACCAGTTTTGGCCTAAGCAGGCTGGACATCAGATCGCATTATTTCCAAAATTATTATAATGATCCCTCCAATCCATCTTCACTGGTGCATAATGCGGTTATGAGCATTACGGAAGATTTGAACGGTAAATTGATCATCGGGACATTGGGAGGACTTAGTATTTACAATTATTCAACCGATAATTTTACTAATTATAGTTATCACCTGAATGATAATTACGGATTGAATAATGAATTCATTAATTGCCTGCTGGCTGATAAAGAAGGGAATGTATGGATAGGGACTGAGAGGGGAGGAATTAATAAATACACCATCTATCAGAAACATTTTGAGTACTTTGTTTATAAACCTCTGGTAAAAAACAGCTTAAGCCATAATACAATCAATTCAATCTGGGAAGATAAAAATTATATATGGATCGGGACAGCCGGAGGAGGACTTAACAGGTACAACAAAGCAACCGGAAATTACAAGCATTACCGGTTCGATGCAAATAATCCGGATGCATTATCGAGTGATTTTATAACATCAATTGTTGATGACCGAAAGGGAAATCTGTGGATTGGCACATGGGGAGGAGGCTTACATAAGTTGACACCTGAAAATAAAGAAAAAGGTAAATTTATACATTACCGACGGAATAACAGCGATAATAAGAGCCTGGTAAATGATTTTGTATCATCTATATTATCTGACAAATGGGGAAACCTGTGGATAGGAACATTGGGAGGACTTGATAAATTTGATCCTGCCACCGGGAAATTTGAACATGTAACCAGCAGATACAGGGATAAACCTATTAATCAGGTAGGGTGTCTTAAATTCGACCAGAAAAATAATCTTTGGATAGGTACTGTGAACGGCCTGTTTGAAATACTTTCACAGACTGACGATAGAATAAACATACACAACAGTCGGGTAAATTATTTTATAAATATTCCCGGAGACAACCAAAGTATCAGTGGTAATTATGTAATATCCATTAATTCTGATGATAAAGGTAATTTATGGTTCGGTACCTATGGAAAAGGTTTGGATAAACTGGTTTCGGTAGATGCCAAAAATGGCAATGGAAAATTTATAAGCTACAGCCAGTCCGATGGACTATCTAATAATATTGTATATGGTATTCTGGAAGATAAAACTGGTAATCTCTGGCTAAGTACAGATAACGGATTAAGTAAGTTCAACCCTGATAGCAAACAATTCCGTAATTATTATGCGGAGGATGGTTTGTTGAGTAACCAGTTTTACTGGGCTGCTTCCTATAAGAGTAAATCAGGAAAACTTTATTTTGGAGGAATGAATGGATTAAATGCATTCTACCCCGACAGCATTATGGAAGATACTACCAGACCGGTCACGGTACTTACCAATTTCAAGATTTACAATCAGCAGGTAGAAGTAGGAAAAGAGTATCATGGAAGAGAATTATTAAAAACATCAATTCCTTATACCGATCATATAACCCTTTCCTATAAATCAAGAGAATTTTCGTTTGAATTCTCGGCGCTGGACTATGATCAGCCCCAACGAATTATGTACGCTTATAAGATGGACGGATTTGATAATAGATGGACGAATGTAGATGCAAGACGAAGGTTCGCCAATTATACTAACCTGAAAGGAGGAGATTATACCTTTATGGTCATGTCAACCAATGAAGATGGCATATCTGAGCAATATCCCTTAAAATTAAATATTACCATCATACCACCATTCTGGAAAACAACAGGATTTCGGGTTTCATTAATTATTCTGATTTTAGGATTAATATTTTCATATAACCGGTACCGTGTATATTCCCTGCGACAACAAAAGAAGAAACTGGAAAAACAGGTAAAGGAAAGGACTGCTAAGATAGAAGAGCAAAAAGAAGAATTACGGATTCAAGCCGAAAATTTAAAAGAATCGTACCTGCAGCTTGAAAAAAGACAGGAACTTATAGAAGGTCAGAAAAGGCAACTGGAAGTTCAGAATACTTCTATTCTTGAACAGCGTAACAAATTGATGGAACTTAATAAAAAAGTACAGCATATTAATCAACAGCAATTAAAATTCTTCACACAAATTTCTCACGAATTCCGGACACCACTTACTCTTATATCCACTCCTATCGAACTTTTATTACAGGATTTAAAAGAAGGCAATATCCGTGACAAACTTAAACTGGTTTATAAAAATGCCCAAAGATTATTGCACCTCATCAACCAATTAATGGAAATAAGAAAAGTGGAGACTGGTAACGTTGTATTAAAAACATCGAAAGGGAATATTGTTGAATTTGTTACTTCCATTGCTCAATTATTCAATACACTGGCAAATCAACGAAATATTAATTTCAGGGTCTCAGCCGAACCAGATATACCAGAAATATTTTTTGATGCCGATAAAATTGAAAATATCGTTTATAATCTATTATCCAATGCATTCAAGTATACAAAAGATAATAAACATATTATTCTGGAATTAAAAATAAACTCAGGTCATCCTGATACCGGAGATATAATTCAAATAATAGACAAATCACATTATAAACATGAATACCATAATATCAATAAGTTCGTTGAAATAAGTATAACTGACTCAGGCCCAGGAATAGAACATGATCATATTAAAGATATTTTTCGCCGGTTTTATCGTATTCATTCACAGTCGAATTATTCTGTAAAAGGTACTGGTATTGGTTTATATTTGGTAAAAAAACTGATTAAAGCCCACAAAGGATTATTATATGTAAAAAGTGTACCGAATTTTGGTTCTATTTTCGGCGTGTTATTACCGATATCTGCAACATATCTGACCGCTGAAGAAATTGTATCTGAAAATACAAATTTACAGAATCAACAAAACATTGTACATCTAAAAGTACTTGACGAACAGCCCAAACATAGTTCACATATTAATAATCACCATAAAACGGGTGTTCAAATACCCGATAATATTGAAAAACCTTTATTATTATTAGTTGATGATGATGATGAGTTGCGTGCTGTCACAATTGATTACCTGTCCCATTCATTTAGGATTATAGAAGCAGAAAACGGAAAAAAAGGAGTTGAGAAAGCTAACATGTTCCAGCCCGATCTGATTATTTCCGATATCATGATGCCGGAAATGGATGGATATGAGTTGTGTAATTATTTAAAATCAAAAGTAGAAACCTCACATATTCCTATTATTCTCTTAACTGCAAAATCTGAAGTAGATGATTTTATTGAAGGCTTGGAATCAGGGGCCGACGATTATATTCCTAAGCCATTCAACATAAAGATACTGGAAGCCAAAAGCAAAAGTCTGATTGAAAACAGAAAAAGATTGAGAAAGTTATTTGAGCAAAGTCTTGTTCCGGTTCCTAAAGAAATTACCACAACAACGGCTGATGAACAATTCTTACTTCGTGCAATAAAGATTGTTGAAGATAATTTAAATAATCCGGAATTTACAGTTCAACAACTGGCTGCAGAAATGTTTATTAGTCGTAGTTTACTACATAAGAAACTAACTGCAATAGTAGATCTTTCAGCCAATGATTTTATTACATCGATGCGATTAAAAAAATCCGTCCTTCTTTTAATGCAAGGCACTTTAAATATTTCCGAAGTTGCATTTGATGTAGGTTTTAATGATCCAAAATATTTTAGTCGCTGCTTTAGGAAAAATTTTGGAGTTTCTCCTACTGAATTTATTCAAACAAGGCAAGAAAGTTAACAAATCAATTTAATTATTTCTTTTTAAGGAACCTGAGGCCTGTCCCTGAATGATTATATTTTGCACAAATAATTTCTGTTAATTACACAAAAATCCACCCTTTATACAGAATAGTCTACCCTTACCTTTTACACCTTCAATATTTTTGTAATACACTGGTTATGGTGCCATTTTCTATAACTACAACCTAATTCTCAACACAATAACTATGAGAAAGAAAAAGCTAGTCAGTTTTTTAACCTTCAGTTTATTATTTCAGGTTCTTCCAACAATTATCCGGGCGCAGGAAATAACTGTTAAAGTTATTGACGCAGGAAACAATGCTTCTTTACCAGATGTAAATGCGATAATAAAAAGAGAATCCACTAAAGGAATTATAACTGACATTAATGGAATGTATTCGATCTCAGTTGATGATCTGTCAGCCGTTCTCGCTTTTTCATTTATTGTTTATGATAACCAGGAGATACCGGTTAATGGACGGAATCAAATTGATGCTAATCATAAAATAACGGAAATGATCGAAATAAACTATATTAATAAGACTTATTGAAGACATTAGTATTAAAATGTACAATTATCCTAAACCAATGCTCATAAACTTAATCCGTACTCAAAATAGGATTGAACTAAAATCAGATCTCAGATAAAGTATAATAGTTAAACATGTATCATATTAACGAACATAAGAAACCAAAATATTTTAATCGAAATAAAATCTGTCTTTTTTGCTTTATAAGTCTGTTATGTCTGGTTAATTCGGGAGGGTTAACTCTATAAGCTAATCCCTCCTGTTTTTAAATCAGTAAAAACCCGGAATATATGATTTTTATTGTTTCTTTCAAAATATAATAAGATTACTAATTTTTAAATCTTACAAATCAATGACACAGATTAATGCTATAAAAACCTCTGAGGCTGCAAATATTTCTAATAACAGTGCTAAAATAAAACTTTTAGTAATTGCAGTTATAACTTTTTTTACTTCTGCAATCATGTATGCCCAGAATACTGATATTATAGTCCATGATCCGGTGATGATAAAACAAGATAGTAATTATTACATTTTCTGTACGGGAATGGGAATTTCCATGTGGTCATCCAATGATATGCAACACTGGAAACATGAACAGCCTGTTTTCGAAAAAGCACCTGAGTGGGCAGTTAAAGCAATTCCGGGTTTTAAAAATCATATCTGGGCTCCTGATATTTCCTTTCAAAATGGAAAATACTACCTTTTTTATTCAGTTTCTGCATTTGGAAAAAACACATCCTGCATTGGACTCGCCACGAATATTACAATAAATCCATCTGATCCAAATTATAAGTGGGAAGACCATGGTAAAATAATCCAGTCTGTTCCGGGACGGGATTTGTGGAATGCCATTGACCCAAATCTCGCTTATGATGAAAATGGAGATCCTTGGCTTACATTTGGTTCCTTCTGGGAGGGTATTAAACTTGTCAAACTACAAAAGAACCTTGAAAGCGTAGCAGAACCGGAAGAATGGACTACTATTGCCAAACGCGATCGCAGCTTTAAAACCAATGACGATAACCCGGGAGAAGCTGCTATAGAAGCTCCTTTCATTTTCAAAAAATTCGGTTTCTATTATCTTTTCGTATCCTATGATTTTTGCTGCCGTGGAATTAATAGCAACTATAAAATTATGGTGGGAAGATCCAAAAATATCACCGGTCCCTATATTGACAAAGAAGGCGTTAGAATGGATCAGGGAGGAGCAACACTTGTATTGGCAGGTGATAAGAAATGGCCGGGAGTCGGACATAATTCTGCATATACTTTCAATGGAACAGATTATCTCATATTTCATGCATATGATGCTTCCGATAACGGAAAGCCAAAACTTAAAATTGAAAAAATCGTTTGGGACAGCGACCAATGGCCCACAATACCAGAAGATATTGATTAATAGGAATAAATTCATCTTAATATATAAAAAAATGAAGCATAGCATTTTTATGAAAACACAACTGATGACACTGGTATTAATTGCCTTTATGACAACTGGCGCATGGGGGCAAAATGCCAGGATAAAAATTGATCTTGACCGTACAATCGGGGAAGTTAATAAACACATCTATGGAAGTTTTGTTGAACACCTGGGAAGGTGTGTTTACGGGGGAATATACGATAAAGGTTCTCCCTTATCCGATTCTGATGGATTCAGAAAGGATGTTCTTAAAGCAGTTAATGACCTTGATGTTTCCATCATCAGATATCCCGGAGGAAATTTCGTGTCGAATTATCATTGGCTGGATGGTGTTGGTCCAAACCGGATACCCAGAATGGAATTAGCCTGGCACAGACTGGAAACCAATAAATTCGGAACCAACGAATTCATGAAATTCATTGAAAAGACAAAAGCTGAACCCTACTTTTCGGTAAATATGGGTACCGGAACAATAGAAGAGGCTCAACGCTGGGTAGAGTATTGCAATACGGACAATGATGCTTATTATTCACAATTACGAAAAAAACACGGGTATCCGGAACCTTATCATATTAAATACTGGAGTTTGGGTAATGAAATGGATGGTTTTTGGCAAATGGGTCATTTAAACGCGATTGATTATAGTAAAAAAGCACGTGAGGCTGCCAAATTAATGAAACTGACAGATCCCAGTATTAAGCTAATTGCTGCCGGTTCATCCAACTACAGACCAAATGCAGATCCGGATGCATGGAATAGTACTATTCTGCATGAGCTAAGGGATGTGGTTGATTATATTGCCCTGCATATCTATGTCGGGAATCCTGAAAATAATTATTATGATTTTCTTTCTACCCCACTTGTACTTGAACAACGTACCAAGATTGTAAAAGGAATGATTGAGAAAGAAATGCAAAATGCAGACAGGCAAGGCCGCGATCCGATATATATTGCATGGGATGAATACAATGTCTGGTACAGGGCAAGAACCGACAATACAATGCGGGGAACAAGGGCACTTGAAGAACATTATAACCTGGAAGATGCACTGGTAATCGCAGAATTTTTAAACGCATTCGTAAGAAATGCCGATATTGTAAAAATGGCTAATATTGCCCAACTGGTAAATGTTATTGCTCCTATATTCACAGATAGTACAGGGATGTTCAAACAAACAATCTATTACCCGCTACAATTGTTTGCAAATAACGTTTACGGTACCTCACTTGATCTGTTTGTAGACTGTGACACATATGATACTCCCGAATTTAACATTGGCCTTGGGGAAAGTAAAACGAAACAAACCAATGTCCCTTACCTGGATGTGTCTGCTACCTACAAAGACGGCGAAGTTTTCATAAATGTCGTGAACCGTAATAAAGACAAAGCGATAACTACCGATATACTATGTCAGAAAGGTGAATTCACCGGTAATTTTAATGTGTTTGAAATAAACGGACCTGATATTAAATCCGAAAATGATTTTGGAAAAGAAACTGTCAAAACAGTTCAAAAACCTGATATCAAAGCAAAAGGAACAAAAATCACCTATTCATTTCCACCACATTCTTTTACCATGCTTAAAGGTTCGATAAAATTGTAATTTTCAATTGTTACCTGATAAAATTTACAGTCACTTGATTTAGTCGCCGGTTACGGGTTCTTTCATTTAACCAAAGCTTTCATATAATGGTTTTGTGCTCCTTACACAATTTGAATGTAAGGAGCATTTTTTATATAGTTTATCGTCTGAAATTTAAATATGAAGGAATTTATTTAAGGTTGAGCAGACTTAGTGTTAATCATATTTATTGGTCTGATAAATAGCAACTTCAACATAGAAATAATCTTTACCTGACATTACTATTATTTTTTCTTTTTGCCCCAATAGGTTGCGTTAAGATTTTTTTCAGTTCCGGCATATACAAATGTTACACGGCGTGGGTTGGCTTCCCAATCGACTTCGCGTTCAACGCAAACAATAACGTTGCCCAATGTTAGTTGCTTCTTTGTCGCATCGTAACTCCAATTGCCTGTCAGTGCTCCCGACATTGTGCCATCGGCATTGAGGTTCAGTGTTGAGGCGGCATCTTGTACGCCATAGTTGTATTTAAGATTTATGTGCTCCCATGAACCTGCAAGCGAGTCTTTGGTTATAGTACCCCAATCAGGTACGGCAGCGTAACGTTCGGGCAATGCTATTGGCCAAAGGTTATCGGGTTCGCCTGGAGAGGCCGGACACCATACAATGCGGCGTACGTTCCCCATCATAATGGCATTGGAGTAAGGGTTGCCACCAACGTCAACAGGCAATCGTGCCTGCGACATGTAGAACCATTCGTTGGTATTTTCCTTTTGGAAGATAGCGCAGTGTGATATGCCTACCCATCCGTAGCTAAGATTGAATTTGTAAGGGTGGGTTACTATAGGGTAACAGTCACCTTCTCCGGCGGTAAAATTGCGTCCGGTGATGTCGAGGTATGGACCTTCGATGTTTGTGCTTCTGACCACTCGCGTGTTGTATGGTATGTCGAGGGCATCGTAGGCCATGAACAAATAGTAATAGCCATCTTTGTATATTATTTCGGATCCTTCGCTGGCCTGCCAACGCGACCCGGCTCTGCGTGTGCCGATTCTCACACCATATCGGGCTGTTAGTTCACTTGTATTGTCTGCCCAGGGATTTCCAAGATTGTTGAGAGGTTTACCTGTTGTTGGATCGAGTTGCAATAGTGCAAAGCCGCTATGCCATGAGCCATATATCAGGTAATGTTTCCCCCCGGGTGTCACTATATACGTAGGGTCGATGGCGTTGTAGTAGAAATAGGCATTCCAATCATTTAAACCGGTGCGACTGTAATCCAAGCCACGATCTGATGATGAAGTGGTAACGTAACCCCTGTCGGTCCATACAGCTCCGGCGGGGTCGGACGATTCGCACATACCGATAAAGGCGCGTTCGGTCCAGCTTCCATCAAAGTTGTCCGGGGTGTTAGACTTTGCCGGATTTGATGTAGTTCTGAATAACTATGCTGTAGTACATACGCAGGATATCTTGTCCTCCAACATTGACCCGGCGTACTACCGGTGCCCAGTAGCCGTATACTATGTTGTCCCTGTCAATGGAATCGAGACCCATGCGCGAACGAATGGAGTTGAGCGAGTCAGCTACCCAGGAGGGTGCGTCATAAAAAGGTCCGCCTACCCAGTTCCAATTGACCAGATCTTTTGAACGTTTGCCTTGAAAATGTCCATGTCCTTCGGCCTCATTACCATACGAGGCATCGGTGCCGTACATATAGTAATATCCGTTGTAGTAGGCAACCGTTGGGTCGTGAACGTTTGCCAGATTCCACTGGTTTCGGTCTGCCCACGATGCTATCGATGAATAGTCGTCAGCGTATGTTGGAATGGTGAAATTTGTAACGGTGTCCGTATTATTTGTGGTACCATTAGTTTTAACATCATTTTTTTTGCACCCTGCCAACGATAGCGTAATTATGCTGACAGATAAAATCAGTAAATACTTTAGTCTCATGTCTAATCTGTTTTTTATTAAAAAAACTTCCTTATCAACATACAAAAAATATGCCGATAAGGAAGTCTCTAATATAAGAGAATGGTTCTTACTTTACAACAGGATGAACAGTCCATTTAGCCAGGAAATCAGGCCCATTATCTATATTCTTGTTTGCCGAGTTACCTACAAGGTTAGGGTCGCCATCAAGAGTAGCTTGTAATATTGGGAAATATTCATGTCCCGGAGTGTAATATTGGTACGATGAAGCGCTGGCAGTTGCAGCGGTAAGCGAATCTGTATTGGCTGTGCCATCGAGCTTATAATAGCCATGTTCAATCAACTGATTCAGACGACCTGCATCGTAGAAGAATCCCCAACGGAGTAAGTCATTACCACGTCCGTATTCGCAACCGAATTCCTTAGGACGTTCGACGTTTGCTATTTGTTCGAAAAGAGCATCAGCAGTCGGGAAATCGGAAAGTTGAAGATCTGCAAGCGCAACGCGTTCACGTACCTCGTTAATGTAATCGATAGCCGTTTGGGTTGGGCCATTGATTTCATTTTCGCATTCTGCTGCACGCAGTAAAACATCGCTGTAACGCATAAGGCGCAGGTTGACTCCGCAATGCAAGCCGACAGTAACAGTATTGTTTATGTTGGCTCTTGCATAGGTCCACTTGGCTATTGATATACCCCCCTGGGCAGTGTTCGATACAGGAGTTGCAGTTATGTCTGTTTGATAAACAGTGTTGTTACGAGGATCTCCATCAGGATATGCCGCATCATTCACGCCGGTATAACTGTCATATTCACTTTCGTATGTAACCAATGTCCAGTATAAACGAGGATCGAGACGGCCATCTGTACATTTCTCTTTTTTGAACAGGTTATACAACCAGGGTGAGCCAGCCAGGTCGCCCCAGCTACCAAATACCTGAGAAGCGTAGTTGCTTTCTACAGCCTGACCCTGGGTTGAATTCGAGTTTATGTTTACAGGGGTCCACTCCTGGACGGTGCCCCCTGTGCCAAAGTCCATAAATTGAACTTCGAAGAGGCTCTCTGAGTTATTCTCGTATGCCGGACCTTCTCTGAAGTTGTCACCATAGTCGGCCATAAGTTCATAATGTCCGTACTTACCGGCAATGATGTCTTTCAGTACCGTATAAGCCTCAGTATATTTATGACGGAACATTAGTGTACGAGCCAGATAACCTGCAGCAGAACCACTTGTAGCACGACCTTTAGCCCAATCACCACCTGCATCGCGCGATGGCAATATTTGCATAGCTGTTGTGAGGTCTGCCTCTATTGTATCAAACACCTCGTCTTGAGTAGCGCTGGTTGCATACAGGGTGGTGATGTCTGAATATGAAGCATAATCTGTAATCAATGGAACTGTCTGGTAATAGGTAGCCAATTCATAGTATGCTAAAGACCTGAGGAAGAGAGCCTGTCCTTTTATCTGATTATAAGCAGCTTCCGGCATATTAACACCATCAACTTTCGACAATACAAAGTTTGTGCGGTTTACTACATTGTAGCAGTCGCGCCATGGCCACAAGTTACCAATTTCGTCTGAAGCCGTTGCATCGAGGTTGTCGTACTCCAGATACCACTGTTGAGATGAGTTCCAGACCTCATCGCCACGTACAGCATCCAATGTGTAGCCAACGCGGGCATATGTACCTTCGAGGCGTATGCGGTTGTAGCACGCGATGATAGCCTCCTGAAGATCTGATTCTGTATTGCCAAAACCTTTGGTAGTCTGTTGGTTCGGGTTCTGAAGATCGAGTTGTTTATTGCAGGCTGTCATGCCACCAATAAGTGCCAACATTATTAGAATTATATTTAAACTTTTCATATTCATACTCTGTTTTTTAGATTATATTTTTAGAAAGAGAAGTGTACTCCGAACATGATGGTTCGTGGCGTTGGATACGAAGCATAGTTGTAACCGGGAGTGAATGTACCTCCGGCGAAGTCAACGTTGTATCCTTTGTATTTAGTCAATGTGGCCAAATTTTGACCCGATGCGTATATACGAAGGCCTTTAACATAACCGGTAAACCATCTGTCAGGGAAGTTATAGCCCAGTTCAACGTTGGCAATTTTCAGATAGGATGCATTCTGAATGAAACGCTGGCTGAACAAATCGTTGGTGATTGCACCTTCCGGTTTGTATGATACACGAGGCACATCGGTGTTTGTATTCACCGGAAATCCGTTAATTGCTGCATCAGCTTCTGAATTATAAGCATTCAACAGATCAACGCTCTTGTTAAGTGGATCGTATGAGCTGTGCAATCTCATGTCAACAAAATCCACTGCTTTGAATTTTAAGGCTCCGTATGTCGATACGCTCAGGTCAAAACCTTTCCATTCAACACGTGCATTCATGCCGTAATTAATCTTTGGCAAACCACTACCCAGGTATGTTCGGTCATCGGCGTTAATTGTGCCGTCGTTGTTGATGTCGGCGTATTTAATGTCACCCACTTTTACATTTCCTCCGTTCTGAGTGACTAAATCACCATTTGCGTTGACATTGTTATCTATCTCTTGTTGCGACTGGAAGATACCTTCGGAAACGTAGCCATAGAATGACCCCACTTCACGACCTACCTCTGTGCGGCAGATGCCATCGGTACGAGGTTGATTTAAAACACCCAACTTTGTTACCTTGTTATTGAGGGTAGATAAGTTTGCAGAAATATCATACTTAACAGCATGTTGATGATTGTGATAGGCAAGCAGGAACTCAAGACCTGAGTTTTCCATCGTTGCAGCGTTCATCTCTACTGTTGTGTTGGTAAGACCTGCACTGGGTGGAACCGCTACATCAAAAAGAAGGTTTTCTGATGTTGATTTATACCAGTCGAAAGTAAATTCCAACATATTGCTAAACATACTGAGGTCGAGGCCAACATCCAGCGTTTTCTTCGTTTCCCATTGGATGTCTGTGTTTACAAAGTTTGATAATGACGAGCCTGTAACCTTATTATTTGCAAAGCTATAGGTATAGTTACCTCTTGTCATAACATCCATGTACTGGTATTCGCTAGAGGCAGGTTTACCTGCAGGGCCTAAGGGGATTAGGTTCTCATTACCAAGTTCACCATAGCTGCCGCGAATCTTGAGCAGGTTGATAGTCGATTTGGATACAGGGAAGAAGTTTTCACGTTCGATACGCCAACCAGCTGATACAGATGGGAACCAACCCCAACGGTTACTTTTAGCAAATCGACTTGAACCATCGCGACGAGCTGTTGCCGAAAGAAGGTATTTCTCATCGAAATTATAGTTGATACGACCGATATATGATGCCAATACGTGTTCGGTTTCATAACTTGTTGCATCTCTATTCGCAGCGTCAGCGTTGTCTATATTCAAATAGTATGGTTCAGGCAGGTTATTACCTTGGCCTGTGAGTAAATGATAGAGGTGGCGCTCGAATGTTTGACCAACAACAGCATTGATTTGGTTTCGTCCAAATTTACCTTCGTAGTTTAGATAATTTTCTACAAGTGCATCGCCATAATGACGATTGCCCTCTGCCAGGTAACTATCCCCTCCTGCAAGGTAGTTTGTCGTACTCTGTATAAATGGAGGTATGAACGTAAAGTCCTTTGCATTGGTCATGTTGTACGACAAGTTAAGGTTGTAATTTAACTTGTGATTGCTGCTTTTGAGACCAACCATGCCTATGAGGTCAACAATTGCCGAACCTGTAGCAAGGACGCGGTCAACAGTTGTGTTCCTATGTATTATACTATTTTCGAGCAGAACGTTCGTTACACGCAAGTCTCCGTGAACGTCGTCATAGTAAGTACCAAAACCGTAAGAGTCGTAGTGGTATTGTGTTGCAGCCGGAAGTTTGTCGTCGAGAACCCAGGTAGATGGATCATAAGCCTTGATGGTCGGAGGTAAAACCAGAACCGAAGCCATTACAGGAAATTGTTGACCATACAGACCCGCTACGTACTCGTTGGCGTTACTGAGAGCCATATTGTTCTGAAGGCTGTGACTATACACTATGTTAGTTTTGATTTTGATAAACTTAACATCCATCGTATTGTTGAGACGGACAGTAAAACGGTCGAAGTCAGGACCGGCACCTACAATAGTTCCTTTCTGGCTAAAGTAATCGAGAGAGAGGTTGTATGTATTGTTTTCGCCTCCTCCTGACACGTTGATGTTGTGATCCTGACGAATACCTGTTTTGTAGGCCTCCTTGAACCAATCTGTGTTAACTTTTGCTAAACCGTCTGCAAACAAATAATTCGGGCTGTTAGGATTATATCCTGAAGGAACTTCCTGGCCAAAGTTTTTGTATGCCATGGTGACGTATTGATCATATTGGTAAGCATCCATAACATCATACACTCCTTTCTGCACCTGGTCGAAACCATAATAGCCGTTGTAGTCTATCTTCATGGGTTGGTTCTTCTTACCTTGTTTTGTGGTGATGATAATCACGCCGTTGGCAGCACGCGAACCGTAGATTGCGGCAGCAGAAGCATCCTTAAGAATCTGAAGGGTTGCGATATCATTTGGCGAGAAGTCGCGAATTGATTGCGTTGGTACTCCATCGACAATGTAGAGAGGTGTGGAGCTACCGAACGTACTGATACCACGAATACGTACTATAGGGTCGGCTCCCGGTTGTCCGTCGGATGTAATTTGAACACCGGCTACTTTTCCTTCAAGCATTGTTGAGATGTTTGATTTTGATACTTTTTTCATCTCATCAGTGTTGACAACGGCAACTGCACCTGTGAGGTCAACCTTTTTCTGTGTACCGTAACCTATTACTACCACCTGGTCGAGTGTTTTTATATCCGGAATCATTGAGATACTGCCGAGTTCCGTTTTTCCTCCAACAGGTTACTTCAATACTTGTGTATCCTACAAAAGATATTGCCAACGTAGCATCTGAAGGAACAGTAAGAGAGAAATTACCATCAAGATCGGAAGTGGCACCATTGGTTGTACCTTTTTGTAGTATGGTCGCTCCTGGAAGCGGGTTTCCGTTTTCGTCAACGATTTTACCTTTTACTGTTATGTTGCCTGGTTGAGTCATTGACATCTGGTCGGCGTTGCCGTTGTCTTCTGCGTATGTTGCCGGTGTGAGCGCCAGCAATCCCAACAAGATTAAATATATATATTTCATAGTTTAAATATTTTTTATCTTAGTAATTATTGAACAAATACGAGATAGGACTCCTCTGTTACGAGTGCGCAACTCAAATCAGCACTGTCTATCGTAATACCTGCATACTTTTGGAAATGCGTTTCGCCGTTGGCATAAGTAACATTGTACAGTACATCAGCAGTATTGTCACCATTGTTTGTAACTGTGATGACTACCCTGGAGCCATTTATACTTGATGTGAAGACATCCCAATTCCAGTCAGATGTGAGGGTGGCTGTGCCATAACCGTCGCCCCATCCGTAGCTGTCCATGCGAACTACAGCATATTCTGTAGATGTAGGTAAGGCTGAAGCTTTGCGAAGAATTGCACAAGGGCTGTGCCAGTTTGCAAGATTGTCGGAGTAGCAGTACATTGTAAATGTTTTACTCGAACCTGATGCGACTGTATAGTCAGTAGAAAATTCCGTCCACCAGGCGGTTGAGAAGTCATTAGCACCTACCTGGCCTACACCCTGTACAAGAGTAAGTGGTACAGTTGTAGTTACGGTATCTGTTGCACCAATATAAGAAATGACAGCGTTCTGAGAACCATCGGCAGCCGGAATCTTGCTAAACTGAAGAGATCTGTTTGATAAGATACCTGTTGAAGCGTCGGAATAGGTAGCCGTTACGACAATACCTGTAGTGTCGAATATGATAGAGTCGCTGCTGAAGTAATAGTATGTGGAGATGTCCGGCATAGTAGTAACCGCCAGGCTCGAAACAGGGTTAGTTACTTCCAGAGTGTATAAGGTTGATACAGCTTTGGCGTAATTACCCTGCTTGGTCTTGCTATAGGATACAATTACTGTCTTTTTTCCGAGTGTAGAAATATCAGGAATAACGCTGAATGATAAATCTGCAGAATCAACCTGCGCGGAAGATCCGTCCTCAAAAGTAACAGTAGCTTTTGCATTCCCCCAGAAATTGCTGTCGCCTAATTCAATAGCAGTAGGAGCCCCTTCAATAGTAATTGAAGCCGGATTGACGTCTGCTACTTCTGTTACTTTAGAAGGAATAAGGTATGCCTTTTTCATCAGGAAATGGCTGCCATCGCAAACTAAGAAAGCCACGATATCCTCAGTGGCAGAAACCGGTTGTTGATAGGTTTCGGTTAGCGTTGTACCATTTGTTCCAACCATAGTGGCTGTTACAAATACATTGCCGGTAACAGAGTGGTCAATATCCATAGAAACCGTGGCACCATCCATGGTCGCACGGAAGTCGTCCCAAACATAGTTTTGGGTGATCATGTTCAAGGCAAAATCACTGTTACCCCAGCCGTAGGCATCCGATCGGAGGGTAAAATATCCTATTTTACCATTGTTGGGGTCGTAATCGGCACTATTCGCTTTTGCAACATCCACAGCAAGATTCCAGTTGTTCCAGTTATTCGCTTCGGAACCGTAGTTGATAAAGTCCAGATGCAAAAGCTTGTTTGCAGGAATGGTGAAGAAATCAGAATGCGCACCATTCCATGGGGAATCACTGTTCCAACCGGAACTGTTATCTTCATTCCCGACTATCGGTGTAGCGATGGTGATGTAAGTAGTGTCACCTGTGTTTGGTTTGGCAGCTTCAATTGAGTCGATCTTGTTCTGCAGGTCAGCGGGCGCATCAACTGAATAAAGTTCCACTTTCGTGCACCCAACTAAGCCAAATGCAGCTAAAACTGCTGCGCCTATAGCGCACCTCAATAATAGTTTAGTTGTTTTCATAAATTTAAATTTGATTAATTTCATTCTTTTTTATAATTATATCCGGGTAGTTAGTCTTTTAACCAATACTCTGATTTAGTTTCCTGATTTGGGCAGTTGTCTTGTTTTCAACGTCATCTGACAGTTCGTCTGTACTGCCTTTCCCATTTGCATGGATGAGATGATGTAGTTACTGTTCCATCATTTGCGATGGTTCGGTCAGCACCATTCAAATATGCCAAATCAATAGTTTTCATTCACAGCGGTCCATTTTTGGAATCGTTGCCGATCTGCGGATCATATTTGTTCCGTACGACATACGATGCGAAGCCGGGAAATAGCCCTGATAATGACAATAGCGAAGATTTTCTCATTTTAAAGTAGAATTAGATTGACTTATTCTAATTAATGAATGAAATAAAGTTCTAGTGAAGTTAGCTCGTACTATCAGGCATTGATGATGTTTTGCCCCTTTTTATTTTCGTTTTTGTCTTGTTTCTTTTTTTCGAAAATTTGATGTTTTCCATAGTAGTAGTCATTTTTAGTTTATAGTAGTAGTTAATTTTAGCTAAAAGTCGCTATAAAATTAATTTTAACGATTCTTAACATAGTGGACTGATGGATATTTTAGGTGGACAAATTGATAAAAGTGTAAAAACAGCACCTAACCTGTATTGCAGTTATCCTCTTCTGGAATGTTGAAATTTGGCCAAAAACACACTTTTTTTTGGGTGTTTTCCTCTGTTTGAACAAACTTTCAAATAAGCCAAAAACTACAAATTAGCACTGAGTGGGTTGGCAATATTACTCACCCAATTATTTATTTTCAAAGGTGTTCGTGAGCTCCATTGACTTCGTCGAACCGTAAACGGTTTCGGTCGGTTGCATTCTTTGGCGAAGCCTGCCTTGTCGGCAGACAGGCTTTGGATTTGGAGTGGACTTCCCGAAGAGTCTGGACAAGCTGTGTGGCTTTGCCAACCCGCCTGCCGGACGTGCAGGTATGTGCGATGTGGGTTGGAGTTTCATTTGTCTTTTAGCGGAGGGAAGAGAAAAAACAAAATAAATTACCTTCGGTGAGCCTGATGAACCAGATCATCCAATTTTCTTTGATAATATTGCCTGAGATACTTAAAAAATACTTTATTGACAAATTTCTTACTATTGGATAATTGTCCGATCTTTTCCAGGTAATCCAAATCAATTTTCATAACATTATTGCGATATTTTCCTGGTTTTCAATCGATTTATTTGAGAGAGCAACAAACCGAAAATAACGATTGTAATGCCCAGAATTTTTAAACCTCCCATATCCTCTTTTAAAACAATGAAAGCAAATACCGCAGTAAATACCGGTATTGAATTTGTAAAAACTGCTGATTTAGATATTCCCAGTTGTTTAATACTGATAGTAAATAACAAAAATGCTATGGTTGATGCAAATACAGCCAGTTTCATAAGCGGGTAAAACATATTCATGGAAAATTTCAACGCAACCAGGTCCTGCCATTCCCATGCCACAATAAAAGGAATGAAGAACAGAGTCCCAATGGCATTCTGATAGGTAACGATGGTAAATGGATTGTATTTCCCAGACATTTTTTTTACTACTACCGAATACCCAACCCCGGCAAATACAGCAAGAAACATCAATAAAACGCCGGTAACAGAGTTGCCGGTTCCCGGGTTATCATTATACATTACCAAAAGAACACCTATTATAGATAGTAGTATGCCCGCATAATTTTTCAAGGTTAATTTTTCGCGGTAAAAATAATACCCGGTTATGGGTGTAAACAAGGGAATAGTAGCAATAATAACCGAAGCAAGCGTAGACGAGATCACCTTTATACCTAGACTTTCACCAAGGAAATAAAGAAAAGGCTGAAAAAGAGATAACAGCAACAACCATGTAATATCCGCTTTTTCGATCCGCTGAAGTTTTCGGGTAGCAATGGAAAAGACTGCCAGTAGCAGGGTAGATATAATCAAACGAAATTCAATAGTTGTAATCGGATCGACATATACATACACCTCTTTGTACCAAATGTAACTCAATCCCCAAAACAACATAGCTATTACAGTCCCGGCATAAACCCAGAAAAGATTTCTCATAATATATCCTTAAATCGATGCAAGATGCAAAATAAATGATTTCTGTAATCGTTTTAACAGAACAATTTTCATTGGAGACTTGTTATTAACAACACAATCTGGTTTCACCAGAATATTGGCTATATTTCATGTTGTATATAAAACTTTTTGTGTCAGAATTTTGAAATAGTTTAAAAAATGCGTAATTTATTTTTTGTTCAAAAGTGTGCTATCATTTAATATTTTTTAACACTACTTTTGCAACAATTTTATAGGATTATGTGTTAATTTATTGAAAATTTTACAGGTAAAATAAATGGAGGTAAAATGAGGCAGTTAAAAATTACAAAATCAATCACTAACAGAAATAGTGATTCATTGGAAAAATACCTGCATGATATTGGAAAAGAAGAGCTGATAACACCCGAGGAAGAAGTGGAGTTAGCAAGAAGGATTAAGCAGGGTGATCAGGAAGCATTGGAGAAATTGACAAAAGCTAATTTAAGATTTGTTGTTTCAGTAGCAAAACAGTATCAGCATCAGGGCTTAAGCCTGCCCGATTTAATTAATGAAGGGAATCTCGGATTAATAAAGGCTGCTAAAAAGTTTGATGAGACGAAAGGATTTAAGTTCATATCTTATGCCGTTTGGTGGATCAGACAATGCATATTACAGGCGCTTGCCGAACAATCGCGTATTGTTAGACTGCCTCTGAATAAAATTGGTGCATTGAATAAAATAAACCGGACTTTCTCACAGCTTGAACAGGAACACGAACGTGAACCATCACCTGACGAGGTAGCTGAAGTGTTGGAATTACCCGAAGATAAAGTAGCAAGTACACTGGAACTTTCGGGACGCCATCTTTCGGTAGACGCACCTTTTCAGGAAGGAGAAGACAACAGTCTGCTTGATGTGCTGCACAACCCGGATAATCCAAATACTGATGAAAAGCTGATCAATGAATCGCTGAGTATGGAAATCGAACGTACGTTGAATACGCTTCCCGAAAAAGAAAGTAATGTAATCCGTTCCTTTTATGGTATCGGAAGAAAACAGATGTCGCTGGAAGAAATTGGCGATTCTATTGGCATTTCACGTGAACGTACCCGTCAGATCAAAGAAAAAGCAATCAAGCATCTTCGGCAACGTTCAAAAAATAAGTTATTAAAAACATATTTAGGTTAATTTTACAAGCTTTTTTCATGACTGAAAACCAGCTATTTATAGCTGGTTTTTTATTTTATTAAATTTTTATTTGACTAGCTGTTAAACCTTTTCTCATCAATGGCATCTAAGAAATCATATTTGAAAACAACAATACATTGATAAAAAATTATTCACGTTAAAAACAGCTAGTTATGAAAACAAGAAAATTTTTGCCGATTTTAATAACAGGATTTGTTATTGCTCTATTATTTTCATCATGTAATAAAAAGGACGATAGTAATCTATCAACATCCATTACGGATGATGAAATATCGATGGCCGAGGATAACGCCATGGCCGATGCCATTTTCGAAGAAACGGACAATACCGTTGAATCCACTGTTTCACAGCTGGATCTTACTGGTTATTCGGTAGCAACGCTCAAATCAACCAATGATGCACCATGCAGGGTAGTAACCGTTGATTTGCCAGACTCCACGATGTTTCCAAAAGTTATAACCATAGATTATGGAGATGGTTGTACCTATGTGTTTAATAACGATACGATCGTGAAAAAAGGACAAATTGTAATCACAGTCACTGGCCGCTATTTTACAACTGGTTCTACCAGAACAATTGAATTTGTTAACTTTTATGTAAATGACATTAAAATAGAAGGTACCCGTACCATCACCAACCTGGGACTAAACGATGCCGGAAATTATGAATTCAGCCTTCAACTGGCAGGCGGTAAGATAATCGTGAACGACACACTGCAGTTTACCAGAGAATCACAGCGTAAGAGGGAACTTATACTTGGAAATATTTTCGATATCTCCGACAATGAATTGTACATAACAGGTGAAACTCACGGAGTGAATTTCCAAGGGGAACAATATGTCAGGAATATTGTTGAACCACTTCATATGACTTCCTGTCTGTTCGTAGTCAGCGGGAAAATCGAATCGCAAGTAGGAGACCAAACTCCGGTTACACTTGACTATGGCGACGGAACCTGCGACAATGTTGCCACATTGTCAAGGGATGGAAACACCAGACAAATCACACTGCGTTTCAGACACAGGATCAAAAAAGGATTCTAAGCCGATTTAAACTATAGAAGCAAAAAGGGTAACTGTAAGAAAAACGGTTACCCTTTTTTTATTCAGGCAATCAAGCAGAAGATTATGAGACTATAGGAATTTACAATATATTTTAATTCCGATTTGGCATTGTCTACTAAAAATATTCAGGCCTCAACACCTAAAAATCAAATCACTGATATTATAATATTTCCGTGGTAAAATCTGATATTGCCGTATGCAGTTCATTATTATTACTAAGTGCCCTGATAAAAGCGCTTCCAATAATGGCCCCGTTCGCATGATCACAAGCCTGATTAAAAGTAGTTGCATTGGAAATACCAAAACCTACCAGCCTGGGATTTTTTAATTGCATGTTTTTAATCCGCAGGAAATAATCCAATTGCTCCTTACCAAATCCCTCACGTACCCCGGTAGTGGACGATGAGGACACCATGTAAATGAATCCCCGGCTGATCTTATCAATCATTCGTATTCTTTTCTCCCCGGTTTGCGGGGTAATGAGAAAGATAGCATGCAACTCGTTTTTTTCAAATACCGGTTGATATTCTTCCACAAAAATATCCAGCGGTAAATCAGGTAAAATGACCCCATCAATACCGGTTTCACGACATTTTTCACAAAAATTTTCTATTCCATACTGAATTACAGGATTCAGATACCCCATCATAATCAGGGGAATATCTACCTGCGAACGGATATCCGATAGCTGTTCGAACAAAAGATGCAGGTTCATTCCATTTTTAAGTGCAACATCGTTGCTTTTCTGGATGACAGGTCCGTCAGCCATCGGATCGGAGAAAGGTATTCCGATTTCAATAAGATCGGCTCCATTTCCTGCCAGTTCTTTAATAATGGTAACTGTATCATTCAAACCGGGATAACCGGCAGTAAAATAAACCGAAAGAATTCGGGAGCTTTTGCGTTGGAATAATTTATTTATTCTGTTCATAATTTGTAGATTAACCCAGGTAAAAAAATAATTATAAATTTAAGTCGGAAGACCGGAGATTGCAGTCGGAAGCCATTATCCAAAAAAGATACAGGTATTATTTGATCTTCGTTTTAAATGCGACTAACATATTCATCAAATTAAAAGAAGATTCATAATGAATTAAAAAAACATCCTCAGAACAATAATTTCTTCTCCTGGCTTTATGCAAACAAGTAACCACCTCTGCAAGGGAACGTATGGCATACCCCATAAATTTTCGGAATTCAGGATTTGTCTGGCCGATAGATCCTTCTGATATATTTAATGCAATGGAATCAACAGCTCTTCTAATTTGGGAAGAAAGATTATACATTTCATTTTTAGGAAATTGATAAGTTAGCTCATTTATATTTTCTCCTAATTCCATAGCTTTTTGCCAAATAATAAGCTTTTCAAATTTAAAATCCATATCTGTCATTATTTTAGTTATAACTTCGCGAAATTATTAAAAGCCATTACTTATTAATCCTGTCTTCCGTCTTCCGTCTTCTGTCTTCCGTCTTCTGTCTTCCGTCTTCCCCAATATTATTCACTTGTACAAATCAATATATTTCAGATACGTTTCCATATCTTTATCTCCCCTACCCGAGAGATTGACAACAACAATATCTTCTGTTTTAAATTTTATTTTTTCAAGTGCAGCCAGCGCGTGAGCCGATTCGAGTGCAGGAATAATCCCTTCCCGTTGTGTGAGTAAGTAACCCGCTTTCAGAGCTTCCTCATCGGTAGCTGACATAAATTGCGCCCTGCCGGTTTTAAACAAGTGGGAATGTAGTGGCCCAATTCCCGGATAATCGAGACCGGCTGAAATAGAATAGGGTTCGGTTATCTGACCGTCTTCATTTTGCATCAACATAGTACGGCTGCCATGAATGATGCCGGGCCTGCCCATCACCATGGTGGCAGCGGTATATTCTGTATCGAGCCCCTTGCCACTGGCTTCAACAGCCACCAGCTTTACTTCGTCACTATCCAAATAATGGTAAAAGGCTCCTGCCGCGTTACTGCCTCCTCCCACACAAGCAATGATATAATCGGGATTTTCATTCCCGGTTTTTTCTTTCAACTGGATTTTCATTTCCTCGCTGATCACAGCCTGAAAACGGGTTACCATATCGGGGTAAGGATGTGGACCTACCACTGAGCCAATGATATAATGTGTATCAACCGGATTGTTGATCCAATCGCGAATGGCCTCATTGGTGGCATCCTTCAGGGTTTTATTGCCGCTATATACCGGAACTACTTCGGCTCCCAGCATTTTCATTCGCGAAACATTCGGAGCTTGTCTTTCAACGTCTAGTTGTCCCATGTATACAATACATTTCATTCCCATCAATGCACAAACTGTTGCTGTTGCCACACCGTGCTGACCGGCGCCGGTTTCGGCTATTATTCGCGTTTTTCCCAATCTCTGCGCCAGTAATATCTGTCCGATGGTATTGTTAATTTTATGTGCCCCTGTATGATTCAGGTCCTCCCTCTTAAGGTATATATTTGTATTATATAATTCCGATAACCGGGAGGCAAAATACAAAGGAGAAGGCCGACCTACATAATCCTTCAGCAATTGCCTGTATTGTTCCCGGAAGGAAGTTTCGTTCATTAAGGTCAGGTATTTTTCACGAAGCTCTTTAATATTCAAGTACATCATCTCCGGTATAAATGCTCCTCCGAATTCCCCGTAATATCCTTTCTCATTTACATTATATAGCATAATTCTATCTTTTTAACATGGAAATAAATGTTTTAATCGCCGATATATCCTTCAAACCGGGCTCGGTTTCAAACCGGCTGTTAATATCCAGTGCATGCAAATATGTCTGATTTATTTTATGGATTTCCGGTATGTCTTCCACCCCAATGCCCCCGCTTAAAAAAAACGGTTTCGGATAATCATAATTATATATCAGATTCCAGTTAAACTTCATTCCACTGCCTCCGTGCTGATTACTCAATGTATCGAATAAAAAATAATCGCAATAGGAATCATAATTAATTATCTTTTCATAATCAAAATCCTCACCGATGCCAAAAGCTTTAATGACCTGTATATTCATCTCCTGTAATTCGCCGCAATACTCGGGAGGTTCATCACCATGTAGCTGCACATAATCAAGGCCGAAAGTGTCTGCGGTATTTATTACATTTTCTATCAGTTCATTTACAAATACACCAACACGTTTTATACTATCGGGGATTTTATCCAATACTTTTATATCAAAATCTTCTCCAATATATCTTTTTGACTCCGGATAAAAAATAAAACCGATATAGTCAGGTTTCAGCTTAATCAGTTCCCTGATATTTTTCGCATCCCGCATCCCACAAACTTTTATTCTATATGTTGCCATTGGGTATTGTATTTATATATCTTATTATTTGTTCAACATATCAATAAAATCCGAAAAAGTCATTTCCGGTCTCTTTGATTTCATGAAATTTTCGCCCATTAGAAAACCACGATAACCGTAAGTTTTAAGTTTGATGATCGTTTCCACATCACTTATTCCACTTTCAGAAATTTTCACAAACTTATCAGGAATTAAAGCAGCCAGTTCGATTGAAATTCCAATATCTACCCTGAAAGTTTTTAAATCACGATTATTCACGCCCACAATATCTACATAATCATTCAAATAATTCAATTCCTGTTGTGAATGAATTTCAAGAAGTACCTGAAGATCCAGATCATGTGCAAATTTAGCCAGATCGTATGTTTGTTCGGGTGTTAACGCGGCAGCTATCAATAAAATTACATCAGCTCCGATACCTTTAGCCTCAGATATCTGGTATTTATCAATGATAAAATCTTTTCTAAGAATAGGGATCTGAACTTTTTCCCTTGCACGGACAAGATCAGTAGAAGATCCTCCGAAATACCTGTTATCTGTCAGAACAGAAACACCACTGGCGCCGCCTTGAGCATATCCGGAAACCACTTCCTCCACTCTTGCTGTTTCATTGATCACCCCCTTTGAGGGCGATTTCTTTTTAAATTCTGCAATTATTCCTGATTTCACCATCTTTAGTAATGGTACTGTCAAAGGTAGGGTTTTTCGGTTGAAATAAGGTAAATTTTCCAGTTTGCTATACGGAACCTGAATTTTCAGGTCATCTAATTCCAGTTTTTTATACGAAATTATCTCTTCTAATATTGTCATTGCATTTCAATTAATGTTTGGAGTGATTTCAACGCTTTTTTACTAAAAAGGGAATCTTTGGCGATTTCCAAACATTGTTCGAGCGATTTGTCATTATAATAACATTTCAGTCCTAAAGCCGCGTTGGCTATCACCACATCACTCTGGGCCCGGGTACCTTTCCCTTCGAGAATATTCATGAATATACCTGCTGATTCGGGAACAGTACTACCACCGTGAATTTCTTCCTGCTTTACAGGATCGAATCCAAGATCTTCAGGGATAAGCAATTGCTCCGAAAGGTTGGAAATATGCTTAAAAGGTGAAGTTAGTGAGACTTCATCGTAACCGTCGAGCGTATGTACAATAGCAAATTCCTTACCGGAATTCTGGAACAGGTAATTATAAAGCCGGGCCAGTTCCAGACTGAACACTCCAATCATTTGTTTTTGCGGAAAACTGGGGTTCACCATTGGCCCAAGCATATTGAAAAAGGTTTTGATACGCAGACTTTTCCTTACAGGAGCTACATTTTTCATTGCAGGGTTAAACAGGGGAGCATGGAGAAAACATACCCCCGATTTATCCATTTCCTTTTTCAATTTGTCATTATCATTGCTAAACTTATAACCCAGGTACTCCATTACATTAGATGATCCGCAGGCCGACGAAACCCCATAATTCCCGTGTTTAGCCACTTTAGCCCCGGCGCCGGCCACAACAAATGTAGTTAATGTGGAGATGTTAAATGTATCTTTTGCATCACCGCCGGTACCGCAAAGATCGATTGTATCGAAATCATCCAGATCAACCCGGATACAAAGATCGAGTAGAGCATCACGAAAGCCCGTCAGTTCTTCAACAGTTATACTTCGCATAAGATATACTGTTAGAAAAGCAGCAATTTCCGGATCGCTGTAATTTCCATTGGCGATATTTTTTAAAACCTTCTGGGCTTCTTCCTGGCTGAGGGTTTTTTGTTCGAACAAGTGGTTTAAGATATCTCTCATCAGTATATAGATTTATTGGTTGTAAATTTCATTTGATTAAAAAATTAAATATCAATATCCAGCCAGTTAGCCATTATTTTCAGCCCGATTTCTGTCAGTACAGACTCCGGATGGTATTGTACTCCTTTCACATCATACTGCTTGTGGCTGATTCCCATAATCAGTCCCAGGTTATCTTCGCAGGTAACCGTAAAACAACCGGGTAGATTTTCAGACGACACCACCCAGGAGTGGTACCTGCCGGCATCGAATTTTTTTGGAACTCCTTTATATAATTTATCGTCAGGTGTAAGCACAACCATTTCTGTGGCAACCCCATGATATACTTTATCCAGATTTATAAGGCTCCCGTTAAATGCTTCTGCTATAGCCTGATGTCCCAGACAAACTCCCAGAATGCTTTTAGTTGGTGCATACCGTTTTACCAGATCGAGACAAATTCCCGCTTCTATCGGAATTCCGGGTCCGGGTGACAATACAATCTTGTCGTATTTATTTACTTCATCAAGTGATATCTCATCGTTCCGGTAAACATCCGGCAGTTGTGAAGTAAGTTTTTCAATATAATGAACCAGATTGTATGTAAACGAATCGTAGTTATCTATTACCAGAATTTTTCCCATAATCATATTTCTTTTGCCATATCAATAGCCTTCTTCAAGGCACCTAATTTATTGTTTACTTCCTGTAATTCGCTCTTTTCATTCGATACGGAAACAATTCCTGCCCCGGCCTGGTAAAAAAGCGTGTTATTTTTGCTGAGAAAAGTACGGATCATAATCGCGTGATTTAAATTACCTTGGAAATCAAGCAATCCGATAGCTCCACCGTAATATCCACGGCTTTGATTCTCATATTTATCAATAAGTTCCATTGCTTTATACTTCGGGGCTCCGGAAAGTGTTCCTGCAGGAAAAGTTGCCGTCATCATATCCACTGCATTGGAATCGCTATTAAGTTCACCCGAAACCGTAGATACCATGTGCAGTACATGCGAATAAAACTGTATTTCACGGTAATTTTCCACTTTCACCTTGCTGGCGTGCCGGCTCAAATCGTTTCTTGCCAGGTCGACCAGCATTACATGCTCGGCATTTTCCTTGATATCGGTTGATAACTCATTGGCCAGTAGTTTATCCTTTTCGTCGTCGCCGGTACGGCGAAATGTTCCGGCAATCGGATTGATGTATGCTTTTCCTTTCTCTATTCTTAATTGCGACTCGGGTGACGAACCGAAAATCTTGTAATTTCCGTAATCGAAATAAAACAGGTAAGGTGAAGGATTTATTGACCGTAACGCACGGTACACATTAAATTCATCACCTGAAAATTTTTGGGAAAACTGACGCGACAGCACTATCTGGAAAACATCGCCCCGGTAGCAATGTTCTTTCCCTCTCGTTACCATCTGCATGTATTCCTCGTCAGTAAGGTTGGATGTTTCATTGTTATTGGACTGAAATCCATATGTGGCAATATTACGGTTATACAGCAGCGATTCGATGACTTCCATATTACTGGTTTCTCCCTCCGAAAGATTCTCCAGGATTTCAAGATCGTTTTTAAAGTGATTGACAGCAATAATATATTTATAGAAACTGTAAAGCAACTCAGGGATGTAATAATCTTTTTCTGGTGAGGAAGAGAATTTTATATTTTCGAAATACTGGACTGAATCATAGGAAGCATAACCAAACAGCCCGTTATAGGAACGATAATTATCCTGAGAACCGAATTCAAAAGACTGAAGGAATTTGTTGAATTTTGTTTTAAAGGTACTTGTTCCTTCAATTTTTTCACGGTTTTCTGAGCCGTCGGGATAGTTTTCAAAAATCGTTCCCCTTTCTATCCTGAAAGTAGCAATCGGTTGCAGGCAAATAAAAGAATAACTGTTTTCATTGCCATGATAATCGGAACTTTCCAGTAAAATTGTATTCGGAAAAACATCCCTGGCTTTCAGGTAGATACTTACCGGAGTAATGGTATCGGCCAGCACCTTTTTGATTAATGGGTTGAATTTAAATTTTTTCATAATTCTATTTTATTAAACAGTTTTACAAACCAAAAGCGGCTTACCGTGAGTACGATAAGCCGCTTTATATCTTTATTTATATACAATATCTGGCCACCTCACGGTAATCGTAAGTTCATGTGCCACCACCAGCTTGTATATAAAAATGTTCTCATCCTTTAATTATATGAATACAAAGAAAAATATTTTATTTCAATTTTGCAATTATTTTTTTATGCCACCTTCAATCTTTTCAGATTTACCCTTTCCAATTTATCCTCGGCATATTTCTTTGTAATAACTATTTTTTTGGTTTCGGATGACGGAAGCTCAAACATGGCATCCATCATGATAACTTCGCAAATAGACCTCAACCCCCTGGCCCCCAGTTTAAATTCAATCGACTTATCGACAATATATTCCAGTACTTCTTCCTTGAAAGTAAGTTCTATTCCGTCAATATCAAATAATTTAATATACTGTTTAATGATCGAATTCCTGGGTTCTGTAAGAATATCCCTTAAAGTATCTCTGTCTAATGGGTTGAGATAGGTAAGTACCGGCAGACGTCCTATAATTTCAGGTATCATACCGAATGATTTCAGATCCTGGGGAGCAATATACTGTAACAAATTTGTACGGTCGATGACGTTATTGGATCTGGAAGCTGAAAAACCTACAACTTTGGTATTCAACCGTTGGCCTATCTTCTTTTCAATACCATCAAAAGCACCTCCGCAGATAAACAGTATATTTTTGGTATTAACCGGGATCATTTTCTGATCGGGGTGCTTACGACCACCCTGTGGTGGCACGTTAATTACCGATCCTTCAAGCAGTTTCAGTAATCCCTGCTGAACACCTTCACCGGAAACATCGCGTGTGATAGATGGATTATCGCTTTTACGTGCAATTTTATCAATCTCATCTATAAAAACGATCCCCTTCTCGGCAGCTTCAACATTATAGTCGGCAACCTGTAATAATCTGGTAAGTATACTTTCTATGTCTTCACCAACATAACCGGCTTCCGTCAGTACCGTAGCATCCACAATTGTAAATGGTACATGTAACATGCGTGAGATAGTGCGTGCCAGTAAGGTTTTCCCTGTTCCCGTTTCACCAACCAGGATAATATTCGATTTTTCGATTTCTACTTCTTCATCGTCCTTCCGGGTTACCTGCATCAATCTTTTATAATGATTGTATACGGCAACTGACAGGAATTTTTTAGCTTCATCCTGGCCAATTACATAAAGATCCAGAAATTTCTTGATCTCAAGGGGTTTGAGCAATTTGATAGAATTGACATCAAACTCGTTATTTTTACGAAGTTCTTCCTGAACAATATCATAAGCCTGTTCGATACAACTATCGCAGATATGTCCGGAAATTCCGGCTATCAGCAAGTTGGTATCTTTTTTTTCGCGTCCGCAAAAGGAACATTTATCCATAATCGTTTATTTTTTGGGAGCGTGCTCCAATACTTCATCTATCATTCCGTATTCCAATGCTTCTTTAGCAGTCATCCAGTAATCACGGTCTGAATCTTTTTCCACTTTTGAAATTGGTTTGCCGGAATGATCAGCAATAATCGCATACAATTCATTACGCAGTTTCAGTATTTCACGTGCAGTAATTTCAATATCTGCTGCCTGACCCTGTGCGCCACCCATTGGCTGATGAATCATAATCCTTGAATGTTTTAACGCAGAACGCTTGCCTTTTGTTCCGGCACAGAGTAAAACAGCACCCATTGAGGCAGCCATTCCGGTACAAATAGTGGCAATATCACACCCTACAAACTGCATGGTATCGTATATACCCAGTCCTGCGT
Organism: uncultured Bacteroidales bacterium; assembly: GCA_963748095.1. GTDB lineage: Bacteria > Bacteroidota > Bacteroidia > Bacteroidales > UBA10428 > CAVVIO01. Next base: position 150,614 of record CAVVIO010000009.1, read on the forward strand.
GAACAGCTCCACCTGGAGTATTAAAATAAATCTGTATATCTTTCCCGGGGTCGGCAGAATCCAGATACAACAATTGAGCTTCAATAATATTAGCTACATAATCATCAACAGGCAGTCCTAAAAAAATAATCCGGTCCATCATTAACCTGGAAAAAACATCCATTGATGCAATATTTAACTGCCTTTCCTCAATGATAGTGGGAGAAATATAATTATTGTAAACAGAAGTATACCTGTCTAAAGTTAAACTGCTTATACCACGATGCTTTACAGCATATTTATTAAAATCATCACTACTCGTCATACGTTATTTTTTTACTAAGGTATTTTATCAATATTATTTTTCAAACAATTTATCGAATTTTTCTGAAGAAATCTCCTTTTCATCCAATTTAACCATTTCTTTCAGTAATTCAACAACTTTATCCTCGTATTTTTTCTCATACAGGCTTTTCCTGTCCTTTTCCCTTTTCAGCGATTCGCGTGCATACGCTTCCAGTTGTTCATCGGGAACATTGGAAAGCCCGTACTGCATAAATTGTGCACGGGTAAATTCTTTAGCTGCGTCGAGCACTTCTTCATCGGAGACTTTGATTTCGTTTTCCTGAATAAGTTTGTCCCTGATCATTTGCCATTTCAGGTCCTCTTCAAAATGATCATAATCCTTCTCTATTTCATCACGGGTGAATTTTCCATCATTTACTTCCAGCAACCACCTTATCAGAAATTCTTTCGGAAGGTCCTTTTTAAATTTTTTAACCACTGTTTCTTTGACATCCAGTCGGAAGCGATATTCACTGTCTCTTTCCAGATTTATCCTTATTTCTTCATCAATTTTTTGGGTGAATTCTTCCTTCGTTTTCACCTGACCTTCACCATAAAGCTTGTCCCAAAGTTCCTGGTTAATTTCAGCTTTCTCATATTTTGAAATACTCTTAATTGTGACCTGAAATTCACCGGTTACCTCATTTACCTGTTCCTTTTCAATTTTTAGCATCGAGGTAAGTTCTGCATCGCTGGGGAATGCCTTTTTTAAATCAACATTGACAATATCTCCAACCTTTTTCCCGGGAAATTGCTTTTTTATCTTATCATCTTTAATCATTTCGACAGAAATGGAAGCATCTGCGACAGATATTCCGTTTTCTTTTATATCACCCTCTTCATTTAATTGAACGATATCAGCTTTGATCATCTCATTTTCAACAACCTCATCAACTGTTTTAAATGATCCTAACCGTGAGGTATAATTGTCAATGTATTTATTTCTAAGCTCTTCATCGATTTTAATACGATAATAGGGAACCTTATCTTTATTGGAAACAGAAAATTCCAGATCGGGCGCCAGTCCAAGATCAAATGCAAATTCAAATTCCGTATCATTGTCCCAGTCAATAGAGGGTTTTTCTTCTTCGTGTGGCAATGGTTCCCCCAATACATTCAGTTTTTCATCTATAAGATATTTGGTTATCGATTCAGAAACCAGTTTATTTATTTCATCTGCCAGAACAGGTTTACGATACATTTTATTGATTAATCCAAATGGTACCTTTCCCGGGCGAAATCCATCAATCTTCGCTTTCTTACGGTAATCCTTCAGTACATTATTGACCTTTTCATCGTAATCTTCTTTCCCCACCTTAACTTTCAAAACAGCATTCAGTTCGTCAAGGTTTTCTTTTGTTATATTCATCAGTTCGTTTTTAAATATTTTAACCCTAATTTTATTTGATTCTGAAAAATCTTAAAAAGTATTGTTGTAACCAGAAAATACAACCGTTTTAATCCCGGTTCTATAAATCTTCTATAAATCGGTATAAAAGCCGCCACAACTACCGGGTAGTATTTTCCGGAAGCGGTAGCGGCTTTCCAAGTGCGGATGAAGGGACTCGAACCCCCACGCCCGAAGGCACTAGATCCTAAGTCTAGCGCGGCTACCAATTACGCCACATCCGCGGTTAAATTTTGGCAAAGATACTTTTTTTTTATAAATATCAGAAACAATTAAATAAAGAATTTTGTTGTTTAAACGCTGCGAAAATCTTGTTAATCCGACATTTATATATGAATAATCCGCATAAAATGTTCTAACTTTATCATTGAACCAAAAATCCAAAACCATGAAAAAAAATGTAAACCTTTTACTATTCCTTTTGATAACATTCAGTACAATTACGTTTGGTCAGAACACAAAGACGTTTATTTCTGACAGGCTTGTGAAAAAGTGGGCAACACCGCAAGAGTTGAAAGTGCCAGAATCGGCATGTTTCGACAAACAACGCAATATAATCTACGTGTCAAATATAGCAGGAGAATCCAATACAAAAGATAATATAGGTTTTATTTCCAAAGTGACCCCCGATGGTAAGATTAAAACGTTGGAATGGGTTACCGGTCTGAGCGCCCCGAAAGGTATGGGAATATATGGCAATATGCTCTATGTTTCCGATATCGACAGGGTAGTCGGAATTGATATTGCTAAAGGCAAAATCGTGAAAACCTGGGATATTCCGAATGCAAAATTTTTGAATGATATAGCCGTAAGTAAAGAAGGAACCGTTTATGTCTCGGATATGCAGGACAGCGCTATATATCAGATCCAGGATGGGAAACTTTCCTTACTTGTAAGATCGGATAAACTAAATGGCCCGAATGGTCTTTATGCCGAGAACGGATACTTACTGGCAGGATTGCAGAACAGGGTAGTCAAAATCGATCTTATTACTAAAGAAATTACTGATTTTATTGCAAAAACAGGAGGTATAGACGGATTAGTACCCGAAGGGAACGGAAATTACCTGATTTCCGACTGGCAGGGACATGTGTATGAAGTACACCCGGGTAAAGAAAGAATCCTGTTACTAGATACAACACCCAATAAAATAAATGCGGCTGATATTAGTTATGTGATTGGAGAAAAAATGCTGTTAGTTCCAACATTTTTAGACAACAGGATTGTTGCATATACATTAAAATAAAAAGCAGGGGAAGTAAAAAGGAAATATTGGAATGATTAAACAGAGGAGAATAATCTTTCATTCGGTTTTCCTGCCTGCCACGGGATGAAAAGAAATATACAGTCGGAATATAAACGTATTATCTTAATTCAAAATTTTGCCCGAGATATACCCTTCGCACCTGCTCATCCATAGCAAGTTCACGGGCGGTACCCGATTTCAGTATCTCTCCTTCAAACAACAGATAAGCCCTGTCGGTTATTGTAAGGGTTTCATGTACATTGTGGTCGGTAATTAAGATACCGATATTCTTTTGTTTGAGTTTTCCAACTATATCCTGTATATCCTCAACGGCAATAGGATCTACTCCAGCAAAGGGTTCATCAAGCAGGATAAATTTGGGGTCGATGGCCAGCGCCCTGGCTATCTCCGTTCTCCGACGTTCCCCACCTGATAACTGGTTGCCCATACTTTTTCTGATTTTCTGTAATCCGAATTCACTTAAAAGAGATTCCGTGCGATCCCGCTGTTCTTCTTTTGAAAGATGAGACATTTCAAGGATAGCCATCAGGTTGTCTTCCACGCTAAGCTTTCTGAACACCGAAGCCTCCTGTGCCAGGTAGCCGATCCCTTTCTGTGCTCTTTTATAAACCGGCAGAGATGTGATTTCTTCAGAATCCATAAAAATCTTTCCTTCATTAGGGACGATTAGTCCCACAATCATGTAAAAAGAAGTTGTTTTACCAGCTCCGTTCGGTCCGAGTAATCCAACAATTTCTCCCTGCCCCACGCTCACGGATACATTTTTAACTACCGTGCGTGACCTGTATCTCTTAACAAGATTCTCTGCTCTTAATATCATATTTAAGTTATGTGTAATATAACTAATTCACATCCTGCAACAAATGTAATAAAGTAATTTGTTTTTTTTATATTCATCCATTCCTGACTTAAAAAAACATTCATACAATTAACCTGCCATCTTTTTTTCCTGTTCCCGTTGTATTCTTCTTGAAATAGTAATGCTGATCTCATACAACACTACTAAAGGTATTGAAACCAATACCTGGCTGAATATATCAGGTGGAGTAATAATAGCAGCAAGGGCCAGAATTACAATAAATGAGTGTCTTCGGTACTTCTTTAAAAACTCAGGAGTTATGAGACCAATTTTACTTAGAAAATAAACCAATACCGGTAATTCGAAAACGATCCCGCTGGCAAGTGTCACAGAAGCTACTGTTGAAATATAGGACATCAGTGTGATATCATTGGTTACCTGTTCACTCACCCGGTAATTGCCTAAAAAGTTAACCGACAAAGGAGAAATAAGAAAATAACCAAATAATATGCCCAGAAGAAACAGGAACGATGTATAAAACACAGCTCCCCTGGCATGCTTTTTTTCATCCGTATAAAGCGCTGGTGTAATAAATCTCCAGAATTCGAAAAATACATAAGGAAAGGCCAGTATTAATCCGGCAATCATCGATACTTTAATATGAGCCAGAAACTGGCTTGCCATATATATGCTTTTTAAAGAGAAAGGATGCGCGTTAATACACAACCTTTTCACATGCACCAACTCTCCCAGTCTGCATAACATCCTGTTTGTAAAAAATTCGGGTGATTTTGGTGCCAGAATAATTTTGTCAAATACAATATTATGATAGATGAAAGCCAATATTGATATAACCACTATGGCTAATACCGAACGGATAATGTGCCACCTTAGTTCCTCGAGATGATCGAGAAAAGACATTTCTGCTTTTTTTTGCTTTGCCATAAGGAAATGTATGTTTTTTTCTTTTATTACCCCGGATTTCTGTTAAAAAAATATTATGAATTTTTTAACATTTAAATCTGAGGAAGATTCAAAAAAAGTTTCTAATTTTAGAATACAAAAGTATTTATAATTCTAAATAAATAGACAAGGAGAAACAGACAGATTGCAGGGAATATTTTACCATAAAACATTTTTAATATTCACCCGTATATAATGTAAACTTATTTGAGCATCAAAATCTATCGCTGAAACTACTATAGATTATGCCCTTTGGTTGATTTTTAAGCAATTATTATTAGTGGAAATGAATGTAGGAACAGATACTTCATTGAATGAAGTATTAAAAAAATATTTTGGGTTTACCAGCTTTAAGGGAAATCAGGAGTTGATTATCCGTAATGTGATGGCTGGCAGGGATACATTTGTGTTAATGCCGACAGGGGGTGGAAAATCTTTATGTTATCAGTTACCGTCATTATTGATGGAAGGTACGGCAATAGTCATTTCGCCACTTATTGCTCTCATGAAAAATCAGGTAGATTCCATGCGCAGTTTCAGTGAAGATGATGGAGTGGCTCATTTTTTAAACTCTTCACTTACAAAATCTGCCATTACTAAAGTAAAAGCTGATGTAGTAGTTGGGAAAACCAGGTTATTGTATGTAGCACCTGAATCGTTAACAAAAGAAGAGAATATCAAGTTTTTAAAACAGGTCAAAATTTCTTTTTATGCTATCGATGAGGCACATTGTATTTCGGAATGGGGTCATGATTTCCGTCCGGAATACAGGCGCATACGTCCCATCATCAACCAGATAGGACAGGCGCCTTTGATTGCATTAACTGCTACTGCCACCCCCAAGGTGCAACACGATATACAGAAAAACCTGGAAATGCTCGACGCCAATGTATTTAAATCTTCATTCCGGCGGGCCAACCTTTATTACGAAGTACGTCCAAAGAAAGGCGTCACAAAAGAGATAATCAAATATATTAAAAACAATTCCGGAAAATCAGGGATCATCTATTGCCTGAGCCGTAAGAAAGTGGAAGAACTGGCCGAAACACTAAAAGTGAACGGTATTAAAGCGCTGCCTTACCATGCCGGCATGGATTCTGCTACCCGTACATCCAATCAGGATAAATTTCTGATGGAAGAAGTGGATGTTATTGTAGCCACCATTGCATTTGGCATGGGCATAGATAAGCCGGATGTGCGTTTTGTAATTCATCACGATATTCCCAAAAGCCTTGAAGGCTATTACCAGGAAACCGGCAGGGCCGGACGCGATGGCGGCGAAGGCAAGTGTATTGCTTTTTACAGTTATAAGGACATTCAGAAACTGGAAAAATTCATGCAGGGAAAACCTGTAGCCGAACAGGAAATAGGAAAACAATTATTACTGGAAACGGTATCTTACGCCGAATCATCGGTTTGCAGGCCCAGGTTGTTACTTAACTATTTTGGGGAAGAAATGCGGGAAAATTGCAATAACTGCGACAACTGCCTGAACCCGAAAACACAATTCGAAGGAAAAGAATATATAATACAGGTTTTAAAATTAATACTTGCTGTAAATGAGAAGTTTAAATCTGATCATATTGCACAAATATTGTCGGGTATAAAATCGAATATCGTAAAATCTTACAAACACGATAAACTGGAATATTTCGGTACCGGAAAAGAAAAGGGGGAAAAATTCTGGGAAGCAGTGATCCGTCAGGCGCTGGTGGCCCATTTACTGCAAAAAGATATTGAAAATTATGGAATATTGAAACTGGATGAAAGAGGCCATGAATATTTAACCAGTCCCTTTTCAATCATGCTTTCGGAGGATCACGATTATTCCGATACGGACGATGATGATTATACAATTAATTCCGGCGCGAAATCAGGTACAAGTGATGATGAATTGTTTAGTATCCTGAAAGATCTGCGAAAAAAGATATCCAAGAAAAAAAACCTGCCCCCGTTTGTGATTTTCCAGGATCCATCGCTGGAAGATATGGCTATTCAATACCCGATTACCATTGAAGAACTGCTTAATATTACAGGGGTTGGCGCGGGTAAGGCCAACCGTTACGGGAAAGAGTTTGTAGAGTTGATAGCCAAATACGTGGAAGAAAAGGAGATTATCCGGCCCCAGGATATGGTAGTAAAATCGGTAGTCAATAAATCCGGATTAAAGGTTTACATCATTCAAAGTATCGACCGTAAAATTCCGCTAAACGATATAGCCGACGCAAAAGGTCTTGAAATGCATGTACTGCTGGATGAAATTGAAGCCATCGTTAATTCCGGTACAAAACTGAACATCGATTACTACATAAGCCAGGTGATGGATGAGGATCATCAGGAAGAAGTTTATGATTATTTCCGGGAAGAAGCTGAATCGGAATCGGTACAAGATGCTCTGAATGAATTGGGTGAGGATGAATATACCGAGGAAGAAATCAGGCTGATACGAATCAAGTTTATATCTGAATTAGGTAATTGATCTTAAATTATTTGTATTTGCCCTGTCCCTTTATTCGTGTTTTAATTAAAACAGGTTTTAACTCTTAAACTGAAAAAGCCATGAAAAAAGTTGTTTTCACTTTCGTGTTCATTTTATGTGCAGGTATCACCGCCCTTCCGCAAATTACATTATCCTACAACACACACGCAATAAGCACTGTGGAAAACAATAATATGGTGATCTGCAAATATGCCGATCCGGGAGAAAGCGGCAAAAATGTCACCTGGGACTTTTCACAGCTGAAAGACATTAAAGATTTTACCGGTTTGGTGAATCAGCATTACTCACAGGGAAGTAATCCGGAATTCCCCTACTCAAATACACAGCTTACGGAATTCGACAATACATTCTATTATAACATTACAAAAGATAAAATGGAAGAAACCGGAATGGCCTCGAAGGATAAAAGTGTTATTATTAAATACGATCAGCCTTTTCTGAAAATGAAGTTCCCGTTTACAACAGGAGATGCTTTCGCGGGAAACATTACGGGCACTTATTCTGCCAATGGCATTAAAGCCACAATCAACGGCACCTATTCAGTGGAGGCCGATGCATGGGGGAAACTCATACTCCCGGGAAATGTGGTGGCAACAAATACGTTGCGCGTTAAATCGGTTAAAGATTATGACCGGGAATTTTCCAGTTCCACACAACATATCGAGATTATTACCTATCGCTGGTATAATGAAAATAACAGGTATCCCTTACTGGTGTTGACCTCGATAAAAGCAACTACCGGGTCAAATTCCACTTATTCTTATCAGGCTGCTTATAATAACAGGCTTAAATCTGCCTTATCTGTTGAAAATACCAAATTGGATGAAAATGCTTTGATGCTCTATCCCAACCCGGTAGTCGACAAATTGACGGTAAAATATCATGTGGAAACAACAGGACCGGTTTCTATTGAATTATTCGACAATAGCGGTAAAAAAATAAAATCGTTACTGGATAAAAACCTGATCCGGGGGGATTATTCACTGGAACTGGACGCTCAAAATAATGGATTGCCATCCGGAATGTACTATATCCGGGCAATTATGAGCGGAAAATCAGTAACGAAAGAGTTTGTGCTTAAAAACTAATCTTATTAAGCATTTCATCACTCTATCTCTCAGAATTCGATAAAAAACCCGGTAATACCTATTACTATAAGCACCATCCCAATGATAAGCTTGTTATTGTGCTCCAGCCAGTGCATGTTTAATCTTTGTATTCCTTTCCAGCTGAAATATACCAGGGTCATCATGGTACTTACTGTTACAACAAAATATATTGCTGAAACAAGCGCAATAGCGGGCCAACCAGAGGCACTGGCAGTGAAATAATATGCTTCGAGTTCGATACAGGGCGAAAAAAACATGGCAATCGCCAGCGAAAGAAGAATGGAGTTATCGGAGTTTTTTGAAGAGATGTTACCCGTATGCGAATGATGGTGTTGGTTCTTTCCCAGGAAATGGATGATCAAATAAATCAGTCCCAGCAAAATCAAAACAAGCGGGGCAACAATCCGGGTAACCCATCCGTAGTGCTCCGTTATTCTGTATCCGAACCAGCCGATAAGGATCCCGATTAATATAGTAGAAAATACATGAGCCGAACCTATTATCAGCATCCCCGACAGCACCTTTTTAGTCTTCCAGCGCTGGGCATGGCCAACGGCTATCAAAGGCAGCCAGTGGTTAGGAATCGATCCGTGAATAACACTAAGTGCAAAACTGCTTAAAATAATCTGTAACATTATCCGTGTTTAATTTGGCTGGTTATAATCAGTTTGTGTATACAGTGCAAATATAACAAAGCATTTCGGGACAGACAGTCTTAAATGTTGCCGGATTTGTTCTGATTTTAATATTTGAATAGTGATCATTTGGCTATAAAACTTTATGAAGACTGTTATCATTCACAATCTCAGGATTCCTCGTTATAATAAAGTTTATAATAGTGCATCCCGGCAGCCTCGTCGAACCCTTTTTCAATCCATTGTTTGTTCCCGTGAACATAAACATGAAAATTTTTATCAAGCTTAATAACACTCTTAAACACTTTTTGTTGCTTTTTTACTGCCGGTGCCGAAATAGAAAATTCATTGTTCTCCGGAAACGCGTATTCCTCCTGATAAGTGGTTTTAAAGTCTTTAAAGGATTGGATCGCTTCAGGCTGTTGCAATATCTCTTCCGAAAATTCGTCGAAATTAAAAGTTTCTTTTTCTTTAAAATAATTTACCGAACGGTTCAACAAATCGGCCTGATCTGCTTTGTTAACTTCAAATTCTGACGGTAATTGCCGGGTTACATATTCCCTGCACAGGTTCAGTGCATTTTTTGTCTGGTTGTAATTATCATTCCTGGGAATTACGTTCAAAAAATTTTCCCTCCAGTATACTGCCTCTTCCCTTTTGTTTATATTATCCACAATTGCTGTCAGGTAGCCCTTTTCCTTTTCCGTATTGAAGATCAGGCACCCTTTATCCAGTTTGTTTATATCAATACCTTCATCGTGGTTAATAAACAGGTTGCCGTTGTTCTCATTAATTTTCAGGTAGGTGTCCCTGTGTTCCGATTTAAACAATCCCACTGCACTTACCAGTTCATCTTCTATTAAAACATCCTTAAAAAAGGCAACATAAAATTCACCCTCTTTAATATTCGGATGATTGGTTTGTTCATATAAGTGCCGCGCAAGGAGTTTACTTTGTTCGGGCAGACTGTCCGGATCATCAAATATTCCGGTAACTGCGGCATAAACTTCATTCAGATCAAGGCTCTCTTCGTGAAACAGGTTATAAAACTCATCCCATTTAAAAGGAGTAAGAAAATAGGTTAGGATAATCTTTTGCAATTGTTCGTCAGGAGTAATAGCCGTATCGGACAATAACAATGTCTCTTCCCGGTTTTTATTACCTATATAATGCAATGCAAGTTGTTCAAGAGTTGTTTCTGAGGTACTTATCATTTTTTAATATACATTATGATCATCTGTTTTACAATATTACAATAAAATCGGCAACTAACCGCCATTAAAAACTGCATGTTCCTGTTAACAAAATTTGTACTTATTGGTTTTTAATAGTAGAGATTTAAAAACCAGAAAATCATGAAAATTGCATTAATCGGAGGCAGCGGAAATATTGGTCATCGAATACTCAGGGAAGCCATTGATCGTGGTCACCGTGTCACTGCTATATCGCGTAATCCCGTAAAACAGGATGTAAAGCATGATCGTTTGAAATGGGTCAGTCTGGATATATTAAATACTTCTTTGCTGAAAGAAGTTATAATGCAACAAGATGCGGTAATCAGTGCATACGGCCCCGGCGCGGGAGAAGATCCGCACAATGTGATAACTACTACCCACAGCATTATCGAAGCAATGAGACAGGCCGGAATTAAACGCCTGCTGGTTGTAGGAGGCGCCGGAAGCCTCGAAGTAGCCCCGGGAGTACAGCTCGTCGATACGCCTGAATTCCCGGAAGCCTGGAAAGGAGGAGCCCTGGCACATCGGGAAGCATTGAGAATTTATCAGAAAATAAATGATCTTGACTGGACCTATATGAGTCCTGCGGCTATGATAATCGCCGGAGAACGCACCGGAAAATTTCGTTTGGGTAAAGGACAACTGGTTACCGATGAAAAGGGAAATAGCACTATTTCCATGGAAGATTTTGCCGTGGCACTCATGAACGAAATTGAAAATCCGGAACATATCCACAAAAGGTTTACTTTAGCCTATTGATAGAATAAGTGAAATGATTGGATGATAGTTTATTCAAATCATTATTAATTCTTATAGGATAATTTCCTATTAAGCATGGAACTAAAAATCTTACAGGATATTAAAAGCAACCGGAAGGAAACTTCCCGGATGCCTCTTCTTTTTATCGGGCATGGGAGCCCTATGAATGCGATCGAAAATAATCAGTACAGCCGTAGCTGGAAAGAACTGGGAGAAAAATTACCCCGGCCGGATGCCATTTTATCAATCTCTGCCCACTGGATTACCCGGGGAACGAAGGTCACGGTTATGAAAAAACCAAAAACCATTCATGATTTCGAAGGTTTCCCCGACGAACTTTACATGCAGCAATATCCTGCTCCCGGCTCGGTATGGCTGGCGGAAGAAACGCAACGCCTGGCTACCAGCCATCCTGTTGAGCCTGATTATGACTGGGGGCTCGATCATGGTACGTGGAGTGTGCTGCTGCGCATGTTCCCGCTGGCCGATATACCGGCAATCCAGTTAAGCATCGATTATAACCGGCCCATGTGGTACCATTTCGAACTGGCAAAACAGTTAAAAAAACTCCGTGACAATGGCGTGCTTATTATCGGCAGCGGTAATATTGTACACAACCTGCAGGCTATGCGTATGAATTCGGAACCCTATGACTGGAACCTGGAATTCGATAAAAAAATAGCACATTGGATAGAAACCGGGAACAACCGCGCCATCATCGATTTTCAGAATCTCGGCAGCCTGGCCCGGCTGGCACATCCCACGTACGATCATTTCCTGCCCTTGCTTTATGTGCTAGGGCTGAAAGATGAAAAAGACGGGTTTGAGTTCTTTAATGAAGGTTTCGAGTTCAGCTCCATGTCGATGCGGTCCGTGGTTTTTGCGTAAACCGGAATACAAGGTTAACCCGTTATCTTAATATACCGAATGTTACAGCCGAAATATTTCCTAACGTGGAAATTACGAAGCTTAGGAAATAAAATTTCCTAACGTGGAAAATATATTTTCCTGCTGTGGAAATAAATTTACCGTAACTTGGAATTATAAAATCATACCTTTTGCAATTTCACATTTTTAAGCATTTCTTTAAACCGCGGTCCCGGTGTATAGATAATGCTAAACTTTTTAATGGCTGCAGCTGTAACTTCATCCGGACTATCCTTTCCTTCGGAATTCAGGCTTATCCGGAAATTACCCAGTTCGCCCATGTGGACAATGTACCCTTCGGCCAGGCCTTCAATAGCGATATCCGTCAATTCGTATAAGGCCGCATGAATATCACCACCGCTTAAAGAAGATATCTTTTCAATTCTTTTTATCATTCTGTCAAGGATCAAATCCCCGCTAATTACCGGTAATGCATAAAACTTTCTCTTGCCACCTCCGACTATACCCGGCTGGGTTTTTTCAGTAACTTTATATTTTACAGGCATACTAATAAAATTTTAAATATAAACCCTGAAGGTTTTGAAAACCTTCAAGGTTTTAAGGTATTAAACAATTATTTCAGTGTTGCTTCGATCACCAGAAAGGTACGTGCGCCGATCACTGTTTTCAGTTCATTCTTTTTTACTTTCACTGTTGATCGCATAATTTTAATATTATCCGGATCTTCAAGCGTGTTATACGCCGAAAGATCATCGGAGTGAAGGGTGTTGATAATTGCAGAATTCCCCGCAAACCCACTGCCTTTGAGTTTTAAATCAACCGGCATACCGGTAGCCGAAGCATTTACCAGTTTTATATACAGCTTTCCCGTTTTCTCATCCAAGGTTGTACTGGCATACAGGCTGTCCTGGCCATGAACGGTCTCGCCGCTGAGGGTAACAGGAACCACTTCGGTTCCTTTATGTGTCGAGAACATCTTTTGCACATAATAATTGGGCGTAGCCATTGCACTTTAAGGCTGTTGAACCATATAAGGTCGGGATTCCATTGCCAGGCATCTATATTGGCAAATAAAGGTGCATACGAACTCAGATGCACGATATCGGCATTACGTTCGAGGCCGGTCATAAAAGCGGCTTCAGAAAGGGCGCTCAGCCAGTTGTTACGTGAAGTAGGGATAATTGTCGCCATTGCGTGTGCGAAGCATACTCCCCGGCAAAAACAGCAGGCCCTTTCCGGTCATAATTATCATATCGTCCGTGCATTGGCAAAAGAACCAGTCGGGATCCCATGTAATAATGCTCATCAACCAAATTGGCATCCATGTTCTTCATTTCAGACCATAAGTAATGAAAACGTTCATCGGAAGGACTTGGCCCAGAACCGCTGATCAGCTGAATATCAGGATACTTTTCCCTGATGGCCTTTGCAAATATCTTATACCGTTCGACATACTGACTGCCCCACTGTTCGTTGCCAATTCCCAAAAATTTCAGGTTGAAAGGTCCGGGGTGTCCCATTGAAGCACGAATTTTTCCCCATTGCGTAGTTGAATCGCCGTTAGCAAATTCAATCAGATCAAGCGCATCCTGAATGTAAGGCCCGAGTTGATTGAGCGGCACCAGTTCGCAGGTATTATACTGGCAAGCCATCCCGCAATTCAGGATAGGAACAGGCTCGGCTCCGATATCCTCTGCCAGTAAAAAGTATTCGTAAAATCCCAAACCGAATGATTGAAAATAATCCGGCGCCTCCCGATGCTTGAATTCCTGGTTCCACCTGTTTATCTGAACTTTTCTGTTTTCGGGCAGGCCGATGGTATTTTTCCATCTGTATCGTGTCGATAATTCATGTCCTTCAACAATGCAACCACCCGGAAAACGCATGAATCCCGGATGCAGGTCGGCCAGCATTTGTACCAGATCGGCACGAAGGCCGTTCTTACGGTTTTTCCAGGTATGTTCGGGAAACATTGATATGAAATTGAAGTCGGCATCACCTTTACCAACAATCAGTAAATTGAGGCTGGCTTTAGGATTGGTTTCGGAAGCTGTTATTGAAGTTTCATAAAAGGTCCATCCGGCATTATTGACTTTTACCGAACTGCTTCCAATATTATTTTTAGCGGAATCGAGTAATTCGCAACGTACTTCTACAGGCTCGCCATTAAGCGCTTTTGCCCTGATACGGATATTATACTGTTCTCCTTTTCGGATTCCCATGCCGCGAAAACCTTCATTACGAAGGCCGAAAGAGGTGCCGGCGGTATGGTTGCTAATACGGATGTAACGGGGATTTACCGTAAAATCTTCACTGTTATATACCTGTATGTTTCCATCTGCCTTGTTTTCGTTTACAGTTTCCCACCCCATTAAAGGCCAGTAAAACTGAAATGAACGGTTTTTTACCAGTTCGGCATAAATACCGCCGTCGGCTGCAAAGTTGATGTCTTCGAAAAAGACTCCCCACATGGTGGGTTGTATGGTAGCTCCTGGATTACTTACGTTAATCGTCAACGTTTTTTGACCGTTCAGGTTAATATTTATCAACAGGCCAAGTACAAGGCATGTAACTATTTTTAAGGTTAATTTTATCATTTCTTAAAATTACGGGGTTTTTCATTATTTATTTCAAAATTAGTATACCCAGTTTTCTTTGGGAATGGGCGAAACATCATTATTGCCGTATTTCCAGTCCAATGTAAGGCCGTCACCGCCGCTTGCCTGGAAAAATTCCAGTTCAACAGGGTGAAGTCCTTTTTCCAGAGCTACATCGAGTGTTTTTGTTATCATGCCATGCAGGCCGTCGTTAAGCAGGGTCTTTCCGGATATACGAAGCAGGGAACCGTCATCACTGGCAAGCTGTAAACGATATACTCCTGTTTCCGGAACATCCAGGTAACCTGTAAAAACAAATCCATAATCGGTATCTCTCTTTTTTAAAGTAATTCCGGGTTGTTTGCAAACACCTTTCCCGGCAATCTTCAGTTTTTTAAAATCAGGAAGATTGTCCCATTGCCCTTCATAATAGGTATAGTGCAGACCCGGTTCAACCTTTTTTACAGTAACGGATGGGATTGGCGTTTCTTTGGTGAAATAATGTTCGGCTAGACCACTCACTGCTTTACCGTCGATAAAACAAAAGGCCTTCAGGGTAAAAGAACCGGGAATACTTACTTTGTTTAGTCCCTTTGCAACAGGTGATTTTTCTGTCGGCATGGAACCGTCTGTTGTGTAATGAATCACGGCATTGTCAATGTCCGTGGTAATCCTGAATTCGGCCGTATCGTTGAAAATATCATATGCAGCTTCAATGTCGGGAGCATTGTACACTTTCATATTTTTTGAAACCTCAACAGCAATCACTGTTGCCAGGCTGTCGGGGTTCACTCCGGAAAGATCTATTTCAGGGTTATTTCCATTGGAGATAATATTCAGGTTCCTGCTTTTATCGGAGAGCGGGTATGCCTTAAAAATCTTTCCGCTTAAACCGGGAATAGTAAGTGTATCGTTATCCGGAAAATTGAAAATATGAAAATACAACAACACTTTATCACCAATAGTCTTTTGGGTACAACGCCCCCAACCGAGTTTTTTAAACGGATTGGCAGATACTCCGTAAATAGCTTCTCCGTTGGTTTTCATCCAGGCGCCGATTGCATGTAAGCGTTCTACTGAAGCTTCCGGTATAACGCCCTTTGAAGTGGGTCCAACATTCAGCAGGTAGTTACCTCCTTTGGAAGCAATATCGATAAGGTTACGCACCAGGGTTTTGGTACTTTTCCAGTTGTGGTCGTCGACTTTGAAACCCCAGGTATCATTCATTGTCATACACGATTCCCAGTTCTTTCCAGGGATACCTGTTGCCGGAATGGTTTGTTCGGGTGTTTCAAAATCACCACCTACGCCGCCACCCAGACGATTGTTAATGATCAGGTTCGGATATTTCTCGATTAAAGGTAAAAACCGGGCGGCACGTGTACTGTCCATTTCACAGGGTGTGTCCCACCAGAGTATTTCCGGATGATATTTTGACAATATTTCTTTTACCTGGGGGATGGCCACATTTGTGAGGTAGTCGTCAAAACTACCATTCTGGGCCGGGTCCCAATGTCCGTTGCAGGCAGCGCCTCCCGGATGGGTCCAGTCCTGTGCTTGCGAATAATACAATCCGAAATGCATTCCGTATTTCTTGCATGCAGCGGCAATTGCTTTAATAATATCCTTCTTATATGGAGTTGCATCCACCACATTAAAAGGATCAACTGATTTGAACATGGCAAAGCCGTCATGGTGTTTCGAGGTAATGACAATATACCTCATCCCGGCATCTTTAGCCAGTTTCACCCATTTGTCCGCATCAAAATCGACCGGATTAAACTGACTGGCGTATTTTTTATATTCAGCAACCGGTATTTTCGCATTACTCATAATCCATTCACCTATGCCCGGGACTTCCTTTCCATGATAAACCCCGGCAGGTACCGAATATATTCCCCAGTGGATAAACATCCCAAAACGAGCTTCATGCCACCATGCCATTTTATTTGCAGGTTTCCTTTTACATGCTGTTGAAGTGAGCAAAAATAAAATTGTGGTAAAAATTGCTATTTTTTTCATAGTCAGTGGTTTAAATTATATAGTTAGTTCTTTTCAGAGTATTCCAAAACCTTCTGTTTGCCAGTCACCGGGGACAACGATATCATTCCTATCTTCCGTTAAATAACCGGATGCATAAAAATTTTCCGGTCTCGATTGCGGATCGGGTGACCACTTGAATTTCCAGACACCATTTAAAGAAACAACTTCCGGATTGCTGTATTTTTCATCAGCCATGAATAGGGTCGCATGTGGATCTTCCTTATTGATCCCTGTTATTTGCGGGTTTTCCCAGTCGGGCAATGTGTCGTTTTCGTATGGTAAAGGTTGTGCCTGGGCAACAGATATTAAATACAATAAACAAACTATCAGAATAATGCTTATTCTTAGTCTCATAAGGTTAAATCTTCAATTACATTTACTGCAATAGTTAATAAATATATAATGAATTTTGGAAAAGAAAAATATTATAATCATAGATAGATGACACTATAAACTCTTTATTTAGAAACTTCTTCATAGAAAGTGTGTTTCCTCATGGGAAACTCTCTTGCCTCAGAAATTTTTAATATTTTCAGGTACAAAATTCAAACGTATTAAATTACATATTTTTTTCTTTCCCGGTTCATTTTTCTTTTTTCAGCGATTTTTCTGAAATAAACTTTAAAAAGCCCATTAAAAACCAAGCCGGCATTCAAACAACGCCGGCTTGTATATTAAACCCATGACATTCTGGGGGACAATGTAATTACTTGATGATAAATGTATTATCTGTTTTTGGAACACTTAAAGTTTATATAACAATTTTCAGGCCAGTTTTGCTACCGGAAGGCTAAAATAAAACGATGTTCCTTTTCCGGGCAGGCTGGTTACATTGATTTCCGATCGGTGCAGATCGATTATCTTTTTAACAATCGCCAGTCCCAGTCCCGTACTGTCATTATACTTATTGCCCTTATAATATCGTTCAAAAATATGCGACAACTCTTCCTGTTTGATTCCCTCGCCTGAGTCGGCAATTCTTACGGTTACATTTTCAGGGCTTTTGGTATCGATTTCGATATTAATATAATCCCCTTCTTTACAAAACTTAATGGCATTATCGATAAGATTCTGTAATACACGGTCGATAAGAGAAATGTCGGCCTGTACCACGGGCAGTTCCTTCGAGATCATGGTGTTGATACTGATTCCCTTTTTCTGGGAAATGATCCGGTATTTGTTTGCCACATCGTTTACCAGTTCTGCAATAGAGAAGGGTTCGGGATTCAGTTTTACCTGGTTGGTCTGCAGCTTCGAAAGTTCGAAAAGTTCGCTTACCAGCTTTTTCAGCCGTTCACAACTGGAGTAAATGATTTCGAGGTATTTATGCTGCTCCTCTTTCTTAAGCGTATTTTCTTTCAGCAACAATGTTTCTGCGTATCCCTGTATAGAAGCCACCGGTGTACGAAGATCGTGGGATACGTTGCTTATCAGTTCTTTCCGTAATTCATCAATTCCTTTCAGTTCTTCAATATTTTTCTCGATGGTATCGGCCATATCGTTAAATACAAGCCCTATCCGGTCGAGTTCATCTTCGTTCTTCACAGGTATGCGGGCTTTGAGGTTCCCAACATGGAACTGTTGTATCCCGTTTATGATCCGGTTTAGTTTTTTGGTAATAAACCAGATAGACAGTAATCCTACCAGTGCCGAAACGATAAGGATGACGATGATTGAACGGATGGAAATCCCCAGTATATAACTTCCCAATACGGTTTGTGCAGCCGACACATATTCCTGGCTGGCAAGTACAATATATATATAACCTGTAAGTCTGCCGTTCTCGGTCACCCGGGCGGCCGAAAATATCTTTTCCTCTCCCGGGTTGCGCGGATCGTCGCCATAAATAATCCCCTGTGTAGTATCCTCCAGGAACTTCTGAATTGGTGGCAGTGATACATTTTTAAGTTTTACCACTTTCTCAGGGGCCACATAACTCAATATCTTTCCCTGAGGATCGAGTAAATATACTTCTACGCTTGGATTGATCACCATCATGGAATGAACGATATCCTCAATGGCGCCCTTATTAACGGTACCGTTTTTAAATTCGGGTTTGATGACATCTACTGTATTTTTGGCCAGTTCCCTGTTCAGTTTCTGGTTAACTTCCACTGAATAGCTCCTGGCTGCCCTTACGGCAATGTACAATGTGATGGCTGTAAAAACAACCAGTACCAGGATAAATATAGCTGATACCTGCCAGTAAAGCCTGCTGAAAATTTTGTTCCTCTTATTATTCATTTTTTCCTGATTAATGCAATGCCCGGATTATTATTCTTCTCTGAATTTGTACCCCACTCCCCAAGTAGTAAGTATAAATTCAGGTTTATTCATGTTTTGTTCAATTTTTGAACGTAGCCTGTTAATGTGCGAGTTTACCGTATGTTCGAAACCTTCGAATTCATAACCCCACACTTTGTTAAGAAGCTGCATGCGTGTATAGGTTTTGCCCGGATTAGATGCCAGCAATACCAGCAGGTCGAATTCTTTCGGCGAAAGTTCGATTCGCCGGTCGTGGACCTCCACAACTCTTAAACTCACATTAATATAGAGACCATCATACTTTATCTCCCTGTCTTCCTCCTCATTATCGGCGGATTTTACCATTTCGTTCCTTCTTATTATCGCTTTGATACGTGCGATAAGTTCCCGTATACTGAATGGTTTGGTAATATAATCATCGGCACCTATTTCCAATCCCAACACTTTATCGATCTCTTCCGATTTGGATGTAACCATCAACACAGGCGTATGGATCTTTTCCATCCTCATCTTTTTACATATTTCAAAGCCATCCATTAGCGGAAGCCGGATGTCGAGAATAATAATTTTGTATTCGCCATTCATGGCTTTTAACAGGCCCTCCTTGCCATCGTAGGCAACATCGGTTTCATATCCCAGATCAGCCACATGGATAGAGATGAGGCCGGAAATATCCTTATCGTCTTCTATGATGAGTACTTTATCCATAAAATGGTTTTTAAATGCTGAAAATTAAACACTAAATATCACAAATTGATCACAAAAGAGTATAACTTTTTAATCCTTTAAAATTAAACCAGAAAAAAACAAGGTAAATGAAACAGATTCATTTATTGTTAATTAAACAAAACCGGATGACAATATATAACTTCAATTAATAAGTATAAAAAAAGACTTTCACGATTTGGTACGATTTATGAATTCAAGAAAGAAAGAACGTTTAGTTAAGAAACAACGTATACGCTGATAATTAATCGTAAACGGTTTTATGAGAAACAAACAATAAGCAGATTTACTAAAATTAAATTGTTATGAAAAAAGTTTTTAAAATTACAGCTTTATTAGCTGCCTACTTATTATTTTCATCCTTTGCCAGGGTTACCCTTACATTGGTGCGACCGGCAGAACTTACCGTACCTCAGCATATTCAGACACTTATTGTCATAGATCGTACTTTACCAACTGATATAAAGAAAAACAAAAAAGAAGAAATTCTTACGGGAGAAGCTATGCACCAGGATGAGCAGGCAGTGGAACAATCGATGGAAGGGGTTATTAATACGGTGATGAATACACCCAGATTCAAAATAGTGAGAACCACTGAAAAGTTCCAGGGAAGTACTACAGGAACGCTGTTCCCGGAACCGTTATCATGGGATATAATTGATCAGTTATGTAAAAAATACGGAGCTGACGCTGTAATTTCCATCGAAAGTTTCGATTCGGACTTCATCATTACAGCAGGAGGGAAATTAACCCCGAGAGTTGATCACGACCGGCTTTTACCCGTTGGCGTTTCTGTTGGCGGAGTAGCTACCGTTAATATCGGGTTTCGTTTGTACGACCCGGCAACGCGAACCATTGCCGATGAGTTTAAATTCTCCCACAAGATGAATTTCAACAATCAGATAAATTCGGTAACCGATGTGGCAAGAGGACTGCTGGCAAAAACAGATGCCATCAACCAGGTAAGTTATGCTGCCGGACAAATTTACGCAGAACGGATATGTCCCGTCTATTACCATGTTACCCGTTATTTTTATGATAAGCCAAAAAGAAACAAAAAATTACGGGAAGGAGTACGTAAATCGGAAGTTGCTGATTGGAACGGGGCGATTGAATCGTGGAAAGAAGCCTTGCAGGAAACTAAAAAAAGGAAACAAAGAGGGCGTTTGTGCCTGAACATTGCAGTAGCATACGAAGTACTTGGCGATATGAACCAGGCACTCGACTGGGCTTCAAAATCGTATACCGATTACCGCGAAAAACAGGCAGATGATTATGTACGGGCGCTACGAAACAGAATTAATGAAGAAAGTGTGGCCAAATCGCAGTTGAATGAGTAAGATTTCTATGTAATTGATTTAGGTATTGAAATTTTCTGAGAAATGACAACCTGCCGTTCGGATACCAAATCATAGTTGAATTTGAGATATTATAAAAAGAGGGTGTTAAAAAGTTGATCTTTTTAACACCCTCTTTGTTTTAAGTTATTTTTGCAACAGTGGCATTATTCACCGGGATTCTTCAATACTGAAAATTTATAGATTGTCTCACTATGATACTTATCTCCAGGATTCAGCACTGTTGATGGGAAATTTGCGTGATTCGGAGAATCGGGGAAATGCTGGGTTTCAAGGCAAAATGCAGAACGATATTCATGCGGCTTGCCATTCTTTCCCTTATCATTACCTGTTAAAAAATTTCCGGAATAAAATTGTATTCCCGGCTGATCAGTTAATACAGTCATTTCGATGCCTGTACCGGGATCGTAAACACGGGCTGCCAGGTTCAATGTCTTGGTTGTATCCGGGTTTAATACAAAATTATGATCATAACCTTTCCCGTATTTAATCTGAAGATTATCAGCGCCTATCCTTTCGCCAATAGGTGTGGGGGTTGTAAAATCGAAAGGGGTACCTTTTACAGATCTTAACTCACCTGTTGGGATTAATGTCGAATCTATAGGAGTAAAGTAATCTGCATTAATCATCATCACCTCTTTATAAATGTTTCCGCTGCCTTCGCCTCCCAGGTTAAAATAAGCATGATTGGTAAGGTTTACAACTGTTTTTTTATCAGTAACGGCATTGTACTCAATTTTAAGTGCATTATCATGGGTCAGGGTATAGGTTACTTCCACTTTCAACTGGCCGGGATAACCTTCCTCCATATCTTCAGATGTATAACTTAACTGTAAGGTTGAGTCATTTGGCTGCACAGCATTCCATACTCTTTTATTAAATCCTTTTATACCACCATGCAACGAGTTTTTACCATCGTTTGTAGCTAACTGATATTCTTTACCATCAAGTTTAAATTTGCCATTTGCTATCCGGTTGCCATATCGTCCTATCAGAGCGCCGAAAAAATTCTCGGGGTAATTTAAATAATCATCAATACTGCTGTATCCAATTACAACATCAACCGGTTTTAATGAATCGTCCGGTACTTCAAGAGCAACTAACCTCCCCCCGTAGTTGGTAATGGCTGCTTCTGCCCCGTTTTTATTATTCAAATAATACAGACTGACTTGTTTCCCGTCAATTACTTTTTCAAAGTTCTTTTTCAGGATACGATCCTGTAATCCTGATTGTGTACCTGTTGCCGATTGTTTGGCAGATTGCCCGCAGGATGACAGGATAAAACCTGAGATCAGAAAAAGCAGGCTGAATTTAATTATTATTTTCATTTTCATTTTTTTTAAAGATGAACTTATATTTCACATGAATTATAATTGGTCATATGCATTTGTCATTCACTGTCTTATTTATTATTAAATCATTTTCTCCTTTCAGAGAATATCAAAAGTACAAAACAAAAACAATAATTTTTTCAAATCAGCTTTTAATTGCTTCTTATAAATTAAATTTTAAAAAACTTTAACATTAATTCTTTAATATTCCAATCAGTAAAACCTAACAAAAAAATCCCGGAATGATCCGGGACTCTTCTGGTTTGTTAATTATTAAAGAACATACAAATGAAAATAGAAAAACAAGATTAATTCGAATTATTATAAATATCCCATGCTATATAATCAACCAGGTTCGATGCAAAATAAATATTATGCATAGAGTTTGCCAGGCCACTTAAGGCATCGAGCGAAGGGCCAATCAATGCGGAGAAGGTAGTTGTTGTTCCGTCGTCGAAAGTAATTTGAATATCGCGGTTATGATGGCAAATGGAATTTTCTCCCGTACTATCGGCCGAATCAACAAACTGAATGGAAGCATTATTCTGAAGAACCCCATTCAGATAAACCTGTATGGAATCAGTTTCTGAATATTTTCTGATTTCCACATTACCTATGGTAAGTGTATAATTCCTTTCGCGGTGCCAGGAATTGGATGTTGGAACATAATCAACCGATTCCTTTAAAAGGGTGGTTGTATCGTTCGACAGGGAGAAACTGGAATTTACAGTATCTCCCGATGTTAAACCGGCAGTTATACTATAACCATTACTGAATGTGTACTTTGAAGAATAATTATAGTCAGATGCAGAATATCGTGATGACTGTATGTCGAGCCCTCCTATATTCGCGGAATCTATTTCGATCCCTGCCATTAATTTGTAATCGTATAAAAATCCATTCGTGAAATAATAATGATAATCGGAAGCTGTGATTACAAAATTGTTAGTTAAAGTAGTGTCGGTAAGATCAATGGCACGTAACCTGTAAGGATGAAATGCCAGTTCCTGGGGAAGTTTAACAACAAATAAAGTAGAGTCGCCGGTCTTTTGGAAAAGCCTGTAAGCTCTATGACCAAAATCGTAGCCCATTTGCATAGGCTGAAATTCATATACTCCTTTTACATCATTAAAAGTTATACTATCCTGAAAATTAATACTATCAGCAGTAGATTTAGTATTGTTACCGCTTATCATCAAAACCTGGTATCCCTGCGTTTGCTGGATAGCGCTAATGGCCTGATTTACCTTTTCAACCCCGCTGTTAAGCGATTCCTTAAGATTAAGGTTATTAACGGGATTAACTGAATTACCGTCTTTAGAGCATTGCCACATCAACACACTGAAAACAATAGCTACAGAAATTAATACGACTTTCCTTTTCATACGAATTAATTTTAATAATTACTACTATTATCTGTGTCCCTGTATGAAACCCCTGAAAACTGCATCAGTATTTATTTACAGCTATTCCGGTTCGTTTCAGACAGGTTGCTAATATAACTTGATCGCAACTGTGCATATTGCATTATCTATTCTAAAAAAATGTTAAATTATTTTGATTTTTTTCATGATTTCAAGAATTACACTTATAATAATATAATTCTTCAGATGTCAGAAATAGATTGAATGATCTAAGAACAAAGAGAACAAAATTTTTGTTCGTGTCTACATAAGATGTAAAGAGTAATAAATCGCATTTATGTAGACAGGCTCTTAAATCTTTATTGATAAGTACAATTTTAAATATCTATATATTATGAAAGCAATTGTTTTAAAACAGGCAGGAAGTCCGGAGAACCTTATTTTAAAAGAACTACCTGTCCCTACCTTAAAGGATAAGGAAGTACTGGTAAAGGTAAAAGCCATTGGTATTAATCCGGTCGATGCTATTGTGCGCAGCAATGAGATGGCTTTAAAAAACATATTGCATTTGAATGGGAACGAAGAAAATATTATCCTCGGATGGGATATCTCAGGGATTGTAACGGAAACAGGAAGTGCTGCAACCAAATTTAAAAAAGGGGACGAAGTATTTGGAATGGTGAATTTTGCCGGATACGGAAAAGCTTACGCCGAATATGTAGCTGCACCCGAAGATCATCTGGCTTTAAAACCTGAAAATATCAGTCATGCCGAAGCAGCAGCATCCGATCTGGCAGCGCTGACTGCATGGCAGGCACTGGTAACTTACGGAAAGATCAAAGAAGGAGACAAAGCACTGATACATGCTGCAGGAGGAGGAGTCGGGCATTTTGCGGTACAAATCGCCAAATACTTCGGGGCCTATGTAATCGGAACCGCTTCATCAGCAAAACAGGATTTCGTACTTAAACTTGGCGCAGACGAATGTATTGATTATACTTCCGTAAAATTTGAAGATAAAATAAAAGATGCCGATATTGTTCTTGATTCCATTGCCGGAGATCATCTGATCCGTTCGTTAAATGCTGTCAGAAAAAGGGGTCGGGTAATCAGCATCAAATCCAACTTCGAGGGAGAAATTGCGGCTATAGTCAAGGAAAAAGAATTAACCGTGCACCGGCTGATGGTAAGATCAAACGGTGCTGACATGGAACAGATTGCCAGTTTGATGAAAGAAGAAAAAATTAAATCACATGTTTCCGGAATATACAAATTTAGCGACCTTCCGGAAGCCCACCGGCAAATAGAAACCGGAAAAACACAGGGCAAAATTGTGGTGGAAATTTAAATTCTTCATTTTAAAATTCATGCGCCGGCATATTTCCTCCATCGCCAATTTCGACTCTTTAAACAGGTTGCCGTATGGGGGAACAATGATACATTTCTTCATCAACCCCTAACTTAACATCAACGCCTGAAACTATTGCTTTTTCGGCAAATTGAACCGAATCGTCCAAAAGTATCACGGGACCCTTTGATTCGATTCTTTGTTACACGGCATATTTATTGATTGAATTTTTATTCAATGTAAAATTCCACAAAAATTTTAATGGGATTCGATCTGTAAAAAAGTAGTAAATTAATGATCGATTATCAGCACAATAAACAATTATACCTTAATTGCGTTTTATTATTTTGAAACAGAATACTATAATCTCAAATATTTTAATATGCAGGTTTTTGAACTGGTAAAAGAAAAATTAGGAAAACCATATGAAGATTTAGATTTTTTACTGCATTGTTTTAAAGAGGTACTTGAAGAAAACGGGGAAGATGAGTTAGCCTCTTATATTCCATGGATCAATCCGGTAAAGCCATTTCCTGTATCGGAAATATCAGCAAAACATCTTCATTTGTATTCCATCTGTTTTCAGCTGCTAAACCTTGTCGAAGTAAACGGGGCAGTTCAAAATCGCAGACAAAGAGAGGATCATTCATCCTTGTCATCAGTAAACGGTTTATGGGCTAATAATTTATCGATACTGCGCGAAGCTGGAATTACGGAAAGCGAAATTGCAGCCAGGATGGGAGACGTTCATATTGAACCTGTGCTTACGGCCCATCCTACCGAAGCAAAACGACCTGTTGTACTCGAGCATTACCGGAACCTGTATCTTCAGATCGTGAAGCGTGAAAATAAAATGTACACTCAAACGGAACAAGATGAAATTCGCCGCGATATAAAACTAATATTACACCGCCTCTGGTACATCGGTGAGATCTTTATCGAAAAACCAAACGTAAAGACAGAACTGGAAAACATCATCCATTACCTGGTAAATGTATTTTATGAAGTCATTCCTATTCTTGACCGCAGACTGGTACAGGCATGGCAGTCGCTTGGATTCGACCCGGCATTGCTTACTGGTCCCGACCGTTTACCTCATATCTCATTTGGTAATTGGGTAGGAGGCGACAGGGACGGACATCCGCTGGTAACCCCTGAAGTCACTGCTTATACACTTCGAAAGTTACGCCTGAATGCATTTATTCTTTTGAAAAAAGAACTAACCCGTCTTTCAAAGAGTTTCAGCCTGTATCTCGATTTGGACACAGCTGATCCAAACATACACAAAAGGATAAAGGAAATTGTGACTGAACTAGGTCATAAAAGTGAATCCATATTGAAAAAATTCAGGCACGAAGTGTACACTCTGTATGTAAACTTACTAATTGCAAAACTACCAGAAGCAGCAGGAGACGAAGATGTGTTTGAGATCAGGGACCAACCCTGGAGTTACCGGTATTCTAATCAGCTAATCGACGACCTTGAATTATTGCGTAAATCGCTTATTGAATACGGCGCCGGTGTACTTGCCAATAACGATGTAGTAAATGCTATCCGGATAACGGAAATTTTCGGGTTTCACCTGGCGCACCTCGATATCAGGCAAAACAGCAAATACCACGAGAAAGCGTTTATTCAACTGCTAAATGCTTCAACAGGTACAGGTGAATTATTTGCCGGGTATAATGAAAGTCAGAAGCTGGATTTTATGAACGAGGAATTACTGCTGAACAGGCCGTTTATCCGGAGATGGGAAAATTTGCCCGCTGAAGCCCGAAATGTATTGGATTATTATGCAGTACTCGAAATGCATATTCGTCATTACAAAAGTACAGCCATCGGTTCATTAATTGTCAGCATGACCCGGAGTCTGTCTGATTTGCTGATGGTTTACCTGCTGGCGCGGGAGGCCGGACTCACATTGCAATACGGATCAGGACTGGCCAGTAAACTACAGGTAGTCCCCCTGTTTGAAACGATAGAGGATCTGATAGCGAGTCCTAAAATTCTGGATGCTTTTTTAAGTCACCCTATTACACAAAACACCCTCCTGTACATAAAGGAACAAAACCAGTCAAAAGAACTGATTCAGGATGTAATGATCGGCTACAGCGACAGTAACAAAGACGGAGGGATACTTGCCAGTTCGTGGTACCTTTATTATGCCCAGTCGAAACTGGCAGAAATAGGGAAAAAACACAACATTGTTATCCGCTTCTTTCATGGGAAAGGCGGAACCATCAGCCGCGGTGCCGGACCGGTCCATTGGTTTATCAAAACCCTGCCGCATGGTTCCATTAACGGCCAGATGCGGATAACCGAGCAGGGCGAAACGATTGAAAGGAAATATGCCAATAAAATCAACGCGGCGTATAATCTCGAATTGCTGGTATCCGGTACTGCTGCCAATACCTTGTTGCATCAGCATACTGCTCACCATCTGCATCCGGCAGAAAAAATGTTCGATTACATGGCCTGTGAAAGTATGAAAGTTTTTAATGATTTGACACAAAACGAACATTTTATAAAATTTTTCGAACAGGCTACACCCATCGATGCCATTGAATCGAGCCGTATCGGTTCGAGACCAGCACGACGTACAGGCAAGCGGACGCTAAATGACCTAAGGGCTATTCCCTGGGTATTCAGCTGGAGCCAGTCGCGGTTTAATCTTACAAGCTGGTACGGAGTGGGTACTACACTCGAAAATATGATGAACAGGGCTCCTGATAAATTTGAACAACTGAAAGCGCTGGTGCCGAAAGATGCTTTTGTTCGTTATGTACTTACAAATATCGATACCAGCCTGGCTGCTACCGATGAGTCCATTATGAAAGAATACGCCACACTTGTGGAAGATAAAGAAACCCGTGTAACTATCCTTAACCTGCTTCTCAGTGAACTGGGCCGCACGCGTAAAATGCTCGCAGAATTATTGGGAAGACCTATCAGCGAGCGCCGAAAAAATCATTACTATTCCACCATCCTCAGGGCCGAAGCACTGAATATGCTGCACCAGACACAAATTAACCTGTTACGCACCTGGCGAAATGAACAAAAAAACGGAGAAGATGCCAAAGCGGAAAAATCATTATTGAGCCTTTTGCGATGCATCAATGCCATAGCCAATGCTATGGGGACTACCGGATAAGATTTACAGATTAATTAATTCAACCTTTTCTGAATATTTTCTCAATAAATCTTCCTGATAAATTCCCTCATTCATAATACTCTTTTTCCAGTCCGGATTGAGACGATCCAATAAGATAGCCTGCGCAACTCCACTGCCATAAAAACGGTTATCCCGATCGATTGTACCCAATTTTTTTAAACGTTGTTGAAGTTCCCGCTGCCAGTAAGCATTTTTCTCCTTGAATTTATAAGGGCTCTCCATGTTTACTGCCAATTTATAACTCTCATATTCTGCATATTTTGCCAATCCTTCAAGCCATTCAAGTTCTTTTTCGGTCTGAATTAATTCAGGAGTAATCCGACTTTGTTCCCGCCGCATTTCTCTGACAACAAGAAAACTATCTATATATGCTGTCATTATCGATTTATCGGAAGATTCCAAGGCGCTTAACAGGAATTTTCCTTCTTTGTCCCATGCACTTGAAAAAGCCCTGTTGCCATAAGGATAATTCTTTAAATTGACATTTGAATTATCAGCATTTAAAAACTTCTGTTCATTTTGTGTTGCCTGAAAGGCATGGAATATTTCGTGAAAGATACCGGTAATGTGCATGTCTTCCCTCACCTGTATGAGAAAAAACGGGAAAACTGATCCCATAAGCGCGGGCATTTCACTTCTTAATCCCCAAAACATACTTCGGTTCATTTGATTTATTGTACCAAGACTTGCCACCCAAACACTATCAACCTGCACAGCGAAAGCCTGTGGGTTTATAGCCTGTTTTAGGTAAATGGGACCGGTCACTCCATTTTCTTCAGATTCTAAGGCTATCCATCCTTCAGGTTGATAATTAAACCCGGTCATAAATGCCATGCTATCATTATAAAGTATAAGAGGAATATGAATCGTGTCAAAGCCAGACCAGACTTTGTTGGCAAACGCCACCTCCAGTTCTT
Organism: uncultured Bacteroidales bacterium; assembly: GCA_963748095.1. Lineage (GTDB taxonomy): Bacteria > Bacteroidota > Bacteroidia > Bacteroidales > UBA10428 > CAVVIO01. The sequence goes on from CAVVIO010000009.1 coordinate 179,622, forward strand.
TAACAAATTCGGTTTCTTTGATCTCAGAGGCAGAAAAATGTTTCCCTGTAAACTTATTCCTTAATTTATGGGCATAGTAAACATTTGAGAGAAAAAGACCAGTTAGTATTAAAACAATTGTTAGACCAATAATTTTTAAAATTCTTTTTACCATAGCATTAATTTTAGTTCATCTTTTAACAAGTTCCGAAATTTATTAAAATGTATGAGAAAATCAAAAGGAATTTGTCATATCCGGGAGACGCTTCGTTATTTCATGCTTGGCCTTAAATGCCTGTGCTAACCATAATTTTCTATGATTACTTTAAAAAAGTACGTTTTTATAGCATCCAATAGTTAAATTTTATAAATTACACATATCTAAACTAAACCAAAATAATATGCAAAAAATACAGCTTACTTTCCGATCGCCACTAGTTATATTACTAGTTGCACTTATTTTTGTTTTTTCCTGCAAAAAGAGTGAAGATACTACACCTCCGGGTTTGGTTACGGATTTAACCGCTGAAGCTGGCGACAGTTCGGTAATTCTTAAATGGACGGATCCGCCTGATGCCGATTTTGCAGATATCGAAATCACTGTTACACCAGGATCATATAATCCTTTTACTGTACCCAAGGGCGCCCAGGGTGTGAAAATAAACGGACTGCCTAACGGTACACTGTTTACATTTTCGTTGGTTTCTCTGGATAACTCCAACAACAGATCTGTTGCTGTAACGATAGATGCAAAACCTAATTCTCCATTGGTGATTACCACGCCTGATCAGAATAGTTATAATTCTGCCGGACAACCCACTTTTACTTTAGATGGCCAGAACCATGTAAAGATCAGCGTTATCTTTAACCGCCCGATTGATTTAAATACATTGCTGGGCGGGCAGACCATTTACATCAAAAGTGGCACAAACATTGTTTCAGGCAGCGTTTCTTACGAATCGACCAATAATACGGCTGTTTTTACCACGACTGATCCTATCAGTACCTGGTGCAGTTTCAGTACCGACTGTAATTTTAAATTTGTGGTAGTGGGTACCGATAGCGGACAGGGAGCAGTGAAAGATACGGACGGCATGCCTCTGGATGGTGATGAAGATGGCGAACCCGGCGGTAACTATGAGTTAACCCTTGTAGTAGTGGGATAAATATTTTAAAATTACATTTCTTTTAATATAAATGGGGGTTATCTGTCTAAAGAAGCAGATAACCCCGTTTTTATTATTTTAACAATGGATTAAACTGGTAGATCTGAATTACATAGATTGAGAGAACTAATAAAAAATAAATCAGAATCGTAACAAACCATATCATTTTAAATAGTATCAATTGCAACTATCTTACAACGAGCTTTTTATAAAATTCTCTTCAAATATCTTCCAAACCATTCCAATCCAGTTTTAATGTGCTGCCAATCAGTATTTTTGCAGAAAAGATACTCAATGGAATTATATAATAAATTAAGCCGGGAAGAAGCAATACAAAGGTTGTACTGCAGAACCTTTTACCCGCAAAACCATTTCCTTTTACAGGTACTTCAGAATTCCGGAACCGCAGGAATTTCGGGATAAATTATTTATTGCCTGGTCGGAATTAAACTGTTTCGGACGCATATACATTGCCCGGGAAGGGATCAATGCCCAGATGAGTGTACCGGAACACCACTTTGCCCGGTTTCTTGCCGAACTGGAAGAATTTCCGGGGATGGAAAATATGCCGGTAAAATTTGCTGTGGAAGATGATGGTAAATCTTTTTATAAACTAACGATAAAAGTGCGGCCAAAAATTGTTGCCGACGGACTGGATGAGGGAGAATACGATGTAACTGATGTTGGCACGCATCTTACCGCTCTTGAATTTCACCAACTGACAGACGATCCGGACACGGTGGTTATAGACATGCGTAACCATTACGAAAGTGAGATAGGCCGGTTCGTGAATGCCTACTGTCCCGATGTTGATACATTCAGGGAAGCCATTATCGATGTGGCCGGCAAACTGGATAAAAAAGATCACAGGCGAATTTTATTGTATTGTACCGGCGGCATCCGGTGCGAGAAAGCCAGCGCTTACCTGAAACACCGGGGATTTGAAAATGTATACCAGTTGCACGGAGGTATTATCGAATATGCCCGGCTGATAGCCAAAGAAAAGCTGCCTTCGAAATTTATAGGTAAGAATTTTGTATTTGACAACCGGTTGGGAGAAACAATTGACGGCCAGGTAATCAGTCGCTGTCATCAGTGTGGAAAACCCAGCGACACACATACCAATTGTGCCAACGACGATTGTCACCTGCTGTTCATCCAGTGCGATGAATGCAAAGAACGTTATGACGGCTGTTGCTCGGCAGATTGTAAAGAGATAATCGCACTGCCAAAAGAGGAGCAAAAAAAATACAGGCAATTGCGACATGAAAAATATGCAGAAAGTAAGATATTTAAAAGTCGCCTGCGCCGGGATATCAGTGAAAAGATACGGACAGAACAGTATGCGGGTACGATACTTGCAAAACAGGAAGATCATTTCAGGAACTGAAACCTGAATAGTAAAAATTTTAAAATGAAGTTATTGATTGATGGACGAACTTAATTTCTGGAAAAAGCTACCTGTACCTTTTATTTTATTGGCTCCTATGGAGGATGTGACTGACACGGTGTTCAGGGAGATTGTACTGGAGGGGTCCGAACCCGGTTACCTGCATGTGGTATTTACTGAATTTACTTCGGTAGATGGATTGCTTGATCCACGTGGAAGAGACAAAGTAGCCCACCGCTTATTTATCAATGATTCCGAAAGAAGGCTGCTTGACCATAAAAAAGTGAAAATAGTTGTCCAGATATGGGGCTCCGATCCTGAAAAGTTTTACAGGACCGCCAGGTATATTTCAGAAAAATACAGGTTCGATGGTATCGACATTAATATGGGTTGCCCGGTAAAGAAAATCGTAAAAAACAGTGCCTGCAGCGCATTGATCAATTATCCGGATATAGCCGGCGAAATTATTCAGGCAACAAAAGAGGGCACCTCACTTCCGGTGAGTGTAAAAACCAGACTGGGATTCAACCAAATACAAACGGAAGAATGGATATCACATTTGCTGCATTATAAACCGGCGGCCATCACTATTCACGGACGGACACAAAAAATGATGTCGGATGGAGAAGTAAACTGGCAGGAAATTACTAAAGCCGTGCAATTGAAAAATAATATCAATCCTGATACTCGGATTATTGGTAACGGAGATGTCGGAAGTTATCAGGAAGCCTTGTTGAAATGCGGGAAATATTTTACAGACGGAATAATGATGGGACGGGCGATATTCAAAAATATTAATGTATTCGGACCTGACAGATCTTTACCGGTAAATAACCCGGAGATGCTTCGTAAGCATATCGAATTGTTTTCAAAAACCTGGGGGCCGACCAAAAATTTTAATTTGCTGAAAAGATATTTTAAGATCTATCTGAATCAGTTTCAGGGGGCAGCCCATTTAAGGCAACAGCTTTATCATACAGAGTCTATCCCTGAAGCTCTTGAAATCATAAATGAAAACTTACATAAGTTATATCCCCAACATGTTTATTCACTAACTGAGAGATAAATATACCGCAAAGTAACTATTAAGTTCACTACTTATATTTTGTTGCAAATTTGTCGTATTTTATGTTAAATTGAAAGTGCCAACAGCTTGCATTTAACGTCCGTTTAAGATATTTTACGATGCTCTTGAATAATCCTGAAGATTTCATTAATTTAGAATGAAACAAAATAGATTTTTCTCTTCCTGTCAAACATCAGTAAATTAACTTGATATAATAACCAGAAAACGTGCAACATTCAAATGTAAGCATTGAGAAAGATGGAATTAAAATCCATGATTATTGTCAACTAATCAAAATAATTATATTTGCAACTTATTTCTAAATTAAGGGAAGTTTTTTTTGTAAGATACTTCTTTCCAGCGATTTAAAAACATAAAACATAGTAAAAACTTAAATTTATTTAAAATGGTAAATAGTTTATTCTGGTTAATTCCAATTATTGCAATCCTTGCGTTGGTATTTGCTTATTATTTTTATAATAATATGATGAAAAACCCGGAAGGTAACGACAAGATGAAGGAAATTGCACAACATGTAAGGGAGGGTGCTATGGCATATATAACCCGACAATACAGGGTTGTGGCAATGGTGTTTGTTGTAATTCTTATTTTGTTAACTATTCTTGCTTATTTCAAGATTCAGAATCCATTTGTGCCGGTAGCTTTCCTCACCGGAGGTTTCTTCTCAGGCCTGTGTGGATACCTGGGAATGAAAACTGCTACAAATGCTTCGGCAAGAACCGCCCAGGGGGCCTCTCATTCCCTTAACCAGGGGTTGAAAATTGCATTCCGGAGTGGTGCCGTAATGGGATTAATAGTAGTTGGTTTCGGATTGCTTGATATAAGTATTTGGTATCTCATTCTCACAAAGCTGGTATATACTGCAGAACATATGCAAACCGGCCTTCATTTCCTGGGATTGACATTTGTTCATGCAGGAACTACTGAACATCAGGAATTGATTGAAGTTACTGCTACGATGCTTACTTTTGGTATGGGAGCTTCCACCCAGGCGCTCTTCGCCCGTGTGGGTGGTGGTATTTTCACCAAAGCTGCCGATGTGGGAGCCGACCTGGTTGGAAAAGTAGAAGCTGGTATCCCTGAGGACGATCCGAGAAATCCCGCTACCATAGCAGATAATGTTGGAGATAATGTAGGTGATGTTGCCGGTATGGGTGCTGACTTGTACGAATCGTATGCAGGATCGATCCTTGCAACTGCCGCCCTGGGAGCTGCATTACCCGGACTTACCGGAGTAAATCAGGTTACTGCCGTTATTGCTCCTATGCTCGTGGCTGCTATAGGTATTTTACTTTCTATTGCAGGCATATTTATGGTTCGCACTAAGGAATCGGCTACACAAAAAAACCTGTTAAATGCTTTATTGCTGGGTACGGGAGGAAGTTCTCTGCTGATACTTATTGCACTGGCAATAATGGCTTATGCTGGCTGGATAACCTGGGGTGTTTATGGTTCAGTAGTTGCCGGTCTGGTTTCAGGAGTAATTATCGGTCAGGGTACAGAATATTTTACCTCGGATGAATACAAACCGACTAAGGGCATAGCCAAGCAGGCACAACAGGGACCTGCCACTACCATTATTGAGGGAATTGCTATCGGTATGTTTTCGACCTGGATTCCTGTCGTAACCATTGTATTCGGTATAATTGCAGCTTTCGGCTTTGCAGGAGGTTTTCATAATTTCCCCATGGGAGTTTACGGTATTGGATTTGCTGCTGTAGGAATGCTTTCCACTTTAGGTATTACACTTGCTACTGATGCTTTTGGTCCCATTGCTGATAATGCCGGTGGTAATGCTGAAATGTCGCACCTGCCAAAAGAAGTCCGTGAACGTACCGATGCACTAGATATGTTGGGTAATACAACTGCCGCTACAGGTAAAGGTTTCGCCATAGGTTCAGCCGCATTAACAGCTATGGCCCTTCTTGCCGCGTATATGGAAGAAATCCGTTTGTGGATAAGCAGAATAGCCGGACCCGGAATTAAACAGGTAGGAGATGTTCTTTTTTACAATGATAATATTCCTCTTCTTCACGAAGGACAAAAAGCGGTACATATTGCATCAGCAGGAATAAAAGATTTTGTAGATGCATATGATTTATCCATTTTCAATCCGCTGTTGCTCGGAGGTATGTTTATTGGTGCCATGATGGCCTTTGTTTTCTGCGCCATGACCATGAAAGCTGTTGGGCGTGCCGCCGGTTCAATGGTAGACGAAGTGAGAAGACAATTTAGAGAAATCCCCGGAATTATGGAAGGCACTGCAAAACCCGAATATGCAAAATGTGTGGCTATATCTACCAAAGGAGCGCAACGTGAGATGCTTGTGCCTTCATTATTAGCTATTGCCGTTCCTGTATTAGTTGGTGTGTTGTTCGGTGTTTCAGGTGTAATCGGATTATTGGCCGGAGGTCTTACAGCCGGATTTACACTGGCCAGTATGTTGAACAATGCCGGTGGTGCATGGGATAATGCCAAAAAATACATCGAAAAAGGTAATTACGGTGGAAAAGGAAGCGATGCTCATAAAGCCGGAGTAGTTGGTGACACTGTTGGTGATCCGTTTAAAGATACTTCCGGACCGTCACTTAATATTCTTATTAAACTGATGTCGATGGTATCGGTTGTAATGGCTGGATTAACTGTTACTTTCGGGATATTCGGAGCATAAATAATATTCCATTAAATAATTGAAAAAGGGACTTTGTTGATAAGCAAAGTCCCTTTTTTCATTTCAAAAGTATTAAAACTGTTTAACGATGTTTTATCTTCTGTAAATGTTATTCTCGTTTTCCGGATAAATGGATTTAAGCTGGAATTGCCGGCCATCGAATACCCCATAGGTAAAATTATTGATCCAGTCACCCAGGTTAATTACCCTGCTTGTCGGTGCAATTTTAATATCGAATGGCGCGTGACGATGTCCGAAAATAAAATAATCGAAATGTTCTGTTTTAATTTTTTCTTTGGCAAATACCACCTGTAGTTCTTTCTCGTCACCATTATAAGGTTCTGCCACTATCCCTTTGGCATAACGACTGCTTTTTGACCATTTAAGCCCAAAACCAACCGCAAAGTTAGGATGAAGTCGTGCAAACATCCACTGTAGAATTCTATTAGTGAAAATACTTTTCAGTATTTTATAACTGAATTCCCCCTTTCCAAGCCCATCGCCATGAGCGAGGAAAAACCGGATACCGTTAATTTCCCTGACAACAGGTTTTCTGTATACTGTTAACCCGATCTCCTTCGCAAGGTAATCGTATACCCATACATCATGATTACCTGTAAAAAAATGAAGAATTATACCCTTATCAGATAGTTCGGCAATTTTCCCCAGGAAACGTGTAAATCCTCTAGGCGCAACCCTTTTATATTCATGCCAGAAGTCGAAAATATCCCCCATCAGATAAAGTTCTGTAGCATCTTCTTTAATAGAATCGAGCCAGCTAACCAGTACCTTTTCTCTTTCCGCACTTTTTTCAGGAGGATAAAGCCCCAGGTGCACATCGGAAATAAAGTAAATCTTATGTTGTTTGTCCAAATGAAGTGCAGTATTAATTATACAAATCGGCTAATTTCTGTTGCAATTCATCAACCGTTAAATTTTTTCCCAATATATCGTCCTGTTCTTTGTTAATTAAATAATTCATCGGGATATTTTGTACATTATATCCCTGGGCCACGCGGGAAGCCGGGTAGGTACTGTCGCAAACGTTAATCCAGGGTAATTGATCGAAATGCACCTCTTTTTTCCAGTTATCATAAGATTTGTCAAATGATACCAGGTAAATTTCAAATCCCTTTTTATGATAGACTTTGTATACATCCTTTAACAGGAGATTTTGTTTGACACTATTCGCATCCCAAGAAGCCCAGAAGCTCAATAATACATATTTACCTTTTAGCGATGACAAAGAAACTGAGTCACCTTTTAGATCTGGTAATGTTATGGATGGTAAACCGTAATTCACATCTTTTGCCATTTTCAAAATCTTCTGTTGCTGATATTGCGCGTATCGTTTATAGAAATCCTCCTCAAGAATTTTCACTGTAGTATTATTCGGATAACTTTTTTTCAGCGAATCGGTTACGATTTTAAAAAATTGCAGGTCCCGGATTCTGCTTAAAAGGTATGTGCCGGGTTTTAATTCCTGGTACAAGGCCATAATGTTAGCCAGTGAACCCTGGTCCTGTAAAATAAATTTTATGGTATATTGACGATGCTGATCAAGTGTATTCACATATTCTTTATTTAATTTGGAAAGTAAGGAATCATTTCCTGCTTTATTAGCGTAGGATTCATAAACGGCAGTTATAGAATCCAGTTTATTTATGGTAGCCGCTAACCTTTTGTTAAGTTCAAGAATTCTGAATGACTCATCGGATCCTTCAATCCGGGCTGTATTTAAAAGATCTTGTCCATCTCCATAAATTCTGACTTTGTCACCCGGATTTAATAAAAGATTAATATACTGATTATTTGAAAGTTTTAACTGATAAAATCTAGGTTGTCTGGTTTTTAACCGGAAATTAAATCTGCCATTCTTTTTCATGCGGAGTGAGTCTAACATTTTAACATTTAACAAATTCATTTCCTCAAAGTAAAGACTCTCGTTCCTGCTGTCTGAAAACTTTCCTTTTATAGAAATTCTATCTGTTCTGTTACAGGCAACAATTCCCAAAAAACCAATTAATACAATTATTTTTCTCATTACTTATTTATTGTGAAATATTTCCTTGACCTGATTTTCAATCTCATTGCCCCTGATATCTCTGGCAATAATTTTTCCTGTCTTGTCGAGCAGAAGATTTTCAGGCAGGTTATATAAGTTATATAAAGGCACCACTACAGAATTCCAGTACTTCAGATCACTTACATTTATCCAGGGTAAATTTTCATGTTTTATGGCATTTACCCATGAATTTCTATCCTGATCTAAAGAAACCTGGTAAATGGTAAACCCGCGTTTATAATACTTATCATAAATCTGTTTTAAAATGTTATTCTCCTTTTTGCATGGCCCGCTCCACGATGCCCAGAAATTCAACAAAACATATTTACCATGTAACGAAGAAAGCTGAATAACATTTCCACTTGTATCAGGCAATGCTATTTCAGGAGCTGTTGACCCTACTGCGAATTTATTTTTTTCAATATTCTTATACGTAAGCCGCTCTTTTATATCCACCACCTCTTTATTCAAACTTTTAACAGCTTCAACATCAGGATACCTGACAGTGAGGTTCGAATCAACAAAATTGAAAATAGTAATATCTCCCACCGGATTAAATACGGAAGTATGCAATCCCAATTGCTGATAAAGCGCCATCAGACTTGCCAGAGATCGCGGGTTTTTATGAATAAAATCTGTGGAATAATCTTTGTATTGAGCTACCAGTTTATTATAAGCACTATCAATCCTTTTTTTATTTTCGGGATAAGTTTCCGGATGACTTTTACTTTCTTCGTATTGATTGCTTAGTGTCGTTATTTGTTCCAGCGTTTTGTTCTGTTTTTTTATAAGTTCCTGCACAAGACGGGAATCACGGCTGCCTTCCACATAATATTCTGTATCGAAATTTTCAAGACTGGTTGTTAGATCAATGCGATCTCCAGGATGAAGAATAAGATTGATATACCTGCTCTTGTCTGTTCTTAATATATAAAATCCAGGACTATTTATTTCACCGGTAATTTTGAAATTACCTTTTTTATCTGCCTTTACAGAATCCACAATTATCATCTCTTTTGTAGTGAGTTTCGCAAGGATAACTTTCACCTGTGGAGCATCTTTTATATTGCCTTTGATTGTAAAATCGTGTTTATTTTTTCCGCAGCCGGTTAAAATAAACAATATCAACGAAATGTATAAAGCTATTCTTCTCATATTATAAACAAAAATTCAAATATAACTTATTCAATATATTTCCAATAACATTTCTGCTAACAAAATATTGTTTTTGCCCGATAATAACAGCCGGAAAATAACTAGTTTGTCTCGAAATTTTTTAATGAGTCTTATCTTGATGCTTTTTCATTTCATAATTAATTATAAATCGAAATAATATCTTCAATAGTTTTTGAACAAAAGTCAGTAAATGATGGTTAGCATATTTTAAAGCATCTAATTAATGCTCTCTTTGAAATTTTGCATTTAACAATAATTAACAAAAAATTAATAAGTTAAAGCATTTTATTGAAATTTTAATTAATTTAAAATTATCATCTTTACTTATTAAAATTTTATTGGAAAATGCATGTAGTTAGGCTTAATTTTAATAACTTGTAGAATGAATATATGTCATTAATTTTTAGTTAAATGAGCTATTTAGAGTTTGATAAATCACAGCTAATTAACCTTGAATATTCTTTGAACAAGGAAATACTAAGGAGTAATCGTGCTGGTTCGTATGCTTCCACTACCCTTATCGGATGCAATACACGAAAGTATCACGGAATGTTGGTTTGTCCTATGTATCATCTCGACGGTGACAGGCATGTGTTATTGTCAAACCTGGATGTTTCGATCATACAGGATGGAAGCGATTTCAACCTGGGAATCCATAAGTATCAGGGTGATTTATACATTCCGAAAGGACATAAATACATTCGCGATTTTCAGGCTGATATTATCCCTAAAATTGTTTACAGAGTCGGAGGGGTTTTACTTACTCGCGAAAGGCTGCTGGTGGAGAAGGAACAGCAAATACTTGTGAAGTATACTATTAATGAGGCCGACAAGCCGGTAAAATTGAAATTAACTCCTTTTTTAGCTTTCAGGAATATGCATACATTAAGCAAAGCTAACATGCACGCTAATACCAAAGTTAAATTAATCGCCAACGGCATTAAATCGAAATTATACGATGGTTATCCTTACCTGCACATGCAACTCTCGAAAAAACCTGAATTTGTTCAGACCCCTGACTGGTATTATAATATTGAATATATTGAAGAACAAAAGCGAGGGTACGATTATAAGGAAGACTTGTTTGTCCCCGGTTTCTTTTTAATAAATGCCCGAAAAGGAGACAGCATCATCTTTTCCGCATCGACAACATTAGCAAATCCGGATAACCTGAAAAGAAAATTCACAAATGAATTGAGTAAACGCGTTCCCCGGGACAGTTTTAAAAATTGCCTGATGAATTCGGCCCAGCAGTTTTTTGTTAAAAAAGAAGGGAAAACAGATGTGATAGCCGGTTTCCATTGGTTTGGCAGTTGGGGACGCGATACTTTCATTGCACTCCCGGGCTTGACCTTAAGCGTTGGAGACCATGCTTTATGTAAAAATGTTCTTGACACAATGGTCGGAAAGTTGAAAAACGGACTCTTCCCGAATATGGGATCTGATGATAATCCGGCATATAATTCAGTAGATGCACCTTTATGGTTTTTCTGGACATTGCAGGAATATGCAAAGGCAACAGGCTCTCCTGAAACAGTTTGGAAAACCTACGGAAAAGCCATGAAAGAAATACTGGTAAATTACAGGGAAGGCACACATTTTAATATCAAGATGCATGAAAACGGATTGATATATGCGGGTGAACCAGGGAAAGCACTAACCTGGATGGATGCAGTTGTTAACGGGAAACCTGCTACTCCACGCATGGGGTACCCGGTTGAGATAAACGCCTTGTGGTACAATGCAATTGAATTTACCCTTGAGCTGGCAAAAAAAGCAAAGGACAAGAAGTTTATCGATTCATGGAAAGATTTGCCGGAACTGATCAGAAATTCGTTCATGCAAATTTTCTGGGATCCTCAAAAAGGATACCTGGCCGATTACGTTGATAATGATAAAAAAGACTGGGCGATCAGGCCTAACCAGGTAATTGCCGTATCACTCGATTACAGTCCGGTAACCGACGAGATAAAAAAACTGATCCTCGAGGTGGTAAAACGTGATTTGTTAACACCACGCGGATTAAGAACACTTTCTCCGAATCATGAAGATTATGAAGGAATTTATGATGGCAACCAGGAAAAAAGAGATAATGCATATCACCAGGGAACCGTATGGCCCTGGCTACTCGAACATTTTTGCAAAGGTTATCTGAAACTTTATAACAAATCGGGTCTGCCTCTGATAAAAAAAATAATTGCCGATTTCGAACCGGTGATGAATGAACATGGCATAGGCACCATATCGGAAATTTATGATGGTAATCCACCTCATCATCCAAGAGGAGCCATTTCCCAGGCATGGAGTGTCGCAGCCCTGTTATCAATTCAGAAAATGGTGGAAGATTTACCACAGGAGGAATAAATGAAACGGAACAAAATTTAAAAAGAAATGTGTACCATATGAAAACATTAATGTTCGGGTGGGAGTTTCCCCCACATATTTCAGGAGGATTAGGAACTGCATGTTATGGAATAACAAAAGGTCTCTACGCATTGGGCGGAGTAGATATTTTATTTGTAGTACCAAAAGCATATGGTGATGAAGATCAGAAAAATATTAGAATTATTGGTGCCGGCGATATCCATGTGAAAGAACGGGTAGTAGATTTTAAAAATTTTCTAAAAAAAATAAAATTTCTGGAAGTAAGTTCCAAATTGGTACCCTATACCAGTCCGGAAGAATATGAGAAGTTGTCAAACAAGGATATAAAAGGTGAAAATAAATATATATATACCCCTTACCATGGAAAAATTGAGTTTCAGGGAGGGTATGGCAGTAATTTATTTCAGGAAATTGCCAATTATGCATATATCGCTTCCATTATTGCTACCACTAACGATTTTGATATCATACATGCACACGACTGGTTAACATATCCGGCAGGAATCGCTGCTAAAATGGCATCGGGAAAGCCATTGGTTATTCATGTTCATGCCACTGATTTCGATCGTAGCGGAGGCAGTGTTAATCCTGTTGTTTTCGATATTGAAAAACAGGGAATGGAAATGGCTGATAAGATCATAGCTGTAAGCAATCTTACACGGAATACCATTATTGAAAAATACGGAATTCCACCCGATAAAGTGGTGACGGTATATAATGCAGTGGAGCCGCTTGACAGCAGGGAAGAACTTAAGATATCAAAAGGAATAACTGATAAAATCGTAACTTTCTTAGGCCGGGTTACATTACAGAAAGGCCCAGAATATTTTGTGGAAGCTGCCAGTATGGTACTTAAAAAAATGAAGAACGTACGATTTGTAATGGCAGGCAGTGGTGATATGCTCAATAAAATTATTAATCAGGTAGCACATTTACGTATGGGCGATCGTTTCCATTTTACCGGATTCTTAACAGGAGATGACGTCAAAGATATGTTCGCGTTAAGTGACGTATATGTTATGCCTTCAGTTTCTGAACCATTTGGCATCTCACCGCTTGAGGCTATGCAATCCAATGTTCCGGTAATCATTTCCAAACAATCAGGAGTTTCTGAAATTTTAAAATATGCGGTTAAAATCAATTTCTGGGATATTGAGGCGATGGCAGATGCCATTTACGGTATTCTGAACTATCAGGGCCTGCAGCATATGTTCCGGCTTTACGGAAAACAGGAAGTTGATAACCTTAAATGGGAAAATACTGCAGCCAGGACCAAAGAAATCTATAACTCACTTTTATAAATAAGTTATACTCAATACATCATGAAAACCATTTGTTTATATTTCCAGGTTCATCAACCCTTCCGGGCCAGAAGATATCGTTTTTTCGACATAGGCAATAGTCATTACTATTACGATGATTATCTGAACGAATCAATCATGCGAAAAGTAGCGGACAAATCTTACCTCCCGGCTAATAAAATATTAATGGATATCATTAAGGAATATGGTAGCCAGTTTAAGGTAGCCTTTTCAATTACCGGGCTGGCTATTGACCAAATGAAATTATACGCCCCGGATGTGCTGGATAGTTTTGTTGAGCTCAGCAAAACCGGAAGCGTGGAATTTTTATCCGAAACCTATTCCCATTCACTGGTAGCACTTAAAAATCAGGAAGAATTTAAGAAGCAGGTTGAAGAACACGCCAATCAAATAGAATCTTTGTTTGGACAAAGACCCAGTGTATTCCGTAATACCGAATTGGTATATTCCGACGATATCGGGGCCATGGTAGCGGATATGGGATATAAAGCAATGCTTACCGAAGGGGCCAAGCTGATTCTGGGCTGGAAAAGTCCGAATTATTTATACTATAATGCCCGGAGTCCGCAATTGAAAATTTTACTAAAAAATTTCAAACTGAGTGACGATATTGCATTTCGTTTTTCAAATAAAGGATGGTCGGAATTTCCATTAACTTCGGAAAAATTTGTTAACTGGCTGAATTTAATCGATAAAAAAGAAGAAACCATTAACCTGTTCATGGACTATGAAACTTTTGGAGAGCATCAATGGAAAGAAACGGGAATTTTTGAGTTTCTAAAAGCATTTCCAAAAAATGTGTTTAAGAAGACAAAATACACTTTCAGCACACCTTCAGAAGTAGCTGCCAATCTGCAACCGGTCGCAGCAATTAATGTTCCTAATCCCATATCATGGGCCGACGAGGAGCGTGATCTCACTGCATGGCTGGGAAACGAGCTGCAGGAAGATGCATTTAACAAACTGTATGATTTGTATCCCAAGATCGTTCAATGCCAGGATCAAAAGATTCTCAAGGACTGGAAGTACCTGCAGGCAAGTGATCATTTTTATTATATGAGCACTAAATTCTTTTCCGATGGTGAAGTGCATTCTTATTTTAATCCGTACGACTCACCATACGATGCATATATTAATTATATGAATATACTGAGCGATTTTATTATCCGCTTAAATGCCTCTGTACCTGTATCCGGTAAAGATCATGAAATTTCCAACCTTTCGGGGATCATTGAAGAAAAGGATAAGATCATCGAGAAATTAAAAAAAGATCTGGCAAAAGTAAAACCGGGAAAAGTAAAATCTGCCGCAGGAAGTAAAACCGCTCCAAAAAGTTCAAAAAAATCCGGAGGAAAATCTTCAATCAAAATCCAGGATGGAAGCGTTGCTGAAAAAAGAGTAAAAACTTCCCCGGTAAAAAATGAAAAAAAGACGATATCTAAAAAAACAGTTGGAATATCAACAAAGGCAAAATCGAAAAAATCATCTAATTAAAAATTAGCGAAGAGATAGAACTTAAAGCATATTCTACTGTTTATTTTTAATTATACCCTTATAGCAAGGATTAGAACGTTGTTTTGATTAATCAAAATCTGATATGGAGAGAAAATTAAAAAAGCCGGATTATCTGTTTGAGGTAAGCTGGGAAGTTTGTAATAAGGTAGGAGGAATACACACAGTTATAGCTACCAAGGCAACAAGTCTTTTAAAAGATCTGGATAGTAACTATATTCTCATAGGACCCGACATTGTGCGACTGGAAGGAGAGAATCCGGAATTTACAGAAGATCCGCAAATCTATAGTGCGTGGAAACAATATGCCACTTCGGAAGGTTTCCGGATTAAAATTGGCCGCTGGAATATTAATGGAAGTCCTATAGCCGTTCTGATTGATTTTTCCAATATGTTTCAACATAAAGACGACATCTTCAGTAAATTGTGGGAAAAGTATAAACTGGATTCAATATCAGGACAATGGGATTATATAGAACCTGCGCTTTTTGGTTATGCTGCGGGCAGTCTGATTGAAAGTTTTGTACAGTTTAACCTTACCGAAGATGATAGTGTAGTAGCCCAGTTCCATGAGTGGATGACCGGTGGAGGAATTCTTTATCTGAGAGAAAAGCTTCCGCAGGTGGCAACTATTTTTACTACTCATGCAACAGTTCTCGGTCGTTCGCTTGCAGGTAATAATCGTCCACTTTATAAAAATCTTGAAAATTTTAATACCGATGTTATTGCCAAGGAATTCAATGTTCTTTCAAAACAATCTTTAGAGAAATTATCAGCTCAGCAAGCTGATGCCTTTACCACCGTAAGCGAAATTACTGCCAGGGAATGCAAGCATTTTCTACAAAAACCGATTGATTTCGTAACACCAAACGGATTTGAGGATACTTTTGTTCCGGAAGAGCCATTGTTTACAGAAAAAAGGGAAAATGCCAGAAATAAAATAATCCAGGTTGCCGAAGCCTTACTGGGCAAAAAACTCGGAGATAATCCATTATTGGTTGCTACCAGTGGTCGTTATGAATTCAAAAACAAAGGAATCGACCTGTTTATCGATTCTCTTGGTGAAATCAATAAATCAGCCAAACTGAATCGTGAAATAGTGGCCCTGGTCTTAATTCCGGCTAACCATTATGGTATGCGTAAGGACCTGCACAATGTATTAAACGGGGAAACTTCAAACCTGTCAGGATCAAGATATCTCACACATAACCTGCACGACGCAGAGTGGGACCCTATACTTACACGAATAAAAGCAGGGAATCTTAACAATTCAGAAAAGGACAAGGTGAAAATATTCTTTGTTCCTTCGTACCTTAACGGGTATGATGGTATATTCAACCTGCCCTATTACGATCTTCTCATCGGACTCGATCTGACTGTCTTTGCCTCCTATTACGAACCATGGGGTTATACCCCTCTTGAAAGCCTTGCATTTAAAGTTCCTACTGTAACTACAACCCTGGCCGGTTTTGGTTTATGGGTAAATAATCAATGTGAAGAATGTGGTGTAGATGAAAAAGGAATCTCCGTTATTGAACGTAATGATGAAAATGATAAAGAGGTTACCGAAAATATTGCCAAAGAAATCATAAACAAAATAAACTTCAGTGCCGATGATAATAACATTGCCAGGGAAAGCGCCTTTAAAATCTCAAAAGTGGCTTTATGGAAAACATTGATTTCAAATTACAAGGAAGCATTCGATTTTGCCCTGCAAAAGGTGGAAACCCGATCGGATAGTTTTGTAAAATTACAGGAAAAACAAACTGAAAAAGTTTATGAATATGTTTTACCATTAACCAATGAGCCTGAATGGAAACGGATAATTGTCAAGTCGAAATTACCGGATAAGCTGAAAGCAATAAATGAAATTATCGAAAATTTATGGTGGACCTGGGACGAAGAAGCACAGGATTTATTTGAAATAATCGACAGGGAGATCTGGCATTTAAGTGATCGCAACCCGGTAATTCTTTTTGAACAGGTGCCTTATGACAAACTTGTAGAACTCGCTAATAACAAGGATTACATTGCCAAGCTCGAACGTGTTTATGCCCGGTATAAAGCATACATGTCGGAAGGAGTAAAAACGGATGGCCCGCGGATTGCTTATTTCAGCATGGAGTATGGAATCCACGATTCACTTAAAATTTATTCCGGAGGCCTGGGACTTCTGGCTGGCGATTATCTTAAAGAAGCCAGTGATGCAAAGATCAACCTTGTGGGAGTTGGATTACTTTACCGGTATGGTTATTTTACACAGGTACTTACCTTAAACGGTGATCAGGAAGCGCATTATGATTTCCAGCACTTTTCTAAAATTCCGGTTAAACCTGTAAAAGATGAAAATGGCAATTTCAAAACTATCAGTATTGTTTTACCCGGGAGAACAATGCATGCGCGTATATGGGAGGTAAATATCGGACGTATTAAGCTTTACCTGTTGGATACAGACTTTGAAGATAACCAGCCCGAAGACCGGACTATATCCCATCATCTGTACGGGGGAGATAACGAGAACCGGTTAAAACAGGAGTTATTGCTCGGCATAGGAGGTATAAGGGCTCTTGATATACTCGGTCTTGAATTCGATCTGTTTCACAGTAATGAAGGTCACAGCGCTTTTATCGGTCTTGAACGAATGCGGAATTATATCCTGAACGAACAACTGACATTCCCGGAAGCAAAGGAAATTGTCCGTTCAACTACACTTTTTACAACGCATACTCCGGTACCTGCCGGACATGATCAGTTTGACGAAGATCTTTTACGAAAATATATCGGACATTATCCTGAACGTTTAAAGATAGACTGGAACGAGTTTATGGCATTGGGCCGTTCAAATCCAAACAACTGGCAGGATAAATTTAACATGAGCTTCCTTGCCGCCCATCTTGCACAGGAAGTAAACGGAGTGAGCATGCTTCATGGAGATGTTACAAGAGAAATGTTTGCAAAGTTATGGCCGGGCTATTTACCTGAAGAATTACATATTAGTTATGTTACCAATGGCGTTCATTTCCCAACCTGGAAAGCCAACGAATGGAATGAAGTTTATAACAGGATTTTCGACAATGATTATGCGAAAAATTGTAATAATAAAGAAGCATGGAATAAAATCCATGATGTCTCCGATAAAGAAATATGGGATGTTAAACAAAAGCTTCGTACCAGGTTAATTTCAGGTATCAAACAACGTTTTGAGGAAAACTGGATTAAACGACACGAAGATCCAAAACAGATTATTGCAATACGGGACGCTTTATCAGATCAGGTACTTACAGTTTGTTTTGCCCGTCGATTTGCCACATACAAACGTGCGCATTTGTTATTCCGCAATCTAGACCGGTTATCAAAACTGGTAAACGACCCCAAGATGCCTATCCAGTTTATTTTTGCAGGGAAAGCGCATCCGAACGATAAAGCCGGTCAGGATCTTATTAAAATGATCGTGGAAATCTCCAAACGACCGGAATTTCTTGGAAAAATTCTGTTTTTACAAAATTATGATATCAGCCTGGCCAAATACCTGGTTCAGGGTTCCGATATTTGGATGAATACTCCTACCAGACCTCTTGAAGCATCAGGTACCAGTGGTGAAAAAGCTGTAATGAACGGGACTTTGCATTTCAGCGTTCTCGACGGCTGGTGGGTGGAAGGTTACCGTCCCGAAGCAGGATGGGCCCTGACAAATGAACGTACTTACGAAAACCAGGGATTACAGGACGACCTTGATGCCGAAATCATATACAGTATGTTTGAACACGAAATAGTCCCATTGTTTTATAAGAGAAATAAAGAAGGTATCTCTCCCGGCTGGGTCAAGTTTATCAAAAATTCGATGGCTTCCGTGGCTCCGGGATTTACTACTTCCCGCATGTTAAATGAATATTTCGAAAAATTCTATAATAAATTGTATGAACGTTCCAAGGCTATCCGGAACGATGACTTTGAAATGGCTAAAAAATTATCTTCCTGGAAAAAGAGGATCAGCCGGGGTTGGAACAATATAGAAGTGCTTGGAGTAAAATTATATGATAAAAACACAGAGACATTACAAATCGGACAAGGTTATCACGGAGAAGTAATACTGGATCTGAATGAAGTTTCACCCAATTATGTAGGAGTGGAACTGGTAATCACTGAAAACGGGCAGGAATTTATCTCACGTGAGTTATTCAACCTGGTTAAGTATGATGCCGGAAAAGCATATTATGAAGCCGATATATCTATAAATCAACCAGGGACATTTACCTATGGATTAAGGGTGTTTGCCAAAAATGACATGTTACCGCACCGGCAGGATTTTCCGGTATTAAAATGGATCTAAAATTTATACCTGGTAAACATCAGGTGTAGGAATTCGTTTTAATACCAGTCCTACCCTGCATGGCAAATACAATTTCAAAAAGTTATACCTCGAAACTTTATTATCCCCCCTTTCGGGATAATAAAGCATCGAGTCATCAATGAGACCAAATCCACCGTACTTTTTTGCATCGGTGTTCAACACTATTTTATACTTTCCCGGTTCAACAGTAATCCCGTAATCTGTAAATGAACGATTTGGGTTGAAATTAAAAATAAAAAGCAGGTCTTTACGGTCAAAAGCCAGCACCTGGTCTGGCTGGTTACTGGTCCTTAGATAACTATAGGGCTGTTGAAGACATTTTTCTTTTTTAATCAGTTCCAGCATATCACGGTCAAAATCGGCCAGGTAATGATAGCGAAGGTCCGGATCATCCATCAGGCTCCATTGTCTTCGTGCGTATTTGAATGACCAGTTATTACCCTCTCGTGGAAAATCGATCCACTCGGGATGACCAAATTCATTTCCCATAAAATTCAGATATCCTCCTCCTGAAGTAGTCAGGGTAATCAACCTGATCATCTTATGCAATGCAAGTCCCCTGTCGATAACCAGGTTTTGCGAAGTTTTATCCATGTGAAAATACATATCCTTGTCAATTAGCCTGAATATGATAGTCTTGTCTCCCACAAGTGCCTGGTCGTGCGATTCAGCATACGCTATTGTTTTTTCATCTTTCCGCTTACTGGTTAATTCATGGTATAATTCACTTACATTCCATTGCTCATCGGGCCTTTCTTTAATAATTTTAATCCAGTAATCTGGTATTCCCATTGCCAGGCGAAAATCAAAACCAAAGCCCCCACTTTCAAAAGATTCGGCCAAACCCGGCATCCCGCTCATTTCCTCTGCAATAGTCATTGCTTTCGGATGAAATGTATGTATTAATTTATTGGCTAATTTCAGATAAATGATGGCATCTTCATCCTGCTGTCCGTCGAAATACATCCCATAATTTGTAAAATCTCTCGAAAGTCCATGATCATAGTACAACATGCTGGTTACACCATCGAACCTAAATCCATCAAACTTATATTCATCGAGCCAGAATTTGCAGTTGGAGAGTAAGAAATGCAATACTTCATTTTTACCATAATCGAAACAAAGAGAATCCCAGGCAACATGCTCCCTGCGCGGTCCATCGTGGAAATACTGATAAGGCGTGCCATCAAACCTTCCTAATCCTTCCAACTCATTTTTTACCGAATGTGAATGCACCAAATCCATAATTACAGCAATACCCTGGCTGTGAGCCTCATCCACAAGCTGTTTTAACTCATAGGGAGTTCCAAAGCGTGATGATACCGCAAAAAAATTCGACACATGGTACCCAAACGATCCGTAATACGGATGTTCCTGAACGGCCATTAACTGCAATGTATTGTATCCGGCTTTTTTTATTCTTGGCAATACCTGTTCCCGAAACTCATTAAAAGTGCCCACATTTTCCTTTTCAGTAGCCATACCAACATGGGCTTCATAAATTAGTGGTATTTCGGGAACATTCGAAAATTTTTCCAATTTCCAGTGATAGTGCTCCTGTGGTTGCCAGATCTGTGCGTCAAAAATTTTGGAGTCTTCATGCTGAACAACCCTATTTGCATAAGAAGGCAACCGGTAACCCTGACCGCCTTCCCAGTAAATCGAAAGTTTGAATAAGTCTTTATGATTTAATTTGTCTTTGGATAAAACTATCTCCCAGACTCCGTTTTCTAACCGGTTCAGTTTGTAATCTTCCAGTTCCTTCCAATTGTTAAATTCACCAATCAGAAAAATACGGGTGGCATTCGGAGCCCATTCCCTGAAAGTCCATTCCTTTCCATTAAAATGCATTCCAAAAAACCTGTAGCCATTGGCAAAATCCTCAATTGAGCGGAAAGGAGAAATTAATTTTTTTTCACGTTTTATTGCTTTATCCTGTCTGCCGGCTATAACATCCGTGTAGGGATTCAACCATGGGTCATTTTTTACAATCTGTGGTATGAAGTCAGACATAACTTGCTATTTAATTATAATAAAACTATATCTTCACTAACTGATGTCAATTCAAGACATACGGTTAAATTACGATTTTTTCTTCATTCTGTCGCAGTAAGAGTAGTAACAATTTTATAATTTTGCAGCTTTGAATCAAATAATAGGGATCGTTGAAAGTATTTGAAGGAACCAATAATATCGATATAAACAATACGGTTGTTACCATTGGAATTTTTGACGGGGTACACCGGGGTCATCAGAAGATTATCCGGCGTGTAAAACAATTGGCTACCCGTAACAATGGGCAGTCCGTAGTAATTACATTGTGGCCGCCCCCACGAGCAATCTTTAAAAAAGAGAATGAAACCATAAGTTATCTCACCGGGAAAAATGAAAAAATCCTGTTGCTTGAAAAATCCGGTATCGATAATCTGATTATTCTTCCTTTCAGCAGGGAATATGCAAATACTCCCTACAGGCAGTTTGTTGAAGAAGTACTTATTGAGAACATTGGAGCAAAACATGTAGTGGTAGGGTATAATCATGCTTTTGGTCGAAACAGGGAGGGTACTTTTGAAAAGCTTGTCAAACTAAGTAAAACATTAAACTTTGCTGCCGAACAGGTACAACCTGAAATTGTAGACGGAAAAAAGATCAGTTCAACATTAATCAGAAAACATGTAGAAAAAGGTGAAATCGAAACTGCCAATAAATTCCTGGGATATGATTATTTTCTGATTGGAAAAGTTATCGATGGAAAAAAATACGGAAAGAAAATGGGCTTCCCAACTGCAAATATCTTACCCGATAACCCGGATAAATTAATCCCTGCAAACGGTGTTTATGCGGCCCTTGCCGAAGTTGAGGGTATCACTTATAAAGGAATGCTGAATATTGGAACACGCCCAACTATCACCGAGCAGGACCATTCACGTTCAGTGGAAGTACATCTGCTGGATTTTGAAAAAGATATTTATTATAAAGAAATAAGAATCCGGTTTATAAAACGGATACGAGATGAAATAAGATTTGATAATGTGGAAAATTTAATTGCTCAGATTCAGAAAGATAAAATAGCCATTCAGGAAGTGCTTTTATCAAAAGAATAACTGCATTGATAACATTTTCCACTGTACTTTTACAGTAATTTGTAATTTTGTAACCTTATTTGATAAAATCATTCATATTAATTAGAAATAAAAGTTAAAACATGAAGACAGAAGCAATGGTTGAAACACTTCCATACAAGGTAAAAGATATTTCACTAGCCGACTATGGGAGAAAAGAAATTGAGATAGCTGAGAAAGAAATGCCCGGACTGATGGCAATCCGTGAAAGATATGCCGATAGTAAACCGTTAAAAGGCTCCAGGATAACAGGTTCATTACACATGACCATACAAACGGCTGTATTAATAGAAACCCTTGTAGCCTTGGGTGCAGATGTCAGATGGGCAAGTTGTAATATATTTTCCACCCAGGATCATGCGGCTGCGGCAATTGCCAAAGCAGGTATCCCGGTATTTGCATGGAAGGGTGAATCTCTTGGAAGAGTATTGGTGGTGTACCAACCAGGCGCTGAACTTCCCTGGTGGTAAAGGACCCAATCTTATTGTTGACGATGGCGGCGACGCATCACTTATGGTACACCTGGGATATAAAGCTGAAAACGATCCCTCTGTTCTCGACAAAAAACCCGATAACAGGGAAGAAGCTATTATATTAAACCAGCTTAAAGCCACGCTACAGTCAGATTCACAGAAATGGCACCGGACAATAAAAGAGATGAAAGGTATCTCGGAAGAAACCACAACAGGAGTTCACCGGCTTTATCAGATGCAGGAAAAAGGAGAATTACTTGTTCCGGCAATCAATGTAAATGATTCTGTTACAAAATCAAAGTTTGATAACCTTTATGGATGTCGCGAATCACTGGCCGATGGTATCAAACGGGCTACTGATGTAATGGTAGCTGGTAAAGTGGTAGTCGTTCTGGGATATGGCGATGTAGGAAAAGGATGTGCCCAGTCGATGCGGGGTTTTGGAGCGCGGGTAATCGTTACCGAGATCGACCCGATATGCGCCCTTCAGGCTGCCATGGAAGGATTTGAAGTTTCAACTATTGAAAACGCCCTGAATGAAGGTAATATCTTTGTAACAACCACCGGTAACCGTGATGTTATAAAAATAGAACATATGGCTGGTATGAGAGACCAGGCCATTGTTTGTAATATCGGGCATTTTGATAATGAGATACAGGTTGATAAACTGAATGATTACGAAGGAATCGAAAAAATAAATATTAAACCCCAGGTAGATAAATATGTATTCCCCGACGGACATGCAATTTTTCTTCTGGCAGAAGGCAGGCTGGTAAATCTAGGATGCGCTACCGGCCACCCCTCATTTGTGATGAGCAACTCTTTCACAAATCAAACACTTGCCCAGATCGATTTATGGCAAAATGATTACAAACCTGATGTTTACCGGTTACCTAAAAAACTGGACGAGGAAGTAGCCCGTTTACACCTTGAACAGTTGGGTGTGAAACTTACAAAATTATCCAAAGAGCAGGCCGAATATCTTGGTATACCGGTTGACGGACCTTTTAAACCTGAACATTACAGGTATTAAGCTAAAATAATACTTTGCTGTTTAAAAACATTTGTATTTGTTATTCTGAACTTGTCTGAAAAGACAGGTTCAGAATTTCAAATTTATTACAATTTAATGCTTTTAGACAGCTTATTATTAACTTCTCAGGTGATCAATTATTTTGAATTAACAATTCACCTGTACCAGGATAAAAGGTTGTGGTGTATTTCTTTAACGGGTATGTTGCAGGTCCGGCGGTAGTTGGAAGGCCATCTCCGGCTAAAATGAAAACAGAATGGCAATCCGGACATTTTGCAAAAGTGTTATCCACTAATTTTACTGCAACATGTTTTTCAACCTGGTAAGGACATGTACGGTCATAAGCATAAAATAAATTCTCGCTGTACCTGAATACTATTATTCCATTTCCCATATATCCTACGGGGTAACCACCGGTAGTCCTGTTTATAGTGTCGGCATTACCGGGCGCTCTCAGATTGAAATATTCGGGGTCGTCATTTATATTGATGGTGATATTTACAGGTACATCCGGAATAATCTGCACCTGACTTTTATCACATGAAAACGATATTAAATAAAGTATGAAAATGAAAAGGAATATCCTTAACTTTGGCATAAATCGTAATTTTTTATATATTTACTTTCTCTGGTAAAAGTAATTATTTTGAACGTCAAAAAGTTCATAATATTTTTCATCGGCCTGTTTATTTCCATGCACCTTACTTTTGGACAAACGTCTACCGTGAAAAAGGCTGTTCGAAAGAAGGAAAAAACAGAACAACAACAGAAACGGGATTATGAAAAGGCAAAAAAAGATGCTATTAGGAAAAATCAAAAAATGCAATCAGCTGAAATTCAAAACAGTCTGAAAGGAGCAGACAAAAGAGCAGCGAAATTTTACCGGAAGGAATCATTTATAGATAAATTGTTTAAACGTAAACGCAAAAGAAAATAGCAATGAATGATGGACTTGGTACCTTATTGTACGTTTTGTTAATGATACTGGCTATTGGTGCAAGCGTTTATAAAAGCAGCGCCAAGAAAAAAGCATCTGCAGGTAACCGAACAACCAAATCACCTTTCTTTGATTTCGACAAAGAGGTGGATTATTCTATACCTGAAACAATGAGCATGTATATACCTGGCGGGACACAGGTAAACAGAGATGCCGAACAGGAAACAGAACAAAATGTTGTGTTGGAAGCAGAAGAAGATATAGAAAAAGAGGAAATAAAAGAAGAGGGACAAGCTGTATTTGAAAAAACAAAAGCTACTCTGATTTCTGAAAATCCGGAAACGATGGATGAAATCTCGGCTACTGAAATTTTAAATGAAAAAGCCATCTATTCCGGTGAAGTTGACAATACAGGGGAAGGATATCATTTTAACCTGAAAAGGGCTGTTATTTTCTCTGAAATACTGAATAGGAAAGAGTTTTAATTTTTTAAATCTGATCATTTTTTAAAGTAAAATAAATTATTTAACTTTGTAGCAATTAAAGAGTTCCGAAAGCTTCGGGATTCTTTTTTGTTTTTGGATAAATCTCAAAATCAGGAGGATATTATAAATGGGAACAATGACATACATAACCGAGGAAGGTCTTAAAAAGTTAAAAGATGAGTTGGATAACCTGGTCAAAATCGAACGACCTTCTATATCCAAACAAATTGCTGAAGCAAGAGATAAAGGTGATCTGTCTGAAAATGCAGAGTATGATGCGGCCAAAGAAGCCCAGGGAATGCTGGAAATGAGAATTTCCAAGTTGAAGGATACTATTGCAAATTCAAGGATTATTGATGAGTCAAAAATCGATATCACCAAGATACAGATTTATAACAAGGTGAAAATCAAAAATAAAAAGAACAACGCATCAATGATTTATACGCTTGTTTCCGAAAGTGAAGCAGATGTGAAAAGTGGAAAGATTTCGATCAATACACCTATTGCAAAAGGTTTGTTGGGTAAAAAAGTGGGTGATGAAGTGGAAATACAGGTTCCTTCCGGGACCCAACATTTTGAAGTCATTGAAATATCAAGACAAACGTCCTAAATAAATCAAAAAATGGCAAGCATATTCAGTAAAATTGTAAAAGGTGAGATTCCCTGTTACAAAATAGCAGAGGATGATAATTACCTTGCTTTTCTCGATATTAACCCCCTCGCTAAAGGTCATACACTGGTAATTCCTAAAAAAGAAACGGATTATATTTTCGATCTGGATGATGATTCGCTGGCCGGCCTGCTCCTCTTCGCGAAAAAAATAGCACAGGCAATTGATAAAGTAATGGATTGCAAACGTGTGGGAGTTGCTGTTCTTGGCCTCGAGGTACCGCATGCCCATGTGCACCTGATCCCTATTAATGGCATTTACGACATTGATTTTTCAAAATCCAAGCTGAAACTTAGCGAGAGTGAATTTATGGGTATTGCTGAAAAGATCCGGTCGGTATTGTAATTTCAGGTAAATAATCGTTATTTTAAACGGCCGGGATTTTTCCGTATAAAATCATTCCAGTTTCGATATTCTTTCTCCCCTGCATAAGACTTTTTCTGATAAAAATGACACATGGCCACCGCAAGTCCGTCGGTAGCGTCCAGGTTATCAGGGAGTTCTTTCAATTGCAATATATTTTTAAGCAATGCGGCTACCTGCTCTTTCGAAGCGCTCCCCTGGCCGGTTATCGAAAGTTTGATCTTACGGGGAGCATATTCAAAAATAGGTATCTGCCGGTATAAAGCAGCGGAAATTGCGACGCCTTGTGCTCTTCCGAGTTTTAGCATCGACTGAACATTTTTACCGTAAAAGGGGGCTTCGATCGCCAGCTCATCCGGATGATACTCATCAATAAGCTGAAGTGTATGTTCAAAAATACGATGCAGCCGGGTAAAATGATCACTGTTTTTTTTTAGTTCAAGATATCCTAGGGTTATCAACGAAGGAAGATTATTTTTTATTTCAATCAATCCATACCCCATAATCGTAGTACCCGGGTCGATCCCCAATATTATCCGCTCGGTCGTCAAATCTTATTTAATTTAAATAATATTAAAATGCCTTATTGACATCCGAAATAGCTCCATGTGGTGCCAGAAGCCATATTTTATTTGCAGACTTCTGAATACTTGTAGAAACTCCCTGATTTATATAGTTAAGCGCAACTTTCAGACAACCTTCCTGTGGATCGCCAAAAGCATGGGTTACATCGTCATTAGCCGGATAATCCACAGCCAGACCGTTGAAGAAATCACCAACGTTATCTGCATTGGTATATTTAAAACTTACCGGGAACATAACATATGACTTGTTATGTATCTCAATTGCATACATGCCAACCGGTTTTCCCTGGGTTTTTGATCCAATCAGTTTTACATCCTCCAGATAGGGTTTTAATCCGTTAATAAGCAGTTCGCTGGCGGAAGCCGTTGATTCCGTTGTTATAAAATATACTTTTGAAAGATTCAGGCTGTTTGCATTTACAGGTATATTATCTGTAACGTTCAGGCTTTGGTGTTTTGCATTGTTAATCAATTTTACAAATGCCTGGCCAGAGTTCTGGCCGGTAATCCACCCTGCAAGATATTCAGCTACAGAAATACTTCCTCCACCGTTGTACCTTAAATCAATAATGAGGTTGTTGATGTTATTATCCTTAAAGTAATTAAAAGCATCATCAATATCGCTTTCCCCGGTTGTGAGAAAATCCTGGAAAACCATGTATCCTGTTTTGCCTGATGTTGTATTAATGATCCCTTTGTATAAAACAGGATTTATATTTATAACTTCTTTGGTAAGGTTGATATCTTCTGTAGAATCTTTATTATCGACAAACTCGTAATCATTTTGAATTCCCAACTCACTTTTCCCGATCAGATTAGTTACATTATCGGGAGTAACAGCTGTGCCGTTT
The DNA here is from genome assembly GCA_963748095.1 of uncultured Bacteroidales bacterium. Lineage (GTDB taxonomy): Bacteria > Bacteroidota > Bacteroidia > Bacteroidales > UBA10428 > CAVVIO01. The sequence continues at coordinate 207,244 of CAVVIO010000009.1, forward strand.
ACCTTTTTTATGATCCAGCCGCGGCGCACTCCGGAATTATAAGCGCTGGTTCCGGGATATACAAAAAGTATCCTTACATTATCCGACTCGTCTTTACCCAACAGAAAACCATGCCCGATCATCTGACCGTTTACGAAATACTGGTCATATTCATCCTGCGTAAGTACAAAGCTCCACCTGTCGTATGTCTTATACCGCAATGAATCCATCAACGTGTTTGGGTCTGAGAAACTGGTGGGATCAATATTGGGTAATTTATCATACCAGAGATATATATTTTGCATCTGGCTATAAATCTCATTGTTTACAAGTTGAATATCTGTAAGGGATGATGTATCCTTCTGACATGAGAACATCAAAAATCCCAATAAAAACAACCCCGGGATTACCTTCAACCATCCTAATCTGTTTCTTTTCTTCATTTCATTCTCTCCTTTGATATACCGGTAATGGAAAATACGATAATTATATTCCAAAACTATGAAATTTATAAGCAATAAAAATGTTAAAATTTCATTAAAAACAAAACTCATTGTTGTGGTAATTAGTATATATACACTTAACGCACATATACTAATAACCTTAATTTTAAACGCCTGAATACTGAAAATCTTATCTTACTATTTACCTTTTACAATTATTTGTTATTTAATCTCTGAAATAATATACCAAGCAATATCAGTACCAGGCCTGCAACTGAAGTTAGAAATATGTGTTCCTTTAAAATGAGACGAATTAATACCAGTGACAAAAAAGGGGTAATGTATATCAGGTTACTGATTTTAGCAGTTGATTGGGACAATTGCAAGGCCTTCAGCCATAATACAAAAGTAATACCCATCTCAAAAAGCCCGACATATATTCCCATATAGAATCCTGTGCTGATTGTAAAATGAGGTACATGAAAAAACAGGCAGGTGACAGTAATATATAATCCAGAGAAGAAAAAGTTCAGGAATAACTTTAAAATATCATCCCGTTTGTCGCGCATATTAAAGATCCAGAACAAAGCCCAGATGATGGCCGAAGCTAATGCCAGGAAAACACCAAAAGGCTCATCAATATGGAAATTTTTAATATTACCTTGTGAAGAAATCACTATTACACCTACAAAACTTATCAATAAACCTGCAAAACTTTTTGCGGTAAGTTTCTGCCCCAGAATGGGAACTGATAACAATACAAGCACAATTGGCCATATAAAATTCAAAGGCTGAGCAATTTGTGCAGGCAGTAATGAATAAGCCTTGAACAAAATAACGTAATAAAGAAACGGATTAAGAAATCCTAAAAAAGCGGACCACACGTATTCCCGGACCGAAAAGTGAAAAATAAACCGGAATTTCCCATTGAACAGCAAAATAAACAACAAAGTGATAAAAGATGTAATATTTGCCACCCATAATAATTGCAGAAAATTCAGTTCCTTTAATGCAATTTTAAAAGCCGAAGCAACTGTTGACCAGAATACTATGGTTAGAAAAGCATATAAATAAGCCAAGCGGGAATTTTTGTTCATTTGGATAAGCCCGCATTAATAACCTTGTCTAACTGAGGTTTAATCTGTTTATAGGAAAGAATGCTGTTTATAACGATTTTTCGCTTATCATTTATCCGGTCAGCAAGATCATTCAGTTCCTGTGATTCTTTATCAAAGCGTGTATAAAACAGGGAATCACTCATCTTTCCCGATCTGACATAATATTCCAATCGTGAAATATTATCTTCCAGCGTAAATATTTCTTCATTGAAACTATTACTGGCGTGCAGGTAATTATATAAATCGGAATGAATTTCTTCTAGTTTGTGATAGTCAGATTCTTTTAATCCATTTCCAAGACTATCAGTATAAAATGTCATCTGCTGATCTAACGTGTCGTATACTTTGTTGATACTGTCGATCTCTTCATAACCTAATTTCTGATACAAATCGTAAACAATTTTGTACAGGTCTTCAATTTTTTCCAGTTTCTTTTTATCGGGAGCCTTTGTATTTCTACAACCCGAGAAGGCCAGCAATCCAAATAAGATAATTATTTTACCCCATTTCATAGTATTCAGTATATGGTGTGGGTATTTGTTGAAACAACGTGAATATAAATAAAATTTAAATATTCAGGCATACTTTTACCCGGCAATCACCTGAGAATTTTTATAGCTTATTTATTATTAGCCGGTTATGTTAATAAATTCTAATCAATTCATTTAATCAGAACCGGAATATTTCAGAACTTGAATAGAAATTAGTAATGCAGAGATTTAAATTCATATACCAAAATTCATCTTAGAATACCGATTAATTATGTTCAAAAATATGCTATTGATAAAACTTCCGTTTAGGGAGCCAACTTAAAAACATAGGTTTCGTAATTACTTAAAACAAAACTTTTAAAAATCCATTCTTATGTTAAACCGATTAATTTCTTTTTTACTGTTATTATTCATCATCTCAATTAATGCGTATGTTCAGGAACCACTCAGACATGAGGAAAAGGTATTTTTGGGCAACGATGGAAAACTATATGTAAACAAGAATTTACCTGTTTACCTGCGATTAGCTGTTTCACCCGACAAAGATGCTGCTACTTATTTACTGAAAAGTGACAGCTCGAGGCCTTACACCAATCCCATGTATTTCGATAGTGAAGGACGAAATACCATTCGCTCGCCGTGGGCTGTGGATACTGCCACTAAAAGGACTGTATCTCCAAAGCAGGAAATTGTTTTTGAAGTATATGCTGACGGCTTGCCACCGGCTTCAACGCTTAAATTCGACGGTAACAGGCCTTATGAACATAATGGAACCCGTTATTATGGAAGCAGTGTTAAATTCAGTGTTTCAGCAATTGACTGGATGTCGGGATTACAGAACACCTATTTATCGATAAATAGGGAACCCTATAAAAAACTCGACGGATCACCTAACCTGACAAAGGAAGGAAATTATATCCTTCAGTACTATTCGGTGGATAATGTGGGAAACACAGAAAAACCCAAAACAGAAGAATTTGTTCTGGATTTGACACCTCCGACTACTCAATATGAAATCGACGGAATGTTGAATGAAAAATTTGTATCACCTGACGCCACAATAAAATTGTCATCAACCGACTCCCTCTCCGGGGTAAATAAAATTTATTATAAGGTTAATGATGGTTCAATGCATATATATACTACACCGATACCTGTCAAATTATTAGGAAATGAAGGAGGCTCAATAACATACTATGCCATTGACCGGGTAGGAAATAAAGAACAAGAGAAAAGAATTGGCGGTAAGGATAAAAACCTTCAGGTCGGACAATCTGACGACCCTAAAAATCAGTCAAATACAATTTTCGAATTTTATATCGACAATGCTCCGCCGGAAGTTTCGGTAAAATTCGATGGGAATTTCCTTGATGGAGGTACTCCTTATATTTCTCCTCGCACAAAAATTATCTTTAATGCCGAAGATGATAAATCGGGAGTAGAAACAGTTTATTATTCATTTAACAGTACCCGGTTAGACAGCACCTATAAAAAACCATTCAGTGTTTCAGATAATGGACTAAAATACCTGCGCTATTATGCAAAAGATTATGTTGGAAATAAAAGCGCTATACAGGTTAAAAAAATATATACAGATAATTTACCCCCGGTATCAAAGATCTTGTTTAATGGCCCGCATAATATAAACAGGGACACATTGTTTATAACGTCAACAACTAAAATTGAAATTACAGCCACAGATAACGGATCGGGAATGGAAACAATAAATTATAATGTTGATAATGCGCCGTATAAGGCTTATGTAAATACATTCACCCTTCCCGAACCGGGTCTGCATATGATTAATTATTTCTCAACAGATAAGGTGGGTAATAAGGAAATTGCTCTTAAAAAAGACGTTTATGTAGATAATATCCCTCCGGTTATCAATTCCCAGTTCAGCACAACACCTATTGGCAAAAAATCTGTAAGAGAAGAAGAATACACTATATATCCGACAAATGTTCAGTTGTATCTTGCAGCTACCGACCCCGATGCAGGCCTTGAAAAAATTGAATACCAGGTAAACGGCGGGCCTGTTCTTACCGAAATTCCGCTGAAGAATCTAAAACCGGGTAATTATGAGGTGGAAGTGAAGGCTATTGATTTCTTATCCAATACTTCACAGAAAAACATTAAATTTTCCATTGAGAAATAAGATCATGAAAATAAATAAGATCATAACAACCCTATTCCTGAGTTTCTTTATATTTTTTCACGGTTACGCCCAGGAAGAAAAGTACATCGGATTATATCTTTATAATTTTACGAAATATTTCGACTGGCCCGAAGAGAGTAAAAGCGGGGATTTTGTTATTGATATACTGGGGCATAAATCAGTTTATGATAATTTGAAGAAGCTTACGGAAACTAAAAAAGTGGGAAATCAGAATATAGTTGTCAGAAATTATAGTGATGCAGCAAATATTGATAAATGTCAGATTTTATTTGTAGGTTACTGGAACAGCAAATCTCTTCCGGAAATACTCGAAAAAACAAAAAATCAGTATACGCTCATCATAACTGAAAAAGAAGGATTAATAAATGAAGGAAGTGCTATTAATTTTGTCATTCGTGATAATACCATCAAGTTTGAGTTTTGCAAAAGTAATACCACAAAATACGGAATAAAGATTGACCCGCGAATTAAACAACTGGCGATAGCTGTATTCGATTAAATCATAATTAATCAATCGATCTTATCAAAGCCGGTATATCTGCGCAAAGCTTCCGGAATATAAATTCCGTCTGCATGTTGAAAGTTCTCAAGCAGTGCGGCAACTATCCTCGGAAGTGCCAGTGCACTCCCATTAAGTGTATGAGCCAGGTTTGTTCTTTTTGATCCTTCTTCTTTATAACGTAATTTCAAACGATTAGCCTGATAAGATTCAAAATTTGATACAGAACTTACTTCCAGCCATTTTTTCTGAGCAGCTGCATATACTTCAAAATCGTAAGTCAGCGCTGAAGTAAAACTCATGTCCCCACCACAGAGCCGAATAATCCGGTAAGGAAGTTCCAGTTTTTGCACCAATGTTTCAACATGAGCTACCATTTCTTCCAATGCCTGGTAGGATTTATCCGGATGTTGAATCTGAACAATCTCTACTTTATCGAACTGGTGCAGCCTGTTAAGCCCTCTTACATCCTTTCCGTACGAACCAGCTTCTCTCCTGAAACAGGGAGTATATGCTGTATTTTTTATCGGAAAGTCTTTTGCATCAAGAATTACATCACGGTAAATATTGGTAACAGGTACTTCCGCAGTAGGTATCAGATAATAATTATCAAGGGTGACATGGTACATCTGCCCTTCTTTATCGGGTAATTGTCCGGTTCCGAAACCAGAATCTTCATTGACCATTATCGGGGGCATTACTTCTTTATAACCAGCCTTTTCGTTCTCATCAAGGAAAAAATTGATCAACGCACGCTGTAACTTTGCTCCCTTCCCTTTGTAAACCGGAAAACCTGCCCCGGTAAGTTTATTTCCCAATTCAAAATCGATGATATCATATTTTGCTGCCAGGTCCCAGTGAGGAACTGCATCGGAAGCAAGATCGGGCATACTACCTCCACTCCTGACTTCTTTATTGTCGGCAGCATTTTTTCCTTCGGGAACTGATGCATGCGGAAGATTGGGAACCTGAACCAACAGGTTATTCAATTTTTCCTGGGTCTCATTCAATTGCTGATTCAGTTGTTTGATCTCTTCCTTCAATTGCAAGGTTTTTTCACGTGCCGCTTCTGCCTTGTCCTTTTCACCATTTTTAAAAAACACCCCAATTTCCCTAGACAACGAATTTAATTCTGCCTGACGATTATCCTGGTTATTTTGCAGTTCCCGTCGTTGCCGGTCATAATCGAGAATCTGATGAATGATTTCTTCACCCTTGAAATTTTTTACATGCAATCTGTCGATGACAAATTCGCTGTTCTCGCGTATTAATGTTAATGCAAGCATGGTGATAAATTGGTTGAGTTACATTTAAGGAAAATAAAAAATCTCCTGTTTTTTACTATACAACATAGCAAAAATGCAGGAGATCAGAAATTATTTAGTATTAAATTATTCCTTTACCGGAAATACGGAAACATACGATTTGTCGTTCCTTTTTCTGCGAAACTCTATTACTCCATCGATAAGAGCATACAGTGTGTGATCTTTCCCTATCCCTACATTATTTCCCGGATGATGTCGCGTACCTCTCTGGCGCACAATGATATTACCGGCTTTGGCTACCTGGCCTCCATAAAGTTTCACGCCGAGCCGCTTACTTTCTGAATCCCTTCCGTTACGTGAACTACCTGCTCCTTTTTTATGTGCCATATCTAATTAATTTTATATTCTGATTTTTGTAACTTATTCGCTGTCTTTCTTAGTTTTCTTTTTTTCAGTTGTTTTTGGTTCAGCAGCCTTTGCCTTAGGTTTAGCTGTTTTTGCAGCAGTTGTAGTCTTTTTGGCTGTTGTTTTTTGGGCAGCAGTTTTAGCTTTTGGTTTAGCTTCAGAAGTTTTTGTGGTGCTTTTAGTTGCTGCTTTTTTCTCTGCAACTTCCTTAGCCGGTGCAGCTTTCGTTTCAGCTTTTACTTCTTTTATTTCTGCTTTTACTTCTTCTTTAACAGTTTCTTTTTTCTTAGGAGTAACATTTTCTGCTATTTCCTGAACTATCAACTCTGTAAAAAACTGTCTGTGTCCGTTAAGTACCTGATATCCTTTTCTTCTTTTTTTCTTAAATACTTTTACTTTATCCCCTTTCATATGGGAAATTACCTTGGCGGTAACTATCGCATTTTTCACCGTGGGGGCACCAACCTGAATTTTTCCATCATCATCGATCAATAAGACCTTGTCAAAATCAACAACCGATCCTTCTTCATTTTCAAGCCGATGGACAAATATTTTCTGATCCTTCTCTACTTTGAACTGTTGTCCAGCTATATCTACTATGGCATACATCGCATTAAATTTTCTATAGTTTCAAAACTTGGGAGTGCAAAAATATAAAAGTTTAATTGATCTACAAATATTTATATTCAATTATTTTAATAATATTTAATTATATGCCAATTAGCATCTTTGTAAAACAAAAGTAAGGAAATTGCATTGAATATATATCAAGGGTCTAACTTTTTAATAGAATAAGTATTTCACTATATTTGTACATGGTTTTGATTAATGTGAAGCATAACGTAGGAAGTTTCGAATGAATAAAATTAAGTTAAACGTTTTAGGGATATCATACAGTCAAACACAAACAGGAGCTTATGCTTTGGTTCTATCAGAAGAAAACGGTAACAGAAGGATTCCGATCATTGTAGGAGGATTTGAAGCGCAGGCAATCGCCATTCAACTGGAAGGTCTTAAACCACCCCGTCCCCTCACCCACGATTTGTTTCATAATTTTGCCCGTACTTTCGGTATTAATCTGCTGGAAGTTACCATTTATAAACTGGAAGAAGGTGTATTTCATTCCAAACTTACCTGTGACGATGGTAAAAAACATGTGGAAATCGATACCCGCACTTCCGATGCTATTGCTCTGGCTCTCCGATTCCGCTGCCCTATATTTACCACAGAAGATATCATGGAAAAATCAGGTATTATCCTCGATTTCGAAAAAGAAGTTCCCGGCAATGAATCAAAGGGAACTCCGGAATTTTCAAGAAACATCTCTATCGATGAAGAATATGATGACCTCCGGCAGATCGACTCTTCCGATTTGAAAAAAATGCTTGAAGAAGCCGTGAATGACGAAGATTATGAAAAAGCTTCTATAATCAGAGATGAACTGAACCGAAGAAAGAAAAAAAAATAATATGAAAGACTCGATAAATGGATAATCCGAATAAATCGTATCAGCTAATGCATGGCATAAATTATTTTTATACCCGCGGATATTAAGTTTTTCATAATTCAGAATTATTATTATTGTTTAAAGTAAATAACATTCTCACGTGAAAAGGATTCTAATTCTTGTACTATTGATTGTTTTGGCCTTACCGCTGATTTTCGGTGCTTTCACGCATCAGGAGCCAGCAGATTCCACACAATTACAGCAGGTACCAAAAACCGAAGTTTCGACCTATACAGAAAATGGTCAGAACACTGCCAAGTTGCACAGTCAGAAAATGCTGACGACCAATAGTTCTCCGAAATCAAAACTTATCAGCATTATTCGCGGTTTATTTGGAATAATAGTATTAATAGGTATCGGTTATCTTTTTAGTGTCGATCGCAAGTCTATCTCATGGAAACTGGTGATAACAGGATTAATCATCCAGATAGCACTCGGCGTTGCCGTATTATATATTCCATTTATCCAGGACATCTTTAATTTTATCGGCAGTTTGTTTGTTAAAGTGCTTGATTCAACAAAAAGTGGGGCTAAATTTCTCTTCGGCGACCTTGTGGAATCGAATAAATACGGTGTTATTTTCGCATTTCAGATTCTCCCGACCATCTTGTTTTTTTCCGCCTTGATGAGCCTTCTGTTTTACCTGGGTATTGTACAAAAAATAGTTTATGCCCTGGCGTGGTTGCTTAACAGGGCAATGAAGTTATCGGGAGCAGAGAGCCTGGCAACTGCCGGAAATATCTTTATGGGACAAACAGAATCCCCACTTATGATAAAAGCCTATTTGCCAAAAATGACACCTTCCGAGATATTCCTGGTAATGACAAGCGGCATGGCTACTATTGCCGGAGGTGTAATGGCAGCTTATATAGGAATGCTTGGCGGAGAGGACCCGGTTCAACGGATTATGTTCGCCCGGCACCTTATTACAGCTTCAGTAATGGCTGCTCCCGGCGCAGTGGTTATTGCCAAGATACTGGTACCACAAACTGAAAATATAGATAAGGAAATCGTTGTTTCCAAAGAGAAAATAGGCAGTAACGTGCTAGATGCCGTTTCAAACGGAACTATAGAAGGACTTAAGCTGGCGGCAAATGTAGGAGCCATGCTGATTGTATTCCTTTCTTTTATCGCCCTCATTAATTTTATATTTAATAAATTCGGTGTATGGTTTCACTTAAATGAAAAGGTATCCGAACTAAGTGGCGGACAATATAAGCAATTGTCGCTTGAATTTATTTTAGGATATGTCTTTGCTCCGCTGATGTGGGTAATCGGGGTTGTTAAAGAAGATATAACATTGCTGGGAAGACTTATGGGTGAAAAGTTAATACTTACCGAATTCATCGGATATGGCAGTCTTGCCAAGATGAATGCCGCCGGGGCTTTTTTCTCGCAGAAATCAACTATCATGGCAACCTATATGTTATGTGGTTTTGCTAATTTTGCTTCGGTGGGAATACAAATCGGTGGTATCGGCTCATTGGCACCCAATAAAAGAGTACTTCTTTCTGAATTTGGTATCCGTGCACTGATCGGTGGAACAATAGCGTCTCTGCTTTCAGCAACAATCATTGGAATGATAATCGGTTGAAAATTGAAAAAACATTCAAATCCATGCCTTTCTAATTGATCTAGTTATCAGACAATTAGCTTTTATATTTTCCCCCGAAAAAGATTCAACACAACAAGCTTTAAGTTTTCAGTGATTTTACCTAATTTTCCATATTATTATAAAGATTAAGAATTGATTTTTGAATATGGCTGGAAAACAAACAAATAATGAAATAGAGAATAAAATCAATTTATTAATCCCCGATGATATCGCCATGCGGGTTGGTTTTGACAAATACCGGAAATTGTTTGAAAATGCTCCGTTGGGTATATTCAGGGCTACCCTGGAAGGCAGGTATATTGAGGTTAATAATACAATGGCGAAATTACTGGGATATTCATCTCCCGAAGATGTAATTAAAAATGTTACAGACATTGCCACTCAAATATATACAGAAGCCGGATTGCGTAAAAGAATAATACGGGAAATATCCGAAAAATCAGAATTGATTAACTATGAAACTTATTTTAAAAGAAAAGACGGAACAGAATTTCCGGTAATTCTCAGTATGAACCTGGTAAAAGAGGCTTCCAGGTCAAATTCATTTGTTGTTGGTATAATCAACGATATTTCAGAGAAAAAAGCTATTGAAGATGAGTTATTATCAGAAAGGGATAATTTGCGGATACTTATTGACAATATTCCGGACTATATATATTTAAAAGACAAAAACGGAAAATTTACCATCGTAAATAAGGCCTTTGCTAACCTGGTTGGAGTCCCCCGGGCCGAAGAACTGGAAGGCCTCTCAGACTCTGACGTTTTCTCTGATGATATGATAAACAATATCCTTTGTAAGGATAATGAAATCATCGAATCAGGGGAACCAGTATTCAACGAAGAAATTTTTGGTAATGACAACAGGCAGAACAGGAATCTTTATATTCTTATCTCCAAAATTCCAATAAAGAATAAAAAAGGTGTTGTAAAAGGCCTTATCGGAATCGGGAAAGATTTCACCGATTTGAAAATTGCCGAACAAATGATCAGCGCCAGTGAGGCAAACCTTAATGCAGTAGTTGAGAGCGCCAGAAATGCTATATGGTCCGTTGACAGAAATTACAAGTTAACCACCATCAATACTTATTTCAAAAAGTTTTTCAAATCATATTATCACAAAGACCTGAACATAGGTGATCATGCCATTAATATATTCCCAAAAAACGAACGGGAAAAATGGAAACTGATATATGACAGGGCGCTAAAAGGAGAGCTCTGGGTACAGGAAGAAAATTATACAAATGACAATATCAATATTTACCTCGAAAATTCCATTAACCCGATAGTTGATGTATTTCATAATATTACTGGTGTGACAGTATTTTCCAGTGATATCACCGAACGAAAAATCACAGAAGAGGCTATGAAAGAAAGCGAAGAACGCTTTCGTCAACTTGCCGAATATACAAATGATGTTTTTATTCTTTCAAATAAAAATAATATTCTCTATGCAAATCCGGCATTTAAGAGGGTATATGGAAGGAATACAGAGGATGTCATAATAAACCCTGAAATTTTAGAAGAATGTATTCATCCCGACGATAAAGATTTATTTCTAAATTACCGGAAAGCGGAATTTTCAAAAAAAAGAAGCCGAAACGGGGTACAATACCGGATAATTAAACCTGACGGGGATATCAGAATAGTATGGACACGCATTTTTCCGGTATTTAACGAAAAAGGCAAAATATATCGTTATGTTTATGTAACCAGTGATATTTCTGAACAAAACGAACTTGAATTATCTGTTGTCAAAGCAAAAACCCTGCAGAAAGCAATTCTGGATAATATTCCTTACCTGGCCTGGTTAAAAGACAGCGATGGCTACTATATCAGCGTAAATGAGCCATTCGCACAACATTACAATCTGAAACCTTCCGATATTATAGGAAAGACAGATTTTGATATTTGTCCCAAGGAACTGGCAACTAAATATCAGGCTATAGATAAACAGGTGAAAAAAAGTGGAAAAAGACAGCTCATAGAAGATATAGATGAAACATCAAACGGAAAACGCTGGTCAGAAACATTTAAAACACCTATTTTCAGCCCCAACGGAAAAATCATAGGAATTACTGCTATTTCAAGGGATATTACCGAACGAAAGAAGATGGAGGATGCTATAATTGAGAATGAAAAGCATTTCCGTTCTCTATTGCAAAATTCATCGGATGCCATTACCATTCTGAACGAAGATGGCGCAATTGTTTTCGATAGTTCCAGGAAAAGCCGGATATCCGAATTTGATATCGAAGAGTTGGCAGGAAAACCACTGTTAGATATTGTTCACCCGGATGATAAAGCAACCATGCAGGAAACACTTGAAAAGGTGTTAGCCCAGCCAAATACACAAATTAAAAAAGAATACCGGAGCCTTCATAAAAATAAAAAGTGGATATACGTAGAAAGTATTTTTTCCAATCAACTGGAGAATCCTTCTATCCAGGGAATTGTAGTTAATTCGAGGGATGTTTCCGACAGAAAAATGGCAGAATTAAAGGAAAGGGTTTATCACGACAACCTGATCTTTTTAAGTAACTCAGCCCTCGATTTGCTGGGAATTTCCGAAAGGGAAGAGTTATATAAGTACATTGCAGAAAAGCTGTATCACTTTCTGGAAAATGCAGTAGTGATCGTTGCCGCATTTAATGATGAAGAATCTCAGTTTAACATAAAACATGTTTCAGGCCTGGAAAATGATGTGAAAAAAATACATGAGATTCTCGGTCACAATCCGGTTGGAATGTCCTTCCCTCAAAATAAATTCCTTTCAAACTTCGATAATGCCGGTAATGTTATAATTCTTAAGGATGAACTGGAAAAACAAACCCTGGGTGAATTAAATAAGGATAAAATAGAACGACTCAAGGAAGTCATAAAAGTTCATAAAATATACAATATCTCACTTGCCCGTCATAACAAACTACTGGGAAATATCACCATCCTCACCCTGAATAAGAGTATAATCAAATTCAAGCATATTATCGAAACTTTCGTACATCAGGTTTCTGTAGCCTTACACCGCAGCCAGCTTGAATATGAACTGAAAAAATCCAAGGAAAAAGCGGAAGAATCCGACCAGCTAAAGACTGCTTTTCTTGCAAATATGTCACACGAGATCAGGACGCCAATGAACGGAATCCTGGGATTTGCCGAAATGCTGAATGATGATTCGTTAACTCCGGGAAATAAGAGAAAGTACCTGGATATAATTAACAGTAACGGGAAAATGCTGGTTAGCCTGATCGATGACATCATTGATTTTGCTAAAATTGAAGCAGGTCAGATTAAAATTGTCAAACAGGATTTTTCGTTAAATGCCTTACTATCACAGGTGCATTCTTCTTTTTTATCCGAAAGTCTGAAAAAGGATAAATCGAATGTGAAGCTAAGAATAAGAAAAGCTTTCCCAAACGAGAGTTGTTTTATCAAATCCGACCCGAACCGCTTACGCCAGATTCTGACGAACCTTATTGGCAATGCATTTAAGTTTACAAGTGAAGGATTTATTGAATTTGGATACGACCTGAATAAAAATAACATACTTGAATTTTATGTGACAGATACGGGAATAGGCATACCCGAAGAAAAACTTCATTTGATTTTCGAAAGATTCATGCAGGCCGACAGTTCGCGAACACGAAAATACGGAGGTTCAGGACTGGGACTTGCTATATCAAAGGGATTTGTTGAATTACTGGGTGGAAATATGTGGGTGGAATCCGTATTGGATGTCGGTTCGAGTTTCTATTTCTCTATTCCATACGTTCCCGTAAAACAAACGAGTGATTCTGTTTTTGAGGATAAAAAGCCAAAATCAAAATATATATGGGAAGGCAAATCGATATTAGTAGCCGAAGATGATAAATTCAGTTACAAATTTCTGGAAGGATTTTTAAAACAAACCAAGGCCAATGTGATTCATGCAGAAGATGGCAAACAGGCTGTTGATATCTGCCGTGATAATAAAAACATTGACATTGTGCTGATGGATATTCAGATGCCCGAATTAAACGGACTGGAAGCTACTACAATAATTAAAGAATTCAGCAAAGATCTACCCATTATTGCCCAGACAGCCAATGCTATCCCTGAAGAGAGACTAAAATGCTTTGAAGCCGGATGCAATGACTTTATTACCAAACCGGTGAATATAAACGAATTATACCGGAAAATAGACAAATTTTTCTCCAGAAAATAAATTTCCAGTGCCTGCTTATATATTCTTTTTCTGGGTGATTGTAATTCTGATCCTGTTTACTTACATGGTCTTCATTTATAATATTGGTAAGGGATGGAACAGCATTCCGGATTTTAAATTCGTCCCCGTAAAACCTGCTGTATTTATTTCTGTAATTATTGCGGTAAGAAATGAAAAAGCAACCATACTTTCAGTTTTGGATGACATTCATAAGCAGGACTATTCGTCTGACTTTTTTGAAGTATTGGTTGTTGATGATCATTCGCAGGATCAAACTGATAAATTGGTAAACCGGGAAATAGCATCAAGGAAAAATATGCACCTCCTGGCCCTTCCTGAGGGAAAATACGGGAAAAAAGCCGCTATCGATTTTGGTATCAACATGGCCCAGGGTAAACTAATAGTGACTGTTGATGCCGATTGTCACATGCAAAAAAAATGGTTATCCTCCATCGCGGCTTTTTATATAAATCAGGAAGAACCCGATATGATTATAGGACTTGTTGACTATTTTCCTTCCGTTTCCTTTACGGGCAAACTACAGCGCTTTGAATTTCTGAGCCTCATCGGATCCGGTGCAGGAGCTGCCGGAACAGGGCATCCGATGATGTGTAACGGAGCTAACCTGGCCTACAAAAAAGAATCATACCTGCAGCTTTCTGATCCGCTGACGGCAAAAGCTACATCAGGAGATGATATTTTTTTAATGCTGAAGTTTAAACAAAAAGGATACCCCATCCGTGTATTAAAATCAAATGAGTCACTAGTTTATACTCGACAGCCAACGTCTTTTAAAAACTTTTTCAGCCAGCGGGTGCGCTGGGCATCCAAAGCCCGCTATTATAAAGATCCGGATGTAATTATTCCGGCGCTGGTACTATTTATTACCAACATATTTTTGTTATTATCGCTGGGATTAATGATCGCCGGCATAAATTTCCTCCTTTTCCCTCTCCTTTTTATTTTGAAAAGCCTGGTGGATTTTTACTTTATGAAACGGGTATTGCAGTTTTTTAACCAACAAAATCTTTTAAAATTTCTGGTCATCATCCAGTTATTATACCCCTTTTATATGCTCTCGACAGGTCTTGCCGGTAACTTATTCAAATATACATGGAAAGAAAGATCAGTGAAACCATGATATTCCGATTAATTTTTCAGCCATTACTATTTTATTGATCTACTTTCCCCCGCAGGATACATTTATCATCCGAGCACAATTTGCATTTATAGGCAACCCGTTTTACATGGTGCCCAATACCCAGTATGCCGCTTACCGACTTTACAGGTATCATTAATGAGGTTGGAGTCAATTGAATTCCACATGTGTCCCCTTTTAAGGCAGAAAACAGATTGTGCTGGTCGGAAACAGGCCAGTTACAATATCCCGGACTGTAACGGTTGGTGACACTGAGCCCTTCATGTTCAACTTTTATTTCAATATGCCGGTGCACATAATCCGCAGTTTCTTCTGCAAGTTCAGAGCCTATTAAATCAACAATATATCCTTCAAGCACATGGCTTTCCCTCATTAATTGTTTTGAAAGCAACTCCACCCTTTCCCCACAGGTTGCCACAAACACTGCAATATATGAACTGCCTTTTAAATAAGACGCAACCATTTTCCCCAGGTTAAGGCTCACATTATCCAGTATCAGACTATTCTTCTCTTTATTGAATTCAGGATGATCAAATATGGCAAAACCTGCCTGAGGTTCGCTGATTTCTTTGCATCGACCTGTGAATTCATCAATGAGTCCGAGGACATAATCATCTGCCTGAGACAATTGCATGTCCATAGAAGCCAGAATATTTTCTTTTTTCACGATAAGATGCGCTGCTTCCGGAAACAATTTCTTTGAAAGAAGTAATTGTTCAGTAAGTTTTGTTCTGTCAGTATCTTTTAATTGCATCTAAAAATTGTGTAAATATCCGAACTTATAGGATATACACTTTTAAAATTTCAGGCTACTAACGAATTAAGATAAGTAACCGCTCTCTGTGGATCGGGAGAATAATTGTCGGCGCCGATTTCATTTTTAAATTGTTCATTGATCGGGGCCCCTCCTATTATTAGTTTGATGCCGGGAAATTCGTTTCTGATATCCGTTACTATGGTTTTCATATTATGCATAGTAGTAGTGAGTAATGCAGATAATCCTACCACCGCATCTGTGTTTTCCTTTATTGAATTTATAAATTTGGCAGAGTTCACATCTACTCCCAGGTCGATAACTTCCCAGCCGGCACCTTCTACAATCATTGCCACCAGGTTTTTACCAATATCGTGTAAATCTCCTGCAACTGTACCTATGATAAATTTCCCCCTTCGTTTTACTTCACCCGACTGGAAATAGGGTTTGAGATGAACCATAGAAGCATTCATAGCTTTTGCCGACATGAGCATTTGAGGAACAAATATTTTCTTTTCCGAAAATTTTTTTCCCACTTTATCCATCGCTTTTATCAATGCCTCATTTAAAATTTCCGAAGGTTTGACGCCCTGTTCCAGTGCCAGCCTGGCAAGTTCGTCGGCTCCGTCCTGTCCGCGCATATTGGGAGGAAAAGGTGCATCTTTGTTTACTTTTCCAAATTCCACACATTCCGATAGCTTCAATAGTATTTCTTTAGCATCCATTTTTATAAATAATTTTCTGCAAAAATGTTTAAATAATCAGGCTGAAATATATTAGTTAAAAATTAATTCTTTTTCAATGTCGGTGAATTTTATCAAAGATTTTCCGGATATCTAATACCTGTTTCGGACAATTTCGACAATTTTTTGTATATGCCCCGGTGTAGTGCCGCAACATCCGCCAATAATATTTGCTCCTGCTTCAATCAGGGTGGTGACAAAGTCCCCCATCTGATCGGGCGATTCGTGGAATATGGTTTCTCCGTCTTTATAAATGGGTTTCCCGGCATTGGCGTGGATCAGAACGGGAATATCCTTATTGAATTTCCTGATCTCTTTGGCAATTCCAACCATATCCCGGATTCCGTTTCCGCAATTGGCACCGATTATCGTTGCCCCGGCATCAATAATCTCATTGACCATTTGCGAAGGTGTCACTCCCATCATGGTATTATATTCATCCTCCCCGGTTTTTTCAAATGTCATGGTACAGATAATTTCACAGGAAGTATTTTCGCTGCATGCCCGTACTGCTGCTTTTGCCTCATCCATATCAGACATAGTTTCAACAACCAAAGCATCTGCTCCACCGGCTTCCAGTGCCATTGCCTGATTCTTGAAAGCATCGTATAATTCTTCCGTTGTCACATCGCCCATCATTAAAATTTTTCCTGTCGGACCTATCGATCCCAACACATGCCTGTCGCTGCCAGCTGCACGTCTTGATATTTCAGCCGCAGCTTTATTCAGTTCCCACACCTTGTCCGAAAGTCCGAACAGAGAAAGTTTGAATGCACTTCCCCCGAAACTGTTGGTCTCGATCATATCCGATCCGGCATCAATATAACTTTTTGCTATATCATATACATCATCCGGGCGTTCAATATTCCATAATTCAGGGCATTCTCCCGGTTGCAGACCTTTTTTATGAAGATATGTACCCCATGCACCGTCAGAAACCAGTATTCTACCCTCTTTAATTTTCTGGGCGATTGTGTTCATTTTTGAATTATTTTTTCTATTATAAAAACCGTCATTAATCTTTTATAGAGCATTTTACTTAAATGCAGCCTGGTTCAACTTCTATTCATCACATTCCTGATAAATACCCCGTTAATATAATATTTTTTCCCAAATAAATTTGTCCCCTTCTTATTATTAATATTTCATTAAAATAACCAGAAAAGAGCCATATGGCAATGAATAAATTTATCTTTCCGTATGGAATTTAAGTGAACCGGGATTAATATGTATATACTTTCCGGGTTAAGGGAGAAATTTGCTAAAAAATTTTTACATTTAGGTAAAATTTTATACTAAAATTCACTTGATATTATG
Source organism: uncultured Bacteroidales bacterium (assembly GCA_963748095.1). Taxonomy (GTDB): domain Bacteria; phylum Bacteroidota; class Bacteroidia; order Bacteroidales; family UBA10428; genus CAVVIO01. The sequence goes on from CAVVIO010000009.1 coordinate 224,919, forward strand.
ACTGATAAACAATGGAATAACCTTATAGACATCATCAATGGTAAATTAATACAACCATTACCTTCGGGCTTTATTATAGACAGCCCCTGGTTACCTAACTGGTATGGAATTACTATTCTGGATTATTTCTCAAATGATGAACTCTGGTTAAAAGCCAATCTGAAAGCGGTGGAAACATTTCCTGAAGTTATGTTTTTACCCGGATTCTGGAGTGAATATGGTATGTGCACGGAACCATCGGCATTTGGTGCAAAATCTATTTTCTGGAAAAATGAATTTCCCTTTGCCGAAAAAATAATATTCTCGAGTGACGATATCGAAAACCTGAAAGTTCCGAACCCTGAAACAGATGGTTTGTTACCTTTTATGCTTAACCGGTTATTAAAAGCCAGCCGCAGATCGAATCAGCGGGTCATAAAATACGCTTTTCCGTATCACGCGGTCCGTTGAATGTTGCTTCCTTTTTAATGGGAACCACCGAACTAATGACATCCATGATGATGGAACCGGAAAGTATTCATAAATTATTGCGAATAATTACAGATTTTTTAAAATCATGGCACAAATTGCAGCGTGAAGCAATCCCTACCATCGAAGGTATTATGATGCTGGATGACATTGTCGGATTTGTGGGAGAGGAAGAATTTATGGAATTCGGCTATCCCTATCTGAAAGAATTGTATGATGTTGAGACTACCGTAAAACTTTTCCATAACGACGCCGACTGCGCTGTGTCGGTGAAATATTATCCTGAGATAGGAGTTAATCTTTTCAATCCAGGCACCCAAATGACAATAAATGAAATAAAAGCCGCTACCGACAACAATATGACCATTCTTGGAAATATTCCCCCGAGAGATGTTCTAGCTGCCGGCACTCCCGGTGATGTTTCAAAAGCTGTGAAAGATCTGATTGCCGGAGTTGAGGATAAATCGAAACTTATTCTATCATGCGGAGGAGGTATGCCCCCGGCTGTATCAACCGAAAATATTCATTCATTTATAAAGGCAGCAAAAGAATAATACCGAATTGACATATTCCTGTTATTACTGGCGCGCGATTCCAAACGCATGCCATAATATATTATATTCCTTAATTCATAACCTCAGTTGAAACAATATTATTTTCTTTGGCAATCCTTCGCCTTTTATTGAAATAAAGAAACAATAAGATTCCGCTTATCAGAATAAGTGTCACAATTCCACAGGCAAAAAAACCGGTATTGGCGCCTAATTTTTGTGTAACACTTCCGGCAAATAAGTTTCCAAAAGGAGTGGTGCCAACAAAAGCCAGACTATATACACTCATGGCCCTGCCCCGGAATTCATCATCAGAATTCAACTGTATCGTAGAATTGACCGTAGTTAAGAAGAATAAATTAAAGAAACCCAAAATTGCTATAAAAATCAGGGATGGGATATACGAATGAATAAATCCGAATACCATTTGAAATAGAGCAATGGCTAATGCGCTGATATATAATATATAGACGCTGGGACCCTTACCGGAACGTACTGATACCAGAATAGCTGCAATAAAAGACCCTACCCCCATAGCTGTTAACATGAAACTGTACCCACTGGCCTTTCTTTGCAGAATATCTTTTGCAAAAACAGGAATGATAACATTTGTATTCATAGCAAATGTGCCAACTGCCAGCATGGTTACTACCGCACTTATTAACTTTTTGTTTTTAACAATATACTGTAATCCTTCACGAACATCATGAAAAACATGTATCTTTTTAGGGTGTTGGTTCCGTGGCTCAACCTTAATCATAAACAAAGCGATCAGAACAGCCACAAATGTAAGGGCGTTCACAAAAAAACAGGTAGCAATACCTGCATAAACCATTAGTAATCCGGCAACTGCCGGGCCAATGATCCGGGCAATATTCACATTAGCCGAATTAAGTGCGATAGCGCCCATTAAATCTTTTTTGCCTACCAGTTCAATGATAAACGACTGGCGGGTGGGCACATCCAATGTATTTGCCAGTCCAAGCATTACTGCCAGGATTAATATTTCCCAATACTGAATTTTTCCGGACCATACAAGTATGGCAAATATAAAGGCCTGTAGCAGCATTACAGATTGGGTCAATATCAACACCTTTTGTTTCGGAAACCTGTCGACGAAAACTCCGGCAAATAATGAAAACAATAATATAGGGCCAAACTGTGCCACACCTACTAATCCGAGCAGAAATGCCGAACTGGTTATTTTATATACCAGCCATAGCTGTGCGGTACGCTGCATCCAGGTCCCCATTAATGATACCAGTTGGCCTAACCAGAAATACCTGAAATTACGGTGTGTGAGAGCTGCAAAACTATGTGTTACCAGGTTACTTACTGCATTACTTCTTAACATTTACCCGAATTTAAGAAGACAAATTTACCTGTTTTTGAAATCAGATTGTTTAGTTCATGTATTACTTTTTATTAAATAATGGAATGGAAGACGAATAGTTTATGGAATCCATTAAAAAGTACCCGGTTGCTTATAAATCAGTTTCCAAAAGGTTGGCGGAAAAATGATTTTAGGTTAAAACTGATTGAACGAAACGCATTTTAAAATGTTAAATCATCAGGTTACTCCGGCAGTCTGAAATATACGGTTAAGTCCGGGAAACATTCAGCATGCCCGGGAAAATGCAACAATTCTTTTATCAAAAAATAACACACATGGAAAATAATAAAACAAAAATCAACAATCCACTTACAAAAAAAGAAGTGGAAAAAATGAACGCTTATTGGCGGGCTGCCAATTACCTGTCTGTCGGACAAATTTACCTGTATGACAATCCTCTTTTACAGGAACCTCTGAAAAAGGAACATATCAAACCGCGCCTGCTGGGTCACTGGGGAACCACGCCCGGGTTAAATTTCATTTACGTTCACATGAACAGGGTGATTAAAGAATATGACCTGGATGCCATTTATATTACAGGTCCGGGGCACGGAGGTCCCGGTTTGGTGGCAAACACGTATCTTGAAGGAACGTATTCCGAGTTGTATCCTAATATTTCCCGGGATACGGAAGGCCTTAAAAAATTATTCACCCAGTTTTCGTTTCCCGGTGGCATACCCAGTCATGTTGCACCTGAAACGCCCGGTTCTATTAATGAAGGGGGTGAACTGGGCTATTCACTTCTACATGCTTACGGGGCGGTGTTCGATAATCCCGATCTGATCGCCTGCTGTGTTGTTGGTGATGGAGAAGCAGAAACGGGCTCCCTGGCAACAAGCTGGCACTCCAACAAGTTTCTGAATCCGGTTCACGACGGGGCCGTTTTGCCGGTATTACACCTGAATGGTTATAAAATTTCAAATCCTACCCTGCTGGCAAGAATAAGTCATGAAGAATTAACAAGCCTGATGGAAGGTTACGGGTATCACCCCTATTTTGTTGAAGGCGACGATCCGGAAGAAATGCATCAGCAAATGGCGGCTACTCTTGATACTGTAATCGGTGAAATTCGTACAATACAGCATGAATCGAGAACTAAGGGTTTTAAAGAAAGACCTGTATGGCCCATGATCGTTCTGCGTACCCCGAAAGGATGGACAGGACCCAAAGTAGTGGATGGCTTGCAGGTAGAAGGTACATTTCGTTCCCACCAGGTACCTTTGGCTGAACTGGCAACAAAACCGGAACATGTTAAGATGCTGGAAGAATGGATGCGGAGTTATAAACCGGAAGAGCTTTTCGATAAAAATGGCCGGTTTAAATCTGAACTCGCCGAAATGGCCCCCAAAGGAAACCGGAGAATGGGAGCAAATCCTGCTGCTAACGGCGGACTGCTTTTAAAAGAATTAAAAATGCCCGATTTCCGGAAGTATGCTGTTGCCATTTCTAAACCCGGAGTAACAACCGCAGAAGCAACAAGGGTAATGGGACAATTCCTGAGAGACATTATGAAACTGAATGAAGACAACCGTAATTTCAGGATAGTGGGCCCGGACGAAACCGCTTCGAACCGGCTTACTGCTTTGTTTGAAGCCACAGATCGTGTTTTCGAGGACCAGATATTCCCCGGAGACGATCACCTTTCTCATGACGGACGGGTGATGGAAGTGCTGAGTGAAAATATGTGCCAGGGTTGGCTCGAAGGATATTTACTAACCGGGAGACATGGTTTGTTTTCCTGTTACGAAGCTTTCATCCATATTATCGATTCGATGTTCAACCAGCATGCCAAGTGGTTAAAAACTACAAAACATATCCCCTGGCGCCGTCCCATCGCATCATTGAATTACCTGCTTACCTCGCATGTATGGAGGCAGGACCACAATGGATTCAGCCACCAGGACCCCGGTTTTATCGATCACGTAATTAATAAAAAAGCTGAGATTGTACGCGTGTATCTTCCGCCCGATGCCAACACACTGCTATCTGTTACTGATCACTGTCTGAAGAGTCGTCATTATATAAATGTTATTGTTGCAGGCAAACAACCTGCCCTTCAGTACCTCGACATGGATGCTGCTGTAAAACACTGTACTGCCGGTATAGGTATCTGGGAATGGGCCAGTAACGACCAAAATGACGAACCCGATGTGGTAATGGCATGTGCCGGAGATGTCCCCACCCTGGAAACGTTGGCAGCCGTTGATATTCTAAGGCAGAATTTCCCCGACCTTAAAATCAGGTTTATCAACGTGGTTGACCTGATGACCATACAGGCCGCAAATGAACATCCGCACAGCCTGTCTGACAAGGATTTCGACTCGCTGTTTACCACCGATAAACATGTGATATTTGCTTATCACGGCTATCCCTGGCTGATACATCGCCTGACATACCGGCGTACGAACCATAAGAATTTTCATGTAAGAGGATACAAGGAAGAAGGAACCACCACCACTCCGTTCGATATGGTGGTAATGAATGACCTCGACCGTTTTCACCTGGTGATGGACGTAATAGACCGGGTGCCAAAGCTCAGTGCATATGGCGCTCACGTAAAGCAAGTCATGCGTGATAAGATCCTGGAACACAAAAACTATGTTCATACATACGGCGACGATATGCCGGAAATCCGTAACTGGAAATGGCCTTACGCGAATGGTACAGGTGAAAAATAAATGTATTGCTGTTTATCATATTGAGAGGCCGTCCAAAAATTTTTGGGTGGCCTCTCATATTTTGATTTATTACAACCTCTTGCGGGTTATTATTATTATTCTACCTTTTTACCGCTTATGATATTGGCCAGTTCTTCTTTTTCCTTCGAAATGGCCATGCGCTTGATTATGGTGTAGTGCTTTATCCCAATTTCCTTGAACCATTCTCCCCAAAGGGCCATCACATGGTCCCATTCCATATCTTTTTCCCTGGGAGCTGCCTCCACAATTACTACATTCAGATCAGGAAATTTATCCTTGATGGGCTGAAGTTTCTGCCTGTCTTTACCAACAATCGGATATCCGTCTGTTAAGATAAAAAGGAAGTTCTTTGTCAGCGTATCGTAGGAATAATCCGATTTAAGATCTTCATAAAAATATTTCCAGATATCAGCTCCGTAATATTTTTCAGGTATTTTACTGAATTCTGCCTTTTTATAAAGCGTATCAAGATTGGCAAAAAACTCCTTTCTCCGGATATCTTCGTCTCGTTTCCGGAAAATATTTTTGATATTATCCATGTTAATATACAAACGATCTTCGAATTTATTGGTGGCAAGACCAGATCCTTTTTGCGGGGCAATCACTACCTTTATTTCGTCTCTTGATTTTATGTAAAGGTCTTTTTTTACCCTTTCCTGGAAAAGATTGTAAAGCTCTTTAATAATTTCTTTATCCCTGGCGGGTTGGTTATCCTGAACAATAATACGGTCCGACAGATCCAGTAAAATAATGAAATTGTACTTTTCTTTAATCACATTTTTATGTGGAGGTTTTGGAAACTGACACGATGCGCAAATCAGTAAAAGAGTACTGATGAACAGCGGTATTTTATAGTTTTTCATAATTATCTGTTTTCCGGGTTAAAATTTGTGTAACCAAAATAACGGCTTATCCTCTGCGGGCGATAACTTTTACCACGCCAGGCTTTACACCGTGTTTTTCCTCGAAATCCTTTTTAATACCCAAACAGCGTTCTTTTACTGCTTTCATATTATTAGGAGACAGGTAGGCAATCCAACCGGAAGAAAATTGTTCGATGTATTTTTTCAGGTTTCCGTACATTACGGTATTTACATCTTCTCTGTATGCTGCAATCTGGTCGAGTATATGCTGCACAGGACGCAATCTTTTCTGTAAAATTTTTATATCGTTCTGAAGATGTTTGATGATTTTCTTAATATTAGCAGTGATTTTACGTTTATCCCATTCCCGCAATAGCGAATCGAGTAAAATACTCCAGATAATATAAACCAGGAATCCCAGGAATAAAATAATGTAGAAGGTGGAACTGCCGCTCCAGTGTTTTGTGGAAAGCCCCATCAGTTCCTTTGCCATTTCGGTATTGTTATGAATGATCATAGCAATCAGAAAATCGACGGTGAAAGTAACAGCTATCAACAATCCGAGGAATACATATTTTACTTTTTGCTTTAATTCCAGCAGAATATGAAATGCCCATCCAAATGCGTAAAACACAAAAGGAACCAGGAATAACAAATAATTGTACCGGATAGCTTCAGACAGTTCATAGGGCCCCGGCATGATACTGCCCGTTCCGATTCCCTGTGCAATATTGTCGGCAACTTTTTCAAAATCGACATACAATGCTTTGTATGCAGCAGACACATAAAAGAAAAACAGGTATACAGAAAGCATGATCAGAATAAATAAATTGAGACTGAACTTCAGTGTGCTGAATGCCTCCTTTTTGATTTTTTCATGATCGTTATTCTGAACTTCCCTTATTTTTAACACTTCCTGCCTGAATTCGTCGATCTTCTTTTCCTTGACCTGAATTTCCGACTCAACTTTTATATTGTTTGTTTCAATTTCTTGAAGGACCTTTTCCAGTTCTTTTATTTTTTCTCTTTTATCCTTTTTTTCATCGTCTGAAAGCCCTTTGTAATTTTCCTCTACAAGATCACCGTTAACAATACGATTGAGATAGGACTGGTAAATCTCGGGATCGCCTTTCACATTTCCCGATTTTTCATAACCAAAATCATACAGATTTACCCGTTCTACCTGGTGAACAGCTTTCTCCTGATTATTTGCTGAATTACTGTTGGCAGCCATAACTTATTGATTTGATGTTAGTAGTTGATAATTATATTTCACAAGATAATCATTTCTGAAGATCGAAACAATTTCTTCCCATTAAAATATGAATTATTTCGTGTATTTGATAGTCGGTTATAAATTAAGCTTTTAACAACAACTTCTCTATAACGGAATTTATCGGAGATTATTAAATGAAATTTTAAAATATTTTTTAATCTGCGTGCAAAGTGTATTTGTATTCCAGTGGATTGATACTATCGAAGAGATGCTTCACTATCGTTCAGCATGACAATCCATTTTTAAAACAGGCAGATAAAGTGAAATATCTGTTTTTAAACAGGATGTTTAAAAGTAGAAATGATTCACAGAGATTATCCTGCTTGGCAGGATTCCCCATGACAAACTACTCTTTAAAATTATTTTATTATAATGATCTTTTTATGCAGGATCTGCCCCCCAGTTTCAAGCCTGATAAAATAGGTACCTTCTTCCAGATTTTTCCTGTTGAATGACAATGTATGATTTCCAGGCTGTTCAAAATTATCACTCAGCACCCCCGCTTCTTTACCCTGAATATTATATACCTCAACACGGACATTTCCTGCTTTCTGCAAATTATAAAAAATTGTAGCATCCGTGTGCATCGGATTGGGATAAATCTTAAGGTTACCACTGGCAGCCTTATTGTGCAATACGGAAGACGGTATATCTTCACCAGCAGGCAACATCACTGCTGTAACAGACAATGGAGATAATGCAATATCGAATGAATTGCTGTCAACAGTTACGGTTCCCGGCTGAAGAGCATTTGATGTTGCTGAAACAAACGTCTCTGAAGAAGGCAGGTTATGAAAACCAAGCGTGTTATATTCTCCCCCGGCTACCCCAAAATTCGAGAGATTCACCGTCACATTCTTATTCTGGTCTTGCGACCTGTTCACGAGTATAATAGTAATTGAATCTTCTGCATCATTAACAGATGAATAAGCTGATACCATTAATGAATCGGTTGAAACGGATTTTACGCGAGTATTTTTACTGTATTTGCTAAACAGGTGAAGTGTCTCCCACATCCCGGTTTTCCATGTCCATGGTGTAAAAACTTCCACTCCGTTATCAGCAAAAGTTCCCAGTATGGAAGCATACGAAACTGCGGTAACATTCGGATCGCTACCCGGGATGGCCATTTCAGAAACACTGATAGTAACCCCGTTATCAGGACCCATGTACTCATTGAGCCATGCCCGGCACCGTTCGAAGATATATTCTTTTGTGATGCTATTGTCCCAGCCGCCATTAATTCGTTTAACTCCGTTGGCCCCTGGAAAAACATATGTCTTATCGAAAAACACTCTGTACAATTGCACAATATCCGCTGGATTACTTTCATCGGGATAAAAATGAATATCGAGTACATCCAGCAGTCGCGTTCCGCTGGCCTGTTGTTCTTCGGCAATTCGTTTAATGAAATACTGAAGCCATACATAGCTGTGCCCCCCGGATGAAATGACATCATTGTCCCAGTTATACCATTGCCATTCGTTGGCCGGAACCGGACCAACCAGTTTTATATTTGGCAACTTCTCCCTTGCCTTTTTGGCTAAAGCGAAATATTCCTGCATAAAATCCTCGACGGGAAGCTGTGTTGGCATTACATCGTCGTGTGTGCCGCTCCATATTTCCGGTTCGTTATCCATATTCCAGTAAAGCAACCGGGTTGTATCCAGGCCAATTCCATTTGCCCCAAACCAGTGACTGAGGATGCCAACCGTAGAATCCGCCGGCCAGTCCATCAGGTACAGGCTGGGGTCACCGTCCTGCAAAGCCACGCTGCCCCCATTGGAATCGATGGTTCCGCCTCCAGCCAGATTTTGGTTCACCCCCGACCACCAGTTGGAACCATTAAATTCCCAATCGTTAAAATTATTATCTGTATTGGAAGCCGCCCATCCTATCAGTTGAAAAGCAAACATGGCTGATGCTCCCGGAATATTTTCTTCCAGGCTTTTTGCCGTAAAATCCCAGTTGTGGGCATATACATTGTTATACCAGTCGGGATGGCTCGAAAGCTTTCGGCGCCAGTTATATTTTGTGGAATTGTTGCCTCCATTCTCACGAAACATCTTCACCCCTGCATCGCGAAGGAATTGCCAGTCGGAAGCCGACAACGGTTTAGAGGGATTGTCCGATAATGAATTATTCCGCCCGTAGATATAAGGTGAAATAGTTTTGCGGCCCGCCGCTGCATCGACAGTAACGATAACCGTTTGGCTAATGACCACAGTATTTGTAATCAGAAATAACGAAATAAACAGGGATACAATTTTTTTCATGGGATTGGGAATTTAATGAATTTATTCATTTATGCTGAATTCATCCGGTTAATGAATATTAAAGTACAGGCAGGGTTTAATTAAAAACAATTTCACTTACACAAATCTACTTATTTTATAAGAAATTCAAAATATAAAATAGAGAAAGTCTGTGACAGAAAAAATTTTCAATTTCAACTAGTACAGACAGATAGGATACTGTTTAGTTTGTAAGGATTGCTCTACTTGTGGTTTTAGGGCGTGATAGTGGGTGGGTTTGTTTGTATTATTACATAAGGAAATAGGATTGGAAGGGACTTGGGGATTAAAAACAAAAGGTCCAGGGACCGCTATCGCTTTACCTTGAACCGGTTTTGTTTTTTCAGCAAACTTAGACTTGGTGGGGGAATTTGCTTTTTCATTGTTTAGACCATATTTTCAGGTTTAAGTTAAGGTCTGCAACAAGATCAGTATATAGTATTACTGGCTCCAATGTTTTTTGAATGCATTCAAAATCAATAGGTTTTAGGAATGGCACCTCAAAGAGATTATAGAATTTGGGTATTGCACAATATAGCCTATTATCAATGAAAGACATCGATATTTTTTTGTGTGTTTTAGCTTTATAATCTAATATTCTTTGCATCAGATTTGGCGTCAAAATATAACGCGCTTCAACTTGATCATCCGCAATTGTAAAGAATTCTTTTTCAAATAATGGATTTTCAAGTTCTATAGTATTCATTTTATTAAACAATTGTTTTTTAATCTTTAGTAAAAATGTTGACGCTCTTTTGGTAATTACAATAGTCTTTGTCTTGAAATATTTATTAAATGAAGAGGAAATAAAAATTCCATTAAACATCAATCTTTCCCGAGGTCCAAAAACACTTGTTTCACAAAACATAATATTTACATCACCAATTTTAAACTCCATAAAATCTTCGCCTCTTACACCAGTAATATAACGAGGAAATAGCATGCTTTTCACAAGAACAGATTTTGCTATTCGTTGATTGGCTATGTATTCATATTGGTCAAAAAGAAAATCGATTGCCCTCATAAGAACTTTATATTTAAACGGGTAACGAAGATTTTTATTCATCTCGTTATATTTCTGGTACGATATACCAAACAATATTATGCTAGGGAGCATTGACAAAAGGACAAAAAGGGGATTCCCAACAATGAATCCAAACCCAATTATTGGTAAACAATAAAGTGCACTAAAAAAGTATCTTTTTAGTTTTAAGCTGTTTTCAGACCTATAACATTCTAAAGGTTCAATAATTGGGGATAATACTTCTGAGTAGAATGAATTGAAATTTTTGTCCGATTCCATTAATTGTTAAAGAGTTTCTTTGCATCAATATTCTTACGTTCATTTTCTTCTATTTCAAAAACAGACTTTTTTGAAAAACCAAAAATTGAGGCAATCAAATTTGAAGGAAAAGTCTGAACGGAATTATTGTAGTTGGTTACTGCAGAATTATAATATCTCCTGGAGGCAGCTATCTGCTCCTCAGATTCATTCCAGGCCCCCTGTAGTTTCAGAAAAGTTTGATTTGCTTTTAGGTTAGGATAATTCTCTACTAAAAACATAACATCATTTAGTTTCTTTGAAACACTATTGTGTAATTCTACTTTCTCATTATTAGAAAGTTTATCCGAATAGCCAGATCGTAATTGGACTATTTCATTTAAAGTGGTTTTCTCATGAATCATATATTCTTTAACAGTTTCAACCAGATTTGGTATCAAATCATACCTTTTCTTTAGCATTGCATCTACGCTACCAAAAGCATTTTCAGATTCATTTCTTCTTATAACCAAAGTGTTGTAAAGGGCGATTGGAAACAGTATTATTAAAACTAATATTCCAATTAAAATGTAGTGTATCATAATAATTATATTTTATTTGTACCGATTCGCTAAAAGCATTTTGCCCAAACATCCCCATGGGCACCCCTGCTTTTATCTAACTCGTGGCACAAATTGTTTTTTATGTTATAATCAGTTATACCGGGTTCCTTACTTCTAAAAACTTCTTACTTCCGGTACAGGAAATAAATGTATAGGATAATCCGGTAAAAAACAAATTTTTTTGAGGTGACGGTGTGACAATGTTTCTTGTGTAAATGAAGTTCATGTTGGTTGGGTGGTTGTGTTTTTGAATGATTGGGATTGCAAACCTAAATAGTGTCGGCAAGCACTAAATAAGCGGGAAGACTGAAAAAGTACAAAAAGAAAAAAGGCCCAAGCTACACTTTGTTAAGCTTGAACCAATTTATTTTTTTCTATTCCAGACCAGTTGGAGGAAATTTCTGTTACCATTTTTCCTTAGCAATATCCGGCCAGATATGTTGTTCGTATATCCGTTTGATTGCATCCATTTGTTCCGGGGATAAACCGGGCAATCCGGATGCCTGAATATTCGAAAGAACCTGATCGGGACGGGATGCACCGGGGATGACACAACTGACCTCCCGGAACATTAAGATCCATTTCAGAGCTGACGCTGCTAAATTTGCAGACTGCGGGAAAAGTTTTTTTATTTCTTCCACGGCTTCCAGCCCCTTCATGTAATCAACTCCCGAAAATGTTTCGCCTTTATCGAATGCTTCCCCGTTCCTGTTAAAGTTGCGGTGATCTTCTTTACCAAAGGTGGTGGAGGTTGAAAATTTTCCCGTTAACAGTCCGCTGGCCAACGGTACACGGGCTAATATTCCTACGTTTTTTTTCGCAGCTTCAGCAAAAAACTTCTCTGAAGGACGTTGTCGTAGCATGTTGAAAATAATCTGTACCGTAGTGACATTTTCATATTCAATGGCTTTCAGCGCTTCGTCAACTTTTTCCACACTGACACCCAGGTTCCGTATTTTTCCTTCTTTTTTCAGCGTACTGAACAGATCAAATATTTCCGGCCGATCGTACGTTTCGGTGGGTGGACAATGTAACTGAATAAGATCTAGTGTTTCAAGGCCCATATTCTTCAAACTATCTTCCACAAATTTACGCAACACCTTAGGTTGATAAGACTTGTCGATATGTGGGTTGAGTTTCCTGCCACATTTGGTAGCTACATATATCCTTTCACTACGGGAACGTACTAGGCGACCCACGGCTTTTTCGCTTTCTCCGTCACTGTACACGTCAGCCGTATCAATAAAATTAACACCCTTATCGATTGCTGAATTTAAAATGGTATCGGCATTGCTATGACTAAAAACACTTCCCCATTTTCCTCCTACCTGCCAGGTTCCCAATCCGATTTCAGAAATCTCAAATCCTGTTTTTCCCAGTAATCGTTTTTTCATTTATTTTAATATTTGGTTAATTCCATCTATGTTTAAGTGGTTTTTTTGCTGTTCAGATATGAGGTATTTGCATATCAAAACACCTTTTTGTCAAACCGCCTTCTGTTTTATTAAATGTGCTCATTATCAAATTTAGCAAAATCCACCTAATGATCTGTATTTAATATAACTATTCCAATATAGGAGTTTTTCACAGAAAAACAAAACGGAACTTACGGATGAGATTGTTGGATGGATCGTGCAAAGCATTGGCATTCACTCTCTCCGGTTTATCACCTCTCACCACTCATTTTCTAAAACCAGAAAGATACGATACAACAAAAACTATTGACAGATCACTGATCAGAATATTCCCCCGGATAGGGCAGTGCACCCTTGGCTGCAAACCACAATATCCGGTTAAACAAATCATCATTCCCACTGTCGATCCCGTCGAACTGCGGCTCGGAGCTAAGTTTTGCATAATGCAGCGCCTTTCCTTTCAGGGCCGAAGCAGGCGGGTTCATCTCGTTCAATGGAATTTGGTTTTTAACGGAGGTATAGGGTGTGAAATCAGGTTTTTCCATAAAACACGAATACATCGGACTGGCAATGGCATCCTGAATATTCATGGGGGGCATGCCCAGTATTTGCTCGATGGTGCGGACTATAGAAGGTTGATTGTAGGGAACATGATCGGTGGCCGGCAACTTTGAATAAGGACTGATTACCATGGCTACCGTTCGATAGGAAGATACATGGTCCCATCCGTCCTGCGAATCATCCTCCACCACAAAAATTACCGTGTTTTTCCAGAACCTGCTGTGTGTTACAGCTTCTATAATTCTTCCCAGCGCCAGGTCATTATCGGCAACCATAGCACGCGGAGTAGGCAGGCCGAACCGGGTACCTCCCGTATGGTCATTGGGAAGCGCCATAATCATTAACTGGGGCCACTGGTCTCCTTCCATCGATTCATAATTTTTCAGTTCACCAATAAAAGCATCTGCCCGCAGGGCATCCGGTATTTTATGGCCATCGTAACCGGGATAGGTTGGTGACAATATATCCCTGACAGTATTTATTGTGGTTGTATTTTTAAAATGAAACTTGTCTCCTTTCAGAAAACCATTATATATAGACGACCAGCTAAGTGTATCGCTAAATTCAGGCGTGGCTGCTTCCCCGTATATCCGTACATTGATACCGTTTCTTCTTGCATTGTCCCATAAAAATCCGGATGGGGCATATACCAGGGCATCCTGCTGCACGTGCGGATAACTGCGAAACCAGGCTCGCACATTCTTTTCAATATAATCGGTAACTATCGATGCATCTGTCCACTGATGTCCTTCAGCTGAACATTTGCCGGAGGCCATAAAGTTGTCGAGCAATGTATAATCCTGTACCAGTTTGTGTGTATTCGGGGTAACCTGTTTTCCGTATATGCACAGGGATGAATCGCCCTTTCCTTGTGGCACATCGCCCAGTACCTGGTCGTAAGTACGGTTTTCTTTGATAATATATAAAACGTGTTTGAACACCGATGGCTCACCAATCCGCTCCGGTAAAGGCTTTGGACTGACATTTTCCCTTGGAGGTAACTGGGCCGTTTTTAACCGTTCCAGCTGGTTCATGGCAATTACCGTATTTGTATAGGATTTCAACTGCTTTTTTCCCGGAATATCAATAATCGAAACAGAAGCCAGCATGTGATGCGCATTAAAGGCAGGTTTATGGTTCACTGGATTTTTAACCGGTAATACAGCTCCGATAGCCTCCAGGTTTGTAACATATAACCGTTTATCCGTAACACAAACAGAAGAAGGATATGCCGCCGTTGGTATAAAACCGGAAACAGTACTTTTTTCAGAACTTCCTTTCGACGAAGATTTTTTCCCAAGGCTGATAACTGCAACAGCATTATCCATGCCATTCGTTACATACAATGTCTTTCCGTCACCCGATATTCCTAATCCGTTGGGAGAATCACCGAAAAAAGGATTGATATCTTCCTGAAGCCTGATGGATATTACTTCCGAAGTTTCATCCGTTGCTGTATTTATCACACTTACCTTATCGCTGTTTGAATTAGTCAGATAGATATATTTTTCATCGGGTGAAGCAACTATTTCATTCGGATGCAGTTTTACAACCGTTTCCTTCAGCAGCGTACCTTTAAGCGGATCATAAATACTTACGCTTCCTTCCCGGGTGGCGCCATTTGTAGTATCAATCCTTGCCAGTCCCCAGGGAACACCCGCCACATTTTTATCACCTTTTAAAGGAACTCTCCCCCCCCAGTTGGTAACATAGATTTTCCCTTTGGCATAGGCAATTCCATACGGGGCAACTCCTGTATTCCGAACCCAAATTGTATCGCCTGTTTGCAAATTTTGTTTGATCAACTGGTTGTTCCCGTTCAGAACAACATAAATATAATCGGTGCCGGATTCTTTCCGGATTAACAATTCATTTGGTAATGCCATTGATGATGGAGCCTGCGGCTTATATTCAAAAACTTTTGTAATCCGGGCATTCGTTCCGTCCCATTTTGCTGTTACCACATACGACCGTTTACTTTTGGTTTCAGCCGCACTCCAATACACATAATTTTCTCCCCCGACCGTATACCAGCAAATACCCGAATAAGTACTCATGGCTTTGGCAAGTTCTTTTGTGTCTTTAAAATGAAGAATAAAGCCGATGTTGTTTTGTTCAGTATTTATAAACACAACACTATACCGCTCTTCTACAGCCAGCCACTTCCCATCAGGTGATAATGAGGCATCCAATGCATGATTTTCGAGGAGGGAATCTCCAAAATAAAGCTGGATCCCGGCAGGTTTTACCATCCTGTCATAAGGTAACTTGAAAGTCTGAGAAGAATTACCATTATTATAATTGTTACTAACCTGAGCATGCAGACAAAAAAACGAGAGAAAAAATACAGGAAGAATAATTAACCTTTTCATTTGTCAGATTTAATACAACAAAAATTTATGTACAGGAACAAAGTTAATAAATCGTGTCTACGGAAAACTTACAAAAATATTAAGTGAATGTTAATCTTTCCGTTTTGAGTTCCGAAACACGTGAAGCAACATGAGAAGTAAGTTAATATTTTCCAAACAATAACTGGTAAATAATACTTTTAAAAAGCTAAAAAAAGAAATACTGCCTGCTAATTTATGCTTAAGCAAAGCAGTATTTCTTTTTTGGAATATTTTATCCAGAAAATAAATAATATCAGGTTAACGGATCAGTCGTTTTTCCTGCGATTTTGCAGTTCAATGGTAATCTCATCCATTTTATGTTGATCCAGCGGATAAAATAACATTATACCAGCCGCTGAAAAGGCTATAATCGCAGGAAGGTAGCTCATAAGCATAATAATACCGGGAATTGCACCCTGAATGGTAGATGAATCCAGTCCGTTGTAATTAAATGCCGCAAGTACCAGCCCTATAATTGCTCCCGCTATACCGCCTCCAAATTTTGTGGCAAACGAACCTGCCGAATAAATCAGCCCGGTGGCCCTCCGCCCATTAACAAACTCGGAATAGTCGGCGGCATCTCCCAGCATTACAAAGAATAATGTTGGAAAGATTGCAGCAGCAAATTCAGAAATAGTACCAATTGCAAAAATACTTGCGGTATCTCCGGGTTTACAGAATACCATTAAGGCATTTACTGCGCCGGAAAATAGTAACGCATATATGAAAAGTTTTCGTTTTCCCAATCGCTTACTTAAAGAAGCTGTAACCATTGCCCCTCCTATTGATGCCACCATAAGCCCAACCATGTATGAGGCAGAAAGCAGTTGATCGTGAAGAAAATGCGTAAAATAGATTACTGTAATACCCTGTTTGATTGAATTGTATACGTTAAATAAAAGGCCTATAACCAGCAGGACAACCCAGGCCTTATTTTTTACTAAATCTTTAAAGTCATTCTTTAAATTGGTTTTTTGTGTCTTTGGCGGAGCAACACGTTCTTTCGTAGAAAAAAAAGTAATTATAAGGGCCAATGACAGTATGATTGATAACAGGTAGATGGAATGGCTGTAACCCTTTTTCTGATCAATAATAACAATATCATCTTTTTTCAGGTCAGGTTCGCCACTTAACAGGAACGTATATTTCTTATTTGCCTCAACTGAAAAACTTACGGATGATTCAGGTTTATTTTTCGGATCATCCGCGGCTTTATCTGCCCATGTAAAATGTGCTATACCATGTTTCGTTTTGATATTTACGTTTTTAACATCTTTGGGTGCTGACATGGTAACTAAATATTTTTCAGCACTTAAATTTTGTATTTTAACATCGGGATTAATATTTCCGAAATGAACTACAAGAAACAACAAAGCTCCCTGCACCAGCATACCCCCACCAAATGCACCAACCATACGAAAAGAACCGATACTTGTACGTTCTTTATCATCACCTGTCATCACTGCCATTAAAGCTCCATAAGGTATATTATTGGCAGTATACACCAGGGTAAACAGAATATAAGTGACGTAAGCATAAATTATTTTTCCTGTAGGACTTAAATCCGGTGTGGTAAAAAGCAATGACAGGATAACTCCGAGTGGAATAGCGGTCCATAAAACCCACGGCCTGAATTTACCATATTTTGAATTGGTACGGTCCCCTATTATTCCCATTAATACATCGCTAACCCCATCACCAGTTCTTGCAACGAGCATAAGCATTCCAACAGCAGCTGCATTAATGCCAAAAACATCGGTATAAAAAAAGATTAAAAAAGTTGAAACCCCTCTCCATCCGATGTTAGCTGCTCCGTCTCCCAGAGCGTACCCTACCTTTTCCTTAACCGAAAGTTTGACTGAATTTATATTCATGATAATTTAAATTTATAATAATTGATCTGGTATCTCAAGTCTTTAAAATTTCTGCAATAGCTAATCAAATCCAATGATCAGTAAGAATTGAAAATTAACGCAGGATTTCATATTACAAAATGCGATTAATAATAAAATTTAATTTAGCCACTAATATAGTATTTTTATTTAACCTGACCGGTTGGATATTCATTAAATAGACTGAAAATGAATTATCGAACCAATCATCGTTTCATAATAAAGTTTTCCAGTCTAATAAAGATATCAAGAAGGATATATTTAGTTTTCCACTCTTTTTCAACACCCCCTTATTTTGTATGAATTTAACGTAACTTTATTGCAGTGGAATAGTTTTCTCTTTCTATCTGCAAGCTTCTGTTAATTAATTACATATTATTTTAATAAACAATTATGTTTCTTATTTTCGATACCGAGACCACCGGACTTCCCCGGAATTTTAAAGCCCCGATGACCGATTTTGATAACTGGCCACGAATGGTGCAGCTCGCCTGGCAAATTCACGATGAAAACGGTGATCTCCTGGAAGCAAGAAATTATATTATCAAACCCGAGGGATTCACTATTCCTTACCAGGCGGTAAAAGTTCATGGCATTACTACTGAAAAAGCAATGGCAGACGGATTCGATTTGATCTGGGTCCTGGAAGAATTTAACAAATCGCTTGGAAATGCTAAAGTAGTGATCGGCCATAATGTTGAATTCGATATCAATATTATTGGGGCAGAATATTTACGAACAAAAACTGCAACCACCTTTTTTGAAAAGGAAAAACTCTGTACGAAGGAGGAGAGCACGGAGTTTTGTGCTTTGCCCGGTGGAAAAGGAGGAAAATTTAAATGGCCGAACCTCGGCGAATTACATCGCAAATTATTTAATGAAGACTTCGATGAAGCGCATAATGCCTCGGGAGATGTAGTTGCCACTGCCCGCAGTTTTCTTGAACTGGTGCGTATCGGGGTAATAACTCCGGAACGGTTAAAAGTTGATAACGATATTATCACCCGGTTTCAGCAAGGCCATCCGGATCCGGTTGCTCCTATTGAAATTAATATAGAATCGAATCGTGAACCGGTAGAAGAAAAAATAAACCCTGAAATTTCATCGGATGTAAATGCGGAAATTATCACCGAAGTCCCTTTTACACATCTCCATGTTCATACACAATATTCTATACTTGACGGCGCTGCCGATATTCCAAGATTATTGCAAAAAGTAAAAGCAGATGGAATGACGGCCCTTGCCATCACCGATCATGGAAGCATGTTCGGTGTGAAAGAATTTCACAACCAGGCAAAAAAACAGGGAATAAAACCAATTTTAGGTTGCGAGGTATATATAGCCCGACGGTCGCGGTACGATAAAACCGAAAAAGCAGATGGAGGTGGATATCACCTCATCCTGCTAGCAAAAAACAAACAGGGATATCACAACCTTGTTAAACTCGTATCGTACGGTTGGACCGAAGGATTTTACTATAAACCACGTATTGATAAAGAATTATTAAAGAAGTATCATGAAGGTCTGATCGCATGCTCGGCCTGCCTGAAAGGTGAAATCCCATATGTAATAAGAAACGGTGAAGCCGGTGCGGCACTGGAGGTTCTGAAGGAATACAAAGAAATATTCGGCGATGATTTTTACCTCGAACTTCAGCGCCATCCATCAGGAGATCCTCAAAAGGACAGGGAAGTATATGATGATGAACAGTATGTAATTAAGCAGTTGCTGGAACTGGCAAAAACTACGCAAACCAGGTACATTGCCACAAACGATGTGCATTTTATCAACAGGGGTGATGCAGCAGCTCACGACCGGTTACTTTGCATAAGTACCGGAAAGGACATGGACGATCCGAACAGGATGCGGTATACCGGTCAGGAATGGCTGAAAAGCCAGGCTGAAATGAAAGAGCTTTTTGCAGATATACCCGAAGCACTTACAACAACAGAAGAAATTGTAAATAAAATAGAAGAATATGAGCTGAACTCTGATCCGATCATGCCCGATTTTCCCCTTCCGGAAGGTTTTGAAGATGCCAATGAGTATTTAAAACACATTACTCATGAAGGTGCAAAAGAAAGGTATCCTGATCTGCCAGACGAGATCAGGGAAAGGATCGATTTTGAGCTGGATACTATCAAAAGAATGGGGTTCCCAGGATACTTCCTGATAGTATGGGATTTTATAAAAGCAGCACGGGAAATGGGGGTTTCTGTCGGCCCCGGAAGGGGTTCGGCCGCAGGATCGGCTGTAGCTTACTGCCTGAAAATAACCGATATCGACCCGATTAAGTATGATCTGCTGTTTGAGCGTTTTTTAAACCCCGACCGGATTTCCATGCCTGATATTGATATCGACTTCGACGAAGATGGCCGCGAAAAAGTACTGAAATGGGTGGTGAACAAATATGGCGAAAAACGGGTGGCACACATTATAACTTTTGGTACCATGGCGCCAAAAATGGCTATACGTGATGTTGCCAGGGTACAAAAACTCCCCCTGCCGGAAGCCGATCGACTTGCTAAGCTGGTGCCGGAAAGGCCCGGAACAACTTTTGAAAAAGCTTACAAAGAATCCCCCGAGCTTTTAAAAGAAAAAAATTCGGAAAACAATCTTATTTCCAGTACTCTTACTTATGCCGAAGTATTGGAAGGATCGGTACGGCAGACAGGAGTTCATGCCTGTGGGATTATTATTGGCAAACACGACCTGGAGGAACATATTCCTATCTCCACCAATAAAGACGCCGAACTTTATGTTACGCAGTACGACGGGAAGCATATTGAAGCTGTAGGAATGCTGAAAATGGACTTCCTCGGATTAAAAACGCTTTCCATTATAAAAGATGCACTGGAAAACATACAAATATCCGAAGGCATTGACATCAATATCGACAAAATCCCTCTCGACGACCAGAAAACTTTTGAACTTTACAGCCGTGGGGAAACAACCGCGTTATTCCAGTTCGAATCGGACGGTATGAAAAAACACCTGCGTGCTTTGAAACCAAACCGTTTTGAAGACCTCATTGCCATGAATGCCCTGTACCGTCCGGGTCCAATGGAATATATCCCAGAATTTATCAAACGTAAGCAAGGCAAAGAACCCATTACTTACGATCTGCCCGAAATGGAAGAATTTCTTCAGGACACATACGGCATTACTGTTTACCAGGAGCAGGTGATGTTGCTTTCACAAAAATTAGCCGGGTTTACCAAAGGTATGGCCGACTCATTAAGGAAAGCAATGGGTAAAAAAATCAGGGCCATGATGGATGACCTGAAAGAAAAATTTACCGAAGGCTGTAAAAAAAATGGTTACAAAGAAGATATTGTAAAAAAAATATGGAAAGACTGGGAAGCATTTGCACAATATGCCTTTAACAAATCGCATTCCACCTGCTACGCCTATGTTTCTTACCAAACCGCTTATCTTAAGGCCCATTATCCTGCCGAGTTCATGGCCGCTGTACTCAGCCGTAACCTGAACGATATTAAGAAGATCACCTTTTTTATGGATGAGTGCAAACGGATGGGATTGAAAGTGCTGGTTCCCGATATCAACGAGAGTTTTGCAAAATTCACGGTGAACAAATCTGGAAATATCCGTTTTGGACTGGCAGCCATCAAAGGAGTTGGAGAAGCTGCCGTGGATCATATCATAGAAGAAAGATCGAAGAATGGCCCCTTCAAGGATATCTATGATTTTGTAGAAAGAGTGAATCTTTCCACTGTTAATAAAAGATGCCTGGAAGGACTGGTTATGGCTGGTGGATTCGACAGCTTCAATGAAATAGAAAGATACCAGTTTTTCATTCCCGACGAAAAAGATATTCCACTTGTAGAATATTTAATAAAATACGGGAATAAAATACAGGAGGAAAGTAATGCTACCCCGACATTATTCGGTGATATCGAACCCATTGAGATTTCCAAACCCACAATTCCTGAAGGTGAAGAATGGCCGCAATTAGTGAAACTTAATAAAGAAAAGGAACTGATTGGAATTTACCTGTCGGCCCATCCACTTGATAATTTCAAATTAGAAATTGATACTCTTTGTAATGCAACCCTTTCGCAATTGAACGAGGCAGATAAGCAGGCTGGCAAAGAACTGACCGTTGCCGGTTTGGTCACCAATGTACGTAATGCCATGACAAAGACAGGCAGACCTTTTGGATCAATAACAATTGAAGATTATACCGATTCATACAGGATCACCCTGTTCGGCAAGGATTATGAAAATTTCAGGAATTATTTTTACCAGGGGTATTCGTTACTGATCAAAGGAAATTTTCAAACAAATCCCTGGCAAAAGGAAAATCCTGAACTCGAGTTTAAAGTGAAAAGCATGAGCCTCCTCAGTAATGCCAGGGATGAACTAATAAATAGTATACAAATACGTATTTCCTTGAACGATTTGAATAATGAATTGTTAGATGAAATAAAGAAATATACTCAGGAAAAAGGAGGTAAAACCAATCTTAAATTTTTCATTTATGACGAATTGGAAAACCTGAGCGTACAAATGTTTTCGAGAAATCAACGGGTTAACCTTTCAAGTCATTTTGTTTCTTATTTGGAAAGCAAACCGGAATTAGAATATAAAGTAAATTTATAATAGTGTGCATCATCATATTTTTTGTAATTTTGCTTACTACCTTTTAATATATGTAACTAATTTAATATTAATAAAAATAAAGATATCATGGCCATAGAATTAAATGATAATAATTTTGAAGAATTGGTCCTAAAATCCGATAAACCGGTGATTGTCGATTTTTGGGCAGAATGGTGCGGGCCTTGCCGGCTGGTAGGTCCCATAGTAAATGAAATTGGAGAAGAATACAAAGACAAAGTTGTTGTGGGAAAGCTCGATGTAGATAGTAATCCTTCAACACCTGCTAAGTACGGAATACGAAATATTCCGACCTTATTATTTTTTAATAAAGGAGAATTGGCAGATAAACAGGTAGGGGCCGTACCCAAAGCAAATATTTTAAAGAAACTGGAGCCTTTAATCTGATTCTTTATCCTAAAAAATATTATGCACAGGTTATTTTACCTGTGCTTTTTTTTTATGATTCAAATGATTACCTTCACTTCCCTTAATTAAATCAATTCTGTTTAATTTTTACGGGTTAACTGAGATTTTATGCTTCTGCGATTTTTTAAAAGCAATCAACAGGCTAATATTATTTTAATGCCCGTTTTGTTCCTGGCTTTGTGGTTGCCGTCTTTTATCAAACCTGATCGCATACAATTTCGTTTCGATCAGTATCCTGCTCCTCTATATTCAATTATCAAACCTGCTTTCGAAAATGTTCCTTTTTTGGGAGTTCTAATTACATTTATTCTGTTAATAAGTATTGCCCTTTTATTGATCAGGCTGAATATTCAGTTTTTCTTTATCAATACACGCACTCAACTTCCTGCATTTCTTTACCTGCTGATAACAAGCAGCTATATTCCCCTGCAACAAGGAAATCCTGCTATAATAGCAACATTATTTCTTGTATTTGCCTTATTCAGGATACTTGATTCATTCAAAAAAGAAGGTTTGGCATATAATTATTTTGATGCAGCATTATTATTGTCTTTTGGAAGTTTATTTTATTTCAACCTTATTTTTTTACTTCCGGTGACATGGATTGCTCTGATAGTATTACGTCAGCCCAGGTGGAGGGAATGGGTATTTACACTATTAGGAGCAATTCTCCCTTATATATTTCTTTTTTCATATAATTACCTTAAAGATCGAAGTTTTGATCTGGCAATAAAAAATTTCAACAACATACTTTCTCATGTTAACACGCTGAAATACAGTCATCCTTTTGTAATATTTATAGGTTTTATTACCCTACTGGTCATTATAGCCAGTTTTTACATGGTACGTGTTTTTGCCAGTAAAAAAATACACACCAGAAAATATTTTATAGTGTTTCTCGCCGTTTTCATTAATTTATTTCTGGTATATTTTATTATACCGGGAGCAGGCATAGAACTTATCTTTTTATCGGCTGTACCCGTAACATATCTTCTAAGCCATTACTATATAAATATCAAAACTGGTTTCTGGAGCGAAGTGTCTTTTCTCTTTCTCCTTTTTATGGTGATCTATATCAGGGCAACCGCTTAGTTATTGAAAATAACTGGGAGTATTATAAACTTAACTGTTTGTTTACCTGAATTTTCTCTTTCAGAATTCAAATTCCCCAAATAAAAAAATCCGGTTGGAGCCGGATTATATGAAGTGCTGCAATGATTGAAAAATTTATAATTTCTTGACAAAAGACAAAATACCAACAGCCGCCCCGGGTTTCCCCTCTTTAAACGATATAAAAACATGGTAAACCCCTGTTTTCTGGCATTTGAAATCGAAAAAGGGATAATCTTTTCCTGATTGTGGTATAAAAGTACTTCCTAACATCAGGTTCATATCCCAAAGTTGCAATACTCCTTCGCCTTCCGAGTTTGGGGAAGTACAAATAGAGAAACGGTATTCAGTATTTTTACTGAGCACCATCGAATATTTAGCCGAAGGTGCTTTACCACCGGGTGTTCCGGCATCAAGTTTTACAACAAAGTCTTTCAGGTATGTTACATTTCCAGCATTAGCCGCACATTGCGCCACTAATTGAACATCGTCCTGGGCGTTGGCAACGGACCCAATGAAAATAAGAGCTAGTGATATATATAAAAATATTTTTTTCATATTAATCTTGGATTAGCCTGTTACGGATATTTTCAGTAGTATTTATGATATTGTCTAATTGATCTTTTGTGATATGAACAATGCTTTTATCATGCTGAACGATTGTAAGCATTCCGTTTTCTTCTATTGACTCAGGTTCTCCCTTCTCGATAGTAATTGTTACACCACTAAATTCGTCCTTGATTTTATTTAACTCTTTTATAAGTTTTGCAAAATGCTTATCACTCTGATAATTCTGAAGAATAAGCAAAAGGTCATTGAGAAGAATCTTCTGGTCTCCAATCCTGTCAGCAAGTTCGGGATGCGGCGCTTCCTTGGCAACCTGCGTGGCAAGGTACAACCCTTCTACCCATACCCCAGCCACAATAAGAGCGCTGAGGTTACTCCGTTTATTAGAACGAAGGTACTTGTCCATCTGATTAAAACTATGAACGGAGATATACATGAGAGAATCAAGATTCTGATTATTCGTTGCCAGCCTTTTCAATGTAGAAAAATCAAAAAACTGACCAACCCGGATGCCGTCGGCTAATGTTTTAATAGCAGATATATATTCGATTACTGCACTGGTTTTATTATACATATTCAGGTAACCCAGATCAGCCCCATAAATACCAAGGTTAAACGCCTGTTGAAAACTAGTAGACATATTATCCACGTTATCAGTAGGAGCCAGGTATTTTTCCGAAAAAGGAACTCCGAGATCTTTTACAAGGGCAGCCATCTCTACAGGCGACGAAATGTTTTGGACTATATTCTGCATCGACTGCTCGGATATTTCCAGTACCCCTTTATTTAATACCGAATCCGGAACATCCATATCAGAAGTTTTACCTTTGTCTCCGCCCGACCTGCAGGAACTTATCATAATAACAGCCAGGAATAAGTATACTACTTTTTTTATCATGATTTCATTCGATTTCTTTAAGTACGTAAAAATAACAATTTAAATAAATAAATTAAAAATCAAATTTTTAACAAATTCTATTTCCTCTTCTTAATTCGATCCCCTAAAGTTAAAAGATTCTTTAAAGACTCTCTGTATAGGGTGATGTATAACAATAAAGTAAGGATCCATACAACACTGAGATTAAACCAATAGGTGTCGAAATATTTTCCGAGGAATTGTTTTTCAGGCGAGAAAAAATGTGCCCTGAAATCGAAAATGTTACTCACTACCGGATTTTCATATATAGGATCAATATGTTGCACTAATTGATGATTATATTCGAGAATCTTGTTTTTTTCAAATACTTTTTTTACGATATCCGAAACACTTTCGTTATCATATCTGTCCCTGTATTCTTTGTACAAGCCAGGCATATTATCCAAATAGTAATTAATCCTATTCTCTTTCATTTTTGTAGCAGTCTGAAATTCATTGCTGTAATAAGCATCCAGCCTGTTTAAATATTCATATAATTTATGTGCTACAGCTTTGTTGAACTTTGATGGTATTAATTTATCTACCTCGTCAAATTTAATTTCCGGGACATTTTTATTTTCCTTCTTTACTTCATTATAGAGTAATAAGAGATCATCCTTGGTTACTTCAACCTCATCGATATTATTAAGTTCTTTATTTACCCTGTCAAGCCGGTCTTTCATGGCGGGGATAAAGTAAACTTTTTTAAAGTCGGATTGACTTATTTTTTTATCCTGGTTGTAAAACAATTTATTGAACTCATTATCCTTAAACTGATGTACCATCAGCGCTTCATAAGTCCATTTTGTAACCATAAAATCAGCTAGAAGCGGCACCTTATCTACCCTGCCTACTGTACGATTGAGTTTATCGAAACTGAACATAGCCCCGCTTAAAATCATCATTGGGATCATCAGTAATGGTATAAGGATATAAATTGTTACTGCCGAATTGAATGAAGCGGAAATATTAAGTCCAAGCATATTTGCAAAAGCAGCAGTTGAAAATAATGCAAACCAGTAAATAAAGTTCATTCCGCTGATTCCCAAAATACTATTTGCAATAATCACAAAAAGATAAGCCTGTATAGCGGAAATTAAAAATAATATAAGAATTTTTGATATCAGATAACTTGAACGGCTCAGGTTAAGAAATGCTTCCCGCTTTAAAATCTTACGGTCCCTGAAAATTTCTTCGGCACTTACCGTAAGACCCAAGAATAATGCAACAATCAGTGACATGAAAATAAAAATCGGTATATTTTCATTATCCCTGAAAATATATACTTTGGAAGTAGGATCGGAAATATAACGGATAATATACGACAGGATGAAACCAAGCGCCGGCGCTTCCAGCAAAGTCAGGGCCAGGTATTGCCTGTTGGAAATTTTCGACAGAAAGTCCCGGATAGTATATATTTTCAACTGACTAAGCCAGTTTGGAATATTTAATGTTTTTGGAGGATTATCCTTAATAAGTTTAATTTCCTCGTGCACAGAATTCTCATTGTAATGCTCTTCCCATTTCTGAGGTGTAACTTTTCGCGATTCTGTATAATTACCAAATTCGTCCACCACCTTAGCTTCAATAATATTGAAAATAAGTTCAGGGTTTACATTACCACATGTAGGGCATTCGCCGACATCGCTGTTGATTTGCGCATCAAGCCGCTTAAAATACATTACTGCCTCCACGGGGTTTCCGTAATAGATCATGTATCCACCGGTATCGAGAATGATCATCTTGTCGAACATCTTGTATATTTCGGAGGACGGTTGATGAATGACTACAAAAATCAGTTTTCCTTTCAGGGTTAGTTCCCTTAGTAAGTCCATTACATTTTCCGAATCGCGTGAAGACAAGCCAGAGGTAGGTTCGTCCACAAAGAGGATAGATGGTTCCCTGATCAGTTCCAGAGCAATGTTTAACCGTTTTCGTTGACCTCCGCTGATGGTTTTTTTCAAAGGTGAACCAACTTTCAGGTCCCTTCTGTCAACCAGGCCCAGGATATTTAAAAGGTGGGTCACCATTTCTTCCAATTCGGAGTCCGATTTATCTTTAAAGCAAAGCTTGGCGTTATAATAAAGATTTTCGAATACGGTGAGTTCTTCAATAAGCAGATCATCCTGGGGTATAAGTCCGATAACACCTTCCAGTTTTTCCCGTTCTTTATGCAGGTTTATGCCGTTTATCAGCACTTCTCCTTTTGAAGGAGCCTCGACTCCTGCCAGGACATTAAGCAAAGTAGTTTTGCCGGCTCCACTGGCACCCATTATACCTATCAATCGCCCGTGACCCTCGGAAAAACTGATATTCCGTATACCAAGATTACCGTTGGAAAACTGATAGTTAATATCACGTGCGACGTAAGAAATCTTACTGGCTGAAATATCTGCCAGGAAATGAGCCGCTACATCACTGTAATATACTGGCGATCCCTTGGGTAATTTAACGGTACTTCCATTTGCAAACAGGTAAATCCTGTCATTATGAATAGGTAGTCCGTTCAGGAAAAGATCTTGTGGTCCGGTATATTTTAAAAAATATAAATCAACACTTTGTATTCTTAAAATAAGAATATTTTCATCAAGTTGTTTGGTATGGATTTTCTTGGCTTTGGAGTATCTTTTGTTATTATCATTAATAACAAGAATATTCTCATTATCTAATTCTTCAGGATTATTTTTTACAACAAAAAGTTCAATACTATTAAATTCTTCTTGTGCAATTTTAAAAACTTCAGCCACCGTATTAATAATGGCCATTCGCTGATCGGTAAACTTACGGTCGGCATTCACAATTTCAAACAAGCGCACCAACGCAACAATTTTCTGTTTTTGTGTCAGTGTTTTGTTAATCTTTTTACACAGTCCAAGTATCCTAACCGAGTCTCTTACCGAAGTGAGTTTGTTTTTCTTTTTTTCCTCTTCTTCTTCTCCTCCGTTATCAATAAGCCCTGCATGTGTTTCAAACAAAGTAAAGTATTCCTTAACCTCCTCATCTCCGAGTTGTTGTTTGAGAAAAGTTTTGACATACTCTACCTGTGTTGATTCAACCCCCTCATCTTGTTTGGCAATAATTGCAAACAATTGCATCAGGGCTTTTAATATCTCTTCACTCATTGATTAACCAGTTTGAAAAATGTTTATCGGGACTGAAAAGTGACGATTTCTCAGGAATAACTGACTTGTTCAAATGGTACATCAACAATATCAGCATATTCTTCCCCAGCTTCCTCCATATCTTCGTCATCTTCAGGGTAATGCCAGCGAATAAGGACATCGTTCCCTTCTTCATGCATTTCTTCCAGTTTCATCAGGATGTCTAATAATAATTTCGAAGAAGCGGTATTAAAATAAGTTAGTTTAAAATTGAAAACAGTTTTTTTATTCGGATGCTCTGCATACTCGTTCAGCCAGCTTAAAACCGGCTCATAAAACGAAGCCACATCTTCAGGCAAGGATCTCCCTGCTATTTCCATTATCTCATGCTCTGCGTCCAAAATAATTTTTGGAGTATCTTCAGTTCCTTGAATCTTAATTGTTTCCATAGTATTGCATTAGTTAAATTCTCTAGGTATTGTCGAAGTTAATAAAAAGAAAGAGGTATCATCGGATATAGGCAAAAAATGGTATTCCAATTCTTTTCCTGTTTTTCTTTTAATATCAATAAATCCCAACCCGGCTCCTCCTTTATCGGATAAGCGTCCTTCTTTCATTTGTCTTTTATACAACTGCTTCAACTCTTCCTTATCCATACGGTTGATCGTCTCAAGCATCTCAGTTAGTTCTTCTATCCGTTCGTTTTCAACAGCATTTCCTGTTGTAACACTATACTCGTTTTCACCTTTGCTAACCAGAAAAATTCCTCTTCCCGAGAAAATATAGTCATTTGAAGTGAAATCATCAGCATGTTTACTGATATTTTGTAAACATTCCACCATTACATGAAATACTTTCCGCTGAACGGCACCAGATTCATCTTCCTTGGCCATATTGGACTCGGTTAACGAGGTGAATGCCTTGGTTATCTGGTGAGTGATTTCTCCTTCATATACCAAGGTTATTTCATGGGCCTTCATTGATTTGTAGAATTCATAAACAAATTCCAGAAAGCCCTTCACATCTTTTTTGTTATCCATAATACACTTGTTTAATTATGCTTTTTTCTTATTGTATACTATTTTTACTAAAATTCAATGCCAATCAATAAAACATCATCAATCTGTTTGTTTTCTCCTTTCCAGCTCTCAAAATCCCCAGCAAAATAATCATTTATTTGCTGCATTGTCAAATCTTTGTTCATTTGAATTGTTTCCCTGACACGCCTCGGTGAGTATTTTTTCATCTCGTCACCCCCCAGCTGGTCGGATAATCCATCTGAAAAGAAAAAAATCTTGTCACCCCGTTTGTATTTTATTACGTGATTTGTGAAATCTTGTTCTGCTTTTTTTCGATGAGGTATTCCACCAATCGCTTTCCGGTCGCCTTTGAACTCCGTCAGTTCCCCATCACGTAAAAGGTACAGCGGTCTGTGAGCGCCAGCAAACTGTACTTCTTTTAATTTATGATTTATTTTACAAAAAGCAATATCCATCCCGTCTCTTGCTTCAGCATCTTCACGGTCCTGCTTCAATGTTCTTCTTACACTATAATGTAATTGATCACAAATACCGGCAGCCGTTTGTTCCCTGTCATGATCAACAATATTATTAAGTAGAAAATACCCGATAAACGAAAGCAAAGCACCAGGCACACCATGTCCTGTACAATCTACCACAGCAATATAAATATCATCGTTTCTTTTAAAAAACCATGGGAAATCCCCGCTGATAACATCTCTTGGTAAATAAAATATAAACGATTTGGGAAGGTACTGGCGGATAACTTTATTATCGGGAAGTATGGAAGTTTGTATCCGTTCAGCGTAATTGATCGAATCTTCAATATTACGATTCTTATCCTGAATCTCTTTTTCAATTCTTTTAGCTTCTGTAATATCGTGCCCAACGAAAAGTATAGTTTCCAGCTCGTTTTCATTAAATTCAGGAATGGCATCAAAACTCATTATCCGTTCCGATTCCTGATCATTATTTGCAGAAATGGTGATCTGAGCATTGGTTTTATTCGGCGACGATTTTATTTCATCAATTGCTTTCTTAAAATAATTGACCAGAACATCTGATAAGTTAATTTCATGAAGTGTCTTGTTTATAAGATCTTTGGGATCAATACCTATATAATCTTTCACAACCGGATTAGCATAGAAGAATTGTCCTACAGTACTCAACCGGATGATCATGTCGAGCGAATTTTCCGATAGAGCCTGCATCTTACTACGCATACGCTCTTCTTTTTCAGCTCTTTTCCGTTCAGTTATATCTGTAGAATTCAGAATAATCCCATTGATAGCATTATCGTTTAATAAGTTACGACCGGTAGATTCAAGGAAAATTTTCTGACCATTCTTTTTCATGTAAGTATACTGAATGGTTACCGGTTGACCTGGATTTTCCAACAATTGCTTAAACATATCCCTCAGGCTTGCCTCTCCTTTCCTGGTTAGCCTGTCGATATCTTTTCCTCCCATCATCTCCTCAGGTGTATAACCTAAAATTTTGGTTACCGATGGGCTCTCATAAGTCATTTCCATTTCTTTATTATAGATGGAAATGATTTCCGATGCATTTTCAAGTAATGAATACAACCGTTTTTGGGCATTCTCAACTTCCTGAATTTTCGACTCAAGCTGTTCGTTCGAATTTTTCAATTCTTCCTGGGTTGCCTGCATCTCCTCTGCATTTTGCCTCAGTTCTTCTTCATTCTCCTGAAGTTCAATGGTCATTTGCTGCGACTCTTTCAATAATTGTTCAGTACGCTGATTGACCTTAAGGTTGAAAATCGTCCGGGCGATTATTTCACCCAGTTCTTTCATATAACGAATCGTAAGCTCCGGAATTTCAGGTTCGAGGGATGCAAATTCAATAACACCCTGTAATTTTTCATCAGTAATAAGTGGTACCAGTAAAATGCTTTGAGGTTTTTGCTCACCTAATATTCCCGAAGTTATTGTTACATAATCATCGGGTATTTCGGTACGGTAAATATAATTCATTTCATAGGCACACTGTCCGATGAGACCATATCCCATTTTGAATTCCTGGTTTATATGTTTTTTCCGGTTATAGGCATAGGAAGCTATATTGACCAGTTTATTCTCTTCTTCATGATATAGATAAACTGCACCCTGGATGGCGTTAATAAACTTAACCAATGAAACGATAACCTGTCCGGCAAGTTCATCGATATTATTATTTATCCTTAAAATATTAGAAACAAGATCTTTCCCTTCTGCGATCCAACTTTGTTCTGTTTCTTTTTTATTGTTGGCACGCAGGTTTTCACGCATCAATACCAGCGATTGTGCCAGAATATCACTATTGGCAGAAATATCAAGTTTTGTATCGTAATTTCCTTCGCCTATTTGTTTGGCAAACTCTGCCATTTTATTAAGACGTTCATCACGTTCAGATATTTGAATATCAAATTGCGCTTTTTCACGATAACTTCTATTTTTTATGATAAATGCAATTGCCAGAAAAACCAATGGCATAAGATCGACGAACCAAAGTATAGGATTCTCTTTATGCATTTTTAAGATCGACGAAATAGAAATATGAATTCGGTTGGTAATAATTTCGATAATCCATGCCATAACAGGAAAAAATATTCCAACAATTATGGCGATAACCAAAATATTTATCTTTATGCCCAGGTTAATATTTGAAAAGATCTTTTTTTGCATAAGGTATTCAGGACTTGACAAGTTTATTTATTTTTTCACCAACTTTATTACCTAATTCAATAAATGTATTAACAATCTGCTGATCAAATTTTTTGAAAGTAGCAAGTTCAACAACTCCTATTGATTTATTTTTAAACAGGATTGGAACAATAAGTAAATATTTTGGTTTGCTTTTCCCAAGGCCGGATTCTGCCTGAAAATAATTTTCAGGTATTTCGGATATATTCATAATTTCTTTCGATTTTGCAACTTCTCCCGGTAATGTTTCTCCTAGTTTAAAACCTTTTGGTTGTTCCTCTCCTGTAAAAGCATAATCGGCTACGTTTTCGAAATTGTCAGTCCCATCTTGTCGGATATAACAAAGTCCTTCTATTATCTCCACCTTTTTTGACAGGTTAGATAATAAATTTTTTGCAAAGATGTTAACAGTTGTTCGGGCCTGAATTTTTGGCATTACTTCGTCCATCCATTCATCCAAATTTATTTGTTCGGCAACTTTCTCTTCAGCATTATCCTCTGCTTTTTGTAATTCAGTCATAATTTTTACGCGTTCCTTATCAACGAGTTTATTTACCGAATCGTTAAAGCGCTTGCTATCAGATAGGTTGTACAATAATAACATGGACCCAATTCCCATTAATAGAATCAATACAATAAGCAGTATAATAGTACCTTTATTTTTTACTTCCGGGGCATCCAGAATCCCGTTCCAGATACTTGCAAAAAGTAAGAATGAAAGTATTAGAAATATTATAACAGTAATTATAGCTATGTGCCTGTAATTCTTTAATGTATCCATATGCGCATTAAAGCTTTAATAAAAAACGAATGATCTGATCGGTGGTATATACGTAATCCACCTTTGTAAGTTGCAATGCCGACTGGGTCATAGTTCTTACCTCACACTCTTCAGGATCCTGAACAATTGTAGTGCCTCCATTATCGTGTACTTTTTTCAGGCCAAATGCCCCGTCTTTATTTGCTCCTGATAAAATTATACCAATTAGCTTTTGCCTGTATGCATTGGAGGCAGTGTAAAAAGATAAATCGATTGATGGTCGGGAATGATTTACTGCTGCTTCTGTTGAAAGTGCTATACGATTGGCCAGTTCCACATACATATGATAATTAGCCGGAGCAAGATAAGCTCTTCCTGGTTTTAACTGATCCTTATCGTACGGCTCCTCAACGGGAATATTAGATTTGAGGGATAATGCTTCAACAAATCCTGAACGGACGTGCTTAAGCCGGTGCAAACACAATAATACCGGCATAGGAAAAGTTACGGGCAGCGAATTTAATATTCTGGTTACTACCTGAAAACTGCCGGCTGATCCGCCAATTATTAATGCTTTGTAATCCATTAATTATAACTTTTTTTTGTAAACACTTTCCGACTCATTTACAACTTCAAATTCGTTGATGCTCGCACCCCTTAATCTTTCATTACTCCCCATAATCAGATAACCAGTTGCAGACAGAGAATCATGTAATTTCGATAGTACCTTTTCCTGTAAATTAGGATTGAAATATATAATTGTATTTCGAAATATAATAAGCCTGACATTATAGGGTGCATTATCAAAATTAATATTTTGTTTTATAAATTCAACATTATTAATTAATGATGTGTCGCGCAATGCATAATACCGGTCAATATTATAATAATCTTTAAATATTTGAGCCCCTTGAAACCTCCTGTAATTCTCGGCTGAAACTTCTGTTTTTTTTAAATCATAATCACCGCTTTTTATTAATTCTAAACTTCGCTCACTTAGATAGGAAGCAATAACTTTTACTTTGTCGAGCAAATCCATTTCTTTAAGTAGAATTGCCAAGGAATATAATTCGCCGCCGGAAACGCAATATGGAAACCATATTTTGAAATTCATCAGGCTGGTTTCGGATAATTTGGCAAAAACCTCTTCGCGAAGCCATCTCCATAATGAAGGATCTCTGAACATCTCCGAGGATGGCACAGATATTTCATGAAGAAAAATATCAAAAAAACCCGGATGACCGCTTATCTTACGTACTAATTCATCTTTGCCGCTCAGATTATTATGCATGATTATGAATTCTAACCGTTGCTTGTAGGAAGTAATGGCAAAATTTGAAAAGTCATAACCATATTGCTCAAATATTGCCTTGTTAATTTCACGCAGATCTACTATTCCAAGCTCCGTCATTATAGATTTACTTAAGTTAGTAAAGAAATTTATTATGTTATATCCACAATTATGTGTAATATTTTAATTGGAAATCTTTCTTTTGATGTTACCAATGACAGTATGTGTCTGAAATTAAATTTTTTATTACCAATAGAAATTTCCTTTGCAAATTCTACCAGAATCCCATCTATTGCCTGTTCGATCATTTTTTCTGTTAAAAATGATTTTTTCTGATCTCCCTGAATGGTCGAAAAAGGTTTCCCGAAAAGCTGGCTTCCATCCATATGAAGTAATTGCAGCAACCGGTTATTTGCCCTGATAATATTTCCCTCCATATCATATTCTGCAACATAAAGCGTATTGTCAATTGTTGTCACAACGCCTGTCAACTCGCTCTCTCTTCTTGATGATTCTTCCTGGGTTGCCTGTAACTCTTCCATATTCTGACGCATCTCTTCCTCTTGTTCCGCCATTTCTGCAGCTTGTCGTTGCGACTGTTCGAGTAATTCACTTGTACGCGCATTATTACGTGCCGATGTTATTTCTGAAGCCAGGTTATTGGCAACCTGTTGACTGAAATCAATTTCAAAATCCTTAAACTCATTTAATGATGCAATCTCTATAACGCCTAATAATTGATCATCCTGAAGCATAGGTAACAGTAAAAGATTATCTGGAGGAGCATCTCCAAGGCCCGAGGTAATGGTGATATAATCTGAAGGTATTTCGTTAATATGTATTGATTTCTTTTCCTGTGCACAGGTCCCCACCAGTCCTTCCCCAATTTGTACATCTTTGGAATTGTATTTTTTTCTATCATAAGCAAATGATGAATTCAATCGTAATAAATTGTTGTCCTTTTCATCTACGATAAAAATACCTCCCTGAATTGCGTTCAGATATTTTACTAGGTTCTTTATAAATTCATCTGTTAATTTCCCCAGATTATCTCCATGAATCCTGAGTATTTCCGAAAACCTTGCCAAACCCTCGTTTACATAGCTGCGTATTTCATTTTCTTTATTATACCGTTGTTGTTCTTCATAGATTTCTTTCATTTTCTTCTGGACCTCCCTGAGTTGTATCCCCAGTTTGTCCTCATCACCCAACATATCATAGCTTTCCGTATAATTACCATTTACTAATTCCTTAATAAAGGAAGTTTTGGTTTTGAGATCTTCATTTATATGGCTCAAACTCTTTGCCACTTCTTCCAGATCAGCATTATCATTGATTTCTATGATATTTTTTGGAAATATCCCCCTTTTCAATTCATACAAAAAGCCTGTTATAGTACGTATTGGATTTATGATTGATCGAGACAATTTGTTGTATGAATAAAACAGGAAAATAAAAAATGAAATAAAAATTACAATTAAAAGCATGTATAACAAATATTGCTGCTTTAAGACAATTTTATTTATCAGGGGTAAAACACTTTCCGAAGTTGATTTTAAAATAATATACGAATGGGAAAGATCTCCCTTTAGCGAATGTTGAATGTTACGGTTACCAATTCTTGTATGCAATGTGCGTATATAATCTCCCCTTTTTACTAAATCATCCAGTTTAGAAGTCAGATTTTTGATTTCCGGATTTTCGGTTGCCTCAATAGCGTCTATTTTACTGTTTATTGCATCTAACTTTTCGGGAGCATACGAGATTAAATAATTCAATTCAAGTTTTGAGATTTCCTGCATGTCTGAGTATGCAGATACATTTTTTATTATTCTGGCCGAATCGGTAATTTCATTGGTTAAATGAAGCCACTCCCCAATAACTCCATTCGATCCGTTTCCCAATTCTTTTAAACTTATTATCAGATCTTTAAATACAGAACTATAAGCTGTTGCCGTACTATCCATTTTCTGAAGCAACTGAAACGCCTCACCTGAACCGGAATTCCCGGTAATTATTTCCAGATTATTCTGAAAATCTTTTATTTCTTCATTCAACTCTCTGAGTATGGAATCCTGTCTTGCGGAATAGAATTCATTATTTGTCTGTAATTCAAGTAAAAATGAATTTCCCTGACTATGTATAGCCTCCAGTTGAATATTTATTTCTCTTGTAATTTCAACAATATTTTTTAGTCTGTAAACCTTAATTCCTACAAACAGAACTACAACTGAAAGAATAAGACAGCAAATTACCGTTATTACTTTCAGTTGAAGAACCTTAACTTTTATTGAATGTAGTTTTTTCATTTTTAGTGATGGTTTTTTTCATGACAGATCAATCTAATAATTTCAGCTTTTGTAGTAAGCATGCCCCTTTTTTTGAAAGCGGCTTGCATACGGACCCAGAATTGTTTCATGGAGTCCTAAAACCAGACAGCCATTTTCATACAAATTCTGATGAAAAAGATCAAAAACTCTGTTCTGCAGATCATAATTAAAATAAATAATCACATTCCTGCATAATATCAAATCAAATTTTACATAAAAAGTATTATTATCAGATACCAGGTCGAGTTTTTTATAAACTGGTCTTCCCTTTAGAAAATCGTTCATCCTGATAATATCCTTTGATTTTTCTATTGAAAAATATTTTTCGTAAGGAACATCATAATATTCTTCGTAATTGTAAGGATTCTCCTTTACTACTTTATCAAAGTTATCCAGGTAATTAATGTTAAAACGGTACTTATATTCTCCCTTTTTGGCCATATCCATTACATCGGTATTAATATCCGAGGCATAAATCCTGGTCCTGTCGAGTATTCCCATTTCATTGAGCATGATGAGCATAGAATATACTTCCTGACCTGTTGAACAACCGGCATGCCATATATTGATAACAGAATTACTTTTGAGTTTAGGAAGAATGGAATACCTGATGTATTGCCATATTTGAGGGTCGCGAAATAACTCTGTCGTATTTACTGTAATTTCTTTTACTATCTTTTCTACAAATGCAGAATCATTTTTAATTTTATTTATTAATGAAGTAATATTTAGATTATTATCTATCAACACCTTGGCCAGCCTGCGTTTAAGTGATTTTTCTGAATATTGGCTAAAATCATAATTTGAGGAGCTTCTAAGGGAATACACGAACAGTTGATAATCCTGGTCAGTAACCGTCATACATCAAAAATTAACTAACAACCTTCTTTTCCAAATGAAAAAAATCAATTTAATATTTTAAAAGTAGATGAAATTAAATTAAATATATTAATATTTCACCATCGAATGTTATAAAATTGTTCATTATTTCACATCATTCAACGCACTTTTAAATGAAATCAACAAAGCCAACTGCCAGTATATATGGGATTCCGGACATTGCGAGTTTCATGTTTCCTGTGTACGTTCATGATCATTCTTTTGTTATGTTCTCGAAAGGA
Organism: uncultured Bacteroidales bacterium; assembly: GCA_963748095.1. GTDB lineage: Bacteria > Bacteroidota > Bacteroidia > Bacteroidales > UBA10428 > CAVVIO01. Next base: position 262,574 of record CAVVIO010000009.1, read on the forward strand.
AAAATTGTAAAATATTTGCAGCGCGAAAGATATACAGGGATCAGGTAAGATAATTCTCTTCATTCGTTTATTGGCCCGTTATTGAAATCGATGGGTCTAACTGATCCTGCTCCCACAGATATTATTATTTACGATATTGAAGAAACAACAGCTTTGCTTATGGAAAACAATGTAAATGGTAAATTAACCAGACTCCCGAATATTTTTAGATGATATATCAAACAGGCTTTTTATCAGGTTGATTTTTCGGGGAACCAAATTTTTGCTTGATCCACTTTGGAACCACTATGGCTCCTATAATAAGATAAGGATAATAACTTATAAGCCGCCAAAACAAGGCCATAACCGCAGCTGTTGGTTGTTCCAGAGCATGTGTGGTTGGCATAAATTCGCCGAAATACTTTATGAAAATATATTCGGAAAAACCGCTACCACCGGGGGTAGGGCTTACAAGCATCATAATCCATGTTACCAGTTGCCGGCCAAAGATCAAAAATTGATTTGAAACTTTGAAAAATGCCATGAATAGCGCATTCACTACCCAATAACGGGCGGTCCAGGAAATAAAGGTAGCAAGAAAAGCTTTTAACCAGAAAAGAAATGGTTTCCTTTTTAATTCTTTTGAACTTACCACAATCTCGCTTCCTGCCTCGTTTGCTCCCTGTTTCCACTTACGCAATATCGGTAATTTGAATATCCATAACAACAACCATTTTAATCCTCTGGGATTGAAAAACAAACCGTAACCAAGAAAACATACATACACAAATTTCACTGCATAACCGACCACCGCAAAATAAAAAAATTCATTAGTGAAGGAAATCCCGACAATCTCATTGCCGCTGGGGCCAACATTAAAAAGATTGTCTCCTGATATAATCAGCAATATGGGAAACATCAGCAGAAAATAAAATTCATCGAGAAATGAAGTAGCCATTACAACTGCTGAAGATTTTCCAATGCTGATACCTTCCTTATTTACATATAAAATGGCCACACTGGTCCCCCCTATAGCCGATGGAGTAATTGCCGAAGTAAATTCCCACAGCATAATTACCCTGAATGCTTGTCTCCAGGTTAATTCATTATCTGTAAGTATTTTTATCCGCAACATATAACCAATGTCACGAACAGCCATTAAGGAAAGTGCCACTATAATCCAGAACAGCGAATACCATGTAAATTGAATTACAGTAAAAATTTTGACGTTAAAATTTCTGGCCAGCATAATGAACACCACACCAACCCCAAAAATTATCGGATAAATAATTTTTATCTTTTCAATTTTTTGAATGGCCTTAGGGGTACGGTTTGTCATTATATTTCATAAAAATGCTACAAAAGTAGCTATAATAAACTAAACTGGTTGGAACAATATACCTATTAATAACCTTTACATTTTTTTAACAAATGCTGAATTTTCTGTTCATACAATAAATTATTAAACATAAGCATTAATTTTTATCATTTTAATTTCTATTGCAAACAGTTGTCATTAACTTTACGGGAATATACGCAATTTTTTAATAAAATGGAACTTAAAGAAGCTATTGAAAAACGAACAAGCATCCGGAATTTCTCAGATGAGAAAGTTGATATGGCCCACATCAGGGAAATGATACGGCTGGCAGGCCTGGCTCCCAGTGTAAATAATTTCCAACCCTGGAAATACATAGTCATCACAAATAAGCAGTTAATGAATAAGATGGCCGACAAGGTGATGGGGAAAATCAGGGATCTTCCTATTAAAAAAAGCATAGCTGCTAATAATATTAAATCACAGGTAACCTGGTTTTCTACATTTTTTCAGAATGCCCCGGTAGTTATAGCTTTATCTGTTGAGCCATATGAATCGGTTTTGGAGAAAGGTGTCGATCTTCCAAAAGATGAAATCAATAAGTCCCGCAATTATCCCGATATTCAAAGCGCCGGCGCCAGTATTCAGAATTTATTATTGTCAGCTGTTGATATGGGTTATGGAGCCTGCTGGTTAAGTGGTCCTATGGTAGCCAGGGAAGAATTGGAAAGCCTTCTTGAAATTCAATCGCCATGGAGACTTCTCACCTTTGTAGCTGTAGGTAAACCCAAAAGTCCTCCACACATAAAAGAAAAAATGAATCTGGCTGACAATCTTAAAATTCTTGATTAATGGAACGTTGATTAATTTTATCCACTAGATTCTCCGAATGCTTTTAGGTAAGGAACAGTAAAATAAAATGTTGTTCCTTCACGGGGGGTGGATTCCAACCATATTTTTCCTCCCATCAGTTCTACCAGTCCTTTACAGATACTTAATCCCAGACCTGCTCCGCCATACAACCTGGTGTGTGAACCATCGACCTGCACAAAACGTTCAAAAACTGATTTCTGTTTATTCGGCGGTATTCCAATTCCAGTGTCAGTAACATAACACGTTATGTTATCACTTGAAAAAGTATATCCAAATATTATTTCTCCTTTCTCAGTAAATTTTTTAGCATTCGAAAGAAGATTGGTAATAACCTGCCGTAACCGGAAATTATCAGCAATTATATAATCTTCATCCGGACCGGCTCCTAGTTCCATCCGTAAGCGGACCTGTTGATTATGCTTTTTTTCAAGTTCTTCCGTAAATTCCTTTTGTATTTGTTGAAAAAGAATATTCAGCGAAAATTTCTGGCAACTAAGTTGTACATCACCGGCATCTATTTTTGAAAGATCAATAATATCATTGATCAGATCAAGCAGTTGCCTGCCATTACTTAAAATGATATCCAGGTACTTATCAACCTGAACTGAAGATATGTTTTTTTGTCTCATCACTTGTGAAAATCCAAGGATACCATTTAAAGGTGTACGTATTTCATGCGACAGATTTGTCAGAAAAGCAGATTTAAGTTTATCGGCCTTAACTGCAACTTGTTTTGCTTTTCGAAGTGATTCTTGTTCTCTTTTCAATTTTGTTATATCCATTCCTACACCCATAATACCAATAATTTTCCCCGATTTGTCACGATAAGGAATCTTTGTAGTAGAATACCAGCGTACCCGTTTACCGGAATCATCCACCATTACTTTTTCTTCGATATTTATTTTGGGCGCTCCTGTAGACATAATCTCCTGTTCATCGGTATAAAACTTATGGGCCATTGTTTCCGGGAAGAAATTGAAATCTGTCTTCCCCACCAATTTCTTTGGATCCTTAACTCCCATAATATTTGCCACCCACTTATTGGCAAAAATGAACCTGCTTTTAACATCCTTGATATAGACATTCGCAGGAACATTATCTATTAATTGAGTCAATAATTTGTATTCATCAATAATCTTGTCTTCATCGAGCTTAAAACTGGTAATATCCTGAACCTGAACAACAACATGGTTCATTTTAGATTGATTATCATATAAAGGCGTTACATATAGAATACCCCAGAAATAACTATTATCCTTTCGAAGAAACCGGTTTTTTTGTTTATAAGAACTTGCCTTTTTAACTGAGGACGATTTTTCGTACCATGTGAAAAAATTGAATTCATTATTATCACAAAATATAATTTCAAAATTTTGTCCTGTGATTTCCTTTTTATTATATCCGAAATTACGACACAATTCTTCGTTTACAAAAAGGATATTGCCTTCAAGACTGACCAGCATCATCCCAACTGAAGCAACTTCAACCATTTCCATGAAAAAAGTATTATTTTCTTCAAGCAAACGAATATCCTCACGAATCTTTTTATCCGTTTCTTCATTTTGCTTATTTGGACGATGGTTATTTTTAATACCAGCTTTTCTCAATTTAATTAAATCTTTTATTAGTTAGAATATCTGAATAAAATGGTGCTGTGAAAAGTAAATTTACAAAAGTTAGTCATTTATCTGGTTGATAATAATATAAATTAGTTTTAAATCTGCCGACATAACTGATTTAATTAATTCGAACATGGAATTTTTTAAAATATTAATTAGATTTGTTCTGAAGAGTATCTGTAACACCATAACAAATAAACCGAAATGAAAAAATCAATATTAGCCTTAGTTACCTGGTTTTTAGTGGTAGTTGGACTACAAGCGCAGACCTGTGATTTCTATTATCCCACAAAAGAAGGTGCAGTGCTGGGATACAGCCATTACGACAAAAAGGGAAAATTAACCGGAACATCCGAACAAAAAATAACAGCTATCAAAAAAACACCCGGTGGCATGGAAGCCAGTATAGCAGTAAAAACAAAGGATGCTAAAGGGGAGGACATATTTAATCAGAATATGACCGTAAAATGTGAAAATGGTGTTTTCTATTTCAGTATGGATAATTATATCGATCAATCATCAATGTCTGCCTATAAAGATATGAACATCGAGGTAAAAGGCGATGATCTGCAAATTCCCGCGGTTATGAAAGCAGGTGATATGCTAAACAACGGAAGTGTAACAATGACTGTTGAGAACGGTGGGATGAAATTGATGAATATGACAATAACGATATCTAACCGTAAAGTCGACGGCAAAGAAAAAGTTACTACCCCGGCTGGCACCTTCGATTGTTATAAAATATCGTATGAAGCTACCACAAAGATGATGATCACAATTCATACAAAAGGAGTGGAATGGTATGCAAAGGATGTAGGCCTGGTGAAAAGCGAAAGTTATATGTCAAACGGTAAATTAGCCGGATCTACAATCCTTACAATCTTAAAGTGAAGATAAATTTTCAGTATCTTTTAAATCTTTACCTGCAAAGCTTTCATTTATTCTGTAATATGTAGCTTTTTCAGTAAATTCAATTTCGAGTACACCTATCGATATAAGGTTCACCAAAATTTTTTCGGCAATAAAATTATTAATGCGGGCAATTTTACGGAACTTTGAAAAAGATATTTTTTGGTTATCAGAAAGGTAATGAAGTAAAAGTTTTTCTTTATTGCTATACTTAACCAACGTCCCGGTTTTGCTGTTTTTCTTTTCCCACACATCTAATAAAATTCTGTTTGCCAGCAGATTTTGATCATTTACTCGGATATAAACCATCCAGCGATTATCTTTCCCGGTAGCATAATGGGGTCGCTTCCTGCTTTTGGGGATAATTACTTCAAGAATCGTATGCCCGTCCACTTCCCAATCTTTTATTTCATATAATACAGGAGGTTTGCAAAACAAATGGGCCGCCGATTCAACCATATATACTTCTTCATCGGTGCGAATACCGGAGATATTACCATTATCTTTTACGCCTATTAACAATATTCCCTCCATCGGTATTTGCAAAAGCAGCAAAAGTTCTGGCAATTTTTTTTGAGTCGGAAATCTCGAACTTAAAATCCAATTGTTGATTTTCACCCTGCCGAATCAGATTTTTAATATAATTATTCAATTGGTGAAAATTTTTAGGTAGGCACCTATAGTAATATAATCCGAAACCGGTTACCGAATAAAGTGGAGACTAGGGGAGTCGAACCCCTGACCTTTTGGCTGCCAGCCAAACGCTCTAGCCAACTGAGCTAAGCCCCCGTATGGCGCAAAAATATTAAAAAAAATTTAAAAACAAATTCAGAATATTAATTAATTTCTTTTCTTTGTGTAAATTTTATAACGATTGAATTAAGTTTGGAATAATTATTGTTCTCTTTCTTTAGCCAATAAAAATAACTAACTTTACTCTAATTAAATTTTGGCATTAGTTCATAATTATTTAATTTTAGGGGCTCAAAAAATTAATTATATAAAATGGAAGCAAAAAAATCAAAGAAGGCGGATCTCGAGAATAAAAGAGGTTTGTTTTTGGAGCTTGGCATGGTAGTAGTGTTATCGGTTGTCCTGATAGCATTCGAATGGACAAGCAAACCTTCTAATACCAATACTCTTGGTCAACAAGAAAATGCTGATCTGGAAGAAGATATTGTACCGATCACGCGTCAGCAACCCGATCAACCACCACCACCTCCTCCTCCACAGGCTGTTGTTCAGTTAAATATTGTTCAAAACGATGTTGACCTTGAAAATGAATTGGATATAGGTAACATGGAAGCTGACCAGAATCTGGCTATCAATGTAGTTCCGTTTCAACAGGAACAAGAAGCTCCTGAAGATGAAGTTTTTATTATTGTTGAAAATATGCCTAAATTCGAAGGTGGAGATGTAAACACCTTCCGGAACTGGGTTCAGTCACATCTTAAATACCCCGAAGTTGCAGCAGAAAACGGGATCAGTGGAAAGGTATTCGTACAGTTCGCTGTAAATTCAAAAGGTGAAGTTGTTGATGCCAAAGTAGTAAGGGGTGTTGATCCGGCTCTCGATTCAGAAGCCCTCAGAGTTGTTAACTCTTCTCCCCACTGGACCCCTGGAAAACAAAGGGGAAAACCTGTAAAAGTACAGTTTACATTTCCGATTGTATTTGTTCTCCAATAAAAAATTAACTTATTTAATTGAAAACCCTGGTTTAGTTCAAAACCGGGGTTTTTATTTTTTAAACATTTTTTTGATAACTTTATTTGACTTTTTTTCGTAATCTACCTAAATTTCTTAAAGCTTAACTCAAATTTAAATTTATGAAAAGGATTAAGTACCTGTTATTACTTTTTATTATAATTATCAGTTGTGCTTCACCGCAAAAACTTTTTATTAAGGGGAATTATGACGGAGCAATTAATAAAGCCGTTAAAAAAATTTTAAAAAACCCTAACAGTGAAGACGATATCCTTACCCTCGACAAAGCTTATAAATTAGCTAATGAACGAGACCTGGAACGTATTAAATACCTCAAAGCAGAGGGAAATCCGAATACCTGGGATGAAATTCTCAGCCATTATACCAGCTTGAAAAATCGCCAGTCGAATGTAAGACGGGTATTACCACTTCATGTTCAGGGCAGAACCATTAATTACGATTATGTCGATTACGATGCAGAAATGGTCAAGGCCAAAGCAAATGCAGCCGAATATTATTATCAGCATGGTAAAAAACTCATGCAAGAACAAACCAAAGACGCTTACAGACAGGCATACGAGGAATTTGTAAGGGCCAGTCAGTATACCGGAGGAGCTTATCCCGATATTGATTCATTAATCAGTTTTTCCAAGTTTAACGGTATGAGCCGTGTATTAGTGCAAGTAGTAAATAACACACAATATAAATTATCTCCCGAATTTCTGGATAATGTTCTTACAATTAATACCGACGGCCTTGACAGTAAATGGGTGGAATACAATTTCCGGCATGTGAACGATCAGGCTAATTATGATTATTATATTGATGTGGTTTTACAGAGTATTGATATCTCACCTGAGAAAGAAAGCACCAAAGAATATATAGAAAAGAAAAAACTTGACGATGGTTTCCAGTATGTACTTGATGCAAAAGGTAATGTAATGAGAGACAGCCTGGGTAATGATATAAAATTGAAGAAGTACAAGGACATTCAGTGTACGGTTATCGAGAAACATCAGGAAAAAACAGCCCAGATACAGGGTGAGATCGAGTTTCAATCGATGAATCCCAGGAAGCTGATTAAAAAAGAACCTATCGGGGCCAATACACATTTTGAGCATATTTCGGGAAAAGCAGTGGGTGATATGGAAGCACTTACTCCGGATTCAAAAAAACTGGTAGATTTAGAACCGGTACCATTTCCCGATGATGCCATGATGATATCCGATTGTACAGAAGCATTGAAAAATGCTATAAGTGATGTGATCAGGAAAAACAGAAATTATATCCAGTAATTCTCAATAAAATTCTTAAGAAATCGATTATAGTAATCCTGTAATACGCTGAATATTGCATCAATAATAATTATCTTTGCTCCCTCTTTTTTTACGGAGTGGAATAATGGCAGAATATATTACTCAAATAAAACAGGAAACAGCAGTATTAATCGGTATAGTCAATAGCGATCAGGATGAGCGTCTTGTAGAGGATTACCTGGGTGAACTTGCTTTTTTAACAGAGACAGCGGGCGCCGTTCCTCTCAGGAAATTTACCCAAAAAATGGATATTCCTAACCCTCGTACTTTTATTGGTTCCGGGAAACTGGAAGAGATCGGTTTTTATGTAAAAACGCATGAAGTTGATATTGTTATTTTTGATGATGAACTTTCTCCCAGTCAGTTAAGGAATATAGAAAGGGAATTACAATGCCGCATTCTCGACCGGACAAATCTGATCCTGGATATATTTGCTTCACGTGCAAAAACGGCTCATGCCAAAACACAGGTTGAACTTGCACAATACCAGTATCTGTTACCACGACTTACCCGGATGTGGACACACCTTGAACGGCAACGTGGAGGTATCGGTCTCCGGGGACCGGGAGAAACCGAAATAGAAACCGACAGACGGATCATTCGTGACAAAATTGCCCGGCTGAAAAATCAGTTGATTAAGATCGACAAACAAAAAGCTACCCAGCGAAAAAACAGGGGAAAACTGGTAAGAGTATCCCTGGTAGGTTATACAAATGTCGGAAAGTCAACCATCATGAATCTCCTGAGCAAATCGGATGTTTTTGCAGAAAACAAATTGTTTGCCACTCTCGATACCACCATCCGCAAAGTAGTAATCGGAAACCTGCCTTTCCTGCTTTCCGACACAGTTGGTTTTATTCGTAAATTACCCCATCACCTGGTTGAATCGTTTAAATCAACCCTCGACGAAGTGAGGGAAGCCGATATTCTTCTTCATGTGGTGGATATCTCCCACCCCAGTTTTGAAGATCAGATAAATATAGTAAATCAGACACTTATTGATATTAAAGCATATGACAAACCAGTTTTCCTCGTGTTCAATAAGATCGACGCTTATACATTCTTAAGGAAAGACGAAGATGACCTTTTACCGAAATCAAGGGAAAACTTTACATTGGAAGAGCTTAAAAACAGCTGGATTGCAAAAAGCAATGCTCCCTGTATCTTTATTTCAGCATTAAACAAAGAAAACATTGAAGAATTCAGAAACCAAATCTATGAACTGGTTAAAAACGTCCATGTCACTCGTTTTCCGTATGATGATTTTTTGTATTAGAATATATTCCTTAAAACTGAAAAAACGCAACCAGGAAATGATTGCGTTTTTTCAATACTTTTAATTACTCTTAAAATTAACCGACCATTTTATTTTTCACAAGGTATTCGGCTATTTGTATAGCGTTGGTAGCAGCTCCTTTACGAAGATTATCCGATACAATCCACATATTCAGGGTTTTCTCCTGTGATTCGTCCCTGCGAAGACGCCCCACAAATACCTCATCTCTGTCTTTTGATAGAAGGGGCATCGGGTAAACATTATTTGCAGGATCATCCAGAACTATTACACCCGGCATTTTTTTCAATAACGAACGAACTTCTTTCAGAGTAAACTCTTTTTCAAATTCCACATTTACGGATTCGGAATGTCCTCCCATTACAGGTACACGTACAGTTGTGGCTGTTAATTTTATATCATCATCTCCCAATATCTTTCTTGTCTCATTTACCATTTTCATCTCCTCTTTTGTATACCCGCTTTCCAGAAATACATCTATATGAGGCAATACATTCATATCGATGGGATGAGGATAAGCCATTACTCCTTTTATTCCCTTCCGCTCATTCATTAACTGGTCAACTGCCTTTTTCCCGGTTCCGGTAACAGATTGATAGGTAGAAACCACTACCCTTTTAATTTTATATTTGTCATGCAGCGGTTTCAGTGCAACTACCATTTGTATTGTTGAACAATTGGGATTAGCAATGATTTTATCATTTTTAGTAAGCACATTTGCATTTATTTCAGGTACTACCAGCCGTTTGGTAGGATCCATTCTCCATGCCGAAGAATTATCAATGACAACAGTCCCTACTGCAGCAAATTCAGGTGCCCAGGTAGTGGAAGTTCCACCTCCGGCAGAAAAAACAGCAATATGTGGTTTCCGTGCAATGGCTTCTTCCATACCAATTACCGAATATTCTTTATCCCTGAACTTAACCTTTTTACCAACGGATTTTTCAGAGGCTACAGGTAATAATTCGGTTACAGGAAAATTCCTTTCTTCCAGTACTTTTAACATTACTGAACCTACCAAACCAGTGGCACCAACAACAGCTACTTTCATAATGAAATATTTTAAAGGTTAAGTATTTTCATATTATTATAAAAGAAAATCCCATAAGGGATTGTATTTTAATTAATAATTATGTAATTTGAAATCCAAACATGTTATTGAATACAAAATTCGGAATATTTTTTCATTAATGAAAATAGCCCCGTTCATTTTTTTACTAATACCGCAATTAATTTTCAGTCAGGTTACTGAAGACTTTGAACATTCCAGTCTGGATCAATGGCTCCAGAATGAAAATTATCGGTGGGATACTTCTTCTATTGAACCTCTTTCCGGAAAATATTCGTTGCATCATATCTTTGATAATTCTGTTAGTAGTCATGACCAGATTATATTACCACACAATCAAATCCTGCTGGATTCTGCCATAACAACCTGGCAGTTTTCATTAAGGCATGGCTATAATCCATCATCCGGGAATAACTGGGCAGTATTCCTGGTTTCAGACGGCGGGGTCAATGAAATAATTTCTGGTGGCACTATCAATGGTTATGCGCTTGGAGTGAACTTTACAGGATCGGACGATACACTGCGACTGTGGAAAATTACAGAAGGTGATGCAACCGATATCGCCACCACTACCGTTAACTGGCAGGAAGATATCGGAACCGGGAAAGCCGCGGCTATGGAAATTATCCGTTCTCATGCCGGCCATTGGACAATAAAAATTGATACTTCCGTTAATATCAGTGATCCTGAAATTATAGGAACCACCCTCGACAACACATATAATACTACTTCGCAGCTAGGAATTTATTATGAATACTCATCAGGTCAGGACCGCCAACTGTGGATTGATGATATTTTTATTAACGGATATTTCTTTACGGATACTTTTCCTCCCAGCGTGGATACCTTCCGGATTTACCCGCCTGATAAAATTGAAATCGAATTTTCCGAACCGGTTTTGGAAGCTGCCGCGAAAGATTTAATGCATTATAAGTTGGACCAGGGATTTAATAATCCCGATTCCTTATGGATGAATGGTTCGGATAAAATATGCATGAGGTTTACGGGTGGATTTAATAGCGGACAGGAATATACTCTGTCTGTTTCAGATATTCCCGACACAAAAGGTAATATGCTAATATCTGAATCTGTCCATTTCCTGTATTTCATAGCACAGTCCGGCGACGTGGTAATCAATGAAATTATGACTGATCCCGAACCGTCTGTGTTACTGCCGGAAGTAGAATATATCGAACTCCATAACAACACTGATTATGACCTGTGCCTGAATGATTGGAGCATTTGTGTGGATGATAAAGTTTGTTCATTCCCAAATGCTGTTCTCTATGCAAATGCCTATCTGATATTAGCCAGGCCTGAAGATAGGACTTTATTTGAGTCTTACGGAAAAGTTGCAGATATCGAAAATCTTCCTGCCCTGATAAACTCAAACGGTTTAATTACTATTTTTAACGAGTTGCATCAACCCATTCATTCCATTAACTATTCATCAGATTGGTACAAAACTGCCTATAAATCCGAGGGAGGCTGGTCGTTGGAAATGATAGATCCCGAAAATTTTTGCGGGGATAAAATGAACTGGTCTGAATCCATGGATTACAAAGGAGGAACACCGGGGGAACAAAATTCGGTATTTGCATCCAATCCCGATGTTTTAAATCCGTTTCCCGAAAGGGCGACCCTTCCAGGAGATTCAATAGTACGGGTATACTTCAATGAGTCGATGGACAGTATATCCCTTCTTACCAAAGAATCGTACCTGGCAGATCACAACATCGGTGTCCCAATAGAAATATTTCCCGAAGGCCCTTTTTACAAGTCGGTGCTTTTAAAGTTTAATAAAAGTTTTATTTCCGGTAATATTTATACTCTCACTATCGACAATGTCAGTGATTGTAGTGGGAATATCGCAGATGCAGGGAATACTGTACGTTTTGCCAGGGCAACTGCTGTAGATAGCCTCGATATTATCATTAATGAGATATTGTTCAATCCAATTGCCGATGGTGTCGATTTTATCGAATTGTACAACCGATCGGATAAAACCATCGACTTAAAGAATTTCACACTTTCATCCCGCGATGCATATACCGGCGAGCTGAAAAATGTTTGTGCGGTTATTAAAGAAAATTACTTAATCTTTCCCGGTGATTACCTTTTACTTACTACCAATATAAATAATCTGGAAGAGCAATATATTTTAAAGAGTAAAACAAACTATATCGAACCGGATAAAATGCCAACCTTCCCCGATAATGAAGGCACTGTGGTGATTACCGATCCACAATTAAATAGTATAGACGAACTCAGGTATTCGGAAAGTATGCAATTTGCCCTGCTGAACAATGTGGAAGGAATATCACTGGAGCGGATAAACAGCGAATGGCCGACAAATGATCCTGGTAACTGGCATTCGGCAGCTGAAGATGCGGGATATGCTACGCCGGGTTATGAAAACTCCCAACAGAAACTTTCGGAGCAAACATCTCCCGAATTTGTAGTGGAACCAGAAGTCTTTTCCCCTGATAATGATGGTAAAGACGATATCCTGCTCATCAAATATACACTTCCCGATCCGGGAAACATTACAAACATCACTGTGTTCGACGCAAAGGGGCTACTGGTTCGTCATGTCGCACGAAATGCTATTTTAGGTACATCAGGAGTATTTACTTGGGACGGCCTTGATGAGAACCATCGCAAAGCATCAATGGGCATCTATGTGGTGTTTATTGAGACTTTTGATCTTAACGGGAAAACAAGAAAGATTAAAAAGAGTTGTGTATTGGCACCCGCAAGAGATTAGTGCCAACTTATGGTAAAGGTAATATTAAACAGCGTTCACTTAATACTTAAGTACTTTAGCCACACTTTTTATGTACTCTCTGCTTTTGATCTCTTCCTCACCCGCATATTAATCAGTTCCACACTTAAAGAAAAGAACACTGCAAAATAAATATATCCTTTGGGGACAGGATAATGCAGTGCATCCAGTACCAGCATAAATCCTATCAGAATTAAAAAGGAAAGCGCCAGCACCTGCAAAGTGGGATGTCCGTTAATAAAACGAGCTATTTTTCCTGAGAATGCCATCATCAGAAAAATAGAAATGACCACAGCAATGATCATTAATAATAATTTATCTGTCAGTCCAATTGCCGTGAGGATTGAATCAAAGGAAAATACCATATCCAGTACCATAATCTGTAAAACAACCAATAAGATACCCGATTTTTGTTTCACTTGCATATCATGGTTTTCGTCTTCCATTTTATGATGAATTTCTAAAATGCTTTTAATCAATAAAAACGATCCTCCGGAAAACAGGATCAGATCTCTAATGGAAAGACTGAAGTCCGCGATTGTTAATAAAGGTTGTGAGAATTGTATGATATAGGTAATTCCTATTAAAAGGAGGATTCGCATTCCCATAGCCAGCAATAATCCGGTATTTCTTGCCAATGGTTGTTTTTCTACAGGAAGTCTGTCCGAAACAATGGATATGAATATTATATTATCGATCCCCAACACGATTTCAAGAAAGGTAAGTGTAAGCAAAGCTATCCAGTTACCCGGATGCAATAATATTTCCATAATCCGATTTTTTGAGGGATATTAACTAAAGAATCTCCTTTAATATTGCTTCGGCGTCTCCCACAAATTCCGGGCACAGCGTATTGAAAAGATCTTTTTCCAGAATCTTTTCTTTTTCAGTGGTTATATCATACTTTAATAACTTTTTACACTGTAGCGACCCGTGTTTTGCTACGAACCTTTCTTTGAATTCATGGGCAATACCGGCAGCTTTTTCCTTGGCCTGAATATCATCTGATTTATATCGCCCATATTTTAATCCGATTGCCATCAATGCTCCTGTGACAGCACCGCAGGTTTCTCCTTCGTTCATTCCCCCGCCAAAATTACTGGCTAGTTTCAGGGCGGTAGGAGTTTCCAATTCCGAAGAAGGAGTAAATGCTGCCAATACTGCCTGACTGCAATTAAATCCTTCTTTAAAATAGTGAACGGCTGGTTTTGTAATCTGTTTTCCCATATTTTTCAGGTGTTTTCATATCATTTCAGAAAACCTGTAATTTACAAAACCTGTAGGAAAATTTCAGCGGACTTCTGAAAATATTGATAAAATTTTTAGGATGAGCAAAAAAAGAAGTTTGCACTAAATAGAAGAATAAAATACTGATTTAAACAAAAAAAGAGGCCCGGGGCCTCTTTTATTAAATCTCATCGGTTTCCACAATTTTTGCCAGTATGTCAGCATATGGTAACAGCAGGTATTTCTTTCCCTCGAATTCGGTTTCCGTTCCTGAAAATCCTTTATAAAAAACCGTATCCCCTACTGCTATTTCCAGGTTATCAATACTGCTAATCCCCACTACTTTGGCAATATTCTTCTTCTCTTTTGCCGAATCGGGAATAATAATTCCGGATGCTGTTTTCTCTTCTTTATCTGATTCCGTAATATCCAGTAATACATTCTGGTTAACCGGTTGTAGCTCTTTCATATAATTAACCTCCTTAAAGATTTGATGATGTTTTATTATTATTTAAAAGTAATGTTTCGATCTGTTTCTTAAACATCGCTTTGGTTTCTTCTTTCGATTGTGCAATCCCTGATGACATGCTTGGTTTTCCGTTTAACGGACAATATAAAAATGAAGGAATGCTTTGGATACCAAACAATGAAGCTAGTTCCTTTTCCTGGTCTACATTCACTTTATACACATTGATTTTCCCGGCATATTCCTTGGCCAGCTCTTCCATTATAGGGGAAGTTATTCTACAGGGAGGACACCAATCGGCATAGAAATCGATTACACAAGGCTTATCTCCTTTAAACTTCCATTCTTTCGGATTATTTTCATAATCCATCACCTTGTCAAGAAATGCCTGTTTTGTCAGGTGTTCAGGTTTTGTTTGAATGTCATTTACCGGTTTGCTTTCTTTTACTACAGCTGTTTTTTCCTTCTGAGTGTTTTCTTTGGTAACCTGTGCCGATTGCTGGTTGCAACTGAACAGCAAAGCTGAGGCCACTACTATTAAACTAATCCATTGTTTTTTCATGTTTGCAATTTTAAGAATTTATTTCCAAAAGTTCATCTATTTTTTTCTTATCGAAGCCAATAATCAACTGACCGTTGATAACTGTTTGTGGAACACCTTGCTGGCCACTGCGGTTTACCATTTCCTGTGCAGCCTTCTCATCTCGCGAGACGTCCACATCCGTAAAACGGATACGGTTTTTCCGTAAATAGCTTTTCAATGTATTACACCAACTGCAGGTAGGCGTGGAATATACCGTAACACTTTTTACCGGTTTCCCGCTTTTTTCAGCCTGAACCGTAAACACGGCATTTTCAAAAACAGCCTGGTAATAACCCTTATCATGGCAACCTTTTATTACATTTTTATATTGGCTGCCTTCAAACTCAAGTAACGATGGAGCAGAAGTAATGGAATAATGAGTATGGATATCCCTAACCTGGTTTACATCTGCTGTGAGTAATTGAATATCACTCAGGTCACCGCTTAATTGAGCTATTCTTTCATAGGCACAATCACTTATCTCCGTTCCCTTTTTATACAGCAACAAATATGATTTCTTATGCTGCATCAGATTTTGTTCCAACTCCGTAAAGGAGTTTATTACTTTCAATGTATTTATCATTTTATTTTTTAAAATTATATATGCAAATATATAGATACAAAGATACATAAATTATGCCAATTTGAAAATATATTCCACCTGTCATGCTTTTATGAAAATGTGTCAGGTGCTAACAGAACAGTATTAAATGTGATGGCAGCTGTCTCATCTTTCAGCACTTAACAATTCATTTTTAAGGTGTACAAATATCTGTTAAATTAAACATAAAAGAAAGTACATACTCAACAAGCACAGGGTTGCAAACTTTAGTAAACCATTACAAGTTTATAACCGATGAACAGGTTAAAATCTCAGAGTACAAAAATTACCTTATCGTGGAATTACCACTAGTAAGAAATTAGGTGTAAAATCTTTTAAGTAGCCAATACTAAATTACTGACAATAATTAAAAAACCTATTTCTTTACTATTTCGGATAATTTCGAAAAAAGAATAGTTAATACAAAATACTTTTTATACAAGGACTTAAAAATAATTCAGGACTGTACGATTTCTAACAACTGTTGTGTAATAATCATACACTGCCTTTGCATGACGGAAACATAAATGACTGATAACGTTTGCATTAAAAATTTGGCATTAGATTTGGTTTTGCTTTACACATTATTAATAAATAAATATATAAATGAAAATAAATTTGAGCCTATTACTGCTTATTTTAAGCTTTTCCATTACAGGAATATGTCAGGAAGATGGACTTATTAAAACCGAAGATGGTGTAATCCATTACAGAAAATACGGAAGTGGAGAACCATTATTGATAATCAACGGGGGACCTGGGTTAGATTGCGAAGGTTTTGTTCCGCTTGCCAAATTACTATCCGATAAGTATATGGCCATTTTGTTCGACCAGCGTGGTACGGGAAAGTCAGAACTAAAACAGGTTGATAGCACAACAATTACCATGGACCTTATGGCAAAGGATATTGAAACAATTCGTAAATATTTTAAGATCGATAAATGGATTGTATTAGGACATTCTTTTGGTGGTTGGATGGCAGAATATTATGCTACCAAATACCCGGAGTCCATAAAGGCAATGATATTATCAAGTTCAGGCGGGATAGATTTAAATATATTGAATTATTTTACTGCCAACCTTAGAATTCGTTTAAGCCAAACCGAACGAGATTCTTTGGATTATTACAGCGAAAAGTTGAAACAAGGCGACACCACCTATTATGTTAGATATAATTGGGCAAAATACCTGGCAACCGGATATGTATACGATAAAAAATATGTTCCGTCAATAGCAAAAAGATTAGCTTTTGCACGAAATCCAAAGATTACTGATTTAGTCTATAAAGATTTGTATAAGATGAACTTCAATTGTAAGGAAACATTGCGCGATTTTGACAAACCTGTATTAATTATCCAGGGAAGACAGGACCTTACAGGCGATGGAATAGCTTATGAGGCACATGCTGTACTAAAGAATTCCATAATTAAATTCATTAATAAAAGCGTACATTATAGCTGGTTAGAACAAGGTGAAGAATATAAATCGGATGTTGAAAAATTTATTTCATCGGTTGATGTGCTATAACTAAATAGTCGAGAATTTTTGAGCACAAAACCTGTTTGAGTCGGGAAACTTTTGTACTGGCTGAATTGCAGTTATTTCGAATTAAAAGTTAATTTTATAAAATAAGATATGAAATCGAAACTCTTTTTACTATTAACCATTTCCCTGTTTTTAAGTCACACAAATTATGCTCAGGTAGATTTTATTTGGGGAAAACAATTCGGAACCGACAAAGATGAAAAAACACGTAATTTAGTAATTGACGCATCAAGCAATGTTTATGTTGTAGGTAAAACAAAAGGAGCCATTGGGAAAGAGAACTTTGGAAAAAACGATGGTTTTATTGTTAAAATTGATAGTGCGGCAAATATGATCTGGACCACGCAAATTGGTTCTGATGGAGATGATGAATTATCGCATGCTGCTGTTGACAAATTCGGAAATATTTATGCAACGGGTTTTATAGAAGTTAATGGAAAGAACAAAGATGTGCTGGTTGTAAAATTTAACAGTAATGGAAAAACTGTTTGGCAAAAGCAATTTGGTACCGATAGTACAGATGTGGGAGGAAATATTGTTGTTGATTCCAATGGCGATATTTTTATAACAGGAAGTACAAGGGGAGTGATGGGAATTACTTCGAAAGGCGGGGAAGACTGTTTTATACTTCATCTAAACAATGATGGGAAACAACTAAAGGTCTTACAATTTGGAACAGAAGGCAACGAAGGGGGGCATGGAATAACCATAGGACAAAATTCCAATATTTATGTTTGTGGAGATACCGACGGGAGTTTAGCATCTGAAAACGCGGGTAAAATTGATGTGTTTTTTGGGATTTTTTCCAAAGAACTTGAACAACTGGACGTGCAACAATTTGGGACAAAAGAAAATGATTATGCAAGTGAAATAAAAACAGATAATAAAAACAATGTTTATACCGCAGGAGGTACCGAGGGTAATACGGTTGCGAGTCAAAAAGGCAATTCAGATGCTTTTTTTCAAAAATGGGATGAAAAAGGGAAAGTAAAATGGACAAAACAATTTGGAACGGGTAATTGGGACGGTATTCACAGCATTGCTGTTGTAGAGGGGAAAGGCATTATTGTGAGCGGCTGTTATGATTATCCGCTTTGCAAGTCATTTATCAAAATGTACGATGAGCAAGGTAATCTATTGTGGACCAGAAATATGCTTGCGCAGGGAAAAGGTGGCGGAAGTTGTGGTAAAGATATTTGTGTTGATCGTCAGGGTTATATCTATCATGCCGGTTATACCGGGGCTAATTTATTCTCCGATCTAAAAGGGGAACATGATCTGTTTTTAATAAAGCTTAAAATGGGTTTAGAATAAGAACTCTTATTACCAATACAGGAAAAAACAATTAATCAAATAGAAAGAACGAATATCATGAGAAAAACAATTTTTACTTATTCGATTCTTTTCTTTTTCTTTTGTCAACATATTATCGCACAAGATTTATATATCAATCCTTCAACTGGCAATGATGAGAACAACAGAACCATAGAAAAACCTTTTAAAACTATATTAAGAGCAGTACATACCGCAAATAAATTAACCGGCAAAGGCTCGATAAATATTAAGCTTTCTCCCGGGATATATCTTTTGCAGGATAAGGTACCAATAAACCCGGTAAGGATTCTGGATAAATCTGATAGATATATTATAGAAGCATTGATAAAGCCTGATGATACAAGTTGGACTCTGGGAAAGATGCCAGTCACACAATCAATCTCCGACAACAATTCAACTACTCAAATGCCCCATGCCGTGGGATTATTGGTTTCAACGGACAATGTCACCATACGCGGATTAAAATTTATCGGAAATCCGAATCCGTCTGTTTCAAGGCATTATCCCATTACCCGGGAGAATTCGACACTGAAATCGTTGGAAGTATCGCAATGTTATTTTATTGCAGAAAAAAATTCAATACCAATTCAGGGTGGAATATGGGCACACGGGCAGGAAACCAATGTTGACCATTGTATTTTCTATAATTGCAGGAATGGAGTTTTGCTCCTTGGCGGAGTTAAAAACTGTTCAATTACTAACAGTATCATTTTGGGGGCTTATCAGAGTGCGATTTGGGTCGGGGTGGAAGACCCCGGTTTTGTTTTCAACAATAACATCATCAGTCAATGCGAATATTTCTGGGTTAAACTTGCATTCAATAATGCAACTTATAAATTTAATGATTGTGTAATTACCGGTAACAATCATTACACGGGTGTAAATAAAAACCGTGAATTACACGAGACAACAGAAAAGTATGTCGAAAACAACATTACAAAGTCGGGGGAATTACAACTCGTAGAAAAAAGTGATGAGTCTTTGTCATTCAATTATTTACATCCTGAACCAAATTCATTAGGATATAACCTTAATGTTGGGATATTTAAAGGGACTAAGAAAAGAAACTTATGAAACTAACTAACAAAATAGCAATTGTAACCGGGGCCTCGGGAAACGGACTTGAAAGAAGCATTGCATTAACATTGGCAAAAGAAGGAGCCAATAAAGAATATGATTTAGTAAGTGAGACCATCAAACAGTGGGGCAGGACTATTGGCATTCAGGCTCTGGCAAATCCTGCTTCCCCATCCTACTCATACAATGCAGCAAAACAAACAAGAACAGAAGGGTTACTAAAGTCAACAACCCCGGAATTTCAATGACCTGAGAGGCTAAACCCGAAATAACTAAATAGTTATTAAAAAAGTTTACTAAAATAAATATTATTGTATCTTTGCAAACTCAAAAATTAGTAGGTTTTAATAAAAATTTAAAGTATGCCCGCAAAGATTAGATTAACAAGACAAGGTCGCAAAAGCAAACCTTTCTATCACATTGTGATAGCTGACAGCCGGGCGCCACGGGATGGTAGATTTATTGAAAGGATTGGATCCTATAATCCTAACACTAATCCTGCTACTATTGAACTTGATTTTGATAGAGCATTAGATTGGTTACAAAAGGGCGCTCAACCAACTGAAACCAGTAGAGCTATTTTATCTTACAAAGGTGTTTTAATGAAAAAGCATTTGCTTGAAGGAGTAAAAAAAGGCGCTTTCTCTGAAGAAGAAGCTGATAAACGATTCGAAGCATGGATGAAAGAAAAAGAAAGTAAAATTCAGGCTAAAATCGACAGACTGGCAAAAAGCAAAGAGGATGAAACATCCAAACGCTTCGAAGAGGAAACGAAAGTGAAAGAAGCCATGGCTGCTGAACTGGCTAAGAAAAAAGCAAAATTACTGGCTGCTGAAACAGAAGAAAACGATGAGCCTGTTGCAGAAGAAACTACTGCACCGGAAGCTGCTGTTCAAGAAGCAGAAACCAAGGAAGAAGTTGTTGATAATGCTGAAGTAGTGAAGGAAGAAAAAACTGAAGCTGCCGCACCGGAAACTCCTGTTGAAGAGCCTAAAGCTGAAGAAGTAAAAGAAGAAAAGGCTGAAGAGCCTGCAGTGGAAGAACCGAAAGCAGAAGCTCCTGAAGTAAAAGCAGAAGAAGCTGAAGAACCAAAAGCAGAAGAAAAAACCGACGAAACGGATAAAAAATAAGAATAATTTTTTCTTAACTCCTGATCAACAGGTTATCCCATGCTAAAAAAAGAAGATTGTTACTGGCTGGGTACTATAATTAAAACTCACGGAATAAAAGGTGAGCTGGTACTAAAGCTGAACAATCTGTTAGCAGAAGATCTTATAGAAATGGGATCGGTATTCCTCGAGGTAGAGGGATTGCTGGTTCCATTTTTCATTGAAGATATTTATGCCGTTACATCACAAACATGCATTGTGCAATTCGAGTGGCTCAATACGGAAAATAAGTCTACAGAATTCACGGGATGCCGGGTTTATACAGATAAAAAGATCACAGATACACCACAGGATAATATCCCTTCAGCTTTAGAAGAATTTATAAATTTTAACATCGAAGATATACAAACCGGTTTCCGGGGTATAATTGACGATGTGCTGGATGTATCTAAAAATCCTTTATTCCGCGTTCTTTATAATAATCAGGAAGTACTGATACCTGCACAACCCGGATTTATCATCCGGATCGATGATAAAAAGAAAATTATTTTTGTCAGTTTGCCTGACGGATTGCTGGATATAAACAATTAAACAATCTAAATAGAAGTCAAAACAGGCAGTGATTCATACCTGCGAATAGCTGCTTTCCAATTATCAGGAATTATGATGGAAGTATCTTCTGAAAGGGAATAACCTACCATCACCGAGGTTCCCGAAGTTTTAATTTCACTGAAATCAGCCGTAAGAATTTTTTGGGTCATTTGCAGACTTTTATTGCCAATTTTATCTGTACGGGTGAGTACGATAATACTTTCTTCCAAAAATACAGGGTTTTCAAAATCAATCGAAATACTGGCAATTACCAGTGACTTGTCTTTCCAGTCAATGGATGTATTTAATACTTCCTCAAAATATTTTAACCGGGCAAAGTCGAAATAATGTTGTTGAACTGCATTATTTACATGACCCATTAAATCTATATCATTGAACCTGATCTGAACATGCGTGAAATGATTGAAATCTGATAAAATATTCATGCTATACCTCCACAAAAAACAGGGAGCTAAAATAAAGAAATATTTCAGAATAACTTTCATTTATGCTCACTTTAACGTTTGGCATATATTTCAATTCTCTTCTCAATAATCGACTTCATAACTGCAATTGCTTCTTTACCTGGATTTTAAACGAGATGGGTCTCTCCCATTCCGGCTTCAGTTTTCCGACTTCTGACTCCAAACATATCATAAATCGCGACTAAAAACTTACTGAAAAAATAAATTTTTATGGAGGATTATCCTACCTTTATTAAAATGAATTAAAATTTAACCCATGTATTTAATAAAGAAATTTTTAATCTTACCAATCATTACATGTTTATTTGTCATGACAGGCACAGTTAAAGCACAGAATGATTCCCTGAAGACTGCTCTTGTAATTATCGACATTCAGGATTTTTATTTTCTTCCCGGAAGAAACCAGCTTGTAGAACCCGAAAAAGCGGCAGCCAAAACTGCTGAATTGCTGAAAGCTTTTCGTGAAAAGAAAGATCTGGTGATTCATATTAAGCATAATGCCAAAAACGGTGGGGATATTTACAAAGAGGTAGCACCCATTGAAGGAGAAAAGGTAATTACAAAAAACTATGCCAACGGATTTAAAGACACTGATCTGCTGGATTACCTGCATAAAAACAAAGTGAAAAGGCTGGTAATAGCCGGCATGATGACCCAGATGTGCGTAGAGGCCACAACCCGTGCGGCTTCCGATTACGGTTTTAAATGCGTCGTAATTCAGGATGCCTGCGCTACCCGCAACCTTGAATTCGACGGACATGTTATTCCTGCCGAACAGGTGCATTATGCTGCATTGAGTGCGCTGGCCATGGCATATGCAAAAGTAATGGATACAAAAACATTTCTGGCCTCTTTCTGATTTTATGCAACACAACTTTTTTTCTTCCGTCTTTCAGACAGAAAAAATAAGTTTAACTAAAAACACAACATCATGAAATCAACAATTATTTCACGGATAACCTTCCTGGCATTTATAATGGTTACCGGGCTGAGTTTTTCTGCCTGCGGAAACCTCGTTTATCAGGGAAAGACAGAAAGACAAAAAAGGGACGTAACCGGTTTCACCAAAATAAACCTTTCTATTTCTGGTGATCTTCACTTAAAACAAGGTGATAAATACGAAGTAGTGCTGCAAGGAGACAAAGAAAGTCTGGATAAAATAGAAACGGAAGTATCGGGAAAAACCCTTCAGATTAAAACCAAGTCGATGATGCAATGGGGAAACATTGGAAAAGTTGATATTTATATCACTACTCCGAATGTTGATGCCATTTCCGTTTCCGGTTCGGGAGATGTAATAGCCGAAACTCCGATTAATTCAGGCGATCTTAACCTTACTATTAGCGGAAGCGGCACTATCAATATAGACAACCTGACAGCAGATGAACTGGATGCTACCATTACTGGTTCGGGAAATATGAAACTGTCCGGAAATATTAATAACTCCTCCGGTATTACCATCACCGGCTCGGGAAATTACAAAGGAGATCAGCTAAAGGGAAAATCAGCAGATGTACATATCACCGGTTCAGGATCGGCTAAAGTATATGCTTCGGAAAAGCTCAGTACACATATTACAGGTAGCGGTGATGTTTATTACGCAGGCAGGCCCTTGGTTAATGCAAGCTCAACAGGTTCCGGAAAAACAAAGTCGATGGAATAGTACTTCAGTTGCTAAGACCAAATAGAACAACTCAAAAATAATTAAAATAACAAACGCCGTCAGGATCTCATACACCTGACAGCGTTTATTTTATTTTCTGATTATCTTCACTTGTCCCCCAGCCCCCAGTTTAATGATCCCCGACGGCGACGCAGGCGTACGGTCCTCCTGCCGCCAATTAACAATATAGTCTACCGAATTTTTAATCTGTTCATCGATATCATCAAAAAATTTCGGAGGGGGATTACCGCTTATATTGGCCGAAGTGGAAACAAGCGGCTTTTTTAACCAGGCAATCAGTTTCTGACAAAACGGATCCCCTGCTATCCGAATGCCGATAGAATTATCGGTTGCCACCAGGTTTTCCGCCAGATTTTTTGCTCCTGAATAGATGATCGTCAGTGGTTTATCAGCTACATCCAGTAACTCCCATGCTACATCAGGGACCTCACTGATATAAGATATCAGCCGGTTGGGATGGTCCAGCAATACCAACATGCTTTTACTGTCTTCCCGCTGTTTTATACGGTATACTTTTTCCACAGCTTCCGGCATCGTGGCGTCGCAACCGATTCCCCATATTGTATCGGTCGGATAAAGGATTGTTCCTCCTGCCTGAAGCACCATCAATGCTTTCTGTATTTCGTCTTCCATCAATCCCATAACAGTTGTTCTGTTTTAATAGCAGTTGCACATTTAAAATGTCCTTCCGGACAGGCTTTAAAGCCATGTAATCCGCAGGGCCGGCAATCGAGTTTTTCCTGTGTTTCCACCACCCGCGACTTATCCGAAAGCGGTCCGAAACCAAAATCAGGAACAGTGGAACAAAAAATAGCGGTTACAGAAGCATTCACAGCAGATGCCAGGTGCAGCGGGGCCGAATCGTTCACGTAATTCATAACCGCATTTTTCATCAGTGCTGCCGATTCCATCAGGGTCAGCTTTCCGCAAAGGTTATAAATGTGATTCCCCGAAGTCATTTGCAGGATGCTTTCGCATGCCACATAATCGGCTGGCCCTCCCAGCAGGTATACCATATTTTCCGATGAAAACCTCCTGATCAGCTCCACCCATTTCTCAGCCGGATATTGCTTCGTAAACCACACCGATGTAGGAGCAATGCAGATATAAGGCCCTTGCTGAAATTCCTTTATTTTTTTGAAATCAGCATTGGAAGGGTAAAGTAACGGTTTTTCAGGTTTGTCGTCGGTAAGGGCTGCAATCAGTTCCAGGTTGCGGATGGTCTCATGCCTCCCGTCCCCGATTACATGGTGGAAACGTCTGGTAAAGAATACAGATAAGGGATTTTTATCGAACCCGTATTTTTGCCCGGCCTTCGACAACATTGTTACAATTCCCGAAGAAGCAAACCGCTGCAGGTTGATCACATAATCGTACCGGGCTTTTCGTATTCTGCTGGTCAGGTTAAAAAGGTTCCTGTATTTATTATTTTTCTTATCCCATACCAGCAGGTTATTCACGTATGGATGCCCAGTCAGCAATTCCTCGTTTCCTTTGCGAAGTAAAAAATCGATCCGCGCTTCAGGATAATACTGGTGTAATTTTTCAATTACCGGGGTTGCCAGGATCACATCCCCGATAAAAGCAGTCTGTATGATCAGAAATCCGGGCATACTATATAGCTTGTCTGTTCTAACTAAATTTTAGACGGCCACATTAAAATCGCGCAGGGCATCGTTCAGCGATGTTTTCACATTGGTGGATGCTTTCCGCTGCCCGATAATCAGGGCCACCGGAACATTGTAAACCCCGGCAGGGAATATTTTAGCAACCGTTCCGGGGATCACCACCGACCGGGCCGGTACAAACCCGCGGTACTCTTTCGGTTCATCCTCCGATACATCAATCACGCGGGTAGTTTTGGTGATCACTGTATTAGCTCCCAGCACGGCTTCCTTTTCGATATGCGCTCCTTCCACCACGATACAGCGGGAACCTATGAAACAATTGTCCTCAATAATTACAGGAGCCGCCTGCACGGGTTCCAGCACGCCTCCAACTCCCACACCACCGCTCAGATGTACATTTTTCCCAATCTGGGCACACGAACCTACTGTCGTCCAGGTATCCACCATAGTTCCCGAATCGACATAAGCGCCGATATTTACATACGACGGCATCATAATCACTCCTTTTGCCAGGTAAGAGCCGTACCGGGCAATAGCATGCGGAACCACACGCACGCCCAGTTCCTTAAATCCTTTTTTCAAGGCTATCTTATCGTAAAATTCAAACGGGGGGGCTTCGGTGACTTCCATTTTCTGGATGGGAAAATAAAGGATCACGGCTTTTTTTATCCATTCATTTACTATCCAGCCGTCGGCGCCGGGTTCGGCTACCCGTATCTTTCCTTTATCAAGTAATTCAATAACGGCACGAATGGCATCCTGAATTTTATAATCTTCCAGCAGGTTTTTGTTTTCCCATGCCTGTTCTATTTTTTCTTTGTATTTTTCTATCATTTTATGGATTTTTGATGAATCCGGTATAGACCGGCAGTACTTCACAACAGATTGCAAAAGTAAGCTTTTTTTCACAGACCTGTGAGGTTTTCGAAACCTGATAAGTCTAAAATTAAATACGTTACATTTTGCAAGTTATTCCTAATTATTTCACCTTTAATCCCAGTTCATGGGCAAAGAATGTTAAGCTTGCCGCAAGGTTCCCTATACGCTGGCTATAGGATGCTGTTACTCCATGCCCCTCATTGCCCCTGGTTAGAATTACAATGGGATTGTCCGACGTATTGGCAGCCTGCAGGGCAGCACCGAATTTCCACGATTGCCAGGAAGCAACCCGCGGATCGTTTATCCCTGTTTCCAGCATAACTGCCGGATAGGCTGTATTCGGTTTCACATGGTGGTATGGTGAGTAGTCATACAACCATTTAAAATCGATTGCATTTGTGGAAGTGCCGTATTCACTTATATTGTACTGCCCGTTCGGGAACAGTTCGGCACGCAACATATCGTAAATACCCACAAAACTTACAACAGCTTTGAATGCATGGGGATGCTGTGTCAGTTCCGCACCCATCAACAATCCCCCGTTCGATCCGCCCAGGATACCCAGGTGCTGTGTGTCGGTCCAGTTATCTTTTATCATCGATTCGGCTGCCGCATACATATCGTCAAACACATTTTGTTTTTTATCCAGCATGCCGGCTTCGTGCCATCCCTCGCCGTATTCCCCTCCACCGCGGATATTTGCGTAAGCCATCACTCCTCCGTTCTCCAGCCATGCCAGGTACGGACCTATAAAACGCGGCGCTGTGGGTATCCCGAATCCCCCGTAACCATAAACAATAGTGGGACGCTGGCCATCGGGTTGAATACTGTCCATATATAAGTACCGTGACAGGAATTTTCGTACCATCTTTTGAAACAGCTTCCGTTACCCGGAATTTTACGCGGGAATAATCTGCTGCCGGTTTTTCTTCAAAAACCGTTATTACATTTCCGTTTTCCGCATTGTACTGCACCCATCTTTCGGGAATGGTCCATCCGGAATAAGTAATTAAAGCCTGTTCCGATTGAGGGGAAGAAGCAATAGCCCCGATACCAATCCCGCTATCGGGCAGGTTAACCGTCCGGATAAATTTACCCTGGTTGTTATAATGATCAGCTTTCCATTCGGGGCCCTTCACTTTAATAAGCAGAAATCCGCCTTTCACTGCTGCAATGGAGTTAAATCCCCACTTATCCTGTGGCACCAGCAGGGTTGATTTACCATCGGGGGAAACCGATAAGAGCTTTCCAAAAGGTGCATTTTCATAGGATATTACAAGGAGTCTATTGCCATCCCACGCAGCACCTCGATTTATCTCTGAAGCAACACGTACGTTAGCACTTGTATCGAGTACCTGCTTCCACTGCGTTCCCTTTCTTATATAGACATAATCGGGATTCCCGTCGCCAAAATGAACAAACATGGCAGCTTGTTTTC
Organism: uncultured Bacteroidales bacterium; assembly: GCA_963748095.1. Taxonomy (GTDB): domain Bacteria; phylum Bacteroidota; class Bacteroidia; order Bacteroidales; family UBA10428; genus CAVVIO01. The sequence continues at coordinate 290,088 of CAVVIO010000009.1, forward strand.
CGTCAGCTGAAGGAATAAACGTATATTCAGCCACTTTCGACAAATCCTTTCCAAAGGCTACCTTATCGGCATTAGCCGGTTCATTCAGGATATGATGGTACAAAGCAGCATAAAATTGCGATTCGGATTCGGGAATTGTCCATGGCGGACGCAGCCTTACGTAAGTCAATCCTTTTTCATTGGCATCCCAAACCATACCAGTGGGTGTGGCGCCGCCACCGGCATAAGGCAGTGTATCAGCCAGATCCTTGCCGGTTTTAACATTCAATATACGAATGGTCGTTGCTTCATTTCCGCCTTCTGCAGTTCCGTACGCCAGGTACTTCCCCGATGGTGAAGGCCAGAATCCGGTGATGGCCATATTTCCGTTCTTTTTATTGGGATCAATCAGCACTTCAGTTTTTCCGTCGGGCCAGTCCTGGCAGGCAATTATCGGCTGGGCCTGCGGCGGGGTAAACTGTTTGAAGAATAGTTTTCCGTTTGCCAACATGGGTGAAAATTTTTCTACCGACGTGGCAGTTAATTCCTTAATTCTTTTTTCAAGTGGTTTCTCTTCCGGAAATGCAGATAATATTTTATCGGCATAGTCATTTTGTTGGCCGATCCAGTTTTTTACCCGTGGCGTATTTTTCTCCTCCAGCCATCGGTATGGATCCTCAACGATTGTTCCGAAATACTCAGTGGTAATCGAATCTTTCATCGTATCGGGAATACTGGTATTGTGTGTGGTATTATTACAACCTGATAAAGAAAGCATGGTAATTGAGGTTAAAATGAATCCTGATCTTATTTTCATAATATGTCACTTTTTAATAAATAAAAGTAACAATTACTGCATATTGAATGTTTTGTCACTTCCTTTTTTAAACACTTGAAAAGTTTGTTTTATAAGTTTCCCATAAAAATTAATTTTACTAATTAAACTTTAATGAATGAATATGAACCAAAAATTATCTCCTAAGAAATATATTATTTCAAAATGCCAGGAGTTACCTTTTCATGAATGTTTTATAAATGAATCCTGGCAGAAACAAGGGATTGCATCCTTGGTAATAAGCAGAAAAATGCCTTCGGGTAAACTGATAACCGGAACATACATGGTCGATACTTTTTGTATGGGGTTGAAAGATACAAGCTTCGGGTTCGCATTGGATAAGCATGATTATGATAAATTTATAAATGAGATGACGGACAGAATCGGGAAATTAATTCCCATAAAACTTTCAATGGCCCATAACATTATTTATGGTGCTATAGATTATGCCGATGAAATAGGATTTAATCCTCATGAAGATTTTCAGCTCACCAGGTTTATACTTGATGATAATTTAATTGATGATGGTATTGACAATATAGAATTTGGAAAAGACGGAAAACCATATTTCATTGCCGGACCTTACGACGATTTTCACAGAATAATCGGCAATTTTAAAAAGAAACCTGGGAGAGAACAATTTCGATTTTATTGTGCCAGGGGATGATTATCAGAATAATAACGAAAAAAAAATATTATCCCGACACAAAAAGACGCATCTTAAAATATTTAAAACCAACCTATCGGGATGAATCCTGTAATGAAAAGAAATTATGAAGACACAAGAATTATTAGACGGAATCCTGGGGATACTTTATACTGTAAAAGAGAATCAGGCTAAACTCCAGAAAATTCTTTTGTTCCTGGAGGATGAAATTTATGAAGAATAAAAAAGGCAGGAGGTCCCGGGAAAGTACAAAAAGGTAGTACCGATAATTGCCGATTCCATTAATGCCGGACTTACCTGTTTTCTGAATCCCGATACCCTTGAGACGGAAGAAATCCCGGAAATGATGCTGAATGATCCGCAAGAATATGAAATGTTGACCGGTGAATCACTGGATGAAATTCCGACTTAAACACATGAAATGGGAAAATTACATTCAGTTCGATCCATTGGAATCACATGAATCATTTAAAATAATGGAACAATTTGCAGATAAACCTTAATGATCAACTTTCTTTAAAAGAAGATTATTCAACACCTTAAATCGAATCAAACCTTTTGCCAATTTTAAAAACATTGTTGAAACCTCGAAATACCGGCAGGAATGGTTTGATTTCAAAAAACACATGATCGAAGACCATGTGAAAGATCTGTTGTTGATGTATTTACAGAAATAATAAAATCATTAAATAAGTGGTTTCCTGTTACTGTCATTCGGTTTCAAATTTTCCTCGATGAGGGCTATGGCTTTTTTAATTTTTGAGGCACGCAGTTCAGGATTTTTAACTTTCGCTATCCTGTAGATAAATATGAATTGATTGGAATTACTGTAATTCCTGAAATTTTCCCTTGCAACGGGATTCTGGTTCAACGCTTTTTCAAAGTCAGAAGGCAATTCCATTGAATCTCGCAGACGGTATGCTGAATCCCATGCACCCGAAGCTTTGCCGACTTCAACAGCCTTTAAACCGGCAAGGGTCATTTTACCCGCAGCTGTTAATCGTTCTACTTTTCCGACATTTATTTTTGACCAGATACTATTGGGCTTCCTGGGAGAGAAACGGACCATGTACCGTTCATCGTCAACCCTTTTCCCGGTTCCGTCGATCCAGCCGAAACAAAGGGCCTCATCTATGGATTCGGAGCGGGTAATGCCGGTTTTACCACTTCCGGTTTTATAATATCCTACCCATACTTCGTGCTCTTTGTCGTGATTCCGAAGCAGCCATTCCCGGAATTCTTCCGAATTCATGAAAAATACAGGTGCCTGATTTACCGGATTATTTTTCTTCAAGAATTTCTTTCAATTTAGTTAAAACTGCCGACCAGTTCTGTTCCGTATGATTCCTGGTTTCTTCATCCCGAATGCCGTCCTGTGTTATGGTAAGCCGGGTACCATTAGCCAGGGGAATCAGTTCATAGGTTACATTCTGATAATTCTCCGGAATATCCGGTAAACCTGAAAAGGACGTCCAGTAATTACACAACAGTACTTTCTCAGGTTCAAGCTTCAGAATATTCCCCTTGTCCTCGAATTGATTCCCCTCCCATTCTCCTTTGTAAACGATCGGGCTGCCAACTTTCCAGTCAGAAATTACTTCCACTCCGAAAAAATACTGCCTGATCATATCGGGGTTTATCAGGGCATCCCAGACTTTTGCCGGAGATGCTGAAATATCCGCATGTATTTTTGCTGTCAGTTTATTATCCATACAGGTAATTTTAATGGTTTAACATTTTTTAATTAATACTGTTGCGTTTTCAAAATTACCCTAAATGACACCATCCCATTTATACCGGAAGGAGTATGATGTACATTTAAGGGAGATTCTCCTTATTTACTTTTTAACTGACCGGGCGAGAAGCCGAACTTTTTCTTAAATGCATTACTGAAATGTTGCGGAGAAGAATAGCCAAGTTCATAAGCTATCTCACTGATGGTTTTATCATTATGCAATTCACTCATGGCCCTTTCAAGACGGTAATCTGCCAGGTAACCGAATACTGTTGTATTGAAAACTTCTTTAAAACCTTTCTTAAGCTTGTATTCGTTAATGCCAGATAATTTTGCCAGTTCAGTTAGACTCGGCGGGGCATCGATATGCTGCATCAGGTAATCCCGTGCATCCACGATCATATCCCGGTCTCTTCGGTTTTTCAATACGGATTCCGGTTTATAACGTATTTCATTAAAAGCCTCTGCCTGTATAACCAAAATTTCAAGGCATTTTGAGATCAGGATAAATTTTCTTCAGCTTTCCTTGAGTAGTGGCAGTTAAGAATATCCTGCAGGGCACGATACATTTCAGGACGGATCATCAGCGAATCGGTTGATAATACAACAGGAAGATCCCCGGATATACTTTCAGCAAAACTTTTCAGATAATCATTGCTGTTTTCTGTTATCCTTAAAAAATTTTCAGGCAGGAATTCGATCATCAACGATTCGGATTCCAGAGCTATATTTTCAAAAGTATTGGGATACCCGTTTGTGAAAATAATGTTGTGCTGCAGGTTCCCTACCTTGAAAACCCGGTCGCGCTGGGTAATTACTGATTTCCCTTTTAAACTGAAACCCAGCGTCACAACGCCCCCGGCATTTTCGTTCTTAAAAGTATAAAAATCGTTGTACCGGTTCACACTGTACCGCATGCGTATACCGTCGAACTGCCATTGTGTTGTAACAGAATGACCATAAGGCAAAGACATATCTGTTGTTTGTTCATGATACCCGGGAATATTGGTTTCTTCCACCTCGGGGTGGCCTGCAAAAAAATTTTGCGGCAGTTTTGCACGAGAAGCAGGAACTGATGAATCTCTCATATCCATTAGTGTTTAAGGCTTAACATACAGCAGGAATGAAAAGTTCAATTAATGATCCGGCACGAAAAATCGATGGGTAAACATAGAATTGGATAGTGAAGGCTTAATATTGAAAAATACCCATTAAGCGTAACACTTTACAAATACAATCTTTCCACTCACTACCCGGTAAACAATTAACTCATCCATTGATCTGTGACCGTTTTGTTTATGATCTACTTCCATTTGCATACGGACGGAAAAATAGTCACCCGAAATTATTGGTTCGGAAATCTTAACTGAAGGTTTGTTTATCAGGTTTTCCAGAAATTGTTTTTCCTTTAATAAAACCTCATTAAATCCTTTGAATTCCTGTCCGTCAATCTCAATATGGATAACATTTTCATCATACAGTTCCTGTTCTGCCTGTAAAAATTCATTATTCCCACACAATTCGATAAGCCTTCCAGCAACTTCCCCGGTGTTTTTCATATCCAAAAGATTTATTATATAGCAATCAACAGAACAGTTATGCGGCTTGTTCAACGGCATTCTTATTATGTTCAATACATTAAAAATGAATTTTAATATTTAGAAAATAATGTCATTACATAACAAGACCCACAGCTGTTGATTACTTTCTGCCAATAAGTATTATTGATTGCAACAAATTTATTTTGTTAATTTGTTGTTCCAATATCCGGCACATGAAAAATTCTCACGAGGATATTATCCTCCTTATCAGAAAGGTGACAAGAAAGCATTCGAATTGCTTTTCAGGGAATATTATGCCCGGTTATGTGAATATTCCGGGATGATCACCCGTGATGAAGATGCATCGGTGGAGATTGTACAGGACTTCTTTGTAAAATTATGGGAAAACCGTGCTACACTTGATATAAAATCGGTAAAATCATACTTGTTCAGGTCTATTCATAACAACAGTATCAAATACATCAACAAGAGGGTGCAGATTGAATCCATCAGGGATGAGAAAAATGCGAAATATGGGTACACCAGTCCCGAAGATTTTGAATTGACAGAAAAGCTTGAGAAATCGCTTGATGAATTACCGCCGAAGTGCCGTGAAATTTTCATCATGAGCCGCATTGATAAGCTACGTCACAACGAAATTGCTGAAAAACTGGGTATTTCGGCAAGGACAGTTGAAGTTCAAATACGAAAAGCCAGTATTATATTAAAAGAGAAACTAAAAGAATTTTATTTTTTACTCATTCTTTTTTTATTATTCAAGTAAGGGATTTTTATGTATCCCGGATCATTTAACTGAAGCATCTATTTCATGAACAGAAGTAACATTATAAAAAGCGATATTCTAATCAGGTATCTGGCGTTGGAAACAACAGATACTGAGAATGCAGAGGTAGAAAACTGGCTCGAAGAATCGGATGAGAACAGGGAATACTTCGGGCAGGTAGAAAAATTGTGGAATAATACCGCTGATCGCAAGGATCTCGACCGGAAATACCTCACGGAAAAATCATGGAATGAAATTTCAGGAATGCTGGGAAAGAATAAACCGGTTATTCCGATGAAACGGCTTTTACCCCGCGTTGCCGTTGCAGCTTCTATTCTTTTAATTGCAGCTATCGGTATCAGTATTTTCTTTTCAAGGTATTATCAGAAAGAAAAAATTGTGGAATCTTCTTCCAGTGTTACCAAAATCATTCTGCCCGATAATTCCATCGTGTGGCTGAACAGGAATACAAAACTTATTTATGGAAAAAACTTTACACACCATCGTTTTGTGAAACTATACGGTGAAGGGTATTTCGTTGTTAAACACGATGCAAAACATCCGTTTGAAATAACAACCAGTAATTCGAAAATTACCGTGCTCGGAACCGAATTTAATGTAAGTGCATATGTTGATTCGGTTACCGAAGTTACCGTTACTTCGGGTGAAGTAAAAGTTACAGGATTAAATAAAACCCTGGCAGAAAATACCGTCCTGTTATTACCCGGAGAAAAAGGAGTCAACAAGGGGAATTCCCGTAAAATTCAGAAAGAAACCTCTGATAACCCGAACTATATGAGTTGGAAAACCCATGATTTTATTTTTGACAATACAAATATCAGGGATATTGTCCACCTGGTAAATAATATATACGATACACATATCCGCATCGAAAACGACTCTGTTCAAAACTGTAACATTACAGGAAAATACAGTTGCCATTCGCTGGACGATATGCTGGACATGCTACATATAGTATTGAACATCAACTTTGAAAAGAAAGGTGATGAAATAATCATTAATACTGCAGGATGCTGAAAATCAAAACCGGAATATATCTTTCAAAGATCATTATTACAATTCTGTTTTTAAACATTACAGGCTTCTGCTATTCACAACAACCCACCCTCAACTTCAATTTTAACAACACTCCTCTTTCCGAAGTCATTAAAGAGATTTCAAAACAATCGAAAATTAATATCCTGTACAATCCGAATATTTTACCAGCAAATGTCAAAATTTCCGGGACCTATAAAAACATGGACACTTCATCAGGCCCTGGATAAATTTCTGGCACACACAGGTGTTCTTTATAAATATTTTAAAAAGGATATCGTATTGTTTAAAGAGGATGAAGTAGTTGATGAAAAACATAACACTTCCAGAAATGAGCCTTCCCGGGAATATGTTCCGGATAAAATCCACGTCATTATCACCGATACAGTAACCTATTCGGTAATTAACTTTCGATACGGTTGTTTCCCGGATAACCGATACATTAAAACATTACGTAACAGATACGTTGAAAGTATATGATACGGTAAAAATAGTACAGCGGGTAAAGCAACCCTATCTCAGCTATAATCCGAAATTTCCGTCATTCAGCGGAGGCATTACTATTTCCGGGGGCATTTTTAATCCTGCTATTCATGTGAATCATCCTGACGCGGATTCAGCCCAACTAATCAAATCATCTCTTCAAGCAAAAAGTTACAGCAATTTTGGAATTAATTTCAAATACAACACCGAATCATGGCTGATAGAAGCGGAGATCGGTTTATCAAAACGTAAATACACATTCGATTATTCCTGGGATCAAACTGAAACAGTAACACGGATCGATACAATCGATAAGTATTATACCAATATAAACGGATCTGACACAACCTGGGTATATGTTACGGAGGATAGATTAGTGGACCTGACAACCCGAAACAGGTATGTATCTGATTTGAATTACAATTATCTGAATGTATTAGTATGTGTGGGATATAATAAATTTTTCAGTAGGATATCTCTTGAATTCAAAGGAGGGATACTGTTTAATTACTACATGGGCAGTAGTGGAACCTATCTTACCATTTCACCGGAAAACAAACTTCTGGTGGAAAAATCGAAAGCTCCTGATTCCGATTTCAGTATCGACGTTTATGCTGCCATGGCAATAGATTATCCGGTAACCGATAAAATTCACATTTTTGCACAGCCTGCTGTCAGCTATACAGGTTTTTCAGGCGGATATAAGCAAAAAGCATATTACTTCAAAACCTTCCAGGCAGGCTTAAAAACCGGTATCAGGTATTATTTTTAAAAATTAAGTAAGGGATTTTTGATGTTTGAGGCTCTTTATAGCGACATCAATAAAAATCTAAATTATTAAGAATATGAAAAAGAAAAACTTTACTACAATTTTATTCATGCTGATTATTACAATATTCGGTTTAATAGGAAAAGGTTCAGCGGTTATGGCTAATGATACAATATCTGTACCGAACGATTCATGTATGGCCACCTTTAGTTATTATAGTGACGGAACAGGGAAGGTTTACTTTACCGACAGTTCCAGAGCTGATGTTCCAATAATTTCCCGCCAGTGGGATTTCGGGGATGGCAGTACTTCAACAGAACAGAATCCTGTTCATACCTATGCATCGAATATTTACCAGATAACCGTATGTCTTAATGTGAAGACAGACTCCGATTCATGTTGGGACTGTCATCAAATAACTGTAAGACAACCATTGGAAACATGTACGGCTAATTTTATTTACAATCCGATGCTTACATCCGATTCATCCGTATTTTCTCCAACTTACAGTTTTACGGATGTATCTTCTGTATCATCACCAATTGCCTGGCATATATGGAGTTTCCCTGACAGTGTGTCCTATACTGACAGTACTGTTGTACATTCTTTCGATCCTTCCCTTTCAGAAGCTACAGTATGCCTGACCATCGGAACGGTTTCAGGTTGCCAGTCATCTGTTTGTAAAAATATACCACTTAAGAATTGCATTGCCGATTTTAGCTATACAAGCAATCAAAGCGGAACCGTGAACTTTTATAACCAGTCGCAGGTAGCTTTAAATGCAGCAACCTGGCTCTGGGATTTTGGCGACGGAACAACATCAGGTCAGCTCAATCCGGTACATACCTATGCTTCGAATGTATCCCAGGCCAATGCATGCCTGACAGTGTTAACATCAACCGACTCCTGCACGGTTTGCAAAACGGTTTACATAAAAAACCAGGCAGATACCGCCTGCCAGGCAGAATTTATATATAATAAGATCGATTCTACAAGCGAAACTTCGCAATACATGTTTACAGATGTTTCCAGCGCCTATTCAGGAATTGCATGGCGAACCTGGACTATTTCAGATAGTACTACTTACAATGACAGCACGTTTGTACATACTTTTAATTCAAGTTTGGGAAGAGCTACTGTATGTCTGTCAATCGGAACCAATTCAGGATGCAGTTCCACAAAATGTCTGGACATTAATCTGACTGATACAGTTCCTTACAATTACTGCAATGCCGACTTCTCTTATGGTATGGTTCTGGATAGTACGAACGAAAGCATTGTCCCACGTTATATTGTATATTTTACAAATTTATCGTATAGCAGCGGTTCCATTGATTACCAGCAATGGTCATTAGGTGACGGTACTTTCTCGGAGGAAGTAAATCCATCCCATTATTATTACAGTACAGATAGCAATTCCAGTGTTCTTGTCAGTTTATATATTCATTCAACCACAGGCTGCACGGATAGTATAGCCAAAATGATATATTTCCCGGGAGAACAAAATACCTATTCTATGTCAGGATATGTACAAGGAAATAACGAACCGTTATCTCAAGGTATTATAGTTCTGTACAAAAAAGCTGAAGACGGAACATTTGCATTACAGGATGCCGACATTTTCAGTAATGGTATTTTCAATTTCAGCCAGCTTAATCAGGGAAAATATATTCTCTATGCCATACCCGATATATATTCGAGTACCAGCTATTATCCTACTTACTATGTAAATAAATTGCACTGGAAAAATGCTGATGTAATTGATCTTAACAGTAATGTGGGAGGACTTACTTTACAAATGGTTCCGATACATGGCCTTGAAAAAGGAACGGGAAAATTTCAGGGAACAATAAGTTCATATGAGAAGTCTACAAGTAATAATCCGCAACTTAGAATCACTGATGTCAGGAGTGTCCACTTCTGTCTACCTGTATTCACCCGCAGGAGAAATACTGGCAATGTGTGTTGCCGATGAAAACAATTCTTTCCATTTCGATGAATTGCCTTACGGTAATTATATCCTTAAGGTAGAGATGCTGAACTTAGCAGAAAATGCAACATCGGTTACATTATCACCTGATATGCCAGAAGTGAATAACTTAGAGCTTAATCCGTATAATACAACAGGAGTTTCAGAAATCACCCAACAGGCGGAACTCATCGTTCATAATTTGAATGAAAATAATGTAGCTGTCCGCATTAGTCAATCCGGAAAATATCGTATTTCAATCTTTAATTTGTCAGGTAAATTAGTACTAGATAAAGAGATAAATTCAGATGCAAATACGGTTAATATCATCCCTGTTGGTTCCATGCCTAAAGGAGTGTATATAATTAAAGCCCAAAGTAAAACTAGTTCATTGATTGCTAAATTTCTGAAATAGTAAGGGTCATAATATTCCGATCACTACTTATTACGGTCAGGTTTGATTAAGTTAAACCCTGCTGGTTCAAAAAACCGATACCAGCAGGGTTTCATTTTTAATAATCAGTTTAGAATCATCCCTGATAAAGAATTTCCAAACCTGTATTACATTTTATCAGTCAATTGTAAGATTATACTTTTGCAATAGCTTTCTCCAGTAATTTTTTTGTTGCCCGGATACCGTCCTCTTCACTCAGTTTTTGTCCTTCATATTCTACATCAATCCAGCCTTTGTAACCTGAATCGGCAATTATTTTAAGCATTTTATAAAAATCAATAGTAGTCTCGTTGCCATTATCATCAAAATCATAGCTTTTACCACTTACTCCTTTTGCAAAAGGCATCATTTCTTTTACACCCAGGTACCTGTCATATTGTTTATCCTCACTAATCTTGAAATTACCAAAATCGGGCAATAATCCGCAGTTATCCATACCAACACGTTTAATCACGCCGGTAATCCATTTGCCATCGGAAGAATAACCGCCGTGGTTTTCCACAATAATATTTATGTTTTCTGCACCACCGTATTCTGCCAGTTTACGCAGAGAGTCTACTACTGCATCAGCTAGCTCCTTGGCAGATCCATCACCCCGGGCATTGACCCTTATCGATTTACAACCAAGAAACTTTGCTGCATCTACCCACCGGTAATGCCTTTCCACCGCCTGAATTCTTCGCGGAGCATATGAATCGCCAAGATCACCTTCTCCATCGATCATAATCAGTACATTTTCAACATTGTTATCTTTTGACCGTTGCAATAATTCATTGAGATAGTTTTTTCCCGTACCCATAAAAAAGGTACTTACATATTCCACTCCAAAGATTTCAAATTCCTTGGCTGACCTTACCGGAAAATCAAGATTGGTCATACTTCCATCGAATAACGCTTTATGAAAGGACCACTCTGCCAGCGAGATTTTAAGCCCGTTGTCCTGATTTGCATTAATAAACCCAAAGGGTACAGCACTTACCAGTCCAATGCCGGCAGTAGTATACAATGATTTTTTAATAAAATTCCGTCTGTTGGTGTTCATAGTATTATTTTTAGATAATGAGCAAAAGAAGCTGTCTGGAAAGTGAGAATTTCTTGTACGGTTGTCATGCTGAACCTGTCTGCAACAGGCAGGTGTAGTGAAGCATCCCTTTTATAGCGGGTTTTTAGACAACTCCCTTCAGTCATGAAAAAGATTCTTCACTGCGTTCAGAATGACAAAAAAGTCACTTTCAGACAGCCTCTTTATTTAGTTTAATCGTACAATTTTATCTTTATATTTCTGAACCACACATCATCCCCGTGGTCCTGCAACCCGATGTATCCTTCATCGGCAGTATTGAGAAAGTCTTTCCAGTCTTTGAATTTACTATTCATAACCATTTCTTTCCATTCGGGTGTCCACAAGTGATATTCCACTACATTTTCTCCATTCATCCAGTGAACAACAGTTCCCCGGTAAACTGTAATCTTAACATGGTTCCATTCACCGGCAGGATTAGCATTTTGCGGATTGGCAGGTATCAGGTCATATAACGATCCTGCCTGCCGATTCCCGTCTTTACCCAATTTTGCATCAGGGTGACGTTCGTTATCCAATATCTGCATTTCTGGTGCCGATTCGAATATTGGCCTTTCGTTTTCACCACATCTTTCGCGGGCTAAATAAAAGATACCACTGTTACCGCCTTCCGAAATTTTCCAATCGAGGCTGAGTTCAAAGTTCTTGTATTTATTACGGGTAATGATGTCTCCGCCCGAACCGGCTTCTCCACGGCCCGAACCAATGCAGTGAATGGTTCCGTTAACCACTTCCCAGCCATGCAAAGGAAAAGAATCCTGGCAATATCCTTTCCACTGGTCCACACTTTTTCCGTCGAATAGAAGCTGCCAGCCCTCTTTTACCTCAGCAGGGGTGAGTGTATTGAGAGCTGAATCACTTACCATAGAATCTTTTACAATTTTATCCTGTTGCCCGGAAGAATTTATTTCGGGTTGGCTCTTAAACGCTGTCATCATTATAATGAAAAGAAAAACGCTTAATACTACTAGTAAATTTCTGATTTTCATAAGTTATAGGTTTATAATGTTTACTATTTGATAATTATACCGTTGGCATATCCGGTAATGTCCAGCCTTCTCTGTATGTGTGTCTGATATATTCTTCTGCTGCTTGTTTGGCATTTATAGCAGTATGTTTTGTGTCGAAGTGCGGGTGCCCGTTTATTACCTGGAATTTATCGGATGTTACTACCCTTATCTCATCAGTATCAGCTATATTCAAAAACTTCATGTTCTCACCGTCCCATTTCAGTTCGCGTTTCAGGTCCTGTAATCTGACAGCGACAACTCCCATAACGACCATTTCATTTAACGGGCCGGAATAATCGAAGTTGGAGCTAGGAAGCACCCTGTTCTCAGGACTTTCCTTACATGCCCGTACCCAGTCCATTTCGTGGCTGGTTTCTATTCTTCTTAAAACCGGTTCAGGTCTTTTATAGGATGTATCATACGAAAGCGGTAAGAGGAAAGGATCGCGTGCGTAACAGCCGCACATCAATTTTCCTTTATCGCCAACAAAAAGGCAACCGCCATTCGAATCGCGTCCCATTATTTCACCTTCCGGCAATTCTTCCGGACGTGGAGGCAATAATCCCCCATCCCACCAGGTAACCTTCACTTCAGGCATGGCAACTTTTGGAAGATCATCCCTTGCGGGGAAAGCGTACTGGACCATTTCAGCTACCGGCGCCGATTCGGTATTAATTTGCGTAGAGCTGGCCTGAACAGCATCGGGATATTGCAATTTCAGCGATTTAAATACCGGATCGAGAATGTGACAGGCCATATCGCCCAGGGCGCCGGTGCCAAAATCCCACCATCCACGCCAGTTCCAAGGTGTATATGCCGAATTATAGGGTCGTTCGGGTGCCGGACCCAAAAATAAGTTCCAGTTTAATGTGTCGGGGACCGGCATGACTTCTGTAGGTCGTTCCAGTCCCTGCGGCCATATCGGTCTGTTGGTCCATGCATGAACTTCTTTTATTTCACCAATGGCGCCGTCCCATATCCACTCGCATATTTGCCGGATTCCTTCACCCGAATTTCCCTGATTTCCCATTTGAGTGGCGACTTTGTATTTTCTGGCCAGGTTGGTAAGTAACCGCGATTCATAAACTGAATGTGTTAATGGTTTTTGAAGAAAGACATGTTTTCCCATAGTAATGGCATGCGAAGCAATAATTGCATGGTCGTGATCTGGTGTTGCTATTACAACAGCATCGATGCTGTCTTTCATTTCGTCAAACATTTTCCTCCAGTCCCAGTATTTTTTTGCGTCTGGAAAATCGCTGAAGCAATTTGCTGCATATTTCCAATCAACATCACAAAGAGCGACAATGTTTTCACTTTTCATATTGATGAGGTTGGTATGCCCCATTCCCCCAATGCCAATTCCGGCAATATTCAATTTATCACTGGGGGCTGTATAGCCCAGGCCGCTTATTACTTTACTTGGTAAAATGGTAAATACGGCAGCTGTTTTAACCGTATTCCCCAAAAATTTTCTTCTCGAAATTTTCGGATTTTTTAAGTTTTGATCCATAGCAGGTGTAGTTTGGTAGTTTAGTAATTGCTTAATTTAGGTACAATTTAATAAAAAATTCCATTAAACGGAGCATATCCTCCTAATTCATTAAAATTTAACTTATGTCTGAAAACCAAATTAAGAATATGTTCAAGTGATTTATAATATTCTGTATTTTATGACTTTTTCAAACCGGCATAAATGACGTAAATTTGAATTTTTAAGCAACTTGAACCAGAAATAAATGAAACAAATCTTAGGCATAAGCAGCACAGTATTCAACAATAACTTTGATATAATCCGCGACTATGAAATAAATGCCCTGATAGAGGAAGGTAATAATCTTTATGACGAGGTACTGCTGATCAATCCCCTTGAGGTTGAATACTATTTCGGCAACGGATCCGGCTGTCCGGATATCCGGTATAATGATCGTTCGTTAAAAAGCCTGACTTCGTTACTTGTAAGAAATACCAGGATGAATGAATCGGCAATTGCCCTGCTTGCCAATACATTGCATTTTTGCGGTTGTGATTTAATAGATCCAATCAAACGCTTTTCAGGCGCACCGGCCGGTAAATTACTCCAACTGGTAAAAGGATTCGGGGAATTAACAATACCCGAAACGATTGTTATTTTCAATAAACAACAAGGGATTAATATAATTAAAAACCGTGGGGACATTTTGCAATTCCCCATGATAGCCAAGCCTGAAAACGGATGTCAGGGAAAAGATGTTAAAATGGTAAGAAATATTGATGAATTAAAAAATTATATCACTGAATTCTATTCTGAGAAAATAAATGAAACCACCATCGTATTACTTCAAAAATATGTGGAAGTAAAAGATGAATACAGGGTAATTCTTATCGAAGGTAAAAGTCTCGGATTATGTAAAAAAATTTCGGGTAATAATGGAATTGCAGCCAATGCTGCCCTGGGTGGTGTCTTTGTACAGGATGACGATGAAGAAATTATTGATTTTACTATTAAACATGCCAGTAAGCATGGCATCCTGGGCATCGATATTATTCGTGACCAAACAGGAAGGTTATATTTCCTGGAGTCGAACCGGTCGCCACAATGGAAAGAGTTTCAAAAAGCCACAGGGATAAATGTAGCAAAAGCTATCGTTGAATTCGCCTACGAAAGGGCCAAACGTGCCAACGACCTTTTTTAACCCATGAACTACGAAGAACTGAATAATGAATTATTCCGGCAGGCAGTCACCGATTATTATTACCTGATGAATAATAACTATCCCGAAAAGGGATCATTAAAACTTGTAGGAGATCGATATAAGCTTTCCGGAGATCAGCGGACCATATTGTACAGGGGTATTTCAGCAGAAATAAATGCTATTAAACGAAGTAACAAAATAACTACTGAGATAAAAGGTAAGACCCTGACAATAGACGGATACAATGTACTATTCACCATAATGAATTACCTGCTGGGCCGTTTTGTTTTTATAAGTAATGACCGGATTTGCCGCGATGCCGGTTCCCTGCATGGAAAATTCAGGGAAAAAAAAGTTTTTCAGGACAGTATTAATATACTTACCGATTTCCTTTCAGATAAATCTCCCGAAAAGATTATATTTTTCCTGGATGCACCGGTTTCTCACAGTGCGTTGCATAAAAACCTGCTTGAGGAAAAATTTCGTCAATCTGGTTTACATACAGATGGCAATGTTGTCAGGTCTCCCGACTACGAGATAAAACACGTTTTAAAAGGTATTATAGCCACTTCGGATACGGCCATAATTAACAATTCAGAACTTCCTGTAATTGACCTTCCTCACATGATACTGAAAGAAAAATTTAATGCTGTTCTATTCGATCTTAATAGAATCATTGATGATTAATGTAAATAAAACAGCAGGATTTCACATCTTTCCAATAGCCAAAAAATATACCTGATTCCCGATAATGAACCAACTTAGGTATTGCTGTACTTTTTTACCTTGACTTTTCTGGGAGGAACCGGATCGTATCCATGAGTACCCCATGGGTGACAACGCAGAATCCTTTTAGTAGCCAGCCACCATCCCTTGAAAATCCCATGTGTCATCACTGCCTCGATGGCATATTGCGAACATGTGGGAATGTGCCTGCACGTGGGAGGAAACAAGGGAGATATCGCATACTGATAAAACTTTACAGGAAGTATAAATATTCCCCTGAACTATTTTTTTAATCCACTTTAACATCCTATTTCTTCTTCTAATCTCCTGAATATTCTACAAAGTTACGCTCTGTTTCATACAAAACCACTTTCAATTCAAATTTATTATCAATCTTTTCGCGCAATATATTCCAAATAGTAACAGCTATATTCTCAGCTGTCGGGTTCAGATTTTTAAAGTCATCTAAATCCAGGTACAGATTTTTATGATCGTATCGATTTATAATGTGCTCTTCTACTATTCCTTTCAGCACCTTCATATCCATCACATACCCGTTTCGGGATCTATCTCACCGGTAACTTTCACAATCAGATCGTAATTATGACCATGATAATTCGGGCTGTTGCAAACGCCAAATATTTTTTCATTCATCTGATCGTCCCAGTTGGGATTATGCAACCGGTGCGCCGCGTTAAAATGGACTTTCCTGCATGCTGTGACTTTCATATCAAATTGCTTATAATTTCAGTTGTTTCAATTAGGAAACATCTGGCTTTTAAAAATGTTTCTGATCTTTAAAGACATCGTATTGCAAAAGTATACTATTTCTGAAGACATTATAGATATTTAATGTGAATTCACATCGTTCAAATCACCGGAAAATTGTATAATTGCGGGAATAAAAAATATTCATAAATACTATGCGTCACCCATCATTTCAAGATATTGCTGCTGCCCATGAAAGAATAAGTAAATTTATTCATCGTACACCTGTGCTGACTTCAAAAAGTATAAATGACATTACCGGTGCGGAATTATACTTCAAATGCGAGAATTTTCAGAAAGTCGGGGCATTTAAATTTCGCGGCGCCACAAATGCAGTATTAACACTGAACCAAGACGATGCAAAAAAAGGAGTAGCCACTCACTCGTCAGGAAATCATGCAGCGGCCCTCGCACTTGCAGCGCGTAGTGCAGGCATAAAGAGCTATGTAGTAATGCCCGAAAATGCTCCACGCATTAAAATAGAGGCTGTAAAAGGATACGGGGCAGAAATTACATTTTGTGAACCAACCCTTGAAGCCCGGGAATCAACGCTTGCGGAGGTTGTAAAACAAACGGGGGCGGCATTTATACATCCATATGACAACTTCCAGGTGATTTGCGGACAGGGAACTGCAGCTAAAGAACTGCTGGAAGAAATTCCGAATCTCGATATAATCATGGCCCCTGTAGGTGGAGGAGGCCTTTTAAGCGGCACAGCAATTGCTTCAAAAAATATCAATAAAAATATTCAGGTGATCGCCGGAGAACCTGCCAAAGCCGACGATGCTTATCGTTCATTTAAGTCAGGAAACCTGGTTCCATCGGTAAAACCAACTACCATTGCCGATGGATTACTTACCTCATTGAGCGAACTTACATTTGAAATTATCCGCGGTAATGTAAATGATATAATTACTGTCAGTGAAGCTTCTATTATATCGGCCATGAAGATGATCTGGGAGCGTATGAAAATCATTATCGAACCCTCATCTGCGGTTCCTGTTGCTGCCGTTTATGAAAATCCCGATCGTTTTCGCGGAAAAAGAACCGGAATTATTCTGTCAGGTGGAAATGTAGAACTGACAAAACTCCCCTTTTAATTAGTACTTGCCCGAAACGTCCGGTGTTGGATAAGAAAAGTTCATTTTCAAGGCTTGCGAAGTCAGAAAATCCGCAGTTTACTAATGTAAATGAGGAATTTTCTGACAAGCGTAATGCGGAAAATGGAGTTTTCTTGCCGATACTAATTAAGTGAAAGGGTACACATAACCGGGTAATGATCCGACATACTGATCTTTTCCGTTTGAAAACAACACGAATGTATGCTTTGTGAATGAAAGATGTAATCAATTCTGAATGATGGGAAATTACCCAGGTAAGTGTTCCCTATCCCCGAGCCTGATTCAACGAATGTATCTACCAGTTTGCCCCTCATTCTATGATAGGTATAGGATACGGGAGTGTCGTTAAAATCGCCGCAAACAATGACCGGGTAGGGCGATTGCCGGATATGAGCGGACAATATATCTACCTGACGGGCTCTTTTGATATAAGCATTTTTCAACCTTGAAGAAATGTCTTTTACTTCACCCAAATGTTTATTGTTGTAATTCAGAATAAGACTGTCGATAAAATTATAATTATCCTTTTTCAAATGGATTGACTGCAAATGGGTATTGTATACCCTTATCGTATCGTTATTTATTTTTATATCGGAGTAAATACAAATATTCAGGGAATTCTCAAATTTTATATATCCCTTGTTAATAATAGGATATGAACTGAAAGTTGCTATCCCGAAATTGGATAATCCCTTGGTAATGCTGGTATATTTTATATTCCGGTAAGGTGTAGAGGAAAACTTTTTAATAATATTTTCTGCCGAATAATCCCCTTTATCCAGGGTGAAATATTCCTGCAGACAAATAATATTGGGATTCTCCGATTTAAAGAATTTGAAAATACTTGCTGGTATTGACTTGTCGTGTACCCACCTGTAATAATTAAATAATCTTACGTTATAAGAAATAAGCTTAATTGTAGTGGATTGTTTCACGGAAAATTCTTTGGCAGGATGAAGCTGTACCAGCTTTTTCAGGTTACTCCATCCAAGTACAACAGCAATCAGGGAGATCAGAAAATACCTCTTTTTTAAAATGATCCAGTATATAAGAAATAAAAAATTTACTGCAAGAATATACGGGTAAGCAAGTCCGAAGAAAGCTAATACCCAGATCTTTTCAGGACTGATGTATTCCGAAAGATAGGATAACAAAAGGAATACCACTGCCAACAGGTTCAGGTATACCAGTATTTTTTTGATAAGGTTTCTCAAGTTAAAGAACAATTAGTTATTGGTGTATGAAAACTAATTCCTGCCTCCCATTTTAAAAAGGGTTTCTTTTTCTTTCTTGGTCAGGCTGTCATATCCCGATTTGGCAATTTTATCAAGAATATGGTCGATTTCTTCCTGCATATGTGCTTTACTGGCATTGTACTCCATATCGTCCATTTTCTTTGCATCCCGTTTATACGAGACTCTTAAATTCCGACGGGGCTTAAAGGCTGTAGCAATAAAATCCATGATAGCATCCACGCCACGGCCGATATCTTTGCCTTTCTTATACTGGGAAATAAACCAGTAGCCATAAATGGCGCCACCGATATGAGCAATGTGCCCACCGATATTCAACGGGCTGAAAGCAATATAAAGTATGTCGGAGGCAATAAAGAAGATGGCAATGTATTTTACTTTTACAGGACCAATGAAAACTAATACTACTTCGTAATTGGGAATATAAAATGAAATGGCTACGATAATGGCAACTATAGCTGCAGACGCACCGAGTGCCTGCGCATCCTTTACATACATTGATAACCCCGGAAAAACGTTGTAGGCGATGATAAATAAAAACGCTCCAGAAAGACCTCCCATTATATAGGTACTGAACAATTGCCGGCCCGACAGATGCATGAGAAAAAGTCGTCCAAACCAGTAAAACCAAAGCATATTAAAGAGAATGTGGAGAAAACCGAAATGTAAAAACATATAAGTGATCAGGGTCCAGGGCCGGGTAAGCAGACTTGAAAAATCTGCCGGCACCATCAGGTATGACAGAAATTTCATGGAAAAATAATCCCGCTGATTGGCAAAGCTCAATCCCATTCGATTGGACAACGCAAAAATAATAAAGGAAATATTCGCCAGAAGAAACACACCTATGTTAATATAGATGAGCTTGGTAAGCATGTTTCCGCTCTTAAAAGATTCTTTTATTTCACTTGTTATGGTCATAATATAATATTCCTCTTTATCTGAACATTTACAAAATTAATAAATATTAAACTGATTCCGTTTCCATATTTTCACCATTATAAAGCCTACTAATGCGCCTCCCAGATGCGCCCAGTGTGCAACATTGTCCCACTGAAAATGAGCTACTCCGAAAAATAATTCAACCAACGCATAAAACGGTACCATGTATTTTGCTTTTATAGGTACCGGGAAAAAGATAAGCATCAGTTCAACATCAGGGAACATCATGGCAAAAGCCACCAGCACGCCAAAAACTGCACCGGAAGCTCCTATTGTTGGTATATCCCTGATAGCCGGAAGAAGTTGTGTAGCCCATTCCTTTCCTTGTTGAATATAGGAGGCATTATCGGGCTGATAGGTCCATTTCTCAATGAACGATAAAAACTGCATCGAAGGATGACCGATATAGTGTTCAACAAGTTTCTGTAGAACTTCGGGAGCAGGCGATTGCTGGAATAGTTTTATTTTATCCTGTAAAATGACCAATTGTATGTGATTGGCTAAAAGTAGAATCAGTGCAGCGCCAAGTCCGGTTATCATATAAAAAATAAAAAAACGTTTTCCTCCCCATACATTTTCCAATACGCGTCCAAAAATGAAAACAGCAAACATGTTAAAGAAAATATGGCCAAAACCACCGTGCATAAACATGTGTGTTATTATTTGGTAGGGTTCGAAATTTGGAGATTCGAAATTGTACAGCGCTAACTTCAACCCGATATGCTGGCCTACAGCTCCTGTCATATATGTAAGCAGGAACAGAATTACATTTATAATTATAATACCTTTTACTACCGGGGGTATTGCCAACCGCCCCGTTCTATAATCATTCATATAATATATATCTAATAGTTAAGTGAATTAACAACGCAAATATAGGATTGTTTTAAGAAATTAATGTTCTCCAGTTATAGGAAACCGCTATTTTAATCTGGTATCCAGTTCATCCGTATTGATAATGGCTATAATCACTTTGCCAGTGGGGGAATAATTCGGGTTTTCACAGGCAAAAAGTGCATCAACCAGTGCATTCATTTCCTCAGATTTCAGTTTTTTACCATAATTAATAGCAGTTGCAGCAGCCATCGACCGGGCTAACCTTTCCTTAGCCGATGTTTTGATATCCCCGAAGGTGTTTTTGTATTCTTCCAGCAATTTTTCAATGAGGGCTTTCGGTTCCGGATTTTCAATATCCGAAGGGCATCCGTTTATCACAATGGTATTATTCCCCAGGTTGCCGATGTCAAATCCTACAGCATGCAAATCATCAGTGATTTCAAGCAGCAGGGAATAATCTGCAGGATCGAGATTTACTGTTTCCGGATAAAGAGATTGCTGGGCAATCGAAAGATTTTTTGCAAATGAATTGATATATTTTTCAAATAAAATACGCTCATGTGCTCGTCTCTGGTTGATCACCATCAATCCCGATTTTACAGGGGTAAGAATGTATTTGTTTTTCAGCTGGATAAATGTTGGTGCTCCGTTAGCTGTTGAGGAACCTGGTTCAGGGTGTCCGCCAGGTTGAATGATTTCAAATGAATCGGGATGGTCATCGGAATTAGTGAATCCTTCATAAAGTTTTTCCCAGTTGGTAACTCTGCCTGAATGCTGACGATGCTGGAAAGCAGGGGATTTTTTAAAACGATCTTCTTCATCGAATGGATTGAAATCCGGATTGATGGGAATTTCCGGTTTTTGTATCTCCGTATCTTTTCTGAGCACCGGAATATCAACAACTCCTTCATTATTAAAATCGATGGATGGAGTGATATTGAACCTGCCAAGAGCTTCCTTCACCGCGGCCTGGACAATCTGAAAGATGGCCCGTTCATCTTCGAATTTTATTTCCGTTTTTGTAGGATGTATGTTCACATCGATGGTTTTCGGATCTGCTTCCATATAAATGAAATAGGAAGGTATGGTTTCATGTGGCAAAATCTGGTCGTAAGCATTTATCACGGCTTTATGAAAATATGGATGTTTCATAAACCTGTTATTAACGAAAAAGAATTGCTCCCCCAGTGTTTTTTTAGCAAATTCGGGTTTTCCAATAAAACCTTTTAAGACAACCAAACTGGTTTCTGTATAAAGGTTGGTAAGATTCTGATTGATATGTTTCCCGAAGATATGAACTATGCGTTGCCGAATATTGGTAGCGGGTAAATTATATATCTCACTGTCATTATGGATAAGTGATAACTCAATTTCAGGATGGGCCAGGGAAATCCGTTGAAACTCGATAATAGTATGTCTTAACTCAGTATTGTTGCTTTTCAGGAATTTACGCCTTGCCGGGACGTTAAAGAAAAGGTTTTTTACCAGAAAATTTGCCCCTGCCTGACAGCTTATTGATTCCTGACGGGTTACTTTTGAGCCGATAACCGAAATCTCCGTGCCAATCTCGTCTTCCGATCGTTTTGTCTTCAGTTCTACATGTGCAATTGCCCCGATTGAAGCCAGCGCCTCCCCCTGAAACCTTTTGTGCGTATGGCAAACAGATCTTCTGCATCTTTTATCTTTGAGGTTGCATGACGTTCGAACGACATACGGGCATCGGTCTCCGACATACCACAACCATTATCGATGATCTGGATAAGGGTTTTACCAGCATCTTTCAGGTTGATGGTAATGGATGAACTGCCCGCATCTACTGCATTTTCAACCAATTCTTTTACTACGGATGCAGGACGTTGTATTACTTCACCGGCAGCAATCTGGTTGGCAACGGCATCGGGTAACAAATGTATAATATCTGCCATTGATCAGGATAAGATTTTATATTACCGGAAAAATAAATAATAGGTTATGATTAACAGGAAAAGAATAATAATCACCAAACGTACATTCGATTGCTTTTTTGCCCGTTTATTCTGTTTCAGGAATCCGCGCATCGAACCACGGGTAATAGTGGAACGGTAAAAAGTAGTGTTTCCCTGCTTCAACTCTGCATGAGCTTCAGCCTCGGCGCTTTTAATCCTGCTTTCCAGTTCATCTTTTTCCTTATTGTAATAAAGTGGAACATAATTAAATATTTTATGCCGGTACGTTCTGAATAATTGTGGTAAAGCCATCGCTAAAGTGTATTTAATTCATTACAAAGTTACGGAATAATTGAAAATTATAATCTTTATTTCGCATCAACAGGATCAAAAACCATGCTATACATTACTAAACGGAAACTTCAGACAGTAAATTTTTTCAATTTTAATTTTAAGATAACTGATAAATCCCTCATGCTAAGTAATATGAATAATGAGATTTAAATGAATTACAGATTCAGATTAATTCGTATCCTGACCAGGAAGCAATAATTCCCGGATCTCTTTGTGTCTGAAACAGGTCGTTATGTGATCATTGATCATACCAGCAGATTGCATAAAAGCATAACAGATAGTGGATCCGACAAAAGTGAACCCCCTTTTTTTCAGATCTTTACTCATTGCGTCCGATTCTGCCGAAGTAGCAGGTACTTCATTTAACGACTTCCAGTTATTCTGTATGGTCTTCCCATCCGTAAACTGCCAGATGTAATGATCAAAACTTCCGAATTCTTTTTGAATTTCCTTAACTAACCGAGCGTTTTTCACGGTTGCATAAATTTTTAACTTATTGCGGATAATCCCCTCGTCCTGTAGTAACCGGTCTATTTTTTCCTGATCATATTCCGCTATTTTTTCAATAGAGAAATTATCAAATGCCGTTCTGAAATTTTCCCGTCTGTTCAGAATGGTTGACCAGCTTAATCCCGCCTGAAAACCATCCAATGCCAGCATTTCGAATAACTTTTGTTCATCATGCATGGGAACACCCCATTCCTTGTCGTGATAATGAATAAGTAAGGGATTTTTTGTCCCCCAGTTACAGCGGTTTAAAGTTTTATCATCCATCATTTCTGATTATTTTAGTCTCCTAAATTTAGTATTAATAATTTGAACCAGTTGTAATTATTATTGTTCAATATATGTTTCAATTTCACCAATAATGAAAAATTTCGGTATCAATAATGCATTTATAAGGATCCATTGGAAGGAATTAACACAAAAAGATTATCAGGCGCTCAGGGAATCGATTGATACCATCCATCATGCATTGCAATTTGTTGCAATTGTTGGTAAGTATCTCCTGCCTCCGCGTACAGATGACAGTCATACTGCCATGGAGTGGATCCCTTCTAGAATGATTTTTGCCGGGGAATGGATAAATGCTGACAAAACATTCAGAGTTACTTTAAACCCGGAACTACTTAAACTGGAATTATGCGATTACGACTGGAATTGCCTTTCAGAAATTAACATGGTGAATAAAACCAAGATGGAAATCTATGCCCTTCTGAAATCGCAACTTTCGCAATTAGGCGTTTCTACAACAAACCTGTCTATCGATATGCATTATGATATACCCAGACATATTACCGATAATGGCGGCACTTATAAAATTGAAAATCCCGATTACTTCAGGGAAATTGCCAATTATTACAGCAATGCACATCTTGTACTAAAACAGGTTATTGCCAATGTTGGAGAAGCCTCTTTAATTCGCTGCTGGCCGCATCATATCGATCTTGCTACAAATATTATTGTACAACGTGACAAAGACGGTTCTGTATTGCGTTCCATAGGGGTGGGTATAACTCCACCTGATACTTACTACAATGAACCTTACTTTTATATGAGTATCCGAACCAGGGACAATCTGGAAATTACAGAATTTCCTGAACTTATTGCCGGACGGTGGCATCAGAAGGACTGGATCGGTGCCGTACTTAAAATTTCCAAACTGGCATCAAAAAACAATATCAGTGATCAGGTTGATGTAATGACCACTTTTATTAAAACCGGATTAATGTATTTTTACAACGAACTTAGTACATACGCCTGAAAATACATTATATCAATACAGCCAAAATAAAAAAGCGCCCTGTAAGTGGCGCTTTTAAAAATCTCTAAAATTTATTTTAATCCTTTCCTGCTGAGTAACGGATCAATAGAAGGTTCTTCTCCCCTGAATGCAACATACAATTTCATAGGATCATTGGTGCCTCCTTTTGCCAATACATTTTTTCGAAAGGCCAAAGCAGTAGCAGGATCGAACAAACCATGCTCCCTGAAAGCTTCGAAAGCATCCGCGTCAAGTACCTGGGCCCAGATATAACTGTAATATCCTGACGAGTATCCACCACTAAAGATATGGGAGAAATAAGTGCTTCTGTATCTGACAATTATTTCAGGTATCAAACCCATCTTATCCAGAGCTTTCTTCTCAAAGGTATTTACTTTCATGGTGAGCGGTTTGGTAAGCACATGATAAT
The DNA here is from genome assembly GCA_963748095.1 of uncultured Bacteroidales bacterium. GTDB lineage: Bacteria > Bacteroidota > Bacteroidia > Bacteroidales > UBA10428 > CAVVIO01. The sequence goes on from CAVVIO010000009.1 coordinate 315,247, forward strand.
CCATATCCAGCAATGCAGCGGATAAATATTCTACTGTCTCAAACCCCTACCTAAGTGTAGAATGCCCAAATAACAAGTACCACAAATAAACAAAGCGGCTAAGCGCAGTTTTAACTACGATTGCTTATTGAAATGTTGATATTAAATGATACAGTTTCTTGTTGTAGTTTAAAATACAACAAACTGGAAACAAAGGAATTTCACTCATTAAATAAAACTGAAATTGAGTATTAATCGTTAAATTTGTAGAAAATATAGAAATTATGACTTTAGAGGCTCGTAAAATAAATCTTATCAATTGGTTGTCTTCTGTTCAGGAAGAGGATGTACTGGCTCAGGTTGAAAAAATACAAAAAGAAAAATCTGATTGGTGGAACGGTGTTAGCGAGAATGACAAAAAAGCCATCAATAAAGGGTTGGAACAGTTGGATAGAGGAGAATATCTATCACGATCAGAGGTAAGATCGAAAATAAAAGAAAAATTTAATTTTTAACTATGCCCTATCCTGTAAGGTACTCAACCAGGGCTTATATTGAGTATGAAGAAATTCTTGAATATGTATCCGGTAAATTTGGCACTTTGGTGGCTGCAAGAGTTGATATGTATTTTGAAGAAATAATTGACCAAATAGCAATAAATCAATTATTGTATCCTTAATCAGGCAAAAAGAAAAATCTAAGGCGTTGCGTAATCAGCCCACAAACAACATTGTATTATCGATTTAATGGCGAATATATAGAGTTGGTAAGTTTTAGAGGAAATAAAATGGATCCAAAAACACTGGATTTTGATTAAAATGAAATAGTCAGTCACGATTTAATAAAAAACAGGACATTACCCATCTGGTCCAAAGTTAAAAATATAAGAAACTGAGCATCCGCTTACGCCATGTAGGATATGTTATAACAACTTTTTTGAAAACCGGGTTAATGTACTTCTATAACGAGCTTAGTATATATTCCTGAATCCGATTTTGGAAACAATAATATAAATAAAAAAGCACCATCAGAAATGGTGCTTTTCTTATTAAATAATTTATTCTTCCAATCCTTTCCTTCTAAGCAAAGGATCAATAGAAGGTTCTTCTCCCCTGAATGCAACATACAATTTCATAGGATCATCGGTGCCTCCTTTTTCGAGAATATTCTTACGGAAAGCAGTAGCCGTAGCAGGATCAAATAAACCATGCTGCCTGAAAGCCTCAAATGCATCGGCATCGAGTACCTGGGCCCAGATATAACTGTAGTATCCTGACGAATAACCACCACTGAAAATATGAGAAAAATAAGTGCTTCTGTACCGTACTACTATTTCAGGTATCAGTCCCATTTTATTCATCGCTTCTTTTTCAAATTTATTCACATTTTCCGTAAGCGGTTCGGTAAGCACATGATAATCCATATCCAGTAGGGCAGCAGATAAATATTCCACCGTTTCGAATCCCTGATTGAAAAATTTACTTTTATTGAACTTATCGATCATTTCCTGGGGAATAGGTTCACCGGTTTTATAATGCGTGGCAAAAGTTTTTAAAACCTCTGGTTCACGGACCCAGTTTTCCATAATCTGGGACGGCAGTTCAACAAAATCCCTGTCGACAGAAGTTCCTGAAAGGCTCCTGTATGTGCATTTTGATAACAAACCATGCAGTGCATGCCCGAATTCGTGGAACATGGTTTGTACTTCATCATAGCTCAATAGTGCCGGCTGATCCCCCACGGGCTTTGTGAAATTAAAATTAGTGGTTACGATAGGGGTAATCATGTTGCCGTCAAGATTGCTTTGTTTTCGGAAACTGCTCATCCATGCACCGGGACGCTTGCTTGCTCTTGGATAAAAATCCATATATAATATTCCCACATGCGTGCCATCCGCTTCTTTCACTTCATAAGTCTGCACATCTTTCTGGTATTTGGGAATATCGTTCCGTGGTACAAACTGAAGTCCATAAAGCTTGTTGGTAACATCAAACAAACCTTTTTGTATATTCTCCAGCTTGAAATACGGACGTGTAGCTTCTTCATCCAGATCGTATTTTTCCTTTTTAAGTTTTTCGGCATAATACCACCAATCCCAGGCAGCAAGTTTAAAGTTGCCGCCTTCACTGTCGATTATCGATTGCATTTCCGAAACCTCTCTTTTTGCCACAGGTAACGATGCGTTCCATATTTTATTCAACAAGGCAAATACATTTTCAGGATTTTTTGCCATACGGTTCTCAAGCACATAATCAGCATGGCTCTTGTAACCCAGCAAGTGGGCCCTTTTAATTCTAAGGTTCAGTATTTTTGTGACTACCGCTTTATTATCGTGTTCATTATTGTTATCTCCCCGTTTTATATATGCCGTAAGAATTTTCTCACGAAGCTCTCTGTTTTTGGCATACTGAAGAAAAGGGATCATGCTCGGTTTCTGCGTTGTAAATACCCATTTGCCGTCCAGACTGTCTTCCTTTGCTTTTTCGGCAGCACCGGCAATAACAGATTCGGGTAATCCTTCAAGATCCTTTTTATCATCAATTATCAGTTTAAAATCATTTGTTTCGGCAAGTACATTCTCGCCAAACTTAAGCTGAAGCAGTGACAATTCTTTATTTATAGTACGCAATGTATCTTTTTGTTCGGGGGAAAGATTTGCCCCGCCCCTTACAAACATTTTATATGTTTCTTCAAGCAGTCGGCCCTGTTCGGCAGTAAGATTTAAAGTATCACGCCCATTATAAACTTCTTTTACCTTTTCAAATAACTTTTCATTCAGCAAAATATCATCTTCATGCTTTGATAATAGTGGCGAAACCTCTTTAGCAATTTTCTGAATTTCATCACTTGTATTTGAAGAATTCATATTGTAAAATACTGAGCCGACCCTGGTCAGAATTTCGCCACTCTTTTCAAGATCAACAACAGTATTTTCGAAAGTTGGTGCTTCCTGATTATTTACAATGGCATCGACTTCATTTTTTTGTTGCGAAATTCCTTCATTAAAAGCCGGCAGATAATCTTCCAGAGTTATCTGATCAAAAGGCGGTACTCCGAATGGAGTATTAAATTCCGTAAGAAACGGATTATCTGCAACCTTTTTTGAATGATTGCATCCATTAAAAATAAACATAGACAATACTACTAAAGGGATTATTTTTTTCACGGTCATAAGATTTTAGTTAGATTATTATGAATTATCCGAAAATTAAAAAATTCTACTAAAGATATTACTCAATTATTCGATTATTCCTGAAAAACTGATAAAAATCACTTATTACTTCCTCTTTGGGCAACTTAACTCAGCAACTGGTAAGGCGTTTATTTTCAATGACAAAATCGTTTTCAAACGACTACAAACGGATAATAAACGACTACAAACGCTTAACAACCGGCTTTATCAATCAGGGTCCTGTTACTTTGTATCATCATATTTCATTTGAAAATATTCAATATTATTTAGTAACATTTAAAATTAAAATCATGAAAAATTTAAGAAATTCAGTTCAGTTAATCGGACACCTTGGTATGGACCCGGAAGTAAAAGAAGTAGCAAATGGAAAAAAAATTGCCAAATTTTCACTGGCAACTACTGATTATTACAGAAATCCGGAAGGGGAAAAGATATCTTCAACTCAATGGCATCAGTTAGTTGCCTGGGGAAAAAATGCGGAACTGGCAGCTCAATACCTGATTAAAGGAAAAGAAGTGGCTGTGGAAGGTAAGCTTAACCACAGGAGTTACGAGGATAAACAGGGAATAACCCACTATTTTACGGAAATAGTTGTGAATGAAATCCTGTTGTTAGGCGGATCGAAAAAGAGTGCCTGATAAATAGTATATAGAATTTAGAAGACAGAATTTAGAATCCTGAAATCAGCAGGAATTCACTAAATTCTGTCTTCTGAATTCTAACTCCCATTTTAAGAATATTAGTATGAAAAAATCAAAAAGTTATAGCGACTTGATAATTTGGCAAAAATCCCATTATCTGGTATTAGAAGTTTATAAAATAACTAAACTATTCGCCAAAGGATGAATTATTCGGTTTAACATCACAGTTAAGAAGAGCAGTAATCTCTGTACCTGCAAATATCGCAGAGGGATTTGCGAGGACAGGAGTTAAAGATAAACTTAGATTCTATAATATCGCAAAAGGTTCCCTGAATGAAGTCAATTATTATTTATTATTATCGAAAGATTTAAATTATGTCTCAACAATATATCTGATTGAGAAAGCTGAAGAGATAGGCAAAATGTTGAATAGTTATACTAATTCTATGATAATATAAAATCCAATCATTTTAAAAGACTTAAATTCCTATTACTAAATTCTGTCTTCTGAATTCTCACTTCTTAGCGCATCTCAATCATCTTCAAACAAACCGGGGCCGGTACTTTAATTTCTGTACCCGTATCAGTCAGCTTTCCTGTTTTCCTGTCAATTTCGAATAGAACGACATTATCCGATTCCCTGTTTGCAACCAGGAGGAAATCACCAGAATGATCAATCATAAAATTTCGGGGTTTTTCTCCTTTTGTGGATTGATGTCCAACATACTGCAACATTCCTTTTTTGTCAACAGCAAATATAACAATGCTGTTATGTCCCCTGTTCGAAGCATAAAGAAACTTACCGGAAGGATGCACATGTATATCTGCCAGGGCATTAATACCATTAAAATCTCCAGGCAACGAACTTACATGTTGAATTGATTCCAGCGCTCCGGTTTTTTTATTCCGTTTGAATACGCTGATCTTAGAGGATAACTCCTCTGTCAGATAAACAAACTTCCCGGAAGGAGAAAAAGCCAGATGGCGTGGACCGGCACCCGGAGTAACCTTTACCCATGGCATTTCAGCCGGTTCAGGCAAACCATTTTTCTTTATCCTGTAAATCATAATTTTATCCGTACCCAAATCTGTCACATAAAGAAATTTGTTATCAGCATGAAAGAACAGCAGAATGAATGTGTGGTTGGGTTTGTCTGTTCCCATTAATACTGTTGCCGGTATATTGAATAGTATCAACAGCTGGTTCCAGCCCTCCATCCCTGTTAACGGGTAAAATAGCCAGATTTCCTCCATCATAATTAGAAACAAATGCATAATGGCTTTTTTTATCCAGACTGATATAGCATGGTCCGGCTCCATAGGAAGGTTGCCGGTTAATCAGCTTCAAATCACCGGTTTTTGAATCGATAGTGTAAGCGCTGACTGAACCCCAATCCTTATTTTGATTAACCGATCCACGATCAACCGAATATAAATAGTTATCATCAGAACTGATTGTCAGAAATGACGGGCTGATCATTCCCGAAACTGTTTGCTGTAGTTGAAACTGTTTCGTACTTCTGTCGAACTGATAAACATAAATTCCTTTGCTTCCTCTTTCAGAAAAAGTACCAATATAAAGTATTTCTTTCCCGGGCTTATTTTTGGAATAAAGGTTCAGCCCGTTCATTACAAGGGCTAAAATCAATGTGATCCTTAAAACTCTTTTCATCATGCGTTTAAATCAAGAATAATCCAGGTATATTACCTGGCATAAAACGTGTAAAAATAGTTTTTTTATACAAAAGAAACAGGAATGATCGATCCAATTGAATTTAAAATCTCTCCTGCTTTGTGTTAAAAAAATAATCTTTTTCTGCCAAAAAGAAGCCCCCTGCCACCGGATCATCAATCTGGTAATGCAGAGGGCTTCAATAACAACTAACTACTACTCCTTACTTCATCCTAATCCACTCTAACGCTCCAGCAATTAAGCAGATGCTGGTTTTTCCGAAACAATTACTAATCTATAATAAACCTAAATCTTTTCCTCGTACTACCTTACAAGCAGGTGATAGAGTATTATAATTCTGAACAATACAGTATTTAACGGAATATCTTTCTTGAAGCAGAGATAACACTACCCTAACAGGTATAATTATCCCCTTCATCTCATGTATATGCAAAAGAATTATCAAAAAACAAGAAAAAAGTAAGTGCGATTATTAGAGGCTGTCCCAAAATTACTTTTGGGACAGCTTCTTTTTTAAAGGATAATGTTTATCTTTTATTAATTATATCCAGGATTTTGATATGCTGCTTTATCAGCGTCGCTCTCATCCATCCCATCTAGCTGGCCAACCGGAATTGGCCTCAGATAAAGATATGGTTCAATATTGCGCGTTACTGTTGCCTTTGTATGATCTCCATAGGTGGCTGAGCAAATTTCGTAAGAGGAAGCATATTCTGCCCATTTTTGCGTACGTACCAGATCGAACCAGCGATAGCCTTCTCCATAATATTCACGTGAACGTTCCGCCAAAATATAGTCAATGGTAATAGTTGCCGGCGTGGCTGCAGTCATAGCAGCACTATTGTCTGCCACTTTGGGAACGTTTCCGTTGTTGTCAAAGCTCCATTTTCCGGCACGTGCACGAATAATATTAATCAATCCTCTGGCAGTTCCGTCATTAGAATATGTTCCGGTCACAGCTTGCGTTGCTGCCCCTTTCACAGCAGCTTCAGCTGCAATAAAAAACAATTCAGAGAATTTGGCAATGTTGAAAGGACGGGTACTGGCAGCATTTGGTTGTCCCAATCCATCGCCATTGTCAGTACGATAGGTACCAAGCTTCCAAAGCCCGGGATATACCACCCTGCTTATACCATCCGGTGATATCACATAATCGGATCTCCCTGGCAATATACCTGCACCGACATTATTTCTACCTGCGTAAAAACCATTTTTACTTGCATCAGTTGTTACATCTGTACCTGTTCCAAGTGTATCTGTAATATAATCAATAGACGTTGCTGGGTCCTCATCCAGAAAAGTCAGTATGGCATCCCCAGGGCTAACCGGTAAATTGTTTGCGTTATACAACACAGGATTCAGTGATGCCACCTTTATTCCAGTTACCCCGGTAAACAGTTGTAAAAGTGCCATCGTACCGGGAATCGTTTGTTTTGTCGGCAAAAGTGTTTTCAATTGCGCCGATAGTGGGACACATACGTGTCCATGGTCGTCCCAGATGTTGTTCTGCTTCACGTTGAACAGAACTTAACAGGTATTCTCATTTCTGTATTAGGATGAACTACTTCTGATGACTGTATAGTTCCATGTTAACATCCAAACGGCAAAATTATCCGCATTACCACCACTACCATAAGTCAGGCTGGCTCCGTTATAATATTCGTTTGACTGCGTGTGATCAGCGTACAGCAGTATTTCACTGTTGCGATCGTTTGGCGCATAGTTAACATCATAGTAATGTTTCTTGTAAGCCAAAAGGTCCCGGATTTTCAATGGCTGTTGTTGCCACATCGTATGCGCTCTGAAAATACCACTGGGCATTATGTCCGTCAGGGTCGGTCCGGTCAGTCACCGGATAAGTAGGAATGTTGTTTGGGTTTTCCAGCCACCATGCGTATGTCAGGTAAGCCTTGGATAAATAAAGGCGTGCAACTGTTTTTGTTACGCCTCCGGTTACCCGTCCGACATCCGGTAAATCCCTTATCGCTGTCAACAGGTCCGGGAATATAGCTCTGGTGTATACCTCCGGCACGGTGTTGCGGACAGAGGTTCTTGCAGAAGACGAGTTAAATTTCAGTTCCCCTGCGCCCAAATCCAAAGGCACTCCGCCGAATGTCTGCACCAGCTTAAAGTAGTCGAATGCGCGGAAAAACCTGGCTTCGGCAACCAGCGACGAGTCAATGCCTACTTCAGCAGCATTCTCAATAATACCGCTGGCGGTGTTAATGTCAGGGAATGTATTACTCCACAATATACCGGTATTACTGTTTTGGGAGTTAAGATCCCCCTGACCGGAAAGGTCCATGACCTTAAAGTTCTGGTCTGCACTCTGGGCATACGTTACTTCATCTGTACCGGTGAGACAGGAGTTAAAGTAATAAGCATTCCCGAAAATATAGCGAAGATGGGCATATAAAGACGTTATTCCACCTTTAACGCCTGCTTCGGTTTTAAAAAAATCGGGGGTATAAATACTGCGTGGTTGTTCATCTAAAATTTTAGAGCACGCCATTAGGAACAATGTCAATAATGATATTCCTATAATAGTTTTTATTTTTATACGTTTCATTATTATCTCTTTTTAAAATGTCACATTAATGCCAATCAAGTAGTTACGCGTTGATGGCGTGTTAGCGCCTATTATCAGCAGACGACTCAAGGGAGAATTGACGGTAGCAATTGGTGATGCTGTATTTTCGCTAGCGTATGAGTTGGTTTCAGGATCCATACCTGATTCTTTGTGATAGGGCGAAAACATAACCAATGGGTTCTGTGCTGTGACGTAAAGTCGCAATTTGTATACGCCATTGTTTTTCATCCAGGCGATTTGGTCGAAGTTATAACCAAGTGTAATAGTACGTACCTTCAGGTACGACGCATCGAAGTAACCAAGAGTACTACCATACTTCGGATTGTCGCCGCTCAATACGCCGGCAGGGTATGGATATTTGGCGCCGGTATTTTCCGGTGTCCAGTAGTCAATCTTTACTTGTCCCCTGCGTCCTGTTTCCAGATTGAGGTAACCATTCGATGAGTAAAGGGTGCTGATAAGCTTACCACCGCTTTTAAAAGCACCTACAATGCTCAGGTCAAATCCTTTATAACTTACGCTGGTGTTGAATCCGCCCTGAAACTTAGGTTCCATGCTCATGATTTGCCGGTCATCAGGTCCAATTGCACGTGTTGGCGTTCCATCAGGCAAGTAATCGCCGGTATATTTCACTTTAATCATACCTGCATTTCCACCCGGTTCCAGAATATCCCTATATGGATCTCCCTCTTGCCATAGTCCAATTTTCTCATAGTCATAAATTACATCAATAGGATAACCTACAAACCAGTTGTTGCCTTTGTCCTCTGTTTGTCCTGAAGCAAGAGCTACCAATTTGTTGCGGTTGGCGTACAGATTGAAGCCGGCTTCCCATGTCCAGCCATTAAGGTTATCCAATATCCTGCCATTGAGCGAGAGTTCTATCCCTTTGTTCTGGGTTTCCCCTATATTTGATGTGATGGTATTCACACCCGACGTGACGGGCAGAATAAGATCAAACAAAAGATCTTTGGTATTGGTTATATAATACTCTACAGTACCGGACAGGCGACCACTCAGGAAAGCGAAATCCAGACCATAGTTCCATGTTTTGGAGTACTCCCATCCTAAACTGGCATTAGGAAGTTGAGTAACATATACCCCTGTGGCGTAATCACTTCCAAAATTGTAAGGCCTGGTGGCTAAACGACCGAGAGTCGCATAGGGTGCAACAGCCTGATTGGAGGTTTGTCCATAGCCCACCCTCAGTTTCAGGAGGTCTATCTGGCTAATATTCTTCATAAACGACTCATTCGTGATATTCCATCCGGCTGATACTGCAGGATAAGTATGCCTCTTATGTCCCGGAGCAAGCCTTGAGGAAGCATCAGAGCGCAAAGTAGCCGTTAGCATATAGCGGTTGTCGTATGCATACATTATACGTCCCATCCATGATTTCAAACCATACAATTGATAATCCTGATTATTAGGGTCAACTGTTATCTGGTCTCCAGGTGCCTGTCCAAGGTTATAGAATTGGAAAGCGTCGGCGGGTATCTGTTTTGCTGCAACATAGGATCTGTTGTATTTAGTTTGCTCAGCAGAGTACAACGCTACAAAATTCACCCGATGTTTTTCGGCAAAAGTGCGGTCGTATGTCAGCAGGTTTTCAATTACCCAGTTGGTGGTAAGCCTGTTGTCGATAAAAGCTGTAGAAGGGGTTGTAGCATTACTACTCATTATTCCCTGTCCAGTGTAGTTACCTTGACTACTCATACGAAAGTTCAAGCCCATGTTAATGCGATACTTTAAACCTTCAACTCCAGGAATCTTCAGTTCGCCGTACAGGTTATTGTATGATCCATACGCCCTGGTTTGTTGTAACCATATGTCTTTATCCTGATTTACAACATCTCTTGTATACACCCACTGATCATCCAATGGCATGTGTACAACTCTTTTCAACGTGCCGTCAGCATTATACGGATCAGTAATAGGCGACATGCTTAAAACACCGTACAACCCTATCTGGTCACCTTCAGTAATGTTAAAGTTACTGTTTGATGTGAGGCCAAAGCGTAAATATTTACCAACTTCCTGATCAATAGCGCCTCGTAATGAAAAACGCTGGTACTGCTGGGTAGGTATTACAGCCTGATCAAGGTAGTATCCTAAACCAAAGTTGTAGCTACCATGTTCGGTACCGCCCATAATGCTTAAATCCTGGCTTGTAACTTTTGCAGTTCTGTAAAATAAGTCTTGCCAATCTGTATTTACATTATCGGATTCATCCGTCCCGTTTGTGTATATGCCGGCTGTTGAGCGAAGCTTAACAAATTCCGGACCATCCATCATGGGGTATTTAATGGCATTTTTCATGCCAAAATAACTATTGTAGCTTACCGTTGCTTTTTGTCCTTTTTGTCCTTTGCTGGTGGTTATCAATATAACACCATTGGCACCTCTCGATCCGTAAATGGCAGTTGCTGAGGCATCTTTCAGGATATCAATGCTTTTGATGTCGTTGGGGTCGATGTCGCTGATTGATCCTGCAAAAGGAATACCATCAAGTACTACCAACGGGTCGTTACTGGCTGTTAATGAACGTGTACCGCGAATACGGATTTGCATACTGGCTCCCGGTTTTGTTGATGTTTGAGACATATCTACCCCTGCCACGCGTCCCTGCAAGGCCTGCGTGACATCTGTTGATGGCACTTCGCGTACCACATCTCCACCCACTGAAGCAACCGAACCTGTTACAGCTTCTTTTCGTTGGGTACCGTATCCTATCACCACAACCTGCTGAAGCTGGGCAATATCGGGAGTCAAGCTTAACATCAATTGTAGTCTGGCTACCAACTGTAATATTTTCGGTAAGGTAACCCACATAGGAGAATGACAGTACTGCATTCTGATCAGGTACAGTAATGGTATACTTACCATCGAGATCAGTAGTAACACCTGTTGTTGTACCTTCAATGACAATATTAACCCCGGGTAACACACTCCCGGTGGAAGCATCTGTAACCGTACCTGATACGGTCAGTTGTTGTTTCAGCGAAGCGGTAGGCGTAATGACAATGATGTCATTTTCCAATACCTTATAAGTAATTGCCTTGTCCTTAAAAAGATCGGACAGAATATTATTAATATTCTCTCCTTTTGCTTTTAGGGAAACAAGATTACTCAGATCCTGGTAATTATCGCTAAAGAAGAACCGATAATTACTTTGTTGTTCAATCATCCTTATCACATCGAGCAGGGATTTATCGTTAACAGATAGATCCATTTTTGTATTCTGGGAATACACAACTGCCGATACATTAAGGGTAGTAAATAGCGTTAGTAGGAGTGTAACTTTCATAAAACGAATGGTTTTAGAATGAAGTTTAAAATAGGGTACACTTAACCCTTTACAAATTTTTTTCATACATTTGTCTTTGTTTAAGGTTATTAATTAATGTGATAAGCTATTCCAGGCCAATGGATTAGCTGTTAGTGACCAAATTGAATCCCAATTCGGATATTTTCCGTAATTGGGATTTTTTTAAGTGAAGTGATTATTTTTTTTCATTTTTCTGTGAATTAGTTAGTTATTAGTAATAGTTATATAAGAGAACACAATTAGTTAGTTTGTCGATTTTTTGTATGCTGATTTATATTTTTCTTCCAATTTTTTATTTAGTGAAATTTTAACATCTCCTTTATCTACGGAATATGACATAGGTATTGTCAGGCTCATTATTTTGAAAACCTGCTCCAGGGTTTCGTTCTCGATAGTTCCTGAAAACTGGTATTGCGACAGATTTTTATTTAAAAGTGAAATTGTAACATTAAACCTGCGTGAAAGAAGTACTAACAGTTCGTCAAGATTTTCTCCTTTAATAATCCAGCGTTTATCTTTCCATGAGGTTTCTATTTTAGTATTGGAACTTTGAAGATTAATCTTATTTTCTTTTTCAGGTTTTTCCACTTTTAATTCGGGCTCAAGCCGCTCTTTTGTTTCAGGAAGTTTAACGTAAGTGGTTTTTGTCTCTGGTTCCTTATAAATTCTTGCTTTTTGTCCGGGTTTGAGAACAATGCTTTGGCTAATTTTATTTGAATTGTTGCCGGAAGTTTCCGATTTATCAATAACTACAGATCCTTTTACAAGAATTGTTTCTATTACATTTTCATCGGGATATGCTTTTACATTAAATTCGGTACCAAGTGCTTTTATCCGAACTTTCGATGCCTGAACAATGAAAGGTTTAGCAGGATTGTGAGCTACTTTAAAATATCCCTCTCCAACAAGATTTACCTCGCGTAATTTTCTTCCGTAATTCATGGAATAAGTTAATTTACTGCCCGCATTCAACCATACTTCACTACCATCAGGCAACAATATTCTGGACTTTGAGCCAAAAGGAACTATAACTTCGTTCTTTGCCATCTCCATTGATGTTGGGGTATATCGCTGAACCAAATAATACAATCCCCCTCCTGCAATTAGTGATAAAATAATGACTGCCGCCCATTTCCTGACTTCTGCAGAAAATCGCCTGTTAGAAACACTTGACTCTCTCTCCCTGGAACGTAATTTTGATTTTTTCTGTTTATAAATCTGAAGTTGTACTCGCTGATATGCTTTGTCCAGATCATATTCATTTTTACCTGATAATATGGCCGTTGCTTTCCAGAGCATATTTATTTGTTTAAAATAGTCCCTGTTGGATTCGGAAGCTGCAAGCCAATTCTCCAGTTCCGTTTTTTCTGCCTGAGTAAGTGTCCCACCAAGAAATGCAAGTATTAACTTATCGTTTTTTTCGTTATTTTCCCCTGTATTCATATTATTAACCCTATATACAAAATCTCTTTTTCTATTAAACCTACTAATTAAGACGAAAAAAATACTGAACAGGGTGAATGAAGTTTGTAAAAAGATTGTTTTAAAAAATTAATGTGTATCGGTTTTAAACCTGCATCAATTTAAAAAGGAAGCAACCATTACCAGGATAAGAAAAATATCTTTTAATGTTTCACGAAGTTTGGCTAGTGCATTTTTTACATTGGTTTTGACACTATTTACAGAAATATTCATCTCCGTTGCTATTTCCGCATAAGATAAATCGCTAAAGCGGCTGAGCTTAAATGTTTTTTTATATTGTTCGGGTAGTGATTCGATGGCATCTTTAATCCGGTTTTCCAATTCCTGCGATATCATATAATCAAGCGGATTCTCTCCTAAATCAGCAAGTGTATAACTTTCAGTTGTTTCACTGTCTCCTTTATGATTCCACTTATCCTGAAATTTTTGATGACGGTAATAATCAATGCAATTATTATGAACTGATTTAATCAGATAATTTTTTAATGATGTCTTTATAAAAAGCTTTTCCCGGTTCAGCCATATTTTTGTAAATACATCACATACAATCTCCTCCACCAGATGATCGGCATGAATATATCCCTTCGCTTCGAGACAGAGCATATTATAATACTCTCTGAAAACCTGCTCGAAGGCCTCTCTGTTTCCCTTTTTCAGCTCCAGAATAATTTCTTTGCCGGAAATATTCATTATTAATTATAATCTGAAATTTATACAAAAAAAAAGAAAATTTAGACAAACTAAATCAAAATGGTAAAATTTCATTGAAATCTTTTTTATGATTTTTAACAGATTAGTGATTAAAAACCACCTCTCCAAGTAAATATCAGTAAGAATAATAATAGTCTTAAAATTAATTCCTTCAGATTTAATCCAACTGATATATATTCTTAACCAAGCACCTTTTTTAGCTTTTCCCTATCGGGAATATGTATTTCTTTTTGATTGACCAGAATCATATTTTCATTTTCCAGTTCCTTAAAGGCTCTGGCAAGTGAAGGCCTTGTAACTCCAAAAAAACTTGCCAGACTGGTTTGTGATACAGGCAAATAAAAAGTTGATCTTTCACTTCCTGAAAGGTCGAGTAAATAATAAGCAATTTTCTCCTTTATAGTTTTAAAAGAAAGGAAATTTATTTTTTGTGAAAGAAATTGAGCACGATTTGAGATGACATTCAGAAAATTCTGCAGAAAAATTCTTTCGTTTTGTAATAACTGAATCAGGACATCCTTCGGTATAATCATAATTGATGTTTGTTCATTCGCAATAATATCAACAGGAACCCGGTTGTTCTTACCAAACAAAAATGCAGTGGCAATGGGTGATGGCGCAACTATATCCTCGATCTTGATTATCTTACCGGAATATTCCGTCATCTCTCCCCTTACCGATCCGGAAATAAGAATCATAAGCTTTTCACAGGGATCATTTGAAAAAGCTACATATTCATTTTTAAGGAATTTTTTTATATGGTATGTTTTATTTTCAAAGAGTTCTTTCAGCCTGGAAGTATCCATGCCTTTGAATAAGGGGGAACCGGATAATATATCAAATATATTTCCCATTTATTTTAAAAGTGTATCATATGTTACAGCTTCTTACTAAAGGAGAATCTATTTTTGTTTCAAAGTTAAAGAATATTAAATGAAGACAGAAAATACAATACGGGAAATGGTGAAAATTGATGAGAAACTTTGCGATGGTTGTGGTATATGTATCCCAAACTGTCATGAAGGAGCTCTTCAGATAATCGATGGAAAGGCCCGCTTAGTCAGTGATCTGATGTGCGATGGTTTAGGGGCCTGCATAGGCCATTGTCCGACAGGAGCGATCACCATTGAAAAAAGAGAAGCCGAACCCTATGATGAAACTAAAGTTATGGCAGTTATGGCTGAAAAAGGAAAAAACACGGTAATCGCTCATCTTAAACATTTGAAAGAACATGGAGAAACCGGCTTTATAAAAGAAGGGGTGAATTATCTCCGGACGAACCAAAATAAATTAAATTTCGATCTCAGGGAAGTAATTGATGAAGTTCATGATAATAAATCCGGTTTCCATATAATAAACAATGATCATGTTCATAGTGCTGGTTGTCCGGGATCTCAGCCAATGAGTTTTTCTCCTGCTGCCGGAACAGATAATAGTCTGCATTTAACTTCACAATCTTCTGAACTAAGTCAATGGCCGGTTCAGATGCACCTGATTAATCCAAATGCTTCATTTTTCAATAATGCCGATTTGGTTTTAGCAGCCGATTGTGTGGCATACTCGCTGGGAAATTTCCATGCTGCATACCTAAAAGGTAAAAGCCTGGCTATTGCCTGTCCTAAACTCGATTCCAATATGGGTGTATACTTACAAAAATTACAGGTGCTGATAGACGAAGCAAAGATCAACACCCTGCAGGTAATGATTATGGAGGTACCTTGCTGTGGCGGTTTGGTTCGATTGGTTCAGGCAGCCACGCAAAATGCAAAGCGTAAGGTACCCGTAAAAGTTACCACGGTTGGCATAAAAGGAGAAATTCTTAAAGATGAGTGGATATAATCAATACGCTATTGCTTTATATTCAAAAGATATCCAGATATTTCGTACAGAAATGAAGATGATTTCATCTGCTAAGGAAAATAGCTGCTATTTATTTGATTATTTCATACTTTTGGGTTGACAGGAAATATACAACGTATGAAAAATAAATATCTCTTCCTTTTAACAATCTTTGTTTATTTAGCTAATAATGTATATACTCAGGAGTTACCGGTTGGTTATATTGAACAATTCCGTGAAGATTTTTCAAAACCTGTTACTGCACTAAATAAGTTTGAATTTTCTGATTCATCATCCTGGAAAATCGGGCATGAGGGGAAAAATTATTTCTTACAGTTTTTAGGGAAGAGCATGAGCGATACATCAAAAACTGTATGTTCACAAAATTTGGCTGTGCTAAACGGATATTTATTCAGTGATTTTATTTTTGAAGCTGACATAAAAGTACCCGGTAAGGAAAATATTTTAGGGAAAAGTATCTGTTTTTTACTTGGATTAAGAGATATCACTCATTATTATACTATACAGCTAGGTCAGAATCTGGTTGATAGCGTTCCGCAAATTTTCGTTATCAACAACGGCATTAAAAAAAACCTTGCAATAACAAAAAATGCAGAAATTAACTGGAAGACAGGTCAATGGCATAAAATAAAAATTATAAGGAATATTCTGGATAAAACCATTACCGTCTATTTCGACAACATGCATGTTCCGTTAATGGAAGCCAGGGACCGAATACTTATTATGGGATACACCGGGTTCGGATCCTCCGGTATCCCTTTTTATATTGATAATATAAAAATATGGGCGCCTACCAGTATTGAGCAAAAGGCTGAATTGTTTAAATAATTAGCCTGATTTTTATTATTAACTCTCTATCAGGAGACTTAGTTTCTTTATCAGTCAGAACTTATTACAATTTTAATCCTGAATTCTGCATTTCCGGTGTGGCTGTATTCGTATCATCGGATTTAGTATTGGGTGACAGATCAATCCATCCGTAATTATCTTTGTCAACCAGCCAGCCATGGGTATACAAATCCTTTTTGGCAATCATATTATACGGGCGCGAAGGATCAATAGCATCTAACAAATACATTGTACTATCAATAGTTACCATAGAAATTACATGATCAAACTGATTATGAACAGGATAAACCATTTCAGGCATCCCCAGATCGTTAGTACGTATAAGAACCGGATCAGCATCTAAACCTGCTCTTCGCATTAAATAAGTGAGAATCATATTGATTTCCCCGCTGCTCCCTTCTCTTTTTTGGAAAGCCTCGGACAAATCCCTGTCAAGGTACATGGCGTATTGCCCATTCCATTTTATGTTGTTCCTGACATAATCATAGATGGCGATCATTTTTTGTTTATCGCTCATGCCGTCACTGATTATCTGTTGAAATACCGGTAAATAATCAAGGTGTTTCTGGAGTTGCATACCAAAACGCTGACTTTCCAGCAAGTCTTCTGTCATTTCCGGGTAAGTTTTTAACCGGTATTTGATAAAACCAATCAGTTCATTGGATTGAAAAGCATCATACCTTGATTTTTTTTCATAATCTTTTACCGTAGTAAACAGTAATGGACGGAAAGCCGGAGGAAGATTTCCGGCAGCTTCGTACAACTGAAAACGTATTTTGGGATAAAAATCGTTAATGCTTATAAAACCTGGTTGAGAAGAAACCCCCGGAAGGTTTTTCATAATTATTTTTTTCTTCATGTTATTGATAACATAAACCTTGTAATTATTTCCGGGAGCATCATATAATATATCGTTATCAGTTGCCAGTTCAATCCGTGCTTTTCTTTCTCTAGTGCTATATAACCATTGCAGGCGCTTGGCGAAGTCATTCTGTTCATCCTGTGAAAGCGGTTCTCCCCGTTGAAATGTTACCAGGTAGGTAAACGGCATGGGAAAATCCATCCTGATCTCGCTCCATACAACAGGTATTTCGCGTTGAAATTTCCAGCTTTTTAACTTCATTAAATCCAGCGAGGCGATCGTATAAGTATATTCAATAATAGAACCCGGCTTAACATTGGGAAGCACAAATACTTTCTTATGCCAGTTCCCGTCCATTTTTTCATCCCTGACATCTCCTGTTTTAATCTTTGTTTTAACGATCTTCCCATTTTCAAGATTGAACGTTTCCGCTTTGAGTTCCATGATGTCGTCATGCTCTTTAAATGTCTGGTAAGGAACCTCTACTTTTGCATATTTTAAACCTTCTTCGTTAAGAATTCTTATCCGGATATGCCGTTTGTAAAAGGTACGGTTTGATATCTCAACCTGTCCGAAATCACATAACACAAGCGCCGGGGCATTTACATCTTTCGTCGGAGGTGCCAGGTTAAATTCTTTTAAATCAACTTTCCCCCATTTAATAGGAGGTTTATCGGTGAAAGATTTAGCCTGCATGGTAAAGACCAATGATAAGATGATAATTATTGTCAGATTTTTCATAGCCGGTGAATTTGAAGTGTAGTTAAATAACCTGATTAAACTTCCAATAATTGTGCCAGTTGATAAATAATTTTCATCAGACTTTTCAGGAAGATTATATATCACTAATTTTGCAAAAGTTGAAGCCGGATTTCTTAAAATTCAAATCGGATAAAGATTGTGAGAAGAGTATTAATTACATTATTAACAAGTATTTTTTGGTTTGGAATAGTACAATCATCATTCGAAAAAATGCCTGATCGTGATAATCCTGATCACAAACACTATGCGGCATTTGAACAATATGCCCTGACTTTTTATTCGCAACTCGATGATACAAGCCTGAATTTTACTGCTTTCAAAACCGCTCTCAGGGGATATTATTTTCTAAAAGAAGAAGGCAAACTTAAAAACGCAAAAGTACTTACCCTGATCGATTACAGTAAATCGGCAAATACAAAGCGTTTTTTTGTAATTGACCCGGAGCAGCAAAAAATACTTTTCAAAACGTATGTTGCGCATGGAAAAGGTTCAGGAGTAGAATATCCCACCAGTTTTTCCAATAATAATAAATCACATAAAAGTTCTCTGGGATTTTTTGTTACCGGCCAGACTTATTATGGCCGCCACGGATATTCTCTCCGGTTAACGGGTATAGAGAAAAATTTTAACAGTAATGCCCTTAAAAGAGCGATTGTAATACATGGTGCCGGATATGTAAGTAAGGAGTATATTTTACATAACGGAAGGTTAGGCCGTAGTTTTGGTTGCCCTGCACTACCAACCAATGTGAACAAAAATATAATTGATACCATTAAAAACAGTTCCTGCCTGTTCTGTTATTATCCCGAAAAGGAATACTTTGCAACTTCTTCCATACTACACAAAATGAATGATGGGAAAATTACAGGAAGTATTTTTTGAAGAATTAATTAAACAGGCTGTCTATCTGAGCCGCATCTTTATTATAAATGTCGTTGTAAAAGTAAAGATTTAATTGTTCATCGGCCGAACAGGTGAGATACCTGATATAAACATCCAATGGCTCCTGCAGGTTTATTTCCTCATGAACACCATTTTTCAGCAGATTAAATATCGAATCATTCTGTTGATCCGATATGTTATCACGGGCAAGATATTCTGCAAAAATTTCAGGATTTTCCAGTCTTATGCATCCATGTGAAAAAGCTCTCGCATTTTTTTTGAACAATCTTTTACTGGGCGTATCATGTAAATAAACACTGTATTCATTCGGAAAAATAAATTTTATTTCACCTAATGCATTGTTTCTGCTGGCATCCTGACGAAACACATAATTAAAGTCATCTGAGGTAACATCGTTCCAGTCTATATTGTCATAACTAATATTGTTTTTGTTTTTATCAATGAGGTTAAATCTGTGTTTTGCAAGATAGGTGCTATCCTCTTTCAGTTTAGGTAAAATTTCTTTAACCGCTATACTTTTAGGTACAATCCAGTAAGGATGAGTAATGATTCTTTCAATTTGACTGGATAATTCGGGGGTAGGAGTATCAGGTTTCCCAACGATCACCCGGAAAGATTTTTGCGGCACATTGTTTTTCACTAATTTGAGTTCAAATGCAGGAATATTAACATAAGCGTAATGTTGTGAAAAATTATATTCCTTTCTTAACCGGTCAAGATTAAGTGCAATTTGTTCAAACCTGTATTTGCTTGATTTTTCGAGTGCTTTTCGTGTTCTATAACCAATCTTCCCATCGGGATCCAGCCCGTAAAACTTTTGAAATTGTTGAAGGGCAACCACAAAGTTACTATCATTATCAGCTAAACCGGCGTTGAGAAATCCAAGATCTGTAAGTCTGAGTTTAGTTAATTGATTACAGGTCATTAAATCCTTTTCAGGACTTGGTATTGAAAAATCTTTATCATCCATATGAACTGTTTTTAGAAATTTCACCAATGCCTGTTGTAACAATTTATATTCGTAATTATCCGGCTGTAATGCCAATATATTTTTAGTTACGGAATTTTGCCGGATGGCTGTGTTTAATATTATCGGTAAAGAAGAAAGATAATTTCTGTAAGTTAGGGAGGTATCATTTTTTATACAGCCACGGTTAAGGTTAACCATGAATTTAAAACTGGCCACAGTAAGGGATAGTTCGAATTCCTGACGAATTTTTAACTTTTTGTCTTTGTTTTTGTCCTGTTGAAGTTTTTGTCCCAGTTTTTTAATCTTATTTACAGAATAATCTTCGGAATTCAGACCATAATTATTAGCATTTGTAAGTAAATTCAACATTTCCGTCGAATTCTCAGTAAGGTCAAAATTCAATGTCCAGACAGGCAAATAATCTTCCTGTTGGTAAAAATCAAAGGATAAAGTTTCTATATTTTCTTCAACAGTAGAAATAGCACCTGTATTTACTTTCTGGAATTTTTCAAGTTGCCCAAGCATGCCAGTTTGAAAAGGCCTCAGATAAAGTTCAAGTGCTTTTTCCCTGAAAGGTGAATTAGGGCTTTGATAACTTGTGCTTAGAATAAAGATTAAGATTAAAGCCGAGAATTTTAAACCATAAAGAGCTGGTACTCTTATTTTTTTGGTGAAAATTTCAGGTTTAATTAGGGTTGTAATTGGATTGGTGTTGGAATTTTCGAGTTGTAAGTTTTGTCGTACCATAAAGTGGGATTTTAATCCAATTTTCACTTTATATACGTTCAGATTATTTGAATGTAATTTATATTACATGAACAGAAACTTTACCTTGATGAAAATTTAAAGAGAACTGACAAAAGAATGATTTGCGTTTATTGTTCTGTTTATCAATGAATTACATTAATTACTTTGATTGGAAATTAGTTGTAAATGATTAATAATTAACCAATATGGTAAATTAATCAGAATGGAAATTCAATTGAATCTCTATCCCGGATACCTGAATTTAGCATCCGATTTATTAAAAAATACAAAATGATTTCACTAAAGGATTAGATAAAATCTATGGTTATAGATTTTAAAGACTCTTATTTATTTCACTGAGTCTTTTCCAGATTTCTGCCAATTCGTTCGGATTAATTTCTTCTACTACGATCCTGTTCTTCTTGTCAGTCTTAACATAATACTTCTGCTTGCCCGTTTCCATGATTTGAAATTTTTTGTGCAATATGAGATTGTTGTTAGTAAAATTATATAAATTTATAACTATATCATTTAAAAGTTACTAAATGTTGACGAATATCAAATTTTAGAGTGTCAATTGTCAATTTGCAAAAGTGTACGAAATAAATGAAAATGGGTTATCTTTTCTTTAATCTTTAACATAAAATTTTAACAGCCGGCTTGAAAACCATATTTGAGTTCCCGAATTATTCCACGCCCAAACCCCCCAATAGTAGGTATTTCCTGAAATTAAAGGTGCAGGATCAGAATCAGAATAGCTTCCGTCGCTTTTTACTGTTTTTCCATCAATATATTGTACCAACCCGTTTTTACCTCTTAACATTCCCGAATGCCAGGCCCATATCAGATCATTTGAATTGGTAATGCTTCCATTTTCTGTATGAATAGGGACATCAAAAACACCCACATATATTAATGAAACATTTACAGTATCCCATTTGAATACAGGAGTAGATGGCAAAGTATCCAGGAAATTGGAAAAATAACTGGTGTCTCCTCTCACAAAGTATTCTTTGCTTCCTAATGTAAAAGTGTATGATGGAATTTCGAGAGGTAAGCTATTACTGAATATTAAATCATTATTCGATAAAGAAGCAGGTTCTTTATTACATGAACAGATAACTGCTGAAATGATTAACAGGAAACTGATAATATTCTTCATACGAATTTCCCCCGGATAAATTAAAAATTAATCTGTAAACCAATATTTACTATAAAATGGGCATTTACTTTTTCAATATCTGAACGATATGCATTTCCAAATTCATTGAAAGTATATTCTTTAACATTAAGAGGATAGGAATAATATCGCGCCTCAATGTTTAAAGATTTATTCATGTCCAGAAAAAAACGGGTTCCTAAAAATGGTTCCGTTACGATTTTGCCCGTGTTTAAATCAAAATTAAATGTTGAACCGGCGTAAGTGGAAAAATATCGTCGATCGGGCCGGGTTATCCACACCAGTAAAGACGGGCCGACAAATGCAGTTACATAAGCACTATCGACAATGGTTTCTGGTTTTCCGGGAAGAGTTGTAAGTGTTGTTTTGTAATCTTTAACAATAATAGAACTTTCGATACCCGGTGCCAGCCTGTCAAAGTTACCTAATTTAATTTGCCGGTAATAAGACAGTCCAATAAACCAGTCCTTGCCGGTAATATTTGGAAATCCCATTTTCAGGTTAATATTGTTACGGCCAAAATTTGGTATACTGTCAGCATATTTTAGTCTGAATTTCATAATGTCCCCTTTGTAATCGGCAAATACAAATCCTACGTGCTTTACTCTGAAACCCGGTTTCGAAAATGTGAGCCACACCGAATCCCGGGGATTTAGTGTAGTAATTTCAACCTTAAACATGCCATCGTAGAGACAGTTCCAATAATTCTCATCATCAAAATAACAGCCCAACGACTTAGTATCTATATTACTATCCTGATGTTTTACAGTGACATCCACGCCTTCCAAAGGAGTATGCATGGCAAATATTCTACCACGTACCAGAATTTTATATTTTGGGGTAAGGTTCACATGGATCAGATGCTGCTCTAATGCAGCCGAATATACAAAGGTAGTATCCAACGATCTGTAATCCTTTTGACTGATATGAAAATGTATTTCTTGTCTTTTACGCGGACGCGGAATTTCAATACCAAAAATTCCCTTCGCATTAGCATAAGTTACGAATTCACCATCGCCTGTTTCTACTTTTATCAATACACTGTCAATGTTTTCATGAAAAATACTGATTACCTGTCCCCTGAGAATTATTCCATTCTGTAGTTTAGGAGTGATGGAAATTTTACGGATTAGAGAATCTTCAAACCCATTACTAACAGGCATTAATGTATCGGCAATCTGAAGACTATTCGCACGGATTCCGGGTTGTGCAAGGGTAATGCAGGTAATTGATAAGAAGAAGATAAGATTAAAAATAAATTTCTTCATGCTATTACAAGTCAACTTCCAATAAAGATATTTAAATTTTCCGTTTATAATACCAATAAAACAACAAAACCTAATAATTTAAAATAACAAAAAATTTTTTGGATTAAAAAAATTAATTACTTTTGTCGCTCATTTTAAAACAAGTAAAAAAGAATATTTATTATAATAAATAGTTAAGAATGGCAAATCATCAATCAGCGCTTAAGAGGATCAGACAGAATGAAGTTCGCCGGCAGGAAAATAAATATTATGCCAAAACAACAAGGAATGCCGTAAAAACACTGCGGAATACGACAGAAAAGACTGAGGCAAGCGAGTTGTATCCAAAAATAGTCTCTATGCTTGATAGGCTGGCTAAAAGAAAAACCATCCATAAAAATAAAGCGGCAAACCTTAAATCGGAATTGTCGAAATATGTGAATAGTCTTTAAAGATTTTCTAATCATAATGTTTCAGCCTTCTGGATTTTTCGGAAGGCTTTTTTATTTTCCTTCCATTTAATTTTATTTTTTTTATTTAATGATCTATCTTTCATGATCAATGTTTACTGATAAATAAGTGACACATGATTATGAAAATATCAGCATAAAGAACTGGGCTGTAGAAGACCGCCCGCGTGAAAAACTATTATCCAAAGGGATTCATGTTCTTTCCGATACGGAATTAATTGCTATTCTTATCGGATCGGGCTCCAGAGAAAATTCGGCTGTTGAACTGGCACGAAAAATATTAAACAGCGTCAATAATAACCTGCATGAGTTAGGGAAACTTTCTGTAAGCGATCTGCAGGAAATCAAAGGCATAGGAAAAGCAAAAGCTATATCGGTACTGGCTGCTCTTGAATTAGGCAAAAGACGCAAACTGGAAGATGTGATACAAAAACATAAGATCACCGGAAGCAAAGATGTGTACGAGTTTTTTTATCCGTTGCTTGTCGATCTGCCTCATGAAGAATTCTGGGTACTTATATTGAACCGGTCCAATAGTATCATCGATAAATATAAAATCAGCCAGGGAGGAATCGCCGGAACCGTAATCGATGTAAGATTAATTTTGAAAAGAGCCATTAACAAACTGGCTTCTTCGATTATTTTGTGTCATAATCATCCCTCGGGGAACTTATCGCCCAGTGAAGCCGATATAAAGATCACCAAAAAATTAAACGACGCTTCCCAACTGGTAGATATAAAAGTACTGGATCATATTATTATCGGCGGAAATTCTTATTACAGTTTTCTCGACGAAGGAACGCTTTAACCATTTTTACCTAAAGAACAGTGCCTTGAGTATACACTATGTTAAAAATAATGAAATTAACTTCTATAAGTGGGATCAATGTATACTGCGCTCGCTCAATGGCATTATCTATGCTTATTCGTGGTACCTCAATATGGTAAGTGATAATTGGGATGCCTTGATAGAAGATGATTATGTTACCGTAATGCCTATGGTTATTACAAAGCAATTTACCCAGCAAATAATAAGTACTCCTTATTACCTGCACCAATTGGGAGTTTTTTCCATAAAACTTCTTGATAAGAAAAAAATCAGTGACTTCATAGATGCAATACCTTCAGATATAAAATATTATGATATTCGTTTAAACCGCTATAATAATATAAAACTGGAAGGTTATGGAAAAATAATTAATGATAACTGTTTTGAACTGGATCTGATCAAACCTTATCAGAAAACAAAAAACAAGTATTCTGATAAAACACTTGAAATATTAAAAGACGCTGCTCTTAAAAAAGTGTCTGTGGTAGATGGATTGTCGGTAAATGAAATGATGCAGTTTATGAAACAAGTCCGTCGGACTTTGCCGGGAGCGATCAAAAAAGATAATTTTAAATTATTCAGGATTCTGGTGTCATCATCTGTCCGATTTCAGTTGGGAACTGTTTACGGGGCTTATTCCGAACACAATGAACTTTGCGCTGTTGCCTTCTTTGTAAAATCACACAACAGCCTGGTTCTTTTGTGTGCAATAGCTAATAAACAGGGAAAAGAAAATAATGCTGTTTTCCTGTTAATAGACAACATTATTAAAAAGCATTCTCAGAAAAATCTCACGCTGAGTTTTGAATATATTGATAATTACTGTAATGAGAATTTTTATATGGGGTTTGGTTCCATAAAAAGCAGCATTATCAGGATTCAAAAAAATAATCTTCCGTTTTATCTCAGATTTTTAAAACATTAATAAATAGATGGTACATATCCTTAACGAGAATAACAGCATCTTCAACAGGTTTCTGGCAGAAATCCGTGATAGTCTGATTCAGAAAGACCGCATGCGTTTCAGAAAGAACATGGAAAGAATAGCTGAGTTTTTTGCCTATGAAATAAGCAAAACAATGAATTTTGTTGAAACAGAAGTCAATACACCACTGGGTATCGCCCGGATAAACGATCTGAAACAGGAACCGGTAATTGCATCCATCCTTAGAGCAGGAATTCCTATGCATGAGGGTTTTCTGAATGTTTTCGACAAAGCTGATAATGCTTTCATTTCTGCATATCGCAAATACGAATCCGACAAATCATTTACCATCGAATGTGAATATATTTCTTCTCCGGATATTACCGGCAGAACACTGATTTTAGCGGACCCGATGCTGGCTACCGGATCTTCATTAGTAGTAGTTTATAATGCTCTTCTGAAAATCGGGATTCCGGCACATACACATATTGTTTCGGCTATCGCCAGTAAGCAAGGAGTAGAGAACCTTCTAAAAATGTTGCCTGGTGACAATCTGACTATCTGGACCGGCGCAGTAGATGACGAATTGAATGTTAAATCATATATTATTCCCGGCCTGGGCGATGCAGGCGACCTGGCCTATGGTGAAAAATTATAAACTTTATTTCTTTCGTGGATCGCTTAATAATTGTATTACTCAGTTCATTCAAATTTGCAGCTACCTTTCCCCTGGCAGTTGCAAGATTAAGTTATGCTGAAACGCTTTTATGGACGAACATAGGAGGGACACTGGGCATATTCTTTTTCTCGGGATTATCAAAAATAATTCTTGATTTCTGGCAAAGGTCCTGGTTTATAAATAAAGTATTTCCAAAAAGAAAGAAATCCCATCAGAAAAAAATTTTTACAAAGAGATCCCGGCGATTAATTAAAATTAAATCAAAGTACGGATTTACGGGTATTGTCGTGTTAAACCCGGTTATACTTTCAATTCCTGTGGCAGCATTTCTTGTTACCCGCTATTACAGGCATATCAGATACAAATATTTTTACCTTATCCTGGGATTACTGGGCTGGTCACTGATTTATACTGTCGTTTATGAATTTTTGTACGAAAAGTTAATGTCGCAGCCCTGGATTAATTCATTTTTCTAATCCATCCTGTATCCGTACACCCGTTTTTAAGTTCAAGAATTGTTTTTTTTAAAACCGGATGAATATAATCCGGAACAAGCTCCGATTAAAGGAACAAGAACAAACATCCGTTGTTGCATGCGGGGATGGGGAACTACCAGGTTCGTTGTATTTATCACACTGTCACCATATAATAATATATCAATATCTATTATCCGGGACTCAAATTCATTTCCTTCCTTTCTTACTCTGCCTGACTGTTTTTCAATTTCAAGTACTTTTTTCAACAACAATTCAGGGCTTAAATGTGTTTCTAAACGTATTACTTGATTTAGAAAGCTGGTATCCGTTTCAAAACCCCAGGGTTCCGTTTCGTAAACAGAAGAATTTCCGGTAATTGTTCCGGCACTTTTTTGTAATGAAGAACGGGCAATCCCGAGATTTTGAAAACGGTCACCCATGTTAGTGCCCAAGATCAGGTAGGTAATAATCATAAATTATTTATTATATACAAAAATATCGATTTATTAACTAACTATTAGATACCACCGTAATTACTATTTTTAAATTAATGTTTACATTTATAAATCAAATTTTTTCAAAATCTTGTATTTTAAAATAAAACACATATGAAAAGTTTCTTTAAATATCTGTTAGCCACAGTTGTAGGCATTTTAATATCTGTATTACTATTAACGTTTGTATTTTTTGGTATTGTTGGGACAATCATCAGCAAACAGGAAAAACCTGTTCAGATTAAACCTCATTCCATTTTAATGCTAAAACTCAATAAACCCATCCAGGACCGTAAACCGGTTTTTCCTTTCGGCGGGTTTAAATTTGGCATGTTACAACCCGAATCAAAACTGGGATTGAATGATATCCTGAATAATATTCAGAAAGCAAAAGCTGACACGAATATTCGCGGGATCTATCTTGACCTGTCGATAGTTCCCGCAGGAATTGCCACCCTGGAAGAAATCAGGGATGCGCTTCTTGATTTTAAAAAGTCGGGTAAATTTATTCTGAGTTACAGTGATACCTATTTGCAGTCTACTTATTACCTGGCTTCAGCAGCTGATAAGGTATATCTTAATCCGGCAGGAAATTTCAGTTTTGTAGGACTCAGTTCACAGATCATGTTTTATAAAGGAACTCTTGAGAAACTTGGCCTGCAGCCGGAAATAATCCGACACGGGAAATTCAAAAGCGCGGTGGAACCGTTGATGTTGGACAAAATGAGTGCTGCAAACCGTGAACAGATAAAAGCTTATGTAGGATCAATATGGGAAAAAATAGTACATGACATTTCCATTTCGCGGCATATTTCCAAGAACGAACTGAACAAGCTGGCAAATAATCTGAGCCTTAATACTGCCCGGCGATT